>JBJYXV010000001.1:0-17323 GCA_046260155.1 Anaerolineales bacterium
GAGATCGGCTTTTCATCCATCTATTACCTGCTGAATAAGCTGGAGAAAGATGGCCTGATCCATAGCCAGCTCCAAGAGCCGGAGGGAAAAGGACCCGCGCGTAAAGTTTTCAAAATCACCCAGCGCGGCAAAGAGGTCCAGATCGAAGGAGCGCTGGCAGCGTTGTCGACACCGCAATCTGGTTCTGTTCCTTTTTTGTTGGGCTTATCGAACTACCCCATCCTTCCTCGGGAGCAGGTGTTGTCGGCTTTGAAATCGTATGCGAATCAGATTAATACACGCCTGGATCACCTCTTGGAACAAGTAGAGGAACAGCGCCCTCTACCATACTTTGTAGAAGCCATGTTTGAATACAGCCGGATTCTAGCGCAGGCGGAACTCGATTGGGTGGAAAATTTTATCCAGGAAGTGGAGGCAGGAAGTGTCTAAAATAGATTTCAAAAAAGAGCTCAGAGAATTATATAACCCCCCAAAAAAATTTGTGATCGTGGAAGTGCCGGATATGCAGTTCTTGATGCTGGATGGTCATGGGGATCCTAATGCTGCCCAGGAATATCAGGATGCGCTCGAGGTACTATATGCTGTGGCTTATAAGTTAAAGTTTATGAGCAAGAAGCAGCTGGGGAAGGATTATGTAGTACCACCCCTGGAGGGTTTATGGTGGGCTGATGACATGGAGACTTTCACTTCGGCCCGTGATAAATCACAGTGGGATTGGACGATGATGATCATGTCTCCCGAGTGGATCTCCAGCGAGATGTTTGCGGAAGCAATAGAGCAGGTTCACGAGGGGAAAAATCCTGTTGCATTGGGCAAAGTACGCCTGGAGCGCTACCAAGAAGGAGAGTGTGTGCAGATCATGCATGTCGGCTCGTACGATGATGAAGGGCCGGTATTGATGAAACTGCACCGGGATTTCCTCCCTGAATATGGCTATATTGAGAATGGTAAACACCACGAAATATATCTTGGGGATCCCCGCCGGGTAGCCCCGGAAAAGCTAAAAACAATACTCCGCCAACCAGTGCAGAAGCTATGAGGTTTCACAGGTTTTTTCACCACCGATAACGATTAGAAGGTAAATTTCCCGTAATTGCAAGGATCGGAAAATTGGTGTGTGCCTTCCATAACCATGGCCTTGCCACTTTGAGGGGAGCTGGTATTTAGTTTATCAGTGATACATTGATGAGGAGAGTAAGCAGAAGCACGGTGGGGTTAAAAATCTCCGCCCGGGGAGACAGGTATGGCCTCTTGCAGCTCGGGGGCGTCCTTATCTAAGTTTTTAATCTGTTTTGTGTACCATTTGATCCCGGGTAAAGCGCTCATGCCATGGACAAATATGCTCAGCAGAATCGTCGCAACTATGGCACTAATGATGTTACTTTCAGCGTTAAGGTGCAGCTCGCCTTCTATGAAGATCAAACCCAGGACTATCGACGCGAGTCCACGGGGACCGAACCAACCCATGAAAAGAATCGAAGCAGGTGCGAGTTGTGCTCTCAGCATAGCCACAGCCACGGGCACCATCCGGACGACAGTCAGGCTGAGCACAGCAAAAATGAGGGTGGTGCTGTCGAACATCGGGATAAATTCCACCACGATTATGCCGAAGATGAAAAAGACAAAAAAATTCAAGAGCTCACCCCAGGCTTCACTGAACTCGCTTGCATGGTAGTGGGCATCTTCGAAGCCGCGCTTGACCAATAACCCTCCAACGAACGCGGCGATGAATCCATTGCCGCCAATCAGCCCTGCACTAAAATAACACATCAATGCCAATGAGAGCAGTCCTAACTGCATGAGGGGTTTTTCAATCCACCCATGACTACCAGCTTCACCGATCAGCCAACCACCAATCCAGCCGATCGCAATCCCGACCAGCAGCCCAAAAAAGATTTGCGCAGCTGTGTAGAGCAGCCAATCCCCAGAAAATAGAGAGTCGGTTGCAACAGCCAAGGCGGCAAATAGAGTAAAGAAAGGCATGGATAAGCCATCATTGAGCCCCGCCTCCACGTTGAGAGCCTGGCGGATGCGATCGGGCACCAAGCGACTCTTTACCACCACCTCCCCCAAACTTGCATCAGTTGGAGCCAGGATTACTGCCAGGAGCGCAGCCTCCCAGATGGAAATACCATCAAATAATAATGCAGCAACGACTGTACCTGCCAGTATGGTCAATGGCATACCGATCGCCAGCAACCTTTCTGGTAGCACCGTCTGTTTGATCAGTTTTCCCAGCTCAATGTGCGCGGCGTCCGTGAACAGCAGCAGGGCAAGGGTTAATTCTGCGATCAGCAAGATGGTTTCACTATGAATTTCCATCTCAGCTACCGCGGGTGATATGAAATAAACCCCCATCCCCGCCAGTGTAAACAATATCGGTGCGGTCAGTATGGTCTGCTCAATGCGTTTAGAGACCAGGGTAAAGAAAAAGACCAGGACTATGAAAAATGCAATAAGGATCACCAGTCTCGAACCTGGAAAGGACTTGCCTGATATTAATGGGGAAATTCACCTTAGGTTAAGGATTTCAAGCATTATATCATCCCCATGGGTAGATCAGGTGGTTGGTTTGCAGTTTTGAGTTAGGTTTGAATTTCAGGGGATCAAAAGGGGGTTAGATTTCTCGCTTTGCATCCCAAATCGATGATTTTGTGAATCCAGGTGAAGCTTAGTTAAACCTGTGTAAATTCGGTGACATTTAGCACAAATATGGTTGTGCAGCGTTCATTGTTTTCGGGAACGGGCCTGCATTTGTCCTTTAGATTTGTGATCGCAAGATCAACTTCTTCATCTTCTACACCGATCATCAATGTTGTCATACCCCGTCGCAGAAATCCCCCGGTCGAGGCGATGCGCGTGACTCGAAAGCCTTCTCGGATCAGATTTTTAATAATATCTTCACTGTCCTCATCCCTGGTGATGGCAATGATCAATTTCATCCTTTATCTCCACTGGACCGGTCAAAGAGATTTTACCATCCGTTGATGAATACAGTTCCATTGGGATCAAACAGATCCTGGCAAGATCCTGATCTCATCAATGGATTTAGGTGTAAGTGACGCACTAAAAATTGACTTTTCCAATAAACCAACCTAAACTTCTAGTAGGCGACTCGGAGTTTAGGATTGAGGGTTCACATGGTAAAAAAATATTGCATCAGTGATTGTATGAAACACAGGGTGATCTCCGGTTATCCAGAAATGACGGTTAAATCTGCTGCAGCTCTGATGGCAGAGAAGCACATAGGAACTTTGCCCGTGATTCTTAAGGACTCTGAGCTGGTTGGCGTAACCACGATGGATAATATCATCCAAATCTTTCTACCTGATTTTATCTCCCTCCTGTCTAACATCAGTTTCATTAAGGATTACGGAGATCTCGGAACTCTCTCCCGGGAGAATATGGAAATGGCCGAGCGCCTGACAGTGGCCGATATCATGGAGGAACCTATATCAGTTGAGAATGATTGTGAACTGATCCGAGCCCTTTCTTTCATGCACAAATACAAAATACGGGACCTGCCAGTGGTAGAAGATGGGAAGCTGGTTGGAATTGCCTCACGGGTTGACATCGGTCGAGCATTTCTGTCGAATTGGTTAAATTCCAATAATGTTGGCTGAGATGATCATCAATGGACATTCTTGTAGCCTCCCTGATCGTTCTAGGAACACTGGGATTAATATTATCGGATAAGCTGAATCATACGATTGCTGCCCTGGCCGGGGCAGCAGCGATGGTCGCAGTTGGGATCAGCCTCGGGTTTTATTCTCAGGAGCAAGCGTTTGAGTCGATCGAATTCGAAGCGCTTGGCCTGTTGTTGGGCATGATGATCCTGGTCTCGATCCTCGAACCAACCGGTTTTTTTCAATTTGCAGCGATCAAAGCGGGTCATTTTTCACGCGGAGACCCCTGGCGATTGTTATTGTTGCTGGGAGCAGGGACGGCGCTTGTTTCCCTGTTTTTTAATAATATAACCACCGTTGTGCTTGTTGGGCCAATCACGATCCTGATTGCAGACCTTCTGGCAATAAATCCAATACCCATATTAATGGCGCAAGCCTTGCTTTCAGATACGGCTGATGTGGGCACCTCGGTTGGTGATCCTGCCAGCGTTCTCGTGGCTGCAGCGTCTGGCTATAGTTTCACCAATTTCCTGACACATTCCATGCCGGTTGTGCTCGTTGCCGCGCTGGTAACCCTATTAATGCTCCGTTTCTTGTTTTCAAAAGAGCTTTCAAAAGGTCCCACCAACCCAGAATTAGTCATGAAATTGGATGCAAAAGAAGCGTTTGAAGATCCAACAACCGCAATTAGGGTCCTGATCGTATTGGTGATTGTGGTTTTACTTTTTATTTTTCAGAGACCTTTGAATATCAGTTCGGAATTGATTGCCCTTTGCGGTGCAGCAGCTGTTCTGGTATGGATTCGCCCGAATATCCACGAGGTGCTCCTGCGAGTTGATTGGCCAGTGCTCCTATTCTTTGTCGGTTTGTTTGTGATGGTGGGTGGATTGGAGGCAACTGGCGTATTTGGACCTATCGCTGAAGCCCTTTCGGGATTAGGTGATTCAAACCCGAGACTATTGGGAGTGGTGATCATCTGGGTAGTTGCAGCTTTATCTGCATTGGTGGACAATGTGCCCGTTACGATCGCCATGATTACACTGCTCACCAGCATGGCAGCTACAGGAGTCAATGTCAATGCATTGTGGTGGGCAGTGGTGTTTGGGGCGGGATTTGGCGGAAACGCAACCAGTATTGGTTCTGGGGCCAACATTTTGATTGTATCACTTTCAAAAAAGACTCACACACCGATTACGTCCAGTTTATGGAACCGGCGTGGTTTACCGGTGGCGATTGCGACCTGCATTGTTGGCAGCATCCTGTTTTATCTTTTCTATCCCTGGTTGAGTAAATAATCAAAATTATTCCTGGGAGCGCTCTCACAAACAAAAAATCTGCCAGTGGTATTGTAACCGGACTCGCGGTCGTTTCTGAAAGCCTTGAAGGTGATTTTCTTCCTTGCTTAATGGTGTCTTGGTTTATCGATTCATCGGTTTTTCAGCAAGGAACAACCTTCCTGATCGATAATAATTAGTGTATTTTATTCTGCCAATATACCGGTAAACATCTTGCGAACACGATCTACTTCATCTTGATTGACCGTGTGTCCCATACCAGGGTAAGTGCGGAAATCCACATCAGCACCCATTTTCTCGAATACCCCGGCTGTCCCTTTGATCAAGTCATGCGCTACCCAGGGGTCAACATCACTGCCACCGATAAATACCGGCATGTTGCTGAAAGAGCCCGAGTAGCTGCGAGATGTGCCAGGGGGACCAATTAACGCACCGCTGAAAATAAACAAGCCAGCATATTTCCTGGGGTGTCGGGCGACGTATTCCGAGGCGAGGCAGGCACCTTGTGAGAAGCCTCCTAAGACGATCTGCTGATCGGATAAAACATTTACACGCGCCTCTTTTACCAGTGAAGCAACGACTCCCAATGCTGAGGATAAGTCTGGTTCATTGGCTTCGATCGGCCCAAAGGCAGATTGTGGATACCAGCGATTTAATGCAGCCTGCGGGATCTCGAATCTGATTCCTTCCATACTGAGCATTTCAGCGAGCGGAAGCATCGATTCGGCTGTAGCTCCACGACCGTGTAAAAGGATCACGAGCAGCCTTGTATCCGAAACTTCGGCACCGAAATTCAGAACAGGCAATCCCTGGTGGATATTCGCAGTCATGGATGATTACGCACCAATGGGGATCAGGTTTGCTTCGATCTCCTGGCGCCTATTTTCCAGAAATGGCGGCAGGATCAGTGATTCTCCCAGGCTCTCTGGTGCTTCATCAATATCGAAGCCAGGTCCATCTGTGGCGATTTCGAACAATATGCCAGTGGAGACGCGGAAGTAGATCGAACGGAACCAGAAGCGATCAATCAGGTTGCTGACGTATAGACCTTCTTGAGATAGGTGAGCATGCCACTTTTTCTGAGTCTCAAAGTTATCCACTCGAAAGGCGACATGATGCGTACCACCCGCGCCTAAACGCGCCTGCTCCACATGGGGTTGTTCTAACAGCCAGATTTCAGTTCCGGGACCGCCGTTTTGAATAGTATTGAAGATTGTCGCATCGGATTTTTGGTCAATCCATTTAGATGTCTCTCGTTGCTCGTAATTCAGGATATTTCTGAGTATGCTGGAAAGCTGCTTAATATCTGCCAGGGATAAAACTACGCTGTAGAATCCACGCAGGGCATAATCATCCGGGATATCGGGACGCGGCCAGATCTCTCCCTCAAACTCCACATCGTTATCGTTAACCAGGTAGAGCTGTTGACCTTCAGGATCTTCAAAAGGCAGTAATTGGCGGCCGGCAAATTCAGTAATCGGATCTCGGGTGATGCCCTTTTCATCCAGACGCTGGGCCCAAAATTCCAGGGCCTGCGGGCTGGCGACGCGAAATGCTGTGCCCGAGATGCTGTCCGTGCCGCGCAGGTTCGGTCCCATGTTGGGCCAATCGAAGAAGGTCATGTCGGTGCCCGGGCTTCCCAGTTTATCGGCATAAAAGAGGTGGTAGGCAGAGACATCATCCTGGTTGACAGACTTCTTGACCAGGCGCAGGCCTAAAACCTGTGTATAAAATTCAACATTATCAGCGATCCTGGCGCTAACAGCGGTGACATGGTGGATACCGGTTAATTGCATTTATATATTCCCTCAAAAATTATTTCGATCCTTGGTATGGATCGATGGTTATATATTATAAGTTAGGTCTGAATAGTATTTTAATATCTTAAGTAAAGATTAATGGTTAACAATAATGGGGTTTTAAAAAAACCCCATAACCACCTTTTTCTGCCCACGGGTGTGTAGAGTATATGGCATCTTCGAAATTCAGTTGGTTAACCTGAATTCAGACTGCTTGCTCCCCCAAGATTGAAAAGATTCAACCCATTAAACTGATTCATATACACCAAGTCTGAAGGTCTCGATCGATTTCATGCAACGGTGCCACCACACCTTGGGTAATTCTATTACACGGTAGTTGATTTCGGTTTTCTCGACTCATTTACCTACCCGTAAATCGCGTTATCTCCCTTTTTCAGGATCATATATGCCTCATTTGTTTGTTGTGCTGTTGGGACTGTTTAAAACAACATCGAATGAAGGTATGACAATCCATATGCGGCGAAATATCAGGGTATGCCAATGCAAACATTTAACGGAGCAAAGACCATCGTACCGAATTTCAAATAACTCCCGGCAAAGAATAAGAACTTGAAAGGACGTTTGCTAAAGGTTGTAATGCTTTCTTAAGTAATCTTTTAGAGTTTGATAATTTATTCTCGCTAGACTATTTCTGTACACATGAGAAATTAATGGAGGTGCTTATTGAAAAAAGAAATCTAGCTGTTACCTTATCCGAAACTCAATAATTAGAAATGGAGAATTAAAATGAAACGTACAATGCTAATTGCTTTTGTTGTTGCAGCCTTATCCGTGCTGGCAGTCATTCCGGCTTCAGCGAATCGAGGTGATGGCGAGCTGGGTACAGTCTACGTAAGCGGTCAAGGGTTATACTATGATACCTTTGTGAGTGCACAGAGCTTACCCATGAAAGGTCGATTCCAGAAACTCGAAAATGGAGTGACCGAATTTGGTCCCGGTGATCAGGGTTACGTCGGGGGACGTTGGTGGATAGATAATAATGGCAATGACATCATGGACGAAGGGGACACTTTCTTGCTGTGCCCGTTGCTTGGACCTGGACGCACCAGCCCATAACATTTTTAGCAGGTTAGATGGGACTACCCCTGGCTTTTTTACAACCAGGGGTAGTTTTATTTTATGTCCTAAGAAAATGCAGCGATTATTTTCTCTTGAGCTGTACTAGTCCATCGTCCTGCGGGTGGTCACATCGAAGATCACCGCACCTGCAAGCACGACGGCTCGTACAACGTACTGGTACGAAATGTCAATACCCATTAAATTCATGCCATTTGTCAGTGATGACATAACCAAGGCACCGATCAGCGAACCGATTATGGTACCAACACCACCTGCTGCTGATACGCCACCGACAAAAGATGCAGCAATAGCATCTAGTTCAAATAATGTTCCTGCAGTCGTGGTGGCTGATTGCAGGCGCGCGGCGAAAAGAATTCCAGCCAGAGCAGAAAGCATACCCATTGAACCGAAAACCACATGGGTAATTCTTTTAACACTGATACCACTTAATTCGGCTGCTTCAGGATTTCCTCCAACGGCGTAGATATGCCGGCCAAGCACTGTCTTGGTAGTTATGAAGTGATAAATAATAACCACAACCAATATGACCACTGCAGTCCATGAAAGACCCCGGTAGCCAGCCAAAATCCAGGTAATTCCACCGATGAAAGCGGAGAGAGCCACCAGTTTTAAGATGAAAAGTCCTGGTGACAATACTTCAGTGCCTTGATCTTGCAGCCTTCTGCGATTGCTGATCTCGCTCCAAAGAAAGAATAAAATACTAGCCAGGCCAAGGATTAGTGTAAATTTATGTAATCCTGGAAACAAATTGATCTGTAGAACCTCAGGTATGAAATCATTGCCTATGGCATTGAATGCTTTATCAGAAATGATGATTGTGCCTGTAGATCGGGTGACCAGCTGCAGTGCTCCCCGGTAGCCCAACCATCCAGCAAGCGTGGCAACAAAGGCTGGGATTCCGAGATCGGCTACCATGAAAGAAGTAAGCCGCCCGGCAAGAATGCCTAATACGAGAATAAATGGGATTACCAAATATACAGGCCATCCCCACGATGCCAGGGCGGTAGCTGCTACTGCTCCAAGAAAACCTGCTAAAAAACCTACTGATAAGTCAATTTGCCGGATGACAATCACCAGCGTCATGCCTATGGCTAATACAGCGATATAGCCGGTTTGATTCACCAGGTTAACAATATTCCTTGGGGATATGAATAATCCATTCGTCGCAATGGTAAAGAACAGGATAATTACGAATAAGGCAATGAACATCCCATAATCGCGGATATTCTCTCGCAATAGTTTTCTAGTTTCGTCAATGAAGGACATCATGATTCTCCTTGCGCAATTGAAGCAACTTCTTCAGTAGCGAAATCATCCCGGGCACCAATCATGTACGCCACAACCCGTTCGCGGAATTCATGGATATCACCCTCTACAGCAGTATCTGAAACTTTGCGCCCCTGGCGCAGCACAATCATCCGGTCGCTGACCCGGTAGATATCTTCGAGGCGGTGGCTGATAATAATGATTGAGGCACCTTGTGCTTTAAGTTCTTGGACCAATTCAAGCACTTTATCAATGGCGGCCACACTCAAAGCTGCTGTGGGTTCATCCATGATGATGACCTTGGCATCAAAGGCCGTGGCGCGTGCAATGGCAATCGATTGGCGCTGCCCACCGGATAATCTCTCTACTTTTAAGCGGACGGAGGAAATATCGATTTTGAGGCGGTCAAGCAACTGCCGCGTTTCTTGCTCCATATAAGGGTAATCCATTACCCCGAGCGGGCCAAGTTTCAAGCGCACAGCCTCGCGACCCATGAATACATTTCCGGCAACATCGAGATTATTAGCCAACGCATAATCCTGGTAGACCATTTCAATGCCTATCCGGCGCGCATCCATGGGATTGGCAAAGGAGACCTTTTCCCCTTCGATAAAGATTTCCCCGCCATCCGGTATATAGGCCCCGCTAAGAACTTTCATGAGTGTGGATTTCCCTGCAGCATTATCACCCACCAGACCCAAAACTTCATTTTGCTCTAAAACCAGGTCCACACCGCGCAATGCCTGAACAGCACCAAAGTGT
The DNA here is from genome assembly GCA_046260155.1 of Anaerolineales bacterium. GTDB lineage: Bacteria > Chloroflexota > Anaerolineae > Anaerolineales > UBA4823 > PFL25. Next base: position 9,850 of record JBJYXV010000001.1, read on the forward strand.
TTCTCGATATTGCGCATTTCAACAACAGGTTTACCGTCCGATGTTTGGTTCATAAACACTTCCTTCTGCTCGAGGAGTAATTGAGAATGAATTGGTAAATATCGTTAATTATTGCATAAAGTTTGTGAATTCAGTTTTAAGTCGAGGTAAAGGTACACGATTGGAATTGGGTTGGCTCATGTTATCGATAATGAGCTGGTTATTTACCAGAAAAATGATGAAAGTGGGGAAGGTTATCTTGGAGCAGATTTCATCCAACCCCGGGCTTTCCAAGTATTTTTATACTCTCTTGGCATTTTCTACTAGGTTCAGGAATCATTAGGAGATTTAATTTTAGCATGAATCAGACAAAATATAAGTTCTAAACCAATTAAAAATCAATTTTACCTGACAAAATTCATAAATTTGGAGCTTTCTACAAATTATTTTGCTGGCTTAGATTGCAGCTTGGTCGGTAAAACCCATTCCGGTTAACAAACATTGTCGTTTGGTTTTATTTGCTGGTGATAGCTGCCGGTCCGAGTATGGTATTAGTAAAACTTCAAAGAATAAAGGAAGAGGTTCTTATAGGAAGTTTTATCTACCCACAAGATAAGCGCCGATGATTACGAGCAGGACGCCAATCCCTCTGACAAAACTGAGCTCAATCCTGGGGGAAGCGAATAGCCCAAATTGGTCGATCAGCAGGGCGATGATCGATTGACCCAGGATGATGGCCATTAAGGTCGAAGTCGTTCCAATCCTTGGGACGAGGTAGATCGGCGCAGCCAGGATCACAATTCCGAGAACACCACCAACATAGAGGTACCATTCAGAAATGCCAGGTAAGTCTCTGAAATTTGCGCTGTTTGGGAAGACTACTATGAGGAGAATTAAGAAGATCGCGCTGATGAAAGTGAGCAGGAGCACTGAGCCGAAATTCCCGGTGCGCTGGCCCAGGCTCGAGTTAAGCACACTTTGTACGGCGATCAAACCGCCAGCCAGTACACCCAATGTGGATAGAAAGATCTGGTTGATTGGGGACAAATGAAACCTCCTTGTTCTTGGTATCGCATGATCAAGACGTTTCAGACAGTTAGCATGATCTACAATTAATCACCCGAGAGCCAGGTCAAGAGAACTGGCATAACTATTTTAATCTTAAAAGCCAGAGGAATCCTGGGGTCATCTTTTATTGGCCCCAGGATTCCTCTCTGGCCTTTTTAGCTGATTAATCTGTAGTCTGCGATGAGTTGCCATTTTCAATGCTTGTCTGTGGTGAAGATTGTGTCAATTTGGAAGGGTGGGAGATTTGATTCATCAAGATCTCAAAGTATGGGGTTTGGCGGAAAATTGGATCTTGCGCGGCTGCGCGGCTGGTTGGCAGCATGGCACTGGCATAAGCTGCTTCAGCCAAGATTTTCGGGTCGTTCATCCAGGCCAAGAGGTGGGTGGCAGCCTCCTTATCCACTGCACCGGCAGGGATGATCACCACTGGACCTTGGACCAATGCGGTTTGTGTTGATTCAAGCCCAGCAGGTGGGGAAGGGGGTAATGCAACACCCCAGTTTAGTTGGGGTTGTTCTATGGCGAGTCTACCAGAGGATACCAGCCATTGACCATCCAGCATCATGGCGACTTGGCCTTGATAAAATCCGACCTCAGGTATGGGCTTATTTTGGAGGGATGAAGAACGGTGGCATTGCTGGCAGCTCAGCCTTCTGCCGGCGTAAAGCGGGTGCGAGGAAGTCAAATATGGAGTGAATGAGGTAATGAAATCATCAATTTCACCCGGGGCATAAAAAGCAGTGATTTGGTCTACCCAGCCTGTGGCATCCGTGACATTCTGATGGTCAAAGGAGAAGTTGATATCACCAGACAACTGATGGAAAAGCTCGCTGTGCGCGTGGGGATAATCGGGGATGAAACCAGCCTGGATTAATTCACCTTCTTCGTTTCGCAGGCTCAGCTTTGCCGTGTACTCAACCAGCTCCTGAGTGGTTTGCGGTGGGCGATCAGGATCGAGCCCGGCTGCTGCAAAAAGGTCTTTGTTCCAGTAAAGCACCTCGGTATCGCAACCCCAGGGCAAACAGTAAGTGAAATCGTCTTGTGACTCGCACTGCTCCAGGGAAGATGGATAGATATCCTCCAGGTCGATCCCGCGAAGCTCGATCCAGTCATCAAGTGGTTCTATGAGCCCTTGTTCAGCGTAAGTTTTAACCAGCTCGGCTGTGCTCAAGATGACTAAGTCCGGGGGTTGATTCTTATTGAAGGCTTCCAGGAGATCATCGCTCCTGACCCTGGGTGTTACCTTGACGGTAACGCCTCTCGTTTGGCTGTATTGGTCAAAGATTTCTTGAAGCTGCTCCTGTTGATCACCCCAGGTAACCCACACATCGAGGATATCTTCTTCAGGCTGGGCCCGGGACGAGTTATCAATAAACCACCAGGCACTCAGCAGAATTACTACTCCCAGCAGTAACACGATTTTGTTTTTCTTCATTACATATCTTCCTTTCTACTTTTTCTTGTGACCTAATAAATTTTTTATCTCAATTTCATACACAACTTATCCCACCCCGATTTTTCTCTTAGGCAAAATGGTGAGCCACCTCGTTCACGGTAATGGGCAGCGCATTCCTGGCAATGTCCGCGTCGTTCACATTTTTTACTGCTGCAGGGACACTCAGTCTGTGCTAGCAGCAGCAGAGGCAAACCCAGGTCATGGATCTTGTCCAGGACACCATATAATGCTGCTTGATCTTCCACCGGGCCGCTCAGCAACGTTTCACCGTTCGCCCGGGATGTGATTACAAAACCTTCAAACCAATCTGCCCACTTTTGATCCAGGTGACCTTTGACCCGGATATGGTAGAGAGTATTATTGTCGTTCGATTCTTGGTAAGTCATCTAATTTTCTCCAGTGTGGTTTCATTTTCAATTGCGGTACTTAATTCCAGATTCAGGATGAGTGGTATTGGGCCCACATTCCTGATCGCCAGAACTGGAATTTGCTTAATGTCTTTGGCCCCCATAAGAAAGTGACGATCGAAGCAATACCGATCAGGGGTAGGGCGGTCCACATGGGTTCGAATATTAAGCCGAAATTTTGAGTTAATAGCGTGCTGACGTTGTACATGGCATGGTATAGGATGGCGGAGAAGATGCTTTTCGCATTGTTGTTATAGATCCAGACAATAATGATGCGAGTGGCGACCATGTTAAGGGATTGCCAGATGATCCACTCTGCGGATTTACCCATTTGAATGAAGGGTACCAGGTGCCAGATCGCCCAAATTGTTCCCAGAATCAGGCTGGCTGTCAGTGCATTCCAGCGAGCTTGCATAGGTTCGAAAGCATATCCCTGCCAACCAACCTCCTCGAAGATCGCTGCAATGAAAAACACGGAGCAGGTAACCAGCATCATGATGGGTGAATATTGGTGGTTTAAATCAGGACCTTGTATACTAACCATGATCTCATTTGTCAGGATCATGATGGCTGGCATCAGCAATAAGATTGGAAGATACCAGATTTTCTTCTTAATCCCGTTCTTATCAAAAGCCTTTTGTAACAACTGCTTGACTCCTGCTGACCCATCCTGCCTGAAGACGAGAATCAGCGCCGCAGTGATCGGGCTAACTATCATCAAGGAGCTGATAGGTAGATCAGTCGTAGCCTCTTTGGGAACGCTGGGTGCGTTCACCGCACCTAGCAGCCAGAATCCCGCAGATATCAGGAATACCAGGCCCCAAAAAAACAGTAAAGATTTTCGAGCTACACTTTTGTGGGGTGATTTATTTTTCATGTTAATTTTCCTTTCTGGTCAAAATTTGTTTTAAGTGGTTGGGCACAACACTACAATTGGTGCCCGGCTTTCAATGAGCCGATCTAAATTAGCCTGAAATCATTGTATAAATCAGGTTTCCAACTGTCATGCCCCAAATGGGGAATATGATGGGGGATATTGATAGGGATTAAAAGGGGTTAGGAGATCCCAGGGGAAAGTTGACTAACAACCAGCTACCGCCTGCAGCTGTTAAAGGAGCTCTAATTCTCGGGCGCGGGCGACAGCCTGGGTCCGATTGTGGACATCAAGCTTGGAAAAAATGTTTTTCAAGTGCTGCTTGATTGTGCTTGGAGCGACAACCAACCGATCCGCAATCTCCTTGTTTGAGAGACCTTCCATGAGCAGCTGCAGGACCTCAGATTCGCGCTCGGTGAGGGGATCTGTCTGTATGCTTCGAGCAGTAGCCCCGCCATATACCATCTGCAGCTTACCTTCTTGCTGGAAAGATCGGATCAGGCTATTCTCATATCCCCCAGGCGCACCACTGCCCGGTTCAATTTCGGATTTTCCCACCTTATCCCCGGCTAGAATATGCTCCAAAAGCTCATACAATGGCCATCCCAAATTCAGAAAAACTCGCGCGTAGCCTTCCGGCCTGGCCAGGTAGATCGCCTGAAACAGGATTGATTCAGCCAGGTCGGTATCCCCAAGAGCATTAAGAACCAGGGATTTGAGCGCCAGGATTTCGATCAAGCGGCCGATTCGCCCACCCAACTCTGCCAGTTTTTGTTGATCATCGAGCAGTGCATGGGCTGTGTCAATCTCTCCCTGAGCTATCGCCAACCGGGCGAGTGCAATCTGCTCGCGTTCCGACCCTCCCTGGCAGGTTTCCGCCCAACGTCTGGCAGCCTCCACGTCGCCCACTGCCAGCCATTGAATGACTCGCGCGGTGTTGAACTCGATTCGAGTGGATAGTTGGAAATCATAAGTCCCCATGTACTGCTCGGTGCTGCGCAGGGCTTCCAATGCGCCTGCCAAATCGCCAAGATCTTGAAGGATTTGCATCGATACGAGATCACCCACAACCAGGTACCCTCCGAATCGCTTGCGGTATTCGAGACCCGTCATGATATGCTGGTGAGCGGCAGTGAGCTGGTTCCTTTCACGCAGTAGGTCGGCCAACCCAAATTCATAAGCACAGCGTAATCGTGATTCAAGACCATTTCGCTCCACCATCCATTGGTATGCCCTTGCATACAAGTCCTCAGCCTGGTTTAACCGCCCCTGAACTTTTCTGACTGAAGCCAGTTCACAGAGTGCATGGATGACGATCATCAGCCCACCTTTCTTTTCCCCCGCGCTCAACATTTCCTGCAATGCCCGGGTGGCATTTTCGAAGTCATCAACAGCGATATAGGTATCTGCCTCGGCGTAGGAGCTCATGGCGTGAGCAATGAGATTGGGCTGCGCAAGTTTGTCCCGGGACAGCGCAGCCATTTCGATCACACGAGGTGAATCGCCGCGCAGATTGGCTGTATAAGCCCGGATCGCTGCGATATGTCCATGCAGCTCGGAAGACCGGTGGGCATCTGATCCAATGCGTTCCTCGACATCGTCCAGTAAAGATTCGGTTTCATCGGTCTGGCTGGTCAATGCTAACGTGTAAGCCCGGTACACGTCTACCCAAGGGCGATCGCGAACGATCTCTTCAGGTAAATTCTCTATCCAGCCCATCAGGACCGGGACTTCGCTGCGTGCAAACATGCTGGCATAATATTGATCGATCATCGAAGCAGCCAGTTCATAATCCCCGGCGGTCATCGTGTGAGTCATGGCTTCTTCCAGGTTTCCATGGTCTCGATACCAGAGGGAAGCCTGCCGATGCAGCTCGCGAATTTCTTCGTCTGTTCTTCTTTGTCGTAAAGAACTGTTCAACAGGTCAGCAAATAAGTGGTGGTAGCGATACCAGTGTCGTTCATTATCCAGTGGAACCACAAAAAGGTTCATGCGCTCCAGCTGTTCCAGGATGGATTGGCTGTTTTGGGCAGGGAGATTTGCTGAGTTGCTTTCTGAGCCTGAAAAATCGCCTCGCACGAAATCACAAAGCTCCCCATTCAAGCGCCCTAAGATTGCAGTTTCAATTAAGAAATCCTGGGTCGTGGATGCTTGCTGTTCGATGACTTCCTCCATCAGGTAATCGAGAACGAAACGGTCAGTACCGCCAAAGGACTCAATGAAAGCTGTCAAATCACCAGCCTGTTTGTGACTCTGCATTGAAATAGCCGCCATCTGCAATCCGACGATCCAACCTTCGGTGCGTTGATCCAGGGTCGCCAGTGCAGCGGCGGATAAATCCAACTCCATTTTATCCCTCAGGTATTCCGCAGTCTCTGTTGAGGTAAACCGCAGGTCTTCCCCGCGAATCTCGGTGATCTGACCGCGGCTGCGCATCAAGGTGAGTGAAAATGGTGGGTCGACGCGGGTGATGATGATCAAATGCAACCCTGGTGGCTGGTACTCCACCAAATATTCAATCGCTTCGTGAATCCAATTCTTTTGAATCAGATGGTAATCGTCAAGGACCAGGAGAAAAGGTGAAGGCTTGCTTACCAGTTCATTGATTAACCCTGTTAACAGCATCTCCGCAGGTGGTAATTGCGGGGTTTCTATCTGATTCAACAGGGACTTTCCAATATTCGAGTGGATTTGTTGAAGTGCTGCGATAAGGTAGCTGCAAAAACGCCGCGGGTCGTTATCGCTGGAATCAATCGAAATCCAGGAGACTGGAAGGTCCTGCCGGTGGATCCATTCACTGACCAATGAAGTCTTTCCCGACCCTGCTTTGGCGGAGATGAGAATCAGGCGCTGTTGTCTCTGCAGTGACTGCTCAAGTTTTAACATTAAACGCGGCCGAAGTATCAAGTTCGACCGCTGTGGGGGCATATTGAGTTTTGTTTTCAGGAGAGGTGTGCTGCTCCAATCCATCCTGGTAACCTTGAGTGAAATCTTCCCTGGCTGGTTCAGTGTGCTGGATTAACCATCTTACCATGCTTTAGCGCCTGTAAATGTGCTACGCTGGGGGCAAAGTATTGGTACGATAATCCGGAGAAGGGGAATCTTTCCAATATTTGTCATGACCAGCAATTGAAGAGTTCTCGGTAGGTGTGCTGCGTAATTTCGCCTTTCCGCAGTAGTGGGCGCATATACAAAAAAGGATCAACAAAAACCTTCTGAACTGATCTTCGGGTGAATGTGGAGGTATAAATTTCCAAGATTGCTATCTTTTTGTCCCTGCAATGGATAATATATTTAGAAAATTCTCTTGAAGGATCGATGTAGATGGCAGATCACAAAGCAATTTCCCGCATAAAATAGGGTGACCTGGATGGACTCGAAATTCATGCGGAGCGTTATCAGGCGCAGGCAGTACATGCATCCTACCTCCGAAACAGCGGGCTGCGATCAAAATGGGTTAATCCCTCGACATGAGGATAGTCAGCGTATCGATAAAAATGGGCATCCACTCAGCGTGATTAAAGGATGGGAATGGCATCCCCACAGGGGACGAACTCCGGTCTTATGGATTTAATTTCGTTCAGTGGTAATGGGAAATGAAAAGCCCCTGATAAATCAGGAGCTTATGCCCCCACGGGAATGGCATCCCCACAGGGGACGAACTCCGGTCTTATGGATTTAATTTCGTTC
>JBJYXV010000001.1:17423-36929 GCA_046260155.1 Anaerolineales bacterium
GGGAATGGCATCCCCACAGGGGACGAACTCCGGTCTTATGGATTTAATTTCGTTCAGTGGTAATGGGAAATGAAAAGCCCCTGATAAATCAGGAGCTTATGCCCCCACGGAGATTCGAACTCCGGTCTTAGCCTTGAAAGGGCTACGTCCTAGTCCCCTAGACGATGGGGGCAAGCTTCGGGATTATACCCTCGCCACCTCAAAGGGTCAAGGATTGCACGGAGTGAATACTTTTTGCGATCCTGATCTTCCCATTAATCGCTCAGCCATGGTATAATCTCACCCCGCGCCGCCTTGGGCGGCTTTATATTGTATAGAGAGTTGAGGTCAGCAAGATGAGCGACGAATTACTGAGATCCGTTGAGGCTCCGGCAAATGAGGATTTGCCTCAAATAAAACCCGGTGACACCGTCAGTGTATACATCCGTATTCAAGAGGGGAACAATGAACGCACCCAGGAGTTCCGCGGAACCGTGCTGCGCATACGTAAAGGCGGCAACAATGCGAATTTCACCGTGCGCCGGATTGCCAGCAATGGCATTGGTGTCGAGCGAACCTTCCTATTAAATTCTCCTCGCCTGGAGAAAGTGGTGATTCACCGGCGTTCACATGTGCGCCGTGCCAATTTGTACTTCCTGCGTGAACGTACTGGTAAACGAGCACGTTTGAAGCAGAAGTTTACCGAATAATTAACTCGTAAATTCTAAAGCAGGCGCAGCTATCTTCTAGCTGCGCCTTTTTATTTTCGCGAGTAGAATTATGTTCGTACTTTTTTCGATCAAGGAGTCATGATGATCTATCCCGTGATCGGTGTCACCACCATGTGCAGGCAGAACGAGCAAGGGATGCAGCTGGTCTCAGTGGCTGAGGCTTATATCACGGCATTGACCCAGGCGGGAATCTGCCCGGTGTTGATCCCCAATCAGATATCAGAATCCGCTGTGGATGAGTTGTTGGTGCGCCTGGATGGAATCCTGTTTACCGGTGGTGGAGATATCGCGGCCGATTTCTACCAGGATGAGCAAAATCCCATGATTAACGGGGTTGAGCGCGATCGCGACCGGATAGAATTGCACCTGCTTAAGAGGGCGGTGGAAGAAGGTAAGCCTTTCATGGGTATCTGCCGGGGTTTGCAGCTGGTCAATGTAGGCCTTGGGGGCAGCCTGTATGCGGATATTGCCGAGCAAGCACCCTGGGCAATCAAACACGATTATTATCCTGAATGGAAGCGGGATTACCTGGCGCATTCAGTAGAGGTGCAGACTGATTCGCGTCTACATTCAATCCTGGGAGCGAAAACTGTTGAAGTGAACAGCCTGCACCACCAGGCTATCCGGCAAGTCGCCCCAGACCTGGTCCCCACTGCATTTGCATCAGATGGGATTGTGGAAGCGGTTGAACTGCAGCAGCATCCCTTTGGACTTGCGGTGCAGTGGCACCCAGAGTGGCTGACAGCTCACAGGCAGATGCGCAACCTGTTTTCAGCCTTTGCAGAAGCAACCATCATTCAGCAGCAGCAGGCAACCAGGTAAAAAAGCAGGATGACGTACATCGATCCAGCTCGAGGGCCGATCGGAATTTTTGACTCCGGGGTGGGGGGGTTATCGGTGGTGGCAGCAGTCCGGAACCTGCTGCCCAACGAGGATTTAATTTACCTGGCAGACCAGGATCATGTACCGTATGGTCCGCGCTCGTTGGACCAAGTGCGAAGTTTCTCTGAAGGTATTACCCGTTTATTCATAAAACAAAAAGTAAAGCTAATCGTGGTAGCCTGCAATACCGCCTCAGCAGCTGCCCTGCACTACCTGCGGGAGATTTTCCCACAAGTACCATTTGTGGGCATGGAGCCCGCAGTCAAGCCGGCTGCTGAGACCACGCGCACCGGGGTGGTGGGGGTGCTGGCCACTCCAGCCACATTCCAGGGTGAGCTGTATGCATCGGTGATCGAGCGTTTCGCTTCCGGTGTAAAGGTACTGCAGGATACCTGCCCCGGCCTGGTGATGGAGATCGACCAGGGTAATCTGGACACTCCCCTGGTTACCTTCATCCTGGAGCAGGCCTTGAAGCCCATGATGGAAGAAGGGATCGATACTGTCGTTTTAGGTTGCACGCATTTCCCTTTTGTGATTCCAGCCATTGAGACCATTGTAGGGCCGGGTGTGCGAGTGATTGATCCATCTCCTGCGATCGCCCGCCAGGTCCAACGCCTGCTGGATGAGGGCGGCCTGCGCAATCCGGATTCGAGCCCTGGCCAGATAAATTACCTCACGACGGGTGATTCGAAACGCCTGGAGAACTTGCTTCCCCAGTTGGTTGGGCAAGCTGCTGATGTACAAGAGCTGGTCTGGGATCAGATGCGTCTGCGTGAATTGAGCGGGTGAAATATTAAATTCGTGCAGTTCAGGAGAATTCCAATCCCCGCAAAGAGATAAACACGGTGGGACTTCGGTGTGATGTGAAAATTAAGCGGGAAGATTGTATTTAATTTCTGTGATCTGCAGGTCCACGTATGCAAAATCTCCCTCAGGCAGGTTCCAGACTGCTTTACCGTGCACGGGCAGATTCAAGCCTGCCAGGACCCCGTAGCGCTCAACCGGTGTCGACCAGGGATCGAGTGAAAAATCACCATCGATTTCGCGATAGCGCTCAGCTGTAAAATTGGTAAATTTCCCGGTCTCATCGAAGTGTACCAACCCCGAAACACTTTTCCCATGATCCGTGAAAGTTACCTGGGCGGAGTGATCATTCCTGCTTTCCCAGGTGATATTTTCATTTAAGAACGCACTGGGGAACCAAATCATTTCACTGAGATAGCGCAGCATGGCACCTTGATCGAGTTTCTCGCCGCGCACATCAAATATCGTAAATAGGCCTGCCAGCTTCCCGAACATATGCCCTTTCCCAGATTGGTATTTATCCTGGGCGCGCAGTAATGGTAAGCCAGCGAGCTTGAACTGCGCCTTCCAGAGAAAACCCGGAGGGTTGGTGGTATACCATTGCTCTGCGCTCATCGGCATCCATGGGCGGTCTGACCCCTGGCGAAACTTGCCGGTTTGCTTCAGGTATACCGTATCAATTCTGGGTTTCCCAACAATTGCCGTGTAATTCAGGTAACGCTGCACCACTTCCGGCACATCCTGGAGCATCTCCAAGGTTACCAGGTGTTCAGTTCCAGGTCGATTGCTGTTCGCCATGACTTTCTTCCCTATACCCTATTTGTTAACTGACTCCTTACCCGGGGAGAGATTTCTTGCAAGCAGGTACAGGAGAGAGTAATTCGTTGGTGTTTGATCATTGATTTTATCTTCGCGCGATGAATCAAATTAGCGCAACCACTCCAGGTCTAATGGCGGCCATTCATCCCCCTGGGCCGCCTGATCGGGCCAATGGTCTTTGCCACTCCACTTTTCGATGCTGATAGCATAAACCGATGTGCGTTTGAGTTCTTTATCGGTAATCGGGCGGTAGTGCTCACCGGAGACCATACCGGGGAAATATTTTTCGATTAACCCGTATAGGAATTTCCTCTTGTCAGCCTCATTTTCCACGATCCGGATTTTTCCGAAAGCAATGACTGATTGGTACTGCATACTGAATTCCAGGGCAAGATTAGATGGGAGCATTTTCCCAACTTTGCTGGCTTCAAAGCAGACTTCAGGGAAGCGTTCGGCATTGGAACGTGTATGCCCGGTGATGTTCGAATGGAAATAGATCTCGTGCTGCTCGGGGGAGTACCAGAACAAGGTGGATGTAAGGTATGGCTGGTTATCTGTGCGGGTGGCAATATGGCCGATCTGGGCTTCGTTTAAGAAGTCTACAATCCATTCTTCGTTGCGCGCGTACTTGGGGTGACGCATCTTATTAATGGTTGGTTGTGGATTAGGCATAAGATCCTCATTGATCAGCGGGAATTACTCCCAGGTCTGAAGGAGTGATATTTTTATTTGCAAAATTGGTGAATGAAAGATCGCGAAAGGAAAGCCCAATTTTCCCCCTCAGCAGTTCGAAGAGGGAGGTGTAGCTCTCCGGGATGCGGGCTTCCCAGCTGAGACCTAATTTATCAGCAGCCTGGTGGATGGCAATGGTATCTGAACCTTCGATCTCGGTGAAATTACCATAGGGCATTTCATCGAGCGTGATCTGGAGATCATCCAGCCCATACGTGGTGCGGTACTTCTCATACATCATGCTGACCTGGTAGCCTAAGGTTTCCAGCAGCGATTGTGCCGATTGGAAATCACTGACTGTGAATTCGATTTCACGGCGGGCGTGGACACCATCGATCATTTCGCCAGGACCTTTGTACGTCAGGCGGGATATTTTATCCTGGCGCAGGCGAAGCACCTGTGCGGTACGGGTTAATTCTCCATCCGGCAGGTCAAAACGCAGGTTGACTTCATGCAGCCGCGATTCGATCAGTTTTCCTCCCGAGGCTTCAATTCGATTTATAAATTTGGGCAGGTCTGCAAGGTAAAGTTTGATCTCCAGCTCTTGCTTGTTCTGTCCCATATACTCTCCTTCAGATTACACTCAACAAGGTATCCCTTTGTTCCACACTATCACCCGGTTTGACCTTCACCCGGCTGACTTTCCCCGGGCGGGGGGATTTGAGCTGGTTCTGCATTTTCATCGATTCGAGCACCACGAGCACATCTCCCTTTTCAACCATTTGGCCATCGCTAACCGGGACTGTGACGACCAGGCCTGGCATCGGTGCTCGCAAGTGGAAATCGACGTCCTCCGGGGGGCCACCAGCCAGCGAACCGCGCAACCTTCTTTCTCGTTCGTCCTCCACCATCAGAACGTATTGTGAGCCGTGCAGCAGCACCTGCCAACCTTCATCACTCGTGTAAACGAGTGCCTCGAAGGATTTGTTATTTGCCAGCAAGGAATATACTGTCCGCTCGCTGACAGACTCGAAATCAATCGCGTAATCAACGCCATCTACGATCAGGTGGTGTTCGTCAATGATTTCAATCAGGATTTCTCGATCACCGCTGGTGGCTACGTAATTCATCGCTGCATCCTCTCCCAGCGTCCCACCCATTTCCAGTTGCTGGTATCCCGCTCATTGCGCTGGATGATCTGGGCTGCGCGCTGGGTCTGCTGATGGGCAACCAGGGTAGCAATGATGGCAGCCACTTCAGTTAAATCTTCCTTGGCTTCTTCGGCGGATTCCATCGAGAAGCGTTCCTCCACGAAGCGGGTATCATATTGCCCGGCCATGAAACTCGTTGAATACATCAAGCGCTGGTGAAATGGGATGTTAGTGCGGATTCCGATGATTTTAAACTCATCGAGGGCACGCCGCATGCGCAAAAGTGCCTCACCTCGAGATTCGCCCCTTACGATCAATTTGGCGATAAGGGAATCGTAATAGGGCGAAATGCTGAAACCGGGGTAAACACCGGTATCCAGGCGGACTCCAGGACCGGTGGGTTGGATCAAATGTGTGATGCGACCAGTGGAGGGGAGGTAGTTGTTATATGGATCTTCGGCGTTGATGCGGCACTCGAAAGCCCATCCTGTTATCATGATGTCCGCTTGAGTATGGCGTAATTGCCGCCCACGAGCAACACGAATCTGCTCTTTGACGATGTCGAAACCAGTTACCAATTCCGTGATGGGGTGTTCGACCTGTAAGCGAGTGTTCATTTCCAGGAAGTAGTAATTCTTGTCCTTATCCACCAGGAATTCGATTGTGCCGGCATTAACATAATCGACTGCCTGTGCTGCCCTGACGGCTACCGATCCCATTTGCTGGCGTAATTGATCATCATCGCCGATGAAGGGGGAAGGCGATTCTTCAAGCAGCTTCTGATGCCGGCGCTGGAGAGAACATTCCCGCTCACCCAGGTGAATCACGTTACCATGAGAATCAGCCATGATTTGGAATTCGATATGCCGGGCACCTTCAACCAGTTTTTCCAGGTAAACGTTGCCATCACCAAAAGAGGCTTCTGCTTCTTGTCGGGCAGCCTGGAGCAAACCGGGCATATCCTCGATTTTATCTACTTCACGCATACCCTTGCCGCCCCCACCAGCAGTGGCTTTGATCAGCAGCGGAAAACCGAATTGCTCTGCCAGGGCTAATAATTCATCATCACTCAGCGCTCCTTCGCCTTCTGTACCTGGCACGATGGGCACCCCACTGGCGATGACTTTAGATCTGGCGACACCTTTATCCCCCATGGCTGCGATAGAAGAAGGTTTAGGCCCAATAAATGCCAGTTTCTCGTCCAGGCAGGCTTGCGCGAAATCCGCTCGCTCAGCAAGGAAACCATAGCCAGGATGGATTGCACCAGATTTACTCTTCTTAGCAATACTAATAATCTTATCGGCCCGCAGGTAAGAGTCCCGGGCTGCAGATGGTCCGAGATAATAAGCTTCATCCGCCAGCCGGACGTGAAGTGCTTCACGGTCGGCTTCCGAAAAGACGGCTACCGTTCCTAAACCCAGCTCACGGCAGGCCCTGATGATGCGGACGGCGATCTCTCCCCGATTCGCGATTAGGACTTTATTAAACATAGCTTGGTCCTGTGTTAATCCTGTTCATAGAATTTACCCAATAAATAAGTATTATATTTCTACACTTACCTATATCAAATACGAGTTGGTCGTGCCAGTGATCATTGTAAGAAAATTAAATATATGCTGGTTGTATTCTGGAGTGTTTTCCTGTGGAAGAACAAATTCGCCAAGTCGGGTGAGAAAGTTAGAGAGGGATGTTGCCATGTTTTTTGGCAGGATTGATATCGCGCTTGTTGGCAACCATCTCCAGTGCATTTACCAGGCGCGGGCGGGTTTCGCGAGGTTCGATGACATCATCGATAAAGCCACGTGAAGCTGCAATGTAAGGATTGGCAAATTTCTCCCGATATTCAGAAACCAATTCTGCCCTGCGTACTTCCACATCCTCTGACTGGGCGAGTTCTTTGCGGAAAATGATGTTGACCGCACCCTCTGGCCCCATGACCGCAATCTCTGCAGTGGGCCAGGCCAAGTTGACATCGCCCCGAATATGTTTGCTGCTCATCACATCGTACGCTCCACCGTATGCTTTTCGGGTTACCACGGTCAGCTTGGGTACTGTTGCTTCGCAGTAGGCAAACAAGAGTTTTGCACCGTGGCGAATGATTCCTCCGTGTTCTTGCGATGTACCGGGGAGAAATCCCGGCACATCCACAAAGGTAAGGATGGGGATGTTAAACGAATCGCAAAAACGTACAAAACGGCCCGCCTTATCCGAGGCGTTAATATCCAAAACACCGGCCAGGACGGCAGGCTGGTTGGCGATGATGCCAATGCTGTGTCCACCTAAACGGGCAAATCCAACCACAATATTCTGGGCGTAATTCTCATGGATTTCAAAGAATTGCCCATCATCAACGATCAGGTGGATCGCATCTTTGATATCATAGGGTTCACTGGGGTCATCAGGGACCAGGCTATCCAGAGCTTCGGCCATGCGCAGCGGATCATCGGTTGTTGGGATGAAAGGGGGATCTTCCATATTATTTTGGGGCAGGTAGGTGAGCAGCTTGCGCATTAAGTAAAGGGTATCCGCTTCGGTATCTGTTGCTACATGACAGACACCAGAAATCTCAGAATGGACACCAGCACCTCCGAGGTCTTCAAAACTTACTTCCTCATGGGTAACCGCTTTCACCACTTCCGGTCCGGTGATAAACATATAGGAAGAGTGGCGCACCATAAAGATGAAATCTGTCAGGGCAGGCGAGTAAACTGCACCGCCCGCACAAGGCCCCATGATAGCGCTGAGTTGGGGAATAACTCCAGAAGCCAGTGTGTTTCTCAAGAAGATGTCAGCATAGCCTCCAAGAGAGACCACACCTTCCTGGATACGCGCTCCACCGGAATCGTTAAGGCCTATTACTGGAGCCCCATTTCTTACTGCCATATCCATCAGCTTGCAGACCTTCTCTGCGTGCACCTCTCCAAGGCTGCCACCGAAAACCGTGAAATCCTGCGAAAATACGTAAACCAGGCGCCCTTCGATCGTTCCCCACCCCGTGACAACGCTGTCACCCAGGTATTTTTGTTTATCAAGTCCAAAATTGTTGGTGCGGTGAACCGCAAAGGCATCGATCTCGCGAAAAGAACCTTTGTCGAGCAGTAGATCAATGCGTTCCCGGGCCGTGAGACGTCCGCGTTTGTGTTGGGCAGCTATTCGTTCTTCACCACCGCCCAGGCGGCCTTTTGCTTTGCGGCTGCGCAGGTCTTCAATCTTTTTTTGATGGCTCATGCAATACTCCAAAATAAATTTTTGCTCTTGAAGTGGAAAGAGTCCAGTATGTGAATATTATCACGACCAGGCTGATCACAACTGTAAATTGCCAATTCTCGATTATATTACCTCTCCAGGTAGAATAAACCTGTTCGATCCACTGCAGGCCAATGTATGCAGGGATTATGATGCGGGCGGCAACCGGACTGTGTGGATTTCCGATCCACAATCCCCAAAAAAGTACAGCCCCGACCAGTAACCCGATCAACCCGGTCGTGGCAAGCCAGAGAGGCGTCTTCCCAGGCAGCGTAGTTAAAAATCGCCACCAGGTGATTGCGTAAACAAATCGCACCAGGTGGACGATCGTTATGATTAACACCAAACCCGCCAGCAACGTTACGGAAAAAGGGCGTCTTGAAATAGATTTTATATCACTCAAATTGAGCACCTTTGGTCATGTAGACTAATCAATCTCCAGGGTGATTTTACCAATATGCTCCCCATGCTCTAGTCGTTGTTGAGCTGCACCCGCTTCTGAAAGAGGGTAAGTTCGGTCGATGATGGATTTCAAGCGCCCTTTGAACACCAGATCCATCACGTTTACGAAATCATTGTGAGTACCCATGGTTGAGCCAATCAGGGAAAGATGTTTGGCAAAAATGTAGCGGTTATCAATGGTTATGCGGGGATTCCCGGTATTTCCAACGGTAAGTACCCTGCCCCCCTTTCCAGCTGCGCGAAACGATTCCGGGAAGGTTGTACCGACATTATCGATCACGATATCTGCACCACGTCTGTTTGTGATTTCGTGAACTCTCCGGGGCCAATTCTCATCTTTGCTGCGATCAATCAGGTAATCTGCTCCAAGCGATTCAGCCAGGGCTAATTTACTCGGTCGGGAACCGACGACGATGACCTTGGTGCCACTCAACTTTGCAATTTGCAGGCTTGCCAGGTTCACACCACCAGCAGCTCCAATGATGAGAACCGTCTCCCCGGAACGTAAACGGCCTCGCCTGATCAAGGAGTGCCAGGCAGTGAGGAAAACCAGGGCAGCCGCCGCAGCTTCGTGCTCTCCAAATCCATCAGGAATTTGGAGTAAATTGCGGGCAGGTACAGCAATGTACTGCGCATAGGTTCCTCGTTCAGTCTCCCCCAGCAAACCCCAATGATTGCAGCGATTATCCATCCCAACCAGGCAATACTCGCAAGATCCGCAGCTGAGGTTGGGGTTGATCACCACCCGTTGTCCGATTGACCAGTTTGCTACGCCTTCCCCAAGGGCTTCTACCTTGCCAGCTCCATCTGCACCAGGTATGTGCGGGTAATCCAGCTTGAGCCCAGGCCACCCTCTGCGGACCCAGATATCCAAGTGATTCAGCGCCGCAGCTTCCAGCCTCACCAGCACCTGCCCAGGACCTGGTTGAGGAGTGGGGAAGTCATCGTACTGCAGGACTTCCGTCTTTCCGTGTTGATAAAGTAGAACAGCCTTCAAATTGCTTCCTATTAATTCGGTTAATGGGTGGTGATTTCCCACATGTGCACGTTGCCGGGTTCAGATTGGTGCAGGTCACGGATCTCCAAGCGTATTTTTTGTGTCCTGGTGGGTGAGGTGAAATCAAAGACAGCTTCGGGCTGTTCAACGGTTCCCTGAAAGGTTTTGATGAATTCAACCGGCTCTGAGTTCGGATCGGGATACAGCATAGCGCTGATTTCCGCCTCTGTGCTGCCGATTATAACCGAGACCCCATGTATTGTCCGTGCTGTGGGGTACAACAGCTCGATGATCGCCGGGTTGGCTTCAAAAGTACGCCCGAGGGTGTGTGGATCGCGGTCGAAGATGTGTTCGATTTCGCCCATGTCCAGCAAGGAATACCTTACTTCAACGAGCTCCCCATCGATCAGGATCTTCTCAGAACGCAGCGCCATGCGTTCCTGCTGTTCTTTTTCCATGATCTGCTCAATTTGATCAACGTAACTCAAGCGCACAAAGTAAAAACCTGGTGCTCCATTCGGGTACCGGAGCGTCTCTTCTACCTCAAAATCCTTGAATTTACCGCTCTCCTGCGCCATCTGGTATTCATCCGAGGTCATCACGAATAGGGTGTCCCAATCTAGAGGCTTGAGATGGGAAATATGGCTGTCGACACTCCCAATTTGGATTGGTAAAGGATCGCCAAGAAAAAAGCGGGCCACAACATCAGCGCCATTCGCCCAGTTCGGCGAAAGGATGATCTCTGTTTGGGGGGTTTCATTCAGGTAAGTGGCGAGCTTTGTATATAGCTGCTGAGCACCATACTGCATCCCCCCCAATCCATAATCCTCATACCAGGTTGCTGCGTTGTTCAAAACATCTCGCAGCATGAAAAAACTGGAAAGGGATAAAGCTACAAACAGGCTGGCAGCCAATGCTTTGCGGGGGAGATGTCTGCTTTCCAGCCAGGTCATAGTTTGGTTGATGCCCAGCGCGATGAATAGCACAGCAGGGATGACAAAAGCCAGAACACGGGTGATACCAATTGCTACAATCGCACCGCCTACCGGGACCACCAATAATACGATCAACAAGTGCCGGTATGCGGAATGGCGAATATTGCGGATCGCCAGGAAGAGACCCAATGCCAGAAAAGGGAGGAACACAAGCAATAAGTGCCCATAACCTTTCATTAAATGACGCGCCAGATCGCGTTGGTTGGGAATGAACCAGTAACCCGGGTTTAACCCGAACAGGTACTCTGATCCAAATCTAGCCAATTTTTCATTCAAAGGGATCGACTGCATCCAATACGAATCGAGGGTCCGCAGATGTTCGAGGGTCGTTCCAGGATGATCGCTCCAAAAGCGCAGGTAGGGCAGGGCCAGGACAAGTAACATGACGGCACCTCTCAGCAGAATTCGTCTGTTCCGCCAATGGTAACCCGCATCCGAGATCAAGAACAGGAATCCGGTCAGCACGATCACCACCTGCCCTGGGCTGTAAGAGTAGAATGCCAATCCACCCAGCAAGATTGAATAATAAAGGTAGTGGGGTGAACGGTAGCGATAGAGAGAATAAGCATATAGAAAGCAGGCATAAAAAGAGACGAAGAACACCGTTTCGAAGGCAGTCCGTGAATGGAGAAACCAGGCAGGTGCAATTGAGAGCAGCAGTACACCAGTCCACCAGTAAGGGACCTGGTAGATATCCCGCAGCATCAGGCTTATGGATAGGGCAGCCAGCAGGCTGATCAAGACGGATGTTGCCCGGGTGATAAAAACAGATTTACCGAACAGGATGTAAGGCAGCACTTGCGCATAAACGCTTGTACTGAGGTTGTAATAGGTTCCGTTCTTGAAATAGGTTGGTAATAAAGCCCCCTCTTCATCCCGAAAGTTATCCCGCACCAGATTCGAAGCTGCGACAGTTTGAATGGCTTCATCGCTGAAAAAATAAATTGGAAAGCGAGTTAGCCCAATCAGGTGAGTCAGCAGGTAGATTCCAATTGCCAATCCAAACAGGGTCACCTCAAGCGAGCGGGGGAAGTGAATTTGTCCTCGCCTGAGCTGATGCAAAAATCGGTTGGAAGAATTTTCTACAGCTGGATGAAAGTCCGGCCGGGAATCTTGCTTCTGATCATCAGCGATCGGGTGAGAATCCAGATGCATTTCTGCTTCAACCAATATCCCGATGTTTACGAAATGTGGGACCGCATGTCGATGGAGGTCATCAGAAGCCCAGATGATCGGGCTTACTCACCAACTTCGGAGTTTGTTCACCTCAAGCCAGTTTCCAAACGGGAGATGACCAAGCGTTGAATTTCGCTGGTGCCTTCGTAGATTTCAGTGATTTTTGCGTCGCGAAAGTAGCGCTCCACTGGTAGTTCACGTGAATAGCCACTGCCACCGTGAATCTGGATGGCAGCGTGTGTGATGAACATTGCCGTCTCTGAGGAGAAAAGCTTGGCGATAGAAGCTTCCAATGAAAACCGTTCCCCGGTTGACTTGGAGCGTTCTTTTGCCAGCGCAGCGTTATAAACCAGCAGGCGGGAGGCTTCGAGGCGTGTCTTCATATCTGCGAGTTTAAAAGAGATGCCCTGGAATTCACCGATCTTGCGGTCGAATGCTTCGCGTTCTCTTGCGTGTTCCAGGCTGGCCTCATAGGCAGCGCTGGAGATTCCTAATGCCTGAGCGGCGACCCCAATTCGTCCGACATCCAGAACGGTCATGGCGATCTTGAATCCCTGACCTTCCTCGCCGAGTAAATTTTCAGCAGGGACCCGGCAGTCTTCAAATAGGATCTCGCTTGTGGCTGATGCCCGGATACCGAGCTTCGGTTCTTTCTTCCCCACTGTGAGCCCAGGCAGGTTGGTGGGGGTAATAAAAGCGCTGATGCCTTTGTGTTTCTTTTCTGGTGCTGTCATGGTGAAGACAACGATATAATCAGCAACCGGTCCGCTGGTTACCCAGGATTTACGCCCATTGAGCACATAATAATCACCGTCCCTGACTGCTGAGCAGCGTAATGAACCCGCATCAGAACCAGCCATCGGTTCGGTCAGTGAGTAGGCGCCTACCGATTTTCCAGAGGCAACTGGCGGTAAAAATCGCTGCTTCTGTTCTTCAGTCCCGAATTTTTGGATGCCATAACAATAGAGTGAATTATTAACTGACATGATGATGCCGTGCGAGGCATCCACCTTGGAAATCTCCTCCAGGGCCAGTACATAGGATAAGGTGTCCATCCCGACTCCCCCATATTCCTCGGGCACCTCGATGCCCATGAATCCCATTTCACCCATCTTCATGATAGTGTCATATGGAAATTCGCCGCTCTCATCAAATTCTGCAGCGATAGGAGCGATCTCTTTCTGAGCGAATTCGCGCGCTGTCTGGCGGATCATCTCATGTTCTTCCGTGAAAGGGAACAAATAATTACTATTCATTGCATCCTCCGCGATTGAATCAGTGGTTGGCGAGATTATAGCATGGCAAGGGACATTATTATTTCCTGTCAATATCCCCCTGCTTGACACTTCAGGAAAGTGGGATATACTGGCGAGAGATTAGGAGCAACCCATGCCTGAAAAAGAACAAGAGCAGCCGATCACGCCCCAACTTTTTGATCACCTGGTCAATTTAGCTTCCCTGGAGCTTTCCCGGGAGGAGGCAGAATACCTGCGCCGGGAATTAAATAATCAATTGAAATCCATTGATGAGTTGGAAGCCATTCCACTCGGCACTGAGACAGAGATCACCACTCATGGGGTGCCATATACCCCCCAAATTACACCAGAAGCGCGAGACGATCGATGGCAGGCCTGCCCGAATCCAGAGGAAATCCTCGCCCAGGCACCAGAAGTAAGAGATGGTTACGTGGTGGTTCCTGACATCCCGCACACTGATTTAGATTAACTGACCCCATGAAACTTTGCGATTTACCCGCTCACACAGTAGCATATTTAGTACGCCGCCGGGAAATATCTGCACTGGATACTCTAGAGGCAGCCTTGGAACGAATTGCTGCAGTCGATGGACGGCCCGGCAGATTGGGTAACGATCAGAATTACCCGGATGATGCTGAAAAAGTGCATGCTTTTATCACCCTGACTCCTGAACGGGCACGGGCCCAGGCGGAAGCGATAGATAAAAAAATCTCCCAGGGGGAGGATCCGGGTCCTCTGGCTGGTGTTCCATTCACGGTCAAAGACATTTTTTGCACCCATGGAACGCGCTCGACGGCTGGCTCTCGCATCCTGGGTAATTTTGTTGCCCCATATACTGCAACAACCGTCTCCCGTTTGGAAGCTGGTGGAGGCTTGATGATCGGAAAGGTCAACCTTGATGAATTCACTTATGGGTCTTCCAATGAATCATCTGCCTTCCACCCAACCCCCCGCAACCCCTGGAACTTGGCCCGGGTGCCAGGAGGCTCATCAGGAGGCAGTGCTGCAGCAGTCGCCGCCGGTGAGGGAAATTTATCACTGGGCACTGATACGGCAGGCTCCATCCGCCAACCAGCGGCTTTCTGCGGCGTGGTGGGGATGAAACCCACATATGGGAGGGTATCCCGCTACGGGTTAATCGCATTTGGATCTTCATTGGATTGTCCAGGTCCAGTAGCGGCGAACGTCACGGATACAGCTTTGATGTTGAACTCTATTGCCGGTCCAGACGTGCATGATGGCACAGCTGCAAAACTGGAAGTTCCGGACTATACCAAGGATCTTAAAAAGGATATCCGTGGTTTACGCATCGGGCTCTCACCGGATTATTTCCGCATCACCTACTTTGATCCGCTCACTGGTGAATTCGAACAGCAGTTAATTTCCCCAGAAATCGAATCGGCAGTATTAAGTGCAGCGGGATACCTGGCACAAATGGGTGCGGATATAGTTGAGGATATTCCGATGCCGCACACTCGCTATGGTATTCCGGTCTA
This sequence comes from Anaerolineales bacterium, assembly GCA_046260155.1. GTDB lineage: Bacteria > Chloroflexota > Anaerolineae > Anaerolineales > UBA4823 > PFL25. The sequence goes on from JBJYXV010000001.1 coordinate 32,090, forward strand.
TTTTGTGATTTCACGGGTAGAAGCTGCTTCGAATCTGCACCGTTATGATGGTGTTAAATATGGCTTCCGCACCCCTGATCGTGTGGCAGATTTACCGGAAATGTACAGAAGGTCGCGTGCGGAAGGTTTTGGCACCCAACCCAAATTACGGATCCTGATGGGTATGTATGTCAGCGCTGCCCAGTACAGCGAGCAGTACTATGAGCGTGCGTTAAAGGTTCGAACCTTGATCAGAAATGATTTTGAACAAGTATTTAACTCACAGGGTGAGCACCGGCTAGATGCTTTGCTGACCCCTACTACGCCGACCACTGCTTTCTCGATGGGAGATATTTATGGCGACTCAGTCTTGATGCAGTATGCTGACCAACTGACAGTTCCTGCCAACCTGGCGGGCATTCCAGGCATTTCACTACCGGCAGGTTTTGCAAAGGATGGGTTGCCGATCGGTGTGCAGCTACTCGGACCAGATTTTTCCGAAGCCAGGCTGCTTCAAATCGGTCGCGCTTTTGAGCTGGCCAGTGAAGGAGAGGATTGGCGCAAACAGCGACCAGCGATCCTCAACACTGTTTAAAAGTCTAACGTCCAATTTTCATAGTGGATTGAGTGGCAAAAGCTTATGTCAGTATATGAAACCATTATCGGCCTTGAAACACACATCCAGATCAATACCACGACCAAGATATTCTGTACCTGTAAAGCGGATTCCTGGGATGATCCACCGAATAGTAATATTTGCCCGGTTTGCACTGGTCTGCCAGGGATCCTGCCGGTTCTAAATTATAAGGTGGTGGAGAAAGCTGCCTTGCTGGCCGCTGCCATGCAGGCTGAAATCCAACCTGTTTCCTATTTTGATCGTAAGAACTACTTTTATCCAGACCTGCCGAAGGGTTACCAAATCTCCCAATACGATCGGCCCCTCGCGCGGGGTGGTTTCTTGGATGTGCCCATGCCGGATGGGCAAGTTCGGCGGGTGACGATCCACAAGCTGCATATTGAAGAAGATGCAGGTAAGACGATCCACGAAGCAGGGCAGCGCTTGATCGATTTTAACCGCTGTGGAGTGCCTTTGATTGAGATGGTAACTGGACCGGATCTTCGTTCAGCTGATGAGGCCGCCCAATACGTAATCCGCTTACGGCAGTTGCTGCGATGGTTAGCGATCTCAGAGGCGGACATGGAAAAAGGGCATCTGCGTGCAGATGCAAATGTCTCCATTCGACCTGAGGGAGCTGATTATTTCAATCCTAAAACTGAAATTAAGAATGTCAATTCGATCGTATCGCTGCGGGATGCGGTCAACACCGAGATCGATCGACAGGTCAAAGAGGTGGAAGCAGGGGGGAAAGTTGAAGCCTGGACTCTGGATTGGGATGACAATGCCGGGGTGCTGCGCAAAATGCGTTCCAAGGAAACCGAAGCGGATTACAGGTATTTCCGGGAACCTGATCTGCTGCCTGTCCATATTGATGAGAAATCCAGAAAGAGGATCATGGCAGACCTGCCTGAATTACCACTGGCGCGCCGGGCGCGGTTCAGCCAGCAATATGAATTGCCAGAATATGATGCTGATATTCTAACTGGAGAAAGAAGCCTCTCCGACTACTTCGAGCATACGGTGGAGGTGTATGGTGCTGATGCCAAGCGAGTCTCGAATTGGGTGATGAATGATGTGCTGCGCATGATCAACGAGCGCGGCATCTCACCCAGCAATCTCCAACTGACACCTGACTACCTGGCAGGCATCATCAAGCTGGTAGATGCTGGTATGATTAACACTTCCACCGGCAAATCCTTGATTGAGAAAGTCGAAGATACAGGGCAGGCACCATCAGCACTCGTAGAGGCAGAGGGGCTGGGTAAGGTTTCCGATCGAGATGCGTTGCGGGAGATCATTGTTGAGGTGATTGAAAATCATCCTGACCAGGTCGCCAATTACAAAGGGGGTAAAACCACCATCATTGGCTGGTTTGTCGGGCAGGTGATGAAACAATCTCGGGGGAAGGCGGATCCGCAGCTGACCCGGTCTATGCTTGAAGAACTCTTGTCTGAATAAATTAATACATAAAAACTGTTTAGCTTGCTTTCGAGCTGGAGTCGCTGTAAATCAGCTCTCAAAGGTCAATTCGCTGTTTGCGCCATAAATTTACCATCGATGTTTAGATTGAGAGCTGCAACCGAGGAGGATGCCCGGGTCATTCGTAATTTGGTGCGTATCGGGCAGATCAATCCCATGGGTTTAAAATGGGAACGGTTTATGGTAGCAGAATCTGAAAATGGGGACGTGATCGGGTGCTGCCAGGTCAAACAGCACCGGGATGGTTCAAATGAGCTGGCATCCCTGGCTGTTGATCCTGATTGGCGCGGGAAGGGTATCGCCCGGGCGTTGATCGAATATTTTCTTGAAATTTATCCCAGAGATTTATACCTAATGTGCCGGTCGAGCCTGGGCCAGATGTATGAGAAATTTGGTTTCCGGGAAGTTCCAGAAGCAAAGCTCCCGCGCTATTTCCAGCGCATCTTGGCTTTAATGGGTTTATTTGAGCGGGTACGCAGCGATGGACTGCGTGTGCTGGTCATGATGCACGTCGGGGATGCCTAGCGGTTGCCTGATCTCGACACCAGGTTTTGGTGGCACACGGCTCATGGCATATTCAGCCATGGCAGTGATCGTCAAACTGGGGTTGATGCCAGGATTGGCGGGTACGATCGAGCCATCTACTGCGTATAACCCGGGATAGTTAAATACCTGGCAGTCCAAGTCCAGCACGCCATCGTTCGGGTTTTTTCCAATTGGACAACCACCTAAAAGGTGGGCTGTGGTGGGGACGTTGAACAAGGATTCGTGAATCGAACTGAGGGGAACTCCATCAGTCACTTCAGCAAACTGTTTCGTGATCTTCTGCCCGACTTCAATGGTGTGAGGTATGGACTTGTCGGTGTCGGATACTGATACCAGGTTACGACGGAAGAGGGTCAGTAAGCTGCGCCCGAGCTGCAGGTGGATCTGGTTGTCTTCGGTTTGCATCACCAGGAATATCGTTGTGCGGTGAGCCCAGTCGTGAGAAAAGTAATTGCGCAAGAAATCGATGGGATGCCTGATAATGCTGGACAAAGTCCGCAAGATCCTGGTTGGGATATTGCCCCCAGGTTGAATCAGCGGACCTGCCAGTAATCGAATAAAAGATGATCCTTCAGGGTAGCGGACTGGTTCAACAGCAGTGACCTGGTCGGGTTGGAAGACAGAGGTGATCGCCAGACCTTCAGAGTAATTGGTGGAGAAATCCCGGCTGATCGATGCGAATAAAGTTTCACTGTTGGTACGCACTTTTTTCCCAAGCTGGTTAGAAATCTCGGGCAGGGATTTCGTGATATCCCGGCACTTGAACAGCAGACGATTGGTCCCCAGGGTACCAGCTGCGACGATCACATTACGCGCGCGGACAGTCATTTCTGGTCTATTAAACCAGGCCGTTGTTTTAGTGAAAGCCACTTCGTATCTAGCTCCATCAGGCTGTACCTCACTCAACGGCCGGATGTCATGCACTTCGGATTCTGCCCGTACAGACGCCCCCCATTTTTCCGCGAAATAGAGATAATTCTTTACCAGGCTGTTCTTGGCATTGTATCTGCAGCCAACCATGCAGCCCCCACAATAGATGCAGCCTTTCCGTTTTGGCCCTTCTCCCCCAAAGTATGGATCCTCGGCTTCGAACCCCTCATCATGCTCGTCATCAAAGAATACACCTACTTCGGTAGTTTGGAATGACTCGCCAACTCCATACTGGTCGGCTGTTTGCTTTAGTATTTCGTCGGCCCTCCATTGTCTCTGGCTTTGATTGACGCCCAGCATGAACCGCGCTTGAGCGTAATGTGGCTTCAGGATTGATTTCCAATCCGCAACTTTTTTCCAACCGGGATGATCGAAATATTTTTCTTCCGGCTCCATAAGGACATTGCCGTACATCAAGCTGCCACCACCGACTCCATCGCCATGCAGCACCAGCACATCCTTGAGCATAGAAAACTGCATGATGCCGAAACATCGTAAAGCAGGCAACCAGAGGTACTTCCATATATTCCAGTTAGTCTTGGGGAAATCTTCATCCTGGAATCGCTTGCCACGTTCTAAAACCAGCACTCGGTAGCCTTTTTCTGTCAGGCGCATGGCAGAGACGCTGCCCCCAAATCCAGAGCCGATGATGACGAAATCGTAGGTTTGGATGTCAGACACAGTGGATTCTCCTCACGTTATGAATATTCGGTATTCGAAGGATCAGGGAAATGTTCCTTTTTCTGCTGCCTGTTGGGCGAGTGCAACTGCTCCCAACACCCCGGCTTGAGCTCCAAGACCGGGTGGAATGATATACTGCTCGATATCTTCAAGTATCAGCGGCGCAGATATGTAGCCACCTAGTAATTCCTGCACCTTGGTCCGGATCAGTGGGAAGAGCTGTGCTTGATTCATCACCCCGCCACCCAGGATGATGCTTTGTGGTGAAAAGGCTACGATCAAGTTGGTAATCCCCAGGGACAGGTACTTTGCTTCTAAAACCCAGGCGGCATGGTCTGGGGGTATCTCCTCACCTGGCTGCTGCCAGCGAGATCGAATGGCAGGACCGGTAGCCAGGCCTTCCAGACAATCACCGTGATACGGGCATAAACCGGGAAATGGGTCTTCATCCCAATCGTGGGGAATGTTCATGTGGCCCATTTCCGGGTGGATCATCCCATGCACCAGTCTCTGGTTAACCACAGCCGCACCGCCGATGCCGGTACCCACTGTCAGGTAAATGAAATCGGTTAATCCCTGGGCAGCTCCCCACCTGTGTTCTCCCAG
>JBJYXV010000001.1:37029-80028 GCA_046260155.1 Anaerolineales bacterium
GTCCAGGCGCGATCGGGTATTTGCCCATATGGCTTACCATCATTAACCCCATGGATCATCACGTTGTAAGGGTCGACATAGACATCCTTTCCATGTACGTGGACGATCGCCTCCCCTAATTCGCGGATAGCTGCGACTGGATCGACACCATTCCACCAGAGATGGCTGGGATCGAAATTACACCCGAGCGCAGGACCACTGGCTTCTCGTAAACGAAGCATCGATTCGACGTTATAAACCAGCATTCCCGGATGCATCTCAATCCCGATTTTAACCCCATGTTGTTCAGCGAAATTAGCCGCTCTGCGCCAGTAGGGGATACCGACCTGATTCCACTGGTAATCCAGGATTTCAGTGAAGTGGTTTGGCCAGGGGCAGGTGACCCAGTTTGGCTGGGTATCTGTTGCCGAGCCACCAGGCAAACCGGAGAGTACGTTAACGACAGGTACTCCAAGCAATTGCGCCAATCTTACGGATTTACGGAAGACTTCGTCGGATTTCGCAGCAATTTCCAGATCTGGGTGCAGCGGTTCGTAATGACAGCTCAACGCACTGAGAACCAGGCCGCGAGATTGGATAGTTTCCAAATATTCCTGCCGTCTTGTATTACTCTCCAGGAGTTCATCCACCGGGCAGTGTTGGCTGCCAGGATAGCCTCCAGAGCCAATCTCGACTGCAGTTACACCTGCAGCCACAACTTTGTCCAATGCCTCTTCGAGCGGCAGATTTTGGAATAAGACTGAAAATACACCAATGCGCATCACTTCCTCCTAAGAAATAATGGTTAGTTGATTCGTGTCACACACAGCTGGTTTTGCTGCTTGCGCAGCTTTTCAACCCGTCTGTCCTCATCTTCAAAACATCCTCCTAGATCAGAATTCCACCTCACTGGATAGATTTTTGACCTCGGTACAAGTAATCCTTCATACCGCGAATAAGTTTAACTTCCGGGCCTCCTTCGCATTCTCGATCAAGCGGTATGATGTGTAACCGCAAAATTCATCATAAAAAAGATTTTGATCTCGCTTGGCGACTGTAATTATATCTGCTAGTGGCTGAACAAGCGGTCGCCAGTTGGCTTGAATGTATAAATACACTTGAGCAACCGAGGTGTGCGCTACGATGAACCCCGGCAGATTGGACTTAAAAGAGGGGTAGTACTTGTCCTGATCGGCTTTTCGGTATTCCAGATTCTCAAGATTGGAGTGTTGGTTCATCCTGTCGTTCATGATACCTGCAGCCATTACTGCAGGCTTTTTTTGGGGTGATGCTGGAATTTTAAATTAGTGCTGATGCTTCTATTACCAGATGAATTCACAAGAAACTTAAAACTTGATTGAAGTGATGAAATGCTTCTGATTACTTTTCTGAAGACTGATCCGGGATTCCCTGCGGATCGTTTCCGATCGCTTCTTCAGGGCTGGCACCCTGGTGATCCCAGATGCCGGATGATCTCCAGATTCGCCAGATGAGTAAAAGCACAATGGCCCAGACGATCACGATCACCAAGATGGTGAGAAAATCTCCTAGGGGATGCAGCCATTGCAGCAATAGAAGGTTTTGCAAGAAGGAAATTGCGGATGTGAGTGCGACTGTCAGGAGGAAGAGCACCGTCAGCACGATTACCATGGATAATATGCGGCGATCCCGGCTTAACGGAGCTCCACCGACCAGCAAACGGAATGGCGGCCTGAGGAACAGGACCACCAGCAATCCGGTGAAAACCAGGGTGTAGGTTACTGCAAGATGGGCGTATTCGTTATTTAAAACACCATCATTGAAGCTGAAGAAGGTCACAATGCCGGCAATGGCGATCGTAATTGCTACAGGGATGATGAAGTGAGACAGCGATTTTCGCAAGCTGTTTCCATATAGTACACCCGGATTTGCCCACAAAGTAAGACCTAAAGCGGGGATCGTGATCGTGACCGTTGTGATCACGGTAAGTTGGATTCCCCGCAGAGGAAATCCAATCCCGATAATTGCAACACCGAGGATCATCAGGCTCAGGTAGAAGACCTGGGCGAGGTAGAGCTTCAAAATATCTAGTAGGCCATTTACGATGCGCTGCCCCTTGTCGAGCACCCTTTCCAGGACGAGTAAGGAATTCTCCAGCAAAAGTATATCTGCCATACTTTGTGCCGCTGGACTGCTGGACTGGTAAGCGGCAGCCAGGTTTGCCTGGCGTAAGGCGGGTACATCATTGACCGCATCTCCGGTCATGACCACATACTGCCCTTGCTCCCGCAGTGCTGCCACGATCTGTCCCGTTTGTTCCGGAGAGGGATTCAGAAAGATGTTGAAATCTGCAGCTGCACGGGCGAATTCCTCCTCTCCAAGCAGTGATAATTCAGCACCTGATATAGTCTCCAAGGAGTGGTCGCTAATACCTGCTTGCCTGAGAAGATCGATAACCTGGCCGGGGTGTTCAGCCGTAAAAATCTTGATCTCAATGCCATTATCCCAAAAGCTTTTTAATACTGAAACCGACTCTGGTCGGATTTGCTCAGTTATGGATAATTTACAAAGCGGAGTTAGAGGTATTGGAATTCTGGGTTGTCCTTGTCCGTCAAATAATGGCCAAGGGTCCGGATGGTAGGCGAAAATTAATTCGATCGGTGGATCAGAACTTTCGATTTGAGGGGGTTCTTCCTCTTCTGTGCTGATTCGTGATCGCCGGCTCACCCTGGATAAAAATCGCCGGAATAAACCTGGTTTTTGTGTATCTTTGCCAGTTTCCTCAGCATTCTTGTATGCTTGGTTCTCAATTCTAGGGGAACCCGGATTCCCGGATTGATTTATTGACTCTTGATTATTCCGAGAATCATTTTCCTGATCCTGAGCTTCAGCAGAGCGGCGAAAAAGATTTCCAAAGCTGGATAAAATCCGCTTTGTCCGGCCCGGTTCACTGGTTTCTGGATGTTTATCCTCAGAACTAACTTGATTAATGAAAGGTTCCAGAGCAGCTGGCACACCGAGTAAATAGGTTCCGGAGAGATCTGGATCGTCAAATTTGATTGCACTCCAGCCGGCGATTGACAAGTAGGGTGCCTCGTCGAGGATCTTACGACCACTGCCTGGGAAATTATTCTGGATCAGATCTGTGATTTTATTATCCACTGTTGAGCTGCGCACATAATCGCCCAGGATTTGCTGGATGCGGCTTTGTTGGATAGGTGCCTCTGCACCACTTTGAGCCAGTAAACTAAGATCCAGCTTTGTACCAGTCAGTACACCTTCCCTGGAGAAGCAAATTGTATTTACCTGAGCCATTGCTTCAACTGATCTTGCCCTGTGGACCAATGCGCCAAATTTTGCCAGGTCGACGGTGGAGGCAGCATAGGTTACAACGATCATGAAGAACAAACCCGCAGGGGCAATACTGAAAATAATACCGGCGACCTCATTGAACAAATCTTCCGAAATAGGAAGCTCTAAATTCAAATAGCGGTAGATCAAGACTCCGGTAAATACGACTACAACCGCCAGCAGGATGCGTAGCACATTACCGATGATGATCTCGATTGGGGTTCGCTCCTCACCGGTCTGGCTTGAGTTTTTTATTTCCTGCGTGATATAGCGGTCCGCACCTGTTTTCTCAACCTGGTAAACCGCGTGACCTGAAATACAAAATGAACCAGCAAAGACCGTGTCTCCCTGCTCCTTGACTGCCCGCCTGTTACCATCGCCCATCATGGATTCGTCGATCACCAACTTGTTCTGGTAGACAAGTTTCCCATCTGCCAGCAGTTCATCCCCTGGACCAATAGCGACCATGTCGCCGATCACCAGTTCATCTGCATCAATGCTCCGTGTTGCATGGTCCCGGATTACAGTCACCCGCGATCGCGTCTCCAGCAGGATAGCTCTTAAACGATGTCTGGCAAAATATTCCTGGAAAACATTAATTCCAATGTTCAATCCGAGGACACCAATGCTGATCAAGGCATCCAGGGGACGCCCAAATAAAAGCTGCACCAAAGCCAGACCTACCAGGCTCAAGTTAAAGATGGAAAGCACATTCTCGTGCCAGATTTCCCTTCTTGAGCGGACTGGTTTGAAACTCAGACTGTTATCAATATCAGGCTGGATTCGTGCCTGAACCTCATCTTCGCTCAACCCCTTGATCTTTTGGGGTGATTCTTGGCTGAGCGGTTGGCTTGTGTCAAGCGTCTTTCGTCTGCGCCACCTCTTTAATAGAATGTAGCCGAAAAATGCTCCAGCGATGAGCAATGATGCAAGGAGCGATTTTCTAAATTTGGAACTATCTAAATAGGATTTTTCCATTCCTTAATGCATAGTTCCCATCAGGGTTCTTCAAGATGCAGATTTGTATTTAACATTACTGGAAGTTGCCAGCCTGGGATTTATTATATGATAGAAGAACGACAAAACAATGTTGACAGCAGTACCTCAGCTCAGAAAATATATTTTGATAAGTCATTTGGGTTGTTGTTTTTATCCACATTAATTCTGACTGAGTGCGAGCAAATTAGTGGAGTTCCGAATTTATAATTGGACAAACTTAGTGTAAATTCACTTTTGATAAATTAATGGTGTATGAAATGTTAGCGAGAATAAAATCAAAACTAAAAAAGAAACGAGCTCAGTCATTTTTAACCAGTGTGTATGGTTGGCATCAAACGTGTGAAGATGTATCTGCAGTCATTGATGATGCACTTCATGATCAATCAATAATAAGAGAAGATATCGGATATATTGTAGATAACACTGATAAAAAACTCATTAACTTGAGGTACTATATTCCGGACTCGCTAGGAACGATAAAAAGACGCAACCCGCAGCTCGCCAAGCGCTTTGATTTGGCATGCCAGCGTATATTTCTCCTGAGAAATGCAACAACCAGCTTCCTGATTCGTTCTCAAGGTCCAGGACCCATGCTTGATGATGATCCGGATGAAGGAATCCGCATGATGTATTATTACCGGGCTCTGGAAGAGGTGGGATTCAAAGCCCGGGACTTGAAAAAAGACCTGGATCGAGAATTGCAGTATATCTGGCGTGATTTGCAGAGCATCATTCTCCAGGAGCAGTTAGTGGCTGATTTGCCAATATAAGCTCCAATAAGGTGAATAAAATCAGTCAGTGGGATGGTTCCTATTTGTCTCCCAGGCTGATAACATCTCCACTGCCGTTTCCGCTGGATGAAACAGCTGGCCTACCATAATACCGAATATTTCCGCTGCCCGTAATCCTTGCATCCAGTGTATCAATCACCCAGATGTTTATATTGCCTGATCCACCGATTTTGATTCTGGATACCTTACTGCTGAGATCCTCGGCCTGTAAATTCCCGGAACCATTAACATCGATATCTTGCATGTTAACGCTGCCGCCATTGATGCGCAAGGATCCAGAACCATTGACATTCATTGACAGATCATCGGCGACTAATTCCGACAAAGTGATATCTCCAGATCCATTTATGCTTACCCGCAATGATGTGATTTTTACCCTGCCGGTTGACACATCTCCAGAGCCACCAATCTCGACCTCCAATTGGTCTCCATTTAAGTTTCCCATGTTAATGTCTCCAGACCCGCCGATAGAAGCGTTGAACTTGTTGCTTTTCAGGTCTGGTACCTGGATATCACCCGAACCAGAAATGCTGGCTAGATCGAGATTTTCCACAGTCAGAAAGAAATAGACCGGTTTTGTGGGTTTCAAATTAATGGATAATGGATCGGTGTCGATCTTCAAGACACCTCCGCGTACACTGGTCTCAAAGTACTTCATCAAATTGTCTTCTGCCTCAATACGCAGTGATTCTTTATCACCTATCTCGATGATCACGCTGCCTATGGTAGCCAGATCAACACCTGTGACTCCAGTGATCACCCGGGATTCTTCGACCACGTTTCCAGAGCCGCGTTCTACCGGGATGCCATTATTTTCAACCAATATGCCGCTCAAATTGCAAGCCATCATAACCATTGCTAAGATAACCCCCAGAATGGTCAATGTTGTTCGCCGGTTCATTGCGTTTCTCCTTCTGATTTTTCTCTATTTTCAATTGAATAAATCAGCATAAAAAATTCTTCCAGATCGAGAAGGTGTTTTTGGATGTCCGGAAGTACTCTCACCAGAAGTTAACTCCCATCGTATCAAAATTGTAGTTATTTGTAATCCTTCGTTAGAATTGTTAGTCCAATACTGCAGGATGGTTTATTGCAGGTGATTAAAGCGTGCTGGTATTTCCCCAATGTGAGTGAGTAGCCGTGAGAGAAGCTTGATTTTCTTGCGATAAAAGCCTCTGATGATCACGCAATCGTATTTTTTTGAGGCAAATTTATAATTAAAAAATTTCAAGAAAATTTTATCCAAAGCACTCAAGGCGTACCTTTTCTTTGTTCTGGATTAATTTCAGCTTTCCATGGTCAGCAAGGATTTTCCCCAAAACATTGACCGGGCTGTAGGCTCGTGGCCGTTCATCAGTGCTTACCGGGGTTGGCCCGTAGAATATGCACAAAGCCTGGCCCAAAGGCCAACAGCCCAAATCACCGACTTCCAGGATTTCTTGAACCCCTGGTTCTTGGGGCATGTCGACCGGTATTTCAAAGTAGATCTCCTCTCCCCAGGTGTTAACCCTGCTCTCCAGGGGCAGCTGTTCTCAGAGTGATTCGGAAATTGGACTGTTGTTCACCTTGGCTTGAAAAGAGAGCTGTTCGAATTGAGTCAGGATCTTGTGTATATTTCGCTTGTATTAAAAGGGACTGGGTGAGCGATTCATTTCTTTAGAGTAAATATATTTTAGTATCGAATCCATCCATTAAACAAATTGTGACCGCAACCTCAGGATTAAGATTGGGAGACTTTCCGATAAACAATAAACTGGTTTGGATTTGAAGTTGTGAACTTCCAGATGGGTGATAATTCTTGGTGAAATCCTGGGATTAATAAATCAAGCCAGGTCAGCTGGGTGAGGGCTGATCGCCATCTTTTTGTATTGCTGCTGTGGGTTCATTCCCCCTTAACCAGATCAGGCTGATAATAAAACCGATTAACATGACCAGAGCACCGCTGGTAAAAGGCAGGATCAGGTTTAGATCGAGAGCAAACCCTGCCCAGAGTGGACCCGCAATGCGGCCTAAGCTCATGAAAGAGTTGCTCAATCCCATGGCCATGCCTTGCTGGGTCTCGGCTCGTTTTGAGGTTAACGAACTGATGGCAGGAGTTAGAATGGCAGTCATGAACACAAAAAGGCCGATCGTAATCAATACCGCCCAGTAATTTTCAGCCCAGGCGATCAAGAATAAGGACACAGCCGAGCCAAACATCCCGATTTTAATCACGAGTGATTCCCCCCATCGCCTGGTAAGCGGCCCGGTTAATATCCCCTGCGTGATCGCGGAAACCAATCCAACCACCATGAAAATGATGCCTACCTCTTCTGGCCCGAAACCGAATCTTTCCAGTGCGTATAATCCGAAGATACCGTAGAAGATCATCAACCCGCAGGTTAATATGAAGGCTAGCACCAGCAGAATACCAATTGGGCTCGAGAGAGCCTGCCACCAGAGGTGGAGTTCGGGGATAGGGATTTTTCTTTCAGATGCCTGGCGTGAGTCTTTGGGCAGCGACTCGGGTAATAATATCCAGGTCAGAAAGAGGGCAAGGATGGACATCCCGCCTGCTATGAAGAAGGGCGTGGAAAGGGATTCGCCAGCTAATAAACCTCCTAAGGCAGGGCCAAAGATAGTCCCCAGTCCTACGGCTGCTCCCAGGATACCCATACCTCCCCCTCGATCTTCTTCCGATGTGCTGTCCCCAATATATGCCATAGTCGTCGGGGAAGTAGCCGAGGAAAGTATTCCGGATAAAATCCTTGCGGCGAAGAGCATCCACAGCTCGGTCGCCAAGCCAAAAAGGAACATCGTAATACCATATCCAAAGATACCGATCATCATGACCGGTTTACGACCGATTCGATCGGAGATGCTGCCCCAAATAGGTGCACAGATCAGGCGCATTACCGCGTAGGAAGCTACTAATAGCCCCAGTTCGGTACCCCCTGCACCCAGACTTTCCATGTAAAAAGGGATAATGGGGATCACCACCCCGAAACCCAAAGTAACGACCACCAGGGTGAAGGAGAGGATGAATAAATTCTTGCGATTGCTGGATTGCATGTTAACCTCCCGGTGGAGGGCTGCACTTGCCCTCCACCCGGGATTAATCATTGATTTGCAGTGTGACAGTACCTGCAGATCCGTCTACAGTGACCTTCTGACCGCTGGTGATGCAGCTGGTCGCTACACCGGTTCCCAGGACCGCCGGAATTCCATATTCACGAGCTACAATTGAGCCATGGCTGAGAGGTCCGCCAATATCGGTGACGACGCCAGACGCCATCGCAAACAGAGGTGTCCAGGCCGGGGTGGTGATACCCGCGATCAGGACGTCTCCTGGCTGCATCTGGTCGAAATCTTCTGGGCCGTGAAGCACGCATGCTCTTGCAGTGACTTTCCCGGGACTGGCGGGAACACCCTTGATCATTTTGCCTTCCAATAAGCCTTCGCTTCCAGCCAGGATTCCTTCCACATTAAAACCCATGTATTTCTTTCCAGGTGGCAGCTGTGGTGGCGGGGCAACCTGTTTTCTTGCCCGCCATTGGACTTTGCGATCGCGCACACAATCCATCATATCCTTCAAAGGTCTCGCGCTTTCCAGTTCGGATACCATCAGTTCAACCTCAGCCCCTTCCAACCAATAAATATCATCTGGCTGGTTGATGGCTCCAGCATCCACAAGACGTTGGCCCAGCTCACCCAACACCTGGTGCAGGACCGGATAGCACAAGCCGATCTCGGCAATACCATCCTCGCGCAAAGGCGCGCGGGATTGGGCAAAATCGAGAGATTTCTCAAAACCCCAGCGTTTGATTCCCTTGACGCGCTTGCGAATTCTTGTTTCAGCCTGTTCGCGCCGTGTTGTGTACTCTTGCTGCCGTTTGTATGGGCTTTTTGTCTGACCGCTGATGAATAGCTTGAGCATCTCTAGGATTGGTTCAGGCTCTTCCATGGGTAAAGGTTTAACGAAATCCATATCATAAATCGAATACCCGTACTGGTTTAAATATTCGCCGAATCGATTTTTCCATTCATCCCATGTGTCCTGGCCAACCCTCTCGGGAGTTTCAGTACCGCGGAATTCTTGAGCCAGTTTTTTGTTGGCGGTTTCATTTATATATCTTGCCAGCACTTCCCGATCTCTGCACCAAAGTGCCAAATCATACAGCGCTTTTTCACTTTTCAGTGGGATGTTATCGAAGCCCATCAAGAATGTTGGAGCTGCAGGGTCTCCTTCTTTTCGAACCAGCTTCTCGTAGACATTGGTGAATAAGGCTTCACTGCCCGAGGTGGGCCCCATGGTGCTACCCATTAATGCGCCCAGGTGCTGACCAAATATTTTCAGTAGTTCCTTTGTACCAGACAGCAATTCGGCGGCTGAAAGATTGCTTAGATCTTTCTCCTGCCATTCCCTGGTCACCTTGACATAACGCGGGTAGGCTTCCTCGCGCCAGTAGGGTATACCCTCACGCATCATCTTTGGGAAGGCGGGAACCATGTGGGTGATCAGCAACCACCATACGCTGGGAGGGTAATTTGCCTGCTGATAGGCATATCCATTGATCGTCAGCATGACATTCAATTCAGTACCCTCTGGCATATTCAAGAGTACTTCACTAAGCTGGCATATACCCGCATTGATAGCGGATAAACCCATGGTGCCAAATAGGGGTGTCAGTGGATCGGGCATCAAGTCAACGATGCTGGCACGCATGTATGTCCCTTTTGGATCAGGCAAATCCCACTCTATCCCGGGGGAAATCTCTGTTTGGGGGAGTGCTGTTATCGGACGCGCCTGCACGATAGCGAATTCACCATCGGTTAGAGTCCATTCGATGTCCATCGGCATCTGGTAGAGATTTTCAATTCTCGTCCCCATGTTAATGAGTTCTTGAATATTTTCTTCATTTAGCGCGGGTACCTTGCGCAAAGATTCTGGAACAGCCTTTTCCCTGGTTGCCCCATTCAAGCGCACTGTCATCAACTGCTTATCCGCTATTTCGTAATTTACGACTTGGTTGGATTTTTTATCCACTACGATCGTGTCAGGGGTTACCTTACCGCCCACTATTGCCTCACCAAGCCCCCACGAAGCATTGATCAGTGCTTGATCGCGCGCCCCGGTCATGGAATTAGCGGTGAACAAGATTCCGGCAACTTCTGCCTGGACAAGCAGCTGAACGACCACTGCCAGAGCAATTCCCTCAGTCGAGATATCCTGCTGGACGCGGTAGCTGATTGCTCTGGCAGTCCAGAGACTTGCCCAGCAGTTCTTAATCGCCTCCAACAACTGGTCTGCCCCGCAGATATTCAGGTAAGAATCTTGCTGCCCGGCAAATGAAGCTTCTGGCAAATCCTCAGCAGTAGCAGAAGAGCGGACTGCAACCGCTGGATCTTTGCCTGGGAAATCAGCATAAGCCTGGACGATATCGGAAGCGATATCTGGGGGAATCGTCCCCCGGATAATTAACGCGTTAATTGATTTTGATGCAGCCTCCAGAGTTGCGGGCTTTGTGATATCCACCGAGTTCATCGCGGCCCGGATCACGTCTCCAAGATTGTTGAATTCAATGAATTGCCGGTAAGCTGTGGTGGTGACGTGAAAACCATCCGGGACAGGTAAACCGGAATTAATCATCCGGGAAAGGGAAGCCCCCTTTCCGCCGACACTTTCCAATGAAGCTCCGGGGTCGGTGAAAGGTAATATGTAAAACTGGCTCATCTTTGACTCCTTTCTCCCACTAAATTCTATCCTGCAGCCGGTAAACAGCGATTATGGTTTTATTCAAATCCCAGATCTTGTTCAGAATCCCGCGTAATTCTGCTTGGTCGGCAACTTTTCCGGTCAGAGTTGTGATCCGTGATTTGTCCTGGAAAGATACTTCCATCCAGTTAAACCAGGTGGACCAATTCGGATCGAGATTCCCGTTGATTGTGATTTGATATAGACTTGCCTCTTGAGCTTGGTTGTCGATTGGCATGAGGTTGGCTCCAGGTTCTGATCTAAGGTAACCCTTAAATAGGTGAGCTGTCATCACATAAATTGGTGATTAACAAAAAATCACCCACCGTTCAGGAATGGACCTTTGGGTGGGGATAGAATGCCGGTTCAAGGCATCTTTACAGCAAGCCAATTCGCTTGGCGTGAGCGATGGCTTCGTAACGGCTGTGGGCGCCCAATTTCGAATAAATGTTTTTGAGGTGGCTGCGCAAGGTGTTGACCGAAATTGAAAGTTCGCCTGCCATTTCCGTACTTGAAAGGCTGGATTGCAAGAGATGCAACACTTCTAATTCCCGTGCACTCAGGGCTTCTACAGGTACTTTGATGCCGGTTGGGAGAGCTGTCAGGCTGGTAGTTTGTGGTTGTGAAAATGAATCCAGCAATCGTTGAATATAAATCACCAGGCTGGGTTCACGGACCTCGCAAAGCGTTGATTCAAGTAATCCGACCAATGGATCCCCTTGATCAAGAAAAATGCGCATAAAACCTTCTGGTTCAGCCAGCTGCAATGCTCTTCTCAGGGCAGATAGTGCAGCGGGCTGGTCTTCTCGTGCGTGGAATGCTATCGCGCGCAGGACTTCGGCCTCAATGATTAAAAATACCCGACCCAAATTTTCAGCTTCTATTAAGACCTGGTCCAATAAAGTTAAAGCTTGGTCATATTGACCCTTGGCGACCAGATATCGCGCTTGAATGGATTTCTCATATTTCCGCAGACGTACCTGCAGGAGTTCATCCACCGCGTCACTCCTGATGGGCGTCTGGGGTTTGTCCAGGGAGCGATTATTGATCCATTCCTCAACGGAGTCCAGGTTACCGTGAGCGATATTACGCCGGGCTGCAACTATCTCTACCACGTAGTCATCGACTTCGCTGGCATCGAATTGGTATGCTAACTCATGCAGGTGAGAGAAGATTTGATCAGCAGCATGCTTCTCCCCTTGTGCATCTTTGATTAAGGTCAGGTTTATATAACCCTCAAAAGTTCCCAGTATGCTCCATTCTTCAGCAAGGGAGATGCCTTTTGTTGTCATTTGCTCAGCGGTTTCGAGGTGATTCCATTCTCGTTCCAGATCACCCAGTCCAATCAGAGCTTTTCCTGCAACTGGAAGCAAGCCACCCTGCCTAGTGCTGGAAATCTCAAGTGCTTGTTCGTACAGCCGCTGTGCCTGGTGAAGTTGACCAAGTTTCTGGTTTTCATCACCTAATTCGCACAGGATCAGAGTTGCTATCATCACGTTCCCAACTTGTTGACTGGTCCGGGCTGTTCTTTCTAGGATTGTAATTCCTTCCTCGGTTTCACCACGTGCCAGATGGGAGCTGGCTAGAATGAAATTTGCCAAGCTACGCAGCAGCAGGTCTTCTTCTGGCAGCTGGTCGAGTGCCCGGTGTGATAACCGAATGGCATTTTCAACGTTACCATTATAAATTTCCAGGAAGGCTTGCAGAGGGAGTCCATAAGCGGAATGGCTCTGCCGGGAAACGGCCAGCTTGAGATGCGAATCGATAGCCTCCAGAGGAGCTCCGCTCCATAAAAGTACCCAGGCGTAATAGACACTTAACACCGGTCGAGTTTGCAGCTCATTCGGAGGCAGCTTTCTAAGCCAGGACAAAAGGGTTGTCACCTGGCTTTGCATAAGAATAGTCTCTGCTGCTTCCTGGATCAATTCAGCAGCTCGCTGTTTATCGTCAGCCCAAAATGCATGTTCGATGGCTTCTTCTGAAAACCTGTGCATTTCATACCAATCACAGGCGCGTTGGTGTAATAAAATCTTGCGCTCCGGATATAGCTGCACCAAGCGTTGCCTGAGGAGATCAGCGAACAGACGGTGATAGCGATACCATTTTCGCTGATCATCCAGGGGGATAATAAATAGGTTTTTTTGTTCAAGTTCTACCAGGGTATCCTGGCTGGTGGCGGGTAGTACGATAAATTCAGAGATCAATTGATCACATAAAGGACCGCACAGGTGGTCCAGGATTGATGTGTGCAGCAGGAAATCCTGGATTTCATCCGTCTGGTTTGCGAGTACCTCCTCGATCAGGAAATCGAGGATGAAACGGTTGCTGCCTGTAAAGGCCTGGATAAACCCGGAAACGTCACTTTGCTCGACCAGGGAAGCTGAAGCCATCTGTAGCCCCGCTGCCCATCCTTCTGTCCGGTTGGTGAGGGCGGAGATATCGTCCCTGGTGAGGCTGAAGGCTGGGTTCTTGGTCAGGAACTCTGCTGCCTCGTCCAGTGTGAATTGCAAATCGTTCTGGCGCAGCTCGGTGACCTGCCCGCGGGCGCGCAGGCGTGATATTGGTAATGGTGGGTCGGCGCGCGATGAAATTACGAAGTGGACATGAGGGGGAGAATGCTCGATCAGGTTGGATACCGCATCATGAATGGTTTGCTTACTGATGCAGTGATAGTCATCCAGGATGATCAGGCTTTTGTCTGGCAGCTCAAACAGCTCGTTAAGCAGGGAGGTGAGCTGCAGATTGGAGATTTGGGTTTGCGAGCTGCCTGCATCCATAAGCATGGTTTCGCCAAAGCCGGGCATGATTTCACGCAGGGCGTAAACCAGGTAAATCAGGAACCTTACTGGATCGTTGTCTCCTTCGTCCAGGGTGAGCCAGGTCTTCGAATAGTGAGAGGCCTGGAACCATTCTCCGAGTAAGGTCGTTTTCCCGTAGCCGGCTGGGGTGGAAATCAACGTCAGGTGGTTTCCACGCCGGAGGCTCTCATCCAATCGGTCCAGCAATCTTTGACGATGGACGAGGTTGGGTCCCGGGTGCGGGACAAAGAATTTGGTTGCCAGTAGTGAGTCACTCACAATCAGCTCCGGGTATGACAATCCCTGGGTTGATTATACTTGACCTCTCTGAGCTAGTTGGTTTGAAGTGTGGGAGGTAATTTTGGATTGTCTGGATGCTTGCTGCCTGCGAGCGGGTGAAGCCTGAGCTGATTTATTCAGGCGAGATGGTTGAAAATCTCATCGAAGGATTGGGTGAAAAACAAATGGCCTTCTTCCTGGTATGAGATCAGCCTCGAGTCGGGCAGATTCTCATGGATATACTCAGCAAATGGATAAGGGGCGAACTTATCTTGCTCACCATGCAGGATCTGTACAGGAGCTTTAATATCGCTTAATTCAAAACCCCATTCTCCATACAGCATGATGGCTTCTTCAGCCGGACCGCGCACTCCCTGCGCGAAAGATTCCCTTACATCTTCTTGAAAAAGGGTTGCCACCTGCTGGTTCTCGAGGATTTTTCTATCCGCTTCGCACAAAGAGCTGTCCATTGATTTCACAAACAAGCCGGGTGATAAATATCTGGAGGACAGCACAAACCAGTAGAACGGCAGGGAGAATAGGAAAGTTGAGCGAGCAGCCAAGCGAGAGAAAAATTGGTCTAAAGGAGCCATGAACTCCGCTAATCCGGATCTTAAGATGGGAGCCCAGCTCCCTAAAAGGATCGTAAACCTTAAACGCTTGGGAATAGAGTATGCACAAGCCAGTGCATGTGGTCCTCCCCCCGAGGCACCCATCACGCCGAAGGTGGAAATACCAAGCTGGTCTGCAATCTGGTTGACATCTTCTGTCCAATCGAGTAATGACCGGTTTTCCTGGTAGTCAGAGCCTCCAATTCCCGGGCGATCAGGAGCTATCAGGCGAATCCCGTTTTTCAATGCTGCTTGATGTCCAAAAAGGGGTTCATAACGCGAACCTGGGGTGCCATGAAAAAAGAACACCGGCTGGCTGTTGGGCTCACCATATTCGCAGTAAGCGATTTTTCGCTGATCCGGCAATTGGGAAGATTTTGTTGTTGGGTATTCCATCACTGGGGAGATTCCCCCGTGTTTTCTCCTGACCTCGAACCATACATCGCCGCGTACACCTTGGTGAACATGGCTCCAAACAAGAAAACCTGGGCAATGGTGTAGATCCCAATTAATAAAACTGCAAACGCGCCTGCGGCTTCGAAAGCATTGCCAATATTGCCCCTGTTAAGGTATGTGCCAAATAAGAGGATTGCCAGACCAATAAAAATGGAGGTAACGAAAGCACCAATCCACACATCACGCCAGCGGATGTCTTCTTCTGGTAAGATTTTGTAGATCAGGGCAAATGCCAGAGTCGTGAGACCTAGGAAACCCAGGGAAGTGAGGCCGGGCATGGATGGATTCAGGTCAAATAGAGCACCAAACCAGGTAATTACCACGTTGACCAGTGTTCCGAGAACGAACATCAATCCAACCCCGATCACCATCAAGAAGGAAAAAAGGCGCTGCCTGATCATTTCACCTGTCTGGCCTCTTTCAGGGACGGGCACTCCCCAGATCTGGTTCAAGGCGAATAAAAGCTGGTAAAACAACCCTGAGGCAGCTAAGAGCAAAGCACCCGCACTGATCAATGTGGCAATGATGGATGATTCACTGGTTGAATGACTGATGGCTTGAACTGAATCCTGAACCAATGTGGAAACATCAGCACCGAATAATTTTTCAATACGGGTGAAAAATTGATCGGCAGCTGATATTTGATCGATAAAAAGCCCTGAGATCCATAGCATGATGAATATGACTGGGGCAAAGGCAAACATCCCGTAATAGGCAAGAGCTGCAGCTAATTGTCCTGGTCTTTCAGTCACCCAAATACGGTAGAGCTCCAGCACGAATTCTTTAAGGCTAGGCCTGGTTTTCATACAATTTCATCCTTGGTCAATTACTAGAGGCAATTCGAGATTTCACCAAGTTCCTGGCGATCAATACTTTTTTCCAGCTTAAATTATAAGCCAGCCTGTAGCATATGGAGATGCCTAGGCAGGCTTATATTTATCATAATTTATTTAAATTTCCCAGCAATTATTAGTTGGGAGATAGTCTAAAGATTTGATCCGGATACTATTCGCTGGATTAGAACCCTAAACGATCGCGGTTGCCGAACCCGCCTCCTCCGTAAGAACCAAGATCCACAAGAATGGCTAAGATCAGGAACAACCAATCCCAGAAGCCGGCGACCGGGAAGATGATCACGTACATTAAAAGTGTCCAAGGTGCGAATATGATCCCTAAAATCGGCCAGATGATCGAGCCACCGAAGGCTACTCGCCACATTGCTGGCCAGAACAGCCACCAGACCAGGGCGGCGATACGGGGTCCTAACAGGATCAGGGTGGTTAAAAAGCAACACATGGCATTTCTCCTCAATGATGTTTTTGGTCCATGGAAACAGGATTTCCGTGGAGATTAAGCAGAAGATGAGATCTTAATTCTGCTGCATTCTCGAGGGTCAGTCAGGTGAACAGGTTATCCCTGACATGAACCGTTTTGCGTCTCATATCAACTTGGGTAAAGATCGCCCTGTGAACATTTTATTCACAGTTGTAAGAATTATTATAGCATGCATGCAAAAGATCTTGTATAGTTATCCAAAGATTCTCTTAAAAATAGCGAGGCAAAAAAACGCAAGATAATCAAGAAATTTCTTCCATACCAGGATTGCTGATAATTGGGACGGGGGGAATTCCAGTAGAGTACCGTTTAACCCTTGGTTGGATCACCTTTAGCAAGATTTAGTTGTACTGCCTGTTGAACGAAATCTGAAAAGATCGGCAAATTAATATCTTTCAAGTTGTTGAGCTTGATATGCCGCATTTTTTCCCCGCTGCCCTGCAGAAGCCCATCAGGATCATTGATGTTTGCACCACGCCAGAAACCAAAGTTCACAGAGTTTTTAAAGGCCTTAATGTAAGCAAAGGGACCATTGATCGCGTATACTGGTTGGGCCCACTTGATCGATTCTTCAGCTTCTGGGGCTGCTTTCAGGATGATCTGGCGAACTTCTCGGACCAATTCTGCCTGACCTTCCGGTAGTTTGGCGATGTAGTTTTCAACTGTTTTATCTGCCATGTTTGACTCCTGGTTGACGAAAAATGTATTTTACTATGGGGTCTGGTGCATCCGCTTCCCGTGAGAGACGGGAGCTTGGCATCGATCTACAGGTCAAGCCTTTTTCCCAATCGCGATGATGTGGTCACTGAGTCCCCATAATGTGGGTTCGGCCTCAACCAGTCGTGTAATACGTAGAAGCTTCTCCTGGATCGCTGGTCTCAACCATTGTTCATCGAAGTCCTTCAAAATTCTGGCAGGGCCTTCTACCGCCAGCAGCGTCTCGTTGCGGAAACCGGCTTCCTTGACTTCATCGATCAATTCATGAGGGTAGTGAAAGAAAGCAGTGGTGAAGAATTTGGGGTTTCCAGTTGGGTTGCGATGCTGTCCGTAGCGCAAGTCTTGCTCGTAAATGGGAGCAAACTGCGGGTCGGCCACCAGACCTTCCTGAAGTGCTGCTATTGTGGATGCAAAACGATTAATCGCAGCTGCCACAACCACGCCTCCTGGACGCAATACGCGATGTGCTTCGCGCAAGGCAAGGATGCGGTCGCTTCGATTGGTGAGGTGGTACAGTGGTCCCAGCAAGAGCACGCCATCCACAGATGTATTATCATGATCGATCCACCGGGCATCCCCCAGGCTGATGCTGGCTAAAGGCGTTCCACTCCGTTGGTTGGCTGCTTCTTGCGCCTGTAAGACATGACCTGGGACGCCATCCACCAGATGAACTTGGTAACCCCGTTCCGCTAACCAAAAGGAATAGACCCCGGCACCGCCACCCAAATCCAAAATCACTGCTGGGGCTTGGGGTAGAAACCGGAGCAGTATTTCTTGGGTGCGCAGTTTCTCAATTTGGCCCTCTGGCCGTTCTAAGCGGGAAGATTCGTCTACTGACTCATAGTGTTCAATGATTTCATTGGGCAGTTGGGAATGGTTGTGGTTTGTAGCCATCCAGCCTCCTGGGAAAATAATGATGTTTCTCGTTAGTTGGGAATCATGCCAGATTGGGTTTGTGGAAGCTTTCCTTCCGTTCCATCGGATTTTCGGGAGATCAGGTTGAATTTGCCTGTTTTTCGGAATTCTGTCGAAAATTCGCCATTTCAATATTGGTTTGAGTTAACCGGGACTGTTCAGCTGCAAAGGCCATGAAGTGGCTCTCCAGGGATTCACGAGCTTTGATACCTGATTTGTTTCCACTTTGAAGGTTCTCTACGAAATCATGCATGATGCCAAAATCACCACCCCCATGACCCACTTGTTCAACAGTGCTTGGAAATTCATAGGTCTCGATTTCCATCGATCGGTGATCATGGATTTCGATGAACGATCGGTGAAAGCTGAACTTTGCCAGCAGTGACGCTTGAGACCCATCGATGCGCAGTGTGCGACCTTCTTCGTGGGAATGACCATGCATGGTTAATGAGGCCGTGACCCCGCTAGGGAATTCCATCATCACTACTTGGTGATCGACAACATCGTTATCGCAGTGGTACACGCAGCGTCCATACGGGCCTTCTTGCAACGCTTCTAAAAGAGCTTGCTCACTTCCGGGGTCATCGCAGACAACAGACCGCGGCCATCCTTTGTATTCGGTCAGCTCACGCAGCGGTGGAACTAGATTGGAAATCGATCGGATTAATTGGGGGTGTTTGGCACTTTGATTACCAATAAATCTATAGAACGGTTTTTTGGATTGGCTGAGCGCGAACTTGAAGGGTGCCAGATCAATGTAGATCGCAGGAGCATAAAACGGGCAGGTGTGCTCCACGGGGCAGCCATCCGTGCAACGTTCAGGCGCGTTCGGGGGGGCATTTTCGGGACGGAAATGTCTCAAGGAGCCAAAGGAGCTCAACAAGTGTGGTTTTTCGCCAATGAACCATGCCAGCAGGTCCAGGTCATGGCAGCATTTCGCCAGGATCATAGGAGAAGACAATTTCAAATTGCGCCAATTTCCACGCACGAAACTGTGTGCCATATGCCAGGATGCAACATTTTCACGGTGGGAGATGGCGCTTACCTGGCCCAACCTGTTTTTATCAAGTAAAGACTTGATCTTCTTAAAAAAATCGGTGAAACGCAGTACATGGCAGATCTGCAGGTAGCGGCCTGCCTGTTCGGCAGTTTGAACAATCCTGATCGATCCCTCAAGAGAATGAGAAATGGGTTTTTCCAGGAGCATGTCATAGCCGGCCTGGAGAGCAGCGATGCTTGAGTCAATATGCATCTGGTCTTGTGTGCAGTTGATCACCGCATCTGCTGGAATCCGATTTTCTATGACTTGCTGCCAGGTTTGAAAACAGCGCTCCTGCGGAATGGAATGCTGGGCTGCAAATCTTTCCCTCCTCAAAGTTCTTGGTTCAGCAACGGCAACGAATTGGATTTGTTCCGGGTGCGCTAGGGCATAAGAACCGTATGCATCGGCTCCCCGTGCTCCAGCACCCAATAATATGGCTTTTATAGGCTTGACCACGAACGCTCTCTTATGTTCAATTCCTGCCTGATCTTCGAAAAACGCAACACATCTTGAGTTGATTATACATTTAATTATTTGGCGGTGGCTCAGGATTGCGGTTGAGGCAGCCTCAATTACCAAATTATTGTGTAAATTATTTGAGTTGACCTAATTTGCGGGTTCTAGAATGAGGAGTGGGATTTCACGGCCACCACTGCGCTCCCGATAGGCTTGGTAGCCCGGGTAGTAATGAACCGCCAGGTGCCAATATTTTCCCCACTCATCCTGATCCGCCCTGCGGGAGATATACTCTTTTGGATGGCCATTGTGCTGTACAAGTGCTGCCGGGGTGGTGCACAGGTTGTAATACCAACCCGGGTAATTGTCCTGCCCAAAATTGGTGGGTACCAAAATGATCTTCTCCCCATCTGGAATCCCAGCCAAGGGGATGGTCCTTGGTTTTCCACTTTTCGCACCAGTGGTAGTGATTACAACCACCGGCAAGCCAGTCAACAAGGTGGTTAAATTAACCTTGCCTTTTGACCAATTCAACACGGTGTTATCCATGCGGTATAAATATTTTGAAAGGAATTTGGTGGAGATCACCTCGATCATGGCCAGTCTTTGGATGATCCTTTGCCACCAAGTTATGTGCGGGTAGTTCATTTCGGGACGATTGTAACCGGGCATCAGGATTCCCGCAACAAGCTGTGAAAAACTTCTGTTATCTCTCATGAGTGATGAAGTTCATTGAGTGGAGCTTATATGAAAAACTAAACCGCCAATCTGAGAGATAGGATGGAATCTATCCGTGGGTGTGCTCAACCCGGGCCGATTCACCCGCCCAACCTTATGCTCCATCCCAACTCGAAAAGCTGGATATTTCCCCCGCTCTCCGGGAAGTCTTAATTTCTATCAAGACTTCCTGGAAAGTATATTCATCCAACCCGGGACAGCGAAAAATTGTGTGTTTGTTTTGCTTTGAAATTGACCGAGAATCAATGATGGGCAGGAATTGGATCTTTTTCTATTAATAACCTGTCCTTTTTCAGGTCGATCGAGGCTTTTAAGGTGATTGGCTTTGAATTGCTTGGGACTCCCCTGCCTGCGACCTTATGGCAAATCCCAGACCTTGGCTTCAACTACATCTACCGTGAAACCAGCCGTTTGCGCGCCAGCAATATTGACTCCAAAGGTTCCCTGGCTGTATGTAGTATCTATCGCCTCTCCAACCTGGAAGCCGTTCACGTAGAGCACCATTTGATCTCCCTCGGCCCAGACTCCCAGCCTCTGGTCGACATCGGCTCCTTTGGCAATGTGTGAATCAACTGTCCAGTTGATTAGTTCTGTGAACTGCTCCCCATCCCACAGCCTCAACTGGTAGGAACCGTCGCAGGCTACGTTATACAGGTAACCCTGGGTATTATCCGGTGCCCGGAAGAAAATACCATAGCGGTCTTTTCCTTCACAAGAATCACCAATAGTAAAGAGCACCTCCAGATAAAAATCACTCATTTCCGGGTATGACATGGTCCAGGAATCGAAGCTGTTGCTTTTCTTTGCGGTGAGTACCAGTTTCCCATCCCGAACTTCTGAGCTCGCCTGGTCATTATCGTATTGATACCAGGTCTCTGTGTCGTCATCGAAAACCGCTCCCCAGACCGAGGCACCAAGCTGATTGCGAGGATCTGCTTCCGGGGTGGAAGTTGGCGTGCCCCCTATTTCAGGGAGGGGTTCAGCTGTATCAGCACTGGTTGCTTGTTCTGGTTGAAGTGGTTCAGTGGTCATTTCCTGTTCTGTTGCTTGGGCGCATGAAGCAACTACCAATCCAAGTATAAGAATGGACCATAGAAAAATATACCGAAGCACCTTTGCTTTCATTTTAATAACCTCCATTAAATGACCCAGTTTGGTTTTACTCTCTTTCTGTCGATTGCCAAGGCCAGCGGCCTTCAATCTCCACCACCAATGCCCAGCTCAGGAAGGTACGGATCAGCACCAGTAAACCCAGGACGATTACGCTTTCCAATGTGGCTTCCAGGGCTACCGTTCGGATGATATCTGCGGCGACCAGGATTTCCAATCCAAGCAGCAGAGCCTTACCCAGGCGGACTTTAAGCGCTTGATACTGTCCTCCAATATCGTGCTTGATGATTGCTTTATACAGGTAATGGGCCAGCGCGAAGAGGATTGAGCCAACGATGATTGTCACTGCGATCAATTCGATCCCAATAGACGCTAACTCTATCCATTCGAGGAAGGTCTCACCAGTTGCTGTGCTGGCGATCAATTCACGGAACATACGGGTTTCCTCATGGCAATGGGGGATCCGGGATGACTGGAATGTTGTCTCCGCCCAGGACCTCCACATAATCAGCGCTCACCCAGCCTTGTTCTTCTGGGGAGAGATCTGCTGATACTTTAATGACCCACCAGGTGCCATCTTCGTTGATGCCGACAACC
This sequence comes from Anaerolineales bacterium, assembly GCA_046260155.1. Lineage (GTDB taxonomy): Bacteria > Chloroflexota > Anaerolineae > Anaerolineales > UBA4823 > PFL25. The sequence continues at coordinate 58,917 of JBJYXV010000001.1, forward strand.
TGTGCCCTGGCTCCGGCAGGAGCGATTCCGAAACTGGAGTAATCCGTGCTGGGGCCAGCGCGTACATTCACTGGTAGGAGAACTGTGGCTATTGGGGAACCACTTTCGGGAGGAGGAAACTCAATGTCACCTAAGGGTGGGGTTGGGATCACAGGCACATTCTCGGCACCAGTGACATCCACGTATTCAGCGTTCACCCAACCTCTTCCATCAGGTGCGTAGTCGATTGAGACCTTTACCACCCACCACTCACCATCTTCGCTAACGCCGATCACCTCGCTGCTGGTGCCGATTGAGACCACTCCGTAGCTGCTGTATTGGCTGCCGGGGCCGCTGCGAACGTTGATCGGTTCGGTTGCCACCGCAGTTGGGACGCCCTCTCCGGGTCCGGGAAGGCTGAATCCCGGTCCAAGATTGGTGAAACGCATCGTTCCTACCACTTCTGCTAAGTTCAGCAGCAGCTCTTCCTGGCTTAATTCGAACGAATCAACTTTGCTGAGTGTATCCAGGAAGAGTGAGGAAAGAGAATCTGCCCCACAGATGGCTTTTGTTAAGACACTAATTTCGATACTCATAAGATCGCCATCGATGGCATAGGTTCCAAAACCAGAATTACAGTCCGCTAATACCTGCAGACCACCATCCGGTTGGAAAACCAGGGTATAGTTTTCTGGATCAGGGATGATGGATTGGGAAGCAGGTTGCGTCTCGGTTAATTCTGTCCAACCCCAGAGAACATTTATTAAGCTGGTACCTTCCTGGGCTGGCAACGTATATGTTAGAGAGCCGATAACAGCATCCAAGGTGTTCAGATCCGGATCCCAATCGGAGGCGATTAAATTGTTGAGAGCTTCAATTTTCCCATCGAGGTATGCGGTTGGATCGCTGTCCACACTTTCTATCTCATCGTCCGAAACATCTTCTGCGGTGTCAGGCACCAGATCGGTTCTAACCGGGTAGAAGAAGCTGATCAAGCAGCTGTTATCTTCATTAAATCCCTGGAAAATGTAGAATAATTCTTCATTGGTGACCGGAGTTGGATTTTGCGAGAAACGTCCCACAAAGCGCATACCGCTGAACCAGTCAAAATCCAAGTATTCACCCTGAACAGCCAGATCGTTGACACCAGTAACCTCCTCAAAAGGCAGCACCGGCAGCCCAGAAGTTGGGAAGGGCTCAGGTTGCTCGCTCAGCATTTCTTGTAGCTGCTCGATGCGCAGCGTGATGCTGTTATCGCCCTCCTGCTCCCAAAGCTGGATGTATTCGTCGACCGGGATCACATAAATAATCGGATCTCCTGGCAACCGGTCCTCGGGGTTGACCACGCCAAAATTAATCTCCATGTGCGGGGGTAAACCCACCGCTCCGGGAGGCAGGCTGTTATCGTATGGCGTACCTGGAACGGAATTTGCCTGCCAGAAATACGGCAGACCCTGGGTGTCCAAACGGATATAGGCTGGATCGACCACCGGACAAGCGATAACTGGCTCGGGCTCTGCGACCCGAAAATAATCCACTGCTTCACCACCTGGTTGAACCAGGAGCAAAACATCCCCGTTTTCTTCAAAACGGTACTCGCTGACCGCGGCCAGCATGGTGACCATCTCCTGGTAGCGAGAGTCAGGGCCGCACTCGGCCAGGGTTAATGGGCCAGCGAGTAATTGAATTTGTCCCTTATCAGTTGCCGTGTAACCGCCGCTGCCTAGGTTGCAATCTGCCTTGAAGGTATACGTCTCATCTGCGTTGAACGTGAGCGTGTAACTGCTGGGGTCTTCAATACGTTCTACGAGGTTGGTCTCTGGATTAAAATGCCGTTCCCACGTCCACAATTTGTCCTGCAGATCGCCCGGGTTCAACAGCTCGACCTGAGCTGTACCACCATTCTCGAATCCCATGGTGAATGATTCTCCAGTCAGCTTGAGACTCTCCGCTAACATGCCAAATGTATTGACTTGGTCTAGAGTAGACAGATATTGCTGGTCGAGTGAATCTTCCCCGCAAGCTGCCATGGTAGAGGGTCCCAGGCTAATGATCAGGGCGCTGCCTTGTTGGGTATAGCTGCCCAGAACCTGGTTGCAGTCGGCTTGGATTTCTACGGTTTCGTCTGCACGGAAGATCATTGTGTAGTTCTCAGGATCGGGAATGATCGATTGGCTGGCGGGCTCGGTTTCGACCAGATCCACCCACTGCCAGGTGATATCGAGGATGCTTTCCATAGATGTGGTTTGGATCGACTCCTCAGTTGCAGTTGGAACCGGGGTTGGTTCTTCTGTGGGGGTCTCAGCAGCACTACAGGCAGCCAAAAAAACGAACAGGAAGCTGATCGTCAGTAAGAAGAGTATCTTCTTCATGCATTTACCCTCCGTTGAAAACATTCGGGTTATCACTATCATGATCATAATTATAATTTGGGTCGCAGGACGATTTCCAGTTGCCGGATACCTTTGTTAAGCAGGCTGTTTATTTGGATTGTACCTTGATTTTCAAGGTACAAAAGCTGACCTGTCTATACAATAACTGGTAAAAACTATGTGCTTGTCTATGGATAGATCAGATTTTCACCTTCTCGTTTTTTGGATCATACATGGGGCGTAGGGAAGCTCTAGCCGGGTAGCGCTCTCCAACCACCTCGATCTCGAATTTTCCAGCCTGGATATAATCCCTTGAAACACCACCCACAAAATTGATCGGTCCTAAACCGACAGCACCACCCAGCGTATGTCCATAACCGCCCGTGTGGATATCACCAACGCGAACGCCATCGCGGTAGATCGGTTCTCCACCATGCAGCAGGGGTTGAGGATCTTCCAACAAGAACTGCACCAACCGTCTTACTAAAATCCCTGATTCTTTTTGTTTAAGGCAGGCTTCTTTCCCGATGAAATCAATTGATTTTTCGAGATCAACCGTGAAGCCGAGGCCTACCGCATAAGGCGAATCTAGGTTATCGATATCGTGCCCGTAATCTCGATAAGCTTTTTCAAGTCGCAATGTTTCCAGGGTCTGTAACCCTGCATGTTTGAGATTCAATTCGCTGCCGGCCTGGAGCAGCCGATCGTATACATGCAGTGAGAATTCGGTTGGGACATACAGCTCCCAGCCTAATTCTCCGAGGTAAGTGATCCGCAGGGCATTCACCAGAGCGTAACCCAGATCGATTTCTTTGAGAGTTGAGAAAGGAAATGCCTGGTTGGACATATCCGCGCTGGTTAGCTTGCTAAGTAATTGGCGCGATTTGGGTCCTTGAATATTGATCAGCGTATAGGCGGAGGTCATATCTGTAACCGCGATCCGTGCTTCGGAGGGAATATGCCGTTTCAGCCAGGTTAAAACGTGGGTGTGGATGGACCAGGAGGTGACTACCTGGAATTTATCTTCGGCCAGGCGAGTCACCGTTAAATCCGCTTCGATCGTGCCGCGCTCATTCAGCCAGGTGGTGTACACGCAGCGTCCGGTTTCTACATCTACATTCCTGGCGCTGATCTGGTTGAGCACTTTGGCAGCGTCGCGTCCCTGAATCAGGAATTTTGACATGGGGGTCAAATCCATCAAGATCACCCCCTCGCGGGCCGCTTTGTGTTCCGCTGCATTGTATTCAAACCAATTCTGGCGCCGCCAGGAGTATTCCACCACTGGCTCGATCCCCGGAGGTGCATACCAATCAGCATATTCCCACCCGTCGGATTCACCGAAATAAGCCCCCGCTTCTACCAATCTTTCATGCAGAGCAGATTTTTTCAATCCCCGTGCAGAGGTGAAGTGCAGGTTAGGCCAGCCTTCGGCATACTGCCAGCCCAACATTTCCACCGTGCGGTCGTACAGATACTGCGGGTTGTTGCGGAAAGGCGACATGCGTTCGATGTTGATCTCGCTGATATCTACCGGTGGATAACCATCCACGATCCATTGGGCGATGACCTGACCCACCCCACCCCCGAGGAGGATGCCCAGTGAATTGAAGCCAGCTGCAACGAAAAAGTTTCTCAGTTCAGGCGCCTCACCCATCATGGGACTCATATCAGGGGTGAAGCTCTCTGGGCCGCAGAAAAGGGTGTGAACGCCGGTTTCCTTGGCAATTGGTATGCGGTGCATGGCATTTTCTAGATACGGCATCAGGCGATCCCAATTCGGTGGTATCTCACCAAAGCTGAAATCCTGGGGAATCCCTTTCATCCCCCAGGGCTGGGAGATGGGTTCGAACATACCGACCATGAGCCCACCGACTTCCTCCCGTAGATATAAATACAGGTCTGGATCTTCAACGACCGGCAAATCGGGGTGGACACCGTCGACCGGTTCAGTGATTAAGTAATAGTGCTCCGCTGCCTGCAGGGGGACGTTAACCCCCGCCATTTTCCCCACTTCATGCGCCCATATACCGCAGCAGTTGACAACATACTCAGCCTGGATCTCCCCCTGGTTGGTGACGACACCGGTCACCCGGCCATTATTTTGAAGTATCCCTGTCACGCGGACATCTTCCAGGATTCGTGCTCCGCCCATCCTTGCCCCTTTTGCCAGTGAGATGGTCGTATCCACGGGATTTGCGCGGCCATCCAGGGGGTTAAAGAAGCCTGCTAGGAGATCATCGGTATTCAATAATGGCCACAGTTTCTTTACCTCTGCAGGAGAGATCTGTGCGACATCAATGCCATAGCCGCGAGCGAAATCTGCCTGGCGGCGTAACCCCTCCATGCGTTCAGGGTTGCTGGCTACTTCCAAATACCCAATGGCTTTAAAACCAGTATCCTGACCTGTTTCTTCACCAAGGCGCTGGTAGAGTTCACGGGTGTATTTGGCCATGTTGATCGTGGTTTCGGTACCAAATCCCCCACTGACGACCAACCCTGCTGCGTGCCAGGTGGTACCAGCAGTCAGTTTAGATTTTTCTAGCAGCACGATATCCTTCCAGCCCAACTTGGTCAAGTGGTAGGCTACGCTGCAGCCAATTACACCTCCGCCAATGATGACCACATGGGCGTGGGTGGGGATACCTCCTTGAGAATTTTGCTCAGTCAAGAGAGCCTCCTGTGTTATAGGGAATGATGTCGAAAGAATGTCTAGATTATTGAGAATTATACATTCGAATATACAGTAATAACAAAGTGCCGATGTTCGTTTTGCCTCTACTCAGCAAGGACCCACAAATCTGAGCCCTGCTGAGGAACGCGACTTTGTCTGCAGCCGGTGAGGCTTCTGATAAAATCTCCTGATTTTGAATTCCTCCAGATAAAAAATCACAGTTTCTCAGCAACAACAATCAAGACTGGTTCGTGCTGAAAACCTGTCTCCCTCAGTGCAGTTCGCAGTTCATCTTCCTGCTGGATCAGGATTTGGCTTCCAGGTTGGTCTCCTAATAGCCGGTGGTAGTGATCTAGATAACCGCGGACACCAGCCATGGTTTTCTCATTTGGCGCGGATGAGCCCGGGGTTGAAAAATCCCTGGTGATCACGTTTCCCAAGTCAAGTTCATTTATAAAGGAGAGGATTTCTTGGCGAGAAAACGTGCGGTCATGCAGCACACCCAGACTGGAATCGACCGCAGCAGCCCAATGGTGAATGCGGATGGCGTTGAACTGCGCTTGACTCGTCCCATCGCGGTGCATTTCTGTAAGGATGAATTTCCCGCCGGATTTAAGGACGCGCTTCATCTCCGCCAGAACGCGGGAGACATTTTCCAGGTGATGCAGTGAAGCCGAGATATTGACGGTATCAAATTCACCACTCTCAAAGCCAAGATGTTCGCCGTTCATCTGCAGAAACTGAATGTTTGGGAGATCAAATGCGCTTATAGCACCTCGCAGCGCTTTTTCGTTTAAATCAATTCCTGATATAGAAGTAACACTACCCAAATAGCTCTGCAGGATGGTGATGAAGCCACCTTCACCACACGCCACATCCAGCACGCGGCCTCCAACGATGTCTGAAAAGAGTTCTTCAAATGTGTTCAATAAGGGCTTTTCCTAGAATTCTTTCGCGGTGTCCTGCACCATAATTAGCAGCTGTATCGAAGAAGTTGATTCCCATATCCAGCGCAGCCTGGACAGCGCACATCGATTCCTGGTCATCGGTTGCCCCCCATCCTGCGGCAGAAGGATCTTCCCCTGGTTGATGCCAGGTCATGGAACCTCCAATTGACCAGCGGCCCGTGCCCACGGAGCTGACTTCGAGTTCGCTTTTCTCTAATCTGCGAGTTAACATTGTTTCCACTGCAGTCATAATATCCGGGATCAGTATTATAGACCATCAATCAGGTGTACAATATTTACCACTGGAATGAGTAAAGGAGAACAATCATGGAAAAGGAAATCGTTGCTACTTCCAAAGCACCCCAGGCTATTGGACCTTATTCACAAGCAGTCAGGGTGGGTAGTTTTGTGCACACAGCTGGCCAGATTGCTATTAACCCCGAAACAAGCCAGATCGTTCCGGGTGGGGTTGCAGAACAGGCTGAACAGGTGATGCAAAATTTACGGGCGGTGCTTGAAGCTGCTGGGACAGGGTTGAAAAACGTAGTTAAGACCACAATATTCCTGCGCTACATGAAAGATTTCAGTACGGTCAATGAGGTTTATGGTCGCTTCTTTGGACCTAACTATCCTGCGCGTTCGACCATCGCAGTCGCTGCATTACCACTGCAAGCCCTGGTTGAAATCGAGGTGATTGCTTTGGTACCAGAACAAGCAGCTCCCCAGGAACCGGTTAAAGCGAAAAAAACCACCAAGAAGAAAAAGAAGGCCAAGGGAAAGGGGAAGAACAAATAACCCTGATAATTCACCAGGGGGAACTATATAATTTGAAGAATCTGATTATACTGGCAGATTCTTTGCTTATGGTCGTTTGACCTGCAAATTGGTGCGGATCATCTTCCTGGCAGGCTAGCTGTACTCCTGATCATGGTTCATGGGAGTATTTCCGGGAAGTTGATCGTTGAATTATATGCTTGAGTTTATCTTGGCATTATCGCTTTCGTTTCAACTGTTCCTGGGAAGAGGGCTGTTTTACCCGGGTTCTATCTCAAGGCAATATCCTGTACCCACTGGTGAAATGCAGCGGTTTTGAATCAAGAGACATTGCCTAATTTCGATGAAAACAGCTCATGCTTCCTGTAAGGCGGATTTTACACGTGCAGGAGTAAAGGGGATTTTTCGTAAGCGGACCCCGATCGCATCAAAAACTGCATTGGCAATCGCGGCTGGTGCAGGTCCTTGGGCGGCTTCGCCTGCTCCCAGGAAGGGCAAGCCTGGCCGGTTGATCAAAACCGTTTCAATTCTTGGTGCCTGCTGGAAATTTAAGATTGGATAACTATCCCAATCGCGGCTGGTGACGCCCTGCTGGTCAAAGGTCACCTGCTCGTATAAAGTCCAGCTGGCGGCCTGGACAAAGCTGCCTTCGAGCTGGTTGCTTAACCCATCTGCACTCACAATCTGGCCTGCGTCAGCAGCGATGATCACCCGTTGAAGATTAATTTGCCCACTTTCTTTTTCAACTTCAAGTTCAACAGCCACGGCTGCATAGCACTGGCGGTTTTTATACTGGGCAAAGGCTACACCCTGCCCGCGACCATTAACGCGCTTCTGAGGATGCGACTCCCAGCCCGCCTTTCTGACCAGGGTTTGGATTACGGTTCGAGCGCGTTCATCCTGGAGGTGTTTTAGGCGGAATGCTAGCGGGTCAATACCAGCGGCATGTGCCAGCTCATCCATGAATGATTCGATCGCAAAAACGTTCGCAAAAGATCCCAGCCCACGTAGGGCGGAAGTTCGCAGTGGACTTCGGGGGATAAAATGCTTCACGATCCGCTTTTTGGGAAAAGAGTACAAAGGATCAGCGTTGCGATGGCTACCAACATGCGGCGCCAGCACGGGTAGTAATTCTGGCCTCGTGTACGGGTTCGACAGGTACCAGGCTCCCAGCAAGCCGGAAGTTTTTTCACCGGCGCGGGCGCGGCCCAGGTGAGGGTAGCTCCATACATCGTGATTCCAATCGATCACCGAGCCGCCTGAATCCAGGCTGGATTGTAATTTAATGACCGTGGCTGGACCATAAGGTTCCCAGGCGTGCTCATCCGCACGCCTCCATTTTAGCGAAACAGGTGCTCCCGGGTACGCCTGGGCCAGCAAGGCTGCATCCAAAGCAGCATCATCCGCCCCATTATGACCGTAGCATCCAGGTCCTTCCACATGGATCACATGAATATGATCAATTTCCATACCAAGCACCTGGGAGATTGCTGCGCGGATTGGATAAACACCCTGGCTGTGCACCCAAAGGGTTAGCTTGCCATTTGCCATGTGTGCGACTGCCGCTGAAGGGCCGAGGGATGCATGCATCTGGAAAGGCCGGAAGTAGGTAGCCTGGAGCGTTTGTGTTGCAGCAGCAGGAATCTCGACCGCAGGAATATTTCCTTCAACAGGTGTGCCATCCTCAACCAGGTATGATTGGCAGGGTTGTGTGAGAAGGTCCTCGTAAACCAACTCCGGATCAGGGAGCCCCACCGCGCCATCCCACTCTACAGCCTGTTCAAGTTGTTCAAGTGCAGCAACTGCTTGGTGTTCATGCTCGCAGATTACAGCCAGGAAATTACCATCCCGGACGACCTTAAGTAATCCCGGAATATCATTGATCAGCTGCTCGTTGATAGAGACCAATTTTGAATCCTGGTTTGGGGGTCGCAGCACACGACCATGAACCATCCCGGGCAGATCTAGATCGTGGATGAAAGTCGTGCCACCACTGACCATGGCAGCGGCATCCAGGCGCTGGTTAGCGTTTCCAAGCAAGGTGTAATTTTCTGCTGATTTAGGAGGTGTGGCCCCGGTCACCTCTCGGCCGAATGATCGTCCACCAAAGAGCTGCCAATAAGTTGTGCTTCTGCCACTCACTGGATCGCGGATAGTTCCATCAATGATCTCCAAGCGGTCAAGTGAGGCTTCCAGCTCCTCGAATGCAACGGAGAGCATGACTCCTTTCGCTTCCGCGGCAGCCCATCTTACAGCCTCACCCGAAGTTTCAAGCGACATGCTGCCAACCGTGAGGCCTTCATCCGGGGAGAATGCGCTATCAGTTGGTGCTACCCGGATCCGATCCAGGTTTACACTCAACTCCTCAGCTGCTATCAACGCGAGGGCAGTTTTTATCCCCTGTCCAAGCTCTACTTTACCGGTGAAAACTGTGATCGTATCCTGTGGTTCAATGTGAATCCAGCTATCAAGTTCAGGATTCTGCATCAGTGAGTAAGGAAGCGAATGTCCTTGTTTGGGTGCCGCTGAACTGGGAAGGTCGTATTTATTCAAAACCTCAAAATTCGGCATTGGGTCCGGACGTCCAATACCCAGTTTGATTGCTCTGCGCACCCGGTCGTAGGTTCCACAGCGGCAGAGATTTTTTTCAAACGCAGCCCGGATGTCTGAGTCGCCTGGATAACGTACCTGGTTGAGCAACCCCTGGGCAGTGGTAATCATGGCTGGCGTGCAGTATCCGCATTGGAAGGCCTGCTCTTCGACAAAAGCCTGTTGCAGGTGATGCAGCTTTTCAGGTGTTCCCAGACCTTCGATGGTGGTGATGGATAATCCCTGGACATTCTTGACCGGCAGCTTGCAGGTGGGTACTGCCTGACCATCAATTATGACCTTGCAAGCCCCGCATTGCTCCGAGCCGCAGCCATATTTAACTCCCTTTAACTTCAAATCATTGCGCAGGATGAAGAGCAAAGGTGTATCTGGATCGCTCTCTACCCTCTGCACATGACCGTTGACTTCCAGGAAAAATTCTTGAACCATCCCATCTCCTGTAATTAGATACCATAAAATTATAGATCAAACTTTGTGGTTCACAGGTTGATTGCGGGGATATTTGGATTGAGGTTAATGGAGCGGACTATATAACCGGGCTGCCACAATCAAGCAATGCACAGGTAATTCACGGAAAAATGCTCAGTTGGTTGTACTGGGATCTATTTGTCCTGCGCATAGAGGTAGTTAACAAGCGGATTTCTTTGCTTGTTGGAATGCTAATGCCAGACCAGGTATATCACCCTATAGGCGGCAAATAGAGCGTGTAGAATCCTGCGCGGAGATTGGCATAGAAGGCGTTTGCTTCTGATCCTAAAGTAGCAGATATGATCAACGAGATGGCACTCAATTTGTTGATCGATGAAATACTTCTTTGAGACCACAACTATCGATGCATAAGATCATTGAGCGCAAACTTATCCAGATGGAAGATCTTCAAGTGTATACAATTCTTGATCAGCCTTCACACCCAACCTATCTGCTGAGAATTTTATTAGCATACAAGCCACACCCACCATCAGCCACAAGGATGCGTAGAAAACAATATTTTCGGAAACCCCTATATATTCCCCTCCAGGAACTTGGGGAAGAAACAAGAATGCATCATGCAGGAAGTGGAAAACAATGCCGGCAACCAGTGTGCGGGTTTTATATGCAGCATAGGTAAACGCAACGGCGATGAACATGACAGATAGCACATCCATCCACGACCATAGGTCGGTACCCTTGATATGGGTTAAACCAAAAAGCACAATTTGAATAAACGCTGCTCGCTTTAATGATCTTGTTGCAAACAGTAACACGAACATGATGACACCGCGCCAGAAGTACTCTTCCCATATTCCTGGATTGATACTGAAAATAGTATGTGAAAAGTTGACCGTGCTCCAATCAAGCTCATACCTCCCTGTGAGAAGTGAGCCAATTAATATACCCAAAAGTGTGCAAACGGCAAGTAAGGCACCAAGTAAAATATGTTTCCATGCGCTATGGGGGAGGTAAAAACCAATATGGTGCAGGTATTCCGACAAGGTTGCATCCTGAAATGGAACCCCTAAGACTCTTGGGAACAAATAGAATGCCGAAAAGGCTGCGAATATAAAAGTAATGACGCTTGTGATAAGTATTGACAATTCGATATCGAAAAATACCTTTAGTATTAATGCAATCAATGACCCGAAAGTGACGGATACAATAGCAATTGCTATGGGTCGTACGATGTTTTTCATGAATCCACTTATCGAAAACATGATTTCCTCCTTATCACACAAATAGATTTCAGAGAAGTTCTATTGCTAAAGCCCTTTTTTATATATTCTCATCTTCTTCCAGGCTGGTCAATGGGTTGAGATCGAGGTTCCAAAGTTTATAGTTCTTTAGGATACAATCATTCGCTACCCTGATCTACAGGTACCATTCCGGTTCTTTTCTCACTCCAATTCCTTGGGGAGGCAAAGGTAGAGAGTTACGAATTTCTCGGGCTGCTCATCCTGCAGAATCATGCCCAATAGTGGCCTCATTGATTGCCTTCTCATGAATAAAAGTCGCCCAATCTCGAACTCGCTCGAGCTCGCCATCATACAAAGGACCTTCTCGATCTATGACGTGGAAGGTCTCTGGTGGAACGATTAGTTTCCCACCCAATTTGCGCAACTTCTTGGCTAGGTGTTTCGCAGCGGTAAATTTGTTAAGCCACCGAGACATCTTGTAGGAAGTATCAAAAGCTGCTACCTGAGTTCCGGATAAAATTCGTTTAGGGAATTGACTGAAGACTGGCCTTACCGCTTCAGGTAAATTCATCTTGTGGGTTGGGCTGCCCATCACGAGAAGGTCGAGATCTTTCAAATCATTTTTTGTGAGGGTGGTTAATTCTATCGTTCGCACCCCTCCATTACTACTTATCGATTTGGCGATAGTATCAGCGACTTTATGGGTATTGCCGAATTTAGAGAAATAAACTACAAGTGTTTTCATTTTAGAAATCCTTTCCGCTGAGGTAATAGCGATGGGCGTTGACTGCTGTGCCTCCCCAGAAGGCAAGCAGCTTGAATACAGGTGATACGAATGTGACTTTTGAGAGCGGGGTGAAAACCAGGTCCCCGTTCTGTGAATCGTAAAACAGCGAGTTGATCTGGCGGATCTCCCCATCCACACTCACGCTGATCCAGGCATGTGCAGTCACTTTGCCATCGGCAAACCTGTTTGGAAAGCCTGCACCACCCTGGCTTCGAAACCCAATTGGTTCAGCAGGTGCTTCAATGCATAGGCTTGTTGTGTACAGTAACCATAGCCGCGTTCGAAGGCTCTTCCAGCCGGGTCGAAGCTATTGCGCCGGGAGTACTTCATGCGCTCTGCAACCATGCTGCGAGCAGCTTCAACCAGGTCCCAACCCGTTTTCCCACTTGCCAATAAGTGTTGTGCAGCTTCTTGAATCGTGATTTCTTTAATTCCTGGGCGAGGTCCGGGAGGCAGGGAAAGCGTGGCTGGAACTGCGTAGAGGGGAACCCCAATTAAAAGGATGAGAGTCAGAATCGATGAGAATCTTAGAAATTCCACGGCAATTTTCCTTTCCTAATGTTGCTTCACCTGTAGAGATTTCAAAACGAAATCTGAAACCTGTTCGGCTGGGAACCATTGTTCTCCTTGTTCATTGACCTGTGAACCCGCCCCCAGATAAATGGTCATGATCAAGGCGGCCGTTGAGGCAGGGTCAACCTGGCGAAATTCACCGCTTTCGATGCCGAGGTAAAGGATCTCCTGGCTGACCAATTGGAACATAGGCAGGTAAGCTGCGAACATGCGGTTCTTAAATTCGACATCCGGCCCATTCAGGGTGGAGAAAAGGACCCGGCCCTGGGGAAGGTGGTGTGTCACCCAATCGAATCCAGCTTGGAAAAAAAGTTGCATGCGCTGGGTTGGCTGGTCTGTTTGGAGCACTTCCAGCCGCATGAACTCCAGATGTACGGCGGCGATTTCGTCGATCAAGGCCAGCATCAGTGCCCGTTTGCTGTCAAAATAGTTGTAAATTGTGCCCTTGGCAAAACCCGCATTGCTAGAAATACGGTTGATATTGGCACCGTTGAACCCTTCACGAGCGAATTCTTCTGTTGCTGCTTCTAGCAGTAGGGAGCGAGTTTCATTCATGATATTTTCTTTTTCAGCTTCTTGATGACGTGCCATTGATTATCTCCAATTTAATATGGGTGGGCGGTCACCCATATTATACATGTTATTTATGTTTTGTCAAGCAATTCCTATATCATTCGGTCTGGCATGCCAGTTATGGTTTTTTCAAGTAGTGCAGATCATCAGACTAAGACCGGGAGATTTTAGTTGTGATAAACTCTTTTCAACTGAAGATGCAAGGAGGAATCTGGCAATGGCAAAAATCCGCAGGTTAGTACTGGATACGTTGAAACCTCATGAACCTAATATCATCGATCTAGCCGAAGTGCTAAGCGAACTGGAAGGGGTCTCGGCGGTTAATATTAGTATTTACGAGCTTGATCGCAAGGTTGAAAACGCAAAGATCACGATCGAGGGCGAATCTATATCATTTGAAAAAGTTTCTCTGGTAATTGAGGAAATGGGGGGCGCGATCCATTCTATCGACGAAGTTGTGGCTGGCAAAGAAATTATTGACGATGCGGTGACATTACAGGGCTGATCTTTTTCACCGATCTTCAGTCATAAAGTAAATGTAATTCATCCAGCAAAAATGAACAAATTTGCTGGACTATAAGAGGTTAGGGATGAGATCATTACTGGAAGCTGTTTCATATTTTCGGGAGTATGACAAGTTAGCAAACATAAGTGAAATCGCCAGGCGCTACTTTGCAATGAATGCCTTCGACGGTGTGCTGACCATTATCGGGGTCCTGATGGGAAACTTTGTAGCAAATGTCAGTGATGCGCGCATCGTCTTGAGTACAGGTCTGGCGACCTGTGTCGCTATGGGTGTCTCTGGTTTGTGGGGTGCCTACCTGACAGAGTCAGCAGAGCGAAAGCGTGATCTGGACGAATTAAGCAAGGTTACCTTGACAGATATGACCAATACCCGCATAGGGAGAGCCTCACGGGCTGCGATCGTGATCGTGGCTGTTGTGGATGGTTTATCTCCCCTGATGGCAGCATTAATCGTCCTGATTCCATTTTTCGTGGCCGGGAATTCTCAGGATTTAACCTGGGCTTATTACACTGCAATCGGATTGGCATTGCTGGCCCTGTTCGGTCTGGGCTTGTTCTTAGGGAGTATATCCAAAGGCAGGATGATCATCTACGGATTAAAAACTGTCCTGGCAGGTGTTGTATCAATTATTATCAGCTTTTTCTTGGGTGTGGCGGGGTGAGAGAGTCTCGGTGCAGGGGGTAATGAGCCCTTACCGGGGTTATATATTAATGCCCTCATTCAATTATTCTAAATTAGGTTATAATAGTCTTAAATAGACTGTGGAAATTTTCGTGCAGCCATCCGAGCGGCGAGCTCAAACAATTTCACTCGAGACAATTGTGGGCAATATTTCAGATTTCCAGCGCACCATTCAGTTGAACCTCCCCGAATTATTGGGAAAATCAAAAATCACAGTGTTTATTTACCTGGGCTCGTGATCAGGGATTGGTCTAATATTAATTGGAAGCATTGGTCACATCATAGCTTGTCGCCAGTCACAACCAGCAGACCGATGAAACCGGTTAGGAGGTAGGACGATGACAACCGAACAATGTTTTGTGATCCCCGAGGATGCTCCTGGTATTAAGGGGGTATCACAAGTTGGGGCGAAGGATATTCCAGAAGCAAGGGCATCCACTTTACCAGATAGAAAGACTCTGGCTGCATTTGGATTATTTGTATTTTTCGCAGGCGGTGCATCGGTCGCAGTTCGGATTACGTACGGAGAAATGGCACCTTTTTACAGCGGTGCTGCCCGATTTGCATTTGGTGCAGTGATCTTCTGGCTGTTACTTTTTCTGCGCAAGATACCTATTCCTCGTGGTCAGGCTTTGTTGGGGGCGGCATTATTTGGTACGCTCAGTGTTGGCCTGGCGTTCACCTTTATAGCCTGGGGTCTGGTGGAGATACCAGCCAGCACCTACCAGGTGCTGATGGCGCTGGTCCCACTGCTGACTATCTTCTTCGCATATGTGCATGGTGTCGAGCGTATCCTCTGGCAGGGATTATTGGGAGCACTCCTGGCTGTAGGAGGAATTGCCGTGGTTGTTGGCGGGGCATCCGGTGGTGGTTTATCATTGCCTCATGTCCTGGCAATTATAGCTGGCGCGGCGTGCCTTTCTGAGGCGGGTGTAATCGCAAAAAAATTTCCTCGCAGTCACCCGATTGCCACCAATGCCATCGCGATGACGATTGGCGCGATCATCCTGGCCATCATCTCTTTATTTGCAGGGGAAGAGTGGATTATCCCCACCCAGGTTGATACATGGTTGGCTTTTGGATACATGACGATATTTGTCACTATCATTGTTTTTCTGACATACCTGTACATTTTGGGGCGCTGGACTGCCTCAGGCACATCCTACGGATTTGTTCTCACGCCCCTGGTCACAATCGTGATTGCGTCAACACTGGCTGGTGAGCAGATCACAATGAGTTTCATTGCAGGTGGTGTGCTGGTATTGGGCGGCGTATTGGTTGGGGCTCTTCTTCCGTCCAAACCCCCAAAACCTCCAGAACAAGCGCCAGTTAGACCCGGAGCACCATCCATTCCAAGTGAGAGTGGGAACTGAGGGAAATAAGGGCTGACTCAGGTATGAAATTTTTCCTGATGATTATATTGCAAGTATGGCCATGATATCCCAAGATCTCAAGTCTGAAGCTCGTTAACCACCAAGACCGACCAACGGGAGAATCCACGTGAAGTGTTTCAATTGCCAGAGCGAAAACCGTCCAGAAGCCAGGTTCTGTAAAAATTGTGGATTCTGGCTGGGATTAAATTGCCCCTTTTGCAATGCTACACTTCCCCAGGCTGCCCTTTTTTGTGACCAGTGTGGGCGTCAGCTCAGCGACCAGACTCCTGCCATCCTCCAGTCCATCAACAGGTCAGCATTGCCTGAAAATGCCCGTCCAATCCCAGGCCAGGTAACGAACGAAGATAGTCGAATTCTGCCTAAACCTGAACTGGTGCAGGCAGCCAAGGGCCTGGCAGGCTCAAAACTGGGCGGAGATCAGCTGCGCCAGTACATCTCTGAAGAGATGCGCAGCAAGTTGGAAGCTGCCCGCGACAGTGGTGACATGGTTGGCGAGCGGCGGATTGTTACGATGTTGTTCTGCGACGTGAAAGGCTCAACAGCAGCCGCAGAACAGCTGGATCCTGAGGAGTGGTCAGAGATCATTAACGGTGCCTTTGAGCACATGATTAAACCGGTCTATACCTACGAGGGTACTGTCGCCCGCTTGATGGGTGATGGCATCCTGGCATTCTTTGGAGCTCCATTGGCCCATGAGGATGATCCGCAGCGCGCCATCCTGGCTGGCCTGGACATAATCCAGGCTATTGCTCCCTATCGGGACCAGATAATCAAATCATGGGGAATCGATTTAAATATGCGCGTGGGCATCAACACCGGCCTTGTTGTCGTTGGAGCAGTTGGCTCAGACTTGCGCATGGAATACACTGCCTTGGGGGATGCGATCAATTTAGCGGCTCGCATGGAAGCTACAGCCCAACCAGGGACCGTCCAAGTTGCAGGGGATACCTTTAAACACGTGGCCAACCTGTTTGAATTTGAACCTCTGGGTGGAATTGATGTCAAAGGCAAGAGCGAACCTGTTCATGCATACCGTGTTTTAGGGCGCAAGGATATCACCTCCCGGGCGCGGGGTATCGAAGGTCTGCATATCGAGATGGTCGGCCGTGAAGACGAGCTGCTCACTTTGAAAGGTGTCATCGCAGATTTGAACCAGGGAATCGGGCGCATTGTTTCCGTGTTGGGGGAGGCCGGATTGGGTAAGAGCCGCCTGGTGGGTGAAGCATACAAGGATTACCAAGACCTGGTCGGACCAGACAGTAACTGGTATGAAATCATCAGCTTATCCTATGAATACAACCAGGCTTACGGTTTGTTCCAGCGTTTAATCCAGCGCGTGCTCGGTATTGCCTATGATGATGCTCCTCAAATCGTGCGCAAGAAGCTGGCTTCCTTACTGGAATCCTTTCCGGAAGAACGCCGTCCCAAGGCAAAACAGGTGTTTGAGGCCTTATTTGCCTTGGAGCGTGAAGCAGATGGACCTCCCATGGATGATGAAGTGTTTCGCCAGGAATTATTTATTGCCATGAATGAATGGTGGCGGGCACGCTTTTCTGGGAGACCCACTGTGCTGATTTTTGATGATATGCACTGGAGCGATGCTGCTTCAACCGGCTTGATCAGGCAGCTCTTGCCTCTGACCGGTGAGCTGCCGTTAATTCTCCTGTGTGTGATGCGGGAAGAGCGCTCTTCCCCCGCCTGGCAAATCAAGACCGCAGCGGATGAAGACTTCCGACACCTTTATTCCGAGATCATGCTGCATCCGCTTTCAGAAGCAGAGAGCAACGAAATGGTCAACCGCCTGCTGGCTATCCCTGAAATCCCTGGCTTGTTGCGGGACAATATTCTCGAGAAATCTGGAGGAAATCCCTTCTTTATCGAAGAAGTTGTGCGAACCTTGATAGATAATGGTGCTGTTCTACCAGAAGAAAGGTCTATCGGCGGGGAAACTCGCCGCTATTGGGTGGCGAGCAACGAGGCAGCAAAATTTTCGATCCCGGATAACCTGCAGTCGCTGCTTTCAGCCCGTTTAGACCAGTTGGAGGACGAGACCCGCAACACCCTGCAGATGGCATCTGTCATCGGCCGCTCGTTCTACCACCGGGTCTTGGCGGCGGTGGAGCAGGACAGCACCAACCTGGACCAGCACGTGCGCACCCTGCTGCGATTGGATATGATTCGGGAATCATCTCGGGTACCTGAAGTGGAATACATGTTCCGCAACCCGTTAACCCAGGAGGCCGTTTACGAGACGATCTTGCTGAAGCGCCGCCGCCAATTTCATAAGCGAGTTGCCGAGGTTATGGAGGCTCTCTATCCCGATCGATTGGAAGGGCTCTATGGCCTGCTGGCGAACCACTATAAACTTGCTGGCTTACGTGAGAAGGCTATTGAGTACTTCCGCCAGGCAGCCCAACAAGCAGTGAATGTATTTGCTTACCAGCAAGCCGTTGAGAACCTGGAAAATGCACTGGAGCTGCTCGAACCTCTCGACCAGCCTGAGAACAAGATGGGCTTGCTGGAAGAGCTGGCTGATGTGTGCCGCCTGGTGAGGGATTTTACCGGCGCGATGACAAGCTACCAGGGTGCACTCGATTTGTGGGAGAGTTTACCAGATGGTGATTTTACTGCTTCGATTCGGCTGCATCGTAAAATAATCCAGGTCGCTACTGATGCCAAGTGGTCCGTTGATGCAAAGACCTTTGCAAAGGTGAGCGCAATCAGCCAGAAATCAATTGCCAGCCTCAAAGATAGCCTGCAGGCATTGGAGAGTGCACCACCCCATCCTGAAACCGTCTTGCTGCTGACTGCATTATCCGTCGAAGCCTGGCGGAACGAGATGCCCTCCAATTGGGAGGCAGCTCAAAAGTATGCACAGGCAGCTGTGGATATGGCGGAGCTGTTGGATGATCCAGTGCTGCTTTCACGCTCACTGGGAGCTTTAGCGAACGTATTGGACGGTCGTAGCCTCCTGCGCCAGCACTTGGAAGTAGCCATGCAACGCCTGGAGATCAGCCAGGATGCAGATTTCTCCGATCCCAGGGAACGGATCGACGTCTTGCGCGGAGCCGGTTTGGCGTTGATGTATGTCGGGGAATACAGCCAGGCCCGTCCGTATCTGGAAGAAGCCCGGGATGCTGCCACCCACATGCAGGTAACTGACCAGATCGCAAACACGCTTGGTATCCAGGCTCAGTGCCTCTTTAGGGAAGATCGCTGGGATGGAGTGCTTGAAATTGAAAAGCAGTGGCGTGATCTGGAGCTGCGCCACACTCGTGAACGGGTGGGTGAAACCTGATTCTTCGCGGCGTTGAGCGCCAGTGTCCACGCGTTGCGTGGTAACATCAACCAGTCCCAAGCATATTCGAAAGAGTCTTACGATTACATGATCTCCATGTCCGGTCAGCCGGACCAATGGCAGCGCAATCAATTCTATTGAGACTCCCTGCCTGTACAGGCGGAGGGCGAGTTCGCCCTGGTCAATGATAAACTGGAACCAGCGCTTGCATTATCTGGCCAACCTGTTAAACGTGGCACCATGGCCCATGAGCATATCGTTTACATGATGCTGGTTGATTCCGCATCTCGTGTAGCCGATGAATCTGCCATCCGAAAATATACGCCACGCCTGGAAGAATTGGCTATCCGGGATGATCACAAACCCTATTTGGCTGTGGCACACCGTGCATGGGGTATCGCCCATCGCCTGGTAGGTGAGTACAAAAAAGCTGCAGAGCGCCTCGATTCAGCCTTGAATATATTCGAAGAATTGGAAATGCCCTGGCAGACCGGGCGCACCCTTTATGAATTGGGAGAGTTAGCCCTGGCACAGACAGAAGGTGGAGAAGCGCATGTGTATTTCACCCGTGCCCAGGAGATGTTTGAACAGTTGGGGGCAAAACCAGATATTGCGCGCACAACCGCAAAACTGGAAAAGTCAAAACAGAATTAATCATCTTTTGTTGAATTACATATGGATCGCAGGATGGTTGCTGTACAGGGTGGAAGTTTTATGCCATCATTGTCAGGAAGCGTTCCACTTCCCTGGTCGCTGCTTTAGCAAGCGGGGAAATTTGAGGAAAAATCAGGTCAAAACCGTGTTCCGCGTGGGGGTATTCGACATAGATCGATGGCACACCTGTTTCTTGTAGAGCCAGGTACAATTTTCGGACGGGGCGCGCCAGGTCAAATACATCATCACTTCCCTGCAGAAGAAGTGTTGCAGGGCACTTTTTATTGATGTGCTTGATGGGGGATAGCAAGTCGTAGATTTCGGGGATTTGATCCTGGGTGCCACCCAGCATTTGAATCAAGCTGCGATCCATTTCTTTTCCTTCATTTTTATCTTGATCAGCGGTTTCAGGATGCAGATCGAATATGAAGTTCAGCATCGCATCTGCTGCTTTGTCGAGCACATTAGGAGATTTAAGATCTTGGCGATTGTGCTGTAAATTCAAGGACCTCAGATCGACAACCGGGTAATACGCAACAATTCCCCGCACGTTAGTATCTTGTTTAGTTTCGGTAGGTTGGAACTCGGGTTGGTCGGGTGCATACCCGGCCAGCAAGCTCAGATGAGCCCCTGCTGAGCCACCCATCAGTACGATACGCTCAGGATTAATTTGGTAGTGCTGGCAGTTCTCTTTCATCCAGATGACGGCCAGGTTGATCTCTTTTACCATGGTTGGAAGATCAGCCTCCGGGTACAGGCTGTAGGCAATATCCAACACCACGTGACCACCCTCAGCCAACCTGCGGAAGAATTGTCTGGTGAGCATGTCTTTATCACCGACCCGCCACCCACCACCGTGTGAATTGATAATACCCAATCCACTGCGCAATGTACCTGCTGGTGGCTGCCAGAGATCGGTGTAAAAAGGTTTCCCGCTCCATGGTTTCTCAGCGATGATCAAATTAGGTTGAAAGTCAACTGGTTCGATCCTTCGGGATGGGTAAGGTTCTTTCCAGTTAGCATCAAATTCTTGAGCGAATTGTTCACGCGCGTTTGGAATTTCTGCTACGAATTTAGCTGCTAATCCAGCGCCCAATAAACCTGCAGAGGTCAATTTCCCGTCACCCTTTACGAGACCTAACAAGGCTCCGAGAGCAGCGGTTAGTCCGATAACGGGTGTAAGCGCAGCGCTGATCATTTTAGGAAACCAGATCAGCGTTCTTACGGCATTGTCTTTGGGTCGAATAAACAGGAGAGTGACTCCGATCGCGGATAGATAGGTCAGGAACTTGAGTGTTGATTTCATGTAATCATTCCTTCGTATGCATAGCCATCCGGTGAATCCGATTGTTCAATAATGTACTATCAATTGAATTTTATCTTAATCAGCTAGCTGAGATCAGGTGGAATTTCGTATTCTATCTCAGTATGTTAAACTTTCACGTACACTCACCCTGGCTGCGCTGCGGGCGGGAAACGAGCTGGCGGCAATAGCCAGCAAAGTGATCAGTATCAGCCAGATTACGGCTCCCATCGGGGTGAATCGGTAGGAGAGCTGCTGATTTAAGGCCAGCGAAAGCCCTCGAGTGGCGAGCAGGTATGC
>JBJYXV010000002.1:0-2272 GCA_046260155.1 Anaerolineales bacterium
TGGGCTGCCGGTTGACTCCCGGACCGGATGGGTTTAGCTGCCCCTGCCATGGTTCACACTTTGACCTTAACGGCACCGTCCTCAGCGGACCAGCGGTCAAGGTGCTGAATTCACAAACTGTCGAGCCAGACAGGGATGGTCATCTTTTTTTACAAGCTTTCTGAGAGGTAATTATGAATGAAAACCCGGTTATTTTTGATTTGCAAGCGAAATTATGCCAAACCTTAGGTCATACTGTCCGTCTGAAAATTATCCATCTACTCAAAGATGGTCCACAATGTGTCACTTCGATTGCGGAGAATATTGAAGTTCCACAATCGACCGTCTCGCGACATCTGAGCGTATTGCTTTCTGCAAATATTCTCGCCCGTCAACGCAAAGGTACAGAGGTTTTTTATGAAATAGTCTCACCGAAAATCATCGAAGTCTGTGACACGATGCGGGAGGTTTTAATCGAGCAAGAATCTCATCTTCTTGAGATTATCAGTATCTTGCAGGAATAAATTTATCTGTCTCTTTTGGAGAAAATATCTGTATGTCAAAGTTATTACCTCATAAAAACGGAACTCATGTTCCTCAAATAGAGGTTCCCTCGGACGCTCCTAACGACCCAATCGCTGAACCTGTATCTATCCAATTGGGATCTCGAATCCGTATGATCCGCAAACAACATGGCTTGACGATTCGCTCACTGGCAGAACAGTGCCAGATCAGCCCGAACACCCTCAGCCTGATCGAAAACGACCGCAGCTCCCCCAGCATCCGTACATTGGGGCAGCTGGCTCAGGGTTTGGGTGTCAACATCGGCACTTTTTTGGAGACTGAATCAGCCGGTGAGGGTGTCGTTTACCAGCGACAGGGTCAACGTACGGTCACCCGTTTTACCAATGGCACGATCGAAAACCTGGGTGATGGTTTGCCACCGCTCGGTGCGGAGCCAATCCTGGTGACCCTCGAAACCAATTCTGCCAAAGTTGACGAAGTCAGCCACGCCGGGCGTGAATTTGTTTACTGCATCGAAGGAAGTGTGGCTTGCTTCATCGGCGAAACCCGCTACCCACTTTCGGTGGGTGACAGCTTGCTTTTCGATGCCAGGACCCCGCATCGTTGGGAGAATACGCACTCGCAGCCTACTCGACTGCTGGTACTGTTCTGCCCAATGGATGCGCATGATCATCCGGTCGAGCAACATTTAGATCAGTAATTCTTCGACCCGCCAGGCCTGTCGCAAACTGCCAGGGTTAGACTGGCAACCATCAAGGCCAGGTTCAGCAAAGAAATATGCTGGCCTGCCAAGAAGTGATTGTCGTTTCGTCCTCTTTTGATACGCCTGTTTAGGCGCCTGCAATTCTGGGCATCGGCAGCGGGGCTTTGGCCATCTCTGCATGGATGAATTCCAGAAGTAAATCCCGTTTCAGGTCTTGAAATTCAGGGAGATCCCACAGGTTCACGTATTCGCCCGGATCTGCTTCGAGGTCATAGAGCTCGCCATAACTGTGATTGTAGTGGACCGTCATTTTATAGCGTTGGTTGATATACGTACGCATATTCATGGTGGTTGGCTGGTGCTGGTTCTCAACCATGACATGATGGCGCAGCTGGGGGGTCTCTCCGGTCCAGACTGCTTTCTCATCAACTCCCGTCATGCTGCGCGGCACTGGCAGACCTGCGAAACTCAGGAAAGTTTGCGGCAGATCCAACGTAGATTGCAGCGCGCTGGATTGCACACCGTCGGGAATGGTGCCCGGCATACTGACCACCAGGGGGATCCGCAGCAGGTCTTCGTAATGGTGGATGGCCTTGGCAACCAACCCGTGCTGCCCCCAAAAGTCACCGTGATCGGAGGTGAAACATACCAGCGTGTTTTCTGCCAGACCCAGTTCATCCAACTTGTCCAAAATCTTGCCGATGTATTTATCCAGCATGGTCATCATCCCATACATAGTCGCAATATTTTTCGCTTTGGTTTCTGTGGAACGCAGGTGGGAACCAGCCCCATGAATGCCATTGCCGCCCGGTTCCTGGTAAGCGCTAAAATCAGGATTTTCCTGTTGAGCGTACTTAAAATAGGGTGGTTTATCATCGAACTCTCCTGACCGGTGTTCAGGGACCGTGACTGATTCAGGATCGTACATACTGGCATACGGCTCAGGGACCATATACTGCGGGTGAGGGTCAAAGAAACTAGCCCACAGGAAAAAGGGCCGGTCGTCCTGTCTGTACTGCGCCATCAGCGCGTTGGTCCGTTCCGCAATCCAGGCGTTGTAGTGAA
>JBJYXV010000003.1:0-2119 GCA_046260155.1 Anaerolineales bacterium
TCGTCATCTGGACCTTCACGGTTACGGTCTATAGCCTGGGTGTGCCAGCCAATGCCCTGCTAGCCGCCAAAGCAATATTGGTCTTGCTGGTTATCCTGCTCTACTCTGATTACACCCGCCGCCTGATGAATCGAGTATTTGAGCGGAGAGGTTCTCAACATGATGCAGCGCATTAGAACCTTCATGTTCCGAAATGGTTCATTGCTACTCACCTTTGGGGTCTTTGTCCTGATCTACTTTGTGGGCACCCAGTTGTATCCAGCCATGCGAAAGCCGCAGGTGTTCTTTAACCTGTTCATCAACGACAGCAGCCTGCTCCTGGTTTCGATTGGGATGACCATGGTGATCCTGAGCGGCGGGGGCGGGATCGATCTCTCTGTGGGCGGGGTGATTGCCCTGACCGGCACCGCTTCCGCTGCATTGCTTCGGGGCGGCGCGAGCCCGTACCTTGTGATCCCGCTGATGATCGTCATGGGCATTGCACTTGGGGCCCTCATGGGTACGATCATTCAAACCCTCAAGGTGCAGCCTTTTATCGTCACTCTGATGGGGTACTATTTTGCCCGTGGCATGGCGTATATCATCAGTCTGACTTCGGTGACGATTACGAATGAGGTGTACAAGACGTTTGCACTGACACCGATCCATATTCCGTTCATACCGAAAGCGTACATCTACCCTACCACCCTGGTCGGCCCGATCATGTTAGTGGTGGCGATCTACCTGAGCTTTTTCACACGCTTTGGTCGCACGATCTATGCCATGGGGAACAACGAACAGTCGGCGATCCTAATGGGCCTGCCGGTCGCCCGGACAAAGATCATGGTATATGCGTTCAGCGGTCTGTGCTCTGCTCTGGGAGGGATTGTCTTCAGCATGTCCTTGCTGGCGGGCTATGGACAACACGCCAGTGGTATGGAGCTGGACTCAATTGCTGCGGTAGTGATAGGGGGGACCTCGCTAAGCGGCGGAGTCGGCAATGTCATTGGCACCCTGTTCGGTGTCCTGATCCACGGTACGATTGTGTCCATTCTGCAATTTAATGGTACACTGAGTTCGTGGTGGACCAGGATTGGGGTCGGGTTGTTGACGTTGATTGCGCTTGGCGTTCAGAGCATATTCTACCTCAGGACGAAACGCTCATAAGAAAATCTGGTCCGCCAGCTTGCGCCATCCTGTCATGATTGGAGCACTGTCCAGAGCGCTACGTCACACAGCAAAAGACGGAAGCATGCAGTGAGCTTGAAGAGATCCGGGCGACGAGTGGAGGACGCCTGGCTGGGCATGGATCGACTGTGCATAGATATGGTGGAGAGCCCGGAGCAAGTCAAGGCGCTGGTGGAACGGGCCAGCGCCGATTTCGAGATGGTGTACGATCACTTTGATGCGATGCTCAAGGCACGCGGCCAACCGTCGTCCAGTTGGATGGACATCCCCTCCTTCGGACGGATGCACATTCCCAGTTGTGGCTTTGCGCCGCTCATCTCTCCGAAGCTTTTCCATGAGTATGGATTGCCGATTCTGGAGCGCAAAGTCCAGAGTATGACGCACAACCTCTTCCACCTGGACGCGAAAGGGGGGCCAGCACTTCGACACGATCCTCAGTGTACCCGAGGTCCACGGCATTCAGTGGGTGCCATTCATCAAGACGCTCCAGACTCGCGATGTGCCGGTCATCATGGACCTGAACAAAAGCGAGCTCGAGCAGTTCACGGCAGCCATGGACCCCGAAGGCCTGTTCCTGTGGGTCGCCACGGAGAGCGAAGAGGAGGAATCAGCCCTGCTCCGCAAGATCGAAGGGTGGACTGGGAAGTAGGGTGTGAGACGCGCGATGGAGGAGGTGAAGATTGAGAAGAGGTGTTGCGAGCTAGGCCAGGGGTCAAGCTGCAGGATGAAAGCAAGCCCAGGAAGTTGGACCCGACTCGTCCAGTAGCGTGCTCTGCAAAGGAGGTGATGCACATAGCCGATAGATGCAGGCGGAAATGAAACTGCAAATTTGGACCGAAACTGAAAGCCGACAAGGAGGAAAGAAAATGAAAAAGCTGAATGTATTGTTCGCAGCAATGCTCGTTCTGGCGATGTTGTTGGCCGCCTGCGGGCAAACGGCCGAGCCCGAAGA
>JBJYXV010000004.1:0-5398 GCA_046260155.1 Anaerolineales bacterium
TACGGACTCTATCACCAGGATGAAGGTGAAATTATCGTCCGTGGTCAGGAGATCAAGGTTGAATCCCCAAATGATGCCATTGCGGCAGGAATTGGCATGGTTCACCAGCATTTCATGCTGGTGCCGGTTTTTACTGTGACCGAAAACGTCATGCTGGGGGGTGAAGATGTCCGTCTTGGCGGAGTGCTGGATCGCAAATCCGCCGCGCAGAAGATACACCGGATTTCGGAGCAATTTAATTTAGATGTCGATCCCAACTCCTATGTTAAAGACCTGCCGGTTGGGGTACAGCAGAGGGTGGAAATCATCAAATTGCTCTATCGAGAGGCTGATATCCTGATCCTGGATGAACCCTCCGCCGTGCTCACACCTCAAGAAGTCGAAGGTTTGTTTGATATTATGCATACCCTGGTTGAGCAGGGCAAATCGATTATTTTTATCACCCATAAGTTGGGCGAGGTGCTAAAAGTTGCCGATAACATCACAGTCATTCGCCGTGGAAAAGTCGTTGGAAGCACCATCCCGGCAGAAGCGGATCAACAAAAACTGGCTGAAATGATGGTTGGCCGCGCAGTTTCGCTGGAAGTTGATAAAGAACTCCCACAAGTTGGCGAAGCTGTACTGGAAATTGATAACTTGATGGTGCTGGATGAACGTCAGCAAGTAGCTGTTGATGGTATTTCTTTCAATGTACGTGCTGGTGAAGTGCTTGGTGTAGCTGGTGTCCAGGGTAACGGTCAGACTGAGCTGGTTGAAGCAATCACAGGATTGCGCAAATCCATGCAGGGTCAGGTCCGTTTACTCGGCCATGATATCACCCGGGCAACCCCACGCCAGATCACCGAGTTAGGCACCGCCCATGTGCCTGAGGACCGTCAGCGCGATGGGTTGGTGCTGTCATTCCCGGTATCGGATAACCTGGTGCTCAATAATTATTATTTGCCACCGTTTACAAAAGGTGTCGTGATGCAGCAAGATGCCATACAGCAAAACGCCAACACGCTGATCCAGGAATTTGATATCCGCACACCTGGCGCCAGCACAAATGCCGGAACGCTTTCAGGAGGAAACCAACAGAAGGTGATTGTCGCGCGCGAATTTTCACGGTCGATCAAATTGCTGGTCGCATCCCAGCCCACTCGTGGATTGGATGTTGGTTCCATTGAATATATTCACCGCCGAATCATTGAGAAGCGTGATGAAGGTACCGCTGTTTTACTGGTCTCAACAGAGTTGGATGAGATCATGGAACTCTCGGATCGCATCGCCGTAATGTATCGGGGCAAGATTGTTGACATCCTGGATGCAGGAGAAGCGACCAAAAACCAGGTCGGTCTGCTCATGGCAGGTGTGCATCCAGAGACCGCCTGAGTATAGCAAAGGTAGAGCTATGAGCGATAATAATTCCCAACATAAAGAACCGAGTAAGGTTGATCAAGCTGCTCAGATATTTGTCGAGGAAGTGACCAAACCTTCGGCGAAAGATCAATCCATCTGGCGCCGGATGGGCAAGGCATTGCTGATCCCAGCACTAGCTATTCTGACCGGGTTACTCATCAGTGGCTTGTTTATCATCGTTACATCGGAGGAGGTTTATGCTGCATTTGGCCAGTCGATCGGTGCAGGGTTAAGAGAGGCGATTGCCACCGCCGTAAATGCTTATGTCTCTTTGTTCATCGGCGCCTTTGGCGATCCTGTCAAGATTATCAATGCCCTTGCCAGTGGTGAGGGCGATGCCATCCGCAGGGCTTTCAACCCATTCTTTGAGAGCCTGGTGGCATCCACACCGTTTATTTTTGCTGGTCTGTCTGTTGCGCTTGGTTTCCAATCAGGCTTGTTCAATATTGGCGCCGAGGGTCAGTTATTCATCGGTGCGGTTTTCGCCGCATTTGTTGGTTACGCCTTCGATCTGCCAGCCATCATTCATCTTCCACTGGCGATTTTTGCGGGCATGTTAGGAGGTGCTATTTGGGGTTTTATCCCCGGATGGTTGAAGGCTAAAACAGGCGGTCATGAGGTCATCAACACCATCATGATGAACTATATCGCCTTCCGTCTGACCGAATTCCTGTTGAGAGGCCCGATGATGCGGCCCGATTCCTTCAATCCGGTCAGCCCGACCATCTTGGATAGCGCAAAACTGCCTCGCTTTTTTGGAGCGCCCATCCGCTTCCATTTGGGGTTCTTCCTGGCCTTATTGGTTGCTTGGCTGGTTTGGTGGTTCTTGTATAAAACCAGGTGGGGCTTTGATTTCCGTTCGGTGGGAGCCAATCCCAATGCCTCTCGCTACGCAGGGATGAGCATCGTGGTAACCATCGTAGCAGTCATGTCATTATCAGGTGCGCTGGCTGGCCTGGCGGGTACCAACGAGGTGCTTGGTCTGAACTATAACCTGGCTTTGGCTTTCTCTTCTGGGTACGGGTTTGACGCCATCGCCATTGCCTTGCTGGGTAGGAGCCATCCCTTGGGTGTTGTCTTGGCTTCGTTACTGTTTGGTGTGCTGCGCAATGGCGCAACCAAGATGCAGCTTTCAGCGGGGATCCCGATCGATATTATTTCCGTACTACAGGCGATGATCTTGCTGTTTATCGCCACACCGGCGATCATCCGCACGATCTACCGCTTACCCAAACCAGGTGTTGGCGAAGAAGAAGAGGTCTTTGTACGCGGTT
The DNA here is from genome assembly GCA_046260155.1 of Anaerolineales bacterium. GTDB lineage: Bacteria > Chloroflexota > Anaerolineae > Anaerolineales > UBA4823 > PFL25. The sequence continues at coordinate 2,673 of JBJYXV010000004.1, forward strand.
GGGGAGGTGACTGAGAATGGCTACGACAACAATGAGACATGAGGTTGAGACCTTTTCACCCACTCGAAAATGGGTGATGGGCATTTTATTCCTGGCGCTTGGGGCAATCATTATATTTCTCTTTGCCCTGCAGGTAGATTCTGACGTTGTAACCACCTTCGTAATGGTCCCTGGTGGTGTTGAGGCAACCCTTGCAGATTGGATATTACCGACCCGGCTCTCTTTGATCATCTTGGCAATCATTGCATTTGCCATCGGCGTTTCCCAGCTGGTTCTGCCGCGCGGCTTTGGGTCGCGCACAACCTTCGTGTTGTTCCTGGTGGTAGGTTTGTTTATCTTCGGATTTTTAGTATGGTCAGCGGCTGGAAAATCCCTCAATTTAGCAGGCTTGCTCAACAGTACTTTATCTTTTGCGGTACCATTGACCCTGGGTGCCCTCTCTGGGGTCCTGTGTGAGCGCGCCGGTGTGGTCAATATCGCCATCGAGGGCATGATGCTGACGGCTGCTTTAGTCGGTGCCCTGTTTGGTAGTGTTACCGGGAATATCTGGGTTGGCCTATTGTCGGGCGTTCTTGCAGGCGCCATCCTGGGTTTGGGGCATGCCGTGCTTTCCATAAAGTATATGACCAACCAGATCATCTCGGGTACGGTCATCAATATCTTTGCCGTCGGTATCACCTCTTATATTTCGGCAAAATTCATGCAGCCCTACCAGCACCTCAATAATCCAGCTATATTCCAACCCTTTGAAATTCCGTTGTTGTCAAAGATCCCCTTCTTAGGACCGATCTTGTTCAACAACAACATGTTTGTGTACGCCATGTTCATCTTCTTGATCACCCTGCACTTTGGCTTGTTTTACACCCGCTGGGGCTTACGCCTGCGCTCAGTGGGTGAACATCCCAAAGCCGCTGATACGCTGGGTATCAATGTCCACCGTACTCGCTATATGGCGGTCATCCTGGGTGGTGCAATGGCAGGCTTCGCCGGTGCGTATTTTACACTGGGTTCGGTTGGGCGTTTCGATGAGGTGATGACTGCTGGTAGAGGTTTCATCAGCCTGGCAGCCATGATTTTCGGGAACTGGATGCCTTTTGGCTCCTTCGCTGCAGGAATGTTATTCGGTTTTGCGGATGCACTGGCTTCCAAGGTGGCTATTCTTGGGATTCCGATCCCCTCAGAATTCTTGCTGATGCTTCCTTATATTGCCACAATGATCGTACTGGCTGGCGTGGTTGGCCGCGGTCAAATGCCAGCTGCTGATGGGGAGCCGTACGAGAAAGAATAAACTGCTTCGCGTCAAATTTGATGGATGGTTGAAGAATACGACAATCCCCTGGGAAATTTTCCCGGGGGATTGATTTTTAGGGATTGTGATAAATGATCGGCAGAATTTGTCGGAAGGAAACCCGGGAAGCAATTTCAAGCGATTCACTGACTTTCGAGTCTGCTGTTGACGTGGCAGTTACAATGGATGTGATTTTTTCACCAGCCGGAGCATCCATGGGGACCTTAATCATGATGGAGATATCTTCGTATTGTGTGCTTCCTAAGGTGGTGACTGTGGGGCTGATGATTACTTCATGATCGATGCTGGTTGCATTGATCGTGAAAGTATCCGTATAATTGCCTGTATTGTGGAGACTCGCCTGGCAGGTGAAAATTATTCCAGGCACCAGCCATTGATCCTGACAGGATTCCGACGTTGACCACGAGATTGCCGGCAATTGTATCCGTGTATTTACCGCTGTTCCTGTCACCGGTGTGGTCACTTCATCACTAAAAACTTCGTAAGTATCATTTGTGATCGTCCCTGTGGAAGCCTCGGGAATATACACTGCCAGTTCCACCTGTTTGATATGTCCTGCTGGAATATCCCCCAGTTGCCAGGTTACCAGCCTGCCATTGACGGAATAATTTCCGGTGGCTGATGAGAAGGCTGATTGCTCCGGTATTGTGTCCGTCAGTATGACGTTGTGGGTACCTAAAAATGAATGGCTGTTGGTTACTGTTATTGTGTATGTCAAAATATCATTGGGTAAGATGGTATCCGGTGCGGTTTTGGTCAATATTAAGCCAGGTACGCTATCTTGATAAGCCGCCCAGGCGTCGATTCGTCCCCAACCATAAGTGTGGTTGGGGTGGCTGGTAGGGGTATCACCACCGCAGCTTTGCTCAGTAAATAGCGGCAATGCGGATCGCTCTATCAAGGTTCCCAGTTCATCCACCTGTCCAGCAAGTGCTGGTTGAGCTGATATGAGTAGTGCGACCAGCCCGGCAACATGCGGTGCCGCCATGCTGGTACCACTCTTAAAACCATAGCTGCTGTTTGGTATGGTGGAGTAAATACTCGAACCTGGTGCAGTAATTTGCGGCTTAAAACGGTTGCTACCGTCTATAGTCACTGGGCCGCGGCTGCTGAAATAGGAAATATGATCGCTTTCGGTCGTCGATCCTACCGTAAAGGATTCTGCGTAGATGGCAGCAGGCTCGTGAATGGTTTCGCAGCTTAGGTCGGTGTCACCTCGACCGTCATTCCCGGCAGAATGAGCGGTCAGGATACCGGCAGCCCGAACGGCCTGTACGACAGCCAATAGTATATCCGGTTCTGTACAGCCCTCGTAATCAGGGCAACTCCACGAATTGTTGATCACATCTGGTGCTAAGTCAGGGCGCGGGTCGCTGCCATCCGTACGGGTTGGGGCGACAAACCATTGGTAGCAGGC
>JBJYXV010000005.1:0-25221 GCA_046260155.1 Anaerolineales bacterium
CATCTCAAAAGCACGTCTATGCGAAATATCACTTTATTTTACGCTCTCGATACGAAGATTTATTGACAGGATCCTACCTTTTGGGACGATAAATGCCTGAAAGTACCAATCATTCTAGAGAGAGAAAAAATTATATTGAAAACTTGGATACTACACCCAGGATATAAGGTTGACCAGAATATTCTAAAGTAGTACAATTGTTCTAATATTTTACCGCTCGAAGGTGGTTGCTATGAATCCACTTGATCGATTGAAAATCTTATCCTCCCAGATGGATTTTGAACCAGCTGAAGATTATCGCTGTCCAAAGGTAGACCCGGCAAAAGAATATTCCGGTTTTGTCCATAATGCTGTCATGCCGAATGGGAAAAATATACCACTACTGAAAACTTTGTTGACTTCAGCCTGTGAGCGAGATTGCCATTATTGTCCATTTCGAGCCGGACGAAAATTTCGCAGGGCAAGTCTGAAACCGGATGAAATGGCACAAATTTTCATGGCCTTCCACCGGGCAGGTATCGTCGAAGGTTTATTTCTCAGCTCTGGATTAATCGGTGGTGGGATACAGACACAAGACCGCATTCTGGATACAGCTCAAATCTTGCGTGAAAAACTTGGGTTCAGGGGCTACCTGCATTTGAAAATTATGCCGGGAGCCGAGTTTGATCAAATACAGCAGGCGATGAAGCTTGCAGATAGGGTCTCCCTGAACCTGGAGGCACCAAATCAAAATCGCCTGCGAATCCTTGCTCCCCATAAAAATTTTAATGAAGAGTTGGTCCAAACTTTGAATCTGATCCATAAAATCAAGCAAACAGGATTTACTGCTCAACCCTGGAGGAAACAATGGCCTTCAGTTGCAACACAATTCGTTGTCGGTGGTGCAGGCGAATCTGACAGCGAACTGCTCAGCACAACAGAGTTTTTATATAAGAAATTGGACTTGAAACGGGCATATTACTCACCTTTCAGGCCTGTCGAAGACACTCCACTTGAGAATTCGCCTCCAACATCACTGCAACGTGAGAATCGTCTCTACCAGGCTTCATATTTGATCAGAGATTATGGGTTCGTGATGGAAGAATTGCCATTTGATCAAGTTGGAAACCTTCCACGGGGAATTGATCCGAAGTTGGGATGGGCGAAATTGTATTTAAGCGAAAATCCAATTGAGATTAATAAAGCAAGCCGGCAGGAATTGCTGCGTGTTCCCGGGATTGGCCCCCGAGGAGTCAGTACGTTGTTATCCGTAAGGAAGACGATGCTCATTAACAGTGTTGAAGAGCTGCGTAAGATAGGGATGAATCCAGATCGAATGAGCCCTTTCATCCTGATCAATGGTCGCAGACCGAGCACCCAACTCCAACTGTTATAACCACATGGATACTGGGAACCAACCTGGAAAGTGGCACTTTCATAGCATTAATGGCTTAAGAGTCTTATAATCCTTGAACTTGGATATGTAGTTGTAACTGAATCTAAATCTGTGATCGGATTGAATCATTGTGGCTTCGCTTTCTCCTCAAGGATTAGTAATTGGCATCGATATCGGAGGTACATTCACTGATTTTGTGATCTTTGATCTGTCACAAAGAAGGGTCAGTACAAGCAAAATCTTATCGACTCCTGCAGATCCCGCCCAGGCGGTGCTATCAGGTTTGCAGAAAATTCTAGAGGATCACAATATCCATCAAGAAGATCATCCCTCGTTTACCATCACTCATGGATCAACCGTTGCTACCAACGCGCTGCTTGAGAGGAAAGGAGCTAGGACTGCGCTCATTACCACCTCCGGATTCCGGGATGTGTTGGATATTGGTCGCCAGGCTCGTCCGAATTTATACGATCTTCGTTCCAGTAAACCACAACCGCTTACTCCAAGAAATCTGCGATTTGAAATTGAGGAAAGGATCAGCAGCGAAGGAGAGATACTGAAAAAATTGAACCTGGGCGATCTCAATGAACTGGTCAATCAAGTTGATAAGAATTTAATCGAGTCTATTGCAGTATGTCTTCTTTTTTCGTTTCTCAATCCCCGACATGAACAATTAATCGCCGAAAAAATCGCTCCCCTCGGTATTTTTGTATCCTTGTCAAGTGAAATTCTCCCTGAATTCAGGGAATACGAACGCACAAGCACAACGGTGGTGAACGCTTATGTAACTCCTATACTGGACAAATACCTCGGTTCCTTGGAATCGTCATTATCAGGAATTAAAGACAAAGTCAATATCAGGATTATGCAGTCAAACGGTGGGATAATCAGCCTGCGTGAAGCCCGCCAGGCGGGGGTTCGCTGTATTGTATCTGGTCCAGCAGGAGGTGTAGTGGGAGCGAGCCATGTGGCCAGAAAAGCTCTTCAATCTGGTGATGGTGAAATTGGTGATGAGGATAATCCCAGAAAGTTGAAACTGATCACCTTTGATATGGGTGGAACATCAACGGATGTATCTTTAGTTGATCACCAGCCGGTCATTTCTACGGAAACAACGATTGGTGACTTTCCGATTGGGATACCCATGTTGGATATTCACACGATCGGGGCTGGAGGTGGGTCAATTGCCAGTGTAGATTTGGGCGGTGCACTTCGCGTAGGTCCTGAGAGCGCAGGGGCTGAACCCGGACCAGCCTGCTATGCGTATGGAGATCCTGTGTATGACCTCCCCACCGTAACCGATGCCAATGTCGTCCTCGGGCGCCTTCCATCTGAGCATTTCCTTGGCGGAAAAATGGAGCTGCAGGAGAACCGTGCGTTTAATGTCATGGATAAATTGGGAGCTGAATTAGGCTTGGATGCAATTCGAACTGCTCAAGGCGTAATCGATGTCGTTGATGCCCACATGGAACGGGCGCTGCGTCTGGTGACCATTGAGCGCGGTTATGATCCGCAAGCATTTACCTTGCTGTCATTTGGTGGAGCTGGTGGTTTACACGCAGCCACACTTGCCAGGCGTCTCTCAATTCCAAAAGTGATTGTGCCCCCTCTCGCAGCAACCCTGTCCGCCTTCGGGATGCTGGTTGCTGATGTTGTAAAAGACTACTCTCGTACCGTGATGGTACCAGGCACCGTGACTACTAATTACTTGATGGAATCCTTTCAACCAATCGTTGAACGCGGACGGAAAGACCTGGATTCGGAAGGGTTTGGACAAGAAAGTATCCGCATTGAGCGCAATTTGGATATGCGTTTTGCAGGACAATCATACGAGATCAAGATACCCTTCCGTGATGAGTTTTTAACCGACTTCCACGCGGCTCACAAGGAACTTTATGGCTATTCACTTCCTGATGCAAGCGTGGAAATCGTGAATCTACGGGTGCGGGCTATAGGAAAAATTCGAGCTCCGGAAATTCCGTATTTTGAGGAAGGAGAGAGTGATCCAGGTGCAGCTTACTTAACAACAAAAATGGTTTTTATGAATCATCAAAAATTAGAAATCCCTCTATTCCAGGGTGAACTGTTATCACCAGGAAACATTCTCGCTGGTCCGGCCATTATCGTCAGGAAAGATACCACCATCTTTCTGCCTAGAAATTCATCTGCGAGTGTAGACCGATTTGAGAATGTGGTAATTCTGGTTGCTAGCAGGAGCATCAATTCAGGGAAAAATTTCGAATGATCAAGGATACTGATCCGATTCGCCTTGAAGTTTTCAAGCACCTATTTGTCTCTGTTGCTGAAGAAATGGGGACTGTACTCCGCAGAACCAGCTTCTCTCCCAATATTAAAGAGCGGCGTGATTATTCCTGTGCGTTATTTGATCCCCAAGGAAATATGATCGCGCAGGCTGCACACATCCCAGTACACCTCGGTTCGATGCCGCTCTCAGTACAGGCTGCGATCGAAAAATACAGGGCACCAGAACGGGAGGATTCAGGCATTTACCCACACGACATGATTTTACTCAATGATCCATTTCAAGGTGGAACCCATTTACCTGACCTCACACTGGTATCGCCAGTTTTTCAAGAATTTGCGGGATTTGAGGGTATCAAGGATGATCGGGAAAATCCCAAATTGATCGGATTTGTCGCCAGCAGGGCTCACCACGCAGACATCGGTGGTATGACTCCAGGTTCAATGCCGGTTGCCAGGGAAATATATCAGGAAGGACTTGTTATTCCACCTTCGAAATTATTTTCCCGGGGTAAGAGAAATAATGATCTCTGGGATTTGATCCTGGCGAATGTTCGCACCCCTCAGGAACGTGCCGGAGATTTATGGGCTCAGGTTGCAGCCAACTTGCGCGGTCACGCTCGCTTGCAGGAGTTAGCGGCTGAATACACCCTGGAAACCATTCATCTGTATATGCAGGAATTACTATCATATACGGAGGTCATGACCCGCAAGCTGATCTCAGGTCTGCCAAATGGGACTTACACTTTCCTTGATTATCTGGATGATGATGGCATCAACGAAAAACCGGTATCAATCACAGTCTCGATTCTCATTGATGGCGACCGGGCGGTTGTCGATTTCAGCGGCTCAGCTGCCCAACAGCAAGGTAGTGTAAATGCTGTTTATGCAATCACTTTATCTGCAGTGTATTATGTATTTCGGTGTTTATTAAACCTTGATGTGCCGAATAACACGGGATGTTTAGCACCCATCGAGGTAATTGCGCCTCGTGGAACGGTGGTTAATGCCGCGCACCCAGCGCCGGTTGCAGGTGGTAATGTGGAGACCTCCCAGCGCATCGTGGATGTGTTGCTGGGTGCGCTGGCGAAAGCTTGTCCAGATCGCATCCCCGCAGCAAGTCAGGGCACGATGAACAACGTGATCATCGGGGGGTGGGATCAAAGGTATAAGAAGCCCTTTACTTATTATGAAACTATTGGAGGTGGTGCCGGGGCTGGACCTTTTGGTGATGGTACTTCGGCTGTCCATTCCCATATGACCAACACCCTGAATACACCCGTCGAAGCTCTGGAATTTGCTTATCCACTGCGAGTAAGCAGGTATGAAATTCGAACAGACTCGGGGGGGAATGGAAGAAATTCTGGTGGTGATGGAATCATCCGAGAAATTGAAATGCTAGGTGAAAGCCAGGTTACCTTACTATCAGAAAGACGGACCATCCCCCCGTACGGTTTATCCGGTGGTGATCCGGGAGCAGTGGGAGTAAATTATATGATCAAATCTGGGGAAACGCATCTCCTCCCTGGGAAATGCACCATAACTCTCGACAGAGGGGCTCTACTGGTGGTAAATACACCAGGTGGTGGCGGTTACGGAAAATCAGAATAATTCTATACGGAGTTGCTCAAGATTTTCCAGGCTCCATGCCAGGGTTCACCTAATCGATTGCGTACAGGCACCTGAACGGATTTCAGTTTTTCTGCAATTTTCGCAGACAGGATAGCAACTTTCCCCCAATCATCCTCCAAGACTGCTATGCGCATTTCTTCAGCATAGCTTTCGCTCCATGCCCATTCCATGCGGAACCGATCCGCTTTGACCCAATAATCCCGTTTTTCCCACGGAGTAACGGTTATTTCTATCGTTCTGTGAACAGCTTCCAAGTTGAGGGCGATAAATGCTGCTAAATCTCGCGTTTCATTGTTAACGTCGGATTGTTGGGATAATTTTCTCAACGAAAGGACGATTTCACGAGTTAATTTTTTTCGCTGTTTGCCTACACCGTCAACATTGATAATCCGGCTCAAATTCTCCTCCAGTACCTGCTAACGATCCTGTATTAGATACCATTATATCGAAATTATTGACGTTCGTTTACCAACGGCTTATAATCTCTCTGCGTTGACCGGGGAAGTGCTGGAACTGGCAGACAGGCGTGACTTAGGATCACGTGCCGCAAGGCGTGAGGGTTCGACTCCCTCCTTCCCCACACCAGCTAAAGAAAAATTTTCTAAAAGAAATTATGATACTGCCGTCTGCACCCACATTCTGCTACCAATGGAAGTGTTATAATCAGCGGGTTAATTTATGAGCGCAGGGAGTAGAAATTGAATATTGATAAGGAAATCTTAGAAGACCAGCAGGTGAAGTTGACCGTCGAGGTTGAGAACGACCAATTAGAAGCCTCAAAGCGGAAAGCTGCAAAAAAAATCGCCCGGCGAATTAAAGTTCCGGGATTTCGTCCAGGAAAAGCCCCCTATCAAGTAATCCGCCGGCAAATCGGTGATGAAGCACTGATGGAAGAGAGCCTAGAAATTTTGATCCAGGATCTATACCCAAAAGTGATTGAGCAAACCGAGATTGAACCTTACGGACCAGGAAACCTGGAAAATGTCGTCAGCCTCGATCCATTAGTCCTCGAATTTGTCATCCCACTGATGGCAGAAGTTGAACTTGGTGACTACCGGGCGGTCCGTCTGCCCTATGAACCTCCCGAAGTGACTGACCAGGAAGTTGAAGCTGTAGAGCAGGATTTTCGCCAACGGCAAGCAGTTGAAGAAACGGTTGATCGACCGGCAGAAGCTGGTGATCATGCCTATATTCGTATATCAGCAAAACGATCTGAGCAGGCTGCTGATGATCAAGGGGAGAATGGGGAGAATGGTAACGAATCCGATGCAGGTGCCCTGATCGAAGAACGGTCGACTTCGATGATCATCGCTACCGAACAAGGTGATACTTCGGTTGAATGGCCTTTTGAGGGGTTTTCAAGAGAATTAATCGGTATGGCAGCGGGTGAAGATAAAACTTTGCTGTACACATTCCAGGATGATTCTCCTTATGAATCACTGCGCGGTGCAGATGCAGAATTTTCCATCCATATGGAGGATGTAAAAGCCCGTTTATTGCCGGAATTGAATGATGAATTTGCCCAATCGCTCGGCGAATACGAGGATTTGGAAGCTCTCCAGCGGGATATCCGGGAGAGCCTTGAACAAAGAGCAATCGAAGCATATAACACAGAATATGATGATCAAGTTCTTGACCAGATTATCGAAAGTTCCACGATTAAATATCCGCCTCAAATGAAAGAAAATGAGATCGATAATGTCATCCAGCAGCTAGAGAATCGTTTGAGAAATCAGGGGCTTGATCTGGATTTGTATCTGAAAACACGTGACATGGAAAACCAGGATTTGCGGGACGAAGCTGAGCCAGTCGCCGAAACACGTGTGAAGAGATCTCTGGTGGTGCTTGAAATAGCCCGGCTGGAAAATATCGATGTGAGTGAGGCAGAACTTGAGGAAGAGACCTCCCGGACTCTAGATTCAATTACACGGTTCATGTCAGAGGCTGACAGGAAACAGTTTGATTCACCGAACACCCTCATGAACCTTACCGGTAGTATCTATGCTGAAATGCGGATGAACCGCACGATTGAATTCTTACGCAAAGTCGCCAATGGTGAAGCAGACGCTTTCGAACCATCTCCAGATGAAGAAGAACCCGTTGATGATGCTGCAGATTCTAAAGATGATCCTTCGCAACCATCAGATATTGCAGGAGAACCAGAAGTGGTGCAGGCTACGGATGAACAGCAGGAAATGCTTGAAAAAGGTTCTTCCGCTGACCCTGGAGAAGAATCAACTGAGGCACCGGAGCATGAAACTGCAGAGGTACCTGGCGAACACCAGGAAGCCGATGACACTTCGGATTAATCTTCCACCCCGTTGCGCGAGCAGAAACCAGGGAGATTTCTATCAAGATTCTTATAAAACCCCCCGGGATTACCATTAAAATCAAGGGGCTGCTTTACCAGCAAGTTTAATATATTTATCGGCAAAATAATTTCAAGGAAGGAAAAACGAATGGATATTTCCGAGATCAATTCTTTGATCCCAATGGTAATCGAAACTACGGGACGTGGTGAGCGAGCATTTGACATTTATTCTTTGCTGCTGCGTAATCGCCTGATTTTCCTTGGCACACCCATTAATGACCAGGTCGCCAATCTGATCGTCGCACAGCTGCTGTTCCTGAACCAGGAGGATCGTGAAGCACCGATTAACATGTACATCAACTCCCCTGGTGGCCAGGTATATGCCGGCTTGGCAATTTATGATGCCATGCAGATGATTTCAAATCCCATCAGCACTGTCGCTGTCGGAGTCACAGCCTCATTTGGTACAGTGCTGCTGGCTGGTGGTGCAAAAGGCCAGCGCTATGCCTTACCTCACGCCACAATTCATCTCCACCAACCACTGGGAGGCGCTCAGGGGCAGGTAACAGATATTGAAATTCAAGCCAAGGAATTCCTTCGCTTACGTACGAAGCTCAATGAAATACTGACCCAGCACACCGGGCAGCCATCAGATGTCATCGAAAGGGATACTGAAAGAGATTTCTGGATGGACGCACACACTGCCGTGGATTATGGCCTGGTTGATGAAGTTCTTGAAGCACAACCCAAGGAAGATGAAAAAGAGTAATCTGTAGTAAATATTCGAGTAAAATCTAAACCGGATGGAAAATAAAACCATCCGGTCTTTTCTTATTTTTTCAAGGGTTACAGGTGAAGGAAAATCATTCAATTAATACGCTAATACTTGATATGGATGGTGTTTTATGGCGAGATACCCATCCAATTGGCGATTTACCGGCTTTATTCCAGAAAATCGAAATGCGGGGGTTGAAAACAGCCTTCGTAACCAATAATGCCACCAGATCAATTGACCAATATGTGGAGAAATTGGCTGCTTTCGGTGTTACTTCCACTCGCGAACAAGTTATAAATTCAGGTCTTGCAGCGGGGATAAATCTTAAAAATCGGTTCCCATCTGGAGGCCCGGTATACATTTTGGGAGAGCAGGGATTATTTGCGACCCTGAAGGAATTTGGCTTCCATCATTCCATTGATCAGCCATTGGCGGTGATTGCCAGCCTGGATCGTGATCTTACCTACCAGAAACTCTCTGAAGCATCTGCATTCATCCGCACCGGTATTCCTTTTCTGGGGACCAACCCGGATCCCTCTCTGCCAACACCGGAAGGCTACGTTCCGGGGACAGGGGCGATCCTAGCTGCCCTGACTTCGACAACCGGGCGTTCTCCTGAGATTATCGGAAAGCCCTCTCCTGTGATGTACCAAATTGCGTTAAACAACCTGGAGGTCCTCCCCTCCAATGCCCTCGCAGTCGGCGATCAAATGCCAACTGATATTGCAGCCGGGATACAGGCTGGATGCCAGACTGCGCTGGTATTAACCGGTGTCTCGAGTAGGGCGACCTTAAAGAATTTCGATTTCAAACCAACATTTATCGCGGATAGTTTGACCCAGTTAATTGATGAGCTGGTATGAACACTGAGAAATTGAATTTTTATGATATCGAACATGAGGATTTAGAGCAAGAATTCGTCCTCTGGGGGGAGCCACGCTACAGGGCTACTCAGGTGTGGGATGGGGTCTACAGGCAGCTGAAAACTAACTTTGAAGATATATCAAATATTCCCAGAGATTTGCGGTCGCGACTGTCAGCCAAATATTCCTTACAAAATCTGATTGCGGAAGTCAACTTAGATTCCTCAGATCAGCAAACTTCAAAAACTCTCTTCCGCATGGGGGATGGGAACGCCATCGAAACGGTGTTGATGCGTTATAAGAACCGGCGGACTTTGTGCATCTCCAGCCAGTCAGGTTGTGCTTTAGGGTGCGTATTCTGTGCAACTGGACAAATGGGATTGAAGCGCAACCTGTCAAGTGGAGAGATCGTTGAACAGGTAATGGTGTTCGAACGCTCCCTACACCAGGAGGATTCTGGTTTAACCAATATCGTCGTGATGGGTATGGGTGAACCCTTCCATAATTACGAACGAACCCTGGAAGCTATCGACCGGTTGAACCACCCTGCGGGATTAAATATAGGAGCCAGGCGGTTTACCGTATCAACAGTAGGATTGGTCCCACAAATCCGCAGATTTTCGATGGAAAAAAGGCAGGTTAATCTCGCAGTTTCTCTGCACGCTGCAGATGATGAACTGCGCAATTCAATCTTGCCAATCAACAAAAAATACCCCTTATCCGACCTTTTTGACGCCTGCCAGGATTATGTTGAGCAAACAAGACGCCGTATTACATTCGAATGGGCACTAATCGAGGGCGTGAATGACTCTCAGGACCAAGCCGCGAAGCTTACAGGTTTGATCGGCGGGATGTTGAGTCATGTTAATCTCATCCCCTTGAACCCAACCGGTGGTTATCAAGGTATTGGATCATCCCAGCAAAAAGCCCAGCAGTTTAAAACATATTTAGAACACAATGGCATACCGTGTACGATTCGAGTGCGAAGAGGAATCGATATTCATGCTGGTTGTGGGCAGCTGGCCACGATTAGAGATCAATCTGGAGATACACTATGACTGCGAAAATTATCCTTAACCCTTATGCTGGTCGCTGGGAAGCCCAAGCCCATAAAGAAGAACTGCTGGATGCTCTCAAAAGGGCTGGAGTAGATTTTGAATTACAGGTAACGGATGGACCTGGTCATGCGGTTAAATTGGCCCAAGAAGCAGTTGAACATGGATACAACCCGGTGGTTGCTGCTGGGGGCGATGGCACCTATAGTGAAGTGGTTAACGGCATCGCAGCTGCCAATAACAACGATGGTTCAATAATATTTGGAATGATCCCGCTGGGTTCAGCCAATGACCTGGTAAATAATTTGAAACTGCCTAAAGGGATTACGGATGCAGTACGCATCATTGCTGAGGGTCATATCCGCATGATGGATTTATGCAAAGTAAATGATCAATATTTCGATAACAATTCAGCAATTGGTCTTGAACCATATATTACATTGATCCAACAACGCATTAAAAGGCTCAAGGGCAGCCTCCGCTATTTAACAGCGACTTTGATGGGGGTGATGGATAAACCCCAATGGGAGATGACGCTTGAGTGGCAGGGGGGAAATTACCATGGCCCGGTAACGTTGGTGACGGTTGGTAATTCCCCACGTACCGGAGGAATTTTTTATATGACTCCTCATGCTGATCCATTCGACGGCTTACTCACTTTTGTCTATGGTTACATGCCGACCCGCCGGAAAATTCTGACATTGTTACCACGCACTATGAAACCGGGTGAGGGCAGTTATGTTGAACATCCTTCTATTCACGAGATTTCTTCGCCCTGGCTGAAGGTCCATTCTGTCCAGCCCACTCCTGCACATGCTGATGGTGAGGTGTTTTCAGAACAGATTCACGATTTAGAATACCGGGTTATTCCTCAATGCCTACCCGTATTGATGTCCAACAAATAGTAATTTGATTGAATGACTTTGTCAGCCCAATCTGGAACCCTTTCCCGCATTATAAATAGAATCCTTATTATATTTTTCCAGCTACTGTACAATCAATTTGCCTGGACTTATGATTGGGTTGCTGACATGGTCTCAATTGGGCGTTGGAAATCATGGGTATTGACCGTTGAACCTCTGATTCGAGAAACAAAGACGCTTGAAATAGGTTGTGGACCAGGTCATTTACAGCTCGATGCTTCAATGAATAACAGCGAGATCTTTGGCTTGGATACCAGCCGTAAAATGCTGCAGCAGGCCAGGCGCAGGTTAATGCGGAATAATTGTGAAGGGAATCTGGTGCTTGGAAAAGCACAAAAACTACCATACCGCGCTGGATCTTTTAAAAAGATCGTGATGACTTTCCCAAGTGAATTCGTTTATGACCCGCAGACTGCTGAGCAGATTTGGCGGGTACTTGGGGAAGATGGTGAATTGATCTTATTGCCTGCAGCATGGATTACAGGGGTAAACAAATTGGACAGACTGGCTGCCTGGCTGTTCAGAATTACCAATCAAGCCCCAAATCTTGATCACAATAGCATCGAAGAGAAATTAATTCGCTCATTCCAAGGACTAGAAGAGGTAGGATTCAATCTTCAGAGCAGCTTAATTGAGCTACAAGGCAGTGAAATATTATTGATCCATGGAACTAAAGAAACGATAAGTGACTGATAATTTCACGATAGTTCGAGTAAAATAAAATCCATGGAAGTATGTGTTGGTATTGCAAAAATTCGCAAATATGCCACCTCAGAAAGTGGTGATACTGTTGAAGTTGTCGAAAGACCAAAAGGGGGATTGTCTGTTGTCTTGGCGGATGGACAATCTTCTGGGCGCGGGGCAAAGTGGATTTCAACCCTTGTTGTGCGTAAAGTGATTACTCTCTTAGCCGAGGGTGTCCGGGATGGCGCGGCAGCACGTGCTGCATCAGATTCTCTTTACACGGAACGGAGCGGGAAAGTATCTTCGACACTGAATATTTTGTCTGTTGATAATCAGACAAAAACCCTGGTCATCACACGTAACAATCCTGCACCCGTATTGATAGCCAGTAATGAGGATATTACGCTCTTGGATGAAACATCGCTGCCGATTGGTCTATATCGAGGTACCCGTCCGGTAATTAACGAATTAGCTCTTGATCACGGATTAACGACGGTCGTTTACACCGATGGTATTGTGCATGCGGGTTCTCGTTACGGTGAATCGATGGATGTTCAAACTGGGCTCCAGGCACTGCTTGAGGACGAAGACCCCACTCCCCAATTAATCGCCGATTCATTGCTAGAAAATGCAATTAAATTGGACCGCGGTAGACCGGCAGACGATATTAGCGTAGTTGTATTACGTGTGATGAGCCGGACTGGTGATGATGTGCGGCGAATGTCCGTCCGCTTACCATTGGATATCTATTAGGATCACCCGCTATTAGATAGGCTTAGCAAGATTTATTAGCCTATTTGTCCAGGTATATGAAACCAGGATGGTATGTCTGATCCACCAAGGAAAGATTCCGTATTAGGGATTGTAGGTCCTTGCTCAGCGGGTAAATCAACCCTGATCGGTTATTTACATGATCTGGGTTATATCTGTCGGCATATTGCCCAGGAGCATTCTTACGTTCCTGATATGTGGCTGAGGATTGTGAATCCCACCGTTTTAATTTACCTGGATGTAACCTACCCGATCTCCCTCCAGAGACGACCTTTAAATCTTTCTGCCCAAGAATTTGAAGAACAGACCAAGCGTCTAGCACACGCACGTCAAAATGCTGATGTTTATGTAAACACGGACCCACTCACCCCTGACCAAGTATTCCAGTTCGTTTTGAATTCTTTGCAGGATCTGGAGATACAACCATGAACCGTTGGCAGTCTATGGATATTTGTGCTTGATTTTACAAACTTCGTGAATGAGAGTATAATGCTTTGGCTCGCCAGCCGCAGGCTGGCATTTATTACTTTTGAGGAGTTGTAGAATAAATGAGGATTTATCGCTGGCTAATCATCATCCTTATTGTGGTCGCATTCGCGATCTGGATTGATCTCCCGAATAATCCTGGTATTCACATTTTTGGAATTGACCGCAATATTGACACCAGGCTGGGATTGGACCTGGTCGGTGGGGTTCAGGCACTCTTAGAAGCAGATTTGCCAGAGGGGACTCAAGTAGACGCCGAGAAAATGCAAACTGCTACCCGCATCGTTGAGAATCGAGTAAATGGCCTGGGTGTAACCGAAGCTTTGGTGCAGCAAGCTGGTGAAAACCGCATTGTTGTTGAGCTTCCCGGCATAGAAGACCCAACCGAAGCGATTGCAACCATACAGGAGACTGGTCTCCTGGAGTTTGTCGACATGGGTTCAAACCCACTGCCGCCAGGCACGGTGGTTGTCACAGATTTTGCCACTTCTGAGTCTGACCAACCGGCTGAAGGCCAGCAAGTTTTACAAACCGTAATGACTGGTGACAAGATCGAAAATGTCCAAGTTTCCCGCGATAACTCAGGTCAATACGTGATTCAGTTCAAGCTTGATTCCGAAGGGGCACAAATATTTTCCGATTATACAACTGCACACGTTGGTGATTACCTGGGAATTGTGTTGGATAAAACGGTTATCTCTGCTCCCGTAGTGAATGAACCGATTACCGAAGGAGAAGGTGTGATCAGTGGATCATTCACTGTCGAAAGTGCGAATAACCTGGCTATCCAGCTTCGCTATGGTTCTCTCCCCATTCCATTAAAAGTAGTAGAAACTCGCACGATTGGCCCTTCTCTTGGGCAAGATTCCCTGGATAAAAGTCTGGTCGCTCTGTTGATCGGCTTTATTGTGGTGATACTTTTCATGGCTATCTACTACCGCTTACCAGGTATTTTAGCCGACGTCTCCATCATAATCTATGCAACGGTAACATTTGCGATTTTCCGGTATATGCCGGTAACACTGACACTACCCGGGATTGCAGGGTTCATGTTGAGCACAGGCAGTGCCCTGGATGCGAACATCCTGATCTTTGAAAGGCTTAAAGAGGAATTGAGAGCGGGAAGGAAACTAAATCAAGCAGTGGATATCGCGTGGAAACGGGCTTGGCCTTCCATACGCGACTCGAATATTGCTACCCTGATTACCTGCGCTATCCTATTTTGGTTCGGGAGCTCTTTTGGAGCGACGATTGTAAAAGGATTTTCCTTAACTCTCGCTATTGGTGTGACGATCAGTTTATTCACCGCACTTGTTGTCACCCGGGTATTTCTAAATCTTGTGCTCGGGTATCTCCGTGATAAGAATTATTCCAGGTGGTTTGGGATTTAAAATAGGGAACATTTATGTTTAATATTCTCGGAAAAAGATATCTCTTTTTTGGCATTTCACTGCTGCTGATTTTGCCAGGTTTCTTACTCTTAATTTTCTATGGTTTGAACCTGTCCGTGGATTTTACAGGAGGAACGCTGGTTGAAATCAGCTTTGAATCTGGCACCCCACCTCCCCTTGAAGATATTGTCGGGATTTACAATCAATTTGATATCAGTGATGTGCAAGTACAAACAACCGGGGATAATACGATCATCTCCAGGTCATCTTATTTAGAAGATAAGACTCGCGCAGATATACTGACAGCAATTGAACAGAGTGCAGGCGAGCAGGTGACGATTGTTCGCATTGATAGCGTAGGGGCCACAATCGGTCAAGAGGTGACGCTGCGTGCCGCACTGGCGATCGCTGTAGCTGCACTGATCGTGGTGGTATACATCACTTTTGCCTTCCGCGGGATGCCGAACGCTTTTCGAAATGGTGTCTGCGCGATCATTGCAGAAATTCATGATGTGTTGATTATTTTCAGCTTATTGATGATCGGTGGCGTTTTATGGGGATGGCAGATCGATGCTTTATTCCTCACTGCATTACTGACCGTGATCGGTTTTTCTGTACAGGATACGATTGTTGTCTTTGATCGCATCCGAGAAAATTCAGTGATTTACAGGCGTTTACCGTTTGAGACCCTAGTCAACCACTCCATCATCCAGACTTTGCAGCGCTCGATCAATACCCAACTGATGACAGTTGAGTTCATGCTCCTGGCCCTGGTCCTATTCGGGGGATTGACTCTCCGGCAGTTTTCTGTGATCCTGTTGGTTGGGTTGTTTAGTGGTACGTATTCATCTATATTTGTCGCCGCTCCTGTCCTGGTAGTTTGGGAGAACCGTGAATGGCAGAATTGGTTTGGAAGGGGAAAAAAGAAACAACAAGCCGCAAATTAAACGATCGTGAAAGGGAAATATGGGGTTTTAACAGGTCTTTTGACCTGTTAAAGTCCTATTTTATTTAATCAATATGAAACCTAAATTCAAAGCCTCTACCGATGATACGATGGTCGAAACGAGGCCTGCCTATGTAGTTGAGACCTGGGACAAACCCCATCCATCCTCCCGACAGCGTGGAATTGCCAGGGTATTTCGAATCGGATGTATCACCTTGCTTGCAGTGTTTATCTGCATCGTTTTTACCAGTTTGGTATATTTTTTGGTGCCATTCCGGACCGATTTTCTGGTACTTGGTATCGATCGGACACCAGAAGGAAGCAGTCTGGGACGCAGTGATACCAATATCCTTATGACAGTGCGACCCCTTCGTCCTTATGTTGGCATGCTGTCCATACCAAGGGATTTGTGGGTCACGATTCCTGGAGTCGGCGAGAACAGGATTAACACTGCTCATTTCTTTGCCGAGATCGATGAGCCAGGCAGTGGACCTGCTGCCGCAATGGAAACCATCGAATTAAATTTTGGTATACCTATCAAATATTATGTTCGAGTTAAATTTGATGGCATTGTTGATATCGTTGATTCGATTGGGGGACTGGATGTTGAATTAGATCAGCCAATGGCTGGTTTACCCGCAGGAAATCACCATTTGTCAGGAGAAGAAGCACTGGTCTTTGTCAGGGATAGGCAAGGAAGTGATGATTTCTTCCGCATGCAGCAAGGCCAGTTCTTTATTGTGGAAATCCTTGAACAAATGATGCAGCCGGCTTCTTGGCCGCGGCTTCCTGCTTTTTTCTCTGCGCTGAATGACTCCATTGACACAAATCTACCGTTTTGGGTGTGGCCGCGCATCGCTTTTGCCATACTGCGCGCAGGTCCAGCCGGGATTGATTCCCATATTATTAATCGAGATTATGTTACCCCGACTACTACCTCAGAGGGAGCTGCGGTACTGATTCCGAATTGGCCGCTCATCAACCCGCTGGTGGCTGAGATATTTGGACAGTGATATATTCATCCGCCAAACGCATTAATAAAATATTGGTTGAAAAAAATTAGTGCTGCTGCACCGGCGATCATAAATGGGCCGTACGGGATGAAGGTGAAGGCACGGTATTTACGGGCCAGAAAGGAGATCACAAGGTAAATCAGGGAAATTACTCCTGCGAATAAAATGGCAAAAAATAATCCTGCGATAATCGCTGGCCATCCAAGGATCAAGCCTAAGATACCACCCAGGATGACATCGCCAAACCCGAGCGCTTCATCATTGAACCCTGATTGGCTTCTCCGCACGATAAATCGAGCAAATAACGCTCCCAGGATGTATAAACCAAGCATCGCTCCAAATCCAGCCAAGCCGCCCATCAGTGTATCGATAAAGCCATGCAGCTGAATACCGAGCACCAAACCTAAAACCGCTCCAAAAATGCTGGTTGGGTGCATAATCAGGTGATGTTCTAGATCAATAACAACCACGATGCTGAAATACACCAGTAATACCAAACTGAACCAAAAGCCCAGGACAAGATCAGGTTGCAGCCACAACCAAACCACAATCAGGGTAGTGAGCAGCTCAACCATCCAGGTCCTGTAAGTGCGGTGGTGACCGCAATGAGGGCATTTACGAGGCCAGACGAAGTAATTAACCAGGGGTTGCGGTTGTTCGCAATGTATACAGAATGGTGCTGTGAGCCGCCGCTTGTAAGGCAGGACATCGGAAATATAATTAATGAAACCCCCAACAATCCATCCCAGAAGGATCACTAATGCTAACATGGCAGAAATTATAGCATTCCGGGAATTAGAATTTGATGTTCGTACTTAACAGAAATGTTTTTAAAGTACAATGGAGCGCATGCAGCCCAAGTCATTAATTGCATTGATCTCGGATTTTGGTCAAGAAGACCCCTATGTCGGGATCATGAAAGGTGTCATCTCGAATCTTTCACCCCAATCCAGACTGGTGGATATCACGCATGACATCCCACCGGGTGATATCCAGAAGGCTGGTATCAGCTTATGGATGGCAAAGCCTTATTTTCCAGCTGGGACAATTTTTCTGTGCGTTGTAGATCCTGGTGTTGGGACAGATCGAAAAGCAATCATCCTTACTGATAAACAGCACGTTTATATCGGCCCGGATAATGGTGTATTTACCTTTGGACTGGATAGCGATCTGGAAATTCATGAGTTGTCGAATCCTGGACTTCAACTGCCCCCATCGAGTTCAACCTTTCATGGGAGGGATATTTTTGCACCTGCAGCAGCTCATGCAGCAAATGGAGTGGCATTGGATCAATTTGGGGATCAAATTTCCGGATGTATCCAGTGGCCTAAACCGGAGATGCGAATTGAATCTACCCGCATCTTTGGTGAGATTATCTACGAAGATCGTTTTGGCAACCAGATCACCAGCCTGGGGAAATTTACCAGGTCTGGCAAAAACAGATATCAGCTCGATCCTTGGTTGACCGGTAGTTCTACAACGGGAGAGGTTTTAGACCTTTCAATTGAAAGAGCAACCCTGCTTCTTCCAAGTGGTCGCTTCTTGTCCTGGGTAGATACCTATGCAGAGATCGAAGAAGGTGAATGTGGAATATTAGTTGGGAGTGCCGGTCTCCTGGAGATAGCTGCATATAGAAAATCTGCCCAGGAATTTACCCAATTGTCATTGGGTGACAGGATCACCCTGCTTTTTTAAGGAGACAGGAATGGAGAAATTGATGATTGGGGGGTGCCAACCATTGCACGGCGAGATATTTCCTTCTGGTAATAAAAACGCTGCACTGCCTCTACTTGCAGCGTGCCTTCTGACAGACGAACCGGTCATATTAAGAAATTTGCCAGAGATCAAAGATGTTGCTGCAATGCGCCTGCTGCTTGAGAGCCTGGGAGTAAATATTGAGAACGTCGGTGATCACACCTGGCGTATTTGGGCTGATCAGGTTCGGCCTGCTGATCTTGATCCCGAGATCTGCCGCAAGATCAGAGCCTCTATCCTGCTTGCGGGACCCATGGTTGCCAGGACAGGAGAACTTCACATGCCCCCGCCAGGAGGGGATGTGATTGGCAGGCGCAGGGTTGACAGCCATATTTTAGCGCTCAAAGCCCTGGGCGCCGATGCTGAATACGAGCGCTCAAAAAAAGTTTTCCAATTTACTGCAAGGAAATTGGCCGGTGCAGATATCCTGATGGATGAAGCCAGTGTCACCGCGACTGAGAACGCGATCATGGCTGCGGTGACTGCGAATGGGGAAACTATCCTGCGAAACGCTGCCTCGGAACCACATATCCAGGAATTGTGTCATTTTCTCAACCAACTTGGGGCTCGAATCGAAAATATTGGCTCTAACACCCTGCACATCGCAGGTGTTCCAAAATTAAGCGGGGGAGAATTTACTATTGGTGCGGATTACCTAGAGGTGGTCAGCTATATTGGTGCAGCTGTGGTCACCCACGGTTCAATATGGATCAGGGACGCAGCTCCACAACACCTGGATATGATCGCTTACGTTTTTCGCCGCCTGGGTGTGGAATGGCGGGTTGAGGGTCAGGATATCTATGTTCCCGAAGAGCAGGAACTGGCCATCGAACCTGACGTTGGAGGGGCGATTCCTGAGATAAGCGTCATGCCGTGGCCAGCATTCCCAACTGATCTGATGAGTATTGCCATTGTGGTGGCAACACAATCCCGGGGCAGTATCCTATTTCATGATTGGATGTATCCCAGCCGCATGTTTTTTATTGATAAGCTGGTGAATATGGGAGCTCAAATCGTGCTGTGCGACCCTCACCGCAGTATCGTCCAGGGTCCGACAACTCTATACGCAGAAACTATGGAAAGCCCTGACATCCGGGCAGGTATGGCGATGGTGCTGGCAGCCTTGGCAGCAAAAGGACAATCTGAGATCCGCAATGTTGGCCAGATTGATCGAGGTTATGAAGGTATAGATAAAAAACTTCGCGCTCTGGGAGCGCGGGTTGAACGGATCAGTGAATAGAGATGCTGCTGAAGTTTATTCCGGAACTTCCTCCTGAGAATCTTCGACAACACTCATGAACTCTCCGACTACCTCTCGCAGCATTCCTTCAGGTAATGCACCAACCTGGCGGTGGATAATTTTTCCATTCGCAACAAACAGCATGGTTGGGATTCCCTGCACCTGGTACTTCATAGCCCATTGGGGATTCTCGTCAGTATTAACCTTGGTTACTAGCAGCTTGCCTGCATTTTCCTTGGCCAATTTATCCAGAACGGGTGCGACCATCTTGCATGGTCCACACCAGGGAGCCCAAAAATCTACAATAACTGGTAATTTTGATTGTAAGACGGTCTTCTCAAAAGCACTATCGGTTACGTGAATTGGTTCATCAAACATGTTTCTCTCCATATCGAAATATGCTGCCAAGTATAGCATGCTAGGCGGTATTTGTCAGGTATAATTTGGACAATGTCTGTCATAAATCCATCCGTCGAGCCTTCCCATTATCAAGTAGCAACCCCAGTTTATCAAGGACCATTAGATCTGTTACTGCAGCTGATCGAACGCGCAGAATTGGATATCACCAAGCTGTCTCTTGCCCAGGTGACCGATCAATACCTGAAGTACCTAAAGCATCTCGAGCAGCTATCAGCGGAGGAGATCTCGGGTTTCCTGATCATTGCAGCGAAATTGATCCAGATTAAATCCGAAATGCTGCTACCGCGACCTCCCTCCAGGGAACCGGGAGAGGAAGATCCTGGCGAGGCTCTTGCCCGGCAGCTGATTCTTTACCGCCAATATAAGCAGGTGGCAATAGCACTTGATCTGCTGCAGAGGAAAGACCAGCGCACTTATGTAAGTTATGCCCCCGTTCCAGAAATCGAGGGAAAATTTCAATTATCCGGCTTGGATATTATTGATTTGAGGGATGCATACCTAGATGTCTATTCCCGAAAACCTGAAGAGCCGGAGTCTTTGGATGGAGCAATTACCAAACCCAAGGTGACGATCCGGCAGAAGATACGTCTGGTTACAGACCACCTGCGCAGATTCGGAAGGACAAATTTCCGGGCGGTGCTTGGCAAACGATTTTCCAGGGAAGAAGTTGGGGTCACTTTCCTGGCGATTCTGGAATTGGTAAAACTCAATATTATCGCTACTTCCCAGGCTGGATTGTTTTCAGAGATCGAGATCACCGCCATTAATGAATGGGAGGGAAAAGATGAAATTGAGTTGGAATTCGGTGAATGAAGATGGTTAACCAATTAGCAGATTCATCTTCACCTTATTTGCTCCAGCATGCAAACAATCCAGTCGAATGGTACCCTTGGGGGGAAAAAGCGCTGAACCGATCACGCGCTGAAAACAAGCCTATTTTTCTCAGTATCGGTTATGCCGCCTGTCATTGGTGCCATGTTATGGCCCATGAGTCTTTTGAAGATCCCGAAACTGCGGAAATTATGAATATGAACTTCGTGAATATCAAGGTTGACCGGGAGGAGAGACCAGACCTTGATCATATCTATATGACTGCTGTTGTATCCATGGTTGGACAGGGTGGTTGGCCGATGAGCGTCTTTCTAACACCAGACCTGCAGCCTTTTTATGGAGGCACCTATTTCCCACCGGTTTCTCGCTATAATATGCCTGCTTTCAAGGATATTTTACTTTCCGTAGCAAAAACATGGCAAGAAGACCAGGATCGGATCCGTGAATCTGGCAGCAAAATAAGTGATTACATCCGAAGAAGCCAAAAACCTCCAGGTGAAATTTCCGAACTGGATAAACAATCCCTTGACCAGGCAGCTGCTTCCCTGGCATCCAGCTACGATTGGCAGCATGGTGGTTGGGGGTCTGCCCCAAAATTCCCTCAACCGATGGCAATTGAATTCCTGCTCCGCAGGGCAGCGCAGGGTGATCGCGATTCCCTTAGCATAGCAAGGCATGCCTTGGATGCAATGTCAGCCGGGGGTATGTATGACCTGATCGGGGGTGGATTTGCCCGCTACAGTACTGATAATCAATGGTTGGTACCCCATTTTGAAAAAATGCTGTATGACAACGCCCTGCTGGCACGTGCTTACCTGCACATGTACCTAATCAGCGGTGAACAAAAGTACCGTGCAATTTGCACTCAAACGTTAAATTTTGTCATGCGCGAGATGACTCACCCACAAGGCGGATTCTACAGCAGTTTAGATGCGGATTCTGAGGGTATGGAAGGCAAATTCTACGTTTGGACAGAAGAGGAGATTCGAACTGCTTTTTCTGATCCAAATGATGCTGATTTTATTTTTACCGCTTATGGCTTTTCTAAAGGTCCTAACTTTGAGGGTAAAGTAATTCCTCGCTGGTCTGAACAAATTTCTTACCTGGCTGAGAAGTATTCCATACAGGAATCTCAGATACCTGCTTATATAGCCCAATTGAATCAGATTTTGCTCAAGGCGCGGGAGCGCAGGGTCAGGCCTGGTACTGATGATAAGGTGATTGTTGCATGGAATGGATTGATGACTTCAGTTTTTTCTGAGGCTGGTAGGTATTTGGATTTTGGTTCTTATAAGGAAATGGCTACACGCAATTTAAATTTCATTTTGAACAATATGAAGTCTGGAGAATTCCTTATGCGTTCATGGCGTGAAGGAAAACTCAGCAACCAGGCATTTTTGGATGATTACGCCTCGCTGATCATGGCTTTGCTAGCTCACTACCAGACCGATCCTGATAAAAAATGGTTTCAGGCTGCACTTGATTTGAACGACACCATGCTTTCCAAATTCTCAAGTCCGGATGATTTGTTTTACGATGCTCCCGTACAATATAAAGACTTGTTGTTTCGCCCCCGAGATATCCAGGATAATGCTACTCCGGCGGGTAATTCACTTGCAGCCTCTGCCCTATTGCTGCTTGCTGCCTACCAGGGTGAAGGATCGTATAGATCCAGGGCTGAGCGCAATTTGAGTTTGGTGCAATCCTTGTCTGTTGGGCATCCAACTGCTTTTAGTAATTGGCTATGCGCAATCGACCTCGCTCTGCACGATATCCTCGAAGTGGCAATTGTCGCTGAACCGGGTGATAACCGGGAAACCCCTTTGGTCGATATGCTCTGGTCATCTTACCGGCCGAATGTCATTGCTGCAATCGGTCCCCCATCCCTGGAAAACACTACCCCTGCCCTACTAAACCAGCGAACATTGCTGAACGGCGCTCCTACTGCATATGTCTGCCAGAATTTCGCCTGCCTGCAGCCTGTGAATAAACCAGAATTGTTCCAGAAGCAGCTGGAGGGAATGACGGGCTGAAGCCGGTTATTGTTTTAATTCCAGGCTGACCGGGCAATGATCAGAACCCATTAGCTGATCATGAATTTCAACATTCACAACCTTTCCCAGTAAATCCTTCGAAATCAGGAAATAATCGAGCCGCCAACCAATATTTCGCTCTCTGGCTTTCATTCGATAAGTCCACCAGGTGTACTGTACCTTCTCACCGTGAATTTCCCGGAAAACATCGACGAAATTATGCGCTAGATATCGGTCTATCCATGCCCGCTCCTCCGGTAAGAAGCCCGATGTTTTTTCGTTTTGTTTTGGATGCTTGAGATCAATCGGCCTATGTGCTGTGTTCATATCGCCAAACAGGACAACCTGCCTGCCTCCTGCGTGCAATTGATCGCAGATATCCAGTATGCGCTCATAAAAATCTAGCTTGAATGCCAACCTTCCATAGTCCCGCTTCCCGTTGGGCACGTAAAGGTTGAAGAGCACCAGGTCACCAAACTCCATGCGGATCGACCTGCCTTCAATATCAAACCTTTGCTCACCGATGGAATACTCCACCCGATCTGGAGTACCCTGGGTGAAATTTGCCACTCCGCTGTATCCAGGGCGTTCTGCTGAATTCCAAAACTGCTTGTAGCCAGAAAAAACTTTGGCTTGTTGATCTGACAACTGTTCCGGCTTGACCTTGATCTCCTGCAGGCAAAGCAAGTCAGGAGATAAATCAAGAACTGGTGTTAACGCATCCTTCCCAATGGCTGCTCGCAGCCCGTTCACATTCCAGGATATTATTTTCAATGCCCGATCCTTGTTTATGCATCATTCGCAGGTAAAGGGGTATTTCATGCTACAATTTACCCTTGCTAGACCAAAATTAAACCACAGCAGGTGCAGATTGGCAAAGAAGGCAGTTATCCAACCCGTTAAGGGGACCAGGGATTTTTATCCAGAGCTGATGGTAGTTCGCAAGTGGCTATACGAAAGCGCGGCATCCGTCTCTGAGAGCTTCGGCTACCAGGAATATGAAGGTCCCTTGATCGAGACCCTCGAACTTTATGCTGCGAAGTCCGGAGACGAGCTGGTCAAGGAGCAATCTTTTGTTTTTGAAGACCGGGGCGGCAACCTGGTTACATTACGACCTGAATTAACCCCCACCCTGGCCCGCATGGTTGCCCAGCGCCAATACCAGCTGCCTTTCCCCCTCCGCTGGTGGTCATTTGGTCCTTTCTGGCGTTACGAACGTCCTCAAAAAGGGCGTACAAGGGAATTCTTCCAGTGGAATATCGACCTGATTGGCTCAAATTCAACCCTGGCAGATGCTGAATTAATTGCCATTGTGGCTGTTTTCTTCAAGAAAGTCGGTCTTTCTCCTGAGGATGCCCAGATTCTGGTCAATAACCGCCAGCTGATGGAAGCCGAGCTTGCTGCACTGGGTTTTCCACCAGGTGAATTCAAGGTGGTCTTTCAGCTGATCGATCGCCGTGACAAGCTTCCTTCGGAGAAATGGAAGGCTTATGCTGCAGACCTCGGATTGAAACCAGCACAGATCGAAGCCCTCGCTGGCTTGCTCGCCGACCAGGATCTGTGGCAGAAATCACCCTCCCTGAAAGAATTATTCCCGGCAATTGATGCGCTGGGTGTCAGCGAATATGTGCAATTTGCACCGCATGTCATCCGCGGTCTGGATTACTATACAGGCACGGTTTTCGAAGCCCAGGCTATTAAAGGTGACTTGCGGCGTTCAATATTGGGCGGCGGCAGGTACGACAACTTGCTTTCCGATGTCGGTGGAGATCAAATCCCCGCGGTTGGATTTGCTATGGGTGACCTGGTCATCTCACTGATTTTAGAAGAGTTGGGCCTAATCCCCGCTGACCTTACTTCCTCTCCGGCGAGGATCATGGTCACCATATTTGATGAAGACACATACCTTGATGCACTCGGTCTTGCACACCAATACCGCCAGGCAGGTTTGAAGGTAAACTGCTATCCGCAGGTGGAAAAACTCTCCAAACAGTTCAAATATGCCGACCGGATTGGGATCAAACTGGTTGCTGTCCTGGGTCCAGACGAGATCAAAAATCATACGGTGGCGCTGAAGAATCTTGCCACCGGAGAGCAGATCACAGTCGAGCGCGCCAGCTCCACCCAGGAAATTCTAAAATTGCTTGAAGACATTGAATCTTCATGATAAAATGCCGCCACAGCATGGTGGGCGTAGCTCAATAGGCAGAGCGCCTGTCTGTGGAACAGGTGGTTGAGGGTTCAAGTCCCTTCGCCCACCCAGGACAAAAAAAACCAGCCAAATATTGGCTGGTTTTTTTTGTTTCCACTTTAATTAATTCTCAATTATCGCCAGATAACACGTACTCCGAAATTCAGTTCATGCCAGCTCGATTTTTACCGCACACACCTTGTACTCGGGTATCTTGGCAATTGGATCGAGGGCAGCAATCGTTAAATTATTGGCGTTTTGATC
>JBJYXV010000005.1:25321-67705 GCA_046260155.1 Anaerolineales bacterium
CTGGTCACCCTGGTTCAACCTGGTGTAGTTTACTCCACCATAGATAGGCGTTAATGCAGCAATTTCATCCTGTATCTCCGCAGGCGAAGCATAATCCCATGCAGCCTGGGGTCCAGCCGGGGTTCGATTTTCAATCTCCAGGACCCTCTTTGCCAGTTCCGATGTAATTTGCCAATCGGGGCGCGCCTCACCGGGTGATGCAACCGCCGGTCGAATGAGCTGGATGCGCCGTTCTGTGTTTGTAAACGTGCCATCTTTCTCTGCCCAAGATACACCGGGCAATAATACATCTGCATACCGGGATGTCTCTGATGGAAATATTTCCTGCAAGACCACGAATTCGCTTTGTTCCATGCACTCACGCACGTGATTGATATCAGGGTCCGTCATCAGCGGATTTTCTGCCAGGATATACAATACCCGTACTTCGCCCTGACCGGATAGATTGATCAGCTCTGTGACCGTCAAACCCGGTTGGTCACCAAAACCAGGAACTCCATCTTCAAATGCCCATGCAGCCTTGAACTTCTCGCGTATTTTCTCGTCGGTCACACCCTGGTAACCGGGAAAAACATTCGGCAGGCCGCCTAAATCACAGGCACCCTGCACATTATTTTGCCCTCGCAGTGGATTTACACCTCCTCCGGGCCTGCCCATATTCCCCAATAACATCTGCAGGTTGCCCAGGCTGAGTACATTCATAACACCTGTTGTGTGCTGGGTGATACCCATCGCCCAGATGACCGCCATTGGTTTCAAACTGCCCAGAATATCAGCTGCCCTGTACAGCTGATCGACCTCGATCCCTGTGATTTGGGATACTAATTCAGGGTGATATTTATCAATCGTGTCCTTGAATTCTTCAAATCCCTCCGTTCTCTCTTCGATAAAAGAATCATCCTGGTATCCTTTCTCCAGCATGATATGCATCAAGCCATTGATTAATGCGACATCTGTTCCCGGTTTTTGCCGCAGGTGCAGTTCAGCAAATTCGCAAATGTCAATCGCCCGCGGATCTGCAACCACAAGTTTTACATCCCTCTTGAGAACTGCCTGTCGGATTTTTGTACCGAAGACTGGATGCTGCTCAGTTGTATTGGAACCGATCACAAAGATGGCTTTGGCCTCTTCGACGATATCCTGCATCGTATTACTCATCGCGCCAGAGCCAAAACACATCACGAGACCAGCGACTGTTGATGAGTGGCAAAGCCTGGCACAATGGTCTACGTTGTGAGTGCCGACTACCTGGCGTGCAAATTTCTGCATCAAATAATTTTCTTCATTCGTACATTTCGCTGAGGATAAGATACCCACAGCATCCGGTCCTGATTCCGTCTTAACCTGGACAATCTTATTTGCCACGAGATCCAGTGCAGTTTCCCAATTCACCTCTACCCATTTACCGCGACCTACTTCCGGTCTGGGTTGCCCTGAAAGTAAATACTCTCTCACCATCGGGGAGCTTAACCGTTCTTTATGGTGCACAAAATCGTAACCATAACGACCCTTTACGCACAGGTGCATACCATTCACCGGTGCATCCGGATATGAGGTCACCCGGATGATTTCCCCATCCTTGACATTTAAATCAAATTGACATCCGACACCGCAGTAAGGGCATGTCGTCTGGATCAGCTTATCCGGCAAGCCAAGATTCAACGACATCCTGTTATCCAGTGCCCCGGTCGGGCAATACGCCACGCAAGCACCACAAGATTCACAGCGTGCATCCAGCATCGTGGTATTGGCCCCCGCAATGATCCTGGTTTCATCGCCTCTACCTGCAACGCCCCACACAAATCGCCCCTGTATTTCAGCACAGGCCCGGACACAGCGCGTGCACAGGATACATTTGTTCATATCCACCCACACGAATGGATTTGCATCACTATCAACCGGATAACGCGGTCCTCGCTCATAATTTTCAGGCAATTGGGCTCCATATTGATTGACCCATTTTATAAATTCGTTGCTCTCATTTCCCATCCCGGAATCGAAATAATTCCGCAGCAACAACTCCAGGGTCGATCTCCGGGAAGCATGCAAGCTGGGAGTCTCAGTTTGCACCTGCATACCTTCAGCTGCTTCCAGGGTGCACGCAGCCACCTGGCCATTCCAGCCATCTACCTCTACCATGCAAAGGCGGCAGGAACCTACCGGTGATAAATCTTTATGAGCACACAATGTCGGTATAACAATATTGTTTTCTCTGGCAACGTCAAGCACTGTTTCCCCTTCATTTGCCGTAAGCGATTTACCATTGATCACAAGCGAAACGGTCATGTTGGACTCCTTAGAAGAGCATAGCTCCAAATAGGCTTTGCTTTAGATTCATCTATGCAAAATCAAATTGCTTTTCGAAATTTTTAACCGCAGATTGGATAGGTAGAGCGACCGACTGCCCCAAACCACAAAAGGAGGTCAACTTCAGCTGATCTGCCAGATTTTGCAATTCGATTTTATCTGTGTTATTGGCTTTACCTGCAAGCATATCATCCAACAGGATGCGCGATCTGCGGGTACCAACCCGGCAGGGAGTGCATTTACCGCAAGATTCTTGCTCGAAGAAATATAACACCTCCCTCAACAATGAAAGGACCGAGACGGATTGATCACAAATTAACATGGCGCCCGAGCCCAATGACGGACCTCCGCCACCAGCAGGAAAACCTATGGGATGGTCCAGATATTCACTCGATACGATCGTCCCTGCAGCGCCCCCGGTTAATGCAAATTGAAACTCGGATTCTGCAGGCATCCCTCCACCAAACTCTTCGATCACCTCTCGCAGAGTTAATCCATACGTGGCTTCAAATAAACCTGGCCGGTTCACATGACCAAGCAAGGTGTAAACCTTCGTTCCGGGATAATCCTCGTTGCCAATACCCTTATACCAGTTACCGCCGTTGAACACAATTTCCGGAATATAAGCGAAAGATTCGACATTGTTGACAATGGTTGGCATCCCACGATACCCATAACTCGCAGGATAAGGCGGTCGAATTCGTGGCTCGCCTCTTTTGCCTTCCAGGGATTCGATCAAGGCAGTTTCCTCACCACATATATAAGCTCCTGCGCCGCGGTGGAGGTGGATGTAGAAAGAGAAACCGGTTCCTTGGATATTTTCACCTAGCCAACCGGTTTCTTCAGCTTGCTGGATAGCTCTTTCCAGCTTTTTTGTTTGCTGTGTATATTCTCCCCGAATATAAATAAAACCTTCTCGTGCGCCAACAGCATAGCCCGCAAGCAACATCCCTTCCAATATCTTATGGGGATTGGTATCCATCAACACCCGGTCTTTAAATGTCAGTGGTTCCGATTCGTCCGCATTGCAAATAATGTACTTCTGTTCCTGTGGAGAATTTGCGACAAAACGCCACTTTCTACCGACCGGGAAACCAGCTCCCCCTCTGCCACGCAATCCAGAGATTTCCAATTCGTTAATAATCTCCTCCGGCTGATTTTCAAGTGATCTTTTCAAAGCCTGGTAAACACCTGCATTAGTTGCGGAGTCAATTTCGAACGGGTTGATTTCTCCAGCATGTTTGAGTAATATCCTTATTTCACCTGCCAGTGGCTGCCCGTAAAGCGGTATCTTGGTGTCAGTATTATCCGCAAGGGAAGACAAATCGCCAGGTTTCAAATATCCTTTTTGGGTTTGTCCGACGAGCGCTGCGGGTGCCAGATCGCACAATCCCAGGCAGCTCGTCCTTTGAGCGGGTGGTATACCCCAATTTTCCTCGCCCGATCCTCCATGTCCTGGGATCGCTTTGAGAATTTCCCCAGCTCCCTTCAACCAGCAGGCAGGACTATCGCAAATAAGAGCTGACCCGGGTGGCGATTGCAGCATTGAATAAAAAGTTGCAATGCCGTACACTTTTTCTGGAGGCAAATTGAGACAATCTGCAATACTTACGATAGTATCCCTGGAAAGTTGCTTCCGGAGTGCAAATAATTCTCGTAATACATCCAAAACTGAATCTGGTTGAAAGCTGTATTTCTCAGCGATAGCTGCTACTTCAGGATCTTCCATTCGAAGGTGGTACATTTTTTTCAGCACGGTATACCTCACTATTCGTTGAGCCCACTATTCGACTTGGATGGGCATATACATTAAACCGGTCCCTTCGAGCATACCCGATTAGAGTAACACCCCATTTCTTGGCCAATTCTACTGACATCGAAGTTGGCGATGTCCGCGATATAACAATTGCAGCGCCAATACTGGCTGCTTTTTGCAACATATCTGAGCTGATGCGTCCTGTGGACAACAATACTTTTTTCGAAAACCTCTCATCCCCCATCAGATATAACCCGGCTACTTTATCCATCGAATTGTGCCTGCCGACATCTTCTGCAGAGATAATCAGTTGATCACCATCAGTTAATATCGAGGTGTGGACTCCACCTGTCTTCTTATACAAATCTTGCGATTCAAATAACTTTTCAACCAGCTGTTGAACCTGTTCCGCTGCCAATGTTGCCCGTTGATCGAAATCTGGTTTTACAGTTTCCAAGTCGAGGGCGGTATATCCTCCCGTACAGCCAGAAGTCCTCTTCCATTCTCGTGGTTTATCAACCTTGTGTTTCAGCCAAATATCTATGGTATCTCCATGATCGCAGATGTGAAATTCAGCGATTTGACCCAGATCTTCGATGATCCCCTCATTAAACAGGAAGCCTAGCGCGAGTGCTTTTAATTTGTTCGGAGTACACATGAAAGTAATCCAGAGATCGCCGTTAACAAAGAGCGCAACTGGCTTCTCAACGATTAATCCTCCAGTCTTTGGTACTGACTGCCCAGCATGGAATTGCTGAAAATTTACATCTACCAAATCGATACCCATAACCAACTCCTCGGTCAATTACACCAATAAAAAAAATGCAACCTACCTTCTGGACCTGTGATGCAGAAACATGCATAAGTTTAGCATAAACTCGATGCTCAAGCCGGCAAAAATTGATCACGTTTTTCATTCATTTTTAAGGAAAATCTACAGAATCCTCTATTGTGACGTTTATCACAAACAATCGTGCCCTTTGTTACTGGTATCACGTATACCTTCTTGGATATTATAAATGAATAACAAAGATGCGTGATTTCTTGGAGATTCACCTAATAACCACCTTTACGTACCCATTAAGATGGGTCCAACCACAGGTTTCTACCCCCGTAATGAGGTGCAAACTTGAATCCGATTATTACCTTTATCAGATCGGACCATGTTATTTGTCACTAGCAAACCACTCCAGGCTTGCCATAATTAATCTATGGTAATTCCACCTGCGATGCAAGGTTTAATGAGGAGGTGTGTATTTCCTATTCTGCGATTAATCCTCCCAGATTTCGAATGCATTAATACAACTACATTATCTGCCAATCTTAATGAGGCAGAATTGATTTTAGCCAATTTTACGGACAATCCAAAAGGAGGCTTTTATGACAGCAGCCACAGCCCCAGCGTCAACCAGGTCCTTTAGCGATACTTTCTACACAAGCCTTTTCGATGTTGACGATGGTGAACGCATCCGGGCGTGTTTGCAGTGCGGTACATGCAGCGGTGCATGCCCCTTCGGTTACCTAATGGGATATCCTCCTGGAAAAATGATCGCATATCTACGAGCGGATAGATTTGAGAATGTAATTGACAGTGACTCGGTTTGGATGTGCGTTTCATGCTATGCATGTACCGCTGTGTGCCCCAAGGAGATTCCTTTAACCCCGGGATTAATGACCAGAGCCAAGGAAGAATTACTACTTGCGGGTAATGTCCCCACCGAATTACAGGATGCCCTGATGAATTCCCAAAGATACGGAAACCCATTAGGAGAATCTCCTCGCAAACGCGCAGAATGGACGAGAGGTCTCGATTTTGAGGTACCGACTCTCAGAGAAGCCAAACGTGCCGTCGATGTATTGTGGTTTGTCAGCGATTATCCTTCTTACCACCCGCGTGTCCAATTAATGACCCGCGCGATGGCAAAAATATTACGGATTCTTGGGGTCGATTTTGCCATACTCGGACCCGAAGAAAATAGTGATGGTGATTCGCAGCGGTTAGCAGGTGAACGAGGCTTGTTTGAAATGCTGGCAGAGAAAAATGGCAAATCATTCAGCAGATATGAATTCAATCAAATTATCACCTCTGATCCGCACGCCTACAATGCGATCAAGAATGAATACCCGAAACTAGGAATAAATTATCCGGTCCAGCACTTTGTTGAATTTGTTGCTGATAGGATCGAGGAATTAATACCCAGTTTACA
This sequence comes from Anaerolineales bacterium, assembly GCA_046260155.1. Taxonomy (GTDB): domain Bacteria; phylum Chloroflexota; class Anaerolineae; order Anaerolineales; family UBA4823; genus PFL25. The sequence continues at coordinate 31,592 of JBJYXV010000005.1, forward strand.
TCCTTTAGGTGACACCAGGGTCACCTATCATGATCCATGCTACCTGGGTCGGGCAAATGGCGTTTATGACGCCCCCCGGACGATCCTCAACGCAATTCCAGGTGTTGAACTTGTTGAAATGCCTCACAACCGGACCACGAGCTTGTGCTGCGGTGGTGGTGGTGGAGGCATGTGGCTGGATGGTTTTCAATGGGAGAAAGCACACGTCAGGTTATCTGAATGGCGTATCCAAGAAGCTGTGAAAGTTAACGCGGATGTATTGGCAGTTGCCTGCCCGTATGAACCACCACGCTTCGAAGATGCTGCGAAGATGGTAGAAGGAGCAGGCCGCCTAGCGGTTAGAGATATTGCGGAATTACTCGCCGAATCGCTTGAAATAGAAAGCTAGGGAGGTTCATGATGGACATCGTTGTTCTAGCAAAGTTGGTTCCTGACCTTGTCGAGGAACTCGAAATTGATGATAGCGGTACATCTCTTGATATGACGTGGTTGCGCCTGGTGATCAACGAATTGGATGACCATGCAATCGAAGAATCCATTCTTCTCAAAGAAGGAATGGGAGCAAATGTCACAGTCATAGCACCTGATATTGAGGGCGTGGACGATATTCTCTTTACATCAGCTGCAAAAGGAGCCGATCGCTTGATTAAGGTCATGGCTGACTTCGAATCTGGAGTTTCCAACCACGCCTTCGCCCAGGGGATTACTCCGCTGATGAAAGAGCTCTCGCCGGACCTCATATTGTCTGGAGTACAGGCAAACAACGACCTGGATGGCTCTATCGGGCCTTTATTAGCAGGTTATCTGGATTTGCCCTATGTCGGTTATGTTGCCGGTGTCAAAGTGGACGATGGCAAAGCAACCATCTTAAAAGAATACCCTGGCGGGTTAACTGCTGAAATGGAAGTAACCCTGCCTGCAGTACTGGGAATTCAAGTAGCAGAACAGCCACCCCGTTATGTCGCTGTGAGTAAAGTACGGCAGGCGATGAATTCAGCACAAATTGAAGAAGTCGAACTCGGCGATTCAAATTTCGAAGGTGAACCAGTTGTTACTCGTATGTTCCAACCTGAAGTTGGCGAAGGAGCAACAATGCTTGGGGGAAGCCTGGACGAAATCGCGGATGAATTAATCGGCATTCTCAAAGAGCTGGGCGTCGGGTGATAGGAGATCTGCAATGTCAAATGATATTTATATCCTCATCGAACACCTCCGTGGAAATGTAACTGAAATCTCTTATCTGATGCTGGCAGCAGGCCGTCAGCTGGCAGATGCAACCGGAGGGGAATTAATTGCGTTGCTCCTGGGAAAGGATGCTGAGAGCCTTGCTGGCAAGCTAAATTGCGATAAGGTGATCTACTTTGATGATGCCAATCTCGCCGAATTTACACCTGAGGCATATGTGCGATGTCTTCAAAAGTATATTGAGACTGACCTCCCTCGGGTAACCTTGCTAGGACATACCTCGATCGGTATGGAAGTAGCGAGCTTGCTTTCTGCAAAATCCAACCTGCCATTGGTCTCCTCCTGTCTCATCTTTTCGGTAGAAGAGGACGAGCTTCAATTTACCAGCCAGCTCTACGGTGGCAAAATTCTTTCCGAAGGGGACATCCCCAAACCAAGTGCAATATGCACCCTGGTTCCCGGCAGCTATAAAACCGAGGATGGTCAGAGCAGTTCTGCCCCACCCGTTACCCAGGGGGATCTACCAGATTTTGAGCATCTCCAGGTTAAAGTCCTCCAATATCACGAGCCGGAAGCAGGTGATGTTGATATCACCTCCCAAGATTTGCTGGTTGCAGTTGGGCGTGGCATACAGCTTGAAGATAATATCGAAATCGCAGAAGAGCTGGCTGAAGTGCTTTCCGGAGTTGTGTGTGCTTCCCGCCCGGTTGTCGATCAAGGCTGGATGCCGACCTCACGCCTGGTAGGTAAATCAGGATTCCAGGTCAAGCCAAAGGTGTATATTGCACTGGGTATCAGTGGAGCACCCGAACACACGGAAGGGATAGCTGGTAGCGATACGATTATCGCCATTAATACCGATCCCGCGGCCCCGATCTTCAATATCGCAAATTACGGCGTCGTCGAAGATATTTTTGACCTGGTACCAGTTCTGACAGAGAAGCTGGAAGAAAGTTAATCAAGATTCATCAAGGTGAGAAAAAATGCCTATCAGAGATACATTCTGGAACATTCCCCATTGGGCCGAGATCACTCAATATCTCCTTGGTTTCCTCACCATCTTGATATTTGGATATGGCGTCATTCGCCGCGCTCGCCGCTGGTTGAAGGGGAAGCACGAACGACGCACTGATCACTTTTTCACACGTATTTGGTTGGTGATCGTCCAGGCTATCGGCCAGGTCCGCACACTCAAAGATCTCTATCCAGGCATCATGCATTTTTCGATCTTCTGGGGCATGATTGCGCTCTTTATTGGAACAATCCTGGCCACCGTCGATTGGGATATCACCCATTTAATTTTCAACGTGCAATTCCTCACTGGTTGGGTTTACGTATTTTATGAACTCATCCTGGATATCTTCGGATTGCTTCTGTTCGTTGGACTGGGGATGGCAATTTACCGCAGATATGTGATCCGGCCTGATAGATTAGCCAATTTGCCTGGGAGGAACCCGAAATGGGATGACCTTTATGTGCTGATTATGCTGGTCATAATTGGCATCACTGGTTACCTCGTAGAGGGACTGCGCATCGCGGTTGCGCAACCGGATTGGGCACCATGGTCACCGGTCGGGAACGCCATCGCTGCTGGATTCGTTTCCCTGGGCGATCCATCAAACCGCACCCTGCATTATGGTTTATGGATCACTCATATCCTGGTCGCTTTTGTAGCTCTGGCCAGTATTCCTTTCTCAAAATTTTGGCATCTACTTGCCGCACCCGCGAACATCTTTTTCAGTTCACAAAAACCTGCCGGTAAATTGCGTGCCCCAGCATCAGCAGATGAACCGGGTGCCAAGGATTGGACTGATTTCACCTGGAAGCAACTGCTGGATTTTGACTCCTGCACACGCTGCGGTAGATGCCAGGATGTCTGCCCGGCCCACGCAAGTGGTTACAGCCTCTCTCCCCGCGACATCATTCTCAAATTGAACGGCTACATGTGGCAGAAAACGAATGGAGATAGCTTGCATGGAAGCGTGATCGCATCAGATGAACTATGGGCCTGCACCAGCTGCGGTGCTTGTGTTGCCAAATGCCCGGTATTCATCGACCAGCTTACTTCAATTATCGATATGCGGCGTTACCTGGTTCTTGAAGGTGATATTGACCCCCAGCTCCAGGATGCACTCGCCAATCTTGGCCGGTATGGAAACTCATTTGGCAAATCAGACCGTATGCGAGCCAAATGGACAAAACCGATCCAACCAAAGATCAAGGACGCCCGGCGAGAAGAGGTTGAATACCTTTGGTTCGTCGGGGATTATGCTTCCTACCATGCCAGCATGGTGGAGAAAACCGAGCTCCTAGCTCAACTTTTCCAATCCCTGGACCTTGATTTCGGTTTGCTTTACGATGCAGAGAATAATTCAGGAAATGATGTGCGCAGGGTCGGAGAAGAAGGGCTTTTCGACATGCTGGCTGAGAAAAACATGATTGCCCTTTCGAAAAGCACTTTTAAAACAATCGTCACCACAGATCCTCACTCCTTCAATACACTGAAGAACGAATATTCTGAAAATGGGCATGACCACTACGAGGTGCTTCACTACACGCAACTCTTCGATCAAATGATTACTTCGGGCCAATTGAAAATATCACGGAAACTTGGCTACACCGTGACTTACCACGATCCTTGTTATTTGGGTCGCTACAACGGGGAATATGAAGCCCCGCGTAATGTCATGACAGCCCTGGGCTGCAACCTGATCGAAATGCCGCGCAACCGTGAGAACACTTTTTGCTGTGGAGCAGGTGGTGGTCGGATCTGGATGGAGGACCCGCCCGAAGTATCCGAACGACCAGCAGAAATCAGGGTCAAGGAAGCTGCCGCGCTACCCGGAGTATCGGTCCTGGTGGTAGCCTGTCCAAAAGACTATGTGATGTTCCAGGACGCAGTCAAAACAGCTGGCGTTGAAGACAAATTGGAAGTTAAAGATTTAACTGATTTGCTTGTCGAAGCAGTTGAAATTAAACAAATCCAAACAGAGTAAGGAGAGGCAAGGACCAGCTTGTATGCTCGCATCATTTGAAGTATTACGAGCCAGAACCAAAGAAATTCGGCTACCAATTGCAGCTAAATTGGTGCTCAGTTTTCTGATCATCGTAGTCTTCATCAGCACAATATATATGATCGTTGGCATACAACTGATCAACAACCGCATCCTCAGTGAAGCCCAGGATAAGGTTCGACATGACCTCAATTCTGCCCGGGAAATTTATCTCGGAGACTTGGACAGGATTACTTCTGCTGTCCGGATAAATGCAAACAGATTCTTCCTGAGGGATGCCCTGATTTCCGGAGACTATACCAAAGCTTACTTCGAACTCCAGGATGTTCGGCACGCTGAAAATCTAGATGTTCTTACCCTCACCGATGACACCGGGAAGGTGCTGTTAAGGACCACGTATATCGATCATATCGGTGACGACCAATCTGATAACAAGCTGGTGAAAGCTGTCCTCGAAGATAGAAGCCCTAAATCATCCACGCTGATTATCTCTGGTGAGGAGTTGAGCCAGGAATCGCCCATGCTGGCTAAACAAGCACGCATGTCCATTATCGATACACCACTGGCCAGGGAAGGAGACCAGACAGAAGAAACTGCTGGCATGATGCTGTTAGCAGGCGCACCCATCTTCGATGATGAGAACAATCTGCTGGGCGTCCTTTATGGGGGAACCTTACTCAACAGGAATTTCGAAATCGTCGACAAAGTTAAAGAAACTGTATTTGAAGAATTGCAGTACAAAGGAAAAGATATCGGTACTGCAACCATCTTCCAGGATGATGTGCGAATATCTACCAATGTAGAAAATGCGGACGGCAATCGTGCTCTTGGCACTCGCGTTACGGATGAGGTTTACAACCAGGTCGTCGGCGAAGGTGAACCTTGGATAGGGAGAGCATATGTTGTTAACGCCTGGTACATTACTGCATACGAGCCTATTCGTGATATTGCAGGAAAAATTATCGGCATTCTGTATGTCGGGGTCCTGGAAGAAAAGTACAAAGATATCCAGCAGAGTATGATCCTGACCTTTGCAGCAATTACGATTGCTGGTGTCCTGATCTCTGTGGTTGTATCTTATTTCATCGCCCATTGGATACTTGTGCCCATATTTAAATTGATTGATGCATCCAAGGCTGTAGCAAGTGGTGATTTAACTGCACAGGTAAAAATATCAACCAAGGATGAGTTGGAATATTTAGCTGATTCATTCAATGCCATGGCCCTCGCCTTGAGGAAAAGAGACGAGCAACTGAAGGAATTTACCACACAGAAGATCATGGCCAGTGAACGACTTGCACTGATCGGCCAGCTTTCAGCCAATGTAGCCCACGAGCTCAACAACCCACTTACAGGAATCGTCACATATTCATATTTGATGCTTGAGGATACTGATTGTGAAGATCCCAATAAGAAATCTCTTGAAAAAATCGTAGGCCAGGCGACTCGCTGCAGGGACATCATCCGTGGTTTATTAGATTTTTCCCGTCAAAGGAAACCAGATAAAACCCTTTCCAACATCAATACGGTAATGGAACAATGTCTTTCTTTTGTAGAAAAACAAGCCCTATTTCTTAATATCGATATTCTCAAGAACTTCCAGGAAGATCTGCCTATGATGGTTATTGATGCTTCACAGATTGAACGCGTGATCATGAACATGATCATTAATGCGGCTGAAGCAATGGAGGGTGAAGGCGTTTTGATCGTAACCACCCGCAGCACAGACGATAATCGTTCAGTTGAGCTAGAGTTCCGTGATACAGGTCCTGGAATTTCAGAGGAGAATATTGAGAAAATTTTCGATCCATTCTTCACTACCAAGGATGTTGGACATGGTACAGGCCTGGGTCTTGCGATTAGCTATGGCGTTGTAAAAGCTCACCAAGGTACCATTTCTGTTGCAAGCGAGCTGGGCGAAGGAACAACTTTTACAGTCAGATTACCTGTAAAAACAACTGAAGAGGTCCCAGATAATGGACACCAAATTCAAAATATTAGTTATTGACGACGAAGAAATCGTACTTGATTCCTGCACACAGATTCTGGCCAGTGGTGATTATGATCTCCAAACCGCTGACAACGGACTGCTGGGTGTCAGCCTGATTGAGGAATTCAAACCTGATCTAATTTTCCTGGATCTGAAAATGCCCGGGATTTCTGGATTCGAAGTCCTTGAGAAAATCCAAGAAATTGATCCAGCCATTGTAACAATCGTCATAACGGGTTTTGCCACAATCGACTCAGCTGTTGAGGCGATGCAGAAGGGTGCCTTTGATTTTCTTCCCAAACCGTTTACACCGGATGAGCTGCGCTCAATAACCCGCCGAGGGATGGAAAAGAGGAAATTCGTCTTGGAGACAATGACATTACGGCGAGAAAAAGAATTGTTGCGCGAACAATTTGCAGCGATCGTATCGCACGAACTCAAATCTCCATTGGCAGCCGTTCAACAGCATTTGTATTTATTGTCAGGTGAGCTATCTGAACAGCTTACCGAAGATCAAAAACGCCGGTTCGAGAGAATTCAAATTCGCATAAAAGACCTGATGAACCTGATCCACACCTGGCTGCGGGCGATTTCCGTCGATATCGACACAATCAAAGAAAGATTTCAACCTACATCAATCCCGGTTGTCATCTCCAAAGCTGTCGAAAGTGTCGAACAACATGCAGTCAGAAAGGATGTCACCATAACCACCAGTATATCAACTGATATGCAGATGGTTCAGGGTGATGAAGGAACGCTCACCGAAGCTATCGTAAACATACTTGGAAATGCAATAAAGTATTCACCCGCTGGCACCCAAATCGATCTAACCGGAAACCAGGTTGACAACCAGGTAATCATCAACATAGCAGACCATGGTATCGGGATATCCAAAGAAGATCTTCCCTATATTTTTGATGATTTTTATACCTCCAGTGACAAGAACAAAGAAGAGCGCGGCAGCGGTGTTGGGCTTGCCCTCACAAAGAGGATCATTGAAGCGCATAATGGCAGTATTTCCGTCGATAGTGAATTAGGCCAAGGCAGCACTTTTGAGTTGTGTTTGCCTGCCATAGAAGAAGAAAAAACAGAAAATCAATCCGAATTACTTGAAACAGTTAATAACACATAAGGAGGCCCACATGGGTACAAAGAAAAGGTTATTAATGATTGATGACGATCCAGATTTCGTCGAAGTAGTAGCCGCAATCCTTGAAAAGGCAGGCTATGAGGTTGATGCAAAATACAATCCAGACGATGGCTTTGACGCTTTAAAGACCGGGAATTACGATCTCCTCTTACTGGATGTTTTAATGGGAAGAGGCGCAGAAGGCATCATGATTGCCCGTAAGATTGGAAACGATGAAAAGCTGCGTGAGACTCCAATCCTGATCATCACGGGTATGCGAGAGCAAATAGCCTTCCTGTTCCCCGGTCAACCCGTGCATCCCAGTTTTGTACCAACGGATGAATTGATCGAAAAACCTGTTGAACCGGATTTATTGTTGGAAAAGGTAAGCACTCTCCTAAGAATGGCTGAGGAGAGAAAATCCCAAATGGACAAGAATTAGGATCATTCTCATGGTTAAAAAACCCACTTTCAGTGAGGAGGTAGCAAACCTCCTCCACGCATCACATGGAGAGCCACTGAAAACCTGCATTCAATGTGGCACCTGTTCAGGCACCTGCCCGGTGGCAGAATTCATGGATTACACGCCCAGACGTTTGATCGCCATGATCAACGCAAATCTCAAGGAAGAGGTCCTCGAAAGCAATACATATTGGTATTGTGCATCCTGCTTCCAATGCACCGTTCGCTGCCCAAGCGAGATCGATATTGCTGGTTTGATGTATGCCCTCAAACGCTACTCAATTTGGAAGCACCTGTATGATGAAGATGCAGTTGGACCGGTATTCTCGGAAACCTTCGTCAAATCAATTTTGAGAAGTGGGCGATCTTATGAGCCAGTGCTGGCGCCTACTTACATCTTCAGCTATGGCGTTCGTGAATTCTTGAATGAAGCCCACACCGCGACCACTCTAATGTTGAAAGGCAGGCTACCAATTCTGCCTCCAAGAATTAAAAGACTGGATAATTTCAAGAAAATGGCAAACCGGATTATACCCATGGGAGAAGCATGATGAAAACCTTTTCTTACTTCCCGGGCTGCTCCCTGGAGAAAATGGCAACCAGCTACCACCAATCTTCAGTCCAAACCACCAAAGCTTTGGACATTGATCTCCAGGAGCTTGAAGATTGGAATTGCTGTGGAGCGACAACATACTTCCACGTGGATGAGCTTTTAGCTTATACATTGGTTGGGCGCAACCTGGCAATGGCTGAAAAAGCAGGACACGATCTCGTTGCACCTTGCAGTGCCTGCTTCAAGAATGCATATTTCGCTAATTCATACTTAAAGGAAGATGAGGACCTGGCGAATCACATCAATTATGCCCTTGCACAGGATAACCTTCAGTTTTCTGGCACCATCCAGGTAAAACACTTAATGGAAGTTTTTGTGGATGATGTTGGTTATGATACTCTCCAGGAAAGAGTTACCCACCCACTCAAAGACTTACGCGTGGCACCTTATTATGGTTGTCAGATCGTCAGGCCAAGAAAAGATCACGAAGATGTCGAAAACCCACGCTTCTTTGAAGAATTGATCACGGCGATTGGCGCTGATCCAGTGGATTTTGCAAATCGGTTGCGTTGCTGCGGTGGATCACTATTAATCACCAGCCGGCCAGCAGCTTTTCAGTTAATCTACGAGCTTCTTCTTAATGCCCAGCACAGCCAGGCAGATGTAATTGCAACTGCCTGCCCCCTCTGCCAGACCAACCTGGAATGCTACCAGATGCAAATTAACCAGGAATTCGGTACTGATTTCAAGATACCGGTGCTTTATTTCACGCAGCTGATTGGCCTGGCGCTGGGTTTACCTCCCAAGAAGCTGGGGATTGGAACCGAGTTCGTTTCCGCTGATCACATCCTGACATTCGCAAAGGAGCCGGCATGAACTCAATTTTTACTGATAACAAGGAGTTTCACAAAATTCCTACAAGTTTATTGAAGGAGAAAAACCGATGAGTGAAAAAGTAGGAGTATATGTATGCCATTGCGGCACAAATATCGCCGGAACTGTCGATGTTGAAGAGGTCTCTAAATGGGCAGGAGAACAACCCAATGTCGTCTGTTCTCGCGATTATAAATTCATGTGTTCGAGCCTTGGACAAGAGCTAATTGAAGAAGATATCAAGGAACAGGGTCTTACCCGCATCGTTGTCGCCGCATGCTCCCCGCATATGCATGAAAAAACATTCCGGGGAGCCACGGAGCGAGGCGGATTAAACCCTTATTTGTTTGAAATGGCGAATATCCGGGAACACAATTCCTGGGCCACAAACGACAAAGAAGCAGCAACCCAAAAGGCAAAAGCGTTGATTGATGCTGCTGTTGAACGTGTAATCCACCACCAACCGCTCGAACCTATTCCGGTTGAGATCAACCCCACGACCTTGATCGTTGGTGGAGGCATTGCCGGTATCACCGCAGCTTTGGAGCTGGCAAATGCCGGAAATCATGTAGTGATGGTTGAGCGGGAACCTTCAATTGGCGGTCATATGGCCCAATTGGACAAGACTTTTCCCACGCTCGACTGCTCTGCATGCATTTTAACCCCCAAGATGGTGGATGTCGGCCAACACCCCAATATCACCCTTTACACCTGGAGTGAGGTTGAGGATATTTCTGGATATATTGGAAACTTCAAGGCAACTGTTCGCAAGAAAGCGCGCTATGTGATCGAAGAACTCTGCACCGGGTGTGGCATTTGCGAAGAAAAATGTCCTCGCAAAGTAGTCGATGAAGTATTTGAAGCTGGACTTGCCCAACGCAAAGCAATTTACAGGCCATTCCCGCAGGCAGTACCTAAATACCCTGTGCTCGATCCACCTAACTGCACGTACTTCGAAAGAGGAAAATGCAAAGCCTGCCAGATCCTCTGCCCGACTGGAGCGATTGACTTTGAGCAGCAGGATGAATTGATCGAAATTCCAGTCGGCAATGTCATACTGGCAACCGGATACGACCTGTTCGATTCGAAACGCATTCCACAGTATGGATATGGACGCCTGGCGAATGTTTTCACCAGTCTTGAATTCGAACGCATGGTCAATGCATCTGGACCCACTGGTGGAAGTATCGTCCTTAGAGATGGTGAAACAGTACCAAAGAGCGTCGCCATCATCCATTGCGTGGGATCACGCGACAACAATTACCATGAATACTGCTCTAAAGTTTGCTGCATGTATTCGTTGAAATTTGCCCATCTTGTCCATGAACGAGTCCCCGACGCTGAAGTGTATAACTTCTACCTCGATATTCGTACTCCAGGAAAGGGTTATGAGGAATTCTACAACCGGCTGCTCGAGGAGGGAACTCATTTCATCAGGGGTCGAGCTGCTGATATAACGGACGCCGCTCGCCTGCCTGGGGAGGAAGGGAAACTCATCGTACAGGCGGAAGACACCTTGATTGGAAAACAGCGCAGAGTTCCGGTGGATATGGTCATTCTCAGTGCTGGAATGGAAGCTCGCCATGATTCAGTGGATGTGTCCTTGATGTTTGGTATGGGCTGTGATTTCAATGGTTTCTTCACTGAGCGGCATCCCAAGTTGGATCCGATCGCTACCATGACCGAGGGAGTTTTCATCGCTGGTGCCTGCCAGGGACCAAAAGATATTCCAGATTCCGTCGCCCAGGGCGCGGCTGCAGCAGCCCGGGTCGGTGGATTAATCTCTCAGGGAACGGTGATGATGGAACCCGTTCGAGCCAGCATCAACAAGGAGGCCTGCTCCGGATGCCGGATTTGTAATGATCTGTGTCCCTATAACGCGATTATCTTCCACGAAGACCAGAAAGTTTCCGAAGTTATTACAGCGCTCTGCCAGGGGTGCGGCACATGTGTAGCCGCCTGCCCGAGCTCGGCTATCACTGGTGCCCACTTTACCAATGACCAGGTGCTTTCCGAAATCGAGGGTCTTCTCTGGGACGTTCGTGAACGCCAGGCTGTACCAGCTTGAATTGGAGGAGAAAAATGAGTGAACAATTTGAACCCGTAATCGTAGGCTTCTTATGCAACTGGTGTTCTTACCGGGCTGCAGACTTGGCTGGTACTTCCCGCATGAAATATGCCCCCAATATGCGCGCCATTCGAGTGATGTGCAGCGGCCGGGTAGACCCCCAATTTGTTTTGAAAGCACTGCGGGAAGGTGCTGATGGGGTCCTAATCGCTGGTTGCCACCCAGGCGAATGTCATTATGTTGAAGGCAATATCAAAGCACTTCGCCGGTATATCCTGCTCAAGCGCATGCTAAAGCAGTGGGGCATTGAACCCGAGCGCGTGCAACTGGTCTGGGCATCTGCATCAGAAGGAAATGTCCTCGCCGATGCAGTTGACCGAATGACCGAGGAGGTAAGAGCTCTCGGTCCTCTTCAGTGGCGTAAATCTGTCTTAGGCGGTAATGGACACCAGCCGGTTGCAGCTGCCGAAGTTGAAGTTAAAGTTGAGGAGGTGTAACTATGTCAGATAAACCAAAGTTGGCAATGTACTGGGCCGCCTCTTGTGGAGGATGCGAAATATCCGTCTTGAATATTGGTGACAAGATTTTGGTGGTCGATGAAGTGTTTGATCTGGCTTTCTTCCCTTGTATCGCCGATTTCAAACAGAGCGATGTAGAGGGTTATCCAGATGGCTACATTGATGTTTGCCTGTTCAATGGTGCCATCCGCACCTCGGACAATGAAGAAATGGCAAAATTGTTGCGCAAGAAATCAAAGGTGCTGGTTGCCTATGGTTCATGTGCTTATGAAGGCTGTATCCCTGCCCTTTCGAACCTGACCAGCAAAGATGCGACATTCAAGACTGTTTACCTGGAGAATGAAAGCATTGATAATCCTGACGGTGTGGTTCCTCTGGTCGAGACTCATGTAGATGAAGGCACACTGACTCTGCCATCTTTCTACAACACGGTCAAATCGCTTGACCAGGTCGTGGATGTCGATTACTACCTGCCTGGATGCCCACCCGAACCGCACCAAATCTGGGCGGTTCTAGAAGTGGTGGTGAATGCCCTGCTCAATGGGGGACCACTACCACCCGCAGGTTCAATCGTCGGTGCTGGTAATGTTGCTGTTTGCGAGGAATGTCCGCTGGAGAAGAATGTCAAGACCATCACGAGATTTTACCGGCCTTTTGAGATACAACCTGAACCCGGATTGTGCTTACTCGAACAGGGTCTTGTCTGTGTCGGACCGGCAACCAGGGCTGGTTGTGGGGCACTCTGCCCACAGGTTGGCATGGGCTGTCGAGGTTGTTATGGACCTTTGGACGGTGTCGAAGACCAGGGAGCAAAAATGCTATCAGCCATTGCTTCTATCGTAGACGTCGGAGAAGCCACTGAAGATGAGCATGTGTTGGATGAGAAAATCGGCGCAGTCATGGATACATTAGCAGATCCAGCTGGCACTTTCTACCGCTTTAGTATGGCGCATTCCCTGCTTCAGCGAGTCAAGATTGACGGAAATGGCGATAATGGAGGTAAGGTGAAATGACGAAAATAACCATTGATCCGATCACCCGCCTTGAAGGGCATGGGAAAATTGAGATCTTCCTGAATGAGGAGGGCGACGTTGAAAATACTTACCTCCAAATTCCAGAGCTGAGGGGTTTTGAACAATTTTGTGTCGGACGGCCTGCTGAAGAAATGCCGCGTATCACAAATCGCATTTGCGGTGTCTGCCCCGAAGCGCACCATATGGCAGGCACGAAAGCCCTGGATGCTCTCTTCCAAGTAGAACCATCCTCGGCGGTGAAAAAAATCCGCGAGATGTTTTATATGGCCTTTTACGTCACCGATCACACAACACACTTTTATGCCCTGGGTGGTCCTGATTTTGTAGTAGGTCCTGAAGCACCTGCTGCTGAACGCAACATTCTGGGTGTAATTCACAAGGTCGGCGTGGAGATTGGTAAGCAAGTCATCGATACACGTATCCGCAACCACCATGTAATCAAGGTTGTTGGCGGTCGTGGCGTCCATCCCGTTGCAGGAATACCAGGTGGATGGAGCAAATCGATAAGCGAAGAAGAGCGTGAGGAGTTTAAGGAAATCTGCCAGAAGAACGTAGATTTTGCATTATTTAGCCTGAAAGTGTTCGATGACATTGTTCTTGCAAACCAGGCATATGTCGATCTGATTTTGGCAGACACCTTTGCCCACAGCACCTATTACATGGGTACAGTGGACGAGAACAATCATGTGAATTTTTATGATGGAAAGATCCGCGTTACTGATCCGGAAGGTAAGGAATTTGAGAAGTACGAGGTCAAAGATTACGCGGATCATGTCGCTGAACATGTGGAACCCTGGTCGTACTTGAAATTCCCATATTTGAAGAATGTAGGTTGGAATGGATTCACAGATGGGATGGATAGTGGTGTTTACTGCTGCACGCCTCTTTCCCGGCTAAATGTTTCGGATGGTATGGCAACCCCCAAGGCGCAGGAAGCTTTTGAAAAATTCTACGAAACCTTAGGCAGCAAGAAGGTGAATGGTCGCTACCAGCCTGTCCATCAGCGCCTTGCAACCCACTGGGCCCGCCTGGTTGAATTACTGTACGCAGCAGAGCGCATGCAAGAATTGGTGGATGACCCAGAAATCACCGATCCCAATGTTCGCCCGGTTGTGACCAACACACCAACTGAAGGTGTCGCATCTGTTGAAGCTCCGCGCGGTACGCTGACCCACCACTACTGGACGGATGAAAATGGTATCCTGACAAAGGTAAACCTGATCGTGGGCACAACGAACAATAATGCCCCAATCACGATGTCTGTCAAGAAGGCTGCCAAGACATTAATCACCAAAGGTACCGTTGTTACTGAGGGACTCTTGAACAAAGTCGAGATGGCTTTCCGCAATTACGATCCCTGCATGTCTTGTGCAACCCATTCACTGCCTGGCCAGATGCCGCTTGAAATTACAATCCGGGATGCGGAAGGGAACGAAATAGAACGGCTCAGCCAGTATACGGAAAATTCCTGCCAATGAAAATGCTTGTCTTAGGGCTGGGTAATCCGATCTTAACTGACGATGGAGTCGGTGTCCTCGTGGCAGAACAGGTACGAGCGCGCCTGCCCGAGGACACCCCGATCGACATCAGTGAAGTTAGCGTCGGTGGGTTGACCCTAATGGAGAGCATGATTGGCTATGACCGGGTAATCCTGGTCGATGCCTTTCAGCGACTCGATGGCTGCTGTCCGGGAAAAGTGCACAAAATGTCCTTGGATGATCTAAGGTCAATCAGCCCAACCCAACACAGTGCATCTCCCCACGATGCCAGCCTGGTTACAGCGATAGAAACAGGTCGCCGAATGGGGATGCAATTACCAGAGGAAATCACTATTTACGCGATAGAAGTTGAAAATGTGATGGATTTCAGCGATCATCCTACTCCCTCGGTTGCAGCGGTGATACCGCAAGTGACCGAAGCCGTGTTGGAAGAGATCGCCCTGTATAATGAGCAAACGAAAAGCGAGGTGTCTATATGGTCTCCCCTGAATTAATTCGCCGTTACCCCTACTTCAGCGGCCTCACAATTGAACAAATCAACCTGCTGGCGAACATCGCAGAAGAAATCGAATGTGAACCAGGTTGTTATTTTCACCACGAAGGTGATAACATCGATAAAATCTACGTCATCATGCAAGGTGATGTCTCCTTGATTACCTCACTCCCCCAACAAGACAAAGAAGTCGTGATTAACACCTTCGGTACAGGTGATGTTTTCGGTTGGACCTCACTCCTGCCCCCATATACCGCGGGAGCTGGGGCGAAAGCAGTGAACAAATGCAAATTACTTGAATTTGAATCTAAAAAGCTGCGTGAGAAATTCGAGGCAGATTACCAGTTTGGCTACCAAATGATGACGAAAGTTGCCCAGATCGCCCGTGAACGCCTCGATGCGATCGTGATGGAAACCCTGGCTTACCAGGCAGAGAAGTAAGCATTCTCCAATCCGGCAATACTAAGGAGTGCTCGAGCCTCCTGGCCTTTGTAGACCAGGAGGTTTGAATTTAATTCCATTCAATCTTCACGCTCGAAATAAGCATCCATCGCCCGGAAACATCCAAGACTTAATTTATGACCAACATCCTCCTCACAATAAATGACATCAGCACCTGCAGATTTTAATTCCCGGACTACAATTCTGCCCTGTTCAATTGGTACCATTCCATCCTTGGTTCCGTGGGAGACAAATACTTTCTTCCCGGATAAGGCTTTTTCGAAAATATTCTGTTCCAGACCTGCCGGAAGGAATCCAGATAATCCCGCCAGCTTGTTGATCTTCTCGGGATACTCCAGCAGCATGGTGTATGCCAGGGCAGCCCCTTGACTGAAACCAATCAGGTCAATTTGATTGTTTTGAAGACCTGGTCTCGAAACAGAATGGATCAGCCCAAATAATGCCTCAATTGCTTCTTGAAAATCAGCTGCTCCTGGCCAGCTGCGGCTGCCAACCTTTTCCCAGCCATACCCCCCCAGATGAGTTTCAGTTAATCCACGGGGAGCTAAGATTAAGTAGCTGCTTGGCAAACGAGGTGTGAAGATCCACATCGAATCTTCATCTCCAGTCCAACCGTGAAGTAAAAGCAACAAACGATGTACTCCATCACCTTCTGGAATCCTTTGCCTTACAACCCATTCCCCGAATTTAATTTTGTTCGTTTTATCACTCATCGATCTTGAGCTCTCTTTGTAATTAATTCCAGGATGAAAAACAAAATCCAAATTAAGATCAGCGGGATTAATCCAACCAGGATACATAACATGCCGCTCAGGGCTGCCCGCGATCCGTAGAAAAATAAGATCAAGCCCAAACCAACAATAAACAGGAGAGCCAAACCACCGACAATCAGCCTGATATTCGTTTGCTTGGCATACTTTCTGAGATCACGTCCCATATAAATTATCTCTTCAGCTATCCATAGGACAAACCAGATAGCGCAATTCTACTTTGGTCTGGAGGGAATCGTCAAATTGTAGGAATCGATTTTCTGTAATCCTTGTTATACTTGATGGCTGAGGTTTGATAAATGACGGAACAAGATTGGCGACAATTAGCATCCCAGGAGATAGAGATGGCAGAAGCAGCCCGGCAGAACGGTAACGAGGGGCGAGCCAGGGTCTGCGCACGTCGAGCAGCAGGCTATGTTATTGGAGAATACCTGAGCCGCAGTAACTCTTCCATCTCTACCGAAAGTGCGCTGGCGAGATTAAGATATTTGTGCTCATCTCCAGAAATTGATTCGGACCAACGCGAATTAATCGAACATTTCTTAATCCACACCACCCCTGAACATGAGCTGCCGATCGATGCAGACCTGATCGCGGATGTTGATCTCCTGGCAAGCCAACTACTCGGAGAAAACCTTTAGCAGGAATTATGCAATTTCGGGTACTAAAACCTGGAGTTAGTGAGTCTGAACTCGCGAACCAGTGAAATGATCACCCTGCTGGCTGCTAGGATGAATACAAACCCGCTGAGTATTGTTGCCAAGACCAGTAAGATAAATTGTGATGAATATTGGTGGGTAAATCGTACAGTCGGAGCCATTGGATCAGTCAACCTCTTGTGAAGCTTCTTAACAAATTCTGGCCGAGGAGCAATTGGCTGCAAGGATGAATGCATCGCATTCTCAATTTGATCAAATCCAGAAGATGACGAATTATCCATATTTTCCTGCGTTGAATTTAATAAACTAGCTGACATCTGTTGGGCTACTTTTGATAATTACATCAAAATCGCCTCTCAGTGATAATAAAGTCCTGTGGTACAAACTTTTTACCGCTCCCTCTGATTTACCCATTACCTGTCCAATTTCAGCGTTTGACATATGTTCAACAAATTTCAAAATGATCAACTGCTGCCGATCTGAAGGAAGACGGTGGATTATGCGCAGCAAGCTTTCCTTTTCCTCGTTATCGATCAGAACTGCTTCCGGGAGCTCACCACTATGACGGACGAGAATAATCTCATCCAGCGAGATCTCTTTCTTCCGGCTGTTATCCCGGTGCCAATTTGCTACCAAGTTGTGGGCTATCCGGTACAGCCAGGCTGAAAGCGGTAAACCCCGATCTTTATAATGTTCTATATGCCGCATAGCCCGGAAGAATACCCTGGCAGTCAGGTCTTCCGCATCATGCTGGTTGCCGGTGCGGTAATAGATGTAGCTGTATATCCTGCCAACATAGCGGTCATATAGCACTCCAAAAGCTTCTTGATCGCCTTGTGCAGCTTGTTTTAATGCCAGCTCATCGCTAATTTCAGCCAATTTCCTCACCACGATCGGCAAGGTGCACCAGCGTAATTAAGGTAACACCGCCAGGGATTAAAAGTTTCATAGAGTATATCATCCTGGAGAAACAATATGTAAACCACCTTTGTTGGAGTAAAAATAAGCGGTATAATATGAATGCAATTGGGGATGACAGGCTTCGACGGAGGAGGCTGGTTCCGGATTGCGAGCCGAGAGACGCCGAACTCGTAAACTCAGCGTAAACTTTAAGTGCCAACCGCACTAACCTTTCTACTCTGCCCCTCGCCGCTTAACCGGTGAGCTAAGAGTATGACCCCAAAGTGGGTCACGTCCGCCTACCCCGATCTCCGACCGGTGGTAGATCGGGCGACACAAAGTCGGAGTGCCGCACGTGACACCATTAATCGTGTGAAAGAGGATCTTAGGATCTGAATGGTTGGCTGGATGAGGTCCTTTGTCGTTTGAAGCTCATCCAGCGACAACTCTCAAACGACTACGCTCGTAGATATTCGAGAACTTAATCTTTCGGACGCGGGTTCGAGTCCCGCCATCTCCACCTGAGCAGCACTTCCAAGTTCCCCCTTGGAAGTGCTATCTATTTAATCGCTACAACCAGACCTTTAAGGTAAGTTCCTTCGGGAAAAGTCAGCGCTACGGGATGGTCAGGACCAGGCCCAAGACGCCTAATGATTTTTGCCTCGACACCAGCGTCTACTGCTGCGCCTGCTACGATCTTCTGAAACAAATCTTCGCTGACCCCTCCTGAGCAGGAAAAAGTTACCAGCAACCCCCCACGATTTAACAGCTTAAATGCAAGCAAGTTGATATCCTTGTAAGCGCGAGCTGCCTTTTTGACATGCGCTGCGGTTGGGGCAAACTTCGGTGGATCAAGAATCACCATATCAAACTTATGGTTTTGATCGCGGAGTTTCCTCAGGAAATTGAACACATCTGCTTCTACCCATTCCACACTTCTTTCATCAAAGTGATTCAATTTCAGGTTATCACGAGCTAACTTGAGTGCTTCAGCTGAAGAATCAACTGCGGTTACACTTAATGCTCTCCCAGCCAACCCTGATATTGAAAAACCTCCGCTGTACGCAAAACAGTCCAAGATAGTCCTGCCATCTGCTAACTCTCTTACAATAAACCGATTCTCCCGCTGGTCAAGAAAGAAACCTGTTTTTTGACCACTGACAATATCAACCCAATATTCGATCCCTCCCTCCCTGATCTTTATCGGACGGGTAATATCCGGACCGATTAAAATGCCGTTACGTGGTTCCAACCCTTCCAGCTTGCGGGTATCAGCATCAGACCTCTCGTAGATTTGATTGCAGCCCGTGATCTTCGCCAATATTCCAACAATTGTGTCCCGCCAAAATTCTATACCACAAGAAAGAAATTGAACGACGAGTGTTTCGTCGTATTTATCAACAATCAGTCCGGGAATATCATCGGATTCGGCGTGCAAGAGGCGGTAAGCATCCACCATTTCAGGCTTGATGAGCAGCTTTCTGAGTTCAACTGCCTCATTGATTCGATCGTAGAAAAAATCAGCTCCAATTTCATCTTCCTCTTTCCACGACCAAATGCGGACTCGGATTTGTGATCTAGGACTGATTGCACCCCAGGCCAAGAAACGCCCATTTGAATCGACCACCTTTACCGTTTCACCAGGCACCTCTATTTCTTTTATACCCGAGATTTTGGCTATTGAACCAGAAAATACCCAGGGATGACCGCGCAGAATTGGCTTTTCACGCCCGGGTTTTAACTGGATGATTGGTATGGGTTCGAACTTGATCAGATGATCCCGATTTCTTTCCCTGCAGTTTCGATGACATTCATCGCATATTCTATTTCGTCCGGTTCATGGGCAGCTGTTACCGTTGCCCGTAATCTGGCCAATCCAGGCGGTACAGCAGGCGAAACAACAGGCAATACAAATACATCATGATTCTGTGCTGCACGTGTCAGAGCAAAAGCTCGATCATCGTCACCACATAATACTGGTACGATTGCAGTGGAAGTCAGCATGGTATCAAACCCGCGTTCCTTCAAGCCGTTAATGAATTGATCAGTATTGGCTTTCAGTTTTTCCATCCGCCAGGGTTCATCAAGAATCACTTTAAATGCCTCATTTGCTGCAGCTGCCTGGGCAGGGGGCAAAGCAGCCGAAAAGATATAGGCCCGACTGGCGTGACTCAGAAAATCGATTAAATCTTGTTTACCAGCGACATATCCGCCGACAGATGGGATAGTTTTACTCAGTGTACCCATCTTGATATCAACTGTACCTTCCATGCCGAAATACTCTTCAATCCCACGCCCGGTGTCACCGAGCATACCCACAGAATGAGCTTCATCAATCATCAACCAGGCCTTGTATTTCCGAGAAAGCTCGACGACTTTGGGGAAGTCAATGATGTCGCCATCCATACTGAAAACAGCATCCGCGACGATAATTTTTGTCGATCCCCCGGGTAAATTCTTCAATCGCTGTTCAAGATCCTGCATATCGTTATGGCGGAAACGCAGAAACTTTGCGCCTGACATCAAACACCCATCTACGATCGAAGCGTGGTTCAATTTATCTGAGATCACATAACCACCCCGGCCAACGAGAGAAGAGATCACAGTCAAATTGGTCACATATCCAGAGGTGTACGTGACCGCGGCTTCAGCACGTTTAAAATCCGCGATTGTTGCTTCGAGCTCCTTGTGGAGGTCAAGTGAACCTGCCAGCATTCTCACTCCATGTGTGCCGGTGCCATAGCGGTCAATAGCATCTTTTGCGGCTTTATTAATCCTTGGATGTCCAATTAACCCAAGGTAGCTGTAGGAAGCATACATTCCCATATCCCGGTTGTTAATTAATACCCGTGCACCACCCCGCAGCTCTGTAACAGGCTGATTGTAAAAATAAAGGCCTTCCTGGCTGAGACGTTCAAGCCTCTCAGTAATCGCCTTTACCCGGCTAACAACGATATCATCCTTGGTATCAAAATCCATCTCATCTCTCCTAATTTTTAAATCAATTTCATGATGCGATCAATTGGCGCAACCCGGCCTCGTCTAATATCGGAACATCCAATTCTTGTGCCTTGTTGAATTTTGAACCAGGATTGTCACCCATTAATAAGTAGCTGGTTTTACTGCTGACCGAATTCGTAACCTTTCCCCCGTACCGCTCAATCGTCTCCTTTGCTTCCTCCCGGGACATATTTGGCAAAGTACCGGTAATAACAAAGGTTTGTCCATAGAGTTTGAGATCAGCAGTTGATCTATCCGTGGTTTCTTTTTCAACAGGCCAGACACCTGCAGATTTTAGTCTCTGCAGCAACTCTTGATTTGAGGGCGAATTAAACCAATCTACAACCGCCTGCGCAATATTTGGACCAACCCCTTCAATTTGAAGCAGTTCATCTAGAGTCGCTGAAGTTAACCGGTCAAGATCCCCAAATTGTCGGGCTAAATCAAATGCCCCAACTTCTCCCACCCCGCGAATTCCCAATGCATTCAACAGGCGGCTCAAATTTTGCGACCTGGACGCATCAATGGCAGCTATCAAATTATCCGCCTTTTTCTCGGCAAAACCCTCCAATGATAACAAATCATCCTTTCTCAAGGAATATAAATCAGCTACATCTTTCACCAGGTCTGCCTCAACCAGCTGCTCAACAATCTTGATTCCTAATCCAACGATATCCATTGCCCCCCGGGAAACAAAATGCTCGATATTACGGATGACCTGGGCCGGACAGGCAGCATTCACACAATACCAGGCCACCTCTCCTTCTATATGTTCTACGTCAGTACCACACACCGGGCATTTCGCTGGTGGAGTGTAGCTGACTTCTTTTCCGCTGCGTACATCAACCACAGGACCAATTACATACGGGATCACATCCCCGGCGCGTTTTACCAGTACCCGGTCGCCCTGGCGGATATCTTTGTCATGGATGTAATCAAAATTATGCAGGGTTGCTTGCTTGACAATCACGCCCCCAATCTCTACAGGCTCTAAGATTGCATAAGGTGTCAAAACCCCTGTCCTGCCCACATTAACACCGATCTCTAGGAGCTGTGTAGTGACTTCTATGGCAGGGAATTTATAAGCAATTGCACCTCTTGGATCTTTACCTGCCACACCAAGATCAGCGGCTAATGCAAGATCGTTGATCTTGATCACCACTCCATCGACTTCCAGCGGCAGCTCATGCCTGCGCGCCATTAGTTCATGAGAAGCATCAATAGCCGTCTCGATATCCTCACAATAGGTCCAATCTACCGCAGGCATACCCAGTTTCTGCAAGTATGTCATAAGGTTGACTTCACTATCCCAGGATGCCTGAGAGGCAGAGACAATATCATAGGTAAGTAATGATAAAGGTCGTTCAGATGTCAATTTAGGATCTAACTGCCTGAGAGAACCGGCAGCAGTGTTCCTGGGGTTAAGGTAAGCTTTCTCCCCGGACGCCTCCATCCGGCGGTTCAATTCTTCGAAATCCTCCAGATAAATAAATACCTCGCCGCGAATAACGATTGTCTCAGGTGCTTCGACCCCATTTTTTTGAACAGGAATTCTTAGCGGTAGTGAACGGATTGTCCTCAAATTCGATGTTACGTCCTCTCCGATGGTTCCATCTCCACGAGTTGCACCTTGTGTGAACACCCCATGTTGATAATGCAACACCACTGTTAATCCATCCAGCTTTGGCTCGATCACGAAGTCAGCTTCCAATACACGATCATCCAGCCTGGCAATCCGTTCGTACCAGGCGCGCACTTCCTTCTCGTCGAAGGCATTTCCCAAGCTTAATATTTGAGCAGGATGTTGGAGCTTGGTAAATCGCTCGGTTGGGGATGCTCCGGCTCGTTGCGTGGGCGAATCGGGAGTGATCCATTCTGGATGCGCCGCCTCAATTTCCCACAGTTCCTGCATCAATTGGTCAAATTCACCGTCGCTGATCACAGGTTGGTCTAAGATGTGGTAGCGATAATTGTGATACCTGATCTCATTACGCAGTTCTTCTAATCTGACTTGCAGACGGGAATTTTCCATAGCCGGAATTATAGCCTAAAACCATTTGATGCCATGATTAACTACCCACCAGGAGGATTAAATGATTCATGCTTCACTATATCCAGGCATACCTGTTAGGCTGGAATCCATTTTTACGATTTGTTCCGCATCATCCTGGCCCAATGATTCAGCGCTAAATAAAACCAAGCTGATCCAGACCAGGTCTGAGATGAGCAGGTGCAACATCTGAATCCATACAGGTGCTAACAAAAGGACATTAACAATTCCTGCCAGCAGTTGAAGAACAAGAAGGGAAATCAGCACCCATCCGAGCTGCTTGTTAAACCTCTTGGGAACCCGGGCATTTATCCAATTCGTCATGAAAATCAGATACACTGCAACAAATACCGCAATTGTCGGATGCAGAATGCGCAACCGGATCAGGAAATGGGCTGTGGACGAAAAATCCTGGCTGATACCTTCTCCAATTGAACTCACTGGAAATAGTGTATCGCCCAGAGCGGTTAATGCCCCGCTCATACCCAAAACCAAAACTCCCGCAAGGCCGACCAGGAGTAGCCAAATGTGGAGATTTGCCCAATTAATCTTGACAGCATTTCCCCCGGTAGCCCACCAGGCGGTCAGGGTGATGCAAGCCAGGAGAACAAACGTGTTTACCAGATGGACAGATATTGATAGGGCTCTTGCCGTGGAGGTATCCTCAGCCACCAGTTCAAACAGGACCAACCCTGCTCCAACGAGGGCTTCAGTAATCATGAAAAACATCGAAAAAATAGCCCCTCGTCGCACCCGGTGCCCTTTCGGGTAAATGCGCCAGGCCCATACCAGCATTCCTGCGACCAACAAGAATGCTACCCCGCTCGATAAGCGGTGGGTAAATTCAACCAGGGTCTCAATTTGGTCAGAGCGGGGAATCACCTCCCCATTACAGAGCGGCCAATGACTTCCGCATCCTGCCCCTGATCCTGTTGCTCGGACATAAGCTCCCCACAGAATCACTCCCAGGTTGAAGATCAGCACGAACCAGGCATATTTTGCGAATCGTTTTAATTTCATAGTAGTTTTTCTAAGATTACTGCGCTATATAAATCTCAATTGTTTGGGGATTTGAGGCTTAACAACTGGCAATCCAATTAATCGCTTCAACCTATTTGCTGATCCTGGGGCATATCCGGCATAGTCATCATTAAAGAAAACATAAACTGTATGAACATTATCCACATTTAACCGAATCCATTGCCACCAGCTGGATAATTGAGCTGAAATATCGATTTGCTCCCGGTTATGTGCCCGGAAACGCCCGTGTACTCCAACCAGGCGGATAAACATCATTCCCGTTGTTAATTCTACCTCCCGGGGAACACCTGGGTACTCGCTGGCTACCCAGCAAACCTCATGATCTGCTAATAGTTGTGTTGTTTTTGGGGCGTACCAGGATGGATGGCGGAATTCAACCGCAAAGGCTTGTTCTTCCGGCAGGTCTTTCAGGAACTGCTCAAACACCACCTGATTTGCTGCATCAAAAGAGGGTGGAAATTGGATTAGAATGACACCGAGTTTGTCGCCCAAATGACAGGCTGATTTCACAAAACTTGCCAATTCATCCTGGACATCAACCAGTTTCGCCTCGTGAGTGATTGAACGAGGCAATTTCAAACAAAATTTGAATCCCGATGGTGATTGGTCACCCCAGTGAGCCACTGAACTCATCCTGGGAATTCCGTAAAATGTTGAATCAATTTCCACGGCATTGAATATACGGCTGTAAAGGGATAAATAATCCTTCGGGGATACACCAGATGGATAAAAAACACCGGCCCAATCCCGGTACGAGAATCCCATTGTCCCAATGTAATAATCAACCATGGTTTTTTTCACAGCAGAAAGTAGATGTAATTATACTGTTTTGCAATAGTACAATATGCCTTAACTAAAATCAACAACTTCTGGAGTGGATGATGGAAAATGATACCATCAAAGTGTATGGAACAATCTGGTGTGGAGATTGCTTCCGCGCAAAACGGCTCTTAAACCACCACAAGATCGAATTTGAATGGATCAACATCGATCTCGATCGGGATGGGAAAGATTTCGTTCGCCAGGTTAACCATGGCAGTACAGTCGTACCAACCATCATATTTGCAGATGGAACTATTCTCAGCGAACCTTCAAATACCGAGCTGCTGAGTAAATTAGGCATAATCAACGAGGAAAAAAGTGGCAGATAAAATTCTCGTTGTTGAAGACGATCCTACATTGCAAGAGACGCTGGCATACAACCTGACCCGCCAAGGCTATGACGTCACAACTGCTGGCGACGGACAAGCTGCAGTTGAGAGTGCGGAACGGATTATCCCAGACCTGGTAGTACTCGACATCATGCTTCCAGTCATTGATGGTTATGAAGTTTGCAGGATTTTGCGCAAGAAATCCAATGTTCCTATCCTAATGCTGACTGCCAGAGATGATGAGATCGACCGGGTGCTTGGCCTTGAAATGGGAGCGGATGATTATTTAACCAAGCCATTCAGCATGCGCGAGTTCATCGCCCGCGTGAAAGCCCAGCTTCGCAGGGTTCGCTTCGATCGTGAAGATAAAGATGCAGAATCACAACTTCCATCTGAGCTTCTCGAATTTGACAATTTGATTATCGATGTCCAGCGCCATGAAGCCAGTCTCGATAAAAACCCACTCAATTTAAAACCAAAAGAGTTTGATCTCCTGCTTTTTCTGGCAAGACACCGCAGACAGGTTCTGAGCAGGGAACAGATCATGGATCGAGTGTGGGGTTGGGATTTCACCGGGGGAAGCCGCACTGTTGATGTCCATGTTCGCTGGCTGCGTGAAAAAATCGAAATAGACCCTGCTGTTCCACAGAGAATCATCACCGTGCGTGGAGCTGGGTACAGATTCGAAGGGTAATATGCGACTTCACCTCCGCTGGCGAATAGCCCTGCCATATATGCTGCTGGTCCTATTGATTATGCTCATGACTGCAGCCTTCTTGGCATACAGCTTTCAACAGCAAAGTCTTGAAAAGTTAGAATCACAGATTCTTACCGAAACAAACCTTCTCGCTGAATCCTTCGCCGGGTATGAAGGTAATTTCTCTCCCCAAGAAAATGAGCTGGATGTCATCGCAAAAACTAACGCAGAAATCCTTGATGCGAGGGTTACCATTATTTCCACCGATGGTACGGTTTTAGGTGAATCTCAGGCCAACCGTTTTACAATGGACAATCACCTCAACCGTCCTGAAATCCAGCAAGCCATCGCAGAAGGAACCGGGAGGAGCTTCCGCTACAGCCGGACTGAAAGTAAGGAATTCATGTATACAGCTGTACCGGTAATCCGGGATGGGGACATTGTTAGCTTCGTCAGGATCGCCATCACCACCGAACAGGTTCGAGCGGATACCACCAGCTTCATTCACCCCATCCTTTTCATCACACTGATCGGGTTAGCCCTGGCTTTAATTCTGGCGGCAGTTATCGCAGAATACCTCTCCCGTCCTATCCGGCAGCTGACAGAATCAGTCAACCAGGTGACTATGAGGGATTTAAACCTGTCACCAATCCTTTCCACCCAGGATGAATTAGGCCAGTTGGCAAATGCCTTCGAAGCAGTCGTTTTAGAATTACAGAACCAGCTGAAAACTGTCGAGCAGGAACAGCTAAAATCTGAAATGGTGCTTGAGCAGCTATCTGATGGCGTAATGATCGTAGATCAACATGGTCTCATCCAAATGATCAATCTCGCTGCCAAGAAAATTTTCGACATTTCAGGGACTGCTGCAGTTGGACAATCATTGGCTGTTGTGACTCGCCATCACGAGATTATAAATTTATGGAAAACTACCCTTGATAACGATCTTGACCAGACAAACAGTATTGAGATATCCACGGATAAAATGGTGATCCAGGCATTGGCAATTCCGCTTTCGGAATCACTTCCTGGGAGCACCTTGATGGTTTTTCATGACGTGACTCGTGTTCGCCATCTCGAAATCGTCCGCAAAGATTTTATTTCAAATATCTCCCACGAACTGCGCACACCTCTTGCGTCCCTTAAAGCTTTGACCGAAACTTTGCAAGATGGTGCCCTCAACGATAAAAAGGTAGCCAATCACTTCTTAAACCGCATTGAAATTGAGGTAGATTCCATATCTTTAATCGTCCAGGAGCTGCTGGAACTTTCACGAGTCGAATCCGGTAAAGTACCACTCAATTTGGAGGCGGTTGCACCTTGCACATTGATCAATTCATCCGTCGAGAGGTTGAGGCTGCAGGCAGAAACCGGTGGTCTTTCTCTTCAAGTCGACTGCCCGGATGGTTTGCCTGAAGTTCTCGCTGATTACTCGCGGCTGGAACAAGTCTTGGTCAACCTGCTCCATAATGCGATCAAATTCACACCCTCTGGTGGATCAATCACTGTTAGTTGTCGGCAGAGCGAGAGACAGATATTATTTGCTATATCTGATACTGGAGTTGGTATCCCCACAGAGGATATCCCTCGAATTTTTGAACGTTTCTACAAAGCTGACCGGGCACGCGCAGGGGGAGGCACTGGGCTTGGTCTGGCGATTTCCAGGCACATCATCGAGGCTCATCAGGGAGAGATTTGGGCTGAGAGCATAGAGGGCAGGGGCAGCAAATTTACTTTTTCTGTACCTAAAGTGTAGCAAACTTAATCTAGGATAATTTTCTCAGCCCAAATAATGTTCAAGGGGATTTTTGCATTCACTTTTCATCCCCTCCATCCTGGATTTCTTAATTTCCGATTTACCATCCATTTACAAAAATTTAATAAATCATTCGCAATCTGATAATGTATCCATGATAAAAAATGATTATCAACTGAATTTTGCGTGGAGCAGATTCTTCGCACCCATGCAATCAATAATAGGGAATCAAATTACCTGGTTTGCTAAATCTAGCACAAACGATGCGAAAGATCGCCAAAATAAGTCTCTTGGCTCCAGAATAACTTTCCCATCCAAGTGCTTGAAACATGAAAAGACAATAGATCATGTACACTTTAGATATAAGGACGAATCCCAACCTGATTCTAAAAAAAACCTTTTCGATACAAAAATCATTTCACCTGTTATCAGAAGAAAAGATCGTTGGAAAATTGATATATACAGATGAGAAAATAACTGCCACAGCAGAAGTGGCTGGTGGCAGCTGGATTTTCCGCAGCACTTCACACTCGACACCCAATATCAGCATCTGGACCAATAAACGTGAATTTGTTGCGATGTTTGAATTGAACAGAATTGGGAGTGGCAACTTATTGATCAAGGATGGCCACCAATTGAAGTGGGAAAAAACGAACAATATCCCCGAGGAATGGTGTTTTTTCAATACATCGAGTGAGAGAATTGTAAAATTTCTGCCCGAAGTTAGCGACTTCCGCAAAAAAGGCAAAGCAATTATTTTCCCAAGATCATTTACTCTCCCCAATTTGGGTGTTTATGTTTTATTAGGCTGGTTCACCCTATCAGTTCTTGAAAATGGCAAGAGCATCAAACGTATTACTAGACGCTACACACCTTGGTAATTACGAAAAATAATATCTTAACTCTCATGGAGAGAATTATGTTAGTAAAAATAATCGCGCTAATCCTTATAATCAGCTTCTTCACTGCAATATTTCTCTGGATATTAATCAGAGGAGGTTCGATAAGATCTGAAGCAAGGATGGATGAAAGAATAGATCTCAAACAGCAAAATTTACAAGAGATTACCAATCATAAAAATTTCGAAGAGACGAATCCCAAATCATTCAAACCAATCATGGAAGATCACAAAGATTATTTGTCTGTACGATCTTGACACTATCTCCATTCCTTTTGCTAGTCCTTTACGGTTCGAGCGGTTCCAGTTTTGTTCCTGAAGTCGCTTTTAATTCATTTTACTCATCACGATTTGTCTTCAACACTTAATCCTCATTTAACCGATCCTTAACATTCCATTTCAAGCATGTTAACCCATGAATGATAAGCTTCAAAAAATCATCACTAAAAATTCATAGGAGTGAATAAATGAAACGATCAATATTTTTGATTCTATCCATTCTAGTTTTTTCTTCTGTAATTCTAGCTGCCTGTGCTTCCCCAGCTACGCAGGTATCGGAAACAGAAGCTTCCTCCGCAACTGAAGAACCAATGGAGACAGAAGCTGTAGCATCTGAAGAAACGATGGATGAACCGAATGAAGAACAAAGTGGATATTCAGTTACACTTCCAGAAGTCAACCCGTTAGAGGTATCCGGTGATGTCGTCACTGCGGGCAGTTCGACAGTCTTCCCACTCGCCGAACGTATGGCGGAACGCTTCCAGGATGAAGGATATTCCGGTAACATTACCATTGACAGCATCGGCTCCGGTGCAGGTTACGAACGCTTCTGCGTCGCCGGCGAGACGGATGTTTCCAATGCCAGCCGCGCTATCAAGGACTCTGAGGTCGAGAGCTGCCAGGGTATTGGCCGGGAACCCATCGAGTTCCGTGTTGGTACCGATGCCCTCGCTGTCACCGTCAGCCAGCAGAATGACTTCCTCGAGAACGCAACTTACGATGAATTGAGACAAATCTTTGGACCAGCCGAGAAATGGTCTGATGTCAATCCCGCCTGGCCCGAGGAAGATATCCTGCGCTACATCCCCGGCACCGACAGCGGTACCTTTGATTTCTTCGTGGAAGAGGTCTTTGATGAGGATGAAGAACCCATCCTGTCTGCTTCCAACACCCAGCTCAGCGAAGATGACAACATACTCGTCCAGGGTATCATCGGCAGCCCCTATGCGGTTGGTTTCTTCGGCTACGCCTACTACAATGAGAACCAGGACACGCTCAAGATCCTCTCCATTGAAGGTGTAGAACCCAATGGTGAAACCGTTGACAGTGGTGATTACCCCCTTGCTCGCCCACTCTTCATGTATTCAGATGCAAACATTATGCAAAGCAAGCCACAGGTTGCTGCCTGGCTCAATTTCGTCTTGACTTATGTCAATGAAGAAATTGTTGACGTGGGCTACTTCCCTGCAAGTGTCGATGCAATAGACGCAGCTCGTCAAGCCTGGTTGGACGCCATGTCGATAGAAATGGCAGAAGAACCGTCTGCGGAAGAGGAAATGGGGGTAGTACTTCCAGAAGTCAACCCGTTAGAGGTATCCGGTGATGTCGTCACTGCGGGCAGTTCGACAGTCTTCCCACTCGCCGAACGTATGGCGGAACGCTTCCAGGATGAAGGATATTCCGGTAACATTACCATTGACAGCATCGGCTCCGGTGCAGGTTACGAACGCTTCTGCGTCGCCGGCGAGACGGATGTTTCCAATGCCAGCCGCGCTATCAAGGACTCTGAGGTCGAGAGCTGCCAGGGTATTGGCCGGGAACCCATCGAGTTCCGTGTTGGTACCGATGCCCTCGCTGTCACCGTCAGCCAGCAGAATGACTTCCTCGAGAACGCAACTTACGATGAATTGAGACAAATCTTTGGACCAGCCGAGAAATGGTCTGATGTCAATCCCGCCTGGCCCGAGGAAGATATCCTGCGCTACATCCCCGGCACCGACAGCGGTACCTTTGATTTCTTCGTGGAAGAGGTCTTTGATGAGGATGAAGAACCCATCCTGTCTGCTTCCAACACCCAGCTCAGCGAAGATGACAACATACTCGTCCAGGGTATCATCGGCAGCCCCTATGCGGTTGGTTTCTTCGGCTACGCCTACTACAATGAGAACCAGGACACGCTCAAGATCCTCTCCATTGAAGGTGTAGAACCCAATGGTGAAACCGTTGACAGTGGTGATTACCCCCTTGCTCGCCCACTCTTCATGTATTCAGATGCAAACATTATGCAAAGCAAGCCACAGGTTGCTGCCTGGCTCAATTTCGTCTTGACTTATGTCAATGAAGAAATTGTTGACGTGGGCTACTTCCCTGCAAGCGATGATGCCTTAAATGCAGCCCGCCAAGCCTGGTTGGACGCCATGCCGTAAAAAACATCATTTTAATAATTTGATGTAAAATAAAATAAGAAAATAGGCTGGCATATAAAGGCTCTTTCGAGGGTTCTATATGCCAGCCTAATACGATTTATGATAATTTTGAGTAATCCGATACCTAAGGGAAAATTTTGAATGGCAAATCGCACAGAAGTTGCAAGCTCACAAGATATTGCGAGCGATGTCGCAGTTGAATTCAACCTTCGAAAGAGAAGACGATTGGGGGAAAGCACAATTCAAACGTTTCTATTTTTGTGTGGAGCAATATCCATTTTAACAACCATTGGAATCATATATGTTCTTGGAAAAGAATCTTGGAAATTCTTTGCCAGTCAAATGTGGGAGGCGACCAACAAACCAATCGTTTATGAAATTTCAGCAGATGAAACGTTGATCCGCATCGGTGAAAGCGGTGCAAATTTGAACGAAGATACAATTATACGCCTAAGTAAAGAGATTATGTATCTCAAATCCATACAAGGATCATCTATCCTGGTGGAGCGCGGATATCAAGATACAGAAGCTGTTCCACACCCCGCTGGTACCGATATTTTCCAGGAACGTCGAGTGTCATTGCTTGAATTCTTCACCGGAACGGAGTGGATTCCCCAGATTGGAAAATTTGGCATTCTACCACTTGTTACAGCCACTGTTGTCACTAGTTTAGTTGCAATGCTGGTTGCCATACCGATCGGTCTATCGATCGCGATTTATCTCAGTGAATATGCTTCTCCACGAGCTAGAAATTTGTTGAAACCTATTCTAGAAATTTTGGCTGGAATTCCCACGGTAGTTTATGGGTATTTTGCACTGACTTTTTTTACTCCCCTATTACAGAAATTATTGGGCTCCGGTGTTGTCGAGATTTACAATACTGGTTCAGCGGGTGTCGTGATCGGAATCCTGGTTATCCCGCTGGTCAGTTCAATGAGCGAGGATGCCTTGAGTGCTGTTCCGAATAGCCTGCGACAAGGCGCCTATGCACTTGGAGCAACTAAACTTGAGACAGCGGTAAGGGTTGTCGTACCCGCAGCGATTTCCGGGATTATGGCAGCTTTCATCGTGGCGATTTCTCGTGCGATCGGCGAGACAATGATCGTTGCATTGGCTGCTGGTGCTGGGCCAAATTTCACCTTAAACCCCTTTAAGGCTGCGGAAACAATGACCGGACACATCGTAAGAATCAGCGGCGGGGATATCAGCTATGACTCGATCGATTACAACAGCATCTTTGCCATTGGTCTAGTTTTATTCTTCATGACCTTATTCTTAAATATCATCAGCCAGATCATCGTCCGCCGCTATAGAGAGGTATACGAATGAGTAGTACTGAACTTTTCCAACAAAACGATCAAACCAATTTGCTGTTTGAAACCAATCTTTCTCGTCGACACAAGATAGGTCGTTTCTGGCTGGTGGTTTTTCAAGCCTCTACATTAATTGGTATCATCGCCTTAATAACCTTGCTCTACAATATTGTCAATGGTGCTTTTGGATTGGTAGCGATTGAATACAGCATTGACCCAGCAACTTTATCGATCGACGGCGTTCCTTTAGAAGACCTCTCAAAAAAACAATTGACCATGATATTCCAAGAAAACGTCTCTACGGGTCTTTTTCGTAGATACGAGAGCGAAAAGCCATTCGAGGAAAGAACCAGGGAAGATGTCTTGGCACTGGTCCAGGAGAGAGTCGTAGAACCACAAATTGTGGAGACCTGGGACCTTGTTCCCTCCATCCTTAATCGAAATGAGATTCTCACTGAAATTGACGAGAAGTATCCTGATGCAAGAGCGGAATTCGTTTCCTGGTTGAATCCAAATTTTATCACCTCCCCTCAATCCAGTGATGCAGAGAAAGCTGGTGTTCGAACGGCTATTCTAGGTTCTCTTTGGATTATAGCCATCACGATCATAATTGCATTCCCGTTGGGGGTTGGCGCTTCTATTTATCTCGAAGAATATGCGGTCGACAACTATTTAAATCGTGTCATCCAGACCAACATCAATAACCTCGCTGGCGTCCCATCCATCATCTACGGTATTTTAGGTTTAGCAATTTTTGTTCGCGCACTTGAACCTATATCAAGCGGTGCACTATTCGGTCTTGTTGATGATCCGACAACTGCTAATGGGCGAACGATCATCGCTGCTGGCTTAACCTTAGCATTATTGATCCTTCCCATGATCATCATCAACTCCCAGGAAGCGATCCGGTCTGTCCCAAATTCGATCCGCAGGGCTAGCTACGGGTTAGGTGCCACCAAATGGCAAACTGTATGGCATCATGTGCTGCCGAATGCTATTCCTGGAATCCTTACAGGTACCATCCTTTCCATGTCCCGTGCAATTGGAGAGACCGCCCCACTTGTAGTAGTTGGCGCGTCAACTTTTATTACCATCGATCCCAACGGGCCGTTCTCAAAATTCACTACCTTACCGATCCAGATTTACCAGTGGACTGCCCGCCCCCAAGCGGAATTTAGAAATATTGCTGCAGCAGCGATCATCGTTTTATTGATTCTGCTGCTGGCATTGAATGCTACTGCAGTGTTGTTGCGTAATCGCTACAGCAGGAGATACTCATAATGACCTACCAGACACAACAGATACACCAAGATATATCAGGAAACACCAATGGCAAGAATGCTATTGTTGCAAAAGATTTGAGCATTTACTATGGCGACTTTCTCGCAGTGAAGAAAGTCAGCCTTGAAATTCAAAAACAAAAAATTACCGCTATAATAGGACCTTCAGGTTGTGGAAAAAGCACAATGCTGCGTGCCTTTAACCGCATGAACGAACTCGTACCAACTGCCCACGCGACCGGGGAAGTTATTTTCTATGGAATTAATATTTATGATCAGAACATTGATCCGGTCGAGGTCCGCAGACATATAGGTATGGTATTTCAAAAACCTAATCCCTTTCCAAAAACAATCTACGAAAATATCGCCTGGGGTGCCCAAATTAATGGTTTTAAAGGCTCAAAATCCGAAATGGATAACCTGGTTGAAGAAGCGCTGGTTGGCGCAGCCTTGTGGGAGGAGGTCAAGGATAAATTAGATCAAAGCGGGCTCTCCCTCTCAGGAGGCCAGCAGCAAAGATTATGTATCGCCAGGACAATTGCCATCAAACCAGCTATCATACTGATGGATGAGCCGGCTTCAGCTCTCGACCCCCTTGCCACTCTAAAGATCGAAGAATTAATGAAAGAACTTGCCAAAAATTATACGATTATTGTTGTGACTCATAACATGCAGCAAGCAGCACGTGTATCGGATTACACAGCATTCTTTACCATGGGGGACGATAGGGCTGGTTTCTTGATGGAATTTGGTGAAACAAACCAGATATTCACAAATCCAAAACAAAAGGTGACTGAAGATTACATCACCGGTCGTTTTGGATAAATACATTTTTAGTCGGAGATTAGTATTATGAGTGCAATAAATCCCAGAGAAACACTTGACCGATCGTTAAAAGAAATTCTCGATGAAATTCTTGTCATGGGTAGCATGGTTGAAGAAGCAGTAAAAGCATCTGTTAATTCATTAAAAGCCCGAGATTTGGATGCCTCCAGAAAGATTTATCTTGGCGACCAGGAAGTTAACAAGAAACATTTCGAATTGGAAAACCGTTGTATCACCTTGATCGCAACCCAGCAACCTATGGCGAAAGATTTGAGATTGTTAGCCTCGATATTAGAGGTCATCACCGAATTAGAGCGAATTGGAGATTATGCAAAAGGAATCGCGAGGATAAATGTCCTAATGGGCACGGAACCACTTGTAAAACCATTAATTGACATTCCACGCATGGCTGATAAAGCCATCAATATGCTGCATAGAGCGCTAGGATCATTTGTCGCCGGAGATGTAGAGTCCGCTCGTGAAATCCCAAAGGAAGATGATGAGGTTGATTACTTATATAACCAGGTCTACCGTGAGCTGGTAACCTATATGATGGATGACACTTCGACTATCGACAGGGCAAACTATTTATTATGGGCAGCACATAATCTCGAGAGAATGGCAGACAGGGTTACGAATATATGCGAACGTACAATCTATATGGTAACCGGTGAAATGCTTGAATTTGACCACACAGATGACGAGCTGGATATGTTTGAAAGAAACTTATAACTTAACCAATATTCATATTTGGTTGAAAATTGACAAAAAAAGTACTGATCCTATGTACCGGTAATTCCTGTCGCTCTCAAATGGCAGAAGCGATTGTGAATTGGAAATTGAGTGATAAGTGGAAAGCTTTTAGCGCGGGTACGAAGCCTGCGGGGTACGTGCATCCGTTAGCTATAAAAGTCTTGGAAGAAATAGGGATTCATCACCTAGGTTATTCAAAAGATGCCAGTCAATATTTTGGCCAGAAATTTGATTTAGTAATCACGGTATGTGACTCGGCTGCAGAAGATTGTCCCATTTGGTTATCTCCCGGCAAACAGATCCATATTCCGTTTATTGATCCAGCGAAAATTGAAGGAGATGAGCAAACTCGATTTACTGCTTTTCGAATGATTAGAGAGCAAATCGATGAAAAGATCATTTCTTATCTAAATAATTCAACCTTCTGATCAATTAAGTGTAACAGTTTGATCATCCAAACTCTTCTGATTACCATCTACAAGGGTAACTTAATGGTTATCATTGCCTCAATTCCATCATTGACATATAAATTGCAGATCCACTTGGGATCTGGCTAACAATGATAAGCGCGAAGCAAGAATAAGCGCATCGTGATCTTGAAAAATTGGAAGCTCAATTCTACGTTGAGGATGACAGGGACCCCGGCCAGGTAAGCAATCAGCAGATCTCAGCAAACTTATCACTCTGGATGGGGTTGATTCTCGCGCTGCAGTATAATCCGCAAATAAGAAATCAAATCTATCTATAAGAACAACTCCTCACTGGTATTGAAATACGTTCAGTTTCACCGCCACCAGTATGTTTGAACACATTTTCCCCCACTTTCTAAGGTTCACATCTGAAATATCCAACTAGGTAAACGCAAACACCAATCTCAATACAACCCGCAAAACAAGAACGTAAATCTGTATCTCTTGGACTACTTTCATTAGAGCTTCATTTTTTTCACTCCCCCCCCGGATCTATGGAAGATGAGGCTGATTCTGTTAATCTAAGTCTTGTATTTCATTCTAATAACCTTGGGGATACCGGAATGAATTAATGCTCAATTACCAGTTCTCTTGAACAATAATCTCTAGCTCATTGTCAGCAATCCATTATGCTACATGAATTTCCAGCCAATGCCCCTCTGCATTATATAGGTATTTCCTGTTAGGATCTAGATATTGATTATCCTGGGTTTAATTTCAAGGATTCATCAGAAAGCCAATTACAAGTGATAAAATTTGTGCATAAGTTTGAATTTTCAAACTTGATCAATACTCACAATTTCTTACTGGTTTCCTTTCGAAAACAAAATATTCTGACATTATCG
>JBJYXV010000006.1:0-9815 GCA_046260155.1 Anaerolineales bacterium
TCGCTGTTCGCAGATGGGTTAGACGGGCCGCGCATGATGGCATTCGGTCCTGATGGGCAGGTCTACGTAGCAGAGCGCGGTGCTGGTCGTATCCTGCGGCTTCCCGATCTGGATCAGGATGGTAAGGCTGACCAGGTGGAGATACTAGCAGAGGGTCTGGACGCCCCCAGCAGCCTGGCATTTTACAAGGATGGTAGCCTGTATGTCGGCGAGACAACACGCGTGCTGCGTTTCCCGCCCCTTGAAGGAAAGTCATCCTTTGAGCAGCCGCAGGTGGTCATAGATGATCTGCCCACAGGCGGACACAATACCCGCACAGTCCTATTCAGTCCTGATTATGCCGATCTGTTTGTTTCGATCGGATCATCCTGCAATATCTGCGAAGAAGATGATCCGCGCCGCGCAACCATCATGCGCTATAACCCGGACGGCAGCGGGGAAAAGGTGTATGCTGACGGGCTGCGCAACGCAGTAGGGATCACTTTTCGCCCAGGAACGGATGAACTTTGGGCGACGAATAATGGGCGCGACTTCCTGGGTGATGATCTGCCGCCTGAGACCGTGTATCTCGTCCAGGACGGGAAGCACTACGGCTGGCCATACTGCCACTCGGGGCGCATCGTTGATCCCGATTTGGGTTCGCCGAACAGCTGCCAGGATATCGAAGCACCGCTGGTTGAAATGCAGGCTCACTCCGCGCCCCTGGGGCTGGAATTTTACTCAGGTGCGGCTTTTCCAGCAGAATTCCAGGGTGATCTGTTCGTCGCCCTGCATGGCTCCTGGAATCGCAGCCAGCCTGTGGGTTATAAGATCGTGCGTATCCCTATAGAAGGGGATACAATTGGTGCTGTGGAAGATTTCGCAGCAGGCTGGTTGGATAATGGCAGCAGCTGGGGTAGACCGGTGGACGTGCTTACCGCTGCCGATGGCGGTTTGCTGGTTTCGGAAGATGCCGGTGGAAGGATCTACCGGATTTATTATGCTGGAAAGTAGGAATGTTATTTAGGATTAAAGCAGGCCAGGAGTGATGGTATGGGTAAACAGGGCAGCTTTTATATTGGGCGGGATTTCGATTCCCAGAGTAGCGAGACGACCGCACAGGCGACACAATATGATCCAGACGACCTGACCACCCATGCAGTGGTGGTGGGCATGACTGGTTCTGGGAAAACTGGCTTGTGCGTGGATGTGATGGAGGAAGCTGCTTTGAATGGATTGCCAGCCCTGATGATCGATCCAAAGGGGGATATAACTAACCTGCTGTTGCACTTCCCGGACCTGGCTCCCCAGGATTTCCAGCCCTGGGTGGACGCTGACCAGGCTCGCCGGGAGGATAAGACGGTCGAACAGGTTGCTGAAAGCACAGCTGATATGTGGCGGAATGGCCTGGCGAAATGGGGTATTCAAGGGGACCGGCTGCAAGCATTGAAAGAAGCAGCCCAATTTACTATCTACACACCGGGTTCAGACTCTGGAGTCCCGGTCAGCATCCTGGCATCATTGGAGGCGCCTCCCATCCCCTGGGAAGGCAATGAAGAGCTGCTGCGCGAGAAAATCTCGGCTACCGTGACTGCCGTACTGGGCTTGGTGGGCATGCGCGATATCGATCCGGTGCGTTCGCGGGAACATATCCTGCTGGCGAATATCTTCGAGAGTGCCTGGAGCCAGGGGCAAAGTCTAGACCTGGGTGAATTAATCCTGCAGACCCAGAACCCGCCTTTCTCGAAATTAGGCGTTTTTGATGTCAATACCTTCTTCCCTGAGAAGGATCGTTTCGATCTGGCGATGCTGCTGAATAACATCCTGGCAGCACCCGCTTTCCAGGTCTGGTTGGAAGGGCAACCACTGGATATTCAGAGTCTGCTTTACACCCCGGATGGCCGCCCGCGACACAGCATTTTCTATATCGCCCATTTACCTGATGAAGAGAGGATGTTTTTCGTCACCCTGCTTTTTTCGGCGATGGAAGCCTGGATGCGCACCCAGGCTGGAACGACAAGCTTGCGGTCCTTGATGTACTTTGATGAGATCTTTGGCTACTTGCCGCCAACCCAGAATCCCCCTTCCAAGGAGCCTATGCTGCGCATGCTCAAGCAGGCGCGTGCCTTCGGTGTGGGCCTAGTGTTGGTGACCCAGAATCCGGTTGACCTGGACTATAAGGGGCTCTCCAATACGGGAACCTGGTTCATCGGAAAACTGCAAACTGACCAGGACAAGCAGCGCTTGTTGGATGGCTTACAGGGTGCCTCTCCCAATATGGACCGGCAGGCATATGACCGCCTGATCTCATCTTTGGGGAAGCGGGTTTTCCTGCTGCATAACGTGCATGAGCAGGAGCCGCAGCTCTTCCAGACCCGCTGGGCCATGAACTACCTGGCTGGCCCCTTGACACGTGCCCAAATCCCGGCTGCGAACCAGCTGGCAGGTGCAGAGCGCCCTGCTGAGATAAGTCAACCTGAGGCACCAATCGCTGCAGCTGTTGAATCCCAAATATCAGAAGAGAAGGCAGAGGAACTACCGGGCTCAAGTACGCAGCCCGCGATCCCCGGTGGGGTTGCAGAATATTTTCTTCCCAATAACCTTTCATTCTCGGAGGCATTCTCAGCTGTCGGGAGTACAATCCCGGAAGATGCACACAGGCTGAGCTTGATCTATAAACCTGCCTTGCTCGCTCAAGCCCGCATCCGCTACCTCAACCGCAAATACAGTTTGGATTACGAGCAAG
Source organism: Anaerolineales bacterium (assembly GCA_046260155.1). GTDB lineage: Bacteria > Chloroflexota > Anaerolineae > Anaerolineales > UBA4823 > PFL25. Next base: position 2,726 of record JBJYXV010000006.1, read on the forward strand.
TAAACACCATCCTGACCCTGGATCCGGACCGGCGGGGTGTAATGCGTTGGGAGGAGATCGCGGCTCACAGCATCGATTTGGACCAAATGGATGACCAATCAAACCCGGGGTCTCGTTTCGGTTCTTTAGAAGCACCGCTCTCGGACCCCAAGATCATCTCCTCCATGGAGAAGGATTTCCTGGATTGGAATTACCACAATTCCTCCGTCACTGTGCGCGCCAATGAAGAGCTGGATATTTATGCAGGTCCTGATGTCTCGCAGGCAGAGTTTCGCAGGATGTGTTCAGAAGCGGCCCAACAGGGCCGCCAGGCTGAACTCGAAAAGACCGAAGAAAAGTTTGACAAGAAAATCGACAGCGTGATTTCAAAGCTAAAGCGTGAGCAGCGTGAGCTGGAAGAAGATCAATCCGAGCTCTCCCAGCGTAAAATGGAGGAATACGGGACCCACGCCGAGACTGTGCTGAGCTTATTCAGCCGCCGCCGGAAAAGTCTTTCCAGTTCGCTCTCCAAGCGGCGCATGACCGAAAAGGCGCAGGCAGATGTCAAGGAATCGATCCAGGCGATCGAGGAGTATGAAAAAGAAATCAAGGATATCCAAGCTGATAAGGATGCTGCTTTGGAAGAGGTGAATGAGCGTTGGGAGCAGATCGCCGGCCAGACGACCGAGATCCAGGTAACCCCCTATAAGAAAGATATCCAGCTGGAAATGTTTGGTGTGGCTTGGTACCCTCATTTCGTGGTAAGGTCTGTGGGAAAGATCTTGGAACTAGGGGGATTCAGCGCTCAATGAATCTCTCCTCCCTGGTGATCCTGTTTGCAGTCCTGGTCTATGGATTCGTACACTCCTTGCTAGCGACCGCGGGGACCAAGGCACGTGTTCGTCGATGGTTTGGACCAGGATCTGACCGCTGGTACAGGTTGGCTTTCAACCTGATCGGTATCCTGACTTTCTTGCCCCTCCTCGGTTTGCTGGCTTTATATCCTGGAGAGGTTTTGTATGTTATTCCCACACCCTGGACCTACCTGGCATTGGCAGGCCAGCTACTGGCAATTGTGGTACTGGTCATCGGATTGCTGCAAACTGGTGTGTGGATTTTCCTGGGTTTCGAGCAGCTGCTGGTGAAGTCGGTCGACAGCAATCCGCCAATGGTCACGAGTGGGCTGTACCGCTGGGTGCGCCACCCGCTTTATACGGCTGGGCTGGTTTTCATCTGGTTGACCCCACTGATGACAGTAAACCTGCTGGTGCTCAACCTGGGGTTGACGATTTATCTGGTGGTGGGGGCTCTTTATGAGGAGCGCAAGCTGGTCCGGGAATATGGTGATCGATACCTCCGTTACCAGGAGCAGGTTCCGATGTTAGTCCCCTTGATTGGACGAAGAGCCAAATAAACTAATAGGTAGACATCCTGGCTTCATTAGCAAACCATCTTGGGGGTTGAATTTCGTGAGCGGATTGCAATCTAACACCCAGCAAAAGTTGGGTAAGGGGGAGTTTTTTTGCGCTAAGTTCCTCAATTACTGTGGAAAATTGTGGGGATTAAATGTACAATAAATTAATGATGGTCTGCGAAAAGGGGGCTTCGATCCTGAGTTAGCCCGTAAGATTTCCACATCCATCATGCAGGTATGCCGCTCTTCTGGCTTTCCCTCATGTTCATGGTGGGAATTTTGCTGTCTGCCAGTGTACAACTCGCGGGCAAGGTCTGGTTGGGGATGGCAGCAGCAGGTTTCGTTCTGGCACTTGGCTTATCCTGGATAAGATCACGAGCCATCCAGACTGCTCAGTCTACCATACCGGCTACACCAATTCCTTTCCATCTTGTCCTTTTTGCAATATCCATCATGGCTCTTGGTGCAGCTCGCTACCAGCTTTCCCTACCAGACCTGAACTCAATGGAGGTGCTCGCGCATTACAACAACCTGAGCAGCGAAGCACGGGTTACCGGGGTAATTATCCAACCGCCACAAATCCTCGAGAATCAAACCAACCTGAGAATCAAGGTTCAGGAAATACAGATCGTGGGAGAACAGGCAGTAGTGTCGGTCAAAGGTGAACTTGTAGCCAGGCTGCGAGGAATTGAAACGTGGCAGTACGGTGACCGGCTGCAGGTAAGGGGACACCTGGAAACACCTCCAGAATTCGAAGATTTCTCTTACCGTGAGTACCTTGCCCAGCAGGGAGTTTACAGCTACATGGGTGATGGCATCCCCCACCGCCTTTCTTCTCTTCAAGGGAGTCCAATCCTGGCCTGGATATATGCTTACAAGAAGTATGCCTTGGAGACCGTTTACCGTTTGTGGCCGGATCCGGAAGCTTCGCTACTGGCCGGCATCCTGCTGGGAGATGAGAGCGGAATCCCTGACGAAGTGGATCAGGCTTTCCGCGATACTGGCACATCTCACATTATCGTTATTTCCGGATTCAATATCACTATAATTGCCGGCCTCCTGATGGCATTGTTCAGCCGCCTGTTTGGTTCTGGTGAATTTGGAGTACGGTGGGCGGCCATATTTGCCCTGCTGGGGATCGCACTTTACACCATCCTGGTTGGGGCAGATGCTGCCGTAGTCCGGGCTGCGATCATGGGTGGTCTGGCTTTGTTCGCTACCCTGGTGGGGCGCCGACAGGTGGGATTGAATACCCTGGCACTAGTGGCAGCAGCCATGGTAGCTATTAACCCACAAGTATTGTGGAGCGTCAGCTTCCAGCTATCTTTTGCTGCAACCCTGGGATTGGTGCTTTATGCTGATCCATTGAAAGAGTCTTTTGAGCGTCTGGCATCAAAATTTGTAGCGCTTGAGAGAGCACAAAAGTGGTCACCAGCAGTTGGGGAATATTTTCTTTTCACCCTGGCTGCCCAGGTGCTGGTCCTCCCGGTCATCATTTATCACTTCCAGCGCATATCGCTTTCTTCCCTGCTTGCCAACCCGCTCATCCTGCCTGTACAGCCCCCTCTTATGATGCTCGGCGGTCTGGCTTTGTTGGTCGGCACAGTTTACTTCCCGCTGGGCCAGCTCCTGGCCTGGATTACCTGGCCTTTTGTGGTCTACACTATCCACCTGGTGGAGCAGTTGGCAAAAATACCTGGCGGGGCGCTAAACCTGGGAGAGGTACGCCTGGTGGTGGTGATCCTTTTTTATGCGCTGCTGTTTGGATTGACTTTTGTCGGGAGACAGTTCAGGAAAGTGGCCAAATGGTTCAAACCTGGGGCAGCCCTGGTCGGATTAATGGTGCTGACCATCTTGATCTGGCGCTCGGTGATGGCCGCGCCAGATGGACGCCTGCATATGACCCTGCTGGATGTAGGCACCGGGGATGGGATCCTGATCGAGAGTCCAGCTGGGCGTAAACTCTTGATCGATGGTGGTCCCAGTCGACGGGCATTATCAGATGCACTGGGACGCCGCTTACCATTGGGAAAACGGCAGCTGGATTGGCTGGTGATCGCAGCTGCAGGAGATGAGCAGATCGGTGGCCTGGCAGATAACCTGGACCGATTTGTAGTGGAAAAGGTCCTCTGGGCAGGACCTGACCAGGGCAGATACGTCGCAAGTGACCTGCAATCGTACATTCTGCAAAAAGATATCCCATTGGAGAACGCTGCGGCTGGTCAAATTCTCGATCTGGGTGAGGGTGCATCACTCAAGGTCCTGGAGGTTGGTCAACGGGGGGCAGTGCTGCTGTTGGAGTGGGAGAAGCTCCGGGTCTTGCTGCCGATCGGCCTGGATTTTGAGCTGCTCACGGACCTGGAATCGCGTCAAGATTTGAAGGGTATTACTGCGCTGCTTTTAGCAGAAAGTGGATACGCGCCGGTTAACCCAACCGAATGGATTGATTCCCTGGAGCCCCAGATGGTTTTGCTCAGCGTTGCAGCAGGCGATCGAGAAGGGCTCCCATCGCCAGAAACGCTGGAAGCAGCCCGGGAGTATAATCTGCTGCGCACCGATCAAAACGGCTGGATCGAGCTGGCCACGGATGGGGAACAGGTGTGGGTGGAGGTGGAGAAGCGCTAGTTAATTTGGATCAGGTGCTGGTTGAGATTTAGCTTGGATCTGCGAGGAAGGAGATAAATAATATGAACGCGCTGGTAATTTTCGATTCGGCTTATGGCAACACGCAGCAGATAGCACAGGTGATTGGCGGCGAACTAGGTACGCCTGAAGATGTGAATGTATTGAAGGTCAATGATGTGAGTCTCGAACACTTGGTGGGTTTGGAGTTGTTAATCGTCGGCTCTCCCACCCAGCGATTCCGGCCAACACCAGCTATTAGCAACATGCTGAATGGAATACCTCAGAATGGCCTGGCAGGAATCAAGGTGGCTGCATTCGATACCAGGCTTACCATGCGTGAGATAAATGATACGTCTGTATTGGCTTTCTTTGTACGATTATTAGGTCATTCTGCCTTTGCTGCGAAGCATATTGCAGATCGACTCAAGAAAAAAGGAGGACAATTGGTTGTACCTCCTGAAGGATTTTACGTGGATGGGATGCAAGGACCACTGGTTGAAGGTGAACTCGAACGAGCGGTAGAATGGACAAAGCGGATCTGCGCAGAGATGTGAGCATATCGGGTAGAGCAAGTAGTTTCCTGATTCTTCACCAATTCAGCGAGGCAAAGGTGCGGCAGCGTTGGGCCCAGTCGCTGGAGGCTGTGGATGGAACCACGCTCCTGAGAACCGATCCCAACGGCTGGATTGAACTAATTACCGATGGCAGGCAAATCTAGATCGAGGTGTAACGGGAGTAGTTGGATTGATTAATTGATCGCCTAGCTCGGTGCGGCTAAATCGAATTCTGAATTGATCTCTTCCATGATCATTATGGCGTGCTGGAGGTGTTCGCGATCGCTTAAGTGGTACCCAATCTCGACGTGGACCACCGCCTCTGCATATGGCTCGCGAGTCTGATGGGACTCTTCCAGGGATTTTCCTCACCACTTCTTAGTATTGGTGGTTTTTCCCTGCAGGCACTTCAAACTTCCTAGGAGCAGCAGGGTGTCCGTCAATTTCACAGAATAGTTATTATTAATCCAAATTGCTGCCCTCACCATAATTAGATCCAACCATTCAGAGTGATCCTCGATTGTTTCAACCCGGTAAATATTCGCGGGTCATAACGAAATAATAGAATCACTCGATTCAAATCAGTGCATAAACTGAATAGAGTGTGTCGAGTACGCTTCTCGATTAGGAGTTAACTTATATATCCTGGGTGGGATGAAATTACCTGCTGATTTTCTGACAATAGCCGAAGACTGGGTCAAATTATTCACTTGAGTAACGGAAAAATTGTCAAATCTTGCATCAGAAATCGGGTAGCCAATATATGGAGTTGAAGTAATCCCTGTATAAGTCTCACCGGTAATATTCCTATCTGTCCAGGAACCTAAAGCATTGCCATTAACATCTATGGAAATCTGATTTTTGATTCTAGTGATCTTCAAGTGGTTGGATGATGTCCCGCCGTTGATGAATGGTAAGTAGGATTGAGGAACAATGTATTGGTAATCAATCCCATTAAAAAATATAATTCTGTAAACCTGATAATCTGTATTCACATCGAATTGGTAGAACTGATCAAAATCACCAATAATGCCAAAAAGAATGCCATATCTTTCTCCCGTTGCCCCAACCCAGCGAGCATCAACTTCAACTGTGTAGTTCTCGCGAGCACATGTGGGGGCACCGAATAAATATCCGTAAAGATCATTTTTACTTAATACCCGATATTCGCCTCCAAAATATCCATAACTAAAATCCTCATCTTCACCGATAGCCCAACCGCTGTTGGGATCGCTGAAATCATCGAAAAAGTTTGAGCAAGGGTTACCGAAAACCATCGGTAAGTAAATGTTATTTATGGGACTCTCAATTGTCCAATTGAACATCGCTTGTACAGGATCATTAATTCCATCATCAACCGATACAGTCACGTTGTATGGGCTGAAATAACTAGCAATAGAATTTATTACACCGCTGATCAATCCGGTTGAGAAATTGATGCTCAATCCAGATGGCAGTCCAAATGCACTGTACTCCAGTGAGTCGCCATCCGGATCTGTTGCTTCAATCTGGAGTGAAACATTATCCCCTTTATTATTGGTCTGATCTCCAGGATTTGTGACATTTGGAGGAGAATTATCGGTTGCTACCATCCATGAGAATTGCTTTTCATCATACAACAACTTTGGATCAGTCGCCTTCACCTTGACTGTGTATGGGCTGAAGTCGCCAGCACCAGCAGCGATAACACCGCTGATTAATCCTGAAGTTGGGTTGATACTCAAGCCGGGCGGCAACCCAATGGCACTGTAAGTCAGCGTATCCTCGTCCGGATCGCTTGCCACTACCTGCAGGGAGACAGTGGCCCCTTCGACGTTCACCTGGTTAGCTGGTTGAACCACCACAGGTGGTCGGTTGCTGGTGATCGTCCAATTTAAGACGGTAGTGACAGGTGAAGCTTTGCTGTCATCGACAGTCACAGTTACATTATAAGCAACACCTACAACAGCACTCATGCTGACTGTTCCGCTGATCAGACCTGAAATGGCATTGATCGTCAGGCCAGGTGGCAGGTTGAGCGCAGCGTAAGTAAGCGGATCCGCATCCCCATCAGTGGCGTTGACTTGCAGGGAAACCGCGTCCCCCTGCTCGGTGGTTTGATTACTGATCGGAGTGATCACTGGTATGGCGTTGGGATTGATCGTCCAAACGAATTCAACCGGTGTTTCGTTGTCATTGTCATCGGTGACCGTCACTGTGACAGCATATGGCGAGCTACCTGACGCACCAGCACCTACCTTCCCGCTGATCAGGCCAGTGTCCACAGCAATGCTTAACCCGGTGGGCAGACCAGTTGCGGCATAGGTCATGGGATCACCATTTGGATCGCTAGCCACAATTTGAAGCGATAATGCAGCACCCTCGTAATCCGATTGTGGCCCAGGATTAGTGACATCTGGTGGGCTGGGGACATAATCATTGACCGTCCAAGTGAAGCTCACCGAGTCGGACAGGTTTGGAGTTCCATCATCTTCAACAGTTACTCCCACGGTATAGGGGGACCCACCGGAGGCATCAA
>JBJYXV010000007.1:0-135104 GCA_046260155.1 Anaerolineales bacterium
CAGAGGCGACGACGGGATTTGAACCCGTGATCAGGGTTTTGCAGACCCTTGCCTTTCCACTTGGCCACGTCGCCGGGATAACTTTTCAACTAGACTAAGATTGCTGATTGAATTATACCAATCAGCAATCAACTCTTCTTCTTTGATTGAGCGGGCGATGGGACTCGAACCCACGACCTTCTCCTTGGCAAGGAGACGTTCTACCAGCTGAACTACACCCGCATAAACGGCCTCATCGTCAGGCCGAGAGGTGCCGAGAGCCAGAATCGAACTGGCGACACCGCGATTTTCAGTCGCGTGCTCTACCAACTGAGCTATCTCGGCCTTAACGTCCAGCGTAATCCTGCAACGCAGCGTAATTTTAACCGCACCACAGGGGATTGTCAAGCAGGGGTCAAATCCAGCTGTTTAATTTGCAGCCAGGAGACATTGCGATTTGGGAGCGTACCAAACCCGATGCGCCCATCCGGAAACCAACCAGCATATTGGTTATCAACCCAGATCACCAGCCCCAGGGGTCCTCGCGGCGCGATCTCTGTCTCGAGCAGTACCTGTCCTTGCAGCATAAAAACCACCCGGTCTAATCTCCATTCAATCTGGTATTCATGCCAATAGGTTGGATCGAAATCCATGCGCCCTGCATCTTGTCGAATATACTGCCGCAACCACCGGCGCAGCTTGCGAGCAATAGGCCTGTAAAACGCCAGCGAGTAGAGTGGGGACTTGAGCAGGAAACCAACCGGCATTTTTGATGGTGATTGGAATGTCGCTACCAGCTGACCATTGGCGGGAAGATCATCGCACAGGGATAAATAATTATTTGGTGAGGCAAAGAAAAACCAGGCCGCATTGGGGAAGGCTGGAAAGACCAGGTTACTTCCCCGGAGAAAAACTGTACCAAATGGATCGTTCCACAATCCAAACCCCCAGGTACCGGGGATTGCTCGCGAGGATACCCTGGCTGTTAGGCGCAATTTTAAAGGGGCGATCCACGGGAATGCGCTCCGTACCAGTCCAGTGTAATCATCCAATTGTGCCAGGCGATATCTGCCCGCATTTCCCTCAGGAATCTCGAGGTGCCAGGCGGATTCTCCATCCCGCTGCACTCTACCACCTTCCTGAACATGCTCCATTAGATTTACCGGCATACCTCCATTATACGTTTTTTCACCCCGAGGTTGCAATGATGTATAATCATGTGGCATGTTTTCGGAGGTTGAATGGAAATCACTTGGTATGGTCTTTCATGTTTTCGGCTCACGGAGCGCGGTATGGCCTCCGTCGTCACTGATCCTTACGATCACGAGGTTTCTGGTTTCGAACCCCTGAAATTACGAGGGGAAATTGTGACCGTCAGCCACGATGCACCGGGACACAATTTTGTCTCCGCGGTCAAGGGGCGGAACCGGGTTATCACGGGTCCCGGGGAATTCGAAATTGGTGGTGTATTCATCACTGGTGTACAAACAAACCTGAAATCAAAGGTTTCCCAAAAAGAGCTGCGCAATACACTGTATGTCATGGATTATGACGGTATCACCGTCGCCCATTTAGGTGATATCCAGAAAGTTCCCAGCCAGACTGAAGTCGAAAACCTGGGAGGTGTCAATGTTGTCCTGGTGCCTGTTGGTGGTGGGGGCAGCTTGAACGCTGCCAAAGCTGCCGAGATCGTCAGCTTATTAGAACCGGGAATCGTTATCCCGATGTACTACCAACTGCCGGAAAGCAAAATAAAATTATCACCCTTAAGTAGATTCCTGCAGGAAATGGGTGTTGGAAAAATTGAACCAATCCCATCATTGAAAATTACACGCACCTCTGTCCCATCTGAAGCACGGGTGGTGGTTTTGGAATATAAACATTAGGAGAATTCTGGAGATCGAAAGTGGCTGTAAAGTTAATCATGTCCTGGGATATCCTACCAGGTCGAGAACAAGAATACTTTGAGTTTGTGGTTCGCGAGTGGGTGCCAGGTATCCAGCGCATGGGATTGGAACCCACCGATGCCTGGTTTACGATGTACGGAAACCATCCACAGATTACTGCCGGAGCACAAATCAACAACCACCAAGAATTAACCAACCTGCTCGATTCTACCGAATGGTTAGCCCTGACTGAACGCTTGTTAAATTTTGTGACAGATTTCTCCTACAAGGTCGTTCCTGCCCGTAAGGGATTCCAGATGTAAACCACGGGTACTGACGTCGGTAATGATCTACAAACCGGCGATAATCAACAAGTAATCTTTTCACTTATCATCCATTCCTACTAGATGATCACACAATTCGGAGATATCCTGCTTGACTGGTATCAGGCTCATGCCAGAAGCCTACCCTGGCGAAATCAAATCGATCCATATCTGGTCTGGGTCTCCGAGATCATGCTGCAACAAACCCGGGTTGAGACTGTTATCCCGTACTACAAAAGTTGGGTGAAAGTGTTTCCCACTCTCGATTCATTAGCTTCAGCAACCCAACAAGAGGTCTTGGCTGAGTGGGAAGGATTAGGATATTATTCTCGTGCCCGGAACCTACACCACGCAGCTCAGGATGTGAAAGTTAAATATGGCGGCGATCTCCCCCGAGAAGTAAACCAGCTCTGCCAGCTGCCAGGAATCGGTCGATCCACCGCAGGAGCTATAGCATCGATCGCTTTTGGAAAGGATGAACCAGTATTAGATAGTAATATCCGTAGGGTCCTGGCGAGATTATTTGATGTGCAGGAACCCTCCCGATCTGCCTCTGGAGAAAAGCAGTTGTGGGAATTGGCTGAAGCACATATACCTCCTGGGAAAGCAGGCGATTATAACCAGGCTTTAATGGACTTGGGCGCTCTCGTCTGCACACCGCAACACCCACGCTGTGAGGACTGCCCCCTGAACACGATCTGCATGGCTTACGCATCAGGTGTGCAGGAAGAACGCCCCATAAGGTTATCCAAACCAACCATTCCTCATCATGTTGTCAGCGCTGCAATAATCCAGAAGGACCAACGGGTATTAATTGCCCAACGCCCGCCAGATGGATTGCTTGGAGGTATGTGGGAATTCCCGGGTGGGAAGGTGAAGGCTGGAGAGGATTTGACCGCGGGTTTAAAGAGAGAAATCTGTGAAGAACTGGGGGTGAAAATCCTGGTAGGTCCACCTTTTGGTATTTATCACCATGCTTATACTCATTTTCGTATCACGCTGCACGCCTTCTTTTGTGAACTAAATGGCAGCCAACCGCGATCTATCTTTCACTCCCAATTAGCCTGGTGTGACATTACCTCTTTGCCCGATTATCCAATGGGCAAGATCGATCGCCAAATTTCCACAGCGCTGTTCACCCTTGAGAACGCTGGTTAGAGGACCCATGCATATTGTAGATTCTCACCAGGATCTTGCCTGGAACATGCTCACTTTTGGGAGAGATTACACCCGTTCAGTTGAAGAGACACGGCTGATGGAAGCGGGTAGCCAGACACCACTCCGTAATGGAGACACATTGCTGGGTTGGCCTGAATACCAGCGAGGAGATGTTGCGTTGATTTTTGCCACACTCTTCGCAGCGCCTGCCCGGCACAAACTTGGCGAGTGGGATACTCTTACTTATCATGACTCTTTCCAGGCTCACCGCGCCTACACAGCACAGCTGGATGCTTATCAACGTCTGGTCGATGAACATCCCGATCACTTTCAATTGGTACAAAGCTTGCAAGATTTGGATACTGTACTAGCCGGGTGGGATTGGCCAGCAGAGTCACAGAAACCCGTTGGACTCACAATATTGATGGAAGGAGCTGAAGGAGTCCGTGAACCAGCTGAGCTTGAAGAATGGTGGCAGCGAGGGGTGCGCTTGATCGGGCCGGCCTGGGCAGGCACCCGTTTCTGCGGAGGAACTCGTGAACCTGGCCCATTAACCACCGAGGGAATTGCCCTCCTGGAAGGAATGGCAGAGTTAGATTTGATCCTTGATTTATCACACATGGATGAACAGGCTGCCTTACAAGCACTGGATATCTATCCAGCTGCGATCGTAGCCACCCACAGCAACCCCCAAGCCCTGCTTAAAGATGCTGATATTAACCGATTTCTATCTGACAGGGTTATTTATGGATTGATTGAAAGAGATGGCGTTATTGGTATTCCTCCATACAATAAATTTCTACGCTGGGACTGGAATCCTAACCAGAACCGTGCCGCAGTTCCTCTCGACCTGGTCATTGATCATATCGACTACATCTGCCAGCTGGCGGGAAATGCTGAACACGTTGGCATCGGCACTGATTTTGATGGTGGTTTTGGTCTGCAATCAGTCCCTGCCGAGATTGATACCATCGCCGATCTTCAGAAACTGATGCCGCTGCTGCAAAAAAGAGGCTATACTGATAAAGACACTGCCGCGATAATGGGAGAAAACTGGCTGGCCAGATTAAAGGAGTCTCTCCCCGAATCCATATGAAGATAAATGGAAGCGAAAGATCAAATGGAAGTTTTCGCATCCGCACCGGAATGATTATTATGCTGGTCGGATTTTTAATCTTTTTGATCGGTGCAGTTCCTGATTTATTCGGTTTGGACCGCAGCCCGGTGATCGGCTTTGTCCAAATTGCAGTCTTTTTAATCGGTCTGGCAATTATCTGCCTGGGCGCATATATCTGCCTGAATGCACTCTGGAAAAACCACCCCAAAACAATTATCGCTGATATCGGATTACGCTTGGTTCTCACTGGTTATGTGATCGCAGTAATTTCAGGTATGGCGGATATTTTCGGATTTGGCACCCAGCTCGCTCCTTCAATTCCCTACTACGGCCCCTGGCAATCTATGGGAGTTCTTTCCGGAGAAATTATTATCATCGTTGGTTTTATATTCCAAATACCATTCAACCTTCCTCGCCAGGCACCAGAATCCCCCCATGAGAGACAAAATGAGTCTAACGGAGATAAGATAAACCTGGTATTCGATTGAGAATTATCCACCAGCTATTCCACAGTAATATCGTAATATTTTCCAAATCTGTTTAAGATTGAAAGGAGCAGCTCATGAGTACAAAAGTTACCTGGCTGGGACATGCAGCACTTAGTATTGAAACGGGTGGTTTCAATCTACTGGTTGACCCCTTTCTCAGCGGAAATCCAGCCGCCTCGGTAGGTCCGGAAAATGTGGCAGCCGATTTCATTTTACTGAGTCATGGGCATGGCGACCACCTCGGTGACACAGTTGCCATAGCAAAACGCACTGGCGCTGTTGTGATCACCAATGCCGAGCTGAGCGACTGGCTGGTCAAACAAGGAGTACAAACGCATGGGCAGCATATTGGTGGCGGATTCATGCACCCATTTGGCTATCTAAAATTGACTTTAGCTATTCACGGCTCTGGTCTTCCAGATGGTTCTTATGGCGGCAATCCCGTTGGATTCCTGCTCACCACCAATGATCATGAAAAGATCTACATGGCCTGTGACACCGGGTTATTTGGAGACATGCGCCTGATCGGAGAAGAAGGTATAGACCTCGCTGTACTTCCCATTGGAGATAACTACACTATGGGCCCGGATGATGCTTTGCGCGCAGTCAAGATGTTGGAACCGAGATTGATCGTCCCCATTCACTACAACACCTTTGATGTAATCACCCAAGATCCTGATTCATGGGCACAGCGGGTAGAAGATGAAACCAATTCAGAGGTCCATGTCATTGCACCTGGAGAGTCTGTAACCATCTGAAGCCTTCCCGCTCCCCGGTTGACCTTGATATAATCGCTCCATTTGGAGGTATTCATGCTTAACAGTATATTCAAGCGTAAAGAAGATGAGGACAGGGTGCGTAGTGAGGGTCGCCTGCCTCCTGGACAATCACTGACGCAGAAATTTCCTGTGCTGCATTACGGCCCTGTGCCAGGATTCAACCCGGCTACCTGGGATTTTCGTGTCTGGGGAGAAGTGCTTGAAGAACGCCAGTGGACATGGGATGAGTTTAACCAATTACCGCGCACAAAGATCATGATGGACATACACTGCGTAACCCGCTGGAGCAAGTTCGATACCGAATGGGAAGGCGTCTCAGTCAAAACTTTGATCGAGCAGGGATTAGTTTCATTAAAGCCTGCTGCGAAGTACGTCCTCCAGCATGCTGAATATGGTTTTACAGTCAATCTCCCCCTTGAAATCGTCCTGCAGGATAATTTTCTCCTGGCTACTCACTTCAACGGAGAGCCGATCACCCCCGATCATGGTTACCCACTGCGAGCTGTCATTGGTTATATCACCAATAAACCGGACTTAAAAACCTCTTACTTCTGGAAGGGTGCCAAGTGGTTGCGGGGTTTGCAATTTCTCGATAGGGATCAAATGGGGTTCTGGGAACAGGCAGGGTACCACAATGAAGCCGATGTCTGGCGAGAACAACGTTTTCGTTAAATCCTAAACCTGGAAGGATTTTCTCCAGGCTTTTTCATCACCAGGAGCCAAAATTGAATGATCTCATTGACCATTGCCTTAATTACGCACAATTAAGTCAAGTTCAATATGGCGATATTCGCCTGATCCAAAACCAGACAGAGACGCTCGTTGTTAAAAACGGGGTTGTTGAAACTGTTAACCATACTGAGTCGCTTGGCTTTGGCGTCCGGGTACTGGATGCTGGTGCCTGGGGATTTGCTTCAAGCAACAATTTATCCATCCCTGAAATTGAGCGAGTCACCGATCTGGCGATTTCAATTGCCAAGGCTTCAAGCCGCGTACCGGGTGCACAAATTGATCTGGGGCCACCGGTGACCAGCCAGGGAAAATACCAAACTCCCGTCGAGATCGACCCATTTTCTCTACCCGCGAGTACAAAACTGGCAGTATTATTGGCTGCCGATGATGCCTTGGCCGCCGAACAGCAGATAAGCGTCCGTCGCAGCAATTTGACCTTTATCCGCGAGCACAAATGGTTTGCAAATACAGAGGGTGCCCGTACCGAGCAAATCATCTCAGAAACCGGTGGCGGTATCTTCGCCATTGCTGTTGGTGGTGGTGAAGTACAGTCCCGTTCTTACCCTTCTTCATTTGGCCGCCAGCAGGTCACTGCTGGCTGGGAAGCAGTTCTGGATTGGGATTTACCGGGCAATGCAGAACGGATAGGTAGTGAGGCTGTTGCTCTATTGACCGCGGATGCCTGTCCCCGCGACCTCACCACCACAATTATCCTGGGGGGTGACCAAGTAGCCCTGCAAGTCCACGAATCATGTGGACATCCGATCGAGCTAGATCGTGTATTTGGCAGCGAGGCAGCATATGCGGGCACCTCATTTCTAACCCCGGAAAAGCTGAATGGCTTTCAATACGGTTCTGAATTCGTGAATATCACCGCCGAAAGCCATCGCCCTTTAGGCCTGGGTACTTTCGGTTGGGACGATGAAGGAGTCCCTGCCCAATCAACACCGATCGTTAAAGAAGGGCTATTTGTAGGTTACTTGATGTCACGTGAAACCGCATCCCAACTGGGCAAAACCTCAAACGGCTGCATGCGGGCTTCTGGGTGGAACCGCACACCACTGATCCGCATGACCAATGTAAGCCTTGAAGCAGGCACCTGGGATCTGGAAGACATGATCGCGGACACCGACCAGGGCATATTCATGGAGACGAATCGCTCATGGTCGATCGATGACAAACGCTACAATTTCCAATTTGGAACCGAAATCGGTTACGAAATAGAAAACGGCAAATTAGGGCGCTTACTGCGCAACCCGACCTACACTGGAATCACTCCCCAGTTCTGGAACAGCTGTGATGCAGTGGCCAACGCAAATTATTGGAAAATGTATGGCACACCGAACTGCGGTAAAGGCCAACCCGGGCAGATTGCACACACCGGGCATGGCGCAGCACCAGCACGATTCCGTAATGTACACGTGGGTGTCATCTGATAAGAAACCCTGTATTTCGCCATCTGCCAGATGATACTGTTTTATTCACGCCTGACATGTAAATAGTCCCCTAATGATGATACCAGGAACAGGAGTTCGCAATGCTTGACCAGGATCAAGCCAGAGAATTAACCCGAGGGATAATTAATCTCTGCGGGAAAGACAGCGCGGAATTGATCCTAATTTACAAGGATCATGCTTTAACTCGCTTCGCGAACAATACGATCCACCAGAATGTCGCCGAGCTTGATTTCTCCGTATACCTGAGGCTGCAACTCGGCAAGCGGGTAGGAAAAGCTTCAACCAACCACCTGGATGATAAAGCGCTTGAAGAATTAATCGACCACGCCAGGGCGAATGCTGCCGCCAGCCCGGAGGATCCTGACTTTCCAGGTTTTCCTGAAGGAAGTGATTACAAACCCATCTCAGCCTATGACTCTCCAACCGCGAACCTTTCACCCGCGGCACGCGCTGACCAGGTAGCCATCGTCTGCCGCCTGGCAGAAGAAAAGGGACTCAATGCTTCCGGAGCCTATTCCTGCGGAACGAATGGATTCAGCGTGGCGAATTCCCAAGGACTGTTTGCCTTTCACTTGTCCACCGAGGCTGATTTTCAAACCGTTGTCATGGCTTCCGATTCATCGGGGCGCGCCCAATCTTCTGCCTGGAAAGTCGCCGAAATCGATCCAGAATCAATCGCAGGAGAGGCGATTCAAAAAGCAGAGTCAGGTCAGAACCCGCAGATTATTCAGCCTGGAAATTATCCGGTTATCCTCGATCCGTACGTGACCGATGACCTGCTGGATATGCTGAATATGTCCGGCATGGGTGGGCAAATGGTATTGGATGGCAGGTCTTGGATGAACGATCGCATAGGTGATCCGATCATGAGCCCTCAGGTCAACATCTGGGATGATGGTCTTGATCCAGGTGGTATGCCAATGCCATTCGATGCGGAGGGTACTCCAAAACAAAAAGTGGATATCATTTCTCGGGGAGTCGCTGCTGGCCCGGTATATGATCGCGCAACCGCTGTAAAAGCCGGCACTCAAAGCACCGGGCACGCGCTTCCACCGTATTTCCCTTCCTTCTTGCAGGACAGAGGTCCGCTTGGACTCAACCTGTTCATGGATTCAGGAAAAGCAAGCCTTAAGGAAATGATCTCAAGCACCTCCAAAGGCCTGTACATCACCCGATTTTGGTATACGCGCCTGGTCCACCCGCGTGACTGTATTGTTACCGGCATGACAAGGGATGGTGTATTTTGGGTTGACCAGGGAGAGATCGCTTTCCCAGTGAAGAATCTACGCTTTACACAATCCTACGTGGACGCGTTAGCGAACGTAGAGTCAATCGGCAGCGATATACGATTAATAAAATCCGAGTATGGCAGCTACGCAAAGCGAGTACCTGCTCTAAAATTGGGTGGATTCAATTTTACCGGGGTTACTGCTTAGAATTTCCTCTCCAGGATTAGATCCTCTCGACTTTTTGGCATTTATCGCGTTTCACCTGGAAAAAATCAAAATCCCGCGCCACGGCAGTTTGTGGAAAAACCTCCTGAGCTTCAGACAACACATCCCGCTCCCTGTAGCGGCGAGAGATATGGGTCAAGATCAGGTTTTTAATTTCCGCGTCCCGGGCTAATTCTGCAGCCTGTCGGGCGGTGAGGTGGGCAAAATCGCGCGCCATTTCAAATTCTTCATGCAGGTAAGTAGCCTCGATCACCAGCAGGTCTGCTTGGTGGCATACATCAAGTAGATTGTCTGTGCGCCCAGAATCACCTACATGAATCATGCGCGTGCCCGGCCTGGCGGGTCCAAGCACCTGGTCCGGTTCGATCAAACGCCCGTCGGGTAATTGAACCACTTGACCTGCAACTAATTTCCCCCGCAGCGGGCCTGGAGGGATATCCAGGATTTCGGCTTCGCGCTCCAGAAAGGGACGGCGCGGTTCTTCTTCAAACAGATATCCAAAGCAATCTGGGCCGCGGTGGTGGACTGGGAATGCGGATACAGAGAAACCATCCGCTTCAAAGAGCACGCCTGGTTCTACCTCGATCAGATGGATTCTCAAAGGAGGACGGGCGCCACGCAGTACTACTCCAAATACAAGATCACGAATGCGTTCTAATGCCCAGCGCCCAGCATATATTTCCAATTCCTCGATCGCTTCCCAACGTGAAAAAGTGGATAACAAACCAGCCAGTCCGAGAATATGATCCAGGTGTCCATGGGTGATCAATATGCGGTTTAAGCGTTTAAAACCGAGCCCCGATTTCAATATCTGGCGCTGTGTTCCCTCGCCACAATCGATCAGGAAGCGGTATTCATCGTGTTTCACCACCTGCGCAGTGAGGCCCCTATGGATTGAAGGAGCAGAAGCTGACGTACCCAGAAAGATGATGTCAAACATGTTGGCTGCCTGGCATGCGATTAACTACCTGCTGAATATCCAACGTGCTGTGCAATAAGAATTGTACCTTAACTCGTCCCTGCCTCCCGACCTGAACAGGCTCTCGCACCACACATCACGGATTGAGGGTTTGTCAGACCATTTGTGCTATAATCCTCGCAACTAGTCAATCAAACTATAAAGCATTATGCCAACCAAAAAGACTGCAAAATCTTCAAGAAAAAACAAGCGTTCGTCGGCAAAAAATTCAGGTCGCAAGACAGCAAAAACGCGTCAGGATTCAGTTCAACCATCCTTCTGGAGCAGTCTGACTCTTGACCGCAAGCTGGATATACTCGGCATCGGTCTGGTACTTATCGGTTTGCTGACGCTGCTCAGCCTGCTCTCAAGTAATAACGGTTGGCTATCAAGCAGCTGGCTGGCGCTGATCGGAAAATCTTTTGGTTGGGGTATGTATATCCTGCCAGTTGGGTTAATGGGACTTGGCTTGTGGTTAATACTGCGCCACTTTGAGCAACTTCCCCAACTTGAGCCCACTCGCCTGGTCGGAGTATTCTTGTTCTTCACCTTATTGCTTGGTTGGCTGCACTTGTTTAGCTTTCCGAGCAACCGGGCAGAGATATTCAACCTTGCTTCCCAAAGCCAGGGGGGCGGTTATCTGGGAGGCATCCTGCTCGCACTTCTGCAGCCCAATTTTGGTTGGCAAGGGGCAGCGGTAACCCTGGCAGCAGGGACCATTATCGCGCTGGCTTTCCTCCTCCAATTATCTGTACCGGAATTGTTCGGCTGGTTGGCTCCGATTGCTGCCTGGTTTCGGGATGCCTGGGGTAATTTGTATACACAGGCTGTTACAAAAACCCGCGGGGCTGCTCCAACGAACAAAGGACAGCTTCCTCCCGGTGGACCGCGAACAGAGATTGAATCATCCCAAACACACCGTGCATCCCTTGGTTTAAACTCTCCAGACGAGTCCAGTACACCGGTAGAGTGGTTCCTGCCAGTAATCGATGAAATCCTGGAATCTGGTGAAGATTTTTCCTTCGATGACGAGTTTGATCGCCAGCGCGCCCGGTTGATCGAAGATACCCTGGCTTCCTTCGGTGCACCTGCCAAGGTGGTAGAAATCAATCGCGGCCCAACGATCACCCAATTTGGTGTTGAACCTGGTTTCACCGATTCGCGCGGTGGGCAAATGAGAGTTCGGGTGAACAAGATATCCTCCCTGGCAGATGACCTGGCACTGACCCTATCTGCCAAGCGGATTCGAATCCAGGCACCTGTACCTGGAAAGAACTTTGTCGGTATTGAGGTACCAAACGAATCGATTTCCTTGGTAGCACTGCGCGATGTTCTCGAGAGCGAAGCTTTCCAACGTCTAAAATCACCGCTCCGTTTTGCCCTCGGGCAGGATGTCGCCGGGAATCCAGCTGCAGCAGACTTGGCCGCCATGCCCCACCTGCTGATCGCAGGGGCTACTGGTTCAGGTAAATCAGTCTCGGTAAATGCGATCATCTGCGGGCTGCTACTTAACAATACGCCAGACGATTTACGGCTCCTGATGGTCGATCCAAAGAGGGTGGAATTAACCAGCTATAATGGCATACCCCATTTACTGGCTCCCGTTGTGGTAGATTTGGAGCGCGTGGTCGGGGCCTTGCAGTGGGTAGCCCGCGAGATGGACCAGCGCTACCAGAGGCTGGCAGATAACGGTGCTCGCAATATCGTCGACTTCAACAACAGGTTGACGAGCCAGGGCGAGAGCAGGTTGCCTTACCTGGTAGTGGTGATCGATGAGCTGGCTGATTTAATGATGTTGGCCCCCGATGAAACCGAACGAACGATCACCCGCCTGGCCCAATTAGCGCGCGCAACCGGCATCCACCTGGTGATCTCCACCCAACGCCCTTCAGTGGATGTTGTCACCGGCTTGATCAAAGCTAATTTTCCAGCCCGGATCGCTTTCGCTGTGGCCTCTGGTGTCGACAGCCGGGTGATCCTTGATCAACCAGGGGCAGAACGCTTGCTTGGGCAAGGTGATATGCTCTTCCAGGCACCAGATGCGGCTGCTCCTATCCGTTTGCAGGGCACATTTGTCTCCGATCCCGAAATTCAGCGGTTGGTAACTTTCTGGCGCCGTCAGTCGGGTAACCTGGATGCAGCGCCCATGGCGACCGGGGGAGTCGTCGATGAACTGCCGCGTGGCGTTCCTCTGAAGCAGATTCCACTCTGGGAACAGATGGAACCCGAAGAGGACCTAGACCCGCTATTTGATGAAGCTGTAGACCTGGTGCGGCGTCAGGGGCGTGCCTCGATATCCATGCTGCAGCGCCGCCTGCGCATTGGGTACACTCGTGCCGCCCGTTTGATCGAAACCATGCAGGAAAAGGAGATCGTCGGTCCCACCCAGCCCGGGTCCCAAGGACTGGAAGTGCTGGATTACGGGCCAGCTGCACCGCCCATTGGAGAAGAGTAACCCAAATTTTGGGCGATCTTTTAGGGAATGTATCTTCTAAACAGGCTAATTATTCATTAACCATCAGCCAGGATTGGGCTGAGGTATAATCGCCAGCATGGCAAAGCGCCTTCTGGGCTTCTCCCTGGTGATGGTTTGCATACTTTGCCTGGCAAGCATTGTCATCTATAACCTTCCCCCTGTTCACGAAAGTCTATCCTGGCGGCTGGCAAACCTGCGGAGCCAGGCTCGGCGCATGATTAATCCCCCAGAACAGGTCGTTTTCGTCCCGCAAGAACAGCTCGATATCATTGTGCAGAACACCCTGGCTGCCCTGACTCCTTCACCAACAGCGACCATTACCCCAGGGACTGTCTTGCCGGTAACGGTGAGCGAACCAGGTTCAACTGCCACGCCGACTGTGACTCCTACCATGACGCCCTCGCCTACTCCCATTCCAGACCAGTTCTTGCTTACCGGAATCCGCCATGAATACCAGAAATTCAACAACTGCGGTCCTGCCAATCTCTCCATGGCGCTCTCCTTTTGGGGTTGGGAAGGAAATCAAAACGTTACCGGCAGTTATCTGCGCTACAGTGAATTTGACAAGAACGTCATGCCTAGCGAGATGTTGGCATTCGTTGAAGATACCACCGAATTAGAAGCGCTTATTCGGGTGGGGGGCGACCTGCAGTTGATTAAAAACCTGATCGCCGCCGGATTTCCTGTGGTGATAGAGAAAGGCTATGATCCCCCAGATGACGACTGGATGGGCCACTACCTGACTTTGAATGGATACGACGACTCCCAGGAAAAGTTTACTGCTCAAGATTCACTGATCATGCCAGATTACCCCTTACCTTACGAGATGGTTGAGCAGCGTTGGCGAGATTTCAACAATGTTTACCTGGTGATCTATCCAAAAGAGCGCAGTGATCAGCTAGCTTCCATTCTTGGTCCTCAATCAGATCGCAACACAAACTTCGCATCTGCTGTCCAGAATGCGCGCCAGGAGATTGAGCAGCTCACCGGGCGTGAATTATATTTTGCCTGGTTCAACCTGGGCAGCAACCTGCTGGCACTTGATGATTATAACGGTGCAGCGGCTGCTTACGACCAGGCTTTCGCGGTATATCCCACCATCCCTGAAGATGAAAGACCCTGGCGGGTTATGTGGTACCAGGATGGACCTTACGATGCGTATTACCACATGCAACGCTACCAGGACGTCATCAACCTGGCAAATAATACCTTTTTCGCCCTGGGTGAGTACACCCTGGAAGAATCCTTCTACTGGCGCGGGATGGCAAAGCTGGCTTTGGATGACTTCAATGGGGCTGTTTTCGACCTCAAAAAAACACTGGAATTGAACCCCCGCTACACCCCCGCTCAAATTACCCTGGAAGAGCTGGGTATTGACGCGAACTGATTCTACAGGTAATTAATTTCTTATGCGCAGGTATATTTTTGCCGCCATTTTCATAATCTCACTTGGATGCTTGTTATTGATCGCGGTGTATAACATTCCGGCGGTTGAAAACAGGCTCGCACCGCGCCTCGACCTGCTGCGCACACGCATCGTATATGCTCTCAACCCACCAGAAGAAGCAGTTTTTATCCCCCAGGAGCAGGAAGAGCAGGCAACATTACCAGCGCTGACCGTTTCTCCGCTCACACCTTCGCCCAGCTCAACTATCACCCCCACCATTGAAGGTCCAACGAACACTCCTCTTCCTTCACCCACTGCAACGATCACGCCCACTCCGCTGCCAGAATC
The DNA here is from genome assembly GCA_046260155.1 of Anaerolineales bacterium. GTDB lineage: Bacteria > Chloroflexota > Anaerolineae > Anaerolineales > UBA4823 > PFL25. Next base: position 14,543 of record JBJYXV010000007.1, read on the forward strand.
GGTCATCTTGGAAGGCGTCAAGTACGAGGATCAGCACAACCGGTGGAATTACTGCGGGCCAGCCAACCTGTCGATGGCACTTACTTTCTGGGGTTGGGACGGAAACCGGGACGTGGTCGGTGAATATATTAAACCCTCCGATGACGATAAGAACGTCATGCCATACGAGATGCAGGATTTTGTCGAGACACAGACCGATGGTATGGCTGCCATGGTGCGAATGGGAGGAGATATAGAACTGATCAAACGCATGCTGGCAGCTGGTTTCCCGGTTGTAGCTGAGAAAGGTTATTATGAATACGACTATACCGGCCATCTGGGCTGGTTGGGGCACTACCAATTTATCAATGGCTACGATGATACCCGGGGTGAATTTATTGTCCAGGACACCTACGTCGATGGCGGCCAGAATTACCACATCAGCTACGAGGATTTTAATCAGGGTTGGCGATCTTTTAATTACACCCTGTTGATCGTTTACCCGCAAGAAATGGGAAACGAAGTGCTGGCCGCACTCGGGCCCTGGGCGGATCCTGCCTGGTCAGATCAGCATGCTTTAGAAATCGCCCAGGCAGAACTCCAGACCCTGGATGGTATTGATCAATTTTTTGCCCAATTTAATGAAGGTACAAGCCATGTCAACTTGCTGCAGTATGCAGATGCTGCAGCAGCGTTTGACCGCGCATTCGGCTTGTATGCCCAACTGGAAGATGATGATCAGCGTCCCTACCGCATCATGTGGTATCAGACCTGGCCTTATTGGGCTTATTATTACACCGGTCGCTACCAGGATGTGATCGATCTGGCAGATACCACCTTGAATGATACGATCAGTAAACCCGTTTTGGAAGAGAGTTTTTATTGGCGCGCTTTGGCCCGGGAAGCCTTAGGAGATCTACCAGGAGCCATCGATGATTTTCGTGAATCAGTCCGTTTGAATCCCAATTTCGGTCCCGGGTGGGATCAATTGGCACGCTTGGGGGTCGAAGGATAAATATCATGGTGACCATATTACACTTCGCAGATGCACACATCGATATGGCAAACTATGGACGCCGTGATCCAGAAAGCGGATTGCCTTTCCGCGTGATCGACTTTCTTAAGTCTCTGGATTCAATCGTTGATACCGCTATTCAGGAAAAGGTTGACCTGGTCTTGTTCGCAGGTGATGCTTACAAAGACCGCAACCCTGCACCGACCTTCCAGCGAGAATGGGGAAGACGCATCTTTCGCTTATCAAAAGCTGGCATTCCCACGCTGCTGCTGGTTGGCAATCACGATTTGTCCCCCGCGCTGGGAAGGGCACACGCCATCGAAGAATTCAACACCCTGGAAGTACCACATGTGCATGTGATCAGCCAGCCATCTTTCTTGAAACCAGAGGATATCAGTGGTGTTCAACTACAAATTATGGCTTTACCCTGGATTTCACGTTCCGGGTTGCTGGCTCACCTGGGAGTACAACCCGGTGCCACCCAACCGGGACAGGTATATGAAGAGTTAGAGTCACGTTTAACGGAGCTCGTCGAGCGATGGTTCGAGCAGCTCGAACCGGGTTTACCTGTTGTGCTCACCGCCCACGCTTCAGTCCAGGGTGCTAAATACGGTGCAGAGAGGACTGTCATGCTGGGATCGGATCTGGTCTTGCCTGGAGCGCTTGTACGCGATCCACGCCTTGATTACGTCGCCCTGGGACATATCCACAGGCCACAAAATTTGAACGAGGACTCCCATCCCCCGGTAATCTATCCGGGTTCAATCGAGCGGGTTGATTGGGGAGAAGCCAAAGATGATAAGTTCTTTGTGATCGCTGAAGTGGAACGAGGAAAGACAGATATCGAATGGCGGCAGCTGGCTGGTATCCGACCCTTCATCGATCGCTTCATCCACCTGGAATCCTCCGAACAGATCGATCGCCGCCTGCGTGACACCTTACCCTCTCAGGATCAAATGGCAGATGCCATCGTACGCTTGACTGTTGAATACCCGCGCGACTGGGAAGCCTTGATCGATGATGCTGCCCTGCGGGAATACGCCCGGGATGCATTTGAGTTTCACCTAGTTAAACATCCCCAGATCGAAGCACGCGTACGTATACCTGATGATCAAAATGTGGGCAGCATGTCTGCAATGGATCTGCTTGATCTTTACTGGAAAGCGAGCCACACCAAGGATGAGCACCTTCAGGCGCTAAACCAGCTGGCAAGCAAAGTGATCGGTGAGGTTACGCACAGGGATGAAAATTGATCAATAATGACGATCAAAGCTTTAATCTTCGATTTCGATGGATTAATCCTGGATACCGAGGTGCCAATCTACCAGTCCTGGCGTGAATTACTTCAAGACTATGGCTACAATTTGACTCTGCACGACTGGCAAATCTGCATCGGCTCCGCTGAGGGAACAAGCCGTTTCTTTCAGGGTTTGGCAGATAAACTGGAGAAACCGCTGGATATGGAGGTAGAAGCACCCAAACGATTACACCGCGAGCTAGAAATGATCGCCGGACAACCGATCATGCCAGGGGTAGAGGATTACATCCAGCGCGCAACCGCAATGGGTTTGAAGCTGGGAATTGCATCCAGCTCCCCTTGTAAGTGGGTGCTTGGGCATCTGGAGCAGCGTGAGTTGCGGGATTATTTTCATTGTATTTTGGCTGCGGACGATGTCGGCGCCACAAAACCTGACCCCACTTTATACCTAACCGCTCTCGATTGCCTGGGTGTCAGTGCCAACCAGGCGATCGCCTTCGAAGATTCGCCAAATGGAGTGCTGGCAGCGAGACGTGCTGGATTATATTGTGTCGCAGTCCCCAACTCACTGACCAGCCAGCTGCAGATCAAGCACGCAGACCTGCAGCTTGGTTCGCTTGAAGATCTAGATCTGGATGATTTGCTTGAATTGGTAAACCGGGAGATCGCTGCCAAAAGGACTGGTCAAGAAATATCCCCGCATACAGCAACTGCCACAGAACAAACTCGGGAATAATATTGAGATACAATTAAGGGACAAGAGATGGCGGATAAAAAAAAGAAACCAAAAAAGATGAAGCGTAAAATCTACATGGCTGAGCTTGCCAAGTTGGAAATTGAGCTGGTCAAGCTGCAAGGCTGGATCAAAGAAAAAGGGCTCAAGGTCGCGGTGATCTTTGAAGGACGCGACTCGGCAGGCAAGGGAGGTGTGATCAAACGCATCACTTACCGGCTAAACCCTCGTGTTGTGCGCGTGGTCGCCTTACCCACACCAACCGAAAAAGAAAAATCACAGTGGTACTTTCAGCGCTATGTTCCCCACCTACCATCAGCAGGTGAGATGGTGCTTTTCGACCGCAGCTGGTACAACAGGGCAGGAGTTGAACGGGTGATGGGTTTTTGCACCGATGAGCAGTACTACGAATTCATGGCAACCGTGAATGGCTTCGAGCTGGCGCTGGTGAGCTCCGGCTTGATGCTGATTAAGTACTGGTTGGAAATTGATGATGAGGTCCAGGAGGATCGCTTCGAAAAGCGCATCCATGATCTCCGCCGGCGCTGGAAGCTGAGTCCTATGGACCTGGAAGCGCGCGCCCGCTGGGTGGATTATTCAAAAGCTCGCGATGCCATGCTGCTGCACACTGATACAGCTCACGCTCCATGGTACATTGTGGATGCAAATATAAAGCGCCATGCGCGTTTGAATACTATCGCCCACCTGCTCAGTAAAATTAAATACGAGGATCTGACACCCCCTCCGATCAAACTACCCCCACGACAGAAAGCTGGTGATTACCAGCGTCCAGATTTCTCGCAATTTAATTTCGTTCCAGCTAAGTACCCGTAAGTAAAAACCGATCCAGGAAAGGAGATTGCAATATGGCTGAGGAAAAGAAAAGCCTTAAATTCCCTTCAGCATATACTGTCCTGTTCATCCTGATCATTATTGTGGCGATTGCCACCTGGATCGTCCCAGCGGGTCAATATGATTTCAATGAAGATGGAGAGCCGATATCTGGCACATACCATCAGGTCGAATCGAATCCGCAGCGCATCATCGCTGATGGGATGATGGCCATCGTCAATGGCACTTACGGAATCCAGGCTGAAGACGGTACAATCAGTGTATATAATTTTGGTGAACTATACGGTGCCATCGATGTGGCTTTTTTTGTGCTGATGATCGGTGGTTTCCTGTCGATCACCATGCAGACCGGCGCGATCGATGCCGGTATCTCCAAGATCACCACCAGCCTGAAAGAGCGCGAGAAGTGGATGATCTCCATCCTGATGGTCGTCTTTGCCGCCGATGGAACCACCTCCGGCAGACTTTGCCTCGGTTGACCGCAGCCTGATGGTGACCGCCTTCCAATCCGCCAGCGGCTTGCTTAACCTGGTCAATCCCACTTTTACAGTGGTGATGGGGGGATTGGTATTAGGTCGGGTTGGTTATGACAAGTGGTGGAAATTTACCTGGCCTTTGCTGTTCATCCTCCTGCTGCTGTATGCTAGCGTGCTCACCATAGGCGTGTTCTTTCCGGGACAAGTCTTCTGAAATTACCTACTAAAAAAAACGGAGAAACTAGAATGGCATTTAATTTACGCAATCGGAATTTTGTCAAGCTGCTTGACTTCACCCCGGGTGAAATCAAGTTCCTGCTCAAGTTATCTTCCGATCTCAAAGCTGCCAAGTACGGCGGCTTCGAGACACCCAAACTGATCGGCAAAAACATCGCCTTGATCTTCGAAAAATCATCCACCCGTACGCGCACATCCTTTGAGGTAGCTGCCTACGACCAGGGTGCTCATGTCACCTACCTGGGTCCCAGTGGCTCGCAGATCGGCCATAAAGAAACCATGAAAGACACCGCCCGCGTCCTGGGACGCACCTATGATGGTATCGAGTACCGCGGTTTTGCCCAGGAGACGGTTGAAACCCTGGCAAAATATGCCGGGGTACCTGTCTGGAACGGATTGACAGATATGTTCCACCCGACCCAGATCCTGGCTGATGTACTGACCATGACCGAACACAGTTACAAGGACCTACCCGAAATTGCTTACACGTTCATGGGTGATGCCCGCAACAATATGGGCAACTCGCTGATGGTGGGTGGCTGCAAGCTGGGTATGGATGTACGCCTGTGTGGTCCAAAATCTAACTGGCCGGAAGAAAACCTGGTGGATACCTGCCATGCGATCGCGGCCGAGACCGGCGCCCGGCTGACCATCACCGATGATGTGGCTGAAGGTGTCAAAGGTGTTGATTACCTGTACACCGATGTCTGGGTATCCATGGGTGAACCCGATTCGGTTTGGGAGGACCGGGTCAAGCTGCTGAAACCCTACCAGGTGAACGCAAAAGCCGTGGAATTGACCGGCAACCCGAAGGTTAAATTCCTTCATTGCCTGCCTGCTTTCCATAATCGGGATACCAAGATCGGTGAAGAAATTTACCAAAAATTTGGTCTGGAAAGCATGGAAGTGACCGAAGAGGTCTTTGAATCGGAAGCCTCGATTGTTTTTGACGAAGCTGAAAATCGCATGCACACCATCAAGGCTATTATGGTAGCCACCCTTGGAGATTGAACCATGTTTGAAATCCTCCCGAAATCACTGAAAGTTGCGTTGGTTTCAAAATTCGCGGTATCGAAGACACCGGCACCATCACCTCGCCATTGTTTCCAGGGAACAGTTGCGGGGTATCCAAATCAGCCACTCTCGAGATTGCCACGATGGCTTTTTTGCCATTCTGCATTTTCAATCAGATCAAGGTAATTCTCGCTTTTGGATATGCCTTGGAGGATTCCCGATCAAGCGGCTGTTCCCAGATGAGGAATATCCCGCGCCTTCCAAAGAATCCAACCTCTACGGCATTGGCGGTCAGCGAATCGAACCGACCGAACTTGAAATTACCATCACCGGTTGAATGTATCCCACGTGATTTCCTACCAGATTGCCTCGTATTTATTCTCTGAATCCAAGAGCAATAACTTAATGCCTACAAACAGCTTTCAATGATTAGACGTTAGTAAAAATTTTATTCGGCATGCTCATTAAAAATTTTTTTGAGGAAAAAAATGATTAAGTCACTCACACGTACCTTTGGGTTGTATAGAAAATACCGTGCCAGATTGATCATCTCACAAGTCCTGGTCTTGTTCTCGGCTACTGCCACAATCGGTGTCGCATCACTCAACCAGCTGCTGATCAACCTGGGCATCGAAACCGGGAATTTCGAAGCCATCCTCAGGATAGGTTTCTGGATGCTGATCCTATCTATCATTTCGGGACTATGCCTGGCGGGAACTGCTTATCTGGCGGTTTTCTTCTCTCAAGGGACTGGCTACTATATCCGCTCCCTACTGTATAAGAAAATCCAGACATTTTCATTTGGGAATTTCGATCTTTTTCCCACCAGCGATATGCTAGTGCGCCTAAATGCGGACGTGGTCAACGTTCAGAATGCGCTCCTGTATATGACGATGCTTGTTTTATATGCACCGTTCATGTTGTTGGTAACATATGTGTTAACTATTCTTAACACACCTTCACTGATCTGGGTTCTGGTTCTGGTGACCGTGGTGGTATTGGGTTTGATGGCATTAATGATTCCCCAGGTTTTTCGTGCCTACGATGATCGCCAACATAGATTGGACGACCTCAACCGCACCATGCAGGAAAACCTGGCAGGTGTGCGAGTAGTAAAAGCTTTTGTGCGCGAGGATTATGAAATCCAGCGTTTTGCACAACGTGCAGACAACTTACGCCATCCAGCTTATGCTGCGGCTGTGCGGGTGGGCTTCCTAGCGCCTATGCTGACGGGGATCGCACAATTGGGAATTATTTTCTCTCTCTGGGTAGGAGGGCAAGATGTGCTCAATAGTACGGGTATAAACATCGGTGAACTGGTTACCTTCACCCAGTATCTCTCTCTGGTTGTCGCGCCCCTGGCAATGCTGGCGATCGTCTTTCCTTTCATGCTGCGAGGTGATGCCTCCGCTGAGCGAATCTTCGAGGTATATGATGAGGAACCAATGATACAGGACAAGGAAACTGCCCAGTCGGTCGATATCCAGGCAGCCGGCGGACGGATCGTCTTTGACAATGTTACCTTTGCTTTCCGCAGACCAGATGGAAAACTCGACCCACCAGCCTTGAAGAACATCAATCTGAACATCGAACCAGGAGAACAGGTAGGATTTCTGGGTGCAACTGGGGCTGGAAAAACAGCTCTTGTGAACCTGATCCCGCGCTTCTATGATGTTACTGAAGGTAGCATCACGATTGATGGGGTGGACGTACGCGAAATCCCGCAGGACAAACTGCGACAGATCGTCGGTATTGCCCTCCAGGAAGCACTTCTCTTCCAGGGAGACGTCCGCTTCAACTTAAAATTCGGTAACCCCACGGTAGATGACGACGTGATGATCGAGGCTTCAAGAGCAGCCGATGCTCACGGCTTCATCCTGAATCTGCCGGAGCAGTGGGAAGCCTCGGTCTCCAGGCGTGGTTACAATTTCTCTGGTGGCCAACGCCAGCGGCTCTCCATGACTCGTGCCCTCACTGCGCAACCCAGGGTGCTGATCCTCGACGACAGCACCAGTGCTTTGGATGCATCCACCGAAGGACGTGTTCAGGAAGCAATTCCAGGGTTTACAAACAACATTACCACCCTGTATGTTGCCCAACGCATCAGCGCAGTCATTGACCTCGACAAAATTGTATTGCTGGAAAATGGCGAAATAGTTGCCATTGGCTCCCACGAAGAATTGCTCGCCAGCAGTCCTCTCTACCAGGAGATTTACGAATCACAATTAGGCAGCGGGATCACCGCTGGATTGGAAGTGGAGGTGGCAAAATGACTACTGCAGCCTTAGATAAAAAGACGACCGAGCAGGCGAATAAGAATTCACGGGATATTATCGAAAAACCGAATGATACCCTCCAGATCATCTCCATGCTGTTGAATTATATGGCTGGTGGGGAAAAACGCGCCAAGTTTACGCTGGCGGTAATTGTCCGCATAATCGCGCTGCTTGGATTAATATCACTGCCTTTCTTGACCGGCCAAGCGATCAATGTGCTTCAAAATCCGGGTGGGACGATTGCTGAGCTGCAGGGCTGGGTGATCTATGCCTTGATCGCTGGTGGGGTATTCCTGGTGATGACTCTTTTCGCAGAGCAAATGTTCGCAGATTTAGCCACCCAAGGTTTACAGGGATTACAGACCCACCTGTTTTCTCATATGCAAACTCTCTCCTTGAATTTTTTCGATCGCCAACCCATTGGGGAATTACTCAGCCGCATAACTAACGATACCGAGGTGGTCTCCCTCTTCTATGAGCAAGCGGTTGGTCCCATTATCCGGGCTTCGATTACCATTATCCTAGCTTTCTTAATCATGGTAGCGATTGATTGGCGCCTGACCATCGTGGCGCTGCTGATCGTACCCGCGATCTTGATCTTGACCAATGTGGTTGAACGCATTTCTACTCCCGCTTTCGCCAAGCTGCAGGAAGATTTAGGTACATTGAGCGGCTTCCAGGAGGAGTCACTTTCCGGTCACAAAGTGATCATCAGCAAACGCCAGCAGGATTGGGCTGACGAAAAAAACGATGCCCTGGCAACAAACCTGTACGAGGTGGGCAGCAAAGCCTTTTTTACCTCCCTGCTCCAATATCCATTGACCCAATCTCTGGCCAGTATACAAATTGTGTTGGTGTTGATCGTCGGAGCCTTCATGGTTGTCAGTGGTGAAATGCTTTTAGGTACAGTGATCGCCTTTGCAGGTTATTCAGCTCTATTGACGCGTCCCCTTTCCGAGATCGCCAACCTCACCAGTACGACCCTAAACGCGGTTGCGGGTGGCAGGCGCGTATTCAGCGTGATTGTTGAACAACCCACCGTCAAGGATTTACCGGATGCCAATGAATATGAATTTAAAGGTGGTCGAATAGAGTGCACCGATGTTGATTTTAGTTATGTCCCTGGACGTAAGATCCTGCGTCAAAATACTTTCAACGTGGAGCCAGGTGAAGCTATTGGCATTTGCGGACCCACTGGCGCCGGTAAGAGCACCCTGATCAATATCCTCACTCGCTACTATGATATTGACAGCGGGACCATTTTGATCGATGGTCAAGATTTATCGAGTTTGACACAGGAGAGTCTGCGCAAACAAATCGGCGTTGTACTTCAGGAAGCTTTCCTGTTTTCGGATACCGTCATGAATAACCTGAAATATGCCCGGGAGGGTGCCACTGATGAAGAATGCATTGCAGCCGCCAAGGAAGCCAACGCCCACTCGTTCATCATGAACCTGCCCCAGGGTTACGATACGATGCTGACAGAACGAGGCGCAAACCTGAGCCAAGGTCAGCGCCAGATGATCACCATCGCCCGTGCCATGGTCGCCCAACCCAAGATAATGATCCTGGACGAAGCCACCAGTAATGTAGATACCAGGACCGAAAAGTTAATCCAGGATGGTCTGCGCAAGTTGATGGGCGGCAAGACCAGCTTCTCCATCGCTCACCGCCTGGCAACCATCCGCGACTCTGCCAAGATCATGGTGCTCAACGGCGGTGAGATCGTAGAATATGCATCCCATGACGAGCTGATGGCTGACAAAGGTTTTTACTATGCGCTCTATATGAGCCAGTTCAAGGGAAAAGCGCCTGCTGGCACAGAAGCATCGAATGTAGATTTTGTCAGCACCTAAACACATATTTTACCGGCAGCTATACATTACTCAGCAGGTGCTGTCCGCGGACAGTACCACCTGGTATATAATTCTTACAAAGATTATCAGCAGGAGGAAACTATGTCGAGCCAAAATGATATCGTGCAGGATGGCAAACTACTCTCACATCAGGAAAGAATTGCTTTTAAGATGATCGCAAGTGGAAATGATCTGCACGGCAAGCGGGCGATTGCACTGCTGGCTGTCGATGAAGGAGCTACCCAATCTGAAGCTGCCCGGCGAGCCGGATTATCTGTGGGGCAGGTCAGATATTGGCTCGCAAAATTTCGCCAGGTGCGCATGGAAATTTTCCCTGAGCAGATCTTGGAAGCAAACCAATCTAGACCCGAAGATGAGATAGATGCCTCGCTGACCGCAGATAAGTCTGGAAAACCTCAGAAAAAGAAGAAAAAACAAAAATCTTTAAAGAAAGCAAAAACTGGCAAAGGAAAGAAATCCAAGAACAAGAAAAATAAGCAGAAAGGTAAAGACAAGAAAAATAAAACAAAGAAATAAAGTAAGGCCTGGCAATTAGAGATACTTCGATTGTCCCTGAAATGAACAAAAATATCCCGTATCATCAACGGGATATTTTTCATTAATCTATAAATGCTGGGGATTCAATCCAGCAGGCCTTCGGCTTCAAGCGCTTCTTGCTCTGTATCATAGATATGTATGGCTTCATTTAGTTTGGTGAGCTCAAAGATCTGCCGGAAATGATCACTGAGTTCAACCGCGACCAGGTGCTTACCCTGCCGTCCCAGGCGAATCAGGGAGGTGACGAGAAGGCCTATCCCGCTGCTGTTCATGTAGCTCAGATCCTGAAAGTTCAACACTATATAGCTGATCAGGTCAGTATTGGCTTGGTCGATAGCCATTTTCAACTCATCCTCAGCGAAGGAGGTTAACTCTCCCCCGATATCGATTGCAGCGGTCTGTTCGTTTATACTGCGGACTGAAATTGTGACCTCGGTGCGCATTAGTTCATCTCCTGCGGTGTCTATTTTAAGTAGTCATTGTTTCTTTGATGCGGTCCCTGGAATAAATCAATTTTCATTTCCGGGTTCTACCATTGATTGGGATTCAATCCTGGAAGGATTCGTTACGGTATTATATCTTCTAACCCAAACGATGGTAATATCATCTTCTGGCTCCTGCTCTGCGCCAATGAAATTCTTCAGTTCCCTCATCAATTGGTCAATTAAGTATTCGCTTTCTCCTGAATAACCAGCGAACTGGTCCTTCAAACGCTGTTCACCAAACATTTCCCTCTCACTATTATGCGCTTCGACCAGGCCATCGCTGTAGAAGATCACATCATCTCCTGGTTTGATGACTACCTCATGTAAATCATATTCGATATCAGGCATTAAACCCAGCGGCATTCCAGCAGCTTTAATCTCCAATACTTCCCGGTTGGACAGGCGGTAGGGTAGATTATGCCCAGCATTAGAATAAACCATTATCCCGTCAAACGGATTAAGAATGGCATAAAAACAAGTCACGAACATGTTTTCCGGAATATCATCCAGAAGCAAATTATTAACGCGCGCCAAGACTCTTGCTGGAGATTGAAATTCTTGCGCGGCAGCTTTTAACAGTGTCCGGGTAGTCGCCATCACCAACGCGGCTGGAATACCTTTACCGGTTACATCTCCTACAAATATCCCCAAACGACCATCTTCGAAGGACTCAAATTCGTAAAAATCTCCACCCACTGCCCGCGCGGGTTGATAAAAGGTAGACATATGCCACCCATCAAATTTCGGCAGCTCCTTAGGTAATAATCCTGTTTGGATTCGGCTGGCAACCGAGAGCTCCTGGTTCATGCGTTCCCGTTCGATCGCTTCTGCTTGCTGTTCGGCAACCAGTTGGGCAACGCGAACAGCAGGAGCCACCTGGATCGCCAGCCTGGAAAGTAATAACTTGTCTGCAGTAGAATACCTCTGTTCGCTGAGGCGCTCTCCCAATACCAACCAGCCGGTTAATTCTCCTTGAGTGATTAATGGCACCACCACCTGAGCCTCGAGGTTTACTAACAGTCTCAACCCTTTCGATTCCAGGTCCAATTCACCAACTTCGATCGTTCCAGGACCGCTGCTGAGCAACCTTATCAGAGAATCCCCCAGATCGACGCGCGATACCCGATCACCTTCGGGAAAATTTTTCTCGCCCTCAGACCGGTAAACCACGAAGCCTGAACCATCTGATAACCAAGTGGAGCAAAAGGACGGGTATATCGTTTCTTGGATCACCGACTCTAAGCGCTGGATAACTCGATCGAGATCGACCTCATCACGCAAGGAAGTGCTAAACTCCTCAACTGTCTTGACTGCATCATACCTGCTACGATAAAAGCGCCGATCAACGAATTCTTGGACATAGCGACGAACAGGCACAATTAATGCCACCAGAACCAGGGTCGATACAACAGCTGCCAGATCCGATCTTTCGCCAGTTAAAGTTTGAAAGGTCCTCTGGAGAACAAGGACACTGGACAAATATATCCCTACCAGGACAACTGTCAGTAAACCATAAACCAGCGTACGGTTGATGATCACATCGATATCCCACAACCGGTAGCGCAAAATTGCGGTCGCTATTGAAATTGGGAAGAAAATCAGGAATGGCAGAAATATACCTGGATTCCATGGGATTTGAAGTCCCAGGTAAGGTGCCAGCATCCACAATACGATCGGTAAAAAAGCAATCAGGCTCCCCCATAGCACAATGCGTGCCTGCTGCTGTACTGCCGGAACGGTATGAGAAAACTGCCGGTAGAGCATCACCCCGATAAAAAAGAATATTCCGATCGAAGTATAAATGTAGCTGAAACGCCATGGATTGACATATGCCCAAGGATTTGAGCTGTCTACTAAGGTGAGGACCCCCCAAACTGCCAGTCCCAGGGAAACCGCATACGGCGTGAAACGAAGAAAGCCGAACCTCTGGTTCTGGCTCCATCCCACAGGGAAAACCAACCCCAGAACAATTAGAGAACCACCTAGAAATGAAATTGCCACCGTCCATAATGCTGAAAGAACATGGGTTGATACCAGGTCAAAATACAGTCCCGTTGCGAGAGCTGCGCTCATACAAAAGATAGCAAATGCCCAACTGGACACGATTTCTCCACGTATCCGGTAGATCCAAAAACCGATCGCCAAATAAGCTAATCCAAGCAGGTAAGGCAACCAGAAAAAACGAACCAAGTCTATCGTAGGAAAGGAAGTCACTCTCACGAGGGGATAAACCCGCGTCGTGCCATCTGGAAAGACGGTGGTAATCCCAACCGGGGAACCGATAGATAAATTCTCGGTCATACTTAAATAGTCCCGTCCATTGAGAATTGGCCGCCCACCAATTTGGGTGATTCGTTCGGGATAATCAAGGCCAATAGCCTGCGCATTCCAGCTGACCCCACCCACATTGGACACCACTAATGTGGGTTCAACGACGAATCCCAAGAAAGGCTTCTTACTCCATGCCAGAGCCAAGATGGCGGCGTTTAAAAAAGCCACAAGGGAAATTATGAAGAGGGCCAATGTGACGATATTACTGAAGGAATATCCCCGGTTTGAACTGCGGTCTTCTTCTATTTCGGTGTCAGGGGATGACCAGGAGTCCATCGTTTTTCATCAACAGTTCAACTATCACTTGTACAAGGGGTAAATCCATTCAATTTACGCTGCGTTCCCATTCAGCTGCATATGGTTTTCCCAGGGAGCGTAAATAGGGTGAGAATGGCATCACACCAAGTTGGTGGACAATTTTGCGAGCAACCAGGCCCACGATTGCGGTGTAAGTTGGATAAGCCAGCTCTAATTCAGCTAGATGTTCCACCCACATATCCGCAGCCATACCCGCTGCGACCAATTGCACTACCTCGAGGGCTTGTTCTCCGATAACATGTGCACCAAGGATGCGATGCGATTCTTGTGACACGATCAGTTTACAGCATCCCTCTTGATGTCCATCTATTACCGCCCGGTCCAAAGCGGAATAAGGTACCGAAGCTATTATGCAATCTGATTCAAGAACCCGGGCTCGTTCCTCTGTCAATCCAACGCTTCCATATTCAGGATCTGTAAACCCACCGTGAGGGACAATCTTATGGGAATAAGGTTGACCTGCACCAAGCACAGCATTCTCGGCCGCGATGCGGGCTTCATATCCTGCACTTTGTACCAGCATCATTCGACCTGTAATATCCCCAGCAGCATAAATATGCTCACTTGAAGTACGCAGATACTCATCGACAAGCACATAACCGCGCTCGCTATGTACACCGGCTGCATCAAGGTTGAGGTTATCCGCATTCCCCGGCCATCCAGTGGCTATGATCACTGCTTCCACAAAAACTTGCTTAGATTCGTCTCCGGCTTTATACCACAATGATAATTCCCCTTCACCGGTCTCAATTCGCTCCACGCCGTTAATATCTGTGATAATTTCGATCCCTCGCTGGCGGAATGATTCTGTGATCGTATCTGAAATGATTGCATCCTCCATACCCAGCAAGCGGGGAGCTATTTCCAGCAACGAGACTCGGGAGCCAAAAGCTGCCAGCACAGATGCCAGCTGGCATCCTGTTGCTGCACCACCAACAATGGCGACAGAACCGGGTAGTTTTTTCAATGACCACACATCACTATGGGTTAAAGATAATTCACTGCCCGTGAATGATAAGCGCCGGGCATGGCCACCAGCACAAAGGATAAATTTTTCCGCCTCCAGCTTATTTCCGTCGCCTGTTTCAATTGTATGCGGATCCACAAATCTAGCTTCACCCACCTCGTTGAGCACCTGGACGCCAAATTCTTCCAGGTGCGGAATTAATCCTTTCTTCGTGTGGAGCTCTTCTATTTTGTTCTGAGTACATTTCATCAGCTGGTTGAAGTCCAAGTGGGATAATTCCACCTTCATACCATAATCAGCTAATTGAGCTGCATCACGGGTCAATCTGGCTGCATGTGCAAGGAACCGGGTGGGAACACAGCCATCATTAGTGCAGGTACCACCCAATTGGTTACGCTCCACTAACACGACCTTGGCTCCCAATTCACTTGCTCTGAGAGCGGCAGTAACGCCTGCCGGCCCACCACCGATCACGATAATATCATTCACTATGTTCCTCCATCATCCATCTTCGCCGCCGCCGCTCAAAACCTTGATACCATTTTACGCCGTTCTCGAGATGTAATCCTGTATTATATATGCTAACTCTCTTACCAGTATAATGAGTATATCCCTCTATTTTATCTTATTAGCCATTGTTGCGCAGGTCGTTAACCTGGACAAAGGGGGTAGGTGATTATATTCTGTGAACCGGGAATATTTATGCAGTTATGCCGGGTGCAGGGTGAATTGCGAAATTTCCGGAGGACAATTGAAACGAACTGGCTCGCTGATTACTCCCAAGCCGCGGTTGGTGTAGAGCAGCATACCATTTATATTATATAGACCTTGATCATACTTGCGCCCAAGGTAAGGCAGTACCAGGGCACCAATGCCAGGCAGGCGGATTTGTCCACCATGGGTATGGCCGGACAGCTGTACATCAATCCGGCCTTCAAGTGAATATTGGTCAGCCAAATCAGGTTCATGACACAACAGGATAACTGGCTCACCAGGAGAAGCTCCATCGAGGGTAGCATCAAGGTCCGGCTCACCACTCCAACCATCATCCAGGCCTGCAAGATATAGCTTGCCTTTACCTTGCTCAATAGATAGACCCTGGTTGATTAACACCGGCAAGCCGGCAGTTTTCAAAGCCGCAGTGATCACATCTGCATCCAACCAATAATCATGGTTCCCCAAAGTACTAAACACCCCGTATTTTGCATCCAATCCTGACAAAATAGGAGCCAATTCAAAGATCGCATCTAGGTCTTGCCAAACATAATCACCGGTTATGACCACCAGGTCTGGCTTTAATGCATTAGCCATCTCCACTGATTTTTTGATTAACGCAGGCTGGGTCAGCGGATAAAGGTGTAGATCTGAGATCTGCAGTATCGTAAAACCTTCCAGGGCAGGGTGCAGATTACCTATGGGGATTGGGATGCGCTCGATTACAGGAACTTGGGCTTCATCGTTGATCGCCAAAAAGGATGTGGTGGCAACCAATCCCCCACCAACAGCAAGACCTGAAAATTTTAGGAAGTCTCGTCTGTTCAAGGATTTTCTCTCACAATAGCTATCAAAATTCAAACGGGTGCCTGTCTTTGAATAACAGGCAAATCGATAAATCTTACCATTGAATATTTTAGGAATATTCCCTCCCTGCCAATTAACATCAGAAATTAATAAATTTCCATAAGCTGGTAATACTCACTGATAAATGTCCGCAAACTGAGAGTGTCAAGATTAACAGGTGAATTGTAATTCCTGGATATATAGGGAAATTAGGTGTGTTGGTCCACCCTCCTTGTCCTCATGGCGTGGAAGGAAGGACAATCGCCTGGTGGTTCAACCATCCGGGGTGCTTCTCAACCAGCGAGAATACCTAGGAGGGACACCATGAACTTCTACCAGTCGTAAAAGATTTCCACCAATGGCTGATCCGGCATGGCTTAGCGGCGCATATGGACATCTTAAAACATGTTGGTTAAGCGGAGTAGTGGTATCCAGATCGACTGGATGCTGCATCCATGCAGGATGAATTACCTGCCGAATCAGTAGATCTTCTTTCCACAGTCCACGACCACCTGGTAGCAGCTCTACCCTGATTAGCTGCAGCTAATTAAGAATCGGGAAATGATGGTGAATTCTGGTCTCCACGCAATGTATTACGTAGAGCTGATTGGCACGCAAGGGATCACACATTCCATACTGCAAATTACTGGCATCTATTTGAACAATTAGCCCAAATTTGATATTAATCCAATTTTCACTTGATCCCGGGTATAATTTAGATGAGTCTTGTCATAAATATTACTAACCCACCTAATTTATTTCTATGGCACTTGATAAATACGGTCGATCGATCTCCTACCTAAGAATAAGCATCACGGACCACTGCAATCTGCGCTGTGTTTACTGCATGCCAGAGGACATGACCTTCCGCCCTAATGCTGAATTGATGCAGGATGACGAGATCATATTCTTCGCTCGACTATTCGCTTCGCTTGGCTTTAACAAAATTCGTCTCACCGGGGGAGAACCGACGGTGCGTGCAAACATTGTCGATCTTGTTCAGGGGATTTCTGATACACCAGGAATACGATCAATTTCAATAACCACAAACGGTATCTTGCTTGCTCAGCTAGCGAGTCCACTGGCAAAAGCGGGCTTGGACAGGGTGAACATAAGCCTGGATACACTTGACCCGGAAAAGTTCCACCGTTTGACGCGCTGGGGGAAGCTGGAAGATGTTTGGGCAGGTGTACATGCTGCAGAGCAGGCAGGTTTATCACCGATAAAAATCAACGCAGTGGTGGTCCGTGGATACAATGAGCGGGATATCCTTGAAGTTGCCCGTCTGACCATGCAACACCCATGGCAGGTACGCTTTATCGAGATGATGCCTTTCGCTGGAGCAACTGAATTTCAACTTAATCAAATTGTTGATTGGCAAGAAATGCACCAGCAGATCGAAAACGAGTTAGGCCCACTCGAAGTTGTAGGAAATGGTCAACTGGACGGGGAAGCCAGGCTCTATCATTTGCCGGGTGCAGTTGGAGATATAGGTTTCATCTCTTCTGTGACTAAACCATTCTGCGCAACTTGCAATAGAGCCCGCCTTACTGCTGATGGACGACTTCGTTTGTGCTTGCTACGCGAGAAAGAAATCAACTTGTTAGCACCTCTCCGGGATGGGGCAAGTTTGGCAGAGCTGCGCCAATTAATTTTAGACGGCATCTGGGAAAAACCTTGGGGGCATGGCCTGGAACAGGGTGTTATCCCTCTCAACCGCGTAATGAGCGAGATTGGCGGCTGATTTGATCCCCAGGGGAAATATCAACACCATCTTCTTTGACTTGGACGGCACACTGCGCCATAACCAGCCCACATTTCTCGAAGCCCTCGCAACATATAATTTACAGCTCGGTCTGCCTGTTGAAATTGCACGCTCAAAACAGGGCTACCGCTGGTTGCACAACTACTGGGCGCAATCTGCGGAGTTGAGTGATGACAGGGAAATATTCGGCGATGATGAAGTTGCTTTTTGGGTTAACCATTCCCGTCGTTATCTGATAGCATGCGGTTGCAGGCCGGAGCAGGCTGCGCAATTGGCACCTAGGCTCACAGAATTCATGCGTGAGGATTACTCCCCAGTTGACATTCTAGATACCGAGGCCAATGAATTACTGGACCATCTCCAGCAGGATGGCTTCCGCTTAGGTGTGATCTCCAATCGTTCTAAGCCTTTTGAAGAACAACTTGAATCTCTGGGCATCCATTCATATTTCGAATTTTCTCTAGCTGCTGGAACAATTAACGCCTGGAAACCGGATCCAAAGATCTTTCACCATGCACTCCTAGAAATGAACATCAAACCAGATCAGGCAATTTATATCGGGGACAATTATTACGCAGACGTCGTTGGGGCTCAAAATGCTGGTATACAGCCCGTATTAATTGACCCAGATGGCCTCTTCCCTGAAGCAGATTGTATAGTGATCAAAACGATCGGGAAATTTGAGTTTTCTTCAAGTGAATAAAAACCAACCCCCAAGTGCAACCGCGGCACCGATCAACGAACAGAATAGATTGATCAGGTCATTATTTAACCTATACCAACCCCGGATGCGCGTTGTTCTCGTTCCGCAATGATGCTTAGGAAAACTTTCCGTCTCTTTACCACACTCCGGGCAGTAATAAATACCTTGTACCGTCGCCCCTAAAATCGAATCCACAGTAGCTCCAACCAGCCCTCCCAAGATCACCCAGGGAACATTATATGCAGCTGCTTGAGTAAAGTAAGCTCCTGCCAGTGCGATTAATCCTGCTCCAGTTAACGCGGCCAAATAACCTATCCAGGTAACCCCACCTGATGTTCCCCTGCTGACTACCTTGCCATTAGTAATCAGGCGGGGGGGGGTTGGGTTGAGCACTCCCAATTCCGTCGCCCATGTATCTGCATTAACAGCCGCCATACAACCTGCGAATGCAATCCACGGTTCCACAAGCTGCGGAAAAAACCAGTGGATCAGGACAAGAATCAAGGCCAAGCCACCATTTGCAAGTACTTGCCCAGAATCACGGCGCGCTCCTTTAGCAAATTTTTCACTCACCGCCTGCTTTCTTCCCCGAAATGCAATGGAAAGCAGGCTGGATGAGATAAAAAAAATCAACAGTAAACTCGCCCAGGGTAACCCTCCAAGCCCAAATATCAAACCGCCGATAAAAATAGCTGCTACTGTTCCACTGGGGGTCAAAGCATTGAAACGAAAAGCTGCATATCCTACCAATAGACTCAGGGTGAATCCAACCGTTAACTGCATGAGAAAATCTGTCCCTGATTAACTGACAACAACCTGTGGATAACCATTCGATTTCTGTGGATAACTCAATTAATGGTGTGGGTATCTTGCGGATAATATCGGGATTCAACTGGCACGCAGGGTGAAGACGACAGCCACAAAAAATAGCAGCCCGATGAATACTCCGCTCCCCCAGAGTAAATACGCCAGTAGCTGTCTCTCCTCAGTACGAAATAAATACAGTCCGAATAGAGAACTGGTAAAGTAATAGATGCCATTTAATAATGGCAATAGAAGCAGGAATACGGAGGGAACCGGCTCAGTCGGAAATCCATCTGGATCAAAACCCAACGAGATAGTCAAAGTAGAAGGAACAACAAGGCTTACTACGACAAGCAAAGAGAGAGAAATAACCAGACCTGCTAAAAGCAGGTACCGGGCAGGTTGTGCAGCCCAAACTCGCCGAAGCAAATTTGCCGGGTAACCGGAATGTGCGGTTAATGGGGTGAGCGAACCCAATTCTGCAAAGCGCTGGTATGACAGCATAAATTCATCCGGGTTTTCCGGGGTGATGGCAAAAATTTTCTCAGAAGCAGCGATGAGGATGAATTGCTTTGCCTGCGCGGACATAAACTCCACCCTTGTTCCATCCAGAAACTGGCGAACCCCAAGTACTGCTCCCGGCCAACGCAACCATGGACGCGGTATGGGTGTATCGAGCTCTTGAGATGGGCGCACCCAGGATACAACATCCATGGGAATGACTTCTTCGCGCAAGCCCCAGCGCAAATAAATGCCATCGCGCTCGAGCAAATAATATGCGCGCCATAAAGCATACGCCCGGTAACCAACCAGGGGGATAAAGATAAATGCCAAAAGAATGGGAACCAAATAGAGTAAAAAAAGCAGGCCGATCGGGGCTTGCGCTGCCTGCCAAAATCCCAGGATTCCCAAGGCAAGCAATATCAGGATAGCTACAATCTGGAAAATCATTCCAGCCCGGTGAGGGGGGGAAAAAAGTAAAGAATCCGTCACAAGCCTAATTGTAGTACATTAATCAAAACCAGGGCTTAACCATCATTTCGGGAAAATTGAACAGGAGAAAAACGGGAATTCTTATAAATTTTCTGGTTTTACCCTGCCCTGAAAAATTGATGGTTAATCAATGGATGTTGTAGGAAACAGAAACTTCGACGGTCAACCTTAGCTGCCCTAAGTTCACAGGTAATTGACCTCCCGGGGATTCAAGTCCACCGCCCTCCTGACCCTCGAATACCGGAACTGGTACTCCTCCAAGTTCATTGATTGATTGGATTTCTCCCAAGGAAACTCCTGCTGCTCTGGCCAATTCATCGGCTTTTATCTGTGCATTTTCAACAGCTAACTTTCTCGCTTTTGTCAGGGCCAAAGTTTTATCAGCCACGTCGAATTGAATACCAAAAATCGAGTTCGCCCCAGCCTCCACCACAGAACCCATGATAGCTCCTAAATTATCCAATTCGCGTACCGTGACAAATACAGTGCTGTCCACACCATATACCGTGCTGGTTTGGTTTCCAATTTCATCAAATCTTTCTTCGGGCAGGATATTGAAATTCATGATTTTAATATCTTCTTCTTCTACACCCATCTCCAATAGTATTTCTGTGACATCTCTGGCTTGGGTATTGATGCCATTAACAGCCCTGGTAACACTTTCATCTTCATTATGAACCCCAATGGAGATCGTGGCAATATCAGGAGTGAGATACACATTCCCTATCCCTGAAACAGTAATATTGCGAGGCTGGGGGGTGCTTGTCGGTGCTGGCTCAACGGTGCTGGTTTCGCAGGCGCTCAAACCAAGCCCAAAGATTACGAGCACCATCGCTAAAATCCTTTGGGGGGTCAAATTGCCCTCCTTATTGTTCTTCATATCCTACCTGGTACTCATGTTTCCTGGTGGAGGTAATTCCCAAGTGACTGATAATTAACGAACGGCTTCCAGATTTACGGGCCTCAAAGTAGTTTCCAAAATCGTTTAACAAGCTGAGGGTATAATATCCGATAATATTCATTTGATGAGGCAAAATTACCTCAAGAATCACACAAAACGAGGTATACAAATAATATCATGCAGCAGACAATTAAAATAGTAATCCCAATGGCTGGACTGGGCACCAGGTTAAGGCCGCACACCTGGAGCAAACCAAAACAGCTGGTCAGCGTAGCAGGAAAACCCGTGCTTGATCACGTCCTGGATATGCTGTCCACTCTCCCCGATCCGGATAATGTGGAATTAATTAATATCGTTGGCTATTTGGGCAACCAGATCGAGGATCACATAAACCGGTGTTATCCAAATACCAAGACCCATTTTGTGCTCCAAGAAGATCCACGCGGACAATCACATGCTTTATACCTGGCGCGCGAATACTTAACAGGACCTATGATGGTCGTTTTCGCAGACACGCTGATAGAGACCAATCTCTCAACTTTACCTGATGAACAATCTGATGCTATCGCCTGGGTAAAACCGGTCCCTGACCCGCGGCGGTTTGGTGTGGTAGTCCTCAACGAGGAAGGGCGGGTAAGCCAATTGATCGAGAAACCTACAGAGGTTGACAATAATTTAGCAGTGGTCGGCTTCTACTACTTTCGCTCTGCTGAGAATTTGATTTCTGCCATCGAGCAGCAAATGGAACAAAACATCCAGCTGGGAGGTGAATTTTTCTTGGCAGACGCAATAAATATTATGCTGGATCATGGTTTAAAAATGCGCCCCGAAAAAATCGATGTATGGCTGGATGCAGGGACTCCAGAGGCTTTACTCGAGACAAATCGCTATTTATTAGAAAATGGCCACAGCAACATTCTGGAGATGCCATCCCGCAGCGATGTGGTTATCAACCCACCGGTCTTTGTTCACCCAACAGCCGAGTTAGAGAATTGCGTGATCGGACCGTATGCCTCGATTGGCGCAGGCGCGCGAGTGAGCAGCAGTATCGTGCGCGATTCAATCCTTGAAGACGAAGCACAGGTATGCGATGTGATCCTGGAAAGTTCTCTGATTGGTCGCCGTTCAGAGATCCAGCGGCGCCCAGGATCAATTAATGCAGGGGATAACACTGTTGTTTCCTTGTGATGTCGAGTGCATTTCTAGTGCACGCTATGGAGAACGTCCTACCGCGATAATCTTTGAGGACGAACGCTTTGTGATCAAGGAGATCATCAAAAGATGGCGTTCCCCATCAGAAATCTGCTTCCAAGTACTGACAAAAGATATCCAGGCATTCGAATTATCCTACAATGAAGCCTCCCACCAATGGAGCTGCAGAACAATCTGATGGATTTTGAGCCCGTAATTGGATTGGAAGTTCACGCTGAACTTGAGACAAGTTCCAAAATGTTTTGCTCCTGTGCGGTGGTTGATTCTACTTTGTCAGAACCCAACATCGCAGTCTGTCCGGTATGCTCTGGCATGCCGGGTGTCCTGCCGGTCGTTAATCGCCGCGCAGTTGAATATGCTTTACGGGTAGCCATGGCACTGCACTGTGAGATCGCACCAGTGAGTGTTTTTGCCCGTAAGAATTACTTCTATCCTGATTTGCCCAAAGGGTACCAGATATCACAGTATGAACATCCACTTGCACAGCATGGATCTTTAACGACACAAACTTCGCAAGGAGAACGTGAAATTCGTATTCGGCGTGTTCACCTTGAGGAGGATACGGGGAAACTCACCCATGTGCAGATGGATGAGCAAACCTACTCCCTGGTAGACCTTAATCGAGCTGGAGTCCCTTTGCTGGAAATTGTCTCGGAACCAGATATGCGCTCCGCTGTAGAAGTGCGCGCATTTGCGACCAGCCTGAGATCTATTCTACGCTACTTGAAAGTCAATTCGGGAGACTTAGAAAAAGGCGTCTTACGCATCGAACCAAACATCTCTGTTCGCCCCCGGGGCTCGGATGAGCTAGGCACACGAGTTGAAGTCAAGAATCTCAACAGCTTCCGAGCCCTTGAGCGTAGTGTTGCATACGAAATCCAGCGCCAAATCACCCGGCTCAAGAGTGGACAGAAGGTCGACCAGCAGACAGTAGGTTGGGATGAAACCTTGGGAATCACTGTCCTGCAGCGTACCAAAGAGGCAGAAGATGATTACCGCTATTTCCCAGAACCTGATCTTCCACCGCTGATTATCGATCCTGAATGGATTGATAAAATCCAAGCATCCTTGCCCGAATTACCCGCAGCAAAATTGGAACGTTTTATCCAGGAGTACCAGCTAAACGAGTATGACGCTGGTGTATTGGTTGCTGAGCAAGCTGTGGCGGATTACTTCGAACAAGTAATGACCTCTTTTCCCAGGCAGCATACTGGTGAAGTCAAACCCAAAACGGTCGCCAATTGGATCACCGGGGAGCTATTTGGTCTGCTTAATCAATACAATCAATCCATTGAACAAAGCCGCGCTACTCCACAGGGATTGGCTCAACTGCTGCTGCTGATTGCCCGAGGGGATATCAATGCAAATTCAGCAAAAACCGTCCTGGTTGAGATGTTCAGGAGCGGGAAATCATCGGATGATATCGTGACAGAGCAAGGTTTAACCCAGATTTCAGATCATGAATTCATCAAGGAGCTCGTAGCTCGCGTCTTGACCAATAATCCCGAACAAGTCGCAGAGTATGTTGAAGGGAAAGACAGCCTCACCAGATGGTTTTTTGGTCAAGTGATGCGCCTGGCTGAAGGTCGCGCCAATCCGCAAATTATCCAGGAGGAGCTTGACCGGCAGCTAGCAATTTGCCGCAGTTCTGGTAGACAATAACATATATCATTATGTGCCATTTATCACTTGACGAGCTGCATGAGGTCTGCTATGGTATGAATCACACGAACTTGGAGATTAGGAAACTGGCTTGCTCAACCAAACCAACATTCCCCACTCCATCTGTAGTCTTCTTATGCGGGCACCATACCGAGGTGCCCGTCCATATTTTCCCTTATCTCAATAAACTAGGAGAATAAATTAATGAACGAACCAATTAATGCATTCACAATGGCTCAGGGGCAGTTTGATCAGGTTGCCAATATGCTCAACCTGGACCCGCAAATCTCGGAAATGCTGCGTTGGCCAATGCGTGAGTTTAAATTTATGATCCCGGTAAACATGGATGATGGCACAATGCGCGTCTTCTTCGGCTACCGGATCCAGCATAACGATGCGCGTGGACCAAATAAAGGAGGCATCCGATTTCATCCTTCCGAGACACTCGATACGGTGCGCGCCTTAGCCATGTGGATGACATGGAAAACTGCAGTCGCAGACATCCCGCTGGGAGGGGGTAAAGGAGGCGTAGCGGTTGATACTGCCTCTCTTTCCATTAAAGAACAGGAAAAATTAGTGCGCGGTTGGATTGATCAAATTTGGCATAATATCGGTCCAAGACAGGATGTCCCAGCGCCGGATGTAGGAACCAATCCCCGCATGATGGGGTGGATGATGGATGAATACTCCAAATTGGTTGGGCAGTACACTCCTGGTGTGATCACTGGCAAACCAGTCGGCGGTGGTGGTTCCCTGGGCAGGACGGAAGCAACTGGATTTGGATTAATCTACACAGTACGCGAGGCCATGAAACACCTGGGAATAGATCCAACCAAGTCTGTAGCCGCCATTCAAGGATTCGGAAATGTATCTCAGTACTCTGCGATTGGATTTAGAGAAATATTGGGCGGCAAAGTGGCATGTGTCTCCTGTTGGGATCACAAGGAACGCTCTCCATTCACTGTCAGTCATGCAGATGGAGTAGACCCCCGCTTCTTAAAATCTATTACTGATACATATGGATCGATCGACAAAGATAAAGCCCACAATGCTGGTTATGTCATCGAGGATGGTGATGCCTGGATCACGAAAGATGCTGATGTGCTTATCCCTGGGGCATTGGAAGGCCAGGTCAATGCTGAAACGGTCACCCATATCAGCGACCGGGTCAAGCTGGTTGCTGAAGGTGCAAATGGTCCAACCACACCAGAGGCTGATGAGGTTCTCAAACGAAACAACATCTTCGTTATCCCCGATTTTCTGTGCAATGCGGGTGGTGTCACAGTTTCGTACTTTGAGAGCGTTCAAAATGACATGAACTACTACTGGACCCGGGATGAAGTACTCTCACGCTTAGATACAACCATCACCAAGGCATTCGCCAACGTAGTGGAGATGGCAGAAAGTGAAAAGGTATATATGCGTGATGCTGCTTATATGGTCGCGATTGCCAAGGTGGTAAAAGCCATGGAGCTGCGCGGCTGGGTTTAAATCCGGATATTTCGTTGATTTACCTGGGTCTGTTCAGTCTTTTTCGCCTGGACAGACCCATATTTTTACCACGATCTTCCTTTTGCATGCCATCCTGGAATTCTTGGTACCTATAGCTGGTTTTCAAAAGAATCAGGGAGTATCCAATAGTACCAGGGTAATGATTCATGATACAATGCCCTTCACCATACCATGAATTCGGATAATTCTTTCGTTTGTATACTTTGAGTTATCCCCTACCACCTGGGAGTTGGAGAAAAATCAACAACTTTCTTTTGTCATTAACCCGAACTGTGATAATCAATATTTGTTAATTTTCGATAAGAAGACTAAAATAATTGTAACAATTCCACTCAAAAAGCGTTATATAGGATAGGAATCATGCTTCAATGGCATGATATCGATGACGATCAACTAATCAAACTTGCGAAGGATGGTGAAGCGGAAGCGTTTGGCGAGCTTTACGAAAGGCATGTTAACGCAGTGTACCGCTTTCTATATGCTCGTCTTGATAATAGCATGGATGCAGAAGACTTTTCTGAAGAAGTCTTTTTGCGCGCGTGGAATTCCTTGCCGAGTTATCACGAACGAGGGGTACCCTTCCTGGCATTTTTGTTGATCATCGCTCGGAACGTACTGATCGATCATTATCGAAGGAATGGCAGGTCACCACAACAGGTGACCA
The DNA here is from genome assembly GCA_046260155.1 of Anaerolineales bacterium. Classification (GTDB taxonomy): domain Bacteria; phylum Chloroflexota; class Anaerolineae; order Anaerolineales; family UBA4823; genus PFL25. The sequence goes on from JBJYXV010000007.1 coordinate 40,674, forward strand.
TTGAGGATATTCAATTAAGAGATACCAATCCTGAACCCAGCGAAGTGACCGCCAAGAATCTAAAGCACACTGAGATTCGGAACGCAATCACCCGCTTGAGAGATGATTATCAAGAAGTATTGGTTTTGAGATTTTTAAACGACTTATCTCCCAACGAGACCGCCCAGGTAATGAATCGCTCTACTGGTGCAGTCCGGGTTTTACAACACAGGGCCATTGTTGCATTACGAAAGACAATGGAAGAAGAATATGAACAGAGAATTTGATGAGGCGCTACAGTACTGCCTCGATCTAATCCGGGGCGGACGCGAAACAATTGACTCGGTTGTTGCTCTTTATCCGGAGTACGCCGATGAACTACGCTCACAGCTCGAGATTGCTGCCTGGCTAACATCTGCAAGCAGTGCACTCGATCCGCGACCAGGCTTTGTCTCTGCTTCTCGCCGCAGATTGGTCTCAAGAATCCAGCAAGAAAATCGGGTATCTACCCCGGCACCTCTAACCTGGGCTGAGCGTTTGCAGCAGTTCTTCTCAACCCAAAAAATGGCCCCGGTTGCTTTTGTGTTTATCTTGATGCTGGCCCTATTTGTTAGTGGATCAATGGTTACCGCATCACAAAAGGCTATCCCCGGGGATACCCTCTACCCTGTAAAAATAACCCTGGAACAGATTGCCCTCGCAGCTTCTATCGATGAGAAAAACGATGCCCAACTGCAAATCCAGATGGTCGAAAACCGATTCACGGAGATGCGGACTTTAATTGTTGCACAGAATTTTGATGAAGTTCCCGAGACGGTCCAGGAATCGACGGAACAAATCGGCAAGGCTGTTAATAGCATCATGACAGTTAGTGAACAGGATAGTTTCCTGGCTACTGAACTCGCCGCTGAGCTGAGCGGCATTTTAGAAGAACAACAAACTATTCTCGAAATTTTGGCAAGAAGTACACCGTCGAATGTAAGTGCAAATTTCACAAGGGTATGGGTTGCATCGGAAATCGCCAAACTCAACTTCAGAGTTGCTGATATTACCAGCATCGTTCCTCCACCCCCGCAAGCCCCTCCCAGCTTGGTTCCAACAGCTGTACCGACAAGCACACCAAGACCAAGACCAACGCTGGCACCCACCCAACCACCTGCGCCTACGGCAACCCCAACCAGAAAACCACCAACTGCGGTTCCGCCGACCAACACGCCTTTGCCGACGAACACCCCGGTTCCACCGACCAACACGCCTTTGCCGACGAATACCCCGGTTCCACCGACCAACACCCCGGTTCCGCCGACCAACACGCCTTTGCCGACGAATACACCGGTTCCGCCGACCAACACTCCAAAGCCAACGAACACCCCGGCACCAACTTCGACTCCCGTGACTGTTTCGGACTCCACAGTAACCTCCACGCCGTAGGATTGGTGATCATTAAACTGGGGAAGAAAAAACAACCGGGATACTTCAAGAACTGCACACAAAAGACCTGCCTCAGTTGAAACAAGCTGGCAGGTCTTTCTTTTACCAGCATTTTTTCAGCGTAGAATAACTTTTCTTCCAAAAATTAAAAAAAACCTTCCGGATTTTACTCGAAAGATTTGATTAACACCGTCCGTGAAACTGATGAATTCAATGGTCTGATGATCTACTTTGGCTGGTTAATCTCTTCTTACGTTTATTTTCATACAGTGCTTTATCTGCTTCCATAATCATCGAATCCAATGAGCTCACCCGCTTGGGATCAAATTGAGCAATACCGATGCTCAGCGATAATTGGTAATACCGGTTCTGAGAATTATGGAGGTCAAGGTTTTTCTGCAACCTGGAGGTCATCGTTTGAACTCCTGCAGCAGGAGCATTCAATGCTAACACAATGAACTCATCTCCTCCTAAACGGGCAAGTATATCCGATGTGCGAAAAGTCTTCTTTAATACTGCAGCAATCGATTTTAATGCCCGGTCGCCTTCTGTATGACCAAAATTGTCGTTAATATCCTTTAAACCATCCAGATCAGCAAATAGCAGAACGAGCTGCCAATCTTCTCGTTGGGCAATTTTTAATTGCTGTTGAGCCATCGATAAAAAGCCCCGGCGATTAAGTAAACCTGTTAATTCATCATTGAATGATAATTGCTGCAGAAGAACGCGTGAGCGGTGGCGTTCAATCGCATAGAGCACGGTGCGCTGGAGTTGTTTTACATTAATTTCACCCTTGACCAAATAATCCTGTGCGCCTTCACGTAGAATTTCAATTGCGTGATTTTTATTCTCAAGTGCAGAAGTCACAATAATCGGTACTTCTGGAACACGTACACAGATCTGGGAAAAAGTCGCTACACCAACACTATCCGGCAGAGCGAGATCCAGGAGGATCACGTCGAATGGCTCTTTTTCTAGCTGGGCAAGGGCACCCGACAGCGAGGCAACTCGTTCAGCTTGAAATTGTCCGGTATTTAAACCAGTCGAGACAATTTGAAACCAGGGTGCGTATTCGGGTTGATTTTCTTCAATCACCAAGACCTTGATCGGTCTTTGTGGAGGCAGTTCAGGCAAAATATACTCCTGAAGGTTTAATGAAAATTATTCTCACGGGTAATTTTCTTGGTCACAAGTTTAGACTTGTGTTGCATAATTGTCAACCACAGTTTCCCGGATTCTTGAAAAGAAACCAAAAATATTATAAAGCATGTTTCCCGGAGAGCCGATGGGGTGATTATCTGGCGATTTTACGCTACTCGTTGTATACTGATATCAACAAAGATGAAGAGAGGTCAACGATTATGAAAGTCTCCGTTCTACAAGAAACCCTTGCCCAGGGGTTGAACATTGTTTCGAGAGCTGTGTCCCCACGGAGCACATTGCCGGTGTTATCAAATGTCTTAGTCGCCACAGACGAGGGACGGCTGCGTTTATCAGCTACCAATCTTGAGTTGGGTATCACTTGCTGGATCGGAGCTAAAATCGAACAGGAAGGTTCGACTACGGTGCCAGCCCGGACTTTTACAGAACTGGTGGGAACATTATCTGATCAGCAAGTTGAGATGTCCCTCAGTGTTCGCACCCAAACTCTAAACATCCAATCAGGCACCTCAAACACCGATTTGAAATGCATAGACTCACAGGAGTTTCCTCCCATGCCATCACCCGAATCAGGCGATGGCATCAAGATCAATGTGAACGATTTGAAAGATATGATCCGGCAAGTAGCGTTTGCAGCTTCAGGGGATGAGGCGCGTCCAATCTTAACTGGAGTACTCATCACCATCGATGGTGGTCACCTAACAATGGCAGCGGCAGATGGTTTCCGCTTGTCTGTCCGCAAGAATGAGCTCGCCTCCCCGGTTTCCAGGCATGTCGAGGCTGTGATCCCCGCTCGCGCCTTGAGCGAGCTTGCCCGCATCACCAATGACGGTAATCAGGATGTCGAAATGGTATTACCTAGTGGAAGAGGACAGGTCATCTTCCAAATGAAAGATGTGCAGCTGGTTTCTCAACTGATCGAAGGTACCTTCCCTGATTACCAGCAAATTATCCCAAAGAGCAGGGAAACGCGCAGCGTGCTCTCAGCTTCATCTTTCCTCAAGGCGTGTAAACAAGCAGAAATCTTCGCCCGCGAAGGTTCTCATATTGCTCGTATCAACGTCACCCCTGGTGGTGAATTAAAACCAGGTTCGATCGTGATCTCTGGCCAATCGGAAGAAACTGGTTCCAACCAGACTGAAATCGACGCTTCAATCGATGGGTCCCCGCTATTGATCGCATTTAACGTGCGCTTCCTGCGTGAAGTACTCGAGGTGATTAATACGCCGGAGGTGGCCATGGAAACCACTATTGATACTGCTCCAGGAGTTATCCGCCCGGTCGGAGATGAAAAATTTTTGCATGTGATCATGCCGATGCATCTCGGCAGCTAAGCAGACTTCGCTCTTTATCCCATTTCAGCAAAGTTGGCACGTTAGTAAATCTTAACGTGCCTTTTTACTAAGCCTATCATCGGGATAACATATGACTTTTCCAGACACCTCAACAGACCGGATTTTACGGATCTACAGTACCCTGGCACAATACCCCATCTTGCGAGTCAGGATGCGAGCTCGAATGCGGCGTGAGTTATTTGAACGTGGTGTGATCACTCCCCAAAAATTTGAAACGGAAATTCACAATAGAGCAATTGAATCACAAGCCAGGGAAGGCTTACACAACCCATTTGAGGATGAACCTAGAGAGGTATGGGAGGTGCGCAGGGATCGCATCCGCAGCCACCTTACCGATTTCTACTTTGCTTATAACCTGCCATATGAGTTATTCGAAGAGATCATCCGTGATGTACTGATGGAACGTGGCGCCCAGGCTGATGATCTGCTGGTTTCTTTCAATCCCGAGCTGGCGCCTCAAAATCTGCTTTTTGAGCAAGCGAAAGCCATCGAAAATCTCCCTGCTGAAGAACAAGAAAGAGGGGATGCGCGGTTGAGCGAGATCAAAGTCGTTTTGATGCGCCGCATGATCAGCGATCAGTTAGCATATATCAACATCGCAAAAGATTGGTTCACCGTATCTGACCTGGCTGAGATCAACCGGCGAAAAATTGGCCAGGGAAAGATCGGGGGTAAAGCTGCAGGCATGCTGCTTGCTTTGCGTATTCTCAGCGAAGTTGCCGACGAGGAAATCATCTCTCATCTCAGCATCCCAGATTCTTATTTTCTGGGTGCCGATGTGATGTACACCTTCATGGCGCTCAATAACCTGATGAACTGGAATGATCAGAAATACCGCTCTGAAGAACAAATTCGGGCGGAATACCCCCAAATACTCGAACAATATTTGCAGGGTGAATTCCCGAAGGATATCTTAGTAGAATTAGAACAACTGCTGCAGTTCCTCGATAAAAAACCTTTGATCATCCGCTCATCCAGCCTGCTTGAAGACAATTTTGGCACCTCATTTGCAGGCAAATATGACAGTATTTTCTGCCCCAATCAGGGTACCCCAGAAGAAAATTTAAAGAACCTAACCTGCGCTATCGCCCAGATCTATGCCAGTACCTTAAATCCCGATGCATTACTTTATCGGCGCAGCAAAGGGCTGCAAGATTATGACGAACGGATGGCAATCCTGATTCAGACTGTAAAAGGCGAATTCCTTGGGAAATATTATCTTCCACACGCAGCAGGTGTTGCTTTCAGCCGTAATTCCTACCGCTGGTCTCCAGAAATCCGCAGCGAAGATGGTTTTATGAGATTGGTATGGGGACTCGGTACGCGGGCCGTTGACCGGATTGGCGATGATTACCCCAGGCTGGTTGCACTCAGCCACCCTTCACTGCACCCGGAGGATTCATCCAAAGCGATCCGCCGCTATTCCCAACAATTTGTAGACGTGATCGATCTGGAACAAAATTCTTTCCACACTTTGCCAATCACCAGCGTGTTGGAGCCAGGATATCCGGTTCTCCGCTATATCGCTGAGATTGATCAAGGTGGTTATCTGAGCCAAATCCGGAGCCTGATCCACACGGAAGATCTAAACAAGCTGGTTTTAACCTTTGACCAACTGCTCAGCCGGACACGGTTAGCAGAACGAATGAGGGCAATACTGAGTTTATTGGAAACGCATTACAAATCTCCTGTTGATACTGAATTTACTGTTCGAATCGTTGAGCCAAACACCATCCACCCTGAAGTCGATATCTGTATTCTGCAATGCCGTCCACAATCTCACTTCAAAGACAGCCGGGGCCGCTTACCAAAAAACCTGCCACAAGAAGATATCATTTTTTCCACCTCACGCATGGTCCCCAGAGGAAGGGTCGACTGGATTAATTATGTTGTCATGGTAAAAGCCGAGGCTTACCTGGCTTTACCCACAGATTCTGCCCGGGCTGAAATTGGCCGGGCCATCAGCAAGTTAAATGCCGCCCTGGCTGACCAGGTTTTTATCTGCATAGGACCGGGGCGCTGGGGAACCCGCAATCTCGATCTTGGTGTATTCATCGGTTACTCAGACATCTACAACACGAGTGCCCTGATAGAGTTAACCGGGGAAGAGATTGGGACTACCCCGGAGCCATCGTTCGGTACTCATTTCTTCCAAGATCTTGTTGAAGCCAACATCTATCCGCTAGCGATCGATTTAGATGACGAAGATGTGGTTTTCAAACGGGAATTCTTCTACGATACACCAAATCATTTAATCGATTTTATCCAGACAAGTGAACAAGTAGCAAACTGCTTGAGGTTGATCAAGGTCAGCTCATACCGTCCAGGCCACTGCCTGAGATTGGTAATGGATGATGAAGATGGGCGGGCAGCTGCATACCTGGTTACCAAGACGGAGGAATAGAAATGAAAAAGTTTGTTGCTGTAGCCGGTAATATTGGTGTTGGAAAATCCACTCTGGTTGCTCTCCTTTGTAAGAAACTCGGCTGGCAGCCTTTTTATGAACCAGTAACCGATAACCCGTACCTGGTCGATTTTTATGCTGACATGCAGACCTGGGCTTTCCATTCCCAGATTTTTTTTCTAACCCATCGACTGCGTATGCACCGCCAGCTGCTTGACCATCCAACTTCCGTTTTCCAGGATCGCACGGTCTACGAAGACGCGGAAGTATTTGCCAGTAACCTCTACCTGCAAAAGAAGATCCACCCGCGAGATTACAGGACCTATCGAGAACTGTATGAAATCTTGACCGAATTTCTTCCTCCACCAGATTTGGTTGTATACCTGCGTGCCTCAGTTCCCACCCTGTATGCGCGTATCAATAGTCGCGGCAGAGATTTTGAACGCCAGATTACCCAAGATTATCTTGGCCAGCTCAACCAGCTTTATGAAGAATGGATTGCTGGTTTCAGCTTATGCCCCGTTCTGACAGTGCCTTCGGATGACCTGGACTATGTCGCCCATACAAGTCATTTGGACCTGATCGCGTCCAAAGTTCAAGAGAAATTAACAGGCAAGGAGGAGGTAGTCTTCGATCTGCAAGATGTAGCTTGAATCGGATTCCAACCGGCAATTAAAGCACCTTCTTTGGCAGTGTTGCGGGGGAAAAACTGACTGCATCAAGAATCTTATATTCTACATACATTGGTCTTATTACATTTTTACAATGAGTCGTTAATATTCAAAATGTAAGAGTAATGGCCGATTAAAGCCAAAAATTAGAAATTGAGATTTGTTTGGAGGTATAAAATGATTAGACGTTGGGATCCATTTCGAGAGATGATGGTATTGAGGAATCCGGTGGACCGCGTAGTAGATGGCGAATTAGCATTGGCACCAGAATCCTGGAAGTCATTTAACTGGAGCGTGGCACTGGATGTCGTAGAAAGCGAAGATGAATATTTGGTCAAAGCATCGGTACCGGGTATAAATCCTGAAGACCTAGAGATTACGTTCGAGGATAATCGACTGACCATCAAAGGTGAAGTCAAAGAAGAATCTGAGGTCAATGAAGCGCGCTACCACCTGCGCGAACGCCGCCATGGCAGTTTTTCGCGCAGCATAAAGATGCCTTCTGGTATTGATAGCGACAAGATCGTAGCCAATTATGAAAAAGGTGTCCTGGAACTGCACCTGCCAAAGGTTGAAGAAGTCAAACCAAAGAAAATCGCGATAAAGACTTCCGCGACGAAGGTAATTGACGCTGATTCTGCTGACGTAAAAAACGAAAAGTAATAAATAAGAAGTAGAAACGCTCGACTCTATCCTCATGTGTAGCACGAAAGAGTCGCCAAAACTCCCGTCTGAAAATCAATTTGGATGGGAGTTTTGTGATCTCAACCGCGCAGGTTGAATTAAATCAGTACAGAAATATGGTGCACTAAGATCTTCCAGAACATGAACAGGGTATTCGAAATCGGCAATTCTAGTCTACTTGATAGGGGAGCTATGGATCCCACAGGTTAATACAACATATTGTGCTATATATTTATATTTCGCTTTATTTATTGCCTGTATAGGATTTATGTTATAATACCTTTGCATCCTGGTTAGGCATAAGTTCAATGCGTTTGGGATGAACGATCAAGGGGGGATGGGATTTCATTCGCCTGATTCCTTATGGGATATAAGATCAAGCGAGCTTCTCATACGATACCTTCTTTTATTCCTTGGCACATCGTAGTCACAAGGAAATCAACCGAAAAAAGAGAAAATTATGGCATCAGATATCATGTATTCAGTTGACGATTGGGTCGTGCATACTTACTATGGCGTCGGCCAAATTCAAAAGGTAGAAAAAAAACCGATCCATGGAGAGGTAACGAAATGTTTTAAGGTCAAAACTAAGAACAGCACATTCTGGTTCCCTACAAAAGATATCGAAAACCCACGCGTACGTCCGGTCGCCTCGAAAGAGGTCATCAAAAAGGTAATCAGAAATCTGAGAAGAAAATCTAGTAAATTGGATACGGACAGAAAGATTTGGAAAGAAAGAATTGACGAAGTCCAATCCAATGGTGATTTGTTATCAATCAGTGTACTGATCCGAGACCTCTCAGCCCAGCAAGTCCTCAGGCAGCTCAACCAGACAGAGGAAGATGCATTGGCGCATTTTAAAGAACGCTTATTAAGAGAATGGGCATCGATTACGAATGAAGAAATTGAGAAACTCCGTTCTGATCTTCACGCCTATGTAACAGAAAGCCAATCCAAAATAAAAGTCGATTAAGTGAATCAGCAGTAGGATTGCGCCATCTTTACTTTACACTCAATCCTTTGCCCGATCTAAAACCATGAACGTTCCACGGGCAAACCACCCAGCAAAGTATTGAACAAGCTGATTGCTTGAAATACAGTGCGGCAAATCGGCTCCATTTTTCCCTGACGAGAGCAAGTTTCAACGATCACGTCAGCGTAACTCCACGCGAGACCATATTGGATCTAACTTCAGTTAATTGATTTATCTAAGAAATTAAGAAAAATATGACCAAAAAAAGAAAAAAGGGGAACGAAAAGAAGAAATATAAGATTAAAACACACAAAGGTACTGCTAAACGCTTTCGCAAAACAGGAAGCGGTAAAGTGGTGCGCACAAAAGGCCGCCAGAGCCATCTGCGACGCCGGAAATCAAAACGCGCCAAACGGATGTTTTTACGAATGCACGAAGTAAAAGGGCGAGGGATCAGAAAACGAGTTAAGAAACTAGCACCCAGTATGTGACCTAAATCTTTGTCTCAATTATGTTGAACAGAGGAAAGCGCTTGTCTAACGAGAGTCTTACGATAGACATGTCCCCGTGATATACGTCGTCAACAGGAATTTAGGAGAACCCAACATATATGATGTTCTTAAGAAAATCATCTTGTAATAGTAGAAGGGTGGTGCATAATGCCGCTTTTTAATTTTTCAAATCGACCTAATGTTCAAGACCTCAAATCCCAAGAGGATGTAGAAGGATTAATCGAAGCACTAAATTATGAGGACGATCATAATGTGCGGTTAGCTGCAGCTTCAGCTTTGGGAAAAGTCGGAGATTCACGAGCAGTAGATAGCCTAATTGATGCCCTGGACGACCAACCCGTGGTGAAGGAGGTCGTCGTTTTATCTCTTGGGGATATTGGAGATCCTCGTGCGGTAACACCGCTGATAAATACCCTTGAAGATAATAATTGGGAGATTCGCAGTTCCACCGCCAAGGCATTAGGAAAGATTGGTGACAGGCGAGCTGTTCGCCCACTGATCGATCTGCTTGAGAACCAAAATGGGAATGTCCGCTGGCATGCCGCTCAGGCCCTAGAATCAATTACCGGAGAGTCCTATGGTGAGGATTTCACCCAATGGGAACTTTTAATCAGCGAGTGAAATTGATCGAAAAAAACATCTCAAGGAACTTGAAAGGAAGATGGAATGTCCGAACGTGAAAATGGAGTAGTGAAGTGGTTTGATAGTGCAAAGGGTTATGGTTTCATCCAACGGGATAATGGTGGCGATGTTTTTGTTCACTACAGTTCAATCCTGGGAGTCGGTTATCGCTCGTTAACCGAGGGACAGCGTGTCGAGTTCGAAGTTGAAGAGGGTGCCAAAGGTCCTCAGGCATTGAATGTTCATATCGTGGATAGCATAAGCGATTCTAGTTGGTGATTTCATCCCCCAGAAATCAACTTTCTCGATCGTTATCAAGTGTGCAGTTAACCGGCCGTCGCGAATAAAATAGATCAAAAAATCAAGGCTCAATTTTGAGTTGAAATCCAGCAAAATGTTGGAAGAAACGTGCTCAGCTGTTTATGGCTATTAAACAGAACTTTCCCCTGGCATGCTTATCTTTGGATAGGTAAGAATTTTTATGGTTCAGGCATGAAGGTGGATCGCGGCGTGTTTTCCATTTATAGTCGGGCAATTCTCATGTGCACGCCAGCTCAAGACAATTCTCCTACCCTTCCTTTGTATTTGCAAGCAAGTAAAAACAAAAATGCTTTGCCATAGTGGTAAGATTCTAGTGAGTGTGAATAGCTCGCGGTTATCTGAAGTAATGGATAAAGCACTCCAGGGAGAGTTCTGCTTTCAGAAATACGGGCCAACTGCCCACTTAGATTACTAGACCAGCCTATGCCAGAGATCCTTACTGCTCCTAGCATCAATTTACTAAGAAACCAGATTGATTTTACCCGTGTCCCATTCAGTGACCGCGGTTCCCGGTTGCTCGTCTTTCTTAATCCCGAAATGAGCAATATCTATATTCGCCTTGCGGAGCGGTTAGCTACGCTAGAGGCAGATATCGAAGCATACACTCGCAGAGCACCTTTTATCTACGACTTGTCACTCATTGATGCCAACGGTGAGCAGCTAGAATTTGAAACCACCACCTATCCGCATACGATCTTTTTTAATACAGAGATAGGGGATTTTGGCCTGGCTTATCTTGATGATCAGACTTTGGCCTTCGGCTTACCACCGGGTATATCAGCAGGAATAAAATTTCATGTTTCTCCCCAATTCTGGAAAACGAAAGCCCAGGGAGGTGAATTCAAATCTATCCGCAATTTATCATACGATACCAATGGCGAAGTAATTGAAAACCTGATCTTACCAGAACGGGGTGGTTACACCGTAATTATTATCGTTCAATCAAGCGAGGACAGCACAATTACCTTGAATATCGGGGCCAAGAGTTCAGGTCTGATTGAAGTACCACCTTTCTCCGCTATTGCAAACTCGGCGGAAAACCGTTGGAAATCCTGGTTCGAGAAATTACCTCCTGTAGCGGATAAGTATGTACGCACCTACACCTATGCCTGGTGGGTAATGGCGAACAACCTCGTCCAACCAAAAGGCAGCATTGTATACGAAGCCATGATGCCATCTAAAGTTAATTATGTCGGATTGTGGTTGTGGGACAGCGCCATGCATGCTTTGGCATATCGTCACATCGATCCAGAGCTGGCGCGCAATCAAATTCGAGCCATATTAGAATATCAACTGCCTGATGGCATGCTGCCAGATGCCGTTTACGATGAAGGCGTGGTATCTGAGATCGACCATCCCATTTATGCAGAAGTTACAAAACCACCCATTCTTGCCTGGGCGGCTTTAAAGCTCCATGAAACTGAACCAGACCTGAAATTTCTGAATGACATCTATGTACCCCTGGTGCGCTGGAATGCCTGGTGGTTCAGTATGAACGATGACGATGTCGATGGACTCGTTCAATATAATCATCCCTATTCATCCGGCTTGGATGATAGTCCGTTATGGGATTTTGGTATGCCGGTTGAATCCCCGGATTTGAACACCTATCTTTGTATCCAAATGGGTTCGCTGGCAATGATGGCAGAATTTCTCGGAATGGATTCCGAGGCAAAAATGTGGCGCCGCAGAGCAGCCGCGATTGTTCAGCGCATGATCCAGGATTTTTGGGATGAGCAAAGCGGCGTTTTTCGTGCCATGCGTGGGAATGAAAGCATCCCGGTCATCACTCCCTTCAATCTTTATCCAATCTGGACCGGTCAGTTACCCGATCATATTCGGGCTCGCTTGATCGCACATCTCACCAATCCCGACGAATTCTGGGGAGAGAACATGCTTCCCACTGTTGCCCGCAATGACCCTCATTATGATCCATGCACAATGTGGCGCGGACCAATCTGGGTGAACATCAATTACTTCCTTATTGAAGCACTGCGCCTGGTTGGTGAGGATCAGCTCGCAGATGAACTCACCCAAAAGACTCTGGACCTCATCATGCGCTACCAGGGCATCTATGAATATTATCACGCGGATGGTGAAGAACCACCCCCGAAAGCCGCCGAGGCGTTTGGCTGGACCGCGGCTGTTTTCATCGACCTGGCAATTTCGACCAGCTCTTAAATTTAAAGTATCCCTGCATGAACTTGTTCGGAGATAGGAGACTGCAGTGAATGGAAGCCTGCTGGAAGATTCGACCCACCGGCGGTCAGTAATCATCGCCTCAAATCGAGGTCCAGTAACCTTTCAAAAAGGACCTGATGGGAAATTAACTTTTCAACGCGGAAGTGGTGGCCTGGTTACTGCACTCACTGGGCTTATCCGTGATGTTGATGCCACCTGGATTTCCTATGCCATTTCCGAAGCGGACATTGAGTGGGGCGAAGGTCAAATTCCGCTGACTGACAATGAGGATTTTATCTCCCTGAAGTTCCTGTCCAGCGATGCTAGCGCCTATGAGGGTTACTACAACAAGATAGCGAATCCCCTATTGTGGTTTCTCCAGCACTCGATGTGGAATGTGCCTTACGCACCAGTGATCGATCGAGATACCTGGAAAGCCTGGGATGAGGGGTATGTCACCATAAATAAGTTGTTTGCCGAGGCGATCACCGAACAATTAGAGATTACTCCGAAACCAGTATTGGTAATGCTGCAGGATTATCACCTCTATCTGGTAGCCAATTTTCTACGTACAAAAATACCCCCTCGACTTCGACCGACCATCACGCATTTTACTCATATTCCTTGGCCTGGACCAGAATATTGGGGTGTCCTGCCTCCTACAATGCGCCAGGCGATCCTCGAAGGTTTATCTGCTGCAGATCTGCTCGGTTTTCAAACCAATGCTGATGCGCTGAATTTTTTGAGGACCTGCCAGACTTATCTGCCACGTGCGAGTGTGAAATACAAGCCACAGCGAGTTTGGTATCACAATCACGCCACTTATGCACACAGCTTTCCGATCTCAATTGATGTTCAATCTTTAATAAAATCAGCTGACAGCCAGGAAGTCCAGAATTATCAACCCGAGATATCAGACATGATAAGTGGATGCCAGTTGGTCCTGCGCATTGACCGTATCGAACCAAGCAAGAATATCGTGCGCGGTTTCCAGGCATTTCAAGAGATGCTCGATCTATACCCGCAGCACCGCGGAAAAGTATCCTTCCTGGCTTTGTTGGTGCCCTCCCGAATGGATGTTGAGGAATATTCATCCTACTTGGATGCACTCATGGCTGCAGCCGGTCATGTAAATGCCTTATACGGTACTCACCAGTGGGAGCCTATCCGTGTGCTGGTTGGAGAAAACTATTCCAGGGCGATTGCAGCGTTGAAATATTACGATGTACTGCTGGTTAATTCGATCGCTGACGGGATGAACCTGGTTGCAAAGGAAGGTCCCATCGTGAACCAGCGTGATGGTGTGCTGATTCTCTCAGAGCGCACGGGGGCTCAGGAACAATTACAATCTGGGGCGATCGTCATCTCCCCCTGTGATGTCTATGCTACCGCTGAAGCAATTCACCAGGCATTGGTCATGGACCCTGACCAGAGACATGAACTAGCCTCTCGTCTGCACTGGTTAATTGGGCGAGAGGACATCCGGGATTGGTTCAACAAACAGTTGGAGGTCGTTGATAACCTCAACCTGTAGAGATTCGATGAAAAACCAAAAAATAGGCGTGCTCCATTATTCCGCACCACCTGTCATCGGGGGGGTTGAGGCGGTCATGAAAGCACATTTGAACGAATTCAACCGGGCAGGTTATTCTTGCACAGTGATTGCTGGACGCGGCAATGCGGATGCCCTGCCAGCGAACACGAACTTTGTTGAGTTCCCGCAAATTGATTCCCAGCATCCGGAGATCATTCAAATCAATCAAGATCTGGAAAACGGGAAGGTTCCCCCCAGCTTCGAACCATTGAAAACACAATTAGTGGAGCGCCTTGACCCTATTCTGCGCGACTTAGATCACCTGATCATCCATAACGTATTCACCAAGCATTTTAATTTACCGTTGACCGGGGCTTTACACGATTTATTGGACCAAAATGCAACTCTGAAGAGAATCGCCTGGTGCCATGATTTCACCTGGACCAGCCCGAGTTCAAGTTCCAAGGTATTTCCCGGCTATCCCTGGGACCTGCTGCGAACGATGCGAACTGACTGCACCTATGTCGCGGTATCCCGGGAAAGACAGCAAACTCTTGCAGGACTATTTGATTGTCCGCTGGAGGAAATTGAATTAATCTATAACGGGGTCGATCCAATCCGGACGCTCGGTCTATCAGAGCAGGGTATGCGCTTGGCGGACGAGCTTAGTTTGATGAAAAGCGATATCAATCTCTTGATGCCGGTCCGGGTCACCCGGGCAAAGAACATCGAATTTGCTTTGCATGTCGTGGCAGCGCTCAAAGATATGGGCATAAAGCCAATGCTCCTGGTGACTGGCCCGCCGGATCCGCACGAAATTAGAAGCATGGAATATTACCAGACCCTGAAGAACCTCCGCACCAAGCTGGGCGTAAATGATCAAATGCGTTTTGTTTTCGAGTCTGGTCCCGATAGGGATCAGCCCTTCATGATTGATGAGCAAGTTGTAGGCGATCTTTACCGGATCAGTGATGTGATGTTCATGCCCAGTCACCGGGAAGGGTTTGGGATGCCCGTGCTGGAAGCAGGCCTGGTCGGCATACCTGTTCTGAGCCGCGAGGTCCCAGCAGCAACAGAACTGGCCGAGAAGGAATCGCTGATATTCAGCGAAGATTCAGATGCCAGCTTTGTGGCTGCCGAATTGGTAAACATGCTGGAGAGATCACCAGTAGCTAGATTACGCCAGCGGGTGCGTAAGCAATATACCTGGCAGGCAATTTTTGAAGATCGCATCCAGCCTCTGTTGCAAGCGGAGAAAGAATTTTGATCAGGTCCTCAACCATCACCCTGGACGAGATTCGCAATGCTGAAAATTTGCGTCTCTTTCTGGATTACGATGGAACCCTGGCAGATTTCGCGCCAACCCCGGACGAGATTTTTCCGGACCAGCAGTTGATCGATCTGCTCAAGAAATTGAGCGCCCATCCTGGCATCCAGCTCGCGGTGATCAGCGGAAGAAGATTGGATCATATCCGCAAATTAATTCCCCTGCAGGGAATCCTGTTAGCTGGCACTTACGGGATCGAAATACTCGAACCATCCGGAAAGCCGATCCACCGGGTGAGCTTTGCGTCCATACGCCCGACCCTGGAAGATATAAAACCAAGGTGGCTCGAACTGGTCCGTACTCACCCGGAGATTTATCTGGAGGATAAAGGTTGGGCATTAGCCCTGCATGCAAAATATCTGGATAGCGATAATGCCGTTAAAGTATTAGAACAAGCCAGGAAATTTACCATGGCGGACGATTTTCCCACGGAGTTATTCCGCGTTTTGGGAGGCCATAAATTCCTGGAGGTCGCCCCCCGCCTGGCCAACAAAGGTTCCACGATGCGATTTTTACTCAACAGGTCCCCGCTCAACGGGTTTCTGCCCATATACATTGGTGATGACGATAAAGATGAAGAAGCTTTTAAAGTGATTATCGAGAATTCTGGAGTGGCGATCAAAGTCGGCCTTCAATCCCAGGCTACCATAGCGCAGTTGAGGCTGGAATCCCCGCAAGCTGTGCGCAAATTTCTGGCATCTCTGCTCTAACCAGCAGGATGGCTGCGGGGTGATCGAACAGGGGAATGTGGCTCAACTGAATAAAAAAATGGGTAGATTTCAGATTCTATTCCTTGTTTAGAATAACTCCCCCGCAAATCCGATCCTGGAGGTAATTGCGGGTATGCTAAACCCTGTTGCTGGCTGAGACCGGTGCATCATGCAACCAACAATGCACTGAATGACCTTCGCCAAGATCAAAGTTTATTGGATCATCCTGGAGGCAGCGCTCGAAGGCAGATGGGCAACGGGGGTGGAAGCGACAACCGGGTGGTAAATTTACCGGGTTAGGTGGATCTCCACTTAGTATGATCCTCTCCCGTCTCTGGCGCGGGTTGGGCACCGGAATGACAGATAGCAGTGCTTTCGTATAAGGATGAGCTGGATTGTTTAAGACTTCCAGGGTTGGACCAATTTCAACAATTCTTCCGAGGTACATCACAGCCACCCGATCTGTAAAGTAGGCTGCTGTGGCTAAATCGTGGGTGATAAAAAGGACTGAAATACCGCGGGTATTACGCAAATCCGCTAAAAGGTTGAGGATCTCGGCTCGGATGCTTACATCTAGCATTGAGACAGGTTCATCCGCCAGTAATATGGTGGGCTCTAAGACCAGTGCTCCTGCGATCACCACTCGCTGCCGCTGACCTCCGGATAGCTCGTGAGGAAAGCGATTTTTATAAATTTCGGGGGGTTTTAAACCGGCATCCTCCAAAGCATGGTTGACACGGGAAGCAACTTCCCTTTTGTCACCCCCCAAACCGTGCACCTTTAGTGGTTCGGTCACGATATCCCCAATCGTCATCAAGGGGTTAAGAGATTCATACGGATCTTGAAACACCATCTGGATGTGCCGCCGCAGCTCTTTCATAGGTTGCCCCTTGAGATGGGTTATATCCTCTCCTTCGAAATAAATACTCCCTCCAGTAGCAGTTTCCAAGCCCAGCAGGGTCAGGGCTAAGGTAGATTTTCCACACCCACTTTCACCGACCAAACCTAATACTTCTGTTTGCCCTAATTCAAATGAAACATCATCCACTGCATGGACGTAAGTATACGTTCTGTGGACGATGCCTTCACTGCTGAAGGGGAAGAGTTTGCGCAGGTTTTTTACCTGGAGAATTGGAGCAGCGCTCATGAAGCACTCAAGAGGTGGCATCCAGCCTGATGAAATGGACCCAGCTGGTACAGCGCGGGTTGCTCAATATTACATCGTTCGAATACCTGGGGGCAGCGCGGCGCAAATCTACACCCAGGTGGTAGTGCATTCAATTGCGGTGGGTATCCTGGGATCGCAATCAATCGGTCTTTAGGTCTGGACAGATCGGGGAATGCCTTTAACAACTGTTGTGTATAAGGATGTCGTGGATCGTTGTAAATGCTGTCTACGTCAGCATACTCCGCGCTAACCCCACCGTACATTACAAGCACAGTATCACAGATTTCAGCAACTACACCCAGATCATGGGTGACCAGGATTACAGATAATCCCAATTTATGGCGAAGATTATCCAGCAGCTCTAGAATTTGGGCCTGGACCATCACATCTAAGGCAGTTGTGGGTTCATCCGCGATGACAATTTGGGGGTTGCAGGCTAATGCCATAGCGATCATCGCCCGTTGGCGCATCCCCCCAGAATATTGGTGAGGGTATTGGTCTTTGCGATTAGCACCGATGCCAACCATCTCAAGCAATTCATCGATACGTTCAGCGAGAGATTGCTTGCTGGTCCTGGGGAAGTGAACAACGATTGCTTCCTTTATTTGATCACCAATGGTTCGTACCGGATTCAATGCGTTCATCGCCCCCTGAAAAATAATCGAAATATTTTTCCACCGAATGTCGTTCATACCGGCTTCGGTCAAATCCAACAAGTCGCGCTCAAAAAAATCGATCTTACCTGATACAATGCGGCCCGCAGCAGGTAACAGGCGCAAGATGCTGAGCATGAGGGTTGTCTTTCCGCAACCGCTTTCACCCACCAGACCCAGCATCTCTCCTTCCCTGAGCATGAAGCTTAGATCCATCACCGCATGGGCAGGTGTCTGCCTCTCTGAGACAAAGTCAACTGAAACATGCTGTACATCTAGTATCACTGGTGCTGATCTCAAATTCATGGCAGGGTGCAAATTGCGAGATTCAATGGATTTCATCTCTGTCATGTTAGTTCAACAATTTCTCCAGGTGTCATCCGGCTATCTTCGCGAGCAACCATCTCTTCTCCAACAGCTAAGTGGTGGGTTTCAAGGCGAGGATTGAGGATTTGTTCCAACCCATGCCCGAACAGGGTGCATCCGAGTACCACCCACACAATTCCAAATCCAGGGGGGACTAAAGCCCACCAAGCTCCTGCGCTCATGGCCCCCCGGGTGAAAGCAAAATTAAGCATCTGCCCCCAGCTCAGAGTCGTAGGATCAGATAAACCCAGAAAACTTAGTGTACTCTCGTTGAGGATTGCGAGCGAGATGACAAGGACGGTATTCGCAACCATCAAAGGCAGCACGAGTGGCAGCAGATGGCGGCGGATAATGTAAAACTGGCCCGCGCCAATTGCCTTAGCACGCAGGACAAATTTGCGTTCTTTAACCGAAAGAGTTTGGGAGCGCACCAAACGCGCGGTTCCGGTCCAACCGAGGATGCCAATCACGAATATGATATTCAGCAGGCTCGGTTTTGTTAGTGCGACCAAGACAACTGCCAGGGGCAGGTCAGGAATGACCAGCATGATATCTGTTAGGCGCATCAGGCCGTTCTCAACCCTGCCTCCAAGAAAACCAGCCATGATACCAATCGCACCGCCGATGAAGATTGAAATGAAGGAAGCGAAAAAACCAACGGTTAGCGATACTCGGGAGCCATAGATAAAATTCGATAACACATCCTTGGCTGCATCGTCAGTTCCCAACCAGTGCTCAGGGCTGGGTGGTGCATAAATATCATCGATCGTGACTTTGACGGGGGCATTAGGATCATATGGAGCAAGCCAAGGAGCCAACAATGCCATACCGATCGCCATCAGTACCATAATCAATCCAAAAACACCCATGCTGTTCTGCTTCAAATTCGCCCAGAACCCGCCAAATCCAGAGACAGTAATCTGTGATTGCATCGTCATCCTGCTCTCACCCGCGGATCCAGGTATGAATATAGCAGGTCAGCTGCCAAATTGGCGAAAATTACGCTGATAGCAAGGATCAGAAAAGCTCCCTGCAACATGGGGTAATCCCGACGGCCAACAGCTTCAAAAAAAACCTGGCCTAATCCAGGCCAAGAGAATACAGTTTCAATCTGGATCGCACCCGCCACAGTAAAACCCAGGTTGAGAGCAATAATCGTGACCATTGGCAGCATCGAATTTCGCAGAGCGTGATCTTTTAATATTTGAATGGAATGCAGGCCCTTTGCTTTTGCTGTGAGAATAAAATCCTCTGAGAGCACATCGACCATTGTGCTGCGCATGATCAGCATATATTCGCCGATAAAGATGATCGTGAATGTGATCGTCGGCAAAATAAGATGCCTGGCAATATCCTTCCATTGTTCCCAGGTGGATTCAAAGTGGGCGCCAGGAGTCATTTTCCCACCAATCGGTAAACCAAAATATCGGCTGCCAATAAACAGTAGAATAATTCCCAACCAGAAGGTTGGCAGGCTCCAGGCAACCAGGCTCGAAACCAGAGCCCCGTAATCGATCATGGTTCTTAATTTCCAGGCTGCAACGACACCCAGGGAGATCCCGATGACGATTGACAAAATCTGTCCAGCGCTTACCAGGAGAATGGTATTCCACAGGCGCTCACCCAAAATATCAACGACGGGCCGATTACTGTGATAGCTGATGCCCAGCTCCCCACGCAGCAGATTGCTAACATAAATAAAGAATTGAGTCTCCAAGGGGTTAACCGCGCAATTACCTATTTTCAACGGGTTTAACGAGTCGAAACAATTGATCACTGGCTTATCTAACCCGAAACGTGCGCGGATCGCTTCCTGGGCTTCCACAGTCAGGCGAGGATCTCGTAATCCAGCACGGGCTGGGTCACCGGGAAGAACTCGAAACAGGAAAAAATTCAGCACGATCACGAAAATGATCGTCAGAAGCGCCCATGCGAACTTATTTAGGAGATAACGGTAGTTCATTAAGATCTTATCGCCAGAGATCATTTAGGAACAACCACCTGTGACAGAGAATAGTGTCCATCCAGGTGGTTGTTTTCATAGAATATGGACGATGCTGGTTGATCAACCAGGATTACTTCTTCGAACTTACTGAACAGGTTCAACCACAGTAAGGGAAGTCGGATCCGCTAATTCAACCTTCGGTTGATCTGTGATCCAACCCGTAAATCGATCAGTGCGGTAAGCCTGAGTCGCCTGCGCGTAGTAAGGAATGATATACGCGACATCATCATGCAGGATTTGTTCCATTTGCCAGATGAGCTCTTTGCGTTTCTCAAAGTCCAATTCTGTGGCTTGCTGGTTGAACAGATCATCAAAAACCGGATTGGAATAACCGGTTTCACTGTTTCCGGTAGGGATTTCATCCGTGAGGTGAACACTCAGCAAGAATCCTGGATCTGGGTCAGAACCCCAGCCCCAAATGATGATATCAAAGTCGAATGAGGGGCAGCAGACCGAAGTTAAGGCATCCGGATCGAGCGCTTGGGGCTCCACTTTTACCCCTGCTTGCGCCCAGGATTCTGCCAAGAGCTCAGCGATGCGCGGGTAAGTTGGGCTGTCGTTAGGCCAGAAAAGGCGGAAATCTAAAGGATTAGTGCCATCCGGCATCTCACGCACACCATCATTATCGCTATCAAGGTAACCCGCTTCATCCAACAGGCGGTTGGCTTCATCAAGATCGAAGGGGAAATCCTTGATCGTGTCGTTGTACCACACACCCAATCCATCAGGGATCAAGGTCAGACCAGGAGTGCCCAAGCCGAGTAAGACAACATCGATGATCTTCTGTTTATCGGTCGCGTATGCTAATGCCTGGCGCACGGTCAGATCTTGTAAGGCAGGATGACCTGAACAGACACCATCCTCTGCTGGACAATTTTCTTCAGATGCCTGGTTGGGAATGATATCGGTAACTTCCGGAGCGAAGGGAGCACCAACTACCAATTCCACATTTTCCATGTTCCTCAAGGTGGGTACGGCTGTATTAGGCATTTCCGTGATCATATCGACCTGACCAGTCACCAATGCTTGCACCAACGCATCTTGATTATCATAGGTCTGAAAAACAACCTCGTCGATCTTTGGGGGTGTCAGCGGGTGGTCTTTTACTGCGCCAAGGTGAACGAATTCACCTTGCGTGTACTCAAGCATTTTGAAAGGACCAGTGCCGATCATCTGCTCGTTTTCAAACTCAACCGCACCGGTCGGGTCATCATATTGTGCCCAGATGTGCTCTGGTAATACATATAGAAAAACCAGCTGGCTTTCCATATTAGGAATAGCTTCTGAGAGGGTGATCACCACAGTCGCATCGTCAGGTGCTTCTACGCTCTCAAAATATTCAGTATAAACCGGCAGATACGGGAAATCCTCGTGCGATTGGTAAAAATTGTACGAGAATGCGATATCCCGGGCAGTCAGCGGCTCGCCATCATGGAATCTAAAATCCGGGTTGATTTTAAAAGTCCAGACGGTGCCATCCTCTGAGACATCATAGCTGTCTGCCAGGCTTAGCCGGTAGGTACCATCCAAATTTAGATCGAACATGGTATCGTAGACCAGTTCAAACATGTAGTACGCTTCAGAAAGAACTGCAGTGCCTGGATTGAGTGTGTCCGGACTTCCCCCATATCCGATCCGCAGGACCACCGGTTCTGTAGCCTCAGTTGGTTCAGGGGCGGCTTCTTCTGTTGTCGTGGAGGGGGGAGCTTCGGAAGCAGATGGTTCTGGTGGAGCTGCAGTTTGGGTGCTGGCGCAGGCCGCCATGACTAGCGCTACAACCATCAGGGATACAAAAGGCAAAAACTTCTGGCCAGACATTCTTCATCCTCCTTGAAAATAGGTGACTTAAACAGTCGGGGTGGAGAACAAATTTGTAAATCCCAGCATCGTGCCGCGTTTATACCGCTTATTATTCTTGATGTCAATAAATTGGTCGGAGTATTTTGCCCTCAATTATGAGGCTTTTCCTACTTTCATTGGGCTGGAAATCCTGGTAATACGCCGTCACAATTTCCCATTGATAAAACGCAGGGCTGTTTCCGCCAGGATGGCCGAGCCTACGGGTAATGCTTCTTCGTCCAGATCGAATAAGGCTGTGTGCAAATAACGCGCTGGTGCCCCGCGGTGTTTTACACCTAAAGAGAACATTGCTCCTTTCGTTACCTTCGCCATAAAGCTGAAATCTTCTGCCCCCATCGTCCTCTGCCCTTCGCTGACCTTTGTCTCCCCAAGTAGATCAACTCCCACCTGGCGCAACCAGGATGAAACCTGGCGATCGTTGTGGTGAGGGGGATAACCACGTTCGATCTCAAGTTCGTAATCGCCCCCTAATGAGCGAGTGATACTTATCGCACGTTCCACTTCCTGGATCAGCTGTTCGCGTATTTCATCGGAAAAAGATCGCAGGGTGCCTTCAATATAAACCGAATCTGGGATCACATTATCAGCACTACCTCCCTGAATTACTCCAACCGTCACGACACTCGGCTCAAGGGGTTGAATTTGGCGGGAAGGAATAGCATAGAGTGCGTTAAGCACAGTTGAGGTCAACCAGATAGGATCTACAGTCTGGTGCGGGTATGCACCATGACCACCATGCCCATTAATATGAGCCCGGAAAGTATCCGCTGCAGCACCCACGTAGCCATCTTGGATACAGATTTCCCCGCTATCGAGCTTGCCGTCCACATGCAGGGCGATTACCGCATCCACTCCCTCCAGGGCACCATCTTCGATCATGCGGGGCGCGCCGCTAACACCATCTTCATCCGCAGCCTCCTCGGATGGTTGGAACAGCAATCGCACCTGGCCTGGAAGCTGCTTTTGACTGAGCAGTTTGGCAACCCCCAGCAGCATCGCCGTATGCCCGTCATGCCCACATGCATGCATCCTGCCGGGCACCTGGGATGCATAATCCACCAGGTTTTCTTCTTGAATCGGCAATGCATCCATGTCAGCCCGGATAGCAATCACCGGGCCCGCAGGCTCTCCTAAATACGCGACAACTCCCGTTTTACCAACTCCTGTCTGAGTCTCGATACCTAGCTCACTCAAGGTTTGTGCAACAAGCTCAGCTGTATGGAATACCTCGAATCCCAGCTCTGGGTCGCGGTGGATTGTACGCCGCCATTGAACGAGATCATCTTTGATGCGCTGTGCTTCAGCCAACATCTTAAAACCTCCTCAGAAAGGAATAATAATTCAGATTTAATGCTGAGCGCGTTTTTGTTGGCGCAGATCCTGTTGGGTTTGGATCTCTTGAATGATCGCCAACTTCTGATTTACTGCTGCTTGCAACCATAAGCGCCCTTTTTCAGCTGTCCCCCGGATAGCATCGCCATAGATCCCGCTGGTGGTGTCATCAAGCCAGGGGGGGTTGGCAACCAGGCTGCCTCCATCAATCCAGTCCATATAGTAATTAGGCGTGCTTACGAAATCCACCTCCCGGGTGGCAAGATCCATTTTCACCAGGTCTGGACGCAAATTCAAGATATAGCTAGTTTCGAGCTCGCCTCCATGTCCCATCCCGCCAGTCGCGCTCTCCCGGTAGAGTGATAATTCGGGACCTGTTGTGTGCAGCCATTGGGTAGCGATGAAAGCCTGGGGGTAGCGCTCCCCGGCAAACTTAACCACATTGACCAGGAAGGAGTGGTTGCCTCCATGTCCGTTTGAAAAGTAGATCATCTGTGCACCCATGGCAACCAGCTGCTGGATTACCGCCAGGAAGAAATCTTCGAAAACACGTCCACCCAGGTTTAATGTAGCCGGGAATTCATCTGTATGGGTGCTTACCCCGTAAGGCCAGACTGGCAAGCAGAAAACTTCATCTGGGCTGAGAGTTGTTAAATGTGTAGCCAGCGCTTCCACGATCAAACTGTCTGTACTGAGCGGAAGGTGGTAGCCGTGCTGTTCGGTATGGCCAGTGCTGATCACCACTACCCGCGTGGCTAGGTGCTGCGGCCATAAAAATTCATACTGCTGCCGGTATGGAAAATCGATGATCTGATGCCGCTCCCCCTTCAGATTCTGATTTCCATGCCCATTAAGGAAATATACTCTGGTAAATCCCTGGGACTTGAGCCGGCCGCTGATACCTGTCAAGACCCTGTTCATCAATCCAGGGCGAACGTCAAGGCGCGATAAGGGCATCTCTTTAGTATGCTGAAATCCATATGGAATCGCTGGCAGGATCACCACCTGCTCTGTGGATATGGATTTCGCTGCCGCGCGCAAATCGTAGTCCTCCAACCCAATAGGCACCAGCATTGGCAAATCACGAGGCAGTTTCTCAACCTCTGGCCAGGTCAAATCAGCGTAATAAATTAGATCCATGACAGCACCATCCTTCAGATTAAATACCAGTCCAAAAAGCGCTCGAGCGTGGCATAGAAATGCAGCAGGTTGGCTTTGTTCAGCAGCCCATGTCCTTCCCCGCGATAGAGAATGTACTCGAACACTTTATTCTCTTTACAAAGCGTCTCAACGAGCTGCTCACTTTGCTTTGGATGCACTCGCCGATCCTGGTCTCCGTGCAAAATTAATAACGGAGATTTGATATTGGCAGCCTCATAAATGGGTGAACCTGCCCGGTATCCATCCAGATTATTCAACGGGTGACCCATCTGCCGCTCGAGATCCTCTCTGCCCGGGCGATCACCTTGAGCCCAGGAAGCTAAAATATCACAATCCCCGTATTTAGCCACTCCACACTTGAAGCGATATTGTGGATCGCGAGCCAGTGCCAGCAGCGCCAGATAGCTGCCGTAACTGGCTCCGTAAATACCCAGGCGCCTGCCATCCACCCAATCTAAATCCGATAAATAGTCTGCAGCCGCCAGCATATCCTCTGTATCGACGATCCCCCAATGTTGGTGCAGGGCAAATTGGTGAGCCAATCCATAGCCAGTACTTCCCCTATAATTAGGCGCGAGGACTGCATATCCCTTTGCCACCAGCCATTGGGTGAGCATTTCCCAAAAACAAGCATACTCGTCAGTCGGGCCACCATGGGGGTAAACTATTGCCGGGCAGGGTTTTTCAGGCGATGCTCCCGGTGGACGGAATAGAAATCCAGGAATCAGGCTGTCATTAGTGGAAGGGAATTGTATAAATTCAGGCTGCACCAATTGTGTGCCCTTGAGAGAAGCTGGGGTGGAGAAAGTAAGCTGCTTGAGCCTGCCGTTTTTAACATTGATGCGGAATATATCGGGGGGTTGAACCGGGCTTTCAAATTCCACACTGACCCAATCATCATCCGGTCCCCATTGCGGGAAACTGTGCCAGCCCTTTCCTTCATGCAGAGTCTTTCGCCGCTGGTCCACCAGATCCAATATTTCCAATCTGGTGGTCCCCTGATGGCTTATTACCAATGCAATTCTCTTTCCATCATGACTCCAGGCATGCTGCTTAACATCTGCCTCCAGGGTGGTTAGTTGCCTGATATTTCCTGAGCTGACCTGCAGCAAGTAGAGGTTATTCCAACCAGACCGGTTCGAAATCAATGAGAGATATTGGTTATCCGGAGACCAGCGTGGTTGGTAATCCCTTACCTGTGCTGATCCAGTGAGATGCCTTAATTCTCCTCCCTGTTCTGGAACCAGGCAAATCTCCGCACGATTGAGGTCATCTTGAGGGTGGTAAACAAAGGCGACTAATGCGCCATCCGGCGAAGGTTGGGGATCGGTGACATCGGCACTGAGGTTGGTTAAAGAGTTTGGCCAATCCGCATCAAGGGTTGTCCAGCAAAGGTTGAGGAATTCTTTTCGACCGCTGAGGAAATAAATCCGAGAACCATCTGGGCTGAAGATTGGGTGCCCATCGCCCAGTTTGAAGTCAGTCAGCCTGCGAGCTTTGCCCCCTTTCCGGGAGACCACCCAAAGATCTTCCTGGGCAGAGAAAACGATCCATTTACTATCCGGACTCCATCGCGGCTGGTCATCTGTCCAGAAGGATTGCTGGGGACGATCAACCGTGATGCGCTCCGGCCATCCATAACCATTCGAGCGCATTAACCAAATATCGCTGTTTCCATCTCGTTGCCAGATGAAAACGATATATTTCCCATCAGGGGAAAGGCAGTGGTGGTGAAGGTGATTGACCGCGACCAGCAGTTCGGTACTCCATGGCTCAGCCAATTTACGATCAGGTCGGGCTTGAGAAGGCCAACCATTGCGTTCTTCTTTTGCGATTGAAGGTTCCATTATGCCGTTTCCATTTTTGATACTGATTATACAACTGATCTACCCACCGGCGACGATATGAAAGCAGAAAGAATAGCTTGATGTATCAACCCAGAAGTTGGCCGCGCCGATAGGTTTAATCACTGTGCACGAAAGGATATTTGCATCTATACTACTTTAATAGAGTATGTCGACGTACCAAGAAGCGGATTTCACCTAGCCATCTTTCATTTGAATTCCAGAAAATTAGGAGGATTGCAATGGCAGGCTATCGCATTCGAGAGCTGGGCATAAATATCGGGCATCTCCATCCAGGTCCCTACGATGCCATCACCGATGTGCCCGGCATCTGGGTAGGACAGAAGACATTGATCTTTGACGAGCCGCGCATCGCCCGGACTGGCGTGACGGTGATCATGCCGCGGGAAGGTGACATCTGGAAGGACAACGCATTCGCAGGATATCACACCTTCAATGGGACCGGGGAGATGACCGGAATGCACTGGCTGGAAGAATCCGGGATGCTCTGCTACCCTGTCGTCCTCACCAATACACACCAGGTGGGTACAGCTCACCAGGCACTCGTAGCATATGGCCAGGAAAGCGGTCAAACAACCCTGTCATCATTAGCTGTTATCGCAGAAACCTGGGATGGGTGGTTGAACGACCTGGATGCTTTTCACATTACCCAGGAGAACGTGATCGAAGCTTTGAAATCTGCAAAACCGGGCAAGGTCCAGGAAGGCAACGTTGGAGGCGGTACCGGGATGATCTGCCATGATTTTAAAGGTGGTATCGGTACTGCTTCGCGCGTCGTGGAAACCCCAAGCGGTACATTTACGGTGGGGGCGCTTGTCCAGGCAAACCATGGAGAACGGCGGGATTTGCGCGTGGATGGTGTCCCAGTGGGATTGGAGTTGGATTACAAGCACACCCCCAGCCCATTCGATGAGGACTTGCCAGCTGGCAGTTCGATCATCATCATCCTCGCCACCGATGCGCCTCTACTGCCTGTGCAGTGCAAACGCCTGGCCAGGAGAGCAGCCCTGGGGATGGCACGCGTTGGTGGAATTGGACACAACGGCAGCGGTGATATCTTCCTGGCATTTGCAATGGGCAATCACATTCCAGGATCAAAGAAAAGCGCCTACCAGCTCGAAATGTTACCTCACCACCACCTGAACGACTTATTCCTTGGAGCCATTGAATCGGTTGAGGAATCAATCCTCAATGCGCTTACCAGTGCTGAAACCATGACCGGTTACCAGGGACACACTGCCTATGCTCTTCCGATCGAGGATATGCTGCAGGTGATGAAAAAATACGATCGCCTGTAGCATTCATAAGCATCCGACATGAGTGCCCGCCTCAATTGTCCCCAATTGATTGGCATCTCTTTAACAGATTTGAATTACCCGATTTGCATCACAGCGTGATCAGTCCCGTACGCACACCCAAACGGGCTGCCTCAGTGCGGTTAGATGCCCCCAGCTTGGTATAGATCGATGAAACGTGAAATTTCACGGTATGCTCGCTGATCGCAAGGTCCAGAGCGATCTGTTTGTTGGCCTTGCCTTGAGCCAGCAGCTGCAGCACTTCTAACTCCCGCTCCGTAAGCGGATCAATCAGGGGTTCTCCCAGGTCTGCATCCTCCTCACCGGGCAGTAAGGTGAGCATGGACGGCATACCGGTGGATAACCCTGCATTAATCGCCTGGAGCGCGGCTTCAAACTGCTCGATGGAAGCCCCCAGCGGCAAGATTCCCCAGGGTATATCGCGGAATTGGGGGACAAACCAGCTGTGCTCATTGTGCTCGTCTGCCAGGATCAGTACACCGGATAAACCAGGATCATCCAGGATTTCCTCCAACTCAAGGCCTGAACCCGCATCTGGGGATAGAAGCAGTATATCCGTTGTATACCTGCAGGATTCAAAATCAACCAGTGAGCCTGCGGAACAAACCCTGTCTACCGCTTCCAGGCTTTCTAACAGGCTGGTCAAGCCTGCCCGCAGCGCAGGGATTGAAGTGACAACACACACCACCAGACCCTTATGGCTTTCTGCTTCCCATCGAGACGGCAAGCCACCACCTCCTTCAAACTGCAACTGCCTCCCTCCCCCGGGCAATTTCCTGAGATACAAACTCGGCTACCACGTGGCTGGGTATGGCAATCCCTAGATCACCGCCCAGGATCATGGTATTAATGCCGATCAATCTGCCGTCAGCATCCAGCAGCGGGCCGCCAGAATTTCCAGGTGCCAGGCCTGCATCAGTGCGGATCACATCCACAACCCCGCTTCGCCAGTCCAAAGCCATTTTCCCAAGGCTGGAGATGATGCCAGCTGACACGAAGCCGATCTGCCCCCATGGATGACCGACAGCCAGGGCAAATTGACCCACCCTCAAAAGGTGAGCATCCGCTACAGGTAAAGGTGTCAGCGCTGCGGGGATGTTGATTTTCAGCAGTGCCATGTCAATTTGCCTTGCCGCAGCGATCACGGGAGCGGTGCATTCGTGCCCATCCAGGAAGGATATCTTTATCCTACCACGCTGGACCACATGATAATTTGTAACAATGAAGCCATCCTGGCTCCAGATGACGCCCGCACCTGCGCCAAACTTCCCATTGTGACACACCACCAGGCTTTGATAAGCACGCTGGCAAAGGGAGTCTAACTCCTCAGTCAGGGTGGCTGGCAAGGTTTTCCGGTTCGTGCCAGGGTCCATGTTTAATTTCCGCTCACTTCCGCTCCCCAATTGTAGCAATCAGCTCCACCCTTTGACCGGCTCTGAGTACCTCCAGGACGACCTGATCGCCCACTGCCTGCCCCGCCAAGCGCGCGAATAAGTCATCCGCATCTGCAACTCGCTCCCCGGCAAATCCAGTCAGGATATCTCCGACCATCAAACCGGCTTCCGCTGCGGGACTGTCAGCTTCGACTCCCACCAGCAACAAACCGCTCGTTTGCTGGTGTCCAAGCCCATTCTGCTGGCTTGCTGGGATCTCAACAGGTTGGCTGCGCACACCCAGATATCCCCGGCGGACAGAGCCATGCTTGACTAATGAGTCTGCAATTTGCCAGGTTAACTTCACTGGAATGGCTAGCGAAGCACCCCTGGTCAAACCTGATGTGTTCATCCCCAGGATAAACCCGCCAGTATCGACCAGCGGACCCCCGGAAAAACCCGGGTACGGGATGGCATCCGTGCGGATGTGACCTTCCAATACACCTCCCCGCCGGGTGTGTGCCGGTCCGCTGATGGCGCTCACCACACCCAGGCTGGCCTGAATGCCTTCCATTGTCGGCCGCCCCAACGCCAGCACCAGTTGTCCAATCCGGGCACTCTGCGCCGCAGGCTCAACCACAACTGCCGGCAGCGAACTTTCCGTACGGATAACTGCCACATCGCTGCCCGGATCCCTTCCCACCAGAGCAGCCTTCACCTGGTCACCATCTGGCAAGATGACCGGGATTTCTTCTTCCCGCTCAAGCACATGGCTGGCAGTCAGCACCAGATCAGAGGCATACACAATTCCACTGGCCGGGAATCTTCGCCTGGCATTGATCAACACCGTTCCTGCAGCTGCTTTTTCAACCGCATCAGCCATCGCATTGGATAGGACGGATAATACTTGATTATTTTCAGAAAGAGACACAATATACTCCTTGTCTTGGTTTGATAGATCTCAAGATCATCATACCGCGAGCTGTTAAAGAACACCTCAGCCAAACGGCTAGGATGCTGCCCGGGTATTCTGCCAGGACAAGGAGCAAGAATAATGGCGGAACACCAAATTTCTCCCCTCAAGATCAAATCTTGACGTTTCGGCTTATCAACAGAAATGGAGAAATTCGATTCTATTCGGGTTGGTTGGGCGCCCTCAATTATGCATTTACTGCATGGTATGAGTAATGGTGGGTTCGATCACCCAGCCCTTCACATCCAGATCCCCGATTTCCAGCCAAACATGCCACCAGTAATAGCCCTTCGCCCATACGCCGTTCAAGCCGTTATCATTGCCGTAAATAAAGCCAGATTCATCCGCACCCACGGTTTCGACCACCCCGTAATTTGTTCCCGGCCCCAGGCGCACATCAACCTGGGTGATCGTCTTGATACCTTCATTCTCGGCAAATATCGGGGATAGGTCTTCGGGTTCGACCACCACCATCATCATGCCGTTGGCCACCAGGCGCTGCAGGATATCCCCGGTTGAATCCGGGGCATAGGTATAATATTCCTCGGTCAGAGGAAGTCCGTCACCTGATAGGATTTCTTGGTTATTTAAACCAAGGGTGGGGTTTTGGATATTCAGCCCGTCCGCGGATGAAATCGAGTTTTGCTGTTTGCCATTCCATTTGTTATATACAAGGGGCAGGAATATTTCGCCGTTGCAAATCACAATATTGCAGTAGGTGTTGTTCTTCACCTCGCCATTGACCACCATGGTCGAGGAACCACCCCCATCCTGAGCAATACCATAAGTGGCTCCTAATTCGTCCCGCGCAAATTTTGCTAATTGCGGGATTGTCATGCCTATGCTGTGGAGCTGGTCACGCCCATCCACCACGATGAAGTAGATGTAATCCTGGTTGAAGACAATTGCCGTGCGTGGATCACGCACATTGGCTTGTGGATCGGAGGAGAAATCCTGTACCACCCCGTTTTTAAGGAAATAAAAGGCACCACCGATGCTGGCATAGGTGTAATCCCAATTATTATTTGGAAAATTCGTGCAATCTTTTATCTTCTGTGAAATGCCAACTTGATCTCCAACTTTTATCCCCAGGCTGGTAAATTCTGTTTTCTTCGTGCCATGCATGGATAAGACGACATGATCAAATGGAATGATTGTGGAGCCTTTATTATTCAATATTTTGACAATTTCCCCCTTTTCAGCTGCTGCCATGTCACTATATGGGATGATCAATGAGGGGCGCTTCAATTGAACCAACACTTCGATTGAATCAAGTGAACCAGTTGTCCCGGTATCCGGACCAAACTGCGGCGTGAAAAGGATAAACTCATTATCATCCCTGCTGACGTTGATACCATCAAAGAATTGGTCAGCAATCCACATATTGTTTTCGAAGTATGTCACCTGCTGCTTATCCGCGGGATGGGAAACGCATTCCCCAATGAAAGCGGTACGGTCCAGGTTCCAAGCAAAACCGCTGCCACTCTGCAGCTCGGTAAAACGTTTTGAATACCAACCTGAATGCACCTGCCCGCTCCAGGGGACGCCAGCTGGCTCATACGGGGGACCGAAATAAAAACCATTAATTGCCACCGCAACCTGGTTGGTGTTCCCCCAGGTTTGCCCCCAGTAGTTCAACGCCCCATTATAACGCTGTGCCATGCTGCTTACCGTCTCACCTCCCCCGGACAGCATCCCTTGACCGATGCTGCTCTCGAGGGTCACCTGCGGATTGCTGCGGTCCATGCGGGTGACAAACACATTCACCGGTTCAGGCAGGCTGTATTCGCGGTATTCAATGCCTGGCGCTACCGGTTCCCCCCACGGGTCAGCCGCCTGCTCGGCAGCCGCCAGAGGCGCACCCAGCGACAGCATCAGGACAGCCAGGATCACATACGATAAAATCTTCATAGGGGCTCCTTTTTCAATACCGATAATGCAGGCTGATCTTATAAACGATTTTACCTGGTCTGGCAAGGTGGAAAATATTGTGAGCTGTTAGCGTTTCTAGCAGGGGGGGGCACACCTGTTTACAACATGCAGAAAAGAAAATATAATAAACTAAATATAAAGATAAAAACTCTCCAATTTATTTTCGCACAGGAGGGAAACCAGGTGATGAGTGAATCCACTCCAGAAGCAGTTGAACATCTTTGGCGCACATACCTGACGACCGGTGAATTCGAAAATGAACGCCGCCAACGCCAGCTCTTTCGATTGCTCCCCGGAACACCGCGCTGTAAGATCTGCTACGCTCCCTTTGGTGGAGTCGGAAGCATTTTTGTCAGGACGATATACGGGAAGCATCCCTCCAACCTAAACCCTCATCTGTGCAATAGATGTGAGCAGTTTGCCCATCAATACCAGGGTGGTGCTGAGATCGAGCTATCGCTGCTCTTTGCAGATGTGCGCGGTTCTACCGCGCTTGCCGAAACGATGAACCCAACACAATACAGCCAGCTGATCAATCGTTTCTACAAAGCTACCACGCAGGTCATGGTGAACTCGGATGCATTAATCGACAAAATCATCGGTGACCAGGCTGCTGGGATATATGTCCCCGGGTTTGCTGGAGCAGAACATGCACGCCGTGCGATCGATGCCGCGCAGGAAATACTGCAGGTGACCGGGCACCTGGACGAAGCCGGGCCCTGGATTAAATTGGGGATTGGGGTGCATACCGGGGTAGCATTTGTGGGCTCATTGGGATCTGAGCAAGGCGCGACCGATATCACCGTTTTAGGGGATGCTGCCAATACCGCCGCCCGCTTATCATCCGCGGCAGGCATTGGAGAGATCCTGATCACCGAGCCAGCTCTGTCTGCATCTGGCTTGCAGGCGGGTGATCTGGAGAAACGCACGCTGGTATTAAAAGGCAAACGTGACCCTCTGTCTGTCTGGGTTCTGCCGAGCTTAAAACCGGAAAAGATATAGTCTATAATTAGGATTATCCAAGAACATCATAATCATAGGAGATTTAAAAATGCACGAAAAAAGTATCGACCTGCTTAACAAAGCTGTCGCGGATGAGTTATCCGCTGTACACCAGTACATGTATTTTCATTTTCACTGCGAGGACCAGGGCTATGACCTCCTGGCAGGTTTGTTTATCAAGACAGCCATTGAAGAAATGGGTCACGTTGAACGCTGCGCTGAGAGGATTTTATTCCTGGGAGGCGAAGTGGAAATGGTCGCCGCAGTACCTGTTGAAAAAATCCATGATGTCGAAAAGATGCTGGAATTAGCCAGGAAAATGGAGGAGGAAAGCACCAGAGATTACAACCAGTGGGCAAATGAATGCTCAGCGAACGCGGATTCTGCTTCCCGCAAGGTGTTTGAAGGCCTGGTAGATGATGAAGAGCGCCATTTCGACCAATACGATAATGAAATGGTGGCAATTGATAAATTCGGGGAGCGCTACCTGGCTTTGCAGTCCATCGAACGCAGCAAAAATATATCTGCCGGAGCGGAAGAATAAATTTCGAATCCCTAATTTAAGCTGTTGAGAAAAAAGCTATCCAGAAGATGGATAGCTTTTTTTTTACGCCCCACGTCAGACGCCAAACAAATTTCTGACCAATATAATTGCTCCCAGAACAATTCCCCAAACGGCATATCCCACAGCTAGCACTGGGATCAACTTCAATCCTGCCCGGGAAGATAACCAAACTGCAAATAAAAACCCGATTGTCGGGATGATTCCCATTAGCAAACCTGCTGTAAAATCCTGCATCGTCTTCTGATCGCCTCTATTCGCAGAATAGACGATCCAAATAGCCAGGGTTGCCCCAATCGGCATGGTGGCTGTAACAGCAGCTGCAAACTTGCTCTGCTTCTCGAACACCGCGACTAAGATGATCACAACGATCGAAAGTAGTACCGGTAGCACATCCTGAGATTTCATCGAACATTCCCTCCAGGAGGTTGAATTAAATATGTTAGACCATGAAATTAATCAAATAAGAGGTTTTTCCAGCAACAGAGCTTTGATAATCCAGCCGCAACCATTAGGTGGAGTTGATGAAACTCAGGCTCAAGACGAGATTCTACCTTCTAGGATTCTCTCCCGGCCAGAGGGGAAATGATCAAAATATACGTACCATAAGGATCCTGCACTGCACAATAACGGACTGGTTCATATATCAGCTCATCTGAGGGTGGCTCACCAGCTCCTCCGGCCTCGATAAATGCAGCCTGTAACCGGTCTGCCTCATCGGGAGTCTGCATGATGATATTCAGCTCCATGTTTTTGGGATTCCCCGTACCCCCCTTGAGCAGGGTCAACCAGGTATTTCCTAATTGCCAGCCCCGTGTGCCTGTACCTTCCACATATGCTGGCTCTCCCAACACCCGGGTGTAATAGCTGACCGCGGTTTCATAATCACTGAAATATAATGTTGTCCCGTGCAAACCGCGGAATTTGAAGCGCTGCTCAGGGGCAGGCACGGTAAAGAATTTTTCTCGGTATTGATCATAATCCATTGAACTCCGCTCCTCTGCGCCTGATAAAACACAGTTCCTACTGGCCGGCTTTCCACCGCTCGATCAGAGCCAGATAACCTGGATCATCCCAGAGCGAGATCAGGTCGCTATCTTCTCGGGACCACTCTACCATGTCAGCACTCAGAGCAAATGCCTGGCCCAGCCGGTCAACAGCCCGCTCATTTTCACCAATGAGGGCATAGTAGCAGGCCAGGTTATAAATGGATTGTCCTCGCCAGGTTGCTGATTCGTCCAGCGATCCCATTCGATCTGTGACAGTCTCCATCAGCTGCTTACCTCGATCGAGCTCCCCATGCTTGCTGAACCAGAATGCCATATGCCAGTG
Organism: Anaerolineales bacterium; assembly: GCA_046260155.1. Classification (GTDB taxonomy): domain Bacteria; phylum Chloroflexota; class Anaerolineae; order Anaerolineales; family UBA4823; genus PFL25. The sequence goes on from JBJYXV010000007.1 coordinate 75,438, forward strand.
CGGGTGGAAATAGCCATTATGCAGGGTTCGCTTCCAGAGGGAACGTCCTTTCAACCATGGATATCGCTCTGCATCCAATAAATCTTCTTCAGAGGTCGATTGAACCTGCGCTGCCAGCTGCCTGTTGGAGAGTTCCAGGTAATTGACTGCCTCAGACCAGGAATTTTCTTGGTGGCGATGAAAGATCTCTTCATTGATCGCATCCCAATCATCAAATTCCGGTGGGGTTTGACCGGCATGAAAAGCCCGAAATCTCTCGCACATGATGCCTTTCCAGGCTGCAATATGCACAATCTCGTCTTTGACAGACCATTGCTCCACGGTCCCCCTCAAATTTTTTTCCTGCTCATTGATTCCTGAGATGAAGGAATTTTCATTTTGATGACATATATCAAGCAGCTCGACCAGCTTGCCCTTTAGATCCACTGCAGTTACTCCTCTGGTGATTTATTACGGAGGCAACAAATATTTTGCCGACCAATTTTACCCTATTAGCGAGATTGACTGAAACCCACTGATAAGTCTCCCAAACTGATGAAGGTTATTTTCCATACAGTTAGGCTTAGAACTCCACCACCCGTATTCAACGTCAGTGAAATTTGGCGGGTGCCTGGATGACCCGGAATTTGATAGCTGTTAAATACGATAAATTCAGTGGGTGAGAAGCTGTCCAATATCAAGTGTCCGCTCATCGATACTTGCAGCTGTCTCGCTCAACAGGTCATCGTACTCCCTGCTCATTCCGACCAGAGTTCCCTGTACCTGTGCGAGGGCAGCATAGATCAAGCGCAACAACCGTTGGGATTCACTGGGCACAAAACCCAACGACCGCAATGTTTTCTCGACCTGGATCGTGTGCTGGCACAGGTGCGAATCGAAGCGATGCAGGCGGAATCTCAAGCTGTAATGTTCATCTTCCCAATATCTCGTCCGGATTTCTAATTCGGAATTTGAGATCCCGGCGAAATCGGTCAAAATGCGCAGGTGAAGGTCTCTGTGGAAGGACTTCAACCCAGGCAGGGGGCCGGTCATCTGTGCATCTAATTCTGATCCCTTCATTCCAATGATTCCCAACCAGGTTTCATCATCAATTTCTTTCAGGTGATCTTCTCCCTGGCGGTATTGGTCTAGGGCAAACTTGATTGCCACATAGAATCCCATCTCAGCACCCACGATATGTGCCAAGGTACTTCGCGGCGACCAGTCTCCCTCTGCAGGAGAAATTTCAAAGTACCGGCTTTCCACACCCAACATGACTGCTTGCAAATCCATAAAAGAAGCATGGTACTGGGCGAGAATACGTTGGGCTTCTGACAGGGGCTTCCCGGCGAGATCCCGCGCACGAGCAATTTGAACTGCCAGCTGGCGCAGGTCTTCGTAATTTCGGAAGAAAGCAAAGCGCACTCCTTCCGATGTGTAAGAGCCCCAGACCCATTCCCGATCCAGTTCTGAGTCAGGCAGGGCCTGAACCAGATTCTCGAAACGTTCGATCATGTTCGATAAAGGATCATTCATCGTTTTTAATCTCCCGACTGTTCCATGGCTCTATTCTGCTCAAAGCTGAAAATTTTATACGAACTGATGAGGTTGATTTCATCGAGATGCCGGTCCATCAATTCCCGCAGAGGGGGACTTGATCGACCAATTAACCTACACGCAAGCCACCCAGCAAACCGTGCCTATTCCGGATTTAACCCACGTTGTGAAATGCCAAACAGGTTGCCATCGGGGTCGTAGAGCGCAGCAAGAAAAGCCCCCCATGGTTTTTTGGTCGGAGGGTAGCTGATCTTCGCGCCAGCATCTTTAAAGCGCTTGAAGGTTGCCTCGATATCATCGACCTCGAACCACAGCGAAACTACTCTGCAAGCATCAGAGGCTTGATCCACCTGGTCAAACTCAAAATACAGGTTGGGCAGGGGGAAGCCTAAATGGTCCCCACCGGTTGCAGTGGATGCTCCTAATTCGAGACCCTGGGCATAGAAATCTGCCATGGTTTTCATCCGGTTGGTCTGGAATATTACGGTCTGTAAAACCGCGTTGGTTCTGTTATTAGAATTGATCGTGCTTTAACTCCTTTAGAGATTCTTCCAACGGATGGGTTTTGTTCATAAAATTTCCTCTGGCTGAATTCGTTTTTGTTGGTCGACCACTCTTTGGATCGCCACCTGGCATGGTTAATACCCAATCCTATTCACCAATCGGAATTCCTGGGTTCAAATCTGCTTTCTGTATGAACGGGACACCATTTCCGTGACAAACCCCAGAGAATGGTAAAGGTTCATTGCACCTTCATTTCCAGTGTTGACCGTCAGGGTGATCTTATAAACATACGGCCTTTCAACAGCCCATTCCACGGCCATTCGCACCAAGCCCCGCCCGATTCCCTGTCTGCGGTAACCCTGCGCTACACCCACGAAATCGATATATCCATCCTTGGAGGCGGGACGCGCCTGGACAAATACATACCCGACCAGATTTCCATTAATCAAATGGAGCATTAATGTTTTATCATCCTCCTTGGAAAGGTCTATGAGTTGTTCTGCCGAATAATAGGTGTTGGGGAACAGCTCGGCATGCAGGGCAGCGAATTGGAGACTGTATATTTCATCAAATTCAACAATGTCGAATAGTTCATGACTTTCATACTTGGAAATATCCAGGGTTAATACTGCACCTTCAGAATGAAAGGTGAAACCATGCCGAATCGCAAATTCCTGCACCCTGGTGTTCTGGGTATGGCAAAATATCTCCTGGTCAGCGATTTGGGTTGGCCGCTCGTCAAGGCTTGCCTCGTAAAGCTGGTCAGCGATGGTATTCCAATCCGGTTGATCCACCAGCGGACCAAAGAGCCAGCTGCGGCCTAACTCCAGGTCCATTTCGACTCCTAGGAAACCGGAAACATACCCATCATCGCCGGTTGCTATAAATCCGTACCCTGCTGGCGGCTGAATAATAGAGAAATCCGCCCTGATTTCTTCTTCAGTATCTCCAAAGTAACTGATATTATGGGTCAAGTCCTGATTCTGGTGAACAACGAAGGAAATCACTTCGTCAAGGTTCGCATCTTCAATCTTCCTGATCATCTTCCTGTTCCTCCTGGCGATGCCACCATTCCTTGAAATCAGTGCACAATCCATGCTCATCAAATTCTGCCACCAGGATGCCGTCCAGCTCGACCTGATTGCCAGATTTTACCCGTTGAAAACTCGCCTGCCAATGAGCGATCCCCTGATTTCCTTGCACCGAGAGTATCCGGTAGGAGAAGCTGATATCCCTCTGGTTGGTTCCCGCCCCAGATTGCCAATAATCCTGAACGGCCTCCTTGCCTAACATGGGTTTATTAAAAGGGGTCTCCTGGTAAGATGCTCCTTCAGCAAATAAATCTGCAGATTTCTGATGATCACCCTTTTCCCAAGCCAATCCATAAGCTGCCAGCCATTTATTGAACATCCCGTTGCTGATACGTGTCATGAATGAATCCTCAATTAGGTTTTAAGATATCGCTCTATTCAGGAACTAACCTGAATCTCGATGGGTGATGAATTATATTCTATCCCCCATCTTTCGATCTGCAGACAAACTTCACGCTCTCGTGCGGACTGCTTTAGACAGCCCCACAGCCGATCAGCGGGAAGGACAGAGACTGATAGTCAGTCAAACTACTGGTTAAATATTCAAATTACTCCCAGGATGATTTTCTACCCTTCCAGGTTGGTATAAAAGAGAGTTTCCAGGTAGAGGCCATGATCTTTACTCGTTTTATCCTCAAAGTACAACTCTTTGAGCATGCCGCCAAAACGAGTGTAAATACCATCCATTCGTTTCGTCCCTCGTGTTGTGGCGATCACCGACCTGGACTCATTTAGATCTGGCGTATCGAATACTTCATAAACATCAAACTGGTCGAATATTGGTACCATCACGATCACCGGGACGACCAAAACGATGAATCCAGTAAACCGGGTTCTGTCTTCCACAAATACAGGATATCCTGTAACGATGGTTGCCTCACCTGCTTTCCCCTGAGATTCAACCACCGATGGGGAGAGGACATTTGGTTTCTGTGCCAGGTACATCTCTCTCAGCTCGGGCGATAGTTGACCTATCACCTGTTCTTTCTCAACGGAGGATAACCCGCTGATACCCATCTCGAAAAACAGTAAAGCTCTTGCATCGCTCGAAAAAACACCCGCTGCTCTGGCTAATTCGGAAGGCTCGACAATATCATCACCGCTACGAGTAAACAGATTATAGAATCGCCCTCCATTATCGAGCGCCTGGTGCGCACCTCGAAATGTCTTATATGGTTTGATCTCGCGCAAGACAGCCTCCTGGAGAATTTCCGTCTGACATCTATTTTATCTACCCTGGCAGGATGAGGCAGGTTCAAGAAATTTCATAGGCCAGGAACCACCCGACTGACAGACCTGGACGAAAGAAAATGTTATTGTTGTTCCCACGCGTGCTTTAAAACCCTCAAGGCTCGCAGGGTGACCCACTTATCAGGCTTGCGTTTTTCCCCAATATCGACCCAGGTCTTCCCAAGATAGTTATATTCCAGGTTCCACCTGCCCTGCTCGTCCTGCTTTTCTCGGACGATCTCTAGTGCTTTCTTCAGCCTGCGATCCCCTCCATAACCAAGAGCGACCAGGGCTTCCACATTCTGGAGCAGGTCGGTGACATAGAATACCGGGAAACCAAATTTCCACCAATTGCCGCTGGGTTTATCATTCCACCCGCAGGGATAGGTTGCTTCTGCTGGATCAACGCTGAACAGGAAATCAATACCCTGATCAATCGCGCGCTGGATCAGCGGTGTCCGCCGGTCGCCGGGTAATTTACTGAAAGCCAGCATCACCTTAACCCCACCCCAGGCGCAGGGTAATTTATTATTAGATCCACAGGCAAAAGTCGGCCCACATTGGCTGGCGTAATATCGCATTGGTGCCTGGCGCTCGCTGTTAGGGGCTAATCCCTCCCCGGTTACCGTGCGCGCCATCCACTCAAAGGCGATATCTAAGCGTGGATCATCATATCTTAGTTCGAGGAATGTCCAGCACAGGTTGCCCTGCAGACAATCTACTGTCCCTGAAGGCGCGCCGGAAACCGTGAACTGTCCCTCACTGGTCAGGGCATGTTCCAGGAAGTAATTACAGGCGCGTGCAATGCGTCCGTCCTCCCGAGGTGAAGCGCCCATTTGGGCCAGCATGATCAGCGACCAGACCGAAGAGCGATACTTGGGATTGTAGCCGGGACCTGGGCGCGCCCAATATCCCTCGTCCTCCATCTCATCCAGGATCTTGGCTATCGGTCCGTCAGTATGGGCAACCCGCCTGGCTTCCAGTAATTCCCCATCATCAGGTGTATAAGCCAGCAAATCTCGCATAGCCAGGTAGCGAACACCCGGCGAGTCGCTTTCCAACAGCCAGCCCAGTGCATCACCATTTATTTGATCTTCCCAGGACATGCTGCCATCCCTCCAATGATCTTTAAAACTTCCCAAATCATACCAGCTGGTTTCATTTCGTTTTCGAAAACAACAGCAGGTAATGCATCAGGTTTCCATGTGCCTCAACCAGCGTAAATCCTGCTTTCTGGCACCAGGCGCTGACACTGCCTCGCCTTGGATAATCTGGATCAAGCAGGAATTCACCAATTACCAGGTAACCATCTTCCTTCAAAACCCGGTTGAATTCTGCCAGTGCGCGCTGCCGGTCGGGAATTTCACCAAGCACCGTCACCAGATAAATACGATCAAAATATCCATCTGGATACGATAGTTCATAAGCAGAAGTCCGAATTGGGATGATATTACGGTAGCCTAACTGCTTGATTTTCTCCTTGAGCGAAATGAGGATCGATTCTTGAATATCAATGGTGCAAACGCAGCCATACTCGCCAGCCGCCTTGGCCGCGTCAAAGGTGAATGTACCTGGTCCTGGTCCTATTTCAAGCAGGGACATCCCTTTTTCAATACCCATCCACTCCACGATCTTCTCAGGTGGTTGAATGCGTCGGCGGAAGGGGTTATCAATAAATCGCGCCACGAATGGAGGGATCGGGAATTGGTAGAAGTGGCGCACGAACCTCACCACCAATTCCACAAACAGGAGCCAGGCCAGCAGCCCCAGGAAAATCCACATGATGATTGATAAAATCGTGCTGATGATCTTCATCTTTTCCGTTATCGGTCGTTGAAGTCAAACCAAGTTTATTTCTTCTGCATATTCCCGGTTATTGGTGGTGATGATCAACCAGAGTATCTTGACTTGCAGATTCTTCCGGCGCAGAAATACCGTACAAATCTTCCCAGGGTATTTCTGCCAGGTTATTAACAAGCAGAGCAATCCCCTGGGAGGAGAGCAAATCGTTTCCAGCCTGTAAAGCAATGACATATCCAATACTTGCAGAATGAGCGGCCTGGATGCCTGATAATGAATCCTCCACCACCACACATTCTCCTGGATGCAATCCGAGCAAGTGCGCCGCATGAAGATAAATATCTGGGGCTGGCTTACCTGGCCTGGCACCATTATCAAAGACTATTTTTTCAAGTTCAAACCAGCGCTCAAGGTGCAGGTGTTTATTGAAGAAATTAAGGTTTTCCTTTCCGGAAGCTGTGGCTATCGTGCGTGGGATCATCCTGGCTGTGAGCTCATCCAGCAATTCAATTGCCCCGGGAGATAATTTGAAATCATCACCCTGTGCCAGGCAGAGGGCCTGATAGTATGCTTCTTTTTGATCGCTCAATTGAGCGACCTGGTTTTCTGTCAGTGAAGTTCCAGCCAGGAATTCCAGCGTGTGCCTGTTATTCCGGCCGTGTACCTCGCTGGCCATCACTTCATTGGTCAGAGAAATACCAAAATGCCCACGGGCAAAATCACGCCAGGCTCGCTCCTGCAAATGGCCATCCCACCATAAAACCCCATTGAAATCAAAGATGATTCCCTGGTAGATCATGTTTTCGTGAGAGCCAACCTCTTCTTATGATTCAAATTTGTTCAACCAGCACACATTCCATCATGCGGGATTCAATAGTTCCCCTGCCTATTTTCACTATCACGCGTTGCGCACGGTGGGCACTATCGTACTCAACTGTGACTACTCTCTACTTTTCGTTTTTAAACAATTTAGCTGATTTTCGGGTGGATATCTCAGCATCGTCGACCTGCGATTCTCCAGACGGAATACTATCCATTTTGGCGGAGGTTTATATCGGAAATATAGGTCTTGTTTTGTATCCTTATGATTTGGTTTTTGAGAGGCGTGTTGATTGGTAACATCCATCAAGCAAAAAAAGAATCCCATCCAGGAACAATGGCCCCGAGATAAGCAGGTAGGCTGGAAGGTTGCTGGGCTCCCAAAAGAGGGTGATGTACAGCACACCAAGGGTAACAAACAAGAACCCGCCGATCCATTCCCAGCGCCAGGCGATACACAGAACGACGAGTATGACCAGGGTTGGAATGAGGTGCATCGCCAGGGCAGCGATCGTCTCCCAAAAGCTGTACCCTTCCCCGAATACATCCAGCGCAAAGATACTGACAAAAATGGCGATCAGTACCCCTAAGATCCTGGGACTCCAGTATAAAACTTTACTGACCGATTGCCCCATGGGTCTACCCTCCTTCAAAAATTCCGGGTAATCTTTTCCCCCACCTGACCAGCGCCTATGATCAAGTACTACACCCCTTAATTCTACTACGCGTCATTTATTGTTGACAATCTGCCTAAAAAAAGCCTGCGATAACACGCATCATTCTATGCAATAAACTCCTTGGAAATGTACACTTTTAGTTAATCCCCTTGGGAATTGAGTATCTGGGGTAACCAGGACAATTTGTGTGATCTCATTCAACAAATCATCTGAGCACCAATTAGCCCCGGGAACCAAGTCAAAATTTAATTCATGGTTCCTGCGCGATCATCTTCTCCTTCTGAAAAAGATATAACCAAGTAATGCAAATGTCGCAGCTGGCCAGACCCAGGCCAGGTCTCCTGGTCCTCCGGCTCCAGTAAGTGCATTCTGCGGGCGGATGCGGATCAAACGATAGATCTCAAGAAGCCTGATCAAATCCAAGTCAGAAAGTTTTCTTGGATTGACCCCAAATAAAGGACCTGCAAAACCGCTTGCGAAAAGCACCTGGCGGAAGATGAAATGGCTGTTTGCTTCATTGGTAACATCCTCAGCGAACCCGGCCCACCTGCTGTCTGGTAACCAGACTTCGACTTCAGGATCCGCCATGATGTTCAAATACCAATCCGAAGATTTGCCAAACCCAGCCGTACAGTAGATATCTCCATCGACAATTGTATAATTCACTGGAGTCTGTCGCTGCAAACCTGTTCTCCTGCCGGTGTGTTTGATCACCATCACCGAACCGCCAAAAGATGTACCGTTCCCCCATGCACCCAGCCCCAATCGCCATAATAACAGCATAAACCGGTTGAAGCCTCTAAATACCTGGCGCAGCCTGTGCTCAGAAATCTCGATTGACCCAATTTGATAATCTGACATCGAACTCCCTTTCAGTGACTTTGAGCGGTGGGTTAATTATTCCGAGGTCAACTCCAGGGTATTTCCCACTTTATTAGCAAAGTGCGGTTGTATTAATTCCCCTTTCACCTGATTTCCTGGATTTTTACCAGATCCCCGGCAACAAGCGGAAACGAGTCACCTGAGTATATTCCAGGTAACCGGGCAGCTCTTCTGTTAGTGTGGAATCCTCCAAATAGGTGCGCAGAATATATAACATGGCAGAACCGAAACTTGGGATCATAGACCAAATTGATCCGAGCAGAAAGGGGGTGGATAACTGGGATAGAATTGCCCCGCTGTAACCCGGGTGGCGCACAAACCGGTAAGGACCTCCGGTAGCGACGGTGTGCCCTCGCTCATCCTGGATGCGAACGCCTTCTGAAAAGTAAGCATTGGAGATCATCGCCCAGAGGAACAATCCATACCCTGCAATGGAACCAAGCAAGCCAAAAAGGTGGTACACCAGGGGTACAGGACCTGTCCATCCAAAGCGCACATCCAGACCAGCAACAATCCATGAACTCAATGGCATTACCCCTGCTGCAAACCCAGCAACCCAGCGATCCCAGGTTTTAACGCCCTCATCACCCAACCCTTTGCCTCGCTCAACCAGCAGTTCCGGATTGATTGGCACAAGGAGCAATGGATGGGCAAGAAGAAAAACAAAGACCAAACCAACCAGCACCCAGCCCCACACCCAATCCAGCGTTCCTGCGGAAATAAATATGATCAACGCGTACCCAATCACCCCCAGGATTGATTGGATGATCCATTTGATGATCACCCTTCTTGTTCCTGGAGAGATTTCGTGATTCGAAGGTGAGTTCTCGTCCATGCCTCAATTTCCGATCTCAAATAAACGTTTCCCGGTAATTCATAAACTGCTGGATTTCTCAGCCAGGTTGATATAGCTGCTGCTTCACGAACTCCGAGAACCCCTGCCTGTAAATCTAGTTTACAAGATGATGATAGCAGCCGTCAATCACCAGATCAAGACAGCTCGGCTGCAGTTTTCACCTGCTCGCCAATCCGCCTGCTGTTTCTCCGCCATCGATTACGAAGGCCTGCCCGGTGATATAAGCTGCCTCTTCAGAACACAGGAATGCGAACAGCGCGGCTACTTCTTTTGGTTTGGCATGTCTGCCCAGGGGGATCTTGCTGTTTATCTCGACCAACATCTCGGGCGTGTACTCAGCCTCCTGCATCGGTGTCAGCACATATCCGGGACAAACAGCTACCACCCGCACCAACGGCGCAAGCTCCAGCGCCATCGAGCGGGTCAGCTCGATCAACCCGGCCTTGGAGGCATTGTAATCTGCATAATAAGGGTAGCCCAATAAGCCGTTTGTAGAGCCCATATTGGCGATCACACCCCTTTCCATCAGCCGAGCTGCTGCCTGAGCGACAAAGAAAGCGCCAGTGAGGTTAACATCCATCATCTGCTGCCACTCCTGGGGTGTGATTTCAAGGAAGGCATGCCGGGTGCTGATACCAGCGTTGTTGATCAGGATGTCAATACCACCCCATTGCGCTTTTATCTGTTCGAAAGCACTTTCCACAGCCTCAATTTCTGAGACATCGCCCTGGATTACAGCACTTAATCCAGGCATCTCCTGTTTGAGCAGCTCAAGCGCTTCGGGGTTCTGGTCGATCACCGTTACGTTCGCCCCTTCTTCCAGGAAACGCTGCACGGTAGCTTTCCCAATGCCGCTGGCTCCACCAGTAATCAGGGTCCGCTTTCCCGATAAACCCTTCATACTCACCTCCTCAGACCTTGAACCTTCTTACATCTGCAGTCAGCCTGCCCACATTGATCATAAATTCAGTCTGGGGAACATTGATCCCATAAAGCTTGATATTGATTAATTCGAGGATCATTCCGCACACCTGGCGCGTATCAAGATATGCAAAGCGAACTGAACCCCCGCCCGCAGTCTTGAACCGGGATTCCAGAAGTACTTCCAATCCCAATTGCTCGGCGAGATCGAGCTTGGCATCCATATCAGAGATGTAGAAGCCCAGGTGGTGTATCCCCTGACCATGCTGGTCGAGATAATCCTGGTAAACGGCCCCTCTACCGCTCTTTTCTTCGATCAATTCAACCTGGAGCCTACCCGAATAAGCAAACACCAGGTTGAAATCCAATTCAACCTGTTCACCGTCGATGATAAATAATTTCTGCACATAATTGGGCTCATACCAGGTCTGTAAATTAAAGGCTGCCGCCACCGCTGGTAAAGCCTCCTGGATATTTGGCGTGATGATCCCAATTTGTCCTACACGGGGAAGATTCAAGCCTGAGGTATTTATAAATTTATCAATTTCCATATTGCTCCTGCTCCAATTCTCGCACTGAAACACGATTTACAAATTTACGATCTTCACACCACCATCCACTTAGAGATCCTGAAGTGGAAGATAGGAATGGTTTTATGCGTTCAACCACTTACTGGTTTTACACCTACCACGCTGAAAATCTTATCCACCTCCTGGGCAGGCTCAAAGCTGAATTCGCTGTAGAATTTCAGTTCACGAAAACCTGTTTGCAGATAGATTTGGCGCACTTGCGATGGCGTGTATTCGCGTGTGGCTGGCGACCGCGAATGGTACTCACTCGCGATGATCTCACCTGCATCCACAGTGCCATCTGGGACCTGAATGCCTGCCCCTGGGAAATCCACATGCCTGAAAACGAGCAGCCGGTCCGCGTTCGAAATATTAGCATAAACCTTTTTCGCCTGTGACATATCATTCAGGAGACAGGGTAAGTGAAATCCATTGATCAGGTGAAAAAACCGCCTGTTCCGGGACCGGACCCGTGAGCATCTCGAGGCCGCTGCAGTCATCAGAGAGATCCGCTGGCCACGAAGTCACCGTCTCGTAATCCGGTGCCCCGATCGAGTTGACTGACAGGCGGAGCGTATCTCCTGGGAAGGCGATCTGATATTCCACCTCCTCAGAATTTCCCATGCGGCCGTTGCTTGCTACCCATCCATCTTGTAATAGCTGTGCCTGGCGTGCACCCTGTGCTTGAGGGTTGTCTGTCGTTTCCCTGCAGCACCATTCAAATTCCTTGATCTGCTTCCAGGTCTCATCACCCCTTTGATAAATTGCAGATCCCAGTGCTGCAGATGAATGCAAGATGGAAACTTGTTCTCCCTGATCAACACAGATGCTGGTCACTGGTTCAGGTTTTACCCTCACCCCCAGGTAAAGATAACCGCCAGTATGCATCAGAAACAACTGTCCTTCACCTTCCAGATCAACCGGCAGGGCAGCTCCCCACTCTTCTGCATCCAGCACACCATCGATTGAGGCTTCACTGCCCGGTGGTACAAGGACCAGCAGTTCCTGAGATTCCAGTTCAACGGTTGCAGGCAGCTCTTTTGGGGTGGGCAGCATGGTGGGAGTCGGATTGATTTTCACGGGAGTTTCGGTCTGGCTAACATCTGTCTGCTTTGCAAGTGGCGAGTTGGATTCGCAGCTCACCCCTATCACTAAACATAGACATAGGATCGCTAAGATTAAGCGGTTAGCATATTCAACACTGTTCATGGGCTGCCCTCTAACCCTGGTTGTCCAGTATAACAGCCTGGATGGCATTTTCTTACTGAGTCAGGTACTGCCAAGTTTACTGGCATACCCTTTGCCAGTCAATTTAGAATCACCACGCTCATGCTTAATGGCGAGTGGATTAAAAGAAAAACTGGCAGTTAAGGTCTACTGCCAGCTATAATCTTTCTATTTGACTGCCTAAGATTAAACGACAGGTTCCTTTACCTCATCCGGCAGCAGGACAGGTGTGAATTCAAGCCCCTGCTCTCCACGCTCAACACGGATCGTTTCTCCCTCCAGGAAATCACCTGAGAGGATGCTTAGGGCGAGTGGATCCTGCAGTTCGCGCTGGATAGCCCGCTTGAGAGGTCGAGCCCCAAAGTCCGGATCGTAGCCCACTTCTGTCAGGAAATCAACCGCTTCAGGCATAACTTCCAGTCCAAATCCGCGCTCAGCGAGCAAATCTGCTACCCGGTGCAGCTGAATCTCGACAATTTGCCGCAGGTGGTCCCGATCGAGCTGGTGGAAGATCACGATCTCATCGATCCGGTTGAGGAATTCAGGCCGGAAATGCGCCTGGAGCACGGTGGTGATCTCATCCCGGGACACTCTATGCCCACCTTCCCATAGCTGGTTGCCGAGGTTGCTGGTCATAATGATCACCGTATTACGGAAATCAACAGTGCGCCCGTGCCCGTCGGTTAAGCGACCATCGTCGAGCATCTGCAATAGCACATTGAAGACTTCACGGTTGGCTTTCTCAATTTCATCAAAGAGCACCACACTGTATGGTCTCCGGCGAACTGCTTCGGTTAATTGGCCTCCTTCTTCATAGCCAATATAACCAGGAGGCGCACCAACCAGGCGAGATACGGTATGCTTCTCCTGGTACTCGCTCATGTCAATGCGCACCATGGCCTGCTCATCATCGAAGAGAAATTCAGCCAAAGCTCGCGCCAGCTCTGTCTTTCCAACCCCCGTTGGGCCAAGAAAGATAAAGGAACCAATCGGTCGATTGGGGTCCTGCAAACCAGCCCGTGAACGCCGTACAGCGTTTGAAACAACCCTTACCGCATCGTCCTGTCCTACCACTCGCTCGTGCAGACGTGACTCCATATGAATTAATTTCTCCGTCTCACCTTCCAGCAGGCGGGTGATCGGGATGCCTGTCCAGCGCGAGACAACGGAGGCGATCTCTTCTGCATCAACTTCTTCTTTCAGCAACGCGCCAGAAGTTTGCAGCTCTTTTAATCGCAGTTCATCTTGAGCCAATTTTTCTTCTAATTCGTGAAGCGTACCGTAACGCAATCGGGCAACACGTTCTAAATCTGCGCTTCGTTCCGCACGTTCCATTTCTAAACGCGTGGCTTCAATTTGTTCTTTGGTTGATTGCAGATTGGAAATCGCTTCTTTTTCATTGCCCCAACGGGCATGCAGCAGATTGGCACGTTCCCTAAGGTCTGCCAATTCTTTCTCTATGCGCTCCAGGCGCTCTTTGGATGCCTTGTCTTTTTCTTTTTGCAAAGCCTGGCGCTCAATTTCCAGCTGCAGTATCTGGCGGTCGACTTCATCGAGAGCCTGGGGCTTTGAATCAATTTCAGTACGCAGTCGTGCCGCAGCCTCATCAATCAGGTCAATGGCTTTATCCGGCAGCTGCCGGTCGGTAATATAGCGGTTGGAGAGTGTAGCAGCTGCAATTACAGCTGGATCGGTAATCCGCACCCCGTGATGAACTTCATAGCGTTCTTTCAAGCCGCGCAGGATGCTGATCGTCTCCTCTACGCTGGGCTCGTTGACATATACCGGCTGGAAGCGCCGCTCCAAAGCCGGGTCCTTTTCGACGTATTTGCGATATTCGTCAATGGTCGTGGCTCCGATCAGGTGCAGTTCCCCGCGTGCCAGCATTGGTTTTAACATGTTGCTGGCATCCATGGCGCCTTCTGCTGCACCTGCCCCAACTACCGTATGCATCTCGTCCACAAACATGATCATCTCGCCCTCAGACTCGACGATCTCCTGGAGGACTGCCTTCAGCCGCTCTTCAAATTCACCTCGGTATTTCGCACCTGCAACGAGCGCCCCCATGTCCAGCTGGATCAGCTGCTTGTGTTTCAATCCCTCTGGCACATCCCCATTGACAATGCGCTGTGCCAACCCCTCTGCAATGGCGGTTTTACCCACACCAGGATCACCAATAAGTGCCGGGTTGTTCTTTGTTCTCCGGCTGAGGATTTGAATCACCCGGCGGATCTCTTCATCGCGTCCAATCACCGGGTCTAGCTTACCCTGTCTGGCTAGCGCCGTCAGATCGCGCCCATATCGCTCCAGGGCCTGGTACGTGGTTTCCGGATTTTGTGACGTGACTCGCTGGGTTCCCCGAATGCTTGCCAAGGATTTTAAGATTGCATCCTTCGTCAATCCATATTCATTCAACCGCTTGCTTTCGCTGCTTTCTGTCAAGCCGAGCAGGATATGTTCAGTTGATACATACTCATCCTGCATACCTTTGGCATAGCGTTCTGCAGCCTCCAGGGTGTTTGCCGCCGACCGGGATAATCCAACCTCGCCTCCTCCACCATAGACTTTGGGTTGCTTATCTAACTCCTGGTATAGTTCTTCACGGATGCCCAGTGTGCTGCCAGCGACTTTGTTGACGATCGCCGGGACTACCCCTTCTTCCTGGCTTAATAAAGCCAACAGCAGGTGCCCTGCCTCGATCGACTGGTGGTTGAACTCCTTTGCTAAGTGCTGTGCACTTATAATAGCTTCTTGTGATTTTTGTGTATAGCGGTCTAAATTCATAAGGTTTCCTCATATTCCAATATCCAAACATGGATCCCCTGAATCCAGGGTCCCACTTTAAGTATATAAGGTGTGTATTTAAATTATGTAAACAGATTGTTAATCAGGTATATGAACTTATAAGCGCTTAAGATATAAATTGTTCTTACGAACCTCCGTTATACTATGTCACATGACCAATATTTGCCAGGTCCATCTGCTCGGCATGATCCCTTACAAGGATGCCTGGGACCTGCAGAATCAGCTCGCAGGCGAGGTGCACGCCGGAAGCCGGCCTCCAACCCTGCTGCTGTTAGAGCACCCGCATACCTATACCTTCGGTCGTAGAGGGGAGGCCAGGAACCTGTTGTGGGATGAAGGCGAGCTGGCTGAGAGAGGCATTGAAGTCCACTGGGTAGACCGGGGAGGGGATGTAACCTATCACGGACCTGGCCAGATTGTGGGATACCCCATATTGCCCTTAGGCACACCGCAAATTTCTCCGGACCAGGATCGTAATCACCTGCCTCAGGCGGACTATATCGGTTATCTGCGCAAACTTGAGGCGATGATCATCTCAACATTAGTGCACTTTGGAGTGCAGGCCGATCAGCAGCCAGGCATGACCGGGGTGTGGATCTACCCGACTTCCAATGCTGATCTCTTTCAGGAAAAACATCCCGTCGATCAACGCCCCATAAAGATCGCATCGATCGGGGTGAAAGTAGACTCGCATGGCATTTCAAAGCACGGTTTTTCCTTGAACGTTAACCCCGATATGACCTACTGGCATGGCATCATCGCCTGTGGACTGGATGGCTACGATGAGACCAGTCTTGCAGAATTGATTTCTCCTGTGCCGCAGGTGGAAACCGTGATAGAGAGATTGGTTCATGCTTTCGGTGAACAATTTCATTACCGTATGCTGATCAAGCCACTTTGATCATTGTGCAGTAAAATTGACACTGGAATTATTTACCATTAAACTTATATACCCCATGTTCACCAACTAAGCAGAAGCAACCGGAGGAAAACATGGCATACCAGCTGGTTATGAAGACCGGACCTGCGCCCGGGAAAATATACACCTTGGATAAGACGGATATCGCTATCGGCCGCGAGACAGGCAGCGACGTCTTCGTCAATGATGTGGAGGTCTCCCGCCAGCATGCACGGTTGGTTTCCCAATTCGGCGACTATGTATTGGAAGATTTGGACTCAACCAATGGAACCTTTGTCAACGGGCTGCGCATCTCCGGGCAGCGCATACTAAAACCCGGAGATACCATTTTCCTGGGGGAGAATATCAGCCTTTCATATGAAGAAGTACCTTTTGACCCGAATGCAACCCAGGTAAATCCAGCGGAACCCGTAAGCAAACATGAACCTGCACAACAAGAAATTGGAGCTCCCCAAGAAGCACAGTACCCATCCGCCCCTCCCCCGACTTACGCCGGTCAGGTGCCTGCCGGCCCGATAGAGCCACTGATCCCTGAGGAAAGCAGTCCGCGGAGAACATGGTTATGGGTGGGATGCGGCTGCGCTGTGGTCCTGATTTGTGTCTTGGTTGGTTCAGCTTACATTTTCGACTCTCTAAACCTGTATTGCGTGCCACCGTTCCGCAGTGCCATGGTCCTGATCGGAGCTGCCTGCCCTTAGAATTTAATCGAGGTGGGGGTAAACCTTTGTCGCACCTCCATCCCAAATGGGAATCCAGGATGGTGGTCGGTCTCGGCGAGTAATTACTTAAAAGATCGTATCTGGAGAACCAATATACACCATGCAAATTTTCACCCAAGGTGCATGGATGGGTACTCTTTTCGGGAAATCCTATAATTTAAGACAACCTGGGGAGAATAGTACTGCATCACCTTTCGCAAATGATATAGTGCCGTTTCAATCCAGCTCGCTAGTTACCGCTCAAGACTTCATTTTCAACGAGGTCAAGTTTTTGATTGGCGAGCCACAGGGATTTTTCAGCCTGCAGATAATTGCCGGCGCGGATATGCTGGTCAACTTCCACCAACAGTTCGACGATCTCTAGATTTCGCTGATCTTCCGGCCACCTTAAGTAATCTGCAACGATCCCCCGCTCGCGCATCTCTTCTCCCGCTGGAAGCCAGGCAGTCAGGAAATATGCAGATGGATCAAGCATGATCTGATAGCGGCGGACCGTATCGTAATAGTTTACCGATTGGATGAGATCAGCACGCATATCTGGATTGATGTGCATGCCTTTTAATTCTGCTGTGAACATCCCCTCCAGCTGCTGAAACGAAATATGAAAGTGTTCTTGCAGCGCCTCATCGATCGCCCTGGCTTCGCTGTCACTGGGATGTGGATGGATATCCCTGTAGAAGTCATTGAATGCAGCCCAGCCATACTTGTTGACCATAAAGTCAACCAATGCAGCGCCTTCAAGATAACCGATTTCGTGCTGCATTGTATAGAACGAATCTGCTAATTCTGCCAGAGGCAGGTACCAACCCATCTCCTGCAGGGCTGCTGCCTTCGACAGCAGGGGTTCATTCTTAAAGTGCCCATGTGACAAGTAAACTGCAAGACCTTCCACGAATAATGATGGGCGCAGGTCTCCCCCCAACCGGCGGTCCAGTAAGTGGATCATCTCGTGATGCAGGACCTGGGTTAAATCGTTGCCAGCATAATTCTCCTTAATATAGGAGACATAGATCTCATTGGCGGCAAAACCACCATGTCCGAGGACCCTGGGTAATATGGTGATCGGTATCCTTTGATCAAAATCTACACCCATGCTGAGCACAGCCTCTTCTGCATGTTCTTGAATAACATCTCCCAAGTAAGGTAGATCCTGAGCAAAATCCGTACCGGAGATGAAATGAATTTCACAGCAATCTAGCATCAGTGTCTCCCAGCGGGCTGCCGGCTCTGGGTTTGGTAGTTCTTCACCTGGCTGTAGATTAACTGTTTCCGTCCATGAAGGTCCGTCTGCCAGGATCCTGAAGCTTATCTCGTATTCTCCTGGCTCAAGGTCACTGGTATCCCAAATCCAATTGAAGGTAGCCTGCAAACGTCCCCCGATTCCAAATTCGCTAAACCCAGCAGAATTCTGCTCTTCTGGATAGCCATTCACTTCAATTTGGACCTTCTTCTCTTCCGGGTCGAGGTCACCCAGCGAAATTACCTCAATGCTGATCTGATCTCCAACATACAATGAGCCATCCGGATGCAGAATAACCTTGAATTCGGGATCAGGGCTTGGGTTCGAAGGAGCAGTAGCCTGGGAGATCGCGGTGGGTGGAATTTCGGTTTTGAGAGAAGCAGGAGCAGGAGACGCGGATGCCGTCGGAGACGGGTCAATCTGGCCTACCGCCTGACAAGATACCAATAGTACAGCTACCCACAAAAAAACACGCCTCATGACGCAATTATACCCACCGGGCTTGACTGGTAAAATAAACTAACAAATATTTAATGGTGTGCTTATTGAAATTCGGAGGTTGAGATGTCTCCCATGTTCATCCCAGGTCCTGTGGATGTCAACCCACAGGTGCTCGCTGCCCAAACCCAACCCATGCTGCCTCATCGCAGCCAGGAATTTGAACACCTTTACCAACGAGCAAGACATAAAGCTCAGCCATTGTTTGGTACCCTTGCCCAGGTTTTCATCGTTACCAGTTCTGGTACTGGATTGCAGGAGGCAGCTATTCGCAACCTGGCAAACAATAATGTGCTCTGCCTGGTTAATGGCGCTTTCAGCGCGCGTTGGTTTGAGGTTGCAAAAAGCAACGGAAAACAAGCCGACCATTTAGAGGTAGATTGGGGGCAGGCGATTGATCCGCAAAGGGTTGCAGATGCTTTGAAGGGAAAAGAATACGACCTGATCACAATTGTCCACAACGAAACTTCAACTGGAGTGGAGAATCCTGTTCAGGAAATTGCCGCAGTTGCTCGTGCTGTGAGCCCAGATACATTAATTTGCGTGGACGCTGTCTCCTCCCTGGGCGGAGTGAAGATCGAAATGGACCAATGGGACCTCGATATGGTTCTTACCTCCTCGCAAAAATGCCTGGCAACCCCGCCGGGATTGGCCTTGGCAGCTGTGTCCGATCGCGCCCTGGAAATCGCCCGCAGCGTCCCAAACCGAGGCTGGTATTTCGACCTTGTCCGCTTGCATGAGCATCTGGTAAAGGACTCCACACCGGCTACACCCGCTCTGTCATTAATTTATGCCCTGGACATGCAGCTCGACCGCATTCTGGAGGAGGGTTTGGAGATTCGTTTTGCACGCCACAGCCAGATGGCAGCCCTGGTCCAGGAGTGGGTGCCCAAACACTGTAAATTCTTTGCTGAAGATGGGCACCGCTCTAAAACGGTAACCGCGGTCAGCAATTCATTAGGCCTGGTTATTAGCGATCTCAACCAGTTCCTTACGAAGCGGCAAATGCTGATTGCCAATGGGTATGGCCGTCTCAAGGAGAAGACTTTCCGAATTGCACACATGGGAGAAACCCAGGTCACGGAGATCGAGACACTCTTGGCCGCGTTAGATGAGTACATCGCTACCTATCAAACATAAGCGTTGAATCAGAGGAAGATCTTTGTCGAATTTTGTGGAGCTAACTCTCGAGAATGCCGCGTATGGCGGCGATACAATTGGGCGGATGCCAGATGGCCGTGCGGTATTCGTGCCTTTTGGCTTGCCCGGTGAGACTGTCCGCATCCGGATCGTGGTAGATAAGAAAAATTTCGCCCGCGCTAAATTATTGGAAGTGCTCGAGCCATCCAGGCATCGCATCGAAGCCCGCTGCCAACACTTTGGCGAATGTGGTGGTTGTCATTACCAGCACATTTCATACGACCAGCAGCTGCTGATCAAGGGTAAAATCCTGCGCGATCAGTTGGAACGGATCGGGCGCTTCAATAACCCAAACATTGCTGCGGTGGTCCCTTCACCTAACCAGTTTAATTACCGCAACCAGGTTAAATTTCACCTCAGCCAACAGAAAAAGCCCGGATTTATTCGTGCAGATAAACACGGTGTGTTGGAGATCAAGGAATGCCATTTGCCTGCGGCAATTATCAATGATGTTTGGCCATTATTCGAGATCGATCCGGAAGCCGGAGTCTCTTCTCTAATCCTGCGCCTTGGAATCGAAGATGATATTCTGATCGCGCTTGAATCTAATCAAGCCTTTGATGCAGAGTTTAATATCGAGTCAATGCCAGTGTCTGTCGTTCATCTCGGTCCCGGTCAATTGGATGTGTTGGCTGGCAGCGAATATACTGTTATGCAGGTTAAAGACAGGCAATTCAGGGTATCCGCTGCTTCTTTTTTCCAGGTCAACACATCCCTGGCGGAGCAGATGGTGGATAAAATTGAAGAAATCCTGCCTGATGAGCCAGATCTTGTCCTCGAATTGTACTCAGGAGTAGGGTTATTCAGCGCATTTATCGCCCCAAGAGCTACCAGGCTAATATCGATCGAAGCCTCCAGCAGTGCAGCGGATGATTTTGTTTACAACCTTGATGAATTTGAAAATGTTGACCTCTATGAGGGTCCTGTAAAAGCGATCTTACCAGGATTAGATATAGAACCCGGTGTTGTGCTTGTTGACCCACCTAGGACAGGTTTGCAGAAGGAAGTGATCGATAGCATCCTTTCCATGAAGCCGGAATTATTAATTTACATCTCGTGCGATCCATCCACTTTAGCAAGGGACGGTAGATTGCTGGCGGAAGGTGGATTCACCCCTGGAAGATTCATTCCCTTTGATTTCTTTCCCCAAACTTACCATATTGAAACCTTAAGCACCTGGCTGCGCTGAAATTTCCTCTTGACACAAGAACATATGTTCTGGTATAAATAGAACGTATGTTCTTGTATTGTTTATCTTATGGAGGTCATTATGGCGACAAATCTTGCGAATTTTCCCGATATTTGGGGTGGTGCAAAACAAAGACTCACTGGAGCAAAACACGCTCCTCCTGCCATGGTAGCTTACCCCGCTCATTACTCCGCGAATCTCGCCTCAATTCTGGATCAATTTAACCCTTTCCCACCATATTCACTGGTGATCGGTCAATGCACGGATGGATTACCCTTCATGCTCAGCCTGGATAACCCGAGGTCTGGTTCGATTCTTGTTGTGGGAGAAGATGAACAGGCGAAGGTGAATGTATTAACTACTATGAGCACGTCATCCTGCCGCATCAACCCTCCTGAAGATGTCTCATGGACCTTGATCACAAGAAAGGCTTATCAATTTGCTGAACTGGCTAACAACCCACAATGCCAGACCGTAATCCACCCGCAAGAACAGGCTGCTGGAGAATTGCTCATCGAGATGGCCTCAATCGTTGAGCAGAGGAGATTTGGCAGGGAACGTGGCAGTCTGCACGTAATAATGGTCGATGATTACCAGGGTTTACTACCAATCTTGAGTGATTACAGTGTTTACCTGAGCTTTAAAACCCTGGTCTCCAAAGGACCGGGCCGAGGTATTTGGCCATTGGTATCCGCGAAGCCGGGGGACGCACACACTGAACAGGGACAGGTGCTGCGTGCTTTCGGGACCTACATATTTGAAAAAAGTGGTTTTGGACCGGGACAAAATCATCCCCAGGGCAATGGGAGAGGTACACTTCCCATCTTTCAACCCAATTTTAATGTCATCGTTGGGGGCAGATTAATTCCCATTTGCAGCCTATCTGCGTAAGATTTCACACGCTGGAGATATGTCATGAATGTCGGAATGCTGTGGTTTGATAACGACAAAAAATCTGACCTTTGTTCTAAAGTTTCCCGCGCAGCAATTTATTATCAAGGAAAATATGGGAATCCCCCCGACATTTGTTTTGTTCATCCGAGTATGGCTGGGCCCGATCAAGAAGATGACCAGGATGAGCAGAGTATGAAAGCCGGCGATGTTGAAGTTCGCTTGACGAAATCGGTGCTCCCACATCATTTCTGGATCGGCACCAGGAGCCCAGATGAGATCCTGGTTAAGTAAGCTCGGCAATCAGAAGATCAATGCTCAATTCGTTATCCATCTTCCCCAGTTTCAATCTTGAGTCGATCTCCAGTAATTGATGAAAGATGCTATCCAGCTGTGGTTGGGTAAAATGATTCACCTGCTTGGCAAGTTTTTGACCAACATACGGGTGAACCTTTAGTAGACTGGTAATTTCTTGTTCTCCTCCCTGATGATCGATGATCTCTCGGGATTGGACCAGCAGCCTGAACTGGCGCACGATCATTGGGAAGATACTTTGGATATCATTATCTGCCAGCAGCCGGTGAAATTCGATGACAGCCTTCCGTCGATCACGGTTTCCCAGGGCATCCACAAAATCAAAGATCCCCCCTTCCGGCAGCATAGCTGTCAGCTCTTCGACATCAGCTGCGCTGACCGGTCTCTGGTAATTTACATAGGTCAGCAGCTTGATGATTTCCTGTTCAGCAAGATTTACGTTTTCTCCAACCTTTGTTGACAGGCTGTTGGCTGCTCGCGGTTCAAACTCTCCACCCATCTTACGAGCTCGGCGAAGAATCCACCCGGTCAATTGAGCATTACCTGGAACGCTGTATTCTTTTATGTACACTTTACTGCCTTGCGATTTTGCCCATATTTTTAACCAGGATTTTTTCTTATCCCTCTTCTCTTCTTCAGTTGGCAGGGGGCCGTATTCTGCCAGCACAACTGCGCTTTCATCCGGGAGAGTCTCCAGCAAAGATAAAACTCGTTTCCGATGCAGATCACTCTGCATGGCTGCCATGGGGTTTTTAACTACCGTCAAGCGACGCTCAGCGAGAAAAGGCATCGATCTACCCGCGGTTTCGAGATGCTCAATAGAGAGCGTGCGCCCATCCAGAGCGAGAAAGTTCAGATCGATTACAGCCGGGTCGCCGATGCGCGATTTTAAATCTGCAATTTTCTCATTGATGGCGACGTGATCGTCTCCATAGAAAAGGTATACACTTGGCTTTTTCTGCTGCCCCATTTTTAATTTCTGGTAGTGACCCGGTGAGCTTTCATGCGCCCCTTGCGGGCGACTGCAATCTCAATCACCTGCAGGTTCCCCGGCTCAGCTGAAGTCGTTACCTTCTCCTGCAGGATCATCCCAAGGGGTTGAGAAAAGATCACCGCCAGGGTTGCAAAGAACATGGCAAATGGGAGGCGTTCTAATTTGTCACGCGTCTTTTTCCCCACTCCCAGCATAGCAACCCCAGCAGCAAGACCAGCCAGGATACCTGACGTCACGAAATTAGTACCGCAATTACGGTGCACGGCAAGTTCTTTTTCCCCCTTCCGCAGCCTATCGAGGCCTTCCTCAACAGCTTCATAGACATCTTCAATGGACACATCCCCGACGATCCAAAACCCACCTGTATCCGAATGTCCTGCAAGGTTGCGCTTTGGATAACGTTGCGAGAGGATATGCAGCGTGGCGTGCTCCAACCCATGGTTGCGCTGGACGCGGGAAACAATCGGCAGCTCACGCTTATTTTTTACTTGTATAGAATTACCATCACTCATTTATGGCTCCCTCGTGCCTAAATTTTGGCACTCGTGTTGATTATTATACCCGCGGCTCGGGTCTTTAACTCGGTTGAAGCGAAGCAGAATCCAAAAATTGGATTTGCTGGAAATCAACCCCCGATCGAGATTCAACTTGGATTCGTTGGCCAGGTAATACGGTTACGCTAGCGAATGAGCGGATTATATTTTGGAAGGAAATCAAACTTCAACGGTTGCCCCGCTGGTAAGCTTCGTAAGTCTCGAGCAAGGTGATTTGAATCTGGTCTGTGAAGCGGAAAATCTTGCGGAAAATATCGCTCCATGCTTTGGGGGTTTGAATCGAAGCATCTTCATATACAGCGAGCATCGCATCCAGCAGGGAGTTCCTGAAGAACAAGAATGCCCGGGAGGCTTCTGCTGGTGTCAGTCCTCTGCGCCACCCCCGTGAAGCATATTCAAAGCCCAGTGAACGGGCCTCTGCATCGTCATATTCACCGTTCTGCGCCAGTGAATCCAGCAAGCCTTGCAGCAGCGCTCGTCCGCTGTGCCGGTATTGAAGACGCGCCTCGTCATCCAGTTTCTCGTACCACCCTTCACTCTCCAACGTGCCTTCACTCACCTTTACCCTGATGTTTTTCAAGGCTGCCTGCACCACCATACTGCCTTCGTCCATCCCATCTTCCCGGTGTGTTTGGATCCAAAGGTCAACATCTCTACGGCGGAAACGCCGGTGCCCGCCCTGCGTGCGGTGTGCAGGCAGGTGTCCTTGGTCTGACCAGCTGCGAATGGTGGAAGGGTGAACCCCTAACTTAACTGCTACCTCACTTAGACTGAGCCAATCCTCTGCCATACCCTTTTATATCCTTTGATTCGAAAATACGATAGTAGAAATGTGAGATAGTTATCCATCACTTGCCATGGCTGCTTTTTCAATCACCGAAATAGATTTTGCTCGCTCACGAAACGCAGCTACGCTGATCC
This sequence comes from Anaerolineales bacterium, assembly GCA_046260155.1. Lineage (GTDB taxonomy): Bacteria > Chloroflexota > Anaerolineae > Anaerolineales > UBA4823 > PFL25. The sequence continues at coordinate 99,795 of JBJYXV010000007.1, forward strand.
TGCGCAGAAGCAGCAAAGAAATGAGCAGTAGCAGGGCCAAAATCATAAAAACCGAGACATAAGCCAAGACTGGATTCTGCAGCACCTGGGTCAGTATATCACGCACGACTCCACTTAATAAAGCCCCGATTAAACGTGAAACTGCATTTGCCATTCCCCAGGCACCGATAAACAGGCCAACTTTGGCCGCAGTGGTCATGTCAAGCATTAAAGACAGGTTAGATACAGTGGATAGCCCGGTGCCAGCACCTAACAGGATCACACCCGTATAAAAAACTCCGGTGTTGAGTACAACCCCGCTGGCGGCAATTAACAAAAATCCTCCAAAGGCAATTCCCCCTCCCCAGAAAGCGACCGTCCGTTTGCTGATTCGGCGCTCCAATACACCTGCGATTATTAAAGCCACAAGTGTGAATGTTCCCCAGATCGATGTAATGCGAGTCGTATCTTTCACCGGCATACCAAATGCTTCTCCACCAAACGGTTCTAAGAGGATATCCTGTCCAAGTAAAGCAATTAATAATACGATCAGGTAGACAAAAAAAATCGTTGCTTGCTTATTTTCCAGGATTGACGTTGCCATGAACCGCCAGGAATGACGTTCCTGCTCTTCTTTCTGGTCGGCAAAGGTCCGCTTTTCTAATTTTATCAAGCCAACCAATCCAAGAGACAGGGCTATGATACCGACAATCCAGAATGACCTGATCAGTGCTTCCGGTGTATATGGATCGACCAGGCGGCTTACCAAGAGCGAGGTAGCAATAATTCCAACGATCATCATGAAAAACATGACGGAAATCGTGCTGCCGCGATCTTTTTCGCCTGACAGGTCAGTCGCCAGAGAAAAATAAGAGACTGTGGCGAAGTTAAATCCCATCCCCCAGGCCCCAAACGCAAACAAACCAAAAATCAACCCAACCAGGAAATTATCTACCAGCACAAAGGTTGCAAGTGGAGAGAGGACAACCCCGAGCACACAAAAAACTAACCCAATAGCGATGTATGGTGTCCGGCGCCAACCGAACAATGGGTGACGATCTGAGAATGAGCCGATCAGTACCTGAATCGGTGAAAGCAGGTATGGAAGAGAAGCAAGCACGGCGACCAGCGTGGCGGAAAAAGCTAATTCCTTAATCATCACCCGGTTTAAAGTGCTGTTGATCGGTACCAAAGTCATTGCAACTGCAAGATGGATCAATCCTAATTGTAGTCGTTTTACGAACATCTGCTTTTCGAAACCCCAATCTTCCTTAGTAAGTATTGTTTGTTAAATTAATATATTATGAACAAGTAAATTTATCAGCTACTTCTCCTCCCCGTCAATGTAGATTTAAGCAGGTTTATTATTAGAATTTATAAAGATTTTGATGGATGTTTGCAGATATCTCGCCCAATCCATCCCCCAAGAGCAGAGCAACTATTCATTGATCAACGCAAAATCCAAAGCCTGCCTCAGCGAGCTTGCTTCCACAACTTTAAGGGTGTCGGGCCATGGTTCATCTCTGCGAAGCCTGCTTGGGACAACTGCTTGTTTGAATCCGATATTGGCAGCCTCCTTCAACCGGGCTGTCATCTGACCGACCGATCTTAATTCTCCGGAAAGCCCTATTTCCCCGATCAAAGCCATATCAGCGCGCACGGGAAGATCGCGAGTCGATGATGTGATCGCGGCTGCTATCGCCAGATCAGCTGCAGGCTCGTTTACCCGCAGTCCGCCTACCACGTTAACAAAAACATCTTGTTCAGCAAGCCGCAATCCGATCCGTCGCGAGAGCACAGCTGTAATTAATAGGAGCCGATTAAAATCCACCCCGTTAGGTGTGCGCCGAGGATTTCCAAAGGAGGTTGTACTGGTCAGGCCCTGGATTTCAACTAACAACGGGCGCGTTCCTTCCATGGTGACCGCGATCGCCGAGCCAGGAGCATTCACCAGGCGCCCAGCAAGGAAGGTCTCAGAAGGGTTGCTCACCTCTACCAAACCATTCTCCCGCATCTCGAATACCCCGACCTCCGATGTCGCCCCAAAGCGATTTTTTACCGAACGCAACAAGCGGTATGCCTGGAACCGTTCTCCTTCAAGATAGAGCACGGTATCAACGATGTGCTCCAGGACTCTCGGTCCAGCCAGCGTGCCTTCCTTGGTGACATGCCCGATCAGAAAGACAGAGATTCCGCTCGATTTCGCTAATTCCCGCAGTCTGGAGGTGGTTTCCCGTAATTGGGAGACCGAGCCTGCAGAGGATTCAAGCTCAGACAGCATGGTGGTTTGAATAGAATCTACGATCAATAACTCAGGCTTGAACTTCGCCACATGCTCAAGGATCGTGCCTAGGTCTGTTTCCGTAACCAGGAGCAAATCATCCGGCAGGTCGTCATCTTTTACATTTTTGTCACGCAGTAATCGCACAGCACGCATTTTTATCTGGCCTGCAGATTCCTCACCAGAGACGTATAGAACCAGGCCAGCCTTAGCCATCTCCAAAGCGGTTTGCAGCAGCAGGGTGCTTTTTCCAATCCCGGGATCCCCTCCTACGAGTACTATTGATCCAGGTACAACGCCACCACCCAACACGCGGGCAAATTCCTGGATGGGCAGCGGCAGCCGGTCCTCGCCACTTTCTCCAATTTCAGAGAGCCGGCGCGGGGTTGATTCTCCAACCAGGCCGCGAGAGAAGGTCGAGGCCTTCGATTTGGGCGAGCTAATCACCTCTTCCACCATGCTATTCCAGGCATTGCATTGGGGGCAGCGTCCCATATCGCGGGGTGAACGGCGCCCACACTGCTGGCATACATATTGCGTTCTTATTTTGGGCATGCACAAATTATAACTTAGCTGGCTCAATGATCTCTACCAGAGGCTAGCATGTTGGTTCTTAATCAAAAAAGGGCCCACAACTTAGTTGTGAACCCTTTGATCATCCACACAGGAAGTTAATCTATCCAGTTGCCAACACTTCTTGTTCTTCGATGGGGTTTTCCTCTTCCTTATGCAAGGTGATCTCTTCATCAGCGACATCAACAATAATAGTGTCACCATCCTCAAATTCGCCTGCTAATAGGGTATCGGACAACTTGTCTTCGATTTGCTGCTGGATCACGCGGCGCAGTGGGCGGGCTCCCATTTCCGGGTCATAGCCCATTTCGGCCAGCAAGTCCAGTGCCGCCGGGGTGATATTGATTACAATCGCATGCTCTTCAAGCCGTTGGCTGACTTTATCCAGTTCGAGCCGGACGATCTCTTTAATGCTCTCTTTACTCAGGGCGCGGAACACGATCACCGCGTCCACCCTGTTGATGAATTCTGGACGAAATACTCGCTTCAATGAATCGAGGAGTTTTTTGCGCATCTCCTGGTATACCAAGCGCTCTTCAAGGTCTTCGTCTCGTTTCACATCGAAACCAATGGAAGTCTGGCGCTTGATCATATCGGCTCCCACGTTGGAAGTCATCACTATCAGGGCATTCCGGAAGTCCACCGTGCGCCCACGTGCATCGGAGAGGTGACCTTCTTCCATGATCTGGAGCAGCATATTGTGAGCCTCGGGATGCGCTTTTTCGATCTCATCAAAGACGACGATCGAATAAGGCCGCCGACGCAACGCTTCGGTTAACTGCCCGGCTTCTTCATAGCCTACATAACCTGGTGGCGCACCTACCAGGCGGCTTACAGAATGGCGCTCCATGAACTCTGACATGTCTAACTGGATCAAGGCGTCTTCACTGCCAAACAGGAAGCGGGCCAAAGCCTTGGTTAACTCAGTCTTACCAACCCCAGTCGGACCCAGGAAGATAAACGATCCGATCGGGCGTCGAGGGTCTTTCAAACCAGCCCTGGCTCGACGGACTGCTTTCGAAATCGCCTCAATGGCTTCCTCCTGACCAACTATATGTTTCCGGAGGTCATCTTCCATATTCAGCAACCGGATGGATTCCTCCTGGGCGATCTGCATCACAGGCACACCGGTCCACATGGAGACTACTTCGGCGATATCTTCAGCGGTCACAGTTGGACTGTTGCTGCGATCCCACACGGTTTGCAGGCGCTCCAGCTGGCCCTCATATGCCTCCTGGCGCTCGAGAATCTCTTGAGCATCTTCATATCGGCCGTCTTCAAGAGCCAGTGCATGATTTCTGCGGCTTTCCTTAATCTGGTTGATCAGTTCTTTAGCAGTCTTGGCAGCGGGACTCTTATACATGCGGACACGCGAAGATGATTCGTCAATCAGATCAATAGCCTTGTCCGGCAGGAAGCGGTCGGTCACATAACGAGAGGAGAGCTGTGCAGCTGCATCCAGGGCATCATCCGAAATCGATAACCGGTGGTGCTCCTCATAAGCAGAACGAACACCACGCAGGATTTCGATCGTCTCATCAACATTGGGCTCTTCAACAAGGACTGGTTGGAAACGGCGCTCAAGAGCTGCATCGCTTTCAATGTGCTTGCGATACTCATCATGCGTTGTGGCTCCAATCACCTGCAGCTCGCCGCGCGATAAGGCTGGCTTGAGTATGTTTGCCGCATCAACAGACGACCCTGCTGCTCCTGCGCCTACTAACATATGAACTTCATCAATGAAGAGGATCGCCTCTGAGGCCTTTAATTCATCAATTACTCTCTTCAACCGCTCTTCGAACTGGCCACGATACATCGTCCCCGCAACTAAAGATCCTACATCTAGCTGTAAAACCCGCTTGTCGAGCAGTGGTGCTGGCACATCCCCCTCGAGTATCCTTTGTGCTAAACCTTCCACAATGGCAGTCTTGCCAACGCCAGGTTCTCCGATCAGGGCGGGATTATTCTTTGTCCGGCGAGCCAGGATCTGAATGACCCGCTCGATTTCCATGACACGCCCGACAACTGGATCTAATTTGTCTTCCTCAGCCAAGGAGGTCAGATCAATCGCCAGCTGATCTACCAGGGGTGTTTTCTGCTGTTTTTCTTGTTGGGAGGATTTTCGCTCACTAGAAGTGCGCCGCGAAGAACTGCTTTCTTGAAGCACACGCCTCGTCTGCCGGCGGATTTGCTCCGGAGTGACCCCTAATTTCCTCAGCACATCATTGGCTACTCCCTCTCCATAGCGGACCAAACCTAATAACAGATGTTCTGTACCAATATAATGGTGACCTAGGCGGCGAGCTTCATCGACTGCATACTCGAGGACCTGCTGGGTACCAGGTGAAAGATCCAGCTTGCCTCCTGGAGAGCTGCCTGTACCGGTCAGCCTTTCAACGATTTCCTGTACTCGCTCAGCCTCTAATCCTAATTCCCGTAATACTCGTCCAGCAACACCTCCATCTTCGCGGATCAGCCCCAGCAAAAGATGTTCTGTACCGATATAATTTTGACGCATGCGCTCAGCTTCCTGATGTGCTAAGCTCAGGACTCGTCGAGCTCTTTGGGTAAAGCGTTCCATGCTAGACAAAGCCTACCTCCTACGATCTCACAAATAACATTGCCTCGAGGATCAATTCGCCTACATTTCGATTTTGATTACGAGACTTTTTATCCAATTGCATTTTACCAGAGATTACGCGGCAACTGCCCAAATTGCATCTTGAATCGAGGCGAGTTAATAAAACTCTTAGGTTATGCGTTTTCTTGTGCAATCCGGCTGGAAAATAAGTTCTTCCGTTTATCTGGCCAGCCTAATTCCCGAAAAATCTGCTATTTCAAGGCACAAAGCCCGTAAAACCAACCCCTTAAAACAAAACAGCGCACCAATTTCAAGCGCGCTGTTAGTTTTTACCTTATTCTTTGTTCTCAGAATCGTCCGATTCCTCTACCTGAAGCATTTCTTCTTCACTAGCCTCATCGGGCTCAGCGAGCTGCTCGTCTTCAGGTTCACCTTCTGCCAGTTCTTCTTGTGCAGAATCCACTTCATTCACCAGGGCTTCTGTAGTCTCTTCTATTTCATCAGCTTTAGTTTCAGCTTCAGATTCATCTTCAGCCTCAGCTTCTGCTTCACTTTCTTCTTCTGATTCGGATTCTTCGGCAACTGGCGCTGACATTTCTTCTTGCTCGAGCTCTTCCTCACTCTTAGACTCTTCGACCTGTTCCTCTGCAGTCTCGGCAATTTCCTCCTCAATCTGGAGGTCTGGCCCTGCATCTTCTTCATCTTCGCTTTGGGCTTCTTCCACTACTTCTGCCAGGGTCATCTTCCAATCGAAATCCGTATAGGCAGGGGAGTCAACTTTTCGTAGACTTAGCCCAATGCGATGTCGTTCTGGTTCAATCTTGATCACACGCAGAGTCACTACATCCCCTTCATGGAGTGCTTCTTTCGGATGCCCAACCCGCTGTTCGCTGATCTCTGAGATATGAATTAAACCTTCTAGATCCTCATCTAAACGAGCGAACGCACCAAACTTGGTCAGATGCGTAATTGTCCCTTCGATTAACTGGCCTTCTTTCAGTTTTCCGACCTTCTCGATCCAGGGATCTGGCTGCAGCTGGCGGATGGATAGCCCTATCCTTTTTCGCTCCCGGTCGATTCCAATTACCTTTACCTCGACCTCCTGGCCTACACTCAATACTTCGCGGGGATGCTCAATACGATCCCAGGAAATCTCGGAAAGGTGCACCAATCCATCTGCACCATCGATGTTAACGAACGCCCCGAAGTCTGCCAGACTGGTCACCCTTCCGGTACGCACATCACCTTCGTTGAGTTCGTCCAGCAATTTCTCTTTTAATGATTCTCGCGTCTCCTGCAGTGCAGCGCGCTCCGATAGAATTAAGCGGCGCCGGTCGCGATCAACTTCGATAACACTGACAGTAATCGCATCATCAACCATTTCTCCCCAACGCTGTTCGGGGGTATTCCCGCTGGAGTCAATTCGTCTCAGCAAGCTTACCTGTGAGGCGGGCACAAATCCCCGTAATTGCCCGACGGGGATAATCAAACCTCCCTTATTGTAGCCTGCAATTTTTCCATCGTAGGTTTCACCAGAGGCAAGCAGTGATTCAGCAAATAGCCAATCTTTCTCTTCAAGGGCACGCACAAATGAGAGGATGACGTTGCCGCTTTGATCTTCTGGATTGACTACATAGACTGTGATCTCGTTCCCTACTGCCAGCTCGTCCCTGTACTCGGATTCAATCTGGTCTACTTCCCGCGCAGGGATCACCCCTTCAGATTTTGTTCCAATACTGACCAAGATCTCAGTTTCGGTTACTCTGGCAATTGTACCCTTGCGAATGTCCCCTTGACTTGGCATGTCCAATCCCAAACCATCATCTTCCAATAGCTCTTCCATGGTTGAAGATTGGGCTTCTTGAGTGCTTGCTTGAATTGTTTCCTCTTCTGGTTGCTCGCTCTCGGTTGTAGCCTCCTGCCCATTGAGGGCAAAATTTTGATTCATACGTTAAATACTCCGGGTTATTAAGGTAGGGTACATTATAAGAGCTTAAACATAACTTGGCAACCTTTGTGATAAGATTGGGACTCGGTTATAATCACTGGTAAGAGGAAAGAAATGCCCCCAATTTACCCATTTACTGCTATTGTAGGTCAGGAAAGGATGAAACGCGCCCTGGTTTTAAACGCGGTATCCCCTCGTATTGGAGGTGTCCTGATCCGCGGTGAACGGGGTACTGCCAAATCTACAGCTGCGCGGGCTTTGGCAGCGCTCTTACCGCACGTGCATGTGGTTAAGGACTGCCGCTTCGGGTGCGATCCCGATCGCCCGACCACGTGGTGTACAGAATGCCGTGAGAGAGTCGCAGCTGGTGAAAAACTGCCCGTTGTACTGCAGCCAACCCCTTTTATTAATTTGCCTGTATCTGCCACCGAAGACCGGGTGGTAGGAACCCTGGACATAGAAAAAGCGATCCAGAAAGGGGAGCGGCATTTTGAACCCGGTGTATTGGCTTCTGCCAACAGGGGCTTACTGTACATCGACGAGGTAAACCTGCTCGATGATCATGTTGTAGACCTGCTCCTCGATTCAGCTGCCATGGGAATGAATATCGTAGAAAGAGAAGGGATTTCTTTCTCTCATCCCTCCCGGTTCATCCTGGTCGGCACAATGAATCCTGAGGAAGGAGATTTACGCCCTCAATTACTCGATCGTTTTGCACTTTCAGTTGAAATCCATGGTATTCGTGACGCTCGTGACCGGGTCTTGATCATGGAGCGCAACCTGGATTTCGAAGCGGACGCGGATCGCTTTCGAGAGAAATGGCAGGCGAAAGAAGATGATTTATCTCACCAAATCGAAAAAGCCCGTCTCCTGTTAGACCAGGTAACTTACACACAGCGTGATTTGCTCTCTATTGCTGCTTTAACCGCATCCCTTAATGTAGACGGACACCGGGCTGACCTGGTGATCTTGAAAACCGCCCGTGCTCACGCAGCATTCGAAGGGCGGACTGCGATCAACGAGCGTGACATTGCCCTGGCTGCGGAATTGGCTTTGCCCCATAGAATTAAACGCGGTCCTTTCCAGCAGGCCGAGATCACCATGGACGACCTCCAGGAGAAAATCGAACAGCTCCAGGGAGGGGCAACCAGTGGTGAGCCTGAACCCGTACCCGGCGAGACCGAATCCACTGAAAAAAAAAAGGCGTGAACCACGAGACGGTTGAAGAAGGATCTGAGAAAGGACCTTTAACCCCATCTCCCCAGTCAGTCTTCGATTCCAGCGATGCATCATGGTGGGAAGGCGGCGAAAAAGCAAAGATTGGACAATCTTTCGCTCCACGCAAGATTGATTCTCCATTGGATAAGCTTTCTCGAAAAAAGAGCGGGCGCCGCTCACGCTCACATACTGAGCGCAAACGCGGGCGTTATATACGCGCCAGGCCTGCCCAGGGGAAGGCTACCGATCTGGCTTTTGATGCTACCTTCCGCGCCGCAGCCCCCTACCAAAAGCGGCGGGAGGAGCAGCGGAAACGGGTGGCCTTTGCCATTCAACCAACTGATTTTCAGCGTAAAGTAAGGGTGAAGCGCACCGCAAACCTTGTACTCTTCGTCGTGGATGCATCCTGGTCTATGGCAGTCGCTGAACGTATGGCCGCCACCAAAGGCGCCATCCTTTCTCTGCTGACGGATGCTTACCAACGCAGAGATCGGGTGGGCCTGGTCGTATTCCAAAAAGATCGGGCTACCATGGTGCTACCTCCCACCAATTCAATCCATCTCGCCAAGCGCGCCCTGGCAGATATCCCTGTTGGCGGTAAAACACCCCTCTCTGCAGGGTTGCTTTTGGCCTTTCAGACTATCGAAAAAGAGAAGATCCTCCATCCAGATGTACTGCCCCTGGTCATCTTGCTCACGGACGGAGCAGGCAATGTTTCGATGAGCGGTCTAGCCCCTCAGCAGGAGGCCCACAACATCGCTGAAAAGATCGCGGAAGACGAGATTCGATCTGTAGTGATCAACATGGAACATGCTGCTTTTGACCAGGGCTTAGCCCAGGCGCTGGCAGAACATCTGAAAGCCCCTTGTTATACGCTGAATGAACTCAAAGCGGAGAACCTGTACCTGGCGGTCCGCGAGGAGATGGGCGCATAAGCCCAATTAAATGCAGTTTTTCCTTACCGCGATCTGAAACAATGCACTACTTTTCCTCTCATCAATGAAAACTCATCCAACCCTCATTGCTTTTTTCTTATTCACCATCTCGATGGTATCTGGTTGCGCTCCTGAAGGTCCTGTTACCGGAAGTCCAACAGATCTACCTACCACGCCGAGCGCTGTGGAACCCCCACCCACAATAACAATTACTGAAGAAAACCCAACTGCCACCTTTACCCCGGAATCTCAAGAATCTATGGAGCCCTTGAGCAGATATTCAATCTCATCTACCCTGGATTATGCTGCGCACACATTACAGGCGGAACAGCAAATTCTGTACTTTAATACTACGGGGACGGATTTAGCGGAGATCCTGCTTTTAATTGAACCCAACAGGTATCCGAATGGCTTCTCCCTCAATTCCCTCACCTGGGGGAATGGCAACCCTATCGAGGGATACACCCTTAATGAGGCTGAGCTACATTTACCATTAGTTGAAAATCTCCAACCAGGTGCTTCGATCGAGATAAAACTCTCTTATACACTTGTTTTACCTAACCAGAATGCTCCCTACGGTTATACAGACCGGCAGACCAATCTGGGCGATTGGTATCCTTATGTGCCACCCTATAATCCAGATGGTGGCTGGATCGTTCGACCAGATGCATACTTGGGGGAACACCTGGCTTATGACATGTCTGAGTTTGTTGTCGAAATCCAGCTAGCTGAACCTTACTCCCCAAATGGTGGCGAACTGATCATTGCTGCCAGCTCCCTGCCCGAAATAGCCGCTGGTGTTTACCGCTACCAGCATGCGCCTGCTCGAAATTTCGCCTGGACGGTTAGCGACCTTTATCTGGAGCAAGAAACACAGGCGGGAGATGTGCTGGTGAAAGCTTACTCTTTTCCTTACCACCCACAGGCGGACACGCCTGCGCTCAAGGAGACAGCCAAGGCGATCACTATCTTCAGCACCCTTTTTGAGCCCTACCCTCATCCGGCACTTTCGGTTGTTGAAGCAGACTTCCTGGATGGCATGGAATTCGATGGCCTGATTTTCCTCAGCCATGCTTTTTATGATTACTACACCGGCGACCCACAAAGTAATCTGACCATCATAGCTGCTCATGAAGTTGCCCATCAATGGTGGTACGGGCTCGTGGGTAACGATCAGGCCCTGGAGCCATGGTTGGACGAAGCAATGGCCACCTTCAGCGAGGTATTTTTCTACGAGAAAGCATATCCCGAACTTGTTGATTGGTGGTGGGAAAACAGAATTTACTTTCACGACCCTCAGGGTTGGGTCGACAGCACTATCTACGAAGTTGATGGTTTCTATCCCTACCGTGACGCGGTCTATTTAAGAGGCGTTCTCTTCCTGAGCGAACTGCGCGATTTGTTGGGAGCCGATGGCTTTCAGGAATTTTTGCACGAATATCTCAATACCTATCGTTATCGCCAGGTTCACGGTGATGATTTCTTCAATCTGCTGTCAAAGTATACTTCTGCAGATATCACTCCCCTCCTTGGAGAGTATTTCACCCACCGCTAGTAGATGGACACATTCAAACTCTTCGCCATGAGAAATTTCCTGCAATTTCTGTTAATTTCTGGCCTGGTGCTGATCATGTCCGCCTGCGCCACCCCTTCCCCCACACCCTTGTCTACACCGCAGGAAAATATCCTCTTTACCAGCTCGCCAACCAGCCCGGCTTCAGCCACTATTTTCCAAACACCGGACCTGCCTCAACCAACCACAACTCCCATCCCTTTGCACCGAGATCCTTCTCCAACCCCGGTGGATATTTCTAATACTCTACCCTTATATAAGATTGAAGCCACTTTGAATTATGCTCAACACCATCTCGCGGTCGATCAGCAAATCCTCTTTACCAATCAGTATGACGAACCGCTTTCCGAATTGTTGCTGGTCGTTGAACCTGCCCGGTACCCGGGAACTTTTATCTTAGAAAAAATCACCTGGCTGGATGGTTCACCTATTGATGATTTCAGCCGGGAAATTGGCCTTTTGCGGATTCCGTTGGATGACCCATTACAACCAGGTGGAAAAACCGGTATATCAATCGCCTATGAACTCGACATTCCATCACCAAGCCCTTCGTACTTTGGGCGTCCGGTTCCTTTTGGCTATTCAAGCCGGCAGACTAATTTAGTGGATTGGTACCCGTTCATCCCCCCCTACCAGCCTGGGAATGGCTGGGTGGCACACCAGCCCGGTGCTTTTGGTGAACATCTTGTTTACGAGGTTGCAGACTTTGAGGTAAATATCCAGATCAGTGATACCAATCAAGATTTACTCATTGCAGCAAGTGCCCCTGGCGTATCGTCTGGTGGCTGGTGGCAGTACCGTTTGGATGCAGCCCGCAATTTTTCCTGGTCAGTCAGCGACCAGTATGAGTTATCAACCACTACAGTGGATTCCATATTGGTACTGTCTTACTTTTTCCCCATCGATTCTCAAGCAGGTGAAGCGGTATTGCGGTCCACTGCTGAAGCGCTCGCTCTGTATGACGATTTATTTGGCCCCTACCCACGCCAGACATTGAGTGTGGTCGAGGCTGATTTCTTGGACGGTATGGAGTATGATGGCTTGTATTTCCTCAGTAAAGGTTTTTACAATCTGTATTCGGGAGAGCCTGGAGATTACCTGACTGCCATTGCTGCACATGAAACAGCTCACCAGTGGTGGTACAGCGCGGTTGGCAATGACCAGGCGCTGGAACCCTGGTTGGATGAAGCACTCTCTACCTACTGCGAAAGGTTGTATTATGAAAAACAGCAGCCACTCGGCCTGGATTGGTGGTGGTCATACCGCATAAATTATTACAACCCCCAGGGCTGGGTGGATGGCAGCATCTATAACCCACAGGGATATCGTGCTTACCGGGATGCAGTATATCTAAATGGGGCAAATTTCATGGAAGATCTGAGGGATTTGATCGGAGATGAGGCGTTCTTTACTTTTCTAAAAGCATATTCCAAAAATTTTTCCCAACGAATTGCTACCTCAGACGATTTTTTCGCTCTATTAGGGGAATACAGCCAAGAGGATCTGAGCCCCCTAATTGCAGAGTATTTTAAAAACCGTTGAATTTAGAGCAGCATCACGAACATCATGAACGTACCAACCGGGAGATGCTGCTGCCAGCACGTTCTATTTTAATACTGGATTGAGGATTTCAACCCATGATACCGCTTTCTGATCCACGCTGGAGACAGTTTCAAGCAAATTACACGGATGGCTGTACTGTCGCAAGCCTTCTTGCCAGGGCCTATTCAGGAGAACCATTGGTACATTGGTATGACGCCCTGTTCCAGGAGATTTGCCACCAGTACACGGTAAGCCAGGCAGCCTACCCTGCTGCCCCGCATTTGGTCTCTTTGGCCAAAGAACACGAACCGTTTTGTAAAAATCTTCTTATTTTATTCGGGACCTGCTGTGCCTATGCCGAAAGGACGACAAGCGCGTCTCTTCCAGCCGACATCCTTGAAGCCTGGGTGCAGTCAGCCCGAGATGCGCTCCCACTGGTGCTTGGTCTCCTGGGGCAGCCTCAACCAAGTTCCGCAGACCTTCTCTATTTGCTTTCATCACTGGCTGCATTTAGCGGTTACCCTTCACTTGCACGTACTTTAGAAAACCTTGATTATGAAGATGAATAATTCAGCAGGGAATCTCTTGTTGAAAAAGTAAATAGATGATTTCCTTGAAGATTCCTCTTGAAGGCTCAATGAAAGTGAAAGAAGTAGATAAATACTCTTTATTGTTTATATTTATTAAATGTATATTCGTAATAGTAGTAGAGGTTGTGGAAAAGTGGAAAAGTATCTTAAGCAGGATGGGTTTTGAGGGTTAATGAAGGGGAAGAAAAAGATAAAAGCAAGAGAGAACCCGAAAAACTGTCCACATTCCGTGTGTGGATAATTTTTCATAAAAGACAGCTTACATCTAATCCCACCCTGCCCGTCCCCTCTATGGTAGCAAAAGAGAAAGCCCCCCCGTATATAGGGATGAAAGGCACATGATTTTTCGAACAAACGGGCGACTTTTCCCCATTTAACGGGATTTATCCACAGATTTCATCAAGTTATCCACAGAAAAAGAAATTTAACCAACCTAGCCTGCTCCTCAACACAGGGAATAAACTTGTGAAATAGATCTTGACAAAGGGAAGAGATTAGATTATCATCTATGTTAGATATATATCTAACATAGGTGAACGTCTAATCGATCTTTGTCTCATGTGGTTGCTGATGTAGCTGTTTAGGAGATTGTCATGAACCAGGATTACTACAATTACATAATGCAAATCCATCAAAAGCAGGTCAAGATCTCCCAGCTCCACCAGGGAACGGGCAGGTCTACCTCGGAAAATCCAAACCTTCATAAGCGGTTCTTACTTTTCACCAGCGACCTGTTGCTTGGAATTGGCCAGCGCATCAGGCCAGCTGAGTTCGCAGTTCAGGTGCAAGCACCCCAGTCTCATGAAGGCGCCTTGGATATCGAATCGGGTTGTTGTTGATAAAGCATGGCTGATACCACTGAACAAAAAACGGAACAAATAACGCCTACCCTGATTTGGGAGGTAGGCACCGCATTCGATTTGATGATGAGCCTTGAGGTCATCCATAATCCAGAAAATTTTGGATTGCGACCCTCATGGGCAGCTGGAGTTCGCTCCCGAGTGCCTTCAAGCGAAAGGGGGGTACTGGAGGATTCGCTGAAGATTATCTATGTGCCATTGGCCTGGCTTCACACTATTCCAGAACCTAAAGACGGGGAGGCAGTCTTATGGGCTTTACGGCAAATCCCCCCGGAAGAGAGGCTAATTAAACTGTCGCACCACGACAAGATGGAAAGTGAATACGCCCAAATCTTGTCACGCGTCTATGAAAGAAGATCTTGGGATGAGGACGATCAGGAAAACTTGCAACAGGTGCTAAAAGGAAAGAAAGGCATTACAAAAAAGGATATTCATACCATCCTTGGATGGTGGTCTCGACCTGAGGAATTCGGCGACCTGTATTTGCGGGCTCTTCAATCTTATTACCAAGAGTTTTTTGCTGAAGAGGAACAGCGAATAAAACCGGCGCTGCAGAAAGCCAATGCGCAAGCTCAAGAATTATCGCAGAGCGAAGACATCTCTGATCTAATTGAGATCCTTTCCCAGGGGGTAAAGATCCTCATTGAGCCAGAGATCACGGAAATCGTGTTTGCTCCTTCTTATTGGATCACACCACTAATTCTTTATGATTCATTTGCTCCACAGCAAAAGATCTTTCTTTATGGAGCTCGACCAGCAGATGCATCGCTCGTGCCGGGCGAGGTCGTTCCAGATGCTTTACTGCGCGGTTTAAAAGCCCTGGCAGAGCCAACGCGTTTGAAGATCATCCGTTACCTGGCACAAGAACCGCTCTCTCCTGCTCAGCTATCACGGCGGTTGCGTCTCCGCCCTCCAACAGTCATTCACCATCTCGAGGTATTACGCTTAGCAGGTTTGGTAAGACTGAACCTGGAAGTGCCAGGAGAGCGAAATTATGCTGCCCGTCTGGAGGGTCTGGAAGACACCTTCAACAATATCACTGAATTTCTGCAGGCTGGTAAGAGCGACTGATCTTTGAGGTTTCGTTGAATCCCAGAAGCTTGTTCTCCCCAATCAGCAGCGCGGTGCATGAATACAGCATCCAATTGCGCGCATTTAGTATGAATGCGCGCCTCTATTTATTAAATGTCATCATTGTGGGCGCAGCGATGGGGGTTTTTCGCTTGCTCTTCAATTTCTATGTTTTGAGTTTGGGGTACGACGAAGCACTCCTGGGCAGGTTGATCACTATATCCAATTTGACTGCCCTGCTGGCAGCTCTGCCGATGGGTTATCTGGCAGATCTCCTGGGTCGTAAATATGCATTACTTCTCTCTGGGGCGTTAATGAGCGCCTCGATCATGGGAATTGTACTCTGGCCATCAGAGGGAACGCTTTACGGGATGAATGTGGTCTCTGGTATTGGGCAAAGCCTGGGAGCGGTAAGCATGGCACCGTTCCTGATGGAAAATTCTGGGGAGAAGGAGCGGACCTATCTGTTCAGTTTTAGCTCTGGCCTGCAGATGGCCATGGCTTCGGTTGGGAACTGGATTGGAGGTTACTTGCCGACCTGGATTGGAAACACACGCGGAGTGCCAGCAATCAGCAGCCAGGCATATGCAGGATCGTTAATGATTGTCTCTCTCACAATTGTTGTAGGGTTGATCCCGCTAATTATGCTGCGGACACCACGTTTGCAGCTGGCGGAAAAATCCGTGTTTGCACCTATTGCCTATGCCTCAAAAAACCCAGTTCTGCTGGGAAAACTAATTCTCCCTATGTTAATCACGGCGATTGGTGCCGGGTTGATTATGCCATTCATGAACCTTTTCTTCCGCCAAGTTCACGGACAGCCGGACCCGGTGATCGGGTCGTTGTTCGCCTGGGGGTCGTTGGCGATGGGATTAGGGCTTTTGTTGGCACCACCTCTTGCTGACCGGATGGGAAAAATCCAGTTTGTCGTGGTGACGCAATCCCTGTCGATACCTTTCCTGATCGTTCTGGGCTTCTCTCCATACTTTTGGATGAGCGCAGGGGCCTATTATATCCGCCTGACATTAATGAACATGAGCAGCCCGGTTTACCAGACGTTTGTAATGGAACATGTTGAACCGCCAGCCCGCGCAACAGTTGCCAGCCTGGTCAGCATGGCCTGGAATTTCGGCTGGGCATTCAGCCCCACGCTCAGCGGCTACCTACAGGTGCAGTACGGTTTCGGACCACCTTTCCTGGGGACGATCATCTTATACACTATCTCAACCATCATGTACTATATCTTCTTCCTGCGCGGAAAGCAGCATCAGGTACCCGACTTTGTGCCTGGAGATTGATCTGCAAAACCCCTGCGCCTAATCCAGAGAGATTTACTTCCAACCTCCAGAAAAAAAATTCATTTGTGTATTATGTAACCTTTAAAGGTCTGCTGCATCTAAGGTATGAATGGACATCAATAATTCTTCTTGGAGGCACACACACCAATGGAAATGGTGATCGATTTTCCGGGCGGCGCACAGGTGGATGCGCATTTCGGACCTTATACTGTTAAAACTGACCAACCCCCTATGGGCGGTGGCGAGGGTTCGGCACCGACTCCTTTCGCGATTTTCTTGTCATCGATCGGCACCTGTGCGGGTATTTATGTATTGGGATTCTGCAGGCAGCGAGGATTATCTACAGATGGAATTCGCATAATTCAGCGTGCGCAAACCGATCCTGCCACGCGCATGATCAATAAGATCGAACTCGAAATACAGGTTCCCGCTGATTTCCCTCAAAAATATCATGAATCATTGATCCGCTCCGCGGAGCTCTGCGCGGTGAAGAAGCATCTTGAAAACCCGCCTCAGTTTGATGTGTTCACCAAGGAAGTTTCGCTGGCATTGTAATTCCTATCACTCCCAAAAATTTTACAAATAGAGCCACTCGCATAGGCGCGTGGCTCTTGTTGGTGATTTCCTATGTCCCGTGGTGCAGGTTTGTCAGGAACCTGCCAGGAGAACGATAGATTCAAGAAATCAGGTACAATGTCCCGGGCTGTGATCTGTCAAAAGCATATCTTTAATCATCGATACCCTGTACTTGTTTGATTTGATCAGTCTGCAGCTTATCTTCAGCGATCAACTTTTTTTTCCGGCTGGTCGCCCAGCGCTTCAGCGTGCGTTCGTAGTCTCGAGCCTCATCCTTCGTGGGAAACTCGCCAGCCCAAACCAGTTTCACGGGGCGCCTCGATTTGGTATACGCCCTGGGTATTGACCCTGATTGGTGCTGCCGGATCCTTCTCGGCAGGTTCCCCGAGTAACCCGTGTAGTATGTTCCGTCAGCGCAGTATAGAATGTATACGAAGAAGACTTCCGGCATATTGCAATGATCCCTTGTCAATCCTGTTGTAAAAAGATTGATTTGCTTCGGTTGAAGAGGTTAGATTACCATAAAAATTCATTAAACCGGTCGATCAATTTCGAATATTAAGACAGGAAATTCTGTTTGGAGAGAGGGCAAGTCACAAATAAGCCCAATTCAGACTGATAAAAGTATAATTGTATCGATAACAAACCATTCCGGGTTTTCATATGCCCGAAAGGAAAAGAAGAATATGCCTACTGGTAGCCCTCCCGAACAAATCAACCCCAAATCACTGGATGATTACCTTGACGTGATGAGTAAAGCAGTCTTCCAATCCGGTATATCCTGGAAAGTTGTGGAATCTAAATGGCCTGGAACGCGTGAAGCTTTTCACAACTTTAATGTTGCCAAAGTGGCTGCCTTTGATGAGCGAGATATCGATGCCTTGACCAAGGATACGCGTGTAATTCGTAACTACCGCAAGCTCAATGCGGTTGTCAGCAACGCCCAAAAAATGCTCGGACTTGACCAGGAATACGATGGCTTTAAACACTACCTGCGGGCTCATGCTGATTTTGATGCTACGCTGAATACCATTCGCAAAGACTTCAAGTATATGGGCCCAACAGGGATCTACTACTTCCTGTATGTAGTCGGAGAACCGGTACCCCCACACGGAGAGTTCGAAGCGACCTACCGCAAGTAATGTGACCAAATGCAGGCTGTTGGTTGCAAATCCAGGCGCCGGTGATTTATACTCGTTTGCATTCCAATTGGAGAACATCTCATCGAGAAATAGGTACAGAGCCAGTCCTATCTCTCGCAGAGAAATAGAACAGGCTGCACCAGCAATTTGTTTGTATCAGGAAAACATCAACCAGAGGGTTTGATGCTTGAGGCAAAATAGGGTAGTTTCCATAAAAGGCAATGTCCAATTCGGGCAGACAGAGTGGATCGAGTGCACGTGATGGGAATTAAGACCCGGATATCTGGTTTAAAAATTTGCTGGTGCCTTGCTTCCATAGTGATCATCACAGCATCTTGCAACCTGCTGCAGGGGAATTCATCCGCTGTGAATTCCGATGGAACACTTCAAAGATCTATCTCTGCAACCTTACCCGGAAAATCAAGTCAGACATCCCCATCCCAATTCCGATCTAGGCCATGGTTTGAGGGTTGGTGTGAACAGCTCGAGTTCATCCCTTTTACAAATCTCGGGGTTCAGCAGATACCAGATTTAGATGAACCTGCACCTCGCGTTTCATTTCAAGATCCAATTTTTGGAACTTGTTTGGTGCGAGTGACTGACCGCTCCTCCGATTTGGACACCGGCGACGCTTCACAGGGCATGAAAAATGAGTACTCGCGCGTACAGTCATTCAATGCCGATGGAACTCGGCTGGTGATTTTTACAACCGATGGGAATTGGTATGTTTATGACGCGTTCTCCCTGCAGCCACTGGGGCAGATACCCGTTGAGCGTGAGCCGCGCTGGGATGCCGCGGATCCAGATTTGCTCTACTACACTGAAGAAACCCGGCTCGTTTCGTACCGTCTATCTACCGAACAAAAACGAACCATACACGAATTCGCTGATGATTTTCCAGGTCAAAGGTTATCTGCCGTATGGACAAAATATGAGGGCAGCCCTTCCAACGATGGTCGATATTGGGGACTGATGGCTGAAAACCAGGATTGGATGACAGTGGCGTTCGTGATTTATGATCTCGAGGCAGATCAAATTGTAGCCGTACGGGAAACACCTCCCTCCGAGATCGACTCTGTTGCCATCAGCCCAAAAGGGAACTATTTTCTTGTTTTTTACGACAACTTTTGCGAGCACGGGCAGATTGGCAGCGATCAAGAACCTTGCGGGTTGATGGTTTACGACCGGACACTGCAGAACGGGAGAGGACTGTTGCGGATTGTCGGGCACACGGACCTGTCGCTCGATGCACAGGGAAAAGAAGTGCTCGTCTACCAGGATATTGATCAGGACGATATCTCCATGTTGGCGCTCTCCAGCGGGGAAATCACCCCACTCCTATCTATTGATTTCAGTCATTCGGCTCTTGGCTTTCATTTCTCCGGGAGAGCCTTCCGCCTACCAGGTTGGGTTTTAGTATCCACATCCAATGGGACTCGCCCACCTTCAACATGGATGGACGATCAGATTTTTGCGCTGGAACTCCAGCCCGGAGGGCACGTTGTGCGCTTTGCTCACACCCACTCCGTTTTTGATGAGAGTATTGAACACGATTATTGGGCTGAACCCCATGCCAGCACCAACCAGGATTTCACGCAGATTGTGTTTACCAGCAATTGGGGGAAATCTGGCAGTGATCAGGTAGATACCTACTTGATTAAACTGCCAAAAGATTGGGCATCTCAGCTTCCCTGAAAATTATTCACAGGTCAAAATAATAGTATGGGTTGTGGAAAAATCCCGGTCACCATGTACAAAAACCGGACCAGTTTGTCCTGGTCCGGCTCAGGTTTCATCAGTGCCGAAGGTGGGAATCGAACCCACACTCCCGGAGGAACACGAGTTTGAGTCGTGCGCGTCTGCCTGTTCCGCCACTTCGGCTTCTCTAAATTACGCTTGCCTGCGTAGTATAACTAAATATATAATGGAGGTCAAGATAAAGGAGGCTCGCATGTATTTTCAAACCGAGCAAATCAAATTGCGGCCTTTTGAACCTGAAGACCTGGCAGCATTAAAAGCTTATCTCAATCACCCAAAATTGGGAGGCAGACGTTATCTTCCCCGCGGATTCCCCGGGGATGTGCCACTGTCCTTGAGCCAGGTCGAAGGATTAATCACGAAATGGGGAGAAGAAACCAGGGAAGCTCATCTGGGTATCGAACAAACTGATAAGAATGAATTGATTGGACATGCAGAGTTCGAGTGGTCATGGGACCCCATGGCTCCCTGGATGTCGATTGTTATTGCGCGCCCCTACCAGCGCCAAGGTTATGGCACTCAGGTTGCCCAGCTGATTATAGAATATTTGTTTGAAAATACACCTGCGCACAGTATTTCTGGCTGGATGGCCAGCTGGAATCAGGCGGGAAGGTCTTTTTCAGAGAAGCTGGGTTTCAAGGAAAGTGGACGCACGCGGCGAGAAGGTTTTCGTCAGGGTGCTTATTACGATGGCATCCTGGTGGACATCCTTCGTTCGGAATACCAGGCTCAAGGAGGAATAAGTTATGCCGCTGGAAGGTGAATTAGTCATTTTGCGAGAGGAAAAATCCCAGGATATGCCGCTGCTGACTGCTCTACGCAATGATCTCAAAACCCAAGCCTGGAGCAAGACCCTGCCGCCGGATTATACGGAAAATATGTACATCAAGCGCTTTCAGGATCGTGAATTCTCTTATGATCCCCAGGATGGGCGTTTCATCATCATCTCACGGGTTTCGGGTGAATTTGCCGGGACGATCAGTTACACTGGTCTGGAACCTCGCTGGTCTACGACGATCGGCATGATGTTGGATGTGAAATTCTGGGGTTCGGGTTTCGCCTTGGATGCTCAAGAAATTTTGTTAAAATTCTTGTTCAACGAGCTTGGATTGCGCGTGATCAGGTTGTACACCCACAGCGGTAACCCGAGGGCGGTTGGCTTGGCGCAAAAATCGGGATTTATCGTCTCCGCCCGCCAGCGGCAGGCGATATTCAAGGATGGGCAGGTCTTCGACAATATCGTCATGGATCTGCTCAGGGAGGAATATTACTCCCGCCACCCGCAGTTGGTCGATTCCCTGCCAGCACTTTTCTGAAGGAGAACCATGAACCTGGGGATTATTGGATTACCTCAATCTGGCAAGACAACTGTTTTTAACGTCTTATCGCATGGTGATCAACCGGTTGTGACCAGCGGAGGGCGCTTTGAGGTCCATACAGCAGTCGTTGATGTACCCGATTCTCGCCTGGACCAGCTCTCTGAGCTGTTTAAGCCGCAGAAAACGATTTACGCCAAGGTTACCTATGGAGATATCGCTGGTTTGGGTAGCGGCTCTGGAGTGGAGATATCGGGTGCGCTGCTCAACCAGCTTTCTCAAATGGAAGGATTTATTCATGTGGTGAGGTGCTTTGAAAGTCAAGAAATTCCCCATCCTCTGGGTGAAATCAATCCGCTGCGTGATATCCAGGCAATGGATGCAGAGCTGCTCTTAAACGACCAGATTGCCATCGAACGGAAATTGGAGCGCCTAACTGACGAACGGCGTAAGGGGGGAGGCCGGGATAAAAATCTGGTGGATTACGAGACCAATCTATTTCAACGCATGCAGGACTTCCTGGCCACAGAGAAACCTTTGCGCGATATGCAATTCTCTTCTGATGATGAACGTGTCCTTGCAGGTTACGGCTTTCTAACTCGAAAACCCGTGTCGGTGCTGTTAAATTTGGGGGATGGGCAGGTCCCTCCGGAGATTGAATATCCCCATTCGCGCTGTGTGGTGGCCTCCATCCAGGGCAAGTTAGAGATGGAAATTGCCCAGCTGCCGCTTGCCGAAGCTCAAATATTCTTGGATGAATATGGAATCACCGAGCCAGGGTTGGATAAAGTCATCCGCTGCTCCTACGAGATGTTGGATCTGCTATCGTTTTTTACTGTTGGAGATGATGAGGTGCGCGCCTGGACGGTAAAGAATGGCACTAAAGCGCTTGAGGCTTCCGGGGCAATTCACAGCGATCTGCAGAAGGGATTCATTAGGGCAGAAGTAATCAGCTGGGAAGAACTTTTAGCTTTGGGCAGCCTGGCAGAAGCACGCGCCAAGGGGAAATTGCGCCTAGAGGGTAAGGAATATCTACTCAAAGATGGCGAAGTGATGCATGTTCGCTTCGCAGTTTAAACAGGGCAATTAACGGGTTCTTCTTGGTATAATCGGTAAGCTTTGCCCCCAAGGGAAAATATGCAGCTATCAAATAGTGGAGAGAAAATGGATTATTCTAATTTAACTTATGAAATTTCACGCTGGAGCTTGGGTGACCTCTTTCCAGCATACGAGAGCAAAGAGATGAAGGCCGCCTTTGCTACCGTTGAAACCAAGGTTGCTGAATTTGAATCGCAGCGCCCGAAACTCGATGGGAAAATCACCAATGCTGATTTCATGGCATTGGTACAGCAGGTGGAAGAAATCACTCAGCTGCTAATCCGCATTGGTTACTTCGCAGGTTTGTGGTACGCAGAGGACACTCAAAACCAGGCTGCTCAAAACTTCCAGGCCCGGGTTGATCAATTCAGTGCGGAAATTCAAAACCGTATTTTATTCTTCAGCCTTTGGTGGAAATCTTTGGATGACGACGCTGCGGCACCCTTAATGAAAGCTGCGGGAGATTATACCTATTGGCTTGAGGAAATGCGCAATTTCAAGCCTCACACCCTAAGCGAACCCGAGGAAAAAATCATTAACATCAAGGACGTGACCGGCTTTACTGCCGTGAACACAATTTACGATACCATCACCAACCGTTATGTGTTCAAACTCTCGGTTGGCGGAGAGGATCTAGAATTGACCCGCGGGGAGTTAATGGTTTATGTCCAACAGCATGATCCCGAGCTTCGCGCTGCGGCTTACCAGGAGCTGTACCGGGTTTATGGGCAGGATGGAGCCATTCTGGGCATGATTTACCAGAATTTAGTTCGAGATTGGCGCAATGAGAACCTCGGTCTGCGTAAATTTGCCAGCCCGATCTCTGTCCGCAATCTGTCAAATGACATTCCCGACCAGGTGGTTGACACCCTGCTTGAAGTTTCCCGGGAGAATGTTTCTGTCTTCCAGCGCTATTTTCGCTTGAAAGCCCGCTGGTTGGGGATGGAACGCCTCCGGCGCTATGATATCTATGCCCCGGTGGTAAAGTCTGAGAAATCGTATCAATACCCAGAAGCAGTTGGGATGGTGCTCGAGGCATTTGAAGATTTTCATCCTGAAATTGCCGCACATGCCAAACGCGTGTTTGATGACCAGCACCTGGATAGCGAGGTGCGTAAAGGCAAGATGAGCGGCGCTTTCTGTGCCTCTGTTTTGCCTGGATTGACACCCTGGGTGCTTACCAACTACCAAGGCAAGGCAAACGACGTCGCAACGCTGGCACACGAATTGGGTCACGCCATTCATTCCATGCTGGCAGAAGAGCACACTCAGTTCACCTTCCATTCATCGCTGCCTCTGGCGGAGACCGCCTCAACTTTCGGTGAAATGTTGCTTGTAGATCGCCTACTGGAAGACGAAACCGATGAGGATATCCGCAGGGACATGCTTTTCCGCCAGATTGATGACGCCTATGCAACGATCATGCGCCAAATCTATTTTGCACTCTTTGAACGCCAGGCACACCAGATGACCCATGAAGGTGCAACCGTGGATGAGCTTTCGGATGCTTACCTGGAAAACCTTAAAGAACACTTTGGGGATTCAGTAGAACTGAGCGAAGAATTTCGCTGGGAGTGGGTTTCTATTCCACATATTTATGGAACCCCATTTTATGTTTACGCCTATTCCTTCGGCCAGCTGCTGGTTTTTTCCCTTTACCAGCAGTTCCAGGTTGAAGGTGATGCCTTTAAGCCGCGCTTCTTGAAAATTCTTTCTGCAGGCGGCTCCGACGCACCTGCCCGGATATTAAGCGATGCTGGTATCGATATCACCCAGGCTGAATTCTGGCAGGGTGGTTTTGATGTGATCAGCGATTTGATTACCCAATTGGAAGCCATGCCGGTCAAGGTATTGGATATAAAGGCTTAGAAATCTTTTTTCAAGCACGATCACTATTCGAAATCCCTCACACTGGTGGGGGATTTTTTTCTTGGGGTGTATCCCAGATAAGCCATCTCGTCCAATCCCGAAAGTTAAAATTGAAATTGGTTGACATGACATCATTAAGACATTAAAATGATGTCATGCGACGTTTTTCACTTCGATTGCCGGACGATTTACATGCCGCCCTGCAGCGCATGGCGCAAAAAGAATTCCGCTCGCTGCATAACCAGATCCTGATCGTATTGGAAGAGTATGTCCACCAGGCCGAGTACCAGGAAATGGAGGCGCTCCTCGAGCCGCGAAGTGCGGCTGTTGAAGCCGAGAAGAGTTTGATGATCATGGATGGTGACAACAACCAGCTGATGAACCTGCTGGAGATGCCGGCCCAGCCCCTGGCAGTTTTTGGGACTCGCAACCGGCATTTTTTACGTGTTTTCAATTGGGATCCAGACTCGCAGGATAGCCTCCAGGAATTCCAGGCTTTTGCAGATGCGGGCTACCATGTGCGCAGGTGGGGATAAGAATTCCCTTTTTCAGTCCAATAGCTGCCCAAAAAAAGTATTGGCATTGTAATACTCTAGTCCTGGATCTTCTAGGAAATGTTATGATTCAACGCCATACCACTGGAAAGAAATATGGCTCATTATGATGATAAGTAAATCTATCCTTATCACGGGGTTACTCGCTGCTGTCATTGCTGGTTGTTCACCAACCTACGAAGCACCTGGACCCTCACCCACGAAATTACTTTCATCGACTGTGGAAGCGATTCCAAGCAGCACAGTCGTACCATCATCTACATCTCTGCCATCACCTACCAGCACTTCGCTCCCAACATTGACAAAATCGCCTGCCAATACAGCGACTTCAACACCCTCTCCTACGTCCACACTTACCCCCACCATCACCCATACACCCCTTCCCCCTGAAGGAGTCGTAACTGTCCCTCAGGCCAACTGCCGTTATGGACCCGGTTGGGCTTACCTGTACAAATTTGGCCTTTACGAAGGTATCTCGGTCGAGATTCTCGGCAGGACCGAGCGTGGTGATTGGGCTTATGTCCTGCCGCTGTGGTATGAATCGGGTTGCTGGATCAAGGCAGATTTGCTGGAGATCACCGGGGATATCTTCAGTGTTGATCTGTACTATGGAGAGCTCCCCTTTTCGGATATATACCCGCCGCCCTGGATCACTGAAGTCACTCGCAATGGTGATGAAGTCTTTATTGCCTGGTCGGATGTGCGCATGACGGACGATAAATATCGCGGCTATTTACTCGAAACCTGGTTGTGCCAGGATGGCGAACTGGTCTTCACCCCGGTGAATGTGGATGGTCTCTGGACAACCTTCATCGATCAACCAGGGTGCAGCGAACCTTCCTGGGGGCGAATTTACAGCGCAGAAAAACATGGGTATTCAAAATGGCGTCTGATCCCCTGGCCCGATCACCAACCGACTGAAACCTCACTGCCTGGCTAGACCCGGCTTGAAATTGCTCTCCCCACCGTTAGGGCAAACCTTATCCCTGGTGAACCAGCTCGCTGCTGGGGAGCATACCGTAGCAATTTATTCTTGCAGCTGTTCGTGGGTTAGTTGAAAACCATCTCGGTGAGCAATCTATTAACAAGTTGATGGTGGGAGTGATGATTGCTTTGAAAGTAAGGCCCGAAAGGGTTCACACAGGCCCAATTCATTGTGCAGGTTTGTCGCACCAGCCGAGATCCAAGGGTATAAACGGTTGCGTGGGGATTTAATGACTATTTCGGTCGGGCATATTCCCAATTGCAAATGCCAAAAACCTCGATTTTCCTCTGCTGGTGGTTGCACGCGAACGAAATCGCTGGTATGCTTAATGTCGGACTGTATAGGTTCCAACAGAATATGGGGATACCCGGCTGTTGGGCATCCACTACGCAGAGATCATTCACTGAAGAATATGTATATCGCTATCGAAGGTGTAATTGGAGTTGGGAAGACAACCCTTGCCCGGTTGCTCCAACCGGCGTTTAATGCTGCGCTTCTGCTGGAGGTATTCGAGGAGAACCCTTTCCTCTCCGATTTCTATGCCGATAGGGAGAGATATGCCTTCCAAACCCAGATTTTTTTTCTGTTAAGCCGCTATCACCAGCAGCGAAAATCGGTCGGAGCATTGCTTGCTGAGAAGGGGAAACTGTTCTCCGACTACACCTTTGAGAAGGATGCTCTTTTTGCACGTTTAAATTTGATCGGGGATGAGCTGGAGATGTATTACCGGGTTCACGATGCCTTGGCAGAGAAAATCATCAGGCCTGACTTGATTCTATACCTGCGTGCCAGTACAGACACCTTGATGCAGCGCATTGCATTTCGTGACCGGCCTTATGAGCGCAACATGGAGCGGGAATATATCCAGCAGCTGAATCTCGCTTACGAAGCATTTTTCAGCGAATACAATCAGGTGTCGCTTGTGCTGCCTGTTGATACGGACGATCTGGACTATGTGCGCAACCCGGAAGCCCTCAAATTTGTCGAGAATCGGATCAGGCAGACCTTGCGATTACCACCTTTCCAGCAGGAACTTCCCCTGGAAGCCCAGACTGATTAATATAAGAATGCTATGCGGATTACACCCTCCCAACTCCACAAGATCGCCCGTGATACCGTAGACCAGCGCAAGCGAAGCGATCACAGCTTGCTGGCTGTTTACCTGACAGGCTCTCTCTTTGCGGGCAATCCATTGTTGGGCGGCACAGCTGACATCGATTTGTTTTTCATTCATGATGAGCGCGTCAGCCCGGAGCGCGAGATCCAGCGCCTGACAGACGAGATTCACCTGGATATCACCCACCACGGACGTGATGATTACAGCCAGGTGCGCGCTTTGCGTTTGCATCCCTGGATGGGGTACAACATCATCAATTGTTTGATCATGTATGACCCGCAGCATTTCATGGATTTTACTCAGGCCAGCGTGCGAGGGCAATTTGAACAACCCGAGAACATTTTAGGCCGGGTCCAGGGGCAGGCGGAGCAAGCCCGGCAAATCTGGCTGGAGCTCCACGACCAGAAAGGCGAGCCGCACCTGCCCCAAGCGAGAGGATATTTGCAGGCGGTTGGCCTGGCGGCGAACTCGGTGGCCTGTCTGAGCGGGCCACCATTGACTGAGCGGCGGTTTTTACGCATTTTTCCTGATCGCGCAGCCGTGGTTGGGCGCTCAGGTTTATATGCCGGGCTGCTCGGTCTTTTAGGTGGAGCACAGGCAGACGAAGAGGCATTGGATGCCTGGATCGAATTATGGGAGAAGGCGTATAAAGCGCTGCCTGCCGATCAGGCTCCACCGCATCTACACCCGGATCGGTTTGCCTACTACCACCGGGCATTTACATCCCTTGCCGGTGGCGATTCTCCCCAGGATGTGCTCTGGCCCTTGCTGAACACATGGCTGGAAGCTGTATCGCTGCTGCCCGCTGATTCGACTCATTTCTCGGAATGGCAGGCGGCTTTTAGCACGCTCGGTTTGCTCGATGACGGGTACCGGGAAAGGGTGGCAGCTCTGGATGCTTACCTGGATAGCGTTGAAGAGCTGTTGGATGAGTGGGGTCAAAGGCGCGGTATTGAACGGGAGACACTGTAGCACAAAACAGGAAATAGGTGGACTTTTGATAATGAGCAGGTTCTGGCGAAAACAATTGGTTGCAGTAGTAGGCTTATTGATTGTCAGCGGGCTGTTTGTGGCGGTTTGGTGGCCTGCTTCCGCTGGGATAGAAGGTGGAAGCACAGGAGCCTATTTCCAATATCTACCGCTGATTTCGGGGACCAAGTGTATTCCGCCTCCCCTGATCCAGCCCAACGATCTGGAGCGCGATATTGCAGTTGAGGCTGGGATCAACGATATCCGTGGCCTCAACAACCTGCCGCGCTTTGCGAATTCGAAAAAGATAGCTCAGGCAGCGCTGCAGCACAGCAATGACATGGCGGATAACAATTTCTTCGCCCATGCTGGCTCAGATGGCTCGGGCGTGGGAGACCGTTTGGAGGATACCTGCTACGATTGGCGAGCGTACGGTGAGATCATCGCGGCTGGCTACCGTACGCCTGAAGGTGTCATCGCGGCCTGGATGGAAAGCCCTGGGCACAAGGCTGTCATCCTTGATCCAATTCTCGAGGAGTTTGGGGCAGGATACGCCTACAATTCATCTAGCAAATTTAAACATTACTGGACTGTGGATTTTGGCTTATCGGCAAACAGCCTGTTGATGACTTCGGGTGACTTCCATGCCTGCAGCTACCAGCTTGTGGACGAGGGTGGGGAGATATGGGTCAATCTCTATACCAGGGCCGCATGCGAGACACCTTAACCGAGGTTTCCGGGGTATCCTCAACTAATCCCCATTATTGAACCTTGTCTGGATGAAACCTAACATTGAGCGATGTTTCACGTGAAACATCGCTTTGCTGATCCTGGCAAACGTAATTGATTCGCTCGCCATCAGGGCACCCGGGGGGTAGTCTGGCGGGCCGGTTCCCCGCTAGGGAGTTCTGCAAAAGAAGTATACGATCGTGCAACCCGGCAATTTTGATCTTTTCATCTTGGGGAAAACCTGCCTTCCTGTAACATGCGTTAAACCCAATTTCGTTGCTGCCAATCTGCTCGATAAATTTGTGAAATATTTCACGATTAAAGGTTGTGCCCAACATTCAGGAAGATGATTAGCTTGACATTCCAGGTTTAATAAGTATAATTATTATAAGATTAGTCATAATAATTAAGGAGTGATCCTTGGTAGTTTGCATCTGTATGAGGCGGGGTTCATAACCACTGCTTCTTCTTTAGTAAGGCCAACAGTTGAGGAAGGGTGGTTGTACCCCGCATGCGAAGTAAATCCCGCATAGCTGCTAGGTAGCGCTGCCCTTTTTTGATCCCTGTTGGCCTTTTAATTTTAATAGGTAAGCATTCCGGAGCCGAAAAAACCCAAGGTAAATCCTGACATAACGGCTCGAATTAACTGGAGAGTTTCTGATGACGCAACTCGTCATTGATCACAAAACAAAATTATTGGCACCCCTTTCTGCGGGTATCGAACAACTCGTTGGAAATACACCTTTACTGACCTTACATAAGCTGTCCCCTTCGGCGCAATTTTTCGCCAAGGCGGAATGGTTTAACCCCAGCGGTTCGGTGAAAGATCGCCCCGCACTGAATATCCTGCGCGCTGCTCTGGCCGCTGGTGAGTTTGCTGGTGATCGGCGCTTGCTCGATTCGACTTCTGGGAACATGGGTATCGCTTACGCGACATTAGGCATTTCACTTGGTGTCCAGGTTACCCTGGCTATTCCCGCCAATGCCAGCCCCGAGCGGTTGGCCATCCTTAGGGCTCTTGGTGCTCAACTGGTGCTGACAGACCCCCTGGAAGGATCAGATGGCGCCATCCAGATTGCCCGGGAGATGGCCGAACAAAGCCCGGAGCTCTATTATTATGCTGACCAGTACAACAACCCGGCAAACTGGCAGGCGCATTACCTGGGGACAGGGCCTGAGATCGTCGAACAGACCCGCGGCCAGATCACGCACTTCGTAGCGGGACTCGGCACTTCCGGAACCTTGATGGGTGTTGGGCGCTATTTGCGACAGTACAATCCCCAAATACAAATCGTGGGCGTTCAACCCGATGCTGCCTTCCACGGATTGGAAGGCTTGAAACATATGCCGACCGCCATCACCCCGGGTATTTATGAGCCAACTTTTCCGGACCAGGTGATCGAGGTTTCGACCGAAGCAGCATACAAGATGGCCCTGCGCCTGGCAAGGGAAGAGGGGTTGTTCGTCGGTGTCT
Organism: Anaerolineales bacterium; assembly: GCA_046260155.1. GTDB lineage: Bacteria > Chloroflexota > Anaerolineae > Anaerolineales > UBA4823 > PFL25. The sequence continues at coordinate 129,831 of JBJYXV010000007.1, forward strand.
CTTCTGGAGCTGCAGCCGTTGCTGCGCTGCAGGTCGCAGAAAGTTTGGACCAAGGTTCTGTCGTAACCCTCTTTCCAGACGCGGGATACAAGTACTTGAGTGAGAAATTTTGGGAAGCAGATTTATGAGCCTCCGCATCCCCAGTGAGATACTGGAGCGCATCCACCTGCATGGAGAGCAATCTTACCCCGAGGAAGGAGCCGGCCTGCTGTTGGGGGACTTTAACCAGGGCGAGCAGCAGGTGCGGGAAATCCTGCCCCTCGAGAACGCGCGCGAATCCCAGGCGCGCCACAACCGCTATCAGTTGACCCCTCAGGATTACCTGCAGGGGGAGGATTATGCTGAAAGCCTTGGGTTTGCGGTTCTGGGTGTTTTCCACTCTCATCCCGATCACCCCAACATGCCCTCTGAATTCGACCGCCAGTGGGCCTGGCCGAACTTTTCCTATCTGATCACGAGTGTCATCCAGGGCAAGGCCGCAGAGAGTCGTTCCTGGCGTTTGAAAGATGACCGACAGGCATTTAATGAAGAGCAGATCGAGGTCGAAAATTGAAATTAAACCAAAATAATCATTTGGTGCCGGCCAGTAGTTAAAGGGATTAACCAGCACCATGTTTAATAAAGTGAGATCATGGCAACATTAAAAATACCATCCCCATTACGGACTTATTCCAATGGACAGGCAGTGGTTGAAGTCGCAGGCAGTACCGTATCTGAAGCCTTGAACAGCCTGATCGGCCAGTATCCAGATCTGGAACAGCACCTGTTTAACGACCAGCATGACCTGCGGCCTTTTGTCAATCTTTACCTGAACAGCGAGGATATTCGTCAACTGCAAAATCTGGACACCTCTCTCCAGGCAGAGGATCGCCTGGTAATAGTGCCCAGCATTGCTGGGGGTCTCGATCAGATCGACCATTCCGCGCTGCGGACTAATCAGGCTTTGATCATCAGCCTGAGTATGCTGGCATTTGTCCTTGACCAGGCATGGTTGGCGCTTTTTGTCGCCCTGGTCATGGTTGTAGGAACCGTATTAAGAATGCCGGGATTTGGCTTTGTTTACCAGATGCTTTTACGACCGGGGAAGCTGATCAAAACGGATCTCCAGGCTGGCAATCCAGAGCCCCATCTTTTTGCTCAGGGTTTCGGGGCGGTGATTTTGATCCTGGGTGCCGCCGCCTTGTTCCTGGGAAGCAGTGCAATTGGTTGGGGTTTGGTCTGGCTGGTAATCCTGCTGGCAGGACTAAACTTATTCGTGGGTTTTTGTGCAGGTTGCACCATATATTACTGGTTGAACCGCTTGTCCGTCCCTGGATTTGTTAAATCCCCTCCTCAGGAATCGAGCCCCGCTAACCAGCCGAGGGGTTAATATGCCTGGTGAACTCCTGATCAGGGCCTTTTGGGCGCTTCTGATCGCAGGATCCTTGGTGGGCTCCTATTGGCTGGTAAATAAAATGCTCCTGTCCAGGGTGCGGGGCGGGCAGCTCGGTCTTGAGAACCTGCAACCAGGGATACCGGCGATTCTTTATTTCACGACACCCGATTGCGTGCCGTGTAGAACCATCCAGCGCCCGGCTCTTGCCCACCTCCAAGCACAGATGGTGTCCGCAGTCCAGGTTATTGAGGTGGACGCGTCATCCCATCCTGATGTAGCAAATTATTGGGGTGTGCTGAGTGTCCCGACGACATTTATAATTGATTCGCACGGCGAAGCCCGCCGAGTCAACCATGGTGTTACCAGTGCAGATAAACTTCAAGCACAAATTGTTGCCGTAAGGGGCGATCGTGTCCCATTACCATTTCTGAAGAAGGTGCTGTTGAAGTTTCAAGATAAGAGGAATTCTCTATGAATGGTGATAATGGACGCAATGATCTGAGTCACGAAGAAATATTACGCTACAGCCGCCACCTGCTGATTCCCGAGGTGGGTTTATCCGGGCAAAAGAAGATAAAAGCTGCCAGCGTCCTGGTAATTGGAACAGGAGGGTTAGGTTCTCCGGTTGCCTTGTACCTGGCTGCGGCTGGAGTAGGGCGTATCGGGCTGGTGGATTATGACCGGGTTGACGCCTCCAATTTACAGCGCCAGGTGATCCATGGTACATCCCAGCTGGGCGAATTGAAGGTTATTTCTGCTCGCCAGCGCATGCTGGATATCAACCCTGATATCCAGGTAGATATTTACAACGAGCCGTTCACCTCTGCGAATGCCATGCAGATCGCCCAGGATTACGACATCCTGATTGATGGCACGGACAATTTCCCCACCCGTTACCTTTCGAATGATGTCTGCGTGTTGCTGGGCAAGCCCAATGTGTATGGCTCAATCTACCGCTTTGATGGTCAGGTGAGTGTTTTTGATGCGCGCGTTGGCCCTTGCTACCGCTGCCTCTTCCCAGAACCACCACCCCCCGGCCTGGTGCCTTCCTGTGCAGAAGGTGGGGTCCTGGGTGTTTTACCGGGCACAATTGGCACCCTGCAGGCCACTGAAGCTTTGAAATTAATCCTGGGTATCGGTGAGACTCTCAACGGGCGTTTGCTGCTCTTCAACGCCCTGGATATGTCCTTTGATTTTGTAAATTTGCGCAAGAATCCGAACTGCAAAATTTGCGGACCTAATCCTGAAGTTACCGGGTTGATCGATTATGAAGAATTTTGCGGCATGCCCGGGCACGACCACGAAGAAGGCAGCGCAGGCGGGGATTGGGATATTGAAGCTCGCCAGCTGGCAGAGAAGCTGGGCCAGGGTGAGCCGATTCACCTGCTGGATGTGCGTGAACCACACGAATTAGAGATCTCCCACCTGGATGGTGCAGATTTGATCCCCCTCGGCCAATTGGCCGCCAGGCTTTCCGAGCTGGATAGTGCGGACGAAATGGTCGTCTTCTGCAAATCGGGCACCCGTTCTACCCGTGCTCTGGAGCTGCTGGCCAGTGCGGGATTCCGCAAAGTGAAAAACCTCAAGGGCGGCATCAATGCCTGGGCTCAGGAGGTTGATCCCAGCCTGCCGATTTATTAATTGCTTTGCATCGAGCAAAATAATGCTGGACTGACATCCAGCTAGGTATAATCTTCCCAATGAACGCTTCCAAGCATGAACGAAAAAGGACTATGTTGGCTGTATTGGCCCACCCCGATGATGAGACATTTGGCATGGGTGGCACCCTGGCGCTTTACGCCCAGCGCGGGGTAGATGTGCACCTGGTTTGTGCCACGCGCGGCGAAGTCGGCGAAGTAGCTCCCCATTTCCTGGAAGGCTTCCAATCGATCGGCGAACTGCGCGAGCATGAGCTGCGCTGTGCGGCGGGCAATCTGGGCTTGGCCGGTGTACACTTTCTGGACTACCGTGATTCAGGTATGCCTGGCTCCCCAGACAACCATCACCCGCAGGCTCTGGTGGCAGCCCCAATGGACGAGGTGGTTGCCAAGGTGACCGGTTATATCCGCAAATTGCGCCCCCAGGTCGTGCTGACCTTTGATCCGATCGGTGGCTACCGACACCCGGATCATATCGCCATCCACCAGGCCACGGTGAAGGCATTTTATGCCGCGGGCGACCCGCAGCAGTATCCCGATCAAGGACCAGCCTACCAACCGCAGAAGCTCTACTACCATACTTTCCCGCGCGGGTGGCTTTCCTGGATGGTACGTTTAATGCCATTGTTTGGAAAAGATCCCCGGCATTTTGGGCAGAATGGGGATATTGACCTGCTGGAATTAACCGGGGAAAGTTTCCCGGTGCATGCACGCATCAATTACAAAGAGGTTGCCAGTCAGAAAGCAGCTGCCACAGCCTGTCACGCCAGCCAGGGCGGGATGGCCTCTTCCGGTAATTTTTTTGTGCGCCTGGCTTTTCGCGTGGCTGACGGCCAGGATTCCTACATACGTGCTTATCCCGAACCGGATGGGGGACCAAAGGAGCGCGACCTGTTTGCGGGGGTTGGCCCAGTAAACTGAACCTCATCCAAGCCTGGAGAGTACTTAGGAAGATCAGATTATCACTTGTGTCAGGAACGGATTTTGCGCCGCTGTGTTCTGTGCCGAACGAAATATCGTCAAAATCTCCCGAGCGGATAGAAGTGAAGTTGTCTCCCTGATGGAATGAAGAACGAAGGATGGCTTGAGGTAAATTTGAAGAGCCTATCACCAATGAGATTCCACCCCTGGATTAAAGTGGCAATTTCCAGACCCTGGCTATGCGGGCTTTTACTGCTCGGTATCTCTCTGACAGCTTGTACACCCGATGAGAACGAATCCTTCATCCAGGGCACCTGGTTCTATAATGATCTCCACATCCAGCAGCAGGTCAGCGAATCCTTCTCACAGACCTATTGGTACTTTGATCGCGGCACATACGAGACATCTACCTGTTGTTTTGTAGAATTCCAGCAGTATGGACGCTATGATATCTTGGAGAGCGAGGGGGATAGACTGCTACTGGATTTATTCAATATTGACGGGAAATTTAACTCCGAGCACGTACAAATCGTGATCACCATCGACCGTCAGGCAGATACGCTCAGCATGGCACGCGCAGGCCCTTTTACCCGAGTCGTCCCTTAACTGGGGAATGATCTACCAATCCAAATCCAAATTGGCTTAGGCACATGTCATCCTGTGGAAGAGATGATTCACACACTGGGGACGGTTGCATGAGCGCGAGCTAGGAGCCAGTTGCGAAACCGACCATACCAGTCGGTTTTTTTGATTTAAACCTTGCAGTAGCATACGGCTTGTTAGGAAATAATTCTTATCCAAATTGCCAGCAAAAGCTGGTAAAATTTGCAATATTGTAAGGGTTGGGGTCGGTGTTGAGCAGAGACAGCGCAAATCCGATGATCATGAAGTACATCAGCGTTCTGAAACTTTCAGGAGTTTTACGGTAGATTGGCTGTTAACCCGGATGCAACTTTCGGTCAGGCTGAGGTCAGCCTGAACATATATCAGAATATCGTTTTGAAACCGTGTATTTCCTCATTTCAGAGGAAGTTGTAATTATCGATTCTTATAAACAATCAACAGCAGGGTTGGAGAACTATTCTAAGTATTCACGTAAAGGAGGTGCTGTTCAGAAGAATCCTTGTTTAATAAGTGCGTGGTCCAATCGCTGAAATCCCCATGGATTGGAAATCAGTTAAATCACCGAATGAAGGAGTAAATCAAAATGAAACGAGTACTTTTCAATGGTTTCATCATCATGGCCCTTGTACTGGCGTTCACATCGACCGTCTTTGCCCAGGGCGATGGACCGGACCGTTCTGAAGGCCGTGAGCTGCC
>JBJYXV010000008.1:0-44142 GCA_046260155.1 Anaerolineales bacterium
CGTTCATGTGCGGCTTTGTGCGCTCAAATTTCTGCTTGCCCATTAATCTTCTCCTGCGGATTGTTCGATGAAAATTCTATTATGCTATAACCAATTTTGCTACGCTCTCAGATACTTGAGCGTAATGATCAAATTCCATTGAAAATGCGCCTCTGCCTTGAGTCCCTGACCTCAGGTCTGTCGCATATCCAAACATTTCTGCCAGGGGGACCATCGCTTTAACGGCTTGCGCATTTCCGGGTCTCATTTCTGTGCCAATAATCTCGCCTCTCCGGGCTGTCAATTGTCCAATCGTATCACCAAGATATTCATCGGGAAGGACAACTTCAACTTTCATAATTGGTTCTAATAATACCGGTTTTCCCTTTTGAATACCTTCTTTGAAAGCCATAGAAGCCGCCATCTTGAAGGCGATCTCACTCGAATCGACTTCATGATAGGATCCATCATACAACCTGACCTTAATGTCCACCACCGGGTATCCCGCTAAAACACCAGCTTCTGCAGATTCGAATATCCCTTTTTGAATCGCATTGAAGTATTCTTTTGGGATCACACCGCCATAGATGTCATTTTCAAAGACGATTCCAGATCCAATTTCCCCTGGTTCAAGCTCTAGGACCACGTGACCATACTGGCCCCGGCCTCCCGTCTGCTTGACATAGCGATACTCGGCTTTCTCAACCGGTCTGGTAATCGACTCTCGATAAGCAACTTGCGGACGACCAACCCGCGCTTGCACCTTGAACTCACGCAGCATCCGATCGACTAGCACCTCCAGGTGAAGCTCACCCATTCCAGAGATGATCGTTTGGCCGGTATCCTGGTCTGTCCGTACGTGAAAGGTAGGATCTTCTTCAGCGAGTTTCTGGAGCGCTTCCGACATCTTATCTTGATCTGCCGTTGTTCTTGGTTCGATCGCCACGGAAATTACAGGTTCTGGGAATGCGATGGCTTCTAATAAAATCGGTTCCGATGACAAACACAAAGTGTCTCCTGTGAAGGAATTCTTCAGACCCAGTGTAGCCCCAATATCACCTGCCAATACCTCATCGACATCATCTCGGCGATCGGCATACATGCGCAGGAGACGACCGATGCGTTCTTTCTTTTCCTTGGTGGAGTTGTAAACCATGCTCCCCTGCTTGATCTTCCCCGAATACACCCTGACATAAGCCAATCGGCCAACATAAGGATCCGTTACGATTTTAAAAACCAGGGCACTTAATGGTGCATCGTCGTCTGGAGCACGGTCTACCTCTTCCTCATTTCCCGGGACAAATCCTCGAACCGGGGGAACATCAATTGGGGAGGGAAGGAAATCAATAATTGCATCTAACAAAGGTTGGACTCCCTTATTACGCAACGATGAACCACAAAAAACCGGGGTAACCATATTGGCAATGACTGCTTTTCGCAAGGCGGATTTCAATTCTTCATTTGAAATATGCTCACCTTCCAAATATTTCAAAGTCAGTTCGTCATCCACCTCTACGATCTGCTCGATCATGCGATCGCGCATTTCAGATATTTGTGGCACAAGATCGGGTGGAGCATCTGCAATCCGGGGTGCCTCCCCCAATCCTTCATCCCAATATATGGCTTTTTCAGTAAATAAATCGATCACACCCTGAAAATTTGCTTCCGATCCAATCGGCAATTGAACCGGAATTGGATTTGCACCCAATCGTTCCTGGACCATTGTTACCGTTCTTTCAAAGGAAGCACCAACACGGTCCATCTTATTCACAAAACAAATTCTTGGTACTTTGTAGCGATCTGCCTGTCGCCAAACTGTCTCACTCTGCGGTTCAACCCCCTGTACCGCATCAAAAATTACGATACCCCCATCCAAAACACGCAACGATCTCTGCACTTCTGCGGTGAAATCGATATGCCCGGGGGTATCAATGATATTAATCTGGTAATCTTTCCAAACTGCGGATACAGCGGCTGAAACGATTGTGATCCCGCGTTCGCGCTCCTGCTCCATCCAATCAGTAACTGTCGTACCGTCATCAACAGATCCAATCCTGTGTGTCTTTCCGGTATAGTACAAAATCCGCTCGGTAGTCGTTGTCTTACCGGCGTCAATGTGGGCAATAATGCCTATGTTCCTGTACCGCTCGATTGGATGCTGACGAGACATAATTAGATGGATTATCTCCCGATCCTGTAATGGGAGAAGGCTCGGTTTGCTTCTGCCATTTTGTGTGTTTCATCTCGTTTACGGATGGATGAACCGGTGTTGTTATAGGCATCCATCAATTCACCGGCCAGCTTCTCAGAAAATGACCTTCCAGATCGAGCTCTGGCTGCGGCAAGTATCCAGCGAGTTGCGAGGGCAAACTGCCGATCTGCAGAGACTTCCATGGGTACCTGGTAGGTAGCACCACCTACACGACGTGGTTTAACTTCCATGACGGGCGAGACATTTTTTAAAGCCTGCTGGAATACATCCAATGGATCTTTTTTGAGATCTTTTTCGATCAAGTTTAGTGCATCATAAGTAAGGCGAGTTGCTGTGCTTTTCTTGCCATTCTTCATTACTCGATTGATAAAAGATTGAACCTGAACGCTATGGTAGCGCACATCTGGTTCAATTTTTCTTTTCGGGGGTCTATATCGTCTCGGCATGCGAATTCTCCATTTCGGAATTCAATCGGTTCTTCTTATAATTATCAATCTATTCTCTTGGACGCTTTGAGCCATATTTCGATCGCCCCTGCTTGCGATCATTTACTCCGCCTGTATCAAGTGTGCCACGAACAATATGATATCTAACACCGGGTAAATCCTTGACACGCCCTCCACGAACAAGCACAACCGAGTGTTCCTGCAGCGTATGGCCTTCGCCAGGTATGTATGCCGTGACCTCGATCCCATTTGTTAAGCGTACACGGGCAATTTTCCTCAAAGCGGAATTCGGTTTCTTAGGTGTCATTGTACGGACGATCGTACACACACCCCTCTTTTGAGGTGCACCCATCGGTTGGCGAATACGGCGTTGTTTATTGGTATTGAGTGTATACAGCAAAGCAGGTGCTTTACTCTTTACCTTTTTAGATTTACGCCCTTTGCGGACTAATTGATTAATGGTTGGCACACGCGCCTCCAATCCTTTTCCTTAATAGCTGCTTGATGGCTGTATTACTGCCTGCGTTCTATTCTTTCCTTTTCTCAATAAGTGAGGCCACCGGTCTTGCGCGATGGCCTCGCAGTTCTTTCCGAATTCAATATAGGCAGGATCAAACCTGCCGTTATGGAAATGGACAACGACCTGAGATTTTACCACGCCCCTAAATGAGCGTCAAGCCTCCTGGGCTATTCAATCAATTCAGAAATTTTCTCCTAAACCAAGTAAACCAGTGGAGAGTCGTGGCGGACGCGATCTTTCCTCATCTTTACCAAAGCGGATAATTTCTCCCGTTTCCGAAACGGCTTCCACGGCAAGACCCAGGCTCTGCAATTCTTTGACGAGCACGCGGAATGATGCCGGGATGCTGGGTTCTTCAATCGGCTCTCCTTTTACAATCGCTTCGTACGTTTTTACACGACCTTGAACATCGTCAGATTTCACAGTCAGCATTTCCTGAAGCGTATAAGCTGCACCATAAGCCTCTAATGCCCATACCTCCATTTCACCAAACCGCTGGCCACCAAACTGGGCTTTCCCACCCAGAGGCTGTTGAGATACCAGACTGTACGGGCCTGTTGATCGGGCATGGACTTTATCTTCAACCAGGTGATGCAGTTTCATGATAGACATAATTCCCACGGTAACTGGCTGGTCATATGGTTTTCCCGACTTTCCATCCCGAACACGCTGTTTCCCCAACACCGGTATAGGGAGACTGGTTTCTGACATGGTCTTCTTTGCACGATCCCAGAGCTTGTTATCAGGTGTCTTTTGAACTTTAACTCCAAGATCTAGCATCCAAAGTCTCAAGCAGGCATAAACGGCCCTGGCATCTTGTTCAGGTCGTTCATTTTCTGGAACCTGCATATCTTCAAAATCCAGAATTTCTTCGGGGTTAAACCCATTATCTATCAACCACTCGTTGAGTACCGATCTCCTAGCATAGTTATAATCCGATACAAGTCTATACACATCGTAATCACGTTCACCAAGCCAGGATTCTAAGTATAAATTGCGAACTTCGTCGTCATCCTTGATGGTTTCAGGATCATATTCGTATTCATTGATCCAATCCCAGGCTTTTTCGCCTACTTCCTTCCAAGCCTGATCAATCATCCAGGCTCTGGCTAATTCAGCCTCGATTTCCGATTCTTTTGCACCGTCGAATACTGGAGAAATTGCCCGAAAACCTAATCTGCTGGAGGCCCATCCAAGATGGGTTTCTAAAACCTGACCTAGGTTCATTCTGCCCGGAATACCAGTCGGATTCAGGATAATATCTATTTGCCTCCCATCTTCAAGATATGGCATATCTTCCACAGAGACAACCCGTGAGACAACACCTTTGTTGCCATGCCGGCCTGCCATTTTGTCACCAGCAGTGATCTTTCGCCGCTGTGCAACGGAAACCCTGACCATCATGTCGACACCTGCAGATAAATCAGAATTATCCTCTCTGGTAAATACTTTTACGTCTACCACCTTTCCGCGTTCGCCATGGGGCATACGCAGGGAGGTATCTTTAACATCGCGTGACTTCTCTCCGAAGATGGCTCGCAGTAATCTCTCTTCCGGTGATAATTCCCTTTCTCCTTTAGGTGATATCTTCCCGACCAGGATATCATTTGGGCCGACCTCAGCTCCAATACGTATGATCCCCTGTTCATCCAGATCTTTAATTGCATCTTCACCAACATTTGGAATATCGCGGGTGATTTCCTCCGGCCCCAGCCTGGTATCACGAGACTCGACCTCGTATTTCTCTATATGAACTGAAGTGTATAAGTCTTCCTGTACCAATCGTTCTGATATCACAATCGCGTCTTCAAAGTTCGCCCCCTCCCATGAAAGAAAAGCGACTGTAACGTTTTGTCCCAAGGCTAATTCCCCAATATCTGTTGAGGATGAATCTGCAATTACATCCCCTTTATTTACACGTTGACCTTTAACAACTGCAGGTCTTTGGTCAATACACGTGCTTTGATTTGATCGCTGGTATTTCCTTAATTGGTAAAGATGATCACCATCACTATTGCGCACAATCACATGTTTTCCGGTGACAGAAAGCACTTCACCATCTTCTTCGGCGACAATAACCTGTCCGGAATCACGGGCTGCATGGAATTCCATTCCAGTTGATACCTGGGGAATATCTGGTTTGACGAGTGGAACAGCTTGAGCCTGCATATTCGAACCCATCAGCGCCCTGTTGGCATCATCATGCTCCAGGAAAGGGATCAATCCTGCACTGATACCTACCGTCTGGTTGGGTGCGACATCCATATAATCAATATTTTCTGGGCTGAAGAAATCGAATCCGGAGTGTTGTCTTCCGGAAACACGACTGCGGACAAATTCGTTACTTTCAGTTAACGGTGTATTTGCCTGGGCAATAACGAATTTATCCTCTGAATCCGCGGACAGGTATTCCCTCTCATCAGAAACATAGGGTACGATCAATATATCTTCTTTACCAGAGCCTGGGATTGCTTTTGCCATCTTTTCGGTGATTAATTCACCTTGCTTACCAATCACGGACTTTGTTTTTTCATTAACCAGGTCTTCACCCAAAGTTCTTCCAATCAGAAGAGGATCCTTTACAGGCAAGGTTTTATGCACCTTGCGATAGGGGGTTTCAATGAACCCATATTCATTGACTCTCGCAAAGGACGCCAGTCGTCCAATTAATCCAATATTCGGCCCCTCGGGTGTTTCGATTGGACATATCCGCCCGTAATGTGAATGGTGCACATCGCGTACATCAAAACCAGCTCGTTCTCTCCTGAGGCCACCGGGTCCCAGCGCTGACAAGGTTCGCTTGTGGCGCAGTTCTGCCAGCGGATTTGTTTGATCCATGAATTGTGAGAGCTGGCTCGATCCAAAGAATTCACGTAGAGCAGCAACCACGGGTCTGATATTGATCAACGTGATGGGAGATAACTGATCTTGATCACGGATAGACATCCGCTCTTTAATGACACGCTCCATTCTGCGCATCCCGATCCGTAATTTGTTCTGAATCAGCTCACCTACGGTTTTTGCTCTGCGGTTCCCCAGGTGGTCGATATCGTCCGCGGGTTCGATCCCATTATTGATCGCTATCATCCGCCTGACAAGATAGACGATATCCCACTTCGTAATCATGCGGCGTCCAATATCAACCTCTTTACCCAGCTCCAGCTTCTGATTCAGCTTATAACGACCGACCCGCTCCAGGTCATAATGCCTTTGATCGAAAAGCTGCTCTTCCAGGAATTCGCGGGCATTATCCAAAGTCGCTGGATCCCCTGGGCGCATGCGGCGGAAAAATTCCAATAGCGCTGCTTCTGCCAAACTATGTCCCTGGGATAAATCCCAATCCGGTTCCTGAGCCAGAGTAGATGCAATAAACATCCGATCCGGGTTGTTATCGACATCGCTGAATATCTCAAGAAGCTCTTCGTCTGTGCCTTCTTTGAGTGCATTGTTCGATAACCCATCATCGACCGCCGCCAACGCGCGTAGGAAAATAGTAACTGGGACGGTTCGCTTTCGATTGAACCTGAGAGTCAAATAATCACTCTTCCGGGTCTCAAATTCCATCCATGCGCCGCGATCCGGGATGAGTTTTGCCACCGCTAATGGTCGACCGGTAGATCGGTCAATCGGTGCTTCAAAATACACACCTGGCGATCGAATTAATTGAGAGACAACAACTCTTTCAGTACCATTGATAATAAAAGTCCCCTTTTCCGTCATTTCCGGAAAATCCCCCAGGAAGATGTCCTGTTTAATCGGTTCAGGAACATCTGGTCCAGCAAGCAAAACGGAAACATATAATGGGGAAGCATAAGTTAAATCCCTCTCGACACAATCTTCAATCGAGTATTTTGGATCGTCGAACCAATACTTCAATTCCCACTGCTCCGCCTCAGGGGTCCGGCTGGGAAAATACAATTTCATGCCCTTGTTATAAGATTCTATCGGGGATATTTCATGAAACAGATCTGCCAACCCATCCAATTTCAATCTCTCGAAAGACTCAAGCTGGACTTCGATCAGATCGGGCAACGGTATACTTACCTCAATACGTGCATATGACTTACTGTTTACAGAGGACGTCATTTATCGCTCCAGAATTTCTACCAAATCAATTTCTTTATATACGCGTTATGCGTATAACGAGATGGTAAATTTACCAACCGCTTTACGCAACCTAGAAAATAATCAGTTTAATTCGACCAAATTATACTATTTAACAAATCAGCCGATAGACAAACAGTGATTATATCAGAAATTATTAAATGCAGTCAAGTATATTTCGATTGAATTTTCCCCAAATTTCAATTTACAGAAGGATTTTCTTATACTTGATTAAGGGTAGGACACCCTACAAGAAGGCTTCTTAAGCTTGGTGAATTGAATTTGTGAAATTCCATCGGAGTGATTGGAGATTTTTCTGCATTTCACAAGCCAGATGATAAAATTAGCGCATGGATCAATTCCCAGAAGATTTCAAATCCGGTTTTGTTGCAGTCCTCGGCAAGACAAACGTCGGTAAATCAACCCTCATCAACCATCTGCTGGGCACGAAAATTGCCGCCACTTCTCCCTGGCCTCAAACGACCAGGAAAGCACAAATGGGAATTCTTACTCAGGAAAATGCCCAGATCGTGTTCGTTGACACTCCGGGCTTTCACAATCCCATTCATAAGCTTGGTGAGAAAATGGTTCAGGAAGCCGTCAGAACATTAGATGAGTGTGATTTGGTGTTGTTCCTGGTTGATATCAGTCAAAATCCCACTGATGAAGATCATTTATTGGCGAAAACCCTGCTTTCGACTCGAAGATCTGCGGCTATTATCCTAGCTTTGAATAAAGCAGACCTGAATCCAGACGATATAAATGAAGCCAATAAACAACTTTATCAAGAATTCATTCCCGCATCAGAAGCAATAATAATTTCCGCGACCCAGGAAGAAAATATTGATCAGCTGGTAAATTCGATAGTTTCATACTTACCAGCAGGACCACCGTTCTTTCCTGAAGATCAGCTGACTGATCTTTATGAAAGAGAAATCGCCGCGGATCTAATTCGGGAAGCATTATTATTCAATTTACGTGCGGAAGTGCCGCACAGTATCGCAGTGCGGATAGATGAGTACAAAGACCGGGATGAGAAAGTCACCTATATCGCTGCGACTCTTTTTGTAGAGCGTGATTCGCAGAAAGGTATTGTCATTGGACAGGGTGGAGAAAAATTAAAAAAAATTGGTATTGACGCCAGGCAGAAAATCGAGGCATTGATCGGAAGAAAAGTGTTCCTAAAATTACGGGTAAAAGTCCGCAAAAATTGGCGCAACGACGAATCAGCACTTAGTTTATTCGGTTATAAATCCTGATCCCTGAACAATGAAAATCCAGTCCTTATCCTGTTGCCTTTTCTGCAGGATCGATCTTCCCTCCTCACGATCAAGATCATTATCAAGAGGAGGGAAGTCCAACAGAATACCAGGTTACTAGATCAGGTTTATAGGTTTTTTATTATTCTTCACCACCCGGATCCGGGAGATCCTCCGATAGTGGATCCATCGAATTCTCACCTTCTAAGGCAGACGAGCCCGTGGAATCCTGCACCTCAGCCAGGGCAACTGATTCATCAGCAGGCACCATGGCCTCCTGGGATGGATAATTGCGTGTTCCAAAGCGAGTAAGAATTACCCCGCCCAGGCCAAACAAACCCACAATTGTCGGGATTAACCATCCTACACAAAAGATGAATGTTCCTACACTATCTACAACCAGAGCCAGAGCAAAGGTTCCCACGCCCGCAGCTAATGGTAGAGGCCATTCACGCTTGAAGGATTTCGCGATTCTATTTCCAATTTCAAGCCCGATCGCAATCCTGCCGAAAACCCAAGCAACCACAAACGCCAATGCTCCAAGCAGGCTGACCGGCGATAGAATGCACGTTATTGCCAGCAGTAATAAAATGATCGGAATTACAATGATAGCCAGCAATCCGACTCCTCCAGCCATTATAGGTTGGTCGACGATAGCATCTGATGCTCGCTGAGTGGGATTCGGGAGGAACATTACGATCAATGCAGCCAACGCACCCCATAACAAAGTGCGCAAAATGAACCAGAATACTCTCCAAAACGTATATGCTGCCGGTTTGAAAGTTGGTTCAAATCCTGTAAAGGTCGAGGTATCTATTGATCTAGGTAAGACAGATAGTGCAGGGATATCAATTCCAGTGACTACTTGCCCGTGAACCTGCGCACCAGGATCACGATTTAGGGTCGCAGCCAGAGTTGTCAAATCACCTTCAACAGTCGCCATTTCATCGAGGTTGACTACCCCACCCACACCAACCAGGTTCCCCTCAACTAGACCATTTACGCTGACAATTCCGCCCAATACAACGACATCACCTTCTACGATAGATTCCTCCTGCATGGCAGCTGTCCCACCGAAAACAATTAAACTACCATTTATGACTTCACCACTCTCCAGTGTGAAAGTTCCACCAGCGACAACCCGGTCGTCGCGTAATTCTTTCGCCATAGCTGTCCCAGGTATGACGAGGACCATCAAGGTAACAAACAGAACGATGTACTTCATATATTTCTTCATAGGGAAACCCTCCTTGTGTTTAGGACCCTGAAAATAGAAAATGTCAGTGCAAGAGTTATAAAACAAGCACCGCCGGCCAGTAGCAACAACCAGTAAGTAGGTACACTAATGAAAAAGACTTCCAATAATGGGAAAAAAGCAACCTGGATTGCTGAGGTTAAATTTAGTAAACCAGAAATCAGTGTCATCCCTGAGATAAAAACCTCCGTTGAATTTTGCACCGTGGAAAAGAACATGATTGCCATAATGATAAGAACAAGGAATGCAGCTCCGGTTGTAGATACCAGGAAGATCCAGGTCGATCGTTTCTGTTCTCTCTCTTTTTGCAGTGACAATTCTTGCTGCAGATGGATCTGCCATCGATTTGTGAATCCTGTTCTCGGTTCAAGGACAGGTGCTTCTCCAAATAGCTGCTCAACTTTTTGCCACGAATATTGCAATTGGCGACAAGAAGGACAAGATTTCAAATGCTCATCGAGCTGGGTTTGCTGATCTGGCAGAAGAGGATCTTCTGTAATCAGCCAGGTCTCATAAGGTTTGTGATCCATAAGTTTGCCTTTCTAGACCGGGGACAGTTTGATTTTGATCCATCCAGAGTCTTGCTAATTGCAGCCTTGCCCTGTGTATGCGACTTTTTACTGCACTGTTTGATAAATTTAGAGCTTCTGCAATTTCATCATATGAGAACTCGTACCAATAATACATAATCACAATCGCTCGATCAATTTCTCCCAGGTGATTTAACATTGATCGGATTCGCCTTTGTTTTTCACTCTCAGTTAGTGAAATCTCAGGATTTGGACTTGGGTCTGGAATTTCCAGATATGGAGCATCTTCAAAATGGGTAACATCTATCCGTTTCTTCCGCAGCTGGTCGATACAATAATGAGCTGCGATTGATAAAATCCAGGTGGAAAATGATCGTTCGCGATCATAACTTCTCAGACTTTTATACGCCCGCAAGAATGTTTCCTGGGCTGCATCTTCAGCCTCATATGGGTCTCCTAACATCCGGAAGCACATATTGTAGACTCCGTTCTGGTGGGCATTAACTAATTCCGTAAATGCATCCACATTTCCTTTCTGAGCCAGAATCAGTTTTTCAGATTCAATTTCTGGCACTGCATTGCTCCTCATCCGATACCCAATCAGGGTGCTATCAATTGATAACGAAAAAAAATCCAAACCTTCTCACTCTGATTAAGTATACGTCCATTCCCGGAAAAAGTTGCAAAGGATGGGTATTAAACCAATTCCTGTCAATGTAATAAAAAAAGAACTCGCCAAATATTACCTGGCGAGTTCCAATTGCAAAACTATTCTATTTTGCTAATCCGCAGCAATTGGCGGGGGTGGTGTTTCCAAACTTTCCTCAGATACGGCTTCAGCCAGAACACGTTCTTCCAGTTCTTCCTCATGCTGCAGCATCTCCTCCATTTCCTCCTCTGCAAATCGTCCCGGTACGAAACCTGTTCCAGCAGGAATCAATTTACCGATGATCACATTCTCTTTCAGACCAAAGAGCGGATCTTCTGTGGATGCAATGGCGGCTTGAGCAAGCACCTTGATCGTGTGCTGGAAAGACGAAGCTGAAAGGAATGATTCTGTACTTAACGAGGCTTTTGTGATGCCCAATAGAATTTCAATGAATCTCGCAGGTCTCAAATCTTCCTTTAACAGACGTTCGTTTTCTCTCTTCAATTCCAAATAATCTACCAGGTCACCAGGCAGTAATGTTGTATCGCCTGGCCGCGTGATCTGCACCTTAGACATCATTTTTCGAATGATCACTTCGAAATGCTTGTCGTTAATATTTTGTCCCTGCGACCGGTAAACCTTCTGGACTTCGGAAAGTAAATATTTTTGAGCCTCCTCCCTACCCTGGATTCGTAAAATCAAATGCGGGTTGAGAGAGCCTTCCGTCAAGGGTTGGCCTGGTTCAACATGTTCTCCGCTTTTTACGAGCAATCGGGCATTACTCGGGATTTCGTATTCCTCTTCCTGGCGTACTTCGTAGGAAACAATCACTTTCTCTGTTTCAGCATCTTCTAACCCTTCTATACGCACCCGGCCTGCGTTTTGAGCAGTGATTTTAGCATCCTCTAGGCTGGCTAATATTTCTCCTTCC
Source organism: Anaerolineales bacterium (assembly GCA_046260155.1). Lineage (GTDB taxonomy): Bacteria > Chloroflexota > Anaerolineae > Anaerolineales > UBA4823 > PFL25. The sequence goes on from JBJYXV010000008.1 coordinate 11,886, forward strand.
TTGACTTCGCCACCATCCTCGACAGCAATCGTATATCCAGATGGCAGGTCGTACTGCTCATCGATCATTTCGCTATGCTCAACCCTTACCACCCTTAAATCACTGTAGCGATCCGATTGTTCAACATATGCCACGCCAGCGATTTCGGTCACAACAGCTTCGCCTTTTGGCATCTTGCGGGCTTCAAAGAGCTCTTCAACACGGGGCAAACCAGTTGTAATATCACCAACTGCTGCAACACCTCCGGTATGGAAAGTCCTTAATGTTAGCTGAGTTCCAGGTTCACCGATGGATTGAGCTGCAACAATCCCAACAGCTGAGCCAACTTCCACCAATTTACCTCTGCCCAAATCCATCCCATAGCATTTTGCACAAATCCCGTGACTTAACTCACAAGTTAATGGGGACCGTACCAGCACTTCTTCCAGATTTGCTGCAGTGATCAGGCGTACCTGATCGTGATTAATCATTTCATCTCGATCTACAAGTACTTCACCAGTATTTGGATCAATGACCGTATCTGCAGCGTAACGGCCGAATATTCTACTTCCCATCGATTGCCCGGCGATATCATCCGTGCTCCGGATCATCAGCCCTTCAGAAGTACCGCAATCCTCATCATTAATGATCACATCCTGAGCGATATCCACTAATCGACGTGTCAGGTACCCGGCATCCGCCGTCCTCAATGCGGTATCTGCAAGCCCTTTCCTTGCTCCATGAGTGGAAATAAAGTATTCGAGAGCGGTTAAGCCTTCACGGAAGTTTGAACGGATGGGAAGGGGGATAATACGACCGGAAGGATCTGCCATTAGACCACGCATACCAGCCAGCTGGGAAATCGGTTGGAAGCCACCTTTTGTCGCTCCAGAATTTGCCATTGAAGCCAGGTTTCCATTAGGATCTAATGTTTCCCTTACTTTATCAGAAAGGTCATTGGTCGTCTGTTGCCAAATCTCAATTAATCTCTCATTTTGTTCCTGTTCAGTCAACAAACCACGTCTGAAATCCCGCTGGATCCCTGCTGCCTGCTGCAGTGATTCCGAGATAATCTCTCCCTTCTCCTCTGGAACAGTAATATCCGAAACCGCCAGGGTATATCCAGATTGGGTGGCATATGTAAAGCCAATATCCTTAATCAGATCTGCAACCTCAGGTGTACCTTCCTCTCCAACAATTTCATACAAATCTGCAATCAGATCTTTCAACCCACCTTTTTCCAAGACCTGGTTCACAAATCGAATCTCTTCAGGGAGGACCCGGTTGAACAGCACCCGGCCGATTGTTGTATCAATTAATCGAACTTCAGGTTCTGCCAGGCGAGTAAATTCATCGTCATACCAGGTTTTTGCCAATAGTTTGATCTTGGAATGAACTTCAACCTGGCCAAGTTGATATGCCATTTCGACCTCATCCATCGTGCCGAAAATGCGGCCATCACCAAGATGTTCCCGGTTTTCACCTTCTGTTGTCAGGTAATAAACACCCAACACCATGTCCTTGGAGGGACTGATGATTGGTTCACCATCTGCGGGTTTCAATAAATTGCGTGAAGACAACATTAATTCGCGTGCTTCCCAGACAGCTTTCTGGGATAAAGGTACGTGAACTGCCATCTGGTCACCATCGAAGTCCGCATTAAATGCAGTAGTCACCAGTGGATGCAGTTGAATCGCGCTGCCCTCAATTAACGTGGGTTCGAATGCCTGAATCCCCAGGCGATGCAAAGTCGGGGCCCGGTTCAGCAAGACCGGCCTCTCCTTGATAACTTCTTCTAGGACTTCCCATACCTCGGGGCGATTTCGTTCGATGAATCGTTTTGCTCCACGGACGTTCGCGGCATAATTGTGGGATACCAATCGAGAAATTACGAATGGTCTATACAACTCAAGAGCCATGCTTTTTGGCAATCCACACTGATATAGCTTCAGTTTGGGACCCACTACGATCACGGAACGCCCAGAATAATCAACACGTTTTCCGAGCAGGTTCCGGCGAAAGCGACCTTTTTTCCCCTTGAGCATATCACTCAATGATTTCAATTCTCGTCTTCCTCGCCTGGAAAGCGCTTTTCCTCTTTGGGAGTTATCAATGAGGGAATCGACTGCTTCTTGGAGCATCCGCTTCTCATTGCGGACGATCACATCGGGAGCTCCTAACTCTAAGAGACGCTTCAAGCGGTTATTGCGGTTAATCACCCGCCGGTAGAGATCATTAAGGTCAGAGGTAGCGAATCTACCACCATCGAGCTGAACCATGGGCCTCAAATCTGGGGGAATCACTGGAAGAACCGTTAATATCATCCATTCAGATTGGTTTCCAGACCGTCGAAATGCTTCGACAACCTTTAATCGCTTGGTAGCTTTCTTCCGCTTCTGTTTGCTCCTTGAAGTTCGCAACTCATGCCACAATTCTTCCGCAAGCTTATCGAGATCAATTCTCCTCAGGATGTCATAAAAAGCTTCCGCTCCCATATCAGCCCGGAAAGCTTGTCCCCACCGTGATTTCAATTCCCGGTAGCGAACCTCACCCATAAAGGTCAGTGGGCGTAACTCCAATAATTCATCCCGCATCCGGGAGTTCTGATCCCTGGCAGCAACAGCTTCGTCTTCAAGTTTATTGCGCAGCTCTTCCATCTCCAGATCAGCTTGTGCTCGGAGACTCTCAAGATTTACGGATACCTGGTCCAATTCCGCCTGTTTTTGTTCCTGCAATCCACCCTCAAGTTCTTCCAGCTGATCTTTTACGATCTTTTGGACTTTAGAAATGTGATCGTTGGTTATCGCCTCACCTTCTTTAACCACAACAATCTCTGTGTCCGGAAAATGGATGGATGTGCGAGCTTTTGCTCCCATATCATCCTGGAGGCTCTGTTCAAGGCGTTGTCCTGCCTTGATTATCGGATCAAGCTGCTCAGCAATTTGTTCGTCAAATTTAGCTTCAATTTCCTTACGCTGGTTATCTAGTTCCGCGATTTTTTCATCGCGAGCTAATTTCACCCTTTTGATCTTTAAGTTGATTTGATCCCCTTGCTCAATCTCAATGGTAGAAATCTTCTCTTCTAATTTTTTAAGTGCCTTCTGGCGAGCATCTTCATCCACATATGTAACCACATATTGGGCAAAGTATAAAACTCGATCCAGATTTCGACGCGAGATGTCCAGTAGTAACCCTAAATAGGAGGGTACTCGCCTCGTGTACCATACATGAGCTACAGGAGCTGCTAAATCGATATGACCCATTCGCTCACGTCGCACAGAAGACCGCGTGACCTCTACACCACACTTGTCACAAACTATTCCCTTATAACGAATATTTTTATATTTTCCACAATAACATTGCCAATCTCGGGTTGGACCAAAAATGGCTTCGCAGAATAAACCATCCTTTTCTGGCCTCAAGCGGCGATAGTTAATCGTTTCAGGTTTGAGTACCTCACCGTATGACCAACTTTTGATTGTATCTGGTGACGCTAAACTAATTCGGAGAGAGGTTAACCCTTTGGTTTCCACTCGTGAGCCTCCTTTGAAAACTCAGCAGATTGATATTTTAAGCAAAAGACAATAATTCCCCTTACAGCATCCCTGAAAAGCTGTTTTCAAATCTAAGGATCTATTAGTCAATAAACACTGGGAATTATTAGATTATATTCCAATATACACAAACAGAAGCAAGCGATTGAGAAATATCTCAAACGCTCACCGCGTATAATCACCTCGCTATTCGAAATGTGAAATGATTATACTTATTGACTCCATTTTTCGTCAAGGGTCGATCTTTCATCCAAAATGGTGGAATCATCTATGATAGGTCTATTATCGGGGTAAGTTTTCCCATGGATCAGCTCAAGCACATCTTCATATTGTAAGAAAAATAAGGAAACCCGGCGCGAAAGTTTGAGATTTGATCAATTTCGGAATTTTTCTCCATATCGAATAAACCATTCTCTGGAGAAAGATATTTACCTACTTTTGCTGATTATTTCATCCGAGGTTTTCCCATATTTCCTTCCCAAGAAAACACACTGCCAATTAATGACAGGCTACACACGAACCTAGACATATTTCTGATGATATTCTTGGGTGATGACCAGGCATACCACTCCCCCAATGATGAAATCTTGAAAGTATTGAGCTAATCTTGAGACTGACGTAATGGGAGCTCGAGGAAAAATTTACTGCCAACACCCAGCTGGCTCTCAACATGTAAAACGCCAGAATGCTTTTCTGCAATGGATTTAACGATTGCTAATCCGAGCCCTGACCCCCCTTCATCCAAATCCTGTTGGCCCGAAACCCGAAAAAACTTCTCAAACAAATTTTGCTGATCGGCAGGTGAAATGCCAATCCCGCTGTCCTCAACGGAGTATTCCACACGATCACCTTTCAATCTCAATCCAATCGCAACCTCGCCTCCAGGATCGGTAAACTTGATCGCATTATCTACCAGATTGAATAATGCCTGTTGCAGCAGTGCCTGGTCGGCTTGTATAGATGGAAGATTCGCTTGCTCAAATTTCGGGATCAAATTCACCCTTTTTTGATCCGCCTGAACTTGAGCAGCAGCAATGACTCTTTCAACAACATCATCCACTGGTTTAGTATCCAATTGAAGTCCAACACCTGCCTCAATACGCCCCAGATCAAGCAAATTGGTCACCAGGTGTGAAATCTTTTCGGTTTCTTCCGAGATCTTATTCAAGAAGCTGGATTGTTGTTCATTCAAATCCCCCAACATCTGGAGCATAGAGGTGTATCCCTGAATCAACGCCAGTGGAGAACGCAGGTCGTGACTAACCGTGGAAACAAAATCTGATTTCGATGAATTCAACTGTTTGAAGGTGGTCACGTCACGTAAGATACAAACTTTTCCCGCTCCGATGTCTTCGACCTCTACTGAAGACACTGTTGCCAGGTATGTCTGACCGTTGCTGAAAACAACCTCCTTTGAATGTTGCTTGCTGTCGTCAGAGTCAAAGAGGGTTAAGATTTCTTCATTCGATATTAATGTGGAGATTGGTTTCCCGATCTCTGACTCATCAAACAAATTAAACCTCTCTTCTGCTGCTGGATTGAGTAATATCAGGTTATCACTCTGATCGATCACGAAAACGGGATCGGGTGTGGAGTTGAGCACTGATTCCAGCCTGTGGCGATCAATCTCGGTAGATAAGAATAGGCGCGCATTCGCAACAGCAAGAGCAGCTTGCCCCGCCAGGGTCGAGATATATCCAACTTCTTCATTTGTAAACTGGTGAGGATCGTCGAAAGCTATCCAAAGGTTGCCGAACAGATGGTTTTCATGTCTTAAAGCGATTGATAGAATCGCCTGGGGTGGTATTTGATGGTCAGCGAAAGAAAAAATTTTAGGCCTGGTCAGGTTGTTCAATTTTAGTATTTCTTGTTTTTCAGTTAACATTGAAACCTGTTCGTCAAGGAATGCATAATTCCTTTCACCAGTGCTAGTACCAATTGTGAAAGCTGAGGACGGTCCACTGGTGGATGTTGGGATTGTTGTGGGCAGCAGGTAAATTCTTGCTGAAGAGGCACCGATAATCAATGATGAGTCTAAGACTCGCTTGAGCGATTCTTCAATCTCAAATGTAGATGCTATGCCCTGGCTCACAAACAATAGGCGATTTTGCTCATCCAGCCGCGCTTTTAAACTTTTCCGCATCTGTTCAAATGCAATTTTTAATTGACCAACTTCATCCACTCCACCTAGTTCTAAAGATTGATCCAAGTCCCCATGTGAAATTTGTTTTGCCTGAACTGCTAATTCCCCTAATGACGATGTGATTGAATTAAGAATGTATCGAATGACAATTATTGCAATAATCACAAGAAAAATGATCATGCCGAGTAAGGGTAGTGCAATATTGATCGCCTGATCTTGGATAAAGTGGTACGGCACGGTAACAATTACACGCCAGGATTTTCCTTGAACGGGATAGAAATAAACCAAGGTCCTTCCCCCATCAGGAGAATATTGATCAAAAAATTGAGCGGTCGTGCTCTGGCTGCCTTCATATTGGCTCATCACCTGAGCAGGATCATCGCTGTAGAGAATAAATCCCCTATCGTCAACCAGCATACCTTCACCATTCAAACCTGACAGGCTTCCAATGCTGGTCATCATTGGTTTGGCAAAGGGGTTTTCTGCTAAATCACTCCGGCCTACCAGGATCCCTCTCAACTCGCTGTTAGGATCAGTCACACCAGCAATAAATGATAGATAAGCAGCTGTACTCCCTGCTTCAGGAGCAATTGAGAGAATATAAATCGGCATCATTGCAGCGGTACCAATCTGATTGATTTCATCCATAGACAAGGGCATTGATGAAAGTGCATCAGCAGGATCGCTGGCGATTGTTTCACCATCTGGGCTCAAATATATAAGCTGGCTAAAGTAAGGAGTCTCTCTTCTTTGGGTCGCCAATTGAGACTGAATTTCAGCTGTTGAGTTTTCATACAGTGGATTGTTTGCCAAATGAAGTAATAAGTTTTGTCCTGTTTCCAGGAAGAAAGGGATACTCTGAGCAGTAATCTCTGCTGCAGCTGACATGCGGCCCTCCAGCATTTGCCTGGCTGCTCTCCCTGAAATAAACCAGGTACTGCCCATAAATATCAACAACAATACAATCAGCAGAGGCACCACCCCAAGCAGGAATCTGGTGGAAAGTTTGCTCTCTGCAGGAGAAGGTAAATTGGACTTTTGGGCACCCCACCTAGATTTACGGTAAATAATGAAACCCTCAGTGAGCAGTCCCGCGGCAAATACCATGATCCCAAATGCAAAGGTACTCCCAAGAAGATTCCTTAATCCATACAGTAAGCGGATGCTTAAAGAACCCTGGCCCAGGATAAATGCTCCCGTTATATTGAGAAATGGGTAAGAAAGAATGATCGGAATCGCCGCCAACATCGGGTGTCGCAAAGCTCGAAAGAAGGGTGTGCGGTACTCCTGGAAAAATAACCAACCAAGCAAAGTGGCGAGAAATGCAATCTCGAGCGGGAAAAAAAAGTTGTTGCCCCCGAAGATCGAAATTAATATACCAGTAAAGAAAGCCAGCGATGCGGATATTGCAGGTCCAAATATTCCCGCAGCAAGAAACCAGGAGATAGCACCAAAGATTGGAAAAGAAGAATCAAACCCAAGGACTCCCAGGTTGACGCTTGGGAACAACAAAACAGATACCGGTACACTGATAATGAATAAAATCAATCTGCGTCGATGCACTTCAGACAATGATTGATTGAATTCTTTCAACCTTAGGTTTAGCAAGATTACAAGTGATAAAAATGCCAGCCACCCCAACCATCCATACCAGGTTGTTGGAAGGTTGAAATCAGGCTTCTGTGTAATCAAAAAAATTAGGTCTGGCATCTAAGTAGATCGGTGATATTTCTTAATTTACCCGATCAATTCGAAAGTGTCTCGGGTTGCTTTTGATAAATCGGAGTAAAATCCGCGCCGGTTTTCTGGCAACATGGTCGCTAAATAATACATTGCCTCATCAGATAATTTCTTTAGATCTTCTCTCCCAGCGCGCTTGTACGGTTCACGAAACACGAAAGGTTTCCCAAATTTCACTGTGATTGGAGATTCCCGCCACCTCTTAGAATATCTTATCACGGGGTAACCTGGTGATCCATCAATAGCTACAGGAATGATAGGTGCACCTGACCTGCTCGCCAAATAGGCAAATCCACCTTTTCCTTGTTGAAGCTCAGGATTTCTGGTGCCTTCAGGGGCTACCAGGATAATTTCATTCTTATCAAGTACCTCAAATGCGCTTTGAACAGCTCGACGGTCAAAACCTTCTCTTTGGACTGGAATTGCTCCCCAAAGACGAGGAAAAACACCAATCACTGGGTAATCAAATACTTCGACTTTTGCTAGTGGAACAATATAACGGGGTATTACATGAACCAATACGATGGGATCAACCCAACCAATATGATTCATCAAAACAATCCCAGGACCTTTCTCTGGAATATACTCCAAACCCTCTACTCGTTCCAATCTGACCAGCAGTGTAAATGCCAGAGTTCGTAAAAGGAATTTTAAAAATCTGCGTTGATGATTCCAGTTTTCCGGAATATATTGCCCATCCTCCATCAACGAATAATTAATTCCTTTTTTTGAATTACTATTATTTTTCGAATTGTTCATAAACTTATCGATAATATCCCCGGTAATCTTCAGGCAGTTGTTGGGCGAGGGTTTGCATAATTCTTTCAGTCCCTGCCTGGATAGAGATTCGTCGATCCTCATACTTCTCTAAGCGAAAAAGTGGTCCAATTGTTACAGTAACAACAGTCCGCGTGAGATTTTTAAGATTTTTAATAATGCGCTTGTTCTCCGTTCCGGTGAAGGTTATGGGTAGTATTGGCACATCATTCGTCAGTGCAATGTATGCAGCACCATCCGTCCCTTCTTCAAGAGCCCCTGTCAAACTCTCCCTCGCCTCTGGTGCAATGCCTACCATTCTCCTCTCTCTCAGCGCGTCCCTGACTGCACGCAGCGCATTCCGATCCGGTTGGCCACGGTGCACCCAAATGACACCATATGCCTGCAGGAATTTTCCCACTAATGGCATTTCATATAATTCAATTTTTGCGAACGGTTCAACAATAATTGGAGTGTAGGCAAAACCAACAATTAAATCCGCATCTCCCAGATGATTCGCGACGATTAAAGCTGGTCCACTTGCAGGGATATTTTCCAACCCGCTGGTATGAATGCGGGTACAAAGAAGCACCAGAAATTTCGACAACCACCGCACGATCGTGCGAAATAGCTTTCTCCATGGGGAAAGCCTCGGCAACCTTACCATGCCCGGGTTGGTAATCTCACTGCGTGGTTTCGGGGTTGTCGCGTTCACTGAGAGCATATACTCCCTGGTAGGAGGGCGGTAATAATTCTGCTATCTTGTACATCAATAAATCGGTATTTTCCTGTAATTCTTTTCGCCTTATCTCTCCTTTCCCCGTAATTCCTGGTAAGGTCGTAATATTGCCAATTTTCATTTCCAGGGCAGGCCTCCTCATTTTTAAGGCTTTATTCAAGAAATCATCCGTTGAACCGATAATTCCTACGGGGAGAACGGGCACATGAGCTTTGTTAGCAAGGTATGCTACCCCACGGTTTCCTGCCCGCAATCCTGGACTGTGCGATCGACCACCTTCTGGTGCAATTAATAGGGGATGACCGGAACGAACCGCTGCCAACATTTTTTCAACAAGTTGTTTGTCAAATTCACCCCGGTGAACTTGTATACCTCCATAGAATTTTGCTAAAAATGATTGGCCTTTTCGTTCCCAGATCTCTTTCGCACCAACTGCCTCAGGTGCAACTGGCCAAAAAGCGATCACAAATGGCGGCTCAATGATCGAGATATGATTGATAGCAATAATATAGGTCCCACTTTTAGGAATGTTCGCCAAGCCGGAAATGCGTACATCACTGATTAAATGGAAGATCAGCCGGAAAATCGGTCGGCCGATCCACCGGAACACTCTCACCCGAACTGGTATTTGGTATCCAGGTCGATTATTTGCCATTCAAATTATCCATCAGTTTGAGAATCTTCTTAAAAACCTCATCAATGGAGTATCCCTCCGTATTAATCACATACGCATCATCCGCTGGCTTGAGTGGCGCGACTTCCCGGGTTGAGTCAATCTGGTCGCGATTCCGGACTGACCTCAAGATTGGTTCGAACTCGGCAGCTTCTCCTCGAGAAATTCTCTCTTGATATCGTCTCTTTGCCCGTTCCTCCACTGAGGCATCCAAGAATATCTTGAGGTCAGCTTCGGGAATTATGACTGTCCCGATATCACGGCCCATCATGACCACCTTTCCTTGCAGGCCAATTTGACGCTGTTTTTCCCCCAATATTTTCCGTACTTCAGGGTATGCAGAAATGATTGAAACATGAGCATCCACTTCTGGATTGCGAATATCCCAGGTAACATCCTCCCCATCCAACAGTACATCGCAATCGCGGCCATCCGCCCGAGAGGGAGTCATTAAGGTGATCTCAATTACCCGTGCTAATCTGGAAACTTCGGCTTCGTCATACACATCAATTCCCTGGTTTAATGCAGCAAGGGTGACCGCCCGGTACATAGCACCGGTGTCTACAAAGAGATATTCCAGATGTTCAGCAAGCAATTTTCCAATCGTTGATTTTCCAGAACCCGCTGGACCATCGATTGCAATGCTCTCAACCATAATCTCTATCAGCTTACCGTCTAATCAACTGGCAGTGAGCTGGGTGCTATATTCTCTTCATCAACAGTCCCAGAATCTCCTGCCTCACCAAGAACTCCACCTGGAAAAAGGTCACCTCTGGCCCATAAGATAATATTGCTAGAAATCACGGGCGCATCTCTGAATACCAACCAGCGAGGCCAATTCTCCGGCAAAACCCCTTCCCAACCAGGAGTTTGCCACCATGTAAAATCTTGACCACGATAACCGATCGCTAAATTGGGTGAAGGTTGATCTTCTTCATTAATAATGACTGCCGGCAAATCACCGACTGGGACTGATGGCAGAAATCTGGCATTGGACCAATTTCGCATTTCCCACCTCAATGAAGGCGAGGTAGTGGTTAGAACCACATCCAGAGTATTTCGCATCCCGGTTCTCCACTCAGAGAGATCACCGAGGGTCTCACGGAAGTCATCTGAAAAGGTGGTCACCGTAGAAGATCCGATCAACTCCTGTACCCCATTTGGACGGAGCTGGGAGACTCCCCACATCAAGGACACTCCGTAAAAACCAAAACCCAATAACAGCCCCCAAACAAGCCCCTGTTGGGCAGTTTTCATTGACCATCCCAAACCAATCAGCAGGGTTGTCACCCCACCAAGAACAATTGTCCCGCCAATAATTGCCCAGCGTAATTGGTTTGCTTCCAGAACTCCCCCAATTGAAGCGACTCCAGCTAAGTTCAGCCAACCAAGTGCCATCAACAAAAAGATAAGCAGTGCCTGCCCAAGTGAAGGTAAAAATTCAGCACCATCCAACTTGAAATACTTTGCAATCTCGGTTGCAGCAAGCGCCCACAGGGGAATCAGGAACCATACCAGGCTAAAAACCTCCCGCCCGGGCTGCAGGATCACAGTTAAAAAGGATATGCCTGCCCAAATACTCAACCATTGGGATAAAGTATCTTTTGTTCGCCACGCCTGGGTAATAGCTAAGACACCAAATATGAAAACCACCGGGTTATAAATTATCAGGGATATGAGAAGCTTGGCGAGACTGGTGCCAGAGGAAATTATCCATTCCTGAAGATAACTGGGGAGAATTTCAGCAAAAGCACCTATTCCACTGGGAAAACGGAAGAAGAGAGTTCCAACAACGAGAATAACCACGATTGAATAGAATAACGCGGATGCTAACCCCCTCCGATTCAGGCTGATGGGGATAAGAGCGGATATCGGTTCCATCACCTTCAGGTTGCTGAGCAGAGTGCCAATCAACCAGGCAATACCCAAATTAATTAGCCCATATAATGCTGTTGGTCCACACAAAAGCATTAATCCGAGAAAAATTCCAGCAATGATTGGTTTTCGAAGTATTGAAAAACCGATTGCCATCATGGCAAAACTCACCGCCATCATTCTTGGGTCTGCGATGCGAGAATATAAAACCAATGTTGGACTGATGGCCAGGCCAATTGCCATAATGAGGGCAGCTTTGCGCCCAATAAGTGACCGGATTAAATAAGGAAACAAGACCAGGCAGCTACCAGCAATGATCGGCCATATTCTCGCATAGGCATTTGTATCTTCAAACAGGAAAAAAGTGAGTCCTGTCAAAATAGGATAAGCTGGCCCAGGTGAAAAAGATGGGGTTATCCCTCTTGCTACCGCTAAAGCCTGTAATGCCCAACCTGCTTCGTCCTCCGACAAAGGCACTTGATTAATATGCAGGTTCCGAATTCCGAATGCAAAAATCAGGATCAGGAGATATAAAATTTGTTCGACTTTGATGTTTTTCAGTTTCATGATGGTTGCAGGGTATTATATCTTGAACAGTTCAACCATTGGTTCATTCCGATCATTTCAATGAGCAAATATGTCACAAAAATCTTCATCAATTACTTCAGTAGAGACCAGGGAGTCGTTATTCACGTGGAATTTCATACACTGAGGTTTGCCCACTTTGAAAAACAGGTTGTCCAAGAAATCTTAGAAATTTTGCTTCATTTACCCTGTAGGTACGTCTTTCGAGATCACCGACAATGATATAACGTACACCGTACATATCTAGAAGTAATTTTGTCTGCTGCCAATCATTTGAACTGTAAATCGCCGCGATATCTTCTTCCCGGGTTCCTATTTCTTTCCGTCCGCCTCTCCATTGGATTTCATGCCCGACCCAACCAAGCAAACCTGGTTGGCCGCTGTTGGTTGCCACCCTGGCATATTCAGAATATTGAGGACCAACTGCTTCAACAACCACGCCCTCCCCTGCACTCTCCAACCAGCGAATCGCGGCCATATCCTCAGGTGCATTCCGATCTAGGTAAGCTGTACCATCAAGTGTATAACCAGCGGATGGGTTGAAACCACTGGTCTTATTCCAAAGACTGAGCACTGGATAGGTTAATGCGGCGATCAAGAGGAGTGCAAATCCAATCCTAAACAGGATATTCCATATCCCCCGTAATCCCCTCAATAATACTGCAGTACCAAAGGCAGCCGCCAATCCCCAAAAGACCCAGGTTTGGTAAAAGAATTTGAATATTGTGTTCATTCGAGTACCAAACTGATCCCGTAAATAGAAGAATTCAACAAACAACACCAACAGTCCACCCATCAATATTAAAATGAACACAAAATCATGGATTGCATTATTAAGTGGAATGGTTCGATTGGAACCCATTTCTTCATGGGAGTTCTGAGCTGGATCATCAACCTTCGATCGCTTATTTTTTTCGATCAAACTGATGAAATAACCAAATACAAAAGAGAACAAAATCAATAGGGTGACCCACCCCAACCCGGCAAACCGCCTCGAAAATGACTCCGCCACTAAAGATGTACTCACCTCCCCACCGAAAGAAGAGATGAAGATATCACCCAGAAATGGAATGCTGGCAATGCCTACTCCCAATCCCAACGAAACTAACCAGAGGATCAGAACCAAACCTAAGGAGACCAGAAACCCTTTCCCTATATTAATCATCGCGCGGTCACCTGACCAGATATACACCAGGTAAGCAAAAATTGGCAGCAATAAAGATCCAAACATAATCCAAAGGTGGGTTCCGCGTGTGGAATAAACAAGATTTGGTAATATGCCTCCTGCCTGCGAAGAGAAGCCAAAATAAAAAGGTAAATACAAAATGACTCCCGAGACAGTCAAGGGAAAAGCGATGCTGATGAATTGCTTTATGAAATTCCAGATTACTGATCTCTGCTGGGAAATTTCATCCTCCACCAGGTCTGGTTCAGACAAATTCACCCCGCTGGAAGCTTCACCTGGGCCAGACTTGAAGAGCCACCAAACATACACCAGGCTGAACAAAACTACATACATGGGAAAATCCCATGTATTGAGGAAGGCCAATCCCCCGATTACTACAGCAGCAAACCAGAAAATAATCGAATTTATTTTCAGGTTTATCCACAACCAGCGGGTTCTTCCTTTCCCACCCCCCAGGAAAATATTCAAACTCAATCCCACAGCCAGTAAAGCGAATGGCAGCACAAGTACATGCGGGTGGAGATCTCCAAGCAGAAATGAAAAAAATGGGAACTCATCGATAATTTCTCTCCAATTTCCCGAAAGATCATAATCTTGGATCACTCTGGATGCTCGCCACCACCAAAGATAACGCGAGGGTACCCAGGAGAAGGGCAAAGATGGAGATTGGCTTAATTCCTTCAAATCTAACCAGGTCCAAAAAGCAGAACTCAGCTGCCCAACTGCATCTTGCTTCCATAATACCCCCCTGGCATGAACCACCTCGAGAAAACCCTCCAGGTTACTCACCAGCAAGATAAAGGTTGGACCCAACAAAGATAAGAAGAGATTTTGATCTTTCTTTAAAGAAGCTTGAGTACCAGGTTGTTTTCTATAAACATTCAGTAGAGAATAGAGTATTCCATAGGCAGCGATTGCTACTAAAGCAAAAGTTTGTGATAAGGCGAGATTGAATGCCATGCTGCCCGGGGTAGCGGTCAACTTTGCCAGCATCGCTGTCAACACATATCCAAAATAATAATAAGATATTGCGTATCCAGAGAGCCATGGATCCCTCGGGGGAAATTCCGGTGAATGAATAATCGAATTGATGAAAGCCAATTCCATTGGCTTCTCAGTTCCCAAGATTTCAGGATTCGCCGCCCGAACAAGCGCCCAACCAGCAAAGGCGACCAGGAAAAGAATTTCAACACTGACAACAAGCAGCCTATTTTCCTTTAACCAGGTTCGAAGGGTATCTATTGAGCAGCTGCTTATCGCCCACGCACTGAGAGCGATTAAAATGAATAATCCCACCAGCAAACCACCAATATCGTTATTGATAATTCCAAGGGAAGCCAATAACCAAAATACATAACCCCAGACCAGCAGACCCAATATCCTGCTGAAAGAATAACCGCGATCGGCGAGCGCAGGCAGCAAGCGGAAGATCAGCGGGAATGACACCCACCCGATCAATGTAATCAATACATACCAGATTAAAAATGTCAGCATATTCATACCAACTGTGAAAGAATTAATCAGTTGATGACTTCAAAAATAATCGTATCACCGGTCCTGAATACTTCTTTCCAGAGTATACCTTCCATCTCTGCAAACTTGTTCAAACCTTCACCGGGATAGAGCGCTTGCTCTAACTGCCCGACAATTACATACCTGACCTGGTATTGATCCAGGATATCTTTCGCCCTCTCGGGGTCAGTAGTCAAATAAAATTCATTCACATTACTGATCCGTCCCTGGACCAAATCTTCACCAGCGGTTGCTCTTTGCTGCCTTTGATGCCAATTCCAGCCGATCACGTTTGGTAAACCAGTATAGATGGTAAACCTCGTTCCCCAGTGGTATTCCACCATGTTGCCTTCTATTATTACCGGTGAACCCTCCACATTTTCTTGCAGCCAACGAATTGCCTCATAGTCCTTTGATAAGTCCATGCGTGTTCCGAGATCATCGTACTCTGCATAGCGCATGAACGCCATCCCATCAAGTGTCAAGGGAACACCACCGGTCATGCGATCCTTTATTTTTGCAGTGGTTCCCAATAATGGATATAGAGCAGCTGACGCGACCAGTACGACCACGGATGCTTTCCAGATGAGTTGCCATCGTCCAGACCAACTGGACAGAGATACCAGCGTCCAACCAAATACCACAGCAGCACTCAAGCCAAGCAAGGTCCATACCTGCAGGTAGAATTTAAACACGGTATTCATCCTGCCGATATCTCCAACCAGAACAATGATTTCCACCATCAAGGTCAAGGATAACCCTGATGCAACCATGAATAACACAGCCCGTTTCGCATCAGAGATTCCGGGCTGGAATAACAGCAAAACTGCCCAAATGATTAAGGGGATGACAAACCAGGCAATTGAGATGCCCATTATCAAGAGGACAATGATCCATACCAGAGCTAATACACCTGCCCCAATGATCACACCCCTGTACGGGGCAAGCTTCCTGATCTGTGCGAGCGGTGTGTTCGCCATCCACTCGCGGGTCTCCCATATCATCCAGGAAATGATCAAGAATAAGAATACTCCCCAATGGGTAAGATACGACGAGAAAGGAGTATGCGATCCTTTCCAAAGAGCGATGCTTGTGTATCCCTGGACATACCAATGTGCATAGGGTTGGTATAGAAGAAACGCCGATATTCCCAGGAGCGATATGGCAATCACAGAAATAACAGCCCGCCTGAATAACGCAGGCTTCCCCTTGAGAATGCCTAAAAACGTGAAGGATGGATCCCGGTGTTTCCAACAAATATAACCCACCGCGAGAAGACCAAAGACGAGATAGACCGGAAAATCCCAGGTATTTGTCGGGCGCAAGGCACCGATCGCCATACCACCGACAACTAAACTGGTGATCAGCCACAGGATGGATTTCTTGCGGCCTTCCTGCGGGTTAACCTGCCAGGGTTTAACAAACAGGATTGCCAGCGCCCAAGCCAAGGCCAGCAATGTGATTGGCAGTGCAAACAGGTGCGCGTGGGGGTCTCCATACAGCACAGTGAAAAAGGGGAACTCCGTGATCGGTTCGACATCATTCGGGGCTGGGATTGCTCTGCTGGGCAGCCAATACCAATCTGCAATTCCATAAGGCAGAGAGGAACCGGTGATGCTCATCAAGGCACCTTTGATCGTCCAGAATATTCGATATAGAATATTCACGCTTTCAATATTTCCACCAGGAGCCGCCAGCTTCTGATAACCCTGATAAATCATTCGCAAGGTGCCAAGATTACCCAGTATTCCGACTGCGGTACCAGCAGCGATCCCTGTAATAAACGGGATCGATTTTACGAGTTTCTTGAAATGCTTGATTACGGATTTCCCGGTATCAACCAGGTTCCACCCAATGGAGAAAGCCCCCATCACGATCATGCTGAATACCGTGGGAATAATCAAATTATAAGCAACTGACGGCACGATCCCCAGCCATTTCACCAACACGCCCAGGTACACAAACCCGTAGTAGTAATAGTTGATGTACCCGCCGGAAAACCAAGGATCATACGGAGGAAAGGTAGTGCTCTTGAGCACCGCATTCAGATAGGAAAAGTCCATTGGCTTTTCCCCGCCTTTCCAGGGATGCCACAGATCCGGATTACCAAGCCGGATCATTAAATCAACGATAAATAATGCTAGAAACAATCCTTCGATCACCAGGAAATAGGTCCGCCGCTCTTGCCACTCCTTTTTCAAGCTCTCACGCTGGTAGTAAATCGCGATTGCTGAGCCAATTGCAAACAGAAGCATGATGATGGAGATCGTGGTACGACTGAAGGGCAGTTTAAATGATCCAGATAGCCATGCAAAATACGATAAGAAGAGTAAACCAGCACTACGCGCAAGTGGATACCCGTGGTCAGACAGACCGAAAAACACGAATCGCAGAATGGGATAAGCGAGCAACCCTAACAATGCTACTGAAAAATACCAGACAACAACAGTTGCTACAGGCGACTGGTTGATCAAGGAATTGATGTTGAACAGCTGTGACCAGGTACCACCTTCACGTTGGGTTGATAATCTATCCACTGGCAGCATCATATCTTTCGGTAATTCACCTGCTTTCTTTGGGGTGATATGTTTTACTGTGGATAAATCGACTCCCCCAAGAACCTGTCTCACTTTTTCCGGGTTATAATCCTCGGATTTTCGGAAGATAAATACTTTGGGATGATCATATACCGTAAAAGCCTCTTCAGAAGCCTGGTCATTAATCCGGATCGAGCCAATTGACGGATCTGATTGAAACACTTCGATTAATTCGAAACCCAGTTCCCCCACGAAATCCCCTACCTGGGCGACATTGTAGCACCACTCGATACTTCGTTCCGGAGGACAACCGAGCAGGGACCGGTAGTACTCGCTCGACATGGGAAAACGCTCCGGAATACGCGGAAGTGTCCCCCATTGACGGCTGGAACTGAAAAATATGTACTCCGCATGATCTAATATCTCATAAAATCGAGACAGCTTGTTTGGATTATCATCTTCGTACATATCAAAGTTTAAACCGGGCTCGTAAATACCCGCAAAACCGTCATATCCATCCAGGCGGACTGGCAGCCCATCATCCCATGCACCCTCATTTGCGACAGCAGCTCCACGAAGAATCAGGCTCCCTTGAGAATTATCCAGGTTGATTTTGAGCTGATACTCGTTATCTTCGACTAAATCCAGGGGATGATCCAGTGCTACCTGGTAGCCAGGTTGATCCAACCCTGCGATAAAGCTGCCCGTTAATGTTCCCGTAGCAAGGACTTCTTCTGCATCAGGTTGGAATGAAAGTTCAAACGTTAAGGTTTTTTCTGTAGGAGCGGCGGGCGGAATTAGGTGCAACCTCACTTCGCTCAGAAATCCATCCACAGGCGAGGTGAAAGCGATCAGATTCGGATTAATTGAATCAATCAGCACCTTATTTAAGGGTATCTTCACCTGATGTTCTTGACCATTCTGGATGATAAATTCCAGTTCACCATCCAGGCTGATCGGTCCCTGGCCTGGTGGTAAGGTTAACTGGGGATAATATTCCTCGTTTGCGATCAAAGGTATAGGATATTCAAAGGCCGAGGCACTGACCGTAGGGTTTTCTTGGTCTCCAGGAACGAATTCCAGGTCTAGCTCTGTAGCCGATGATTGCCCTCCACCACCGGGTATCTCAGAGACACTAACTTCGATTGTTTTGCTCCCAAAATTAGCCTGGGGATCAATCGCTTGATATCCCAGTATTTCTGTAAGTACTCCACTTTGATTTGCCTTGAAATTTGTGATAAAGGGTATTTCCTGGCTGATCTGGTAATTATAGGGATAAGAGATTTGCTGAAGAATTTCATCCTTGGCTGTTTGAATTGGCAGGCTGATAGGACCCAGGATATTTTGGTATATCCAGCGAGACGCTTCAACCCGGGTAATGGGTCGAATGTAGATATTTGAAAATCCAAATGCATATAATGCTGTTGCTATTAACACTCCCGCGCCGAGAATAATGGCAAAGTATCGCCGCCTTTTATTTTTTTGTAAAAGGTGTGCAGAGTGATCAGCTTGTTCTCGCATCGAATCAATTTCGGAAAACCCATCCTCTTGCCCGTTTTCCCCGCTCCTGAAACCAAATAATCGGAAAACTACCCAGGATGCGAAAATCGCCAGAATAGGGTAGATCAACAGCTGGTAGCGCATGGAAGGATTGAAGATCATTGACTGCCAAACAAAGATCAATGCAGTCCAGCCCCAAAGCAGGATATGTTTGCGAATTTCCCCGCGCAACATTCGCCAGCCGATCCACAAGAATCCTGTCCAGGCCAGAATCCCCATTGGTAAACCCATCCCCCACTTGACCATATTTTCCCATGCAAACCAAACAGGACGCCTGGCCCATTGGAGCGCTGGTGGAAAATCAACATCTCCACCAGCCTGGTTTTGCAGCTCGCGTAAATTCGCTATCCAGGCAGGATTTGGAGTGATCCCAAAAAATCCTGGTCCACTAAAAGCCATCGGTTGGCATATCCGGAATACGACCAAGCTGATCATACCAGCCAGGATCAGATATCCAAACAAATGCCAAACCCATCTCCGTTGAGCTGCCCCTTTATAGGAAGAAAGTCGAATCAGCATGGCCGAGGGAAGCAATATCGCAAGTGGTGCTGAGCTCACTTTTGAGGAGACCGCCAGACCCAAGGCAACACCAAATCCCACCGACAACAGGAAAAATTGGCTCCGGACGAATGTGAGAATGGTTTGTAATGCGCTCAGAGATTCGTTTGTTTCCTGGTGGGATTCTGATCCGACAGCACCCTGCTGGGAATCCAAATCTTCAAATTCCTTCACAGGAATTCTTAGCGGATCATATGCAATTCTCACTGAAAAATACACCGCCAGCATTGAAAACAAGACAGTGAAAGTATCAACCGTGAAAAAGTGGGCATGCTGGATTTGAAGTACAGCAAAAGCTGAAAAACCTGCTGCGAGCAGACCAACCCGTTTACTGTAGACTTTCGCCCCTATCAAATATACAAATAAGACCGTCAGTAAATCAGCAGTCGCTGATAAAAATCGACCAACATTGGTCATCTCGTTGAAACCCGAATGCCCATAGACCCATTCGACGACATAGCGCGCCATGTATAGAGGTAGGGTTCCATAAACGTAAAAACTGTGGCCTCGATTGTGCGGATTTAGACTGGAATTGGCTGTATCCCAATATTCACCCAAGGTGGTTACTGGCGAGATATCTGTACCGACCCAAACCATGAAGCGTTCATCAGGATGCAGGTACTGGTATTCTCCCCAATTTAACCCGCGAAAGCGGACGAAAGCTGCTGCGATCAGGATTATTGTTAGCAATACTCCAATTACCAGTAATCTTCGATTTACCCGAGAGGAATTGGGAGTGGTGTTCGATGGTGTGTTCACTCTAATGAAAGCCTTGTATGATTATTCTGAAAACACAAAAAACTGGTAAAAATCCTTACCAGGGTAAGATGATGTATAGCGTTGGACGATCCCCTCTGGGAACAGGTTTTGCAGGTCAACCAGGGAATCGGTGTCTTCCTCCTTAATAATGAACAATTTCGTTCCACTTGCATCGACCGTTTTGGGTAGATCCTCCGGCCAGATAGCAAAGTCTCTCGTTGGAAAACCAGCGTTCATACCCACAAGGCGCGTATCCACCCAGTAGGGATAAGCAACCACAAATGCATTTTCCTGGGACCCAATCGTATCGGTAAAATCCTTGATCGCTCCACCAATCTCACTGGTATTCCAGGCGGATTGCGAATAATTCTGCTGGTATTGGTTGAAAACCAGATCGTAATTTTGGTAACCTGAAGCGAGTAAAAATACAATCCCGACGGTCCAGGCAAGGATGGTGTTGATTGGGTTTGGGACCCTGCGCTTAATCCCAGAAAGGAAACCATCAAATGATAAACCAACAACAAGAAATACAGGAACCAGCGCGCCAGCGGTGCGATTCAAGGTTGGGTTTTCGGATGGGAATGCCAGGGATAATATTGAAGGCAGCATCAATATTGGGATAGAGAGCACTAAGAACAGGTCAAGCCAGTTTCGGCGAAGAACATACCTAGTAATCAACAATATGATGCCAGTGAAATACAGAGCTGCTGAGATGATATCAAGAGCAGGACGATGAGGTATAGAGACTGGCCATATCTCCCCATTACTCCAAAAAAACATGATGATCGCATTCCACAAATTCTTGATCAATATCAATCCCCAAGGACCCGGGAGAGGACTTTCGATGGAGCCTAACCGGGTGAACGCCCGGTAGCTGAACACTTCTGGATTTTCTAACCAGAACCTTAATAAGGGCAGAAAAACGACCAGTGATACCAGGATTAATACGAACAAATGAAAACCGGTTTGTTTGCGGAACCCTTTCGATTGAGAATGTAATAAAAATAATCCAACCGCTGCTGAAACAACCAGAGGTACTATCCGGTAAGGCGTATATCCATGCAATCCAAGGCCGAGAAATAATCCAGCGAGGATGAAATCATTCCGGCTGGAATGCCGCAGCCCCTTGATCAGGAAGTAAAGCATCGGAGCTAAAAAGAAAGGATACAGGGTAAAGCGCAGACCCATCCGGGAGATTACATTTGGCCAATATGCGATCCCCGCAAATAAGGTGGCGAATAAAGCAGCTCTTTTATTGGAGATTTCAAGGCCGATAAGGTATACGAAAGGCAGTGTGAACAACCCCGCCAGGATTGTCCCGATTTTCAGACTATTAAAAGAATAACCACTTCCAAACAGCTGGATTACAAGAGCTGTTAGATACATCTGGAATCCTTCCCTGCCGGTATTCCTCGGGAAGAAAATCAAAAACTGGCCATGCAGTACATCCCAGATATCCAATAATTTCTCTGCGTGATCGCTTACCATTTCAGGGGGAACGCTGGTAAATCGATAAATTCGGAAGAATACCACGACCACGGTAGTCATTACGAGTAATACCAGCCAGGTAGATATTCTGATATTCAATTCTCGATTTGTTTTTTTCTTTCTTAGGTTGGAAAGGAACGCCTTGAATGTACCCCTTGACGGCTGCCAGAAACCAATACAGGTAAAGATCATGGCACAAAACCACAATACAACATTGATCAGCGTAAAATGATTACCTCCGAGAGTAAGAAATGCCAGGAAACTGAAAATAGCACCGGCAGTTAAATACACCCAACGAACTTCGAGTTGATCAGTGATTTTCTTTACAGCAGGGAGAACACCTAATGACCATTCATTCCGCATATTGGCCAAAATTACTAAGGGCACCGCCAATAAATATAAGCAGAGACCGAGGATCCAGGAACGCTCGGTTCTGGGCTCTAAAGTTATTTGTGCTAAAAGGGCTGCCCCCAAGGCTAAAACCAGAAGCCAGGGAAAACCTGAACTTTGAACGGTGTATTCCTCCCTGGGTTGAGTATTAATTGCTGAATCATCCGGTTCAACTTCCTGAACAGGCAGATCAAATTGTGAACCCTGGCTGGCCGCAACTTCAATATCCTCATCTAGCTCCAAAGGTGGAATTGGCGGCGGTGAGCCTCGCCATGGTGTCAGCAGAGCCTTAATATAATCAAGAACGCTTAACTCATCGTTCATTTTTTTCCGCCAGGACGATTAAGCTCTCACCCAATCTCAGTGGGATGATGCTCCATCCAATCATTGCCTGAAAGCCTCCCGGCGCTCCAAATAACACCTTCTGAACCGAAGTCGGCAGCCAGGGAAGATAAGGAGCATCCCAGAAACCATCTGAGTAAACCTTTGTAGGCATGAGATTATTTGTACGAATGGTGTTCAACCATTTTTCCGGGGACCATAGACTGACATGCGTTGGATCTTGATATCCAATCCAATCACTTTTCTTTATTGACCGGGCGATGGATGCAGTGTTCGGAGTCGCCAATAACAATAACCCACCAGGTGCGAGGACTCTGCTGATCTCTGCAATGGCAGCCTCAGGATCAATTAGATGTTCAACTACATGTTTGGCGATCACCACCTGGAAAACGTGATCTGGAAATACACCCAGATCCTCCGCGGATAGATACAGGTATTTCCCTTGCGGCACATTCTTTGTAGCAGAATAGAGCGCCCAGGGATTAATATCCGTTCCGTATACCTCATAAGTATTAACCAGCCATCCCAATAAATGGCCTAACCCACAACCAATTTCCAGCACCCTACCAGAACCCGGTCCATGCTTTAGAATTAACTTTCCATAATACCGGTTGGACCACCAATACTGGCTGTAGCGCTCAAAGGATACCCCAGAATATGCCTCTGTTGAGAAATAATCCTGGTTGAATTTCGAATCCAAACTGGGAGGTTCTTCTACCATGGGCATATTTTATCTTGGTTCATGGAGTTGCAGGAGTAAAATTGGCAAATTTTAGTCGGGAATCAGCTGCTTGAATAAAGTCTCGTATTGTCCAGCAACGGAATCTGGAGAAAAACGCTCTTTCACAACTTGTTGGTCGCCACTATATTTACCAGGATGATCCAGGATTTCGAGGATCGCTTGAGATAACGCTGCTGCATTCCTCGATGGTATGCTGCAACCCATACCCGTCATTATGACTGGTTGGCGTACGCCTGGCAGATCAGTGGAGATTACCGGAGTCCCGCAGATCATTGATTCTACCTGGACCATTCCAAACGACTCTGTGCTGTTGATGCTTGGCAATACGGTCAGCTCAGCTGTATGAAAGAAGGCTGAGAATTCTTTGGAATCTAAAACACCCAAAAAAGTCCAATGCTGACCCAGGTCATTTATCAGCGGCGCGAGTTTCTGCGAATATGCCTCCTCACCAAGCACATCCTGAAATTGACCGGCAAAAAGTACTCGCAGATGCGGATATTTTTCGATCACAGGGGGTAAGGCTTTTACAAGATATTCCACACCTTTTTCAGTCGCTAACCGCGAAGCCATGCCTATGATCCTCTCGTTGGGTTGGATGTGATATTTTTCACGAAAAGCATTCAGGATAGATGGATTGACTTCTGATAACTCAATGGGGGGTGGAATTGCATGAATTTTATCCAGGTACTTTGAAAGAAATGGTGAATTCTCCGCATAATCCTCAGTATTCGTGACAATCCTATCTGCAAGGGTGGCTGATATTGAATTGGCCAGGTGAGAACCCTGGTTGGCTAGATAATGTACGATCCCTTGTGGGAGCTGCAAATCACAATGGTAGGTTAAAACACTGGGTTTTTTCAACAACTTGCTGATCATTGTCATCACGGCAGCATCTGGTTGGGGTACATGGGGATTAACAATATCAACCTGGCGGATAATCTTCCATGCCCAAACCGGCATACTGGGCATAATGACTCCCTTGCTTACTCCAAGCAGGACCCAAGGCCGGATGATCTGGACGCCGTCCTGGTATTCTTCGGCTGGGAGCGCCGCGTCAAATCGAGAAGTCAGAACTGTTACGTGGTGCCCCCTTTTTACGAGCGCTCGGGCCAAACGCTCAGTATATATCGTCAGACCAGAATAATGTGGCCTGTAATACATTAAAGAAATAAGGATTTTCATTTTATGGATTTGGTTTAAATATGCGTCTTTTGCGCAGGTTCTGGTACAAATTAGAGATGGACTCCCCATCCCTGATAAACCCATACATCCCCACCAACCCAGTAAAGGTTATGCTGATGAAATGAGAGATAAATGCAATTCCCAACCCGGCCGACGTGGAGTAGCCCAATAAAGAAAAAGCTCCGACCATTGCTATTTCATATACCCCTAATCCCGCAGGGGCAGATGGGATAGCAATCCCAAGTGATATTACCCCCAGGATAAATCCAAACATCCATAATTCCAAATTCACGCCAAAGCTTTTCGATAAGAAAATTAATTCTAATGCTCCAAACAACCAGCTGAGCATCATCAGGAAGAAGCTCAACAAGAATTGATCGAGACTGGTTAACACCTCAAAGCCTTTTAATAATGAGTTGATACGGGGGATGATCCGATCTGCGATGCCAAATCTCTTTGAGCTAAAAGCTTCAAGTTTCGTGATGATAATGCTCCGGTTTCGAGCTACTGCAAACATCGTGAATAGCCCAATGATCACCAGCACCAGCACCAAAACTGCGATTGATTGGTTATTACCTATTGAAAATACGTTGGGAAGTGTTGCCAGCAGTAAACCCGCAGCGATAGCAATGTCGTACGTTCGCTCGATTACGATGGTTGAAATGACAAAAAACCCACTTAAATTTGCAGTCTTAGAAAGGATAAATGCTCTTCCTACCTCCCCTAATCGAAAGGGGAAGATATTATTCAGAAGGTAACCTTCATTTAAAGTCACAAACGCACGGCTGAAATTCACCTTTTTTTGGAGCAGGATCATCCATGCAACCGCCCGTAACCCCAAACTGACAATAAAAAAAAATAAAGCCGGGAAAAATAAGGATAATTTGATTCCAGAGATGGCAGCTAACAATTCAGACCAGTTTGTGGAACGGGTCAGCAGCAGAATTGCGATAATGCTTATAGCTAGTCCCGGCAACCAGCGGCCAATCGCTGTTAGCTTAGAGCGGCCGGCAGTGTTCAATTGTCCTCCAGACGGAGAATTGCAAAAAATGCTTCCTGGGGGATTTCCACATTGCCAACCATTTTCATCCGCTTTTTACCCCGTTTTTGTTTTTCCAATAATTTTCTTTTTCGAGTTACATCCCCACCGTAGCACTTTGCTAGGACATCTTTTCGAAGTGCTTTTACATTTGCCCTCGAAATTACTCTTCCTGCGGCAAAAGCTTGGATTGGCACTGCAAATAGCTGGCGCGGGATCAGGTCCTTTAGCTTGGAAATCAAAGCCTGCCCTTTCTGGTAGGCTTTGTCCCGGTGGACAATACTGGCCAGTGCATCTACGGATTCATTATTCACCAAAATTTCAAGCTTCACCAGGTCATCAGCCCTGTACTCAATGAACTGGTAATCGAGAGATGCGTATCCTCGAGTTCTGGATTTCAGTTGATCAAAAAAATCTATGATAATTTCAGAAAGTGGAATTTCACAAATCAGCTGCACCCTATCAGGTGTTGGATAATCCTGTTCAAGAAAAATTCCCCTCCTCTTCGTAATTAATTCCATCACCGTGCCATAGAATTCAGTTGGCGTAAAAACCTCGATTTTCATCCAGGGTTCACGGATCTCTGACACATCACCTTCTTCAGGTAATTCAGCAGGAGAGGCAATCCTGAGCAGCTCCCCAGTCCTCAATACAACTTCATATTCAACAGATGGCGAAGTTACCAGGATATCCAGGTCATATTCTCTTTCGAGGCGTTCCTGGATGATCTCCATATGAAACATACCCAAAAAACCACAGCGGAATCCGAAATTAAGTGCCTGGGAGGTCTCAGGTTGGTAAACCAGGGATGCATCATTCAGCTGTAATTTCTCTAATGCATCCTTCAGATCCCCATAATCCTCCCCCTCTACGGGAAAGATACCTGCAAATACCATCGGTTTCACCTGTTGGTACCCGGGCAATGGCTGAGGAGAAGGATTCACAGGAGAGGTTAGGGTGTCTCCTACTCTGCATTCCCTGATGGTTTTCAATCCTGTGGCTACATAACCAACTTCTCCAGCGCTTAATTGGCTCACTTCCACGAGTTCCGGTGTGAATACGCCTACTTCGACCGGGTAAAATTCGGAGCCGCTCATCATCAGTAATAAATTTTCTCTTCTGGTGATAAATCCATCGATAAGACGAATATACGCAACCACGCCTTTATACGAGTCATAATGGGAATCGAAAATTAATGCCCGCAGTGGAGCATCCCGATCCCCTTTTGGCGGCGGTACTTGATGGATGATCGCTTCAAGCACGTCATTGACATTCAATCCATTTTTGGCTGATATTCTTAAAATCTGGTCAGCAGGGGTGCCAAGTAAATTCTGAATCTGTTCAGCTATCTCATCAGGCCGGGCGGATGGTAAGTCAATCTTATTTATGACCGGGATGATCTCTAAATTGGCCTCTAAAGCAAGGTAGAGGTTAGCCAGGGTTTGGGCTTCCACCCCTTGGCTTGCATCTACTACCAAGATTGCGCCTTCACAAGCAGCTAATGCCCGGGAAACTTCATAACCAAAATCGACATGTCCAGGAGTGTCAATCAGATTTAACTCGTACACATCTCCATCTTGCGCGGTATACATCATGCGTACTGCCGAAGCCTTGATTGTCACTCCCTTTTCGCGCTCAAGGTCCATACTGTCCAAAACCTGGGATTTCATATCCCGATCTGAGATCGTGTCCGTTAGCTGCAGTAATCGATCTGCCAGGGTTGATTTCCCGTGATCAATATGGGCGACAATACAGAAGTTTCGAATGGAATCAGTCATAACCGCGCTGAAGTATACACGATTTTAGGTTGAATTCTATTTTGAACCATTACCCCAAGGATTGTGGATCGTTGAAAAGGGGGTTAATAAAAAAGTCTACATCGAGCCTGTTATGTATCGAAGACGCAAGCCATGCCAGGAATTCCTTATTCCCTTTCGGCCCCAATAAGGGAGATTGTATCAAGCCCTTTATCTGGTACTGCAAATCCTGTGCAAACTCGAGCACGTCCTTCAAAACATGCTGGTGCACAACAGGATCGCGGATCACACCTTTGCCGCGCGACACCTCGGATTTTCCAGCCTCAAATTGCGGCTTGATCAGCAGGATAACCTGGCCTCCGGAATCTCGAAACCATTTCCGGACGACCGGCAACAGCACTTTTGATGAAATAAACGAAACATCAATCGTTGCGAGATCAATGGCAGCAGGTAACTGTTGGAGGTTTCGCGCATTGACTCCCTCTAGAACGACGACTTTCTGGTTTTGACGGAGTTTCCAATCTAGGATCCCTTTTCCCACATCGATGGCAACCACCTTTGCAGCCCCATGCTGGATCAGGCAATCTGTAAATCCCCCAGTGGAGGCACCCACATCGGCACACACCAAACCCCCAACCTCAATCTTAAAACTCTCCAAAGCTGCTCTTAATTTTTCTCCCCCTCGTGACACATAATTTTGGCCAGTATCGATACTTATATCGACATCAGCGGGAAATGATACTGAAGGTTTTTGAACGACCTGATCATTCACCCTGATTTGTCCCGCCATTACCAGGCGTTGAGCTTTCGACCGGCTATCAACCATACCTCGCTCAACCAGTAAGATGTCGATCCGAATTTTTTTCATCTAATCCTGTCTCCCGCAAAGAAGGATTGAAATAATGGAAAACACCTGACCAGGGAGAACTGTTCTGGGGATTTATTTTTCGAATGTAAAACCATCAGGGATTACCCGAGATGCAAACATCACCTTGCATGCAATCCTGTCATTTTTCGAACCAATCAAGCTGAAGAGCCATTTTCATGGAAAACAGCTGCTCTACTGTGCTCATTATGAAAATCTAGACATGAGAGACAACCCCCAGATTTTATCTTCTTTATTTCAGCTAGTAAAAATCTGATCGGTTTTTGCCGCGCTGATGAAATCGTTAAGATGCAGTCCATTAACTACATGCGTCCACCAGGTAACAGTCACCTTCCCCCACTCGGTCAGAATTGCCGGGTGGTGATCTTCCTGTTCAGCAAGCTCACCTACTTGATTGGTGAATCGCAATGCCTCTGCAAAATTTCTGAACTTGAATTCACGGGTCAATCTTTTTACACCATCAACTTCAAGCAATTCCCATTCCGTTAACTGATCCAGGTAAGTACCTAGTTCTGAATCCTCTAAACCCAGGCTCCCCTTTCGGACAGGAATAATGGTCATCGATTTTAAGTCTTCCATTACCTACCTCAAATACTAATAAATATTCTGCCTTATATTCTTACCGTTACCTAAACTTAGAGTTCTGCAACCTGACGAAGGAGAGCCATGATAATCAGGCTCAATTTCACACCCTCCCCTGCGGACACGTTGAGCTCTGTCCCTTTCCTTTCGTTATTCTTGATTAATAAGAAAGCACCTGCCAACCCAACCAGTGCCCCCAGGACAGCTCCACCTATAAGCACCTTGGTTTCAAAGCTCTGGGTTGATTCTGTAATTGCGGTCTGGTCACTCATTAAATCCTCTCCTCATTTTTAGCCTATAAATCCCCGTTTAAATCATAAAGATGCTGCTTTTATTTTCTGCGCAAGGCACGTACCCCTGCAATAAAACTGTTGATGCGGAGAAAGGGTTCTGATGCGATATTCGCGATATCCTTAACCCGGATCTCCGTCAGGTAGAAAATTCTTTGAACCTTGAAAAAGAAGAATGGTGTTGCTTTACTCAAGCGAGCCGTATATACCACTAACATCACCAGTAAAATTGTGGTAACAAGGAATGCGATCATAGCAATTGCGATGATATAGATCAAGGAAATATCTGCCCATTTACTCGCCCCTCGATCATCGATGAGCACAACCAAAACGATAGCAACGACAACCAGGATCCCGAATAGGATTAATGGGAAATAAATCTGCCAGAATGCTTGTTTTCTATGCGCTGCTTGGGTGATAGGATTACGCTGCTGTTCGGGAGCAGGGTTCTCTTCTACTGACATGCGGTTATTTTAACACATCTCATGATCCAGGAAGCCCCGAAGTCTTTTAACAATTCTCAAAACAATCAGTTTTCTATCCCAAAACAATAGAACTTTGTTGTTTCCTGAATTAGAGGAAATGCTCCAGCTGATCCTTTCTGAGCTGCATTTTTATAAGGTCAGATTCTTAGATGTCCAAAATATCCCATTTCCAAAACATGATCTTGGTACGATCGTTGCAACAAAAATTTTCACACTTCTTCCTAGGTATTCTCTAGGCAAATTATCGATCAGGAGAAATCAAACATGGTGAACACTTCAAACATCGATCCGAACAATCCACTCTCTCCGAGTGAGCTTATCTTGCTGAACGGGGATCAATTTGCTAAAAAGGTCATGATGGGAAACATCCAATTAATGCATACTGATGCCAGTGTTTCATATTCACAGCTCGCTGAAGCCATGTTAACCGCAGCAGTATTATCTGTGGAATCCTGTGGCAACATAAGTTTCGAAGTTCGAAACGAAAAAGCAATGCTTGGGATTCGAAAAGTCAAAGCATTATATGGATTGCCCACCTCTAACCCGGACGAATGGCCTCAATACAGCCTTGAATCACAATTGGTCCAGATTGCAAAAAAGCTGGCAGGTGATGGAGAGAGCTCAAAAATCTCCGATTTGATCTATATCTGGTTGAGACAGGACTCGAGTTCCCCATGGCAGTCAGCCATAGAGATGGTGCAATCTGGATTAGCAGAGCGCGGACTGCTGGATGCTACAGAGACAACCAAATTAAAAGTTTTCAAGAAGGTGAATTACTCACTTCCCGAATCGGCAGCAGAACTTGCCTCTCAATTGCCTACCGATCCGATAAGAAATTTGCTGGGTGATTGCGAAAAGAACAGGAAAGAGGTTTGGGAGCTGGTGATAAAAGAAATTAAGAAAGCGATCAAGCAGCGAACAGAACAGGATGATGTCGATTTTGATTGATCTGGATTTGATATCTCGAGCACGGAAGGAAAAAATACAAAAAGTTAAAACCGTCGAGAATTATTGACAGAATTTCTATTTACTGATACGATTTTAACAGCAAGGATGCAGTTAGTTACCGTTGGATGTGAGAAAGACGATGGCCTGAGGCATTAGTCTTCGGCCATTTTTTGTTGACTGCTCCGATGGAACTCCGTAGCATCTACTGTAACATTCTTTTTATTTATATAGGAGTTGTAAGAAAATGACAGAACGTATCACCGGCACAGTCAAATGGTTCAACGGAAACAAGGGTTATGGCTTCATTTCCCGCGACGATGGTCCAGATGTGTTTGTACACTACACTGCCATCATGGCAGAAGGGTACCGCAACCTGGCCGAGGGACAGATGGTTGAGTTCACCGTCGAAGATGGTCCCAAGGGATTACAAGCCGCAAACGTTGTTCCCATCAACTAGCATCCACGAACAATTCAATACAAAAAATCACCCCAAGGAGAACTCGGGGTGATTTTTTATATTTTAATCACCATATCCTTGCATGGTTCAGGCGATCTCCTACAATAAGAGAATACCAGGCAAAATTATTCGTCAAAGGTATTGCAGCGGATCATAAACACGGAGCCGGTGCTGGATCAATTCCCTACCAACCACCAGTCCGCCTGCGATTATGAATATTGTCCTGGAGGTTAGATAGCATTTCTTCGTACCGGCGCTGGTTGGCAGGATCGATATCCATCGACTTATCATCCAAACGCGCTAGAAAATATGTTATCCAGCTCAACCAGCTGCTCGGATTGGAATTATAGCGGTGTAATAAATCTGCAACAGACTCTAAATCTTCTCTTAATTCGTATTCCTTGACCATTCCAGAAACTCCATATGCGATCTTTTGAGGTACTAGATTCAAAAAAGTATATCATGATCGGAGTAATTAACATCCTCGATGTTTCAATCGTAGCATCGTTTCGGGATCCTGCTCAAATTTCAAAAATGAACCTGGTTTCCTGATGAATTTTTGTGTAGGTAGTGAAAAATTTTTTCTTGCTGGTTAATTTATTTTATTCGGGCAAAGCAGTAATGCCCAAACCTTTCATCAATTTTTATTGTGGTTCGGATATCCATCAAATCCGCAAGGAATTTCACAAAATCAGCTGTTTTGCTGGTGAAATCACCAGCTTGACTCATTATGCTATAATAGAAAATGAAGATGCAGCCTGCGTAAGTGGGTGGATGCATCAATAGTAAGCTCTTCTGCGTAGTGGCGCAGCAGGGCTTTTTTTCTGTAATTCCAGTCTAAATCCAAATCACGTTTCTCCAATCCAGGAACTGTAGATTACGCGTGCGTGCAAAAAACCAATTCCTGTGATTCAATGGATCGATGGGGTTTTTGAATCAACAAAGGTACGATCTCCACAAGTGTATTCAGATTTAAACGAATGGCTCCAGTAAATATCTTGCAATCAATTGACTTTTCCCAATTCCTACCCTAAACTAAATCCATGCTTGCCCGCGTTTTCTCTTGTGCCATCAATGGCCTGGACGGCGTGGTGGTGGAGGTCGAAGTCGACACCGGGCAAGGATTACCAGCTGTCATCATTGTTGGCCTCCCTGGCAAAGCCGTTCAGGAAAGCCGTGATCGCGTCCAGATGGCGATCAAGAATGCCGGTCTGTATTTCCCGCGCAAGCGCGTGACTGTCAACCTGGCACCAGCCTCGGTCCGAAAGGAAGGTCCTGCCTACGACCTGCCGATCGCCCTGGGAATCTTGATCGCCACTACCCAGCTGCCCGAGGACTGCCTGGAAGATTCCTTTGTGGTCGGCGAACTCTCTCTGGATGGCAGTGTCCGTCATGTCTGCGGCGTGTTACCCATGGCAGCCCTGGCCCGCCAGGAAGATTACCAGCGAATCTTCGTGCCCAAAAGCGATGCCGGTGAAGCTGCATTGATACCTGGATTGGAAGTTATACCCGT
>JBJYXV010000009.1:0-6160 GCA_046260155.1 Anaerolineales bacterium
CAGGCCATGCAGGAGGACATGCGCCAGGTGGGGAGCAATCCCGTGCGCCTGCTGCGCTGGATCGATGAACAGTTCACCCCCCTGGCACGCCAGTACTTCATCGACATGCAGGCAGCAGTCCAGAATGCGGACGCGGTCCTGGTCTCCGCCCTGGCCTTTGCAGCCATGCACGTCGCCCAAGCTCGGGGAATCCCCTCCCTGGCATCCTACCTTTACCCCATTTCGCCAACCCGGGCTTTCCCCAGCATGGCAGCCTCCAGCCTGCCCCCCTGGCTGGCCAACCTGGGCTGGGTTAACTGGTGGAGCTTCCGGTTTTACAACCTGGGATTTTTCCGCATAACGCTACCGGTGATCAACCAGCTGCGCCAGGAGATCCTGGAACTACCTCCTGTGCCCTGGAGCTACTACTCAGCGATCGATGTCTCCGAAGTGCCGATCCTTTACGGCTACAGCCAGTACGTACTGCCCATACCTGCCGATTGGGGTGCGCAGCTGCATGTGACCGGCTACTGGTTCCTGCCGGATATGGATTACCAGCCCCCAGGGGAATTAAGCGCTTTCCTCGATCAAGGACCAAAACCCGTCTAC
Source organism: Anaerolineales bacterium (assembly GCA_046260155.1). Taxonomy (GTDB): domain Bacteria; phylum Chloroflexota; class Anaerolineae; order Anaerolineales; family UBA4823; genus PFL25. Next base: position 589 of record JBJYXV010000009.1, read on the forward strand.
ATCGGCTTCGGCAGCATGCTGGATGTGGAAGCGACCCGTACCACGCAGATCGTGCTGGAAGCGCTGGAAATGAGCGGGCAGCGAGCAATCCTGCACGGCGGCTGGAGCGAGCTCGGTGCCTTGGATCTGCCCGCAAATGTGCTCAGGATCGGTGATATCCCGCACAGCTGGCTCTTCCCCCGCATGGCGGCTGTCGTCCACCACGGTGGAGCGGGAACTACCGCAGCTGGATTGCGTGCAGGAATACCCTCGGTGATCGTGCCATACTTCGGAGACCAGCCTTTCTGGGCTCGAATAGTGCACCAGCTGGGTGCCAGCCCGGCTCCCATCCCGCGCCTGAAATTAAGTGCTGGTAAGCTGGCCGGAGCACTCCAGGAGGCAACCCAGGATCAAGCCCTCCAGGAAGCCAGTTCGAAATTGGGGGCTAAAATCCAGGGTGAACGCGGTGTCCAGAATGCGGTTGAGTTAATCAACCAGTATTTGAGCCGGCCAGAATCCTTGCTCCAGTACAATCCTTGAATGTGTGCCATCAGAGGTGATACACCATGAAAATTCAGGATTCCCTTACCCGATATTTCCAGGAACTTGAAGCTGCTGACAAGTATTCAGGTGTGGTGTTGATCACTCGCAGGAGTGAGGAGATCTATTCCGCTGCATTTGGTTATGCAAGCCGGGCCTGGAAAATAAGAAATACCATGGATACCCGGTTTGATACGGCATCCCTGACCAAATTATTTACCACCGTGGCGATATTACAACTGATCGATACAAAACTGCTCGAATTTGAAACCAGCGCAATAGAATATCTGGGCTTAGAAGGTACAAAGATATCCAGAGAAGTAAATGTATACCATCTTCTAACCCACACTTCGGGTATCGGCGATGATTGTGAAGAAGAAGACGGCGAGATTTATGAAGAAATGTGGAAGGCAAAACCCAATTATTCAGTGAGGAATACGGGTGATTTCTTACCCCAATTTATTGACAAAGAACCGAATTTCCCACCAGGTGAAGGATGCCGCTATTGCAATTGCAGTTATATCTTGCTGGGATTAATGATTGAGAAAGCCATGGGTGTGAGTTATCGTGATTACGTTCGAGAAAACATCTTTCGGAAAGCCAAAATGTCTCACTCGGACTTCTTTGATCTGGGCCAGGTCAATGAGAATGTTGCTGAAGGAGCGGATCCGATCAGAAATGAAAAAGGCATCATCGAAGGATGGAAAAAGAATATCTATGCCTATCCACCCATTGGCTCTCCGGATAGTGGTGCCTATGTCACCGCTGGAGATCTGGATCGTTTTCTGCACAAGATTCAAGCCGGCGAATTTCTCTCGCATGAACTGACTTCCGCAATCCTGTCCCCGCACGTTGTCCACAGCGAGAAAGATGGCTGGATCATGAAATATGGCTTGTGCCTGTGGTTCTATGTGGAGCAGGATGGAAAGATCGTATGTTATCAAAAAGAAGGCACGAATGCAGGCGTGAGTGCGGTCATGCGTTATTTTCCCGATCAGGATATTAACGTGATCCTGCTCTCAAATATGGAAGATGGCGTATGGGAGCCGCTTTGGAAAATTCACCAGCTGGTTATATCTGGACAATTTGAGTAAGCACCGCAAATCTGATCCCAGCAGACCCGGCCATGGATGGACCCAAGAAAATACAGGTTGGGGTAGATTTATCCGGCGATCGGGGCGTACAGGTCGAAAACGTAATCCTCCAGGCGCTCCGCTAACGGCGTAAAGCATTCCTCCAACCACTGGTGGTGGGCCTGCTGGTATTTACTCTCCTCGCGCCAGACAGCTAACTTCATCCAATTTTCGCTGATGTTCTGCAAGCCTTCACTGCGGGTTACCGCGTAAAGCCCACCGGGGAAATCTTTGATCTCGATATCATCATCGCCTTCCGCCTCCGGACCGATCGTGATCCACTGCTCGTACCCGTAGTTGGGGCTTCCTGGAGACGGGCTGGGGTTATTAAAGCCAAAGAAGCGATGGGACGAAAGATCTTTGATTCCCTGGCGTTTTGCCCAATCGAATATTTTCTCCCAGGCGATCATTTCCGGCTGCTCACCGAAGCCATACGCACTGGCTACCCGCATTGGTTCGAGAGCAACAATACGCACTTCAATTTCTGCCATGCTATTTCTCCTTATCCATCCAGTCTAAATAATTGCACAGGGAAGTTTTCCCCTGCATCATAGCAGCTAATTCCTGACATCCATTGTCAGGAATTAATGTTAGAATCCTTAGAAACTTCATGCGCGCCGATCGATTGCTATCCATACTACTCATGCTGCAAACCAGGGGCAGGCTTACTGCCCGGGAGCTGGCTGGCGAATTGGAAGTCTCCGAGCGCACGATCTACCGTGATCTGGACGCCCTGAGTACAGCCGGTGTGCCCGTCTACTGCGAACGGGGTCCGGGTGGTGGCTGTGCTCTGCTGGACAGCTACCGCACCAATCTGACCGGATTAACCCGTGACGAAGTGCGTGCCCTGTTCATGCTCAATATCCCTGCTGCCCTGCAGCAGCTGGGTGTCGATCAGGACCTGCGCGCCGCTTTATTGAAGGTCTCCGCTGCACTGCCAGAGATCCTGCAACCGGAAGGCTCCCGCGCCAAGGCCCGGATCCACCTCGACTCGAGTCCCTGGTTCCAAACCGAGCAGGCCACCCCCCACCTGGCGACCCTGCAGCATGCCTTATGGGCAGACCGCTGCCTGGAGCTGACCTACCGCCTGGCTTTCGGAGCTCAGGTTCAACACCGGGTTGCTCCTTATGGGTTGGTCGCAAAAACAAATCTCTGGTACCTGGTCTTTAGCCGGGAGGAATCTATCTTCGTGCTGCCAGTCTCCGATATCCTGGATGCCCGGCTCACAGAGCGCACATTCAACATACCGCCTGGATTCAACCTGGTAGATTTCTGGCAGCAGTGGAGCGCACAATACGAGCGAAACCAGCCCCAATACCCGGTGCTGGTGCGCCTGTCACCACAATCCTTCGCAATGTTGCAGTACCATGAAGATCCGATCTTACCCGGCGATCGAGTTCCACCTGAACAGGGTGAAGATGGATGGTACCGGTTAAAACTCAATTTTGATACCTTTGAAAACGCCCGCAAGTGGCTGTTGAATCACGGCGGCGCGGTAGAAATCCTGGCTCCCGGGGCCATGCGGGCCAGCGTCCAGGATTTTGCCCGGCAAACGCTGGCTGTCTACCAGCCAGAAGCCAACGGGTAAGAATGATTACCCCCCGTCGTTAGAATGAAGATGTCCAAAGAGGTCGGACTCAACCAAAATGCTGATCCAAAGGAAAAATTACGCGTTGAACTCGAAGCCACGCGCCAGGAATTTCACCTTCTTTTGGAGGAAATACCAGCAGAAATGCTGGATCGACTTAGCCTGAATCCAGCCTGGACGATCCGGGATGTGCTCTACCACATGAGCCTAGCTCCTCGCAACCTGCCCTCGGATGTACGCCTGATCAGGCATTTGAAGTGGGTGCCCAAGCTGCCCCCTGGGCTTTTCAACCGCCTGAACGCATATCTCACCCGGCGGGGAGCACGGTACCTGGACAAGGCTGCCCTGCCTGAGAAGTATGATCAGGCCCATGCACGCACCCTGCAGTCTTTGGAGAGCATCACGGATGGTGAATGGCAGGTCGGCGTTGATTACCCGGATTGGGACCCCATGCTGAGTGGGTACGTGAACCTGGAGCGGCTCTTCCATTACGGTTCCATGCATTTCAAAGCGCATGTACAGGGGATCAGGGAGGTCATTTCATAAGGTGTGATCTATGCCAGCCCATGCAAACGATCGCTACATTTACCTGGCTGACCAGCCCGAGCTGCTGCCCACTCTGGCTGATTGGTTTTACAATGAATGGGGTCGCAATGATCCGGACAGCTCCCGGGAAAAAATCAGCACGACTCTGGGTCAATATTTAAACAGGGATCACATCCCGCTGACCATCGTGCGCTTACGCGGCTCCCAGCCCATCGCCAGTGCCAGCTTGAAAATCCGGGAGATGGAAACCCATCCCCAATACACCCACTGGTTAGGCGGCGTTTATGTCCACCCAGATTTCAGGAAGCAAGGTATCGGTTCGCACCTGGTAGAATATAGCGCTGAACTGGCGAAAAAACTGAAGGTGTGCCATCTTTACCTGTACACCCGTAATCACGAAAACTTTTACACCCGCCTCGACTGGCAGGAGATCGAGCGCCCAACCTACCAGGGACGGAATACGATTATTATGAAGAAGAATTTATCAGTAGGGTATTGAAAGGAATGATCCAATGAGCAATGAGACGAATAATGGTAATCAGAATTTAGAGATCGCCACCCTGGGAGGTGGCTGCTTCTGGTGTTTGGAAGCGATCTACGTGGACCTGAAAGGCGTTGAGCAGGTTGTATCGGGCTATGCTGGTGGGCACGTTAAGAATCCCACTTACGAGCAGGTATGCGGTAAGAACACTGGGCACGCAGAAGTTGTCCAGGTGCATTTTGATCCAAATGTGATCAGCTATGAAGACCTGCTGCGCATTTTCTTCACCATCCACGACCCCACCACCCTCAATCGCCAGGGCGCCGACGTCGGTCCCCAGTACCGCTCCGTGATTTTCTACCACGACGACGAGCAGCGCGCGACTGCTGAGAAAATCATAGCTGAGATCACCGCTGAGAAAATCTGGGCCGACCCCATCGTGACCCAGCTGGAACCTTTTGAAGAATTTTTCGTTGCTGAGCCATACCACCAGGAATATTTCAAGCGCAATCCTTACCAGGGCTACTGCCAGGTGGTGATCGCTCCCAAGGTGGTGAAATTTCGCCAATCATTTGCGGATCGCTTGAAGGTTTGATCCCCACCCTTCAGGTTAAAAATGATGCCCCGGAAAGCACGCAGCTTTTCCGGGGCTTACCCAATCCTCCCCAAAATCTTTGTTTCTGGAGGAGCAAATCTTTTGGGGTTTGGATCCGCCAAGTCACAAGCGGCAATTAATAACCAAGCTCAATATTGCTTAGACTACCGGGGGTGAACCGGTTAACTGGCGTGCCGTTCGCGCAGATTGAAGATCCGGAACTTGCTCAGGTTGAATTCCCAGGCAGGGAATTTTCGTCTGGGCGCATCCTTTTTCGGAACGGACTTGAGCAGGCGGGAATTTGCCGCCTCCTGCTGGATGCGGTTGCGGTACTGGCTATCGAATTCTTGGAGTGGGCGGAAATTATTCGGTATCATTTTCATTCTTCCTTGAACACTTACCTTATTCCGGTTGAACTGCCCAAAGTGTAGCAAATCCTCGCTTTTCGGTCAGTAATCCCCTGAACTGGCTGCCTGTGAACCGGCAGCTTCTAACCCTGTGAACTGGATCACTGCCTGCCTGTTGTAGAAAATTGCACGGCATGAGAAATTAATGTGAAAATGATTGTGGTGTTTAATAAAGAACAGCTTATCCTGATTATTTCAAACCTTCGATTCCAGATATCAATTCTTAACCGTCCTGCGGGGGATCATGAATCTTTCACAACGAGTTCTAAGTGAATAAAATCACAATTGACAATCAAAAATATT
>JBJYXV010000010.1:0-4220 GCA_046260155.1 Anaerolineales bacterium
CTTAACAGCCTGGGATATGATATGAATATTCTCGCCAATGATATGCATTCGTCTCGCTCCTTCAAATTAGTTTATGGTTAATCGGTGATCCAGGGACGATGGGTGATGTAACCAGACACCTGCTCACCGTTTATTTCTCCATCGCAGCCGCCACTGTCGGGAACAGTGACAGATCTGTATGAGGTAAAAACAGGGCTGACATGAAAGCATCGTAAAACGTATTGTCAGCGGATAGTTCGACATAGGTCATTCGAGCGGCAATCTCGGTAATGCGCTGCCGCTGGTTGTGATCGATCAATGCCAGATATGCGCCCTTGACGGAAGTATTACCCAAGAAATCGAAGTTCTCCCAGGGCATATCCGGCAGCAAGCCAATTTGGACAGCTTTTTCAACATTGATATATTTGCCAAACGAACCACCGATCAGCACCCGCTCGATCATTTCCATTGGGAATCCAACACCATCTGCCAAAACGGTGAAACCGGCGTAAATTGCAGCTTTAGCTCTCAGCAAGTTGTCAATATCTACGTTGGTGATAACAATATCTTCGCCGGTACTGGTCTCATCCGCCCAGGCAATTACATATTCGCTTCCGTGGTCGCCATTTCGAACACGCTCTGTATCCAGCGTTGTATTGATCTTGCCGCCCTTATCAACCACACCGGTTAAGAACATTTCTGATAGAAGAGAAATCAAACCAGAACCGCACAAGCCGCGCGGTTTACGATTGCCGATCACCCGGAAGGTAGGTTTATAAGTCTCTCCGTTGACCCAAACTTCTTCAATCGCCCCGCTGGTAGCGCGCATCCCGTGAAGAACTCCAGCCCCTTCAAAGGCCGGCCCTGCTGAACAGGCACAGGTTACCAAGAAATCTTGTGATCCTAATACCGTCTCTCCATTCGTACCAACATCCAGGAACAAGGTCACCTGTTCGGAATCCGTCATACCAGATGAAAGCGCCCCCGCGGTGATATCTGCACCGACGTAGGATGCCACGCCAGGCAGGCAATCAACCACTGCCTTGGGATGCACTTCTAATCCAACGTCCAGTGCTGTCAGCGGAGGAATATGGTTAATTGCTGTAACAAAAGGTGTCAGCCGGATGCTATTTGCCGGTATTCCCAAGAGCAGATGCATCATGGTGCTGTTACCCGCGATCGTCACCTTTACGACATCACGCAGTTTTGCATTGACGCGCTTGCAAGCTCGTTCGAGCAACTCGTTGATCGTACCTAATACCAGGTCTTGCATGACCTGCGCGCCGCCTTCTTTACCAGCCACGATGATACGTGAAATCACGTCTTCGCCACGCGAAATTTGTTGGTTATATTCAGCTACCTGGGCACGTACATTCCCAGTAAGCAGGTCGACCAGCCAGACACTGACAGTCGTGGTACCGATGTCAACAGCTGCACCCCATAATGGAGCATCCACAGGCACATGACCAGGCTGTAAATCCAGCAGTTGAGCAGGGCAGTCCGGGCAATCCCAGGTACGTGAGTTGAGTATCGCAGTGACCTGCCAGTCGCCTTCGCGCAGCAGTCCGCCTAATTCGCGCAGCATCTCCAGCGAAGCACGCAGTTCTGAAACACCGGCTTCTTTCCGGATGGCCGTTTGTAACCGAGACCAATCATCGGTTTGATCTTCCATGCTCGGAGGGGACAGGGTCAGAGGAATTCGGCGGATGGTCTGCCCCTCAAGTGGGTTGTAACCTGCTGGAACAGATACTTCTGCAACCGTGCGGTCTGTGGTTAACCGGCGTTCTATTTTCTCCTGAGGTGGAACGCTAATCGAGACATCCCCCTCAATAACCGTCTGGCATGCCAGGGCATAACCATTTTCAACATCTTCTGCAGAAAGGCGCAGCGTAGAACGGCGCCGCACACTGCCATCTTCGATCTTTACCGCGCAACGACCACAGCGGCCTTGACCGCCGCAAGGCTGCGAAATCTCCACGCCGGCTTTTTGAGCCGCCTCGATGATCAGTGTACCGGTAGGAACAAGGACAGGCTCGGATGCAGTGTCAAATTTTACAATATGTTCGGCCATAAATCAGTTTTCAGTATTCAGGTTTTTTTTCAGTCATCAGTGATCGATGCAGTTAACCGAATGGATCACTGATGACTGTGTACTGATCACTGCTTAGAGTGCCGTTTTGAGAAACGCTGGCAAATCCACCGCTTCACGCGGTCCAACCCGAATTTCCCAATCTGGAAGTTCTTCCTCGAGTTCGCCGGACAAAACAGCCACATGACCTGGGAGTACGACTTGATGTTTACTGACTTTGTCGGCTATGTTGAAACGTTTGACATCCTTGGCAATGCGCTCCGCATCGAACTTACCAGCAGCCCAGGCAGTCAAGACAGACATACCTTCGGATTCGGTCACCAGCAGCCAGGATGGCATCCCGGAACTTTCTACTTCATTCGCCACACTGAAATAGGTGATACTGAAATTCGTCGTAACCAACACCGGGTCTTCTGGACCAGGGTCATTGATCTCATACACTCCCGGTTGAACCTGAATCGGTTTCTGCGGGTCGGTGAAGATATTTTCGCGCAATACCAGCAGCGAGTAAGCAGTTTCTGGTGAGAAGTTATCGAGCACAATAAAACCGGCATATTTCCCAATCGCTTGCGCTGCCAACATGGTCTCACGAGCTGGACGACCCGCATCTCCAGGGAAACTGATGATCGGGAAACCCAACGGGCGGAAGGTTTTCTTGAGCGCCATCCGCCGGGCAATTGTATTGGCTAGCAATGTGCCTTTGAAGCCGCGCTGCGTCGGGGAGAGCACCACATCTTTGACTCCAGCAGCCTGGACTTTCTCCGAAAGGGCTACCATTTCATCAACCGTGTCTGCCTGGATTGCCAGGGCAGCACCGCACTCCTTTGCCAGGGAAGCCATCGCTTCCACATTCTCTGCTGTAGCATGGGCGATCAAGACGGTCTCGCCTTCAGATAGTTTATCCAACCCGGCTTTGACTTGATCGGGTTCGCCGATCAGGATCAGGGGTTTGTGGCTGACTGCCCGCACTGCCTCGACTGCCGCACCAAAGTCACCACCATCCGCCTGGACCACAAAACCATTCATATCCAGATCAATACCAACATAATCGACCACATATTTATCTGCTGGTTCTACCTTCGCCTTGATCTCATCAGCAGTCATTGAGTCATACACCCGCACGAAAAGCCCAGGACGGCTGTAGAAGGTTTTTTCATGTCGGAAAAGCACCACTTCGTTGCCGGCTTTGACCTCGTAACCATTCGATTTAAGGGCCATCGGTCGTACCGGAGGCGCAGAGGCCTCTGAGAGCTGGGCTGCAGCTTCTTCACTGACGTGCTCGCAAAGACTGAGTTCGACCTGTTTAGCCGCTAATTTCATTGCAAAAGCCAGACAGGTTGGGAAGCCACAGTCCTTACAGTTGGTCTGTGGTAGCATTTTGTAGATTTGTATTCCTGATAGTGCCATATTTTTTCTCCATATAGTCGCATCTGCCCTTCCAGGCTTGAACATCCTGGAAGGGCTTTACGCCTATCTATCCTGTCAAGTCTTCAATTGCTTCCTGAGTTCGATTGAGGCTCTCTGGATGGCGCAGTACAACGATGTTTGCGCCTGATTCAATCAGCATTACTGAGGTCAGCGTTTCCCAGGTAATCGCTCGTTCAGCCCAATCCCCCCATTCTTCAGGAACCCCTTCACCAACCTTGGATTCCTTGGCTTTCCAGCATTCCTCTCCAGGGGTGACCAGCATGGGCATCTGGGTCATGCTGTCGCCCTGTAGGGCTGCCAGGCGCAGACGCTCCATCACAGAATAGCCATATTCAAAACCATAGCCCAGCGCTCCCGTAGTGGGATCCATGATGATGCGGTCCAGAGGAAGGCCCATATCGTTGATCAGAATGTTAAGCTGTTTGGCTAGATTTACATCCATTGCCGTGCGGGCATCCACCAGGTGGCCGTTAGCCATTGCTGAAGCCGCAATTGTGCGATAATTCTTGTCCTCACAGATGCCCAAGAGTAAACGTTCACCCTTGAAAGCGTCTGAAATTGGCACCAAAAGCTCATTATCCACATCAGATTGTCCCGGGCCAAAAACAGCAACCGGTAGACCTGTTGCTTCCAGCACTTTCCTGACAGCAGCAACGGCAGCCTCTGGTTTTGTGGGGTTGCCATCGGCGTCATTCAGCGAGAGAGTCATCAAGATCATCTCCGC
>JBJYXV010000011.1:0-1553 GCA_046260155.1 Anaerolineales bacterium
AAACGGTTTCCTATAAAAATAATAGCATATTGAAAATTGATTGTCAACTTAAAAAAGTTGTGTCAAGAATTGTGTGTAAATTCGCTCCTTAACATTCAGGATTCAATCCCTACATATTCCTTCAGGCTAATGAAGCCTCACTAGTCATGACTTCAATATTTGCCAAGGTGGCGGTGACATCAGGTGGGTCCATCAGGATCTGCATTTCCAAGTAACGATGACCAGTGAGCCATTCTTCGGACTGTTCCATCGCTAGGGCAGTATCCAATCGCAAACAGCTCGCCCGGTTTGGAAAGATGCGAACCACTCGGCTTCGCCGCCTACCTTCCTGATGGAAACGCTCCAGAGCATTGGTCGTTCGCAACCGTTTTTGGTGTGATGCTGGCAGAGCAAACACTGCCAAGGCGTCTGCGATGGTTTCTTCCAGCCAGGCTGATAAATCTGGATATGTAACTGCCCATTCTTCGATTAATCTGTTTGCTCGTTTGAAGGCTTGTTTCTGGTCAGGTGCATCGAACACGTCCCTGAGCTGGCTGTGGATTTGGTCTCGTGCCCTTCGAGGCACTTTGGACCCCGCATTGCGCTGGTAGTGGGTCTGACATCGCTGCCATATCGCTGCGGGGAAGTATCGTCTCAAAGCGCTTTTCAAGCCTCGATGCTCATCAGATACCACCAAACGTACAGATCGGGGATCCAAGCCTCGTTCCAGCAGATCAGCAAATACCTCTCCCCAGGTGGCCTCTTCTTCCCCAGGGGCTACATCTATGCCGATAATCTCCCGGTATCCCTGTGCGTTCACACCTTTTACGGTCAGCACGCCGTCACTTTCAATATGGCCATTCTCACGCACATATTCATAGCGGGCATCAACCATCAGGTAGGGATATGGCTGCTCGAGGGAGCGCTTGCGCCAAGGGTCCAATTCTTCATCCAGCGCTTGTGTCATGCGCGAGACCTGATCTTTGCTGAATTCAACCCCACACAGCTTCTCGGTGATGCGCCGCATCTTACGTGTTGATACACCTTGCAGATAACTCTCTTGCAGGGCTAACACAAGTGCCTTCTCACTGCGTTGGTAATGTTCAAAAAGTTGCGTGCTAAAACGTCCTTCTCGATCTCGAGGAACTCGCAATGTGATACGGCCTACCCTTGTGAACAAATCTCTTGAACGGAATCCATTGCGATATCCTTGCCGTTCCTCGCTCCGTTCATAGCGCTCAGCACCAATTTGCTGGTTGAATTCCAATTCAATCAGCTCCTGCAGTATCCATTCAACGATATTACGAAGTAGATTTTCTCCTTCATTTGTTTCCAAGAATTCTTCTATTTGTTGTCGTATTGATTGACCTGAGGTATCATCATTTTGAGACATCAGTTTCTCCTTTTTGGTGATTTTTTTAATCCTTTAGGTAAAGGAGCTATTCTGGTGTCTCAAATTCTATCCAGATTTATATTTACACACTTAACTCTACCCTATCTATTGATATTCGGGAGCAAAATATGAACTTTCAAGATTTGATCAGAACTCGATACAGTGTAAGAGCCTATAAGCC
>JBJYXV010000012.1:0-9886 GCA_046260155.1 Anaerolineales bacterium
GGGATATTATAAACCGTTCACCCAACAGTAGAAGGAGTAGAACTGCGCCAGCTTAGACGCCAGTTTCAGCCTTGATCCTGCCGTCATTGACTGCTGCGACCAACGCCTGGTAATCGCGCTCATTCTGGTCTGCATAGGTGGTGGCAAATTCAACCAGGGCCTGGTTGTAGACCTTACCCTTACCAAGATACGCGGCGATGGCAATCCGGTCCCCGGAACGGGCATGCGCGCGGGCCAGAGTCCAGCCACACATTTTGCCGTAGATTGACATTTCACCCGCTGTCATCACCTCAACATCTGCTGAAACCTTCCAATCCCATAATTGCCTGAGGTAAAAATCGTGAGATTTACCATCGATCCCAGAGGGTACCCTTTCCCAGCCAAGGAAGATATCGCTTGCTGCCTGCATCAACCGCTGTCCCTCCACCACACGTCGACCCTGATGTGAGTAGGCGCTTTTACCCAGGTATGGCTCCAACACAGATGTCTTCGCTTCCTTGACCTGCAGGAAGAGTGGATCCTGGTCATCCCGTCCCAGCATAAGCAGGATCCAGGTAAGTGTGCCAACACTCCCAACGCCAACAACTTTGCGAGCGATATGGACATAGCGGAAGCTTTTTACCAGGTGACGCAGATCGGGCTGCAGGCTAGACCTGTAGCTGCGAATTAACCGGCGCAATATTTCCTCAATTTCCTCTTGCCCACCTCGAGTGTAGAGATCTTCGACGGGTAAAATCATTGGTGGGTTGGGGGCAATCTGCAGTTTGCCGTTGACCCGGCGGGTGAGCTTCTCAGAAGCCCTCAGATTATCCTTATGGTAGCCTTTCGCAAAGTCCGTTTCTAAGGATTTCATAGCCTTGGGTTTAGCTGATATCCCCCAGCGCGCCTGGATCGCCTCTGGATTCAAGTGCAGGTACCACATGTCGAGGTTGCGCAGTTGGGAAAATTCGCGCATGGCGCGTTGGTACTCACCCACCGTCGCGCTCACAAGGCTTCGGCGAGTCTTGGAATCGAAATTTCGCTCACGACCGGCGATCTCCAGGCTGGCAGCCAAGCGTTTAACATCCCATTCCCAGGGTCCCGGCAGGGTTTCATCAAAATCATTCAAATCAAGGATCAACTTTCGCTCGGGCGAAGCAAATCCACCAAAATTCGATAAGTGTGCATCACCACACAATTGTACCTGCAGGCCTGTATTAGGCATCAGCGCTAAATCAGAGGCCATGATCACCGCCGCTCCTCGGTAGAAAGCGAAAGGCGAGGTTAACATGCGCCCGTATCTGATAGGAACCAGCTCTGGAACGCGGCCAAGTGCTTGTCCCTCAAGCAGGTCAAGCGGATCGGACCGATCATCTGGTGGGTCCCAGGCAGCCAGCGTGGAGCGTGGAACCGTCGCACGCGCCGCTTTCCCCCTCTTCGTTCGTTCTTCAGGTGTTTCATGGTACACCCGCTTGGATTCTGCTGATGAGCTTTTTAAATCATCAGGTGAGCTTTCAGTCGAAGATGCTTCCTCCTGTTGATTTCCCATACATTATTCTCCAAATCTGTGGTGGGTGCGTTTGATAAAGCACCCACCACATTAGAACTTGCCTGAATTATTCGCCTGCAGGTAATGAGCGAAACGCGATCTCTACATCGTCTACGCTCCCGTAGAAACCATCTTTACCGAATAACTCCGTGAGTTCAGACCGGTCCAATTCGCGCCGGACATAATCATCCGCATCCGCCAGTACCAGCCGGACGCCTTTCTCCTTCAATAATTCGTGGGTTTCTTTCAATGTGGCGGCTGCGGAAAAGTCGATATCATCGATGGCAGTCGCTACAAGGCAGAACCAGGTCAAAGGTGGATCCGCGGTTTCGACCAGATCGAGCACCTCTTGCGTGAAGAGGTCAGCATTAGCATAGTACATGCTGTGATTGAAACGGTAAACCATCAAACCGGGTATCATCTGGGCATGGCTGCTCACGGGTACCATGTGCTGTTTTCCATCGACGTCAACTTCGAGCACTGAATTCTTGGGTTTGTAACCATGCCGTGTGTGGAACAGGATTGAAAGCACGATCGCCAGCAAGATGCCCTGCTCGACACCAATGAAGATCACTACCAGGGCGGTGATTAATGCCACCCAGAACTCAGCTCGGCGCTGGATGTAAATCTTGCGCATACCAAGATAATCGATCAGCTCAATTCCGATCAGGAAAACGACCGCAGAGAGCACTGCATTTGGCATGTAAGCCAGGGGTTTGGTTAAGAACAACAGCACGATCAGGACGATCACGGAGGTGGTTAATGTAGCTAATTGGCTTCGCCCACCAGCACTGTCGACCATCTGGGTTTTAGTTGGGCTCCCGTTTACCACGAAGGTTCCGCTCAAACCTGCACCGACATTTGCCAGTCCAAGTCCAACCAGATCTACATTTTCGCTGAAAGTTTCACTGTAGCGGGTTGCGTATGCCCGCGAGGTGGCAGCGCTCTGCGCCAGGATGACGATGAATATCGAGAAGGCAACTGGCAGGAGCTGTTGGAGGACACTCCAGTTTAATGTCGCACCCGTGGGGAGACCAAAACTCGGCAAACCCCCGGGAACGGTACCCAACACAGACACGCCATAAGAGGATAAGTCTGCTACGTAGCTCACCACGATCGCACCGATGACAGCGATCAAGGGACCGGGAATTTTTTTATTGATCATCCTGCCGCCGACGATGATTACCAGCACACCAATCGAAACAGCCAATGTATAAATATTGGTCTGTCCAATCTGCTGCAAGTCAGCAATCAAATCCTGTATCGGACCAAGCCCGCCCCCGGGGATACCAAGCATCCCCGGAATCTGCCCAACTGCGACCTGGATACCAACACCGGTCAGGAAGCCGATCAATACAGTCCGGGAGAGAAAATCGGCGATGAACCCCAGGTTGATAATGCGTGCCAGGATCAGGAGTGCAGCTGCTAAGAGCGCCAGGATTCCAGCGTACGCCACATATTCGGGGGAAGCGGTGGTTGCCAATCCTGCCAACCCAGCTGCCATGATGGCAGCGGTGGCCGAATCAGCACCTACCACCAGGTGCCGGGAAGAGCCAAACAGTGCGAACAGTGCTGTCGGGATCAGGATGGTATAAAGGCCAGTGATCACCGGCATGCCTGCGATCGTGGTATATCCCATCACTTCCGGGATCGCCAGGGCAGCCAGGGTGATACCAGCTACGATATCGATGGACAACTTCGAGCGATCGATGGGAAGGATTCCTTGCAGGATGGGAAAACTGGGACCTGATTTCTTTTGTACATCGGTTGTTGACATTTTCTTCTCCTTTTTATGTTTCCAAAAACCAATGAAATCAGGAGAAACGCGACCCATTCCTTTCGGTAGGGTCTCTCCTGCAAATGCATTTCAGAAAATTGTTATATTCATGAACGCCTCCTGGGTACATATGCCTGCCGATCTTTCTGTCTTACCTTCCTCGGGCGGGGATAGGATTTCGGTCGTGCTTGTGGATCGCTCATTGTCCTGTTGAACATGTAACCGCAGTATGTTAGATTATGAGGGATATATTATTTTATATCCACATCTGGGGAAATTTTTTCGAGTAATCGGCGTAATTCAGCCAGCTCATTTTTGATGGCGGCGATCTCGGTTTCGATTGAGGGTGATGCTCCTGGATCGGAGACTTCATCCACCTCGGTATCTGGTGCTGTGCCAACCATAAAGCTGGACATCAGGCTGGCCAGCACACCAATGATCCCAATGCCTGCAATCATGATGAACATGGCGGTGACCCGCCCTCCTACCGTAACCGGAGAGTAATCACCATACCCCACCGTGGTAATCGTGACGATCGAAAACCAAAATGATTCCCAGCCCGTTTTGATCGATGCCTGTGGAGATTGGCTTTCAAATTGGAGCACAAGCACGCTGGCTGTAGCCAGGATGATAATGGTGAGCAGGATGGTGATCAATCCGGTGTACTGGCTGCGATGCTCGAGGACATCCCTGAACAAAGACTCTTTATTCTGACCCCTGAGGATACGCAGGATGCGCGCCAGCCGGCTCAAGCGCGCGAGGCGGAGGATTCCAGAGTACTTAAAAATCCCGCCAAGTGAAGGAATCGAACCCAGCAGGTCCAGCCAACCCCGTTCCTTGATGAAGTAATCGGATTTCTTGGGGGTTGCCCTGAGGTTGAGGGTGAAGTCGATTAAGAAAATGACGCAGATCAGGTTGTCATAGACTTGAAGCAGACCAATCGTCTCGTCATTGAGAGGCAGAAACATCAATACCATAATGATCAGAGAAATAACGGTCAGGATGACAATGAAGATGTTATAAGCATTACTGTGCTTGATATCGATTGCAATTTTGTGTGCCATAAATTAATCAATTGGTGAATTGAATTTGCTTTAGGAGCCGTCCTAAAAATCTGTCACCCTGGGCGCAGCCCCATCCCTGGTTGGACAGTTCAACGGCCTGTAATATGCCGGACAGATCCCAATCCTATCCCTGTGACGGGTCGGGACAAGAGGAAAGGCTCTCCCACTTGTTAGAAGGAGACACTTTCCCCAGTCTGTCTCTTCCCGGGACAGGGCCTTGCTCAGCATGGCAATTCGTACTTTTTTGACAGCCCCTGTATGGAATTAATCATCCTCGGAGATAGCTTCTGCTGCCCCAAGCGTGGCAGCTCCTTCGGCGACATCTGCAATACCAGCCTCGCCAAGTTCTTCAGCGATGCCAGCTTCGACCGCAGCTGTTTCAACTTCTGCTACACCTTTAGCGCCCAGCATAACCCCGGCTTCGGTGAGCTCGTCGCTGCGCTCAGCCAGTGCCTCCGAAGCCGCCATGCGAGTTAAGCCTTCAGCGATTTCTTCGACACCCATCTCTTCAATCTCTACACCTTTCGTAGCCAGGACCTGGGAAAGGGCGCGGCTGCTGGCGGAAAGCAGAATGGTATCCACGGCGATCTCCTGCAGTTGGGCGCTGCGATCAGCCAGGAAAGTCGCCAGCACCGGCATCACCATGCGCTCGACGACCATTCCAGCTGCCTGCAGCTCGCCTCCCAGGCGGGCTAGCTCAAGGCCGCGTTCTAGGTCTTCTTCACCCATCAACCCGACAATCGCGCTCAGGGAAGCCACATCTTCTGAGGCCGCCAACATCTCTGCTCCCTCAGCCACATCAACCACGCCAGCTGCCGCAACCACGCCGCTCAGGTCGGAGACGCGTTCTGCAACGACCAGCGCATCCTCAGCACGCGTCAGGTCGCTGGCTCCAGCTGCGAGATCACCAGCAGCGTCAGCAGTCACCTCCCTGGCGGTCTTGATCTCCTCCACGCCAGTGACCATTTGGTCGACTCCCGACTCGGCCATCAATTCCGCATCAGGCTGTGTCTTCAGGGAGGTGTCTTTTTTCTGTGAAGTTTTTCCTTTTTGTGATTTTTTCTTAGTAGCCATATTACTATTCCTTTCAATGTAGATAAGTTGTTTGATATTGAGACGGTTGGGTAGTCAGGACCTGCTCTCAGCTACCCCCGGCGAGGATACTGATCGCGTTGCCAGCGATACCGGTCAGGGTAACGATCGAAATAACCGACTGGAGCAGCATCAGCAGCTTGGCGCGCCGCGTGAGCGGAAGCACATCCGTTGGACTGAAGGCAAAGCTGGTCGTAAAGGCAAGGTACATGTAATCCGTGTATCGAGGCAGCCAGTCTTCATAAAAAGGCAGGTCTTCAGATCTTTGCGGAAACAGAAAATCCCAGGGTTCTTCCAACCTCTGCTCCTCTTCGACACCCGGTGGATCGATGATCCAATACCAGATCGAGAAGATCAAAATATTGGTGATCGCCATGAAAATTACCTCTACCAGTAGTGCCTTGGCAGCTTCTGTGGTTAATCCAGATAGTACATCCGTTAGTGCAAACATG
Source organism: Anaerolineales bacterium (assembly GCA_046260155.1). GTDB lineage: Bacteria > Chloroflexota > Anaerolineae > Anaerolineales > UBA4823 > PFL25. The sequence goes on from JBJYXV010000012.1 coordinate 5,914, forward strand.
TTCATCAGCAAACCTATCGTCAGCAAAATGTTGACGAAGATAATCACCTTGAAGAGCTGCTTTTTCCGGTTGAGAATCCACAAAGCAAGGATTAATAAGACCATCCCGGCCCGAAAAACGAGCCAGCCGCTGGAGAGATTGCGTCTCATGTCTGTTGTGAGGCTATCCAACCTGCCGAATGTCGTGCTGTACGAAATCAAGCTTTGCAGAAGCAGGATCACCAGCAGGACGACTACCACCATGGTCAAAGACGGTGATCTATTCTTGTTCATAGCATCGATCCAGCAAAGAAAACCGGGCTGAATGCGGCTGGAATGCCAAGAAGACTATGGCGATTCCGCCACCAACACGGGCGAAGGTAGTCATCCATAGTAGGGCAAGACCCATCCACGGTAAAAAGAAATTGTCCATCAGGGTGATGCCGCAGACGATTCCCAAGATAACCAGGATGCATTCCACTGAATTCAGATACCTCGGATGTGACTTTAATTGTTTTTGTGATGTTATCGTCATTTTTCTCCTCAATCACCTGGGATCTGAGCGTAATGGTCCTGAACATCCCAGTAGTGGATGGTTGATTTAAGCACAAGTTAAGTATTGTTTACAGGTAATCATCATTAATGCTTCTCAAACCTCCTCTCAACCTGCTGCAGTCTGATGGTTTGCATGTCGAATGCGGTTCACCAGCAGGAAGTGTACGCTGAGCAGCAGCACCCACATTAGAAACACATAGGAGGCATAACCGATATATTCAAATCTCGGCAACAAAAACAAGGCCAGTACCAGGCTCAGAAAAGCCATCCAACGTGGGATAATCCTGCTTCGCAGTGAGGGGGTGAGTTTTAAGGCATATTGATCCACGGTATATCTTACTTTTTGACGCATAGGAAACTAGACCGGCTCAAATTCACCCGGCTTCCAGGTCTTGTCAAACCATGGTTCCAGCGGACCATACAGCCGCAGGAGAACAAACCAGCCCTTGCCTGCAATCGTTTGTATCCAGTTTTTCTCGAAGCCTGCGGGTGGGTTGGGTCCGAAATAGAGATCAACGGAGCCATCTTCATTGTAGACCAGATCGTCGCGCTTGTTGTTCTTGCTGGGATAGGGCTGACCGGTCTGCAGCTCTGAGCGCGTCTGTGGGTCATAGACCACCACGGACCAGAAATCTTTAGCGGGAGGCTCTGCCGGGATATTCAGTCTGTAGTTCTTGCTGCCATCTAGGTAATTTCCGTCTTGATCCTTGGCAGCCGCTGCATACTGCGAGCCCACACCGATCATTTTGAGGGACATAGCTGGTGTGTTAACTGTTGCTAGATAAAAGAACAGTGTCCGCGCATCCAGGTCGCGACCGCCCTTGCCGCCATCCACCAGCCACTCATAACTACCACCCACAAAGGCGGTAAACCATGCACTATTTGGGTAGAAATAGGTTTCCTTTTCTCTTGAATTGAACCCAATCGCTCTAGCAGTTGCATTGCCGACGGCAACTGCCTCGTTCAGGATACCCTTCATACGTGCATCCGGGGAAAAAGGCCGTCCTTTGACGATACCTATACCGGCGAACAGGCCGCGAATTTCCGGATCGATCAATGCCACCGGTTCGCGCTGGACCACTTCATTCAGTTCTTCAAAAAAAACATAGTTGTTGGCATGAATGGTGTTGAAGACTTTCTTAGATATACTGACAAATTCCATCTGGGGCGGGTTCTCTTTATCTTTGAGGGGGTAGATTTTCACGCCGGTTTTGAACATTGTTGAGGCAGCATCCGGTTTACCATCCACCAGGAATCCACGCAGGATCACCCAGTTGACAAAACTGGGTGAATGGGCCACGAAATAACCCTCGGGTACTTTGCCGTCATATTCAGGCGGCAAGATCAAATAGCTGCCGCCCTGACCCCGGTCGGGACCCGGCGCGCCCATATCGACCACAAAACGGAAGAAAGCATCATTGACGGTGCCAGGACCGCAGCCCTGCGGGATTTCGACAACCGTGGGGCCGTCGCGCTCCAGATCGAGGAATCCTGAGCAGTAAACCGTGTCGGTATTGCCAGTCAGGAACAGTGGATTCGAGTCCATCAATTCATCTGCCAGCAACATTTGATTGCTGTTGGTGGAACCCATCTCCACATGCCCAAGTCGCAGTGCTTCCAGCGAAGCGATCGGGACGCCGTTCAGGAAAGTTTCGACGCCGCGCAGGAAATCCAGGTTATCGTAAACTTTCTGTGAGGTTTCCAAGGTTGGAAAGCCGTCGAAAAACTCCAGCGTGCCGATGCGGGTTTCGACTTTATCCGGTGTCATGATCTTTTCGGGAATGGGGGTGTTGTAGTTGGGTGTGGGCTTGTTTGCTTCTGACATGATTTTCTCCTTTTTTTGATTAATTCATATTGAGCTTAATTTTATAATTTCTATCACTTTATAGCGTTTTTACTCAAAGTGTCTTTACACACACCTTACCTTGCGAAAATGGCCTAATGGATTCAGCATAACCTTCGCAAAGTGTGCTTCTCGCCTGGCAGTCAAAAAAACCTGCTCCACCAGTAGTTCCAAAACCGAGCCTCGCTGATGTTCGACTCAATTTCTCAATCACGGCATTATCAGGAGACTTCTTCCGATTCAGGCACATCCGCCCCCATGCGCTTGGCTGTCGGCAGGAGGACCAGCAACAAGAGGATAGCCGCTACCAGCCAGGATATTAATCGCGCTACCAGCGATGCCTGTCAGGGTAACGATCGAAATAACAGACTGGAGCAGCATCAGCAGCTTGGCGCGCCGCGTGAGCGGAAGCACATCCGTTGGACTGAAGGCAAAGCTGGTCGTAAAGGCAAGGTACATGTAATCCGTGTATCGAGGCAGCCAGTCTTCATAAAAAGGCAGGTCTTCAGATCTTTGCGGAAACAGAAAATCCCAGGGTTCTTCCAACCTCTGCTCCTCTTCGACACCCGGTGGATCGATGATCCAATACCAGATCGAGAAGATCAAAATATTGGTGATCGCCATGAAAATTACCTCTACCAGTAGTGCCTTGGCAGCTTCTGTGGTTAATCCAGATAGTACATCCGTTAGTGCAAACATGTTCATCAGCAAACCTATCGTCAGCAAAATGTTGACGAAGATAATCACCTTGAAGAGCTGCTTTTTCCGGTTGAGAATCCACAAAGCAAGGATTAATAAGACCATCCCGGCCCGAAAAACGAGCCAGCCGCTGGAGAGATTGCGTCTCATGTCTGTTGTGAGGCTATCCAACCTGCCGAATGTCGTGCTGTACGAAATCAAGCTTTGCATCACCAGGATGATCAGCAAGAAAAGCACGACCAGTGAAAGGGAAGGGGAGCGTTTATTCTTCAAGATATGATCCTTGAATTTCGATTACGCAGAACGCTGGCGGAAAGCCTGGAAGATCATCGCGATGCCGCCGATCACACCAAACACCGCAACAGTCCACAGCATCGCCAGGCCCATCCCGGGCACGGCATAGTTGACGATCAGGGCAATGCCGAAAACGATCCCCAGCACAGCCAGGATACCGGCCCCCCACCCTGCGCCGCGAAATGCCATGATCAGCAGGATGATGCCGTACATCAAGCCCCAGATACCCACGACCAGGACGAAGATCTTGGGCAAGGTAAGCGCAGCGGCGATCGGATACATCAATATCGCGCCGCCTGCAACGATACTTATCAGCCCAATGAACAGCTTCCACCCCCACATGGAATGGTCCACAAAGATCGAAACTATATCAAAGATCCCCTCGACCAGCCAGTAAACACCCAGTACCGCGACCAGGACCTGGTAGGTTTCCACCTTGGTCTTGGCAGGTGCCCAAAGCAGGACGCCTCCCACGATCAGGGCCAGGATGCCGGCGATCAGGGTCAACCACCACGGGCGTTGTTTGGTTTCTACTTGTGATGTGGTTGTCATTTTTATTCTCCTTTTCTTATTCTTCTATTTTAGATTAATTTGGAGAGGTTTG
>JBJYXV010000013.1:0-76515 GCA_046260155.1 Anaerolineales bacterium
GTCCAATACGATCCCGCCGAGATTCGCTTCTCCGGCGAAAGAGCCCTTGAGATCGAAGAGCAATTTGTCACCAACTATATCAATCGCACCAGCGGAAGCGACGAAAGTCTGGCAGCGGTGGAATGGCTCAATGATCAACTGATCGAGGCCGGTTGGACCTGCACGGTTGACAAATGGCAAGCCGTTCTTTACAGTGAAAACAAGGAACTGCGGAATGTTGTTTGCAAGCTGCCGGGGGAATCGGAGAAAGAAATCCTGGTCCTTGCGCACCATGATATCGCCCCAACCACTGTACAGGGAGCTGATAATGATGGCTCTGGTGTAGCCGTCCTGCTGCACCTGGCGGAGATATTCGCTGCAGAAGGGACCCCCCGCTATACGCTGGTCTTCGTATCCGATGATGCTGAAGAATACGGCATGATCGGCAGCCGGAGGTATGTAGAAACCCACCCCGATCCAGAAAAAATCATCGCCGGCATCTCTCTGGATAATCTGGGCAGGCCCTACTATCAGGATATGGGCACCGAGCTGGTCGGTCAATATGAAGGTTACGCGCCAATCTGGATCGGTTTAGCTGCCAAGGAGGCTGCAGCGGTTGCACCAACGGATTGGGAAGTGATTCTCAAAGGACCTATCGACCAGGTACTCAACCAGGCAGTAACGATTTCACTCACAGATCAGGGACCCATCAATGCATTTGGCGTGCCAGCTATCGGGTTCGGGCCGATCGTTCCACCCGCATCATCCGATATCCATTATCAATGCTGGCACCACCCCTGTGACAACATTGATTTTCAAAGCCCGGACTCTTTGCAACAATCTGGCATCATCTCGGAAGCTTTGATCCGCCAGCTGCTTGCCATGGAGAATTTCCCAGAAAAAACAGGACCGTACCTGTACTTTGAAGGCAGTAACCAGGTCTTTACCGGTTGGCCCCTGTACCTTGTATTCATCGGATTTGTGGGGATTTTCTTCACTGGCAGCTACTTAATTAATCGCACATCACTGGCCGAAAAGGTCGATGGCTGGGTAAGAGCTTTTCCCCATTTTCTGGGGATCTGGCTGCCATTGGTCGCCGCGATCCTTCTGCTCTACCTGCTGGTAGCTGTGGGTATCATGCAGGAATTCACCAGCTACCCAGGCACCACCAAGGATGCCACCCAATTAAACCCCAGCTGGTTGGCAATCACCATTTTCCTGGCTGGAACCGCCATCCTGTTTGTTCTTGGCCGCTGGCTGGTGAGCCGACTAGCAGCTGGTGTTGAAGCACCTGGATTTGGCAATATAAAAAGCCTGGGCTTCTTGATCATCGGTTTGATCAGCTTGCTCATCCTGCTCACCGATCCTTTCGCGCTGATTTTTATCCTGCCAATCCTTTTCTGGTTCCTGATCAGCGGTCGCCCGGGAGCTTGGAAGATCCTGGATGTACTTTTCTTCCTCTTGGGTGGTCTGATGCTTTATGCTCTGATTTACTTTTTCGGCTTCGGATTGCTCCGCTATGGATTTGTTTTTCTGTGGTACTTCATCAGCGCCATCTCCACCGGCACTTTCAGCTTCCTCGACGTTGCAGCGGGAGCAGCAATCATGGCATCCGGTTTATCGATGGTGATCAAGCCACCTTATCGTTCCTGAAGGGAATACTCACGAGGAGGGTACTCAGATGGCTGAAAGGTATTCACTGACTTGCCAGAATCCACCTGGCTTTGACCTTGACTTCGAGATGCTGCAAAGGTTTGAAACCTACCTTGATCCGCAGCAGCCAGAGAAATGCCAGGTACCCTGTCACGTGATGGGTTATGGTGAGATCAGTACCGTCTTTGAATTAAATATCGATGGGATGCAAGAGGTTGCCTTCAAGCGTATGTCGATCTTCGAGAACCAGGAAGAATTGGAGCAATATATCCAGGCGTATATAGAATACAACCTGCTGCTGGAGGAAAAGGTGGGGATTAATCTACCCGAACACGGTTATGCCATCCTGCAAAGTCCATCCGGCAGGCCGATCTTCTACATCATCCAGTGTAAGGTACCGGCATACTGCCTGGGGAACAACGCCATCCATTTGCTCAACCGCGCTGGAGTCCATACCTTGTTCGAGCGCGTTCTTGAAGAGCTGCTCAAATTGTGGACGTTTAACTCCAGCCAGGATAAATATAAGGTCTCGCTGGATGGGCAGATATCCAACTGGGTGGTGGAAGGATTTAATGCGGATCAGCAGGAGCTGGCGGACGACCACCCACTACAGTATCTCGATACAAGCACACCGCTTTACCAGGTGCATGATGTAGAAGTTTTTAATCCAGAACTGGTTCTGCGCACAACTCCCAGCCTGCTGGCGATGATCATCCGCACATTGTTTTTGGAAGATGTAATGACCCGCTACTATGATCCTCGCAAAGTAACCATCGATCTTTTGGCAAACTTCTACAAAGAGCAAAGGGCTGACCTGATCCCTGGACTGGTCCTGGTAGCCAACCAATTCTTTGAACAGGAGGGAGCCGATATTTTTACTATTGAACCTATTCAGGGAAAGGAGATTCACGATTACTATCGGGAGGATTCCTTTATCTGGTCATTTCTTGCCTCCGCGCGCAGGTTAGATCGGTTCCTATATTTAAAAATCCTGGGCCGAGAATACCCATATATCCTTCCAGGCAGGGTAAACCGATGAAAGAGGTGCATACCAACAATCAATTTAATTTGTGAAATGGAGTGAAACATGTCGTTAATTGGACAATGGTCTAAGGAAGAGACCACCCAGCAATTCGCTGCGCACGTCTCATCAGGAAAGGTCCAATTCTTCTCCCAGGCGGGTATTGACTTCATCATCGGTAACCGTGAGGGAATCTATATTTGGGATCAAGCAGGTAAAAAATTGATCAACTGCCACAGCAACGGTGGGGTGTTCAACCTGGGTCACAGCAATCCCAGGGTGATTGCTGCCTTGCAACGCGCTCTGGAAGAGCTGGATATCGGAAACCATCATTTCATCAGTGAAGCACGTGCCATCCTGGCGCAGCGCCTTGCCTCGCTCTCTCCCGGCGACCTCAACCGGGTTGTATTCGGAGTTTCAGGGGGAGAAGCGATCGATATGGCACTCAAAATCGCCCGTGCTCATACCGGCAAGACAGAGGTAATTTCCGCTTTTGGCGGCTATCATGGACATACCGGTTTAGCATTGGCTGCAGGGGATGAAGCTTATCGCAAACCCTTTGGTCCCTTGGCTCCGGGTTTCATCCAGGTGCCGTTTGGGGACATTCACGCCCTTCAGCAAGCCATTAGCCAGGAGACAGCAGCAGTGATCTTTGAAACCATTCCTGCCACTTTCGGCATCGCCATCCCGCCGGATGATTATTATTCCAATGTGCGCCAAGTTTGCGACCAGCACTCGGTGGTGATGATCATCGATGAAGTCCAGAATGGTTTAGGTCGTTGTGGCGTCGTTTGGGGTATCGATCTTTATAATGTCGTCCCGGATATCCTTGTTACGGGAAAAGGTCTTTCGGGAGGCATCTACCCCATCACGGCCACTATCTACCGGGAACACCTGAACCCCTTCCTGCATGCAAATCCCTTCATCCATATCTCCACATTCGGTGGAGCTGAAGTAGGCTGTTATGCGGCGCTTGAAGTATTAAACATCCTCGAAGAACCAGGGTTCTTGGAACACATCCAGGAGATGGCAATCCTCTTCCAGCAGGGTTTTAAGGACCTGAAAGAGAAACATCCGGCACTTATTGTGGAAGTGCGCCAAAAGGGGCTGATGATGGGGCTCAAATTAAGCAGCGAGCAGCTGGGACCCCTGATGACCAGGATTGGTTTTGATGCTGGCTTACTAACTATCTACGCCAATAATGACCCCTCGGTAATTCAAATCCTGCCCCCATTGATCATTCAGGAAGATGAGACCAATCTGGTTCTAAACATCCTGGATGGAATGATGGTGAAAGCCGAGGAGATGATAAATTAAATCTTTCCGCTTTCCTTTGGTCTCGCTTAGCTAGTTTTATTCATCCCCGATCACCCCATAAAACAGCGGCAGAGGATCAACCGGAGTATCACTCCAGGCTAGAGCACCCAGCAAACGCCCGCTTGCCGCAGCCAAGAGTTCTTGGCTATTGGCATGCACGACATACACCGGGTCCCCATGCTCCACATGATCACCCACGTTTTTCAGCACTTCGATACCGACCGCGTGATCGATCGAATCACCCTTCTTTGCCCGTCCTGCACCCAAATCTACTGCTGTTTCACCCACAACACGGGCGTTGATTTCCTTTAAATAACCACTGCGCGGCGCAGGTAGCTTATCGACAAGAGGTGCTTCCGGAAGCAAGTCAGGATTTTCTAGATACCTGGCATCACCTCCCTGGGCGATGATTAAGGATTTGAATTTCTCCCAGGCAGCGCCGTTTTCGAGATTTTCTTCGGCTACTACCCTGCCCGCCTGGTAATTCGCAACAGTGCCCCCCAAGGCGAGCATATGCGCTGCGACAACCAGGCAATGCTCCACAAAATCCTCGGGTCCATGATTTTGAAGCGTGTCAATAGATTCCCGTACCTCGAGTGCATTGCCGACCGCCTGGCCAAGGGGTTGGTTCATATCTGATATCAAAGCAACTGCTTTCCGGCCTGACTCCTCAGCGATCTTGACCATCAACTCAGCTAGCTCCCGGGCCTCTGGGATGCTTTTCATGAAAGCTCCAAAGCCAACCTTCACATCCAGCAGGATGGCAGTCGCGCCTCCAGCGATCTTCTTGCTCATCACTGATGATGCGATCAGGGGGATCGATTGAACTGTGCCGGTGACATCCCGTAAGGCATATAACTTGCCATCCGCGGGTGCCAGGTCAGCAGTTTGACCCGTTAATACAACCCCTATCGAACCTAGCTGTTCAAGGAACTCATCTGTACTCAAATCGACCCGGCAGCCTGGTATCGACTCCAGCTTGTCAAGCGTGCCGCCGCTGAAGCCGAGACCGCGCCCGGAAAGTTTTCCCACCGGTAAACCACAAGCTGCAACAAGTGGTTCGACCACCAGGGTTGTCTTGTCGCCCACACCACCTGTGGAATGTTTATCTACCGCAACCGGCACTACTTCAGTACAATCCAGCATATCCCCAGAGTTCGCCAGTGCCAGGGTAAGGTCGGTCGTCTCACGGGGAGTCATGCCGTTCAGCAGGACTGCCATCGCCCAGGCTGAAGCCTGGTAATCGGGAATCTCTCCGCTGGTGAATCCCCGGATGAAGAAATCAATCTCAGCGCGGGTCAGCTCTTCACGGTCGCGTTTCTTAATGATAATGTCAATGGCGCGCATGGACGTAACTCCTATTCTGAACCTCCATTATATTCAGAAAAAATCGAATGGCAATTCCTTTCCGGATATCATGGTTGATTGTGATTATGATTATTATTCCAGATTTTTGCTGGATTTTACCGGAGTACGAGTTGAGGCAGTCTCCTCAATTGTGTTAGGTAATAATAACGCAATTGATTGGATCAAGCCTTTGAATTTTTATTCCTGGATTCAACTGCCATAAGCATCGATAAATAACACATTCGTGGTCACTAACCAAATATCGAATATTAAGGAAATCGCTATGATCAAATTCGATGCGCTGAAATACCTGGACAAATCAATTTTGTTTTCAACCTTGCCAGGATCTCCTGGTTGATATTTGACCAACTCTCTCATCACGAGGAAGATCACAATTAGAAACGGGATGTAGAGTGCATAGATAAATCTACGTCCACAGGCAATTGGGCAATACCAGGCAAAGGCAAACAAATATCCTGCAAAGTATAAAATGACAAAAACAATGGGAACCAGATTTGATTTTAAGAATTTACGGAAACCATCGAACTGGATAAAAATTCCAAACAAGAAAATCAATAGATAACTGATCCAATAATTACTTACACCGAATGATTTGAGGAATATATTCTTGTATTGTGCTTGCAGACCAGATTCAAATCGGTCAGCGATTTGCTCCCAGGTATGGTCTCTCAGATAATTTCTTAAACTGGGTAGTTCTTCCTCAGCCAGATGAGCAGGCCACTGCGTTACAAATTGGTGTTTTGCCTCTTCTACTTCGACTTCCTCCCAATCATCGTACCAGATATAGAAAGTGGTATTCACGTTGTAGAAATAATGTCCAAAGCGCTGCTTGAGTGCCTGGGCATATGGAGAAATTATCACCGCAAACATTCCCAGGACAGCCAGCAAATAGGCTGCTCTTCTAACGATAATCAATACGGCTTCTTTTTTCTTGTTGAGTTTTTTCTGTACTGCAAACAGTAGCAAATCAATTGCGTAGAGAAATGCAAATAAAGGCAGGCTTGCTAAGATTGTTCCCTTGGTAAGATATGCCACGCCGACGATAATGCCCGTGGCAATCGCTCTGCTCCATGTCGGGCGAGTTAACATCATTAACATTAATACAAATCCCAACGCAGATAACGAATAATACAGGATCTCAGCCTGTATATACGCTGCCTTGAAAATAAAGAGAGAAAACGCAATGATCAGGATGAGCAAATAAGCCCGGTATAATCCGAAGAGCTTGAGAAAAACAAGAAATAAACAAATTAATAGCAGGATCGAGAGGATTAGATTATTTTGTTTGCCCTGTTCGAATAACTCCAGATCGTCCATGTCTGGCGAGTAAAACAAAGCCTGCAGGAAAGGGTACAGCGGCATTCGATTATGATCGCCGGTGTAATTAAAATCTAAACGCCGCGCTTCCTTAATAAAGTCCATATATGCGCTTTGATCTGATACCGTTGAATCAATATTTATTTCAAGAGAGTGAATTCTGGCTGCACGGTAGTACGTTAATGCCAGGAGGATTAATGAAACGATCAACACTCCTTGGCCAATCCAAATGATTTTGTCCTGTGTTATTTCGCGCAGCCAGTTCCATAATCTCATCAAGAGTAGTGATATCAATGGCAAACCCACAATGATAATCGGGGCATAGAGCAGGATGCCAGGTAACAGCCCCCTCAATTTGTGGGGGAACACGAACCACTGGATCACGAACAGCACAAGCACGAACGCTACGAGAACGAATAAAAGGTATGCATCGTACAAATTTTGACGAATTAAAATGATTGAGAATACCAGGCAGACAGCGGCATAAATGAATTGGCTGGCTATCGAAACCAGCAAGGGAAGATCCAGTTGATTCCCAAGGATCGACTGCAACAGGAGACCGGTTCCAAAGCACAGCGAGGCGATAAAAACGAATTTGATCCACTTTTTTCGATCTCCTTGAAAGTATTTTGCCCTGATCACTATCAAAGATAGAGAGCCGAGAAGAAATACGATCGGGGAAAATCGAAGCAAAACCGATAGATTCCTAGCAGCGCCTCCAATTAAAATGTTCCAAAAAGGAATAGTTGCAAAAACGAATGCCGTCCCGGAGAATAAGAAGATTAACTTGTAAACCCATTCCTGATTAATCTGCCGCTCAAATTCGGATAGAACTCTCTCACCCCAGGATGGATTTACATATGAAACCAATGCTGATACGAAGAAGAATACTCCAGGAACAATCAACCCGGTGAAAGTCAACAATCGTAATATCGAGGGGTTTAAGAGTCCGGATCCTTGAGATTCCCTCAGGTAGATACTTCCAATATATAATCCTGAACTCATCAGGAAAACAAGACTTAACAGAAAGAGATATCTAGTTAATCGATTCATTCTCGAGTTCTTCAAAGAGATTTGCAATTATATTCATAGTACATTGCATCATTCCGTACGAATAGCTTTTCATACCAGAACAGTATTTTTGCTTGACAAATCAGGTCCGTTTAATCTTAGACTTGTTATATCAAACCAAAATATCAAAATTCCATTGATTTTCTCGTTGATTCATTTCTATGATTATTTCGCTGCTGAACGTGCTAATTTGAAATATCTTTATTGTGAACTTTTTCCGGCTTATTCCTTCTCTGCCAATTTCGATAAATATCACTTAATTCAAATAAGCCCCCAACCAACCCTACGATTATAAAAACAGCAAAGATGGTAATTGAATAACTGATCGCCTGCTCTGGAGAAATTCCGTATTCGCTTAACAATACTGCATAGCTGGCTTCCCTGATTCCCAAGCCTGCAATAGAAATCGGGATCATTTGAACAATAGTTACAAAGGTGCTGATCCATCCGATAACAAAAAATGGAAGCTGGATATCAACTGCCCTGGCGATCGAGAAGAAATAGACCAGGCCTAATAATTGCGCAGTCAATGATACCCCGAACACTGATAACAGTCGTTTGATACCCAATGCTCGAAATTTCAGAATAGTATTTAATAGCGATTCAACATTATCAAATACACTCGTCAGGAAGGAGGCATTCCCTTTCACCTTGTTGGCGATGAAATCAAAAATTCCTGTTACCCGGTTTGAAAAATAGAGAATCCACATAATGACTATGCCGGACAATCCAAATATAATTAGCGCGCGAAACTCTGGAGCGCCAATCTGTTGGTCCCACAACGCAACAACTAATCCGATAAAGACTAGGCATGAAATTTGAACCAACCGAAAGAAAATGAGCAGTGCCCCAGCTTCAATATACTTTCGATCTGGTCGAGACAGCTTGTACCAGGACACCCCACCTGCCAAAAGATCCCCCGGAAGGACGAGGCTGTAAAAAGTGGCAATCAATTGAATTCTGAATATCGCATAAATACTGAAATGCATATCCATCGGTTCTTGTGTGATGGAAATCTGGTAAGCCCATAAAATCCTCATCAAGAATGTTGCCAACAAACTAAATAGCAGAGGCCAAATTTTGACGGACCTGAGAATTTGGACTAAAGAAGATAAATTAATTGACTTAAAAAGCACTATCAAGACCACTATAGTGACGGTCAGCTGGAGAGCTATCCGTAACTTTGGATTCTTGAGGGCTTTCTTCAAAGTTTGCACAATTAACGATTAAATCAAGATTTTTTGGATTGGATCATCAGAGTGGATGTATGACCCTAAAAAAAATCGGTTCACACCCAAATTTAGACTGCCCATGATCCAAATTAGTAAGTAGCTTATTCTAAATAATTTCTGGCCCATAATGCGACCATCAGCAGAGCCCACAACTTCTTGCCGTTGTTAACTCTACCTGTCTGGTGCTCCATATACAGGTTTTGAACGGCTTGAGGATTTACAACCTCTGAGAGAAATATACTATCCATCAACGTTTCTTGAGTCCATTCACGCAGCTCGTTTCGCAACCATTGACCCAGCGGAATGCTGAAACCCTGTTTTCCACGCGATCTTATATTGGCGGGGACTTCTTCAGTAAATCCATGCTTTAACAGCCATTTGGTCTGCATCCCTCTGACTTTATATTTTTCCGGTAACCGGGCGGTCCACTCGACCCAATCCGCATCCAGGAATGGCGCACGGGCTTCAACTGAATGCGCCATTGTCACTCGATCAGTTTTTGGCAGCAGGTCTCCTGAAAGATAAGTCACCTGATCAGCATAAAGAGTTCGGTCCAGAAGACTGTCAGCATTCGCCTGATCAAACGCTATGGCGAGCAAGCCTTCAGTAAACTCGCCAGATAATTTTTGCCTCCAATGATCATTATAAAGGTCCAGCTTACCTGCATGGCTAAAATATGATCCCCAGCGGATCAAGGAGGCTTTTTCTGTCGTGGAGGCAAATTGTCCCAGGCGTTTTAGTCCCGTTAACGGATTCCGATCTTCTGGGATCCATCCTGGTTCAGGTAGAAAAGATACAGATGCGGGGATAGCTTTTTGAGTAATCCAGCCGGGCAACTTAGCATAAGGCTTTAAAACCTTATCCATAGCATATCGCCGGTAGCCTGCCAGGGTCTCATCGCCCCCATCACCTGAGAGAGCAACTGTCACATACCGCCTTGTCTCGCGAGCCAATTCGTAGAGGGGTAAAGCAGCTGGATCAGCAAAAGGTTCGTCAGCTGCACAGATGACTCCCTCGATGATATCAACCAGGTCGTCTGGACGGAAAAGGAATTCATGGTGATCGGTCCCATATCTTAATGCCACCTGGCGTGCATATTCGGCTTCGGAATAATGGCTCTCTTCGAACCCAATTGAAAAAGATTTCACTGGAAAGCTGGATTCTTCCGACATAAGCGCGACAATGATGGATGAATCAATTCCGCCGCTCAAGAAAGCTCCCAGCGGCACCTCAGAAATGAGTCGCCTGCGGATACCTGCTTTTAATAACTCGCGGGCTTGTTCTTTAGCTTCTACGTCATCAATTTGCCACTTTGGTTCAAACTTCAGCTGCCACCAGCGAGATATCTTTGGTTTTTGACCATTCTCAAAGACCAGCTTATGAGCTGCGGGAAGCTGGTATATACCATCATATATCGTGAGTGGATTTGGGGTGTATTGTAATGTCAGGTAGTGATGCAATGCCAATTTATTAATATCGGGTTGCACCCAGGGTGCCTTGAGCAGTGCCTTCGCTTCTGAAGCCCAGAGTAAAGCTTGAGGGGAGAAATGCCAGTATAGTGGTTTTTGCCCCATGCGGTCCCGCGCAATTAACAGTCTTTTCTGCCTGTCATCCCATAATGAAAATGCAAACATTCCGTTAAATTTCACCAGGCATTCATCTCCCCATTGCTCGTAGGCATGAATGATGACCTCTGTATCACTGTTGGTGGAAAATTTGTGATCGAGGTTTTCGAGTTGGCTGCGCAGTTCTTGAAAATTATAAATTTCCCCGTTATAAACAATCGCCATCGAACGATCTTCGTTGAAAATAGGCTGGTCGCCGCTCTCAATATCTATGATTGCTAAACGGCGCATTCCCATTCCAACATCACCATTAACGTAGTACCCTTCGCTGTCCGGTCCCCTGTGAACCAAAGTCCGGTTCATTGATTCTAAAAACCCGAATCGATCCTCCTCAAACTTTTGATTAATTACAAATCCGCAGATACCGCACATGGATTTAGAGGATCAAGCCTTACTTTGTTGGCTATCAGGGTGGGTCATTTTTTGTGAAAAGAATAATTGATCAAATTTCCCGGCACTGGATTCCCATGAAAACCTGTTTGCCTGGATTCTTGACTCAAGTGCCATCTGCCTTGCGAATGGTCTGTCTGCATCTAATTTCAGCAGGTGCTGCGTCAAAGTATCGATGTTTCCCCACTCGAATGTAAATCCATTCTTTCCCTCTCTGACAAGTTCCTCAGTTCCCGGTGTCCGAGAAACGATCACGGGCAATCCACTCGCCATCGCCTCGAGAGTCGCAACACTCATACCCTCATTATATGATGGCAGTACAAAAACATCTGCTTGCGAATAAACAGCCGGGATTTCCTCGCGAGGGATATAACCCCGAAAATTAACATTGCCCCCTATCCGCAATCTTTTCACCAAATCACGATACTCTCCTTCAGCATCTCCGCTGCCAACCAGGTCCAGGCTGATTTCTATCCCTTGATCAGTGATCCGTTTTACTGCTTCAATCAGATGATGCTGCCCCTTCCGCTTGATCAACCTGGCGACACAAAGCAGCTTCAAAGGTCCTCCATCTCGAATGGGCTCACCGGGATTGAATTGTTCTATGTCGACACCATTTGGTATGATGGTTACCCCAAGCTTGGGATCAATTTTGTGAATCAATTCGGCTTCTGCAGCACATTTTGCGACCACAATCCCTGCGTTTTTCCAGATAGATCGGATCATCGGGGTTAAAAAAGGGTAAAGGTTTTTATAGCGTTCTTCAAAACCGGGGATATCCGGGCCGCTCACTCTCACGATATACGGCAGGCCTGAAATGGATTTCAGGCATAGTGCACTGGCTCCTGCAGGTACCGTGCTCCATGCCAGGCAAATGTCATATTTTCTTTGACGGTTTTTCCTAAAACCTTGATAGAAAGCACGCATTGCGTAAAGGATTAATTCCTTATTGGATGCATGATGAATGTCAAATCGATCGACCGGGATTTTATATATATTTATCCGGCTGCTGAAGGTTTCACTCTCATATTTGTCCCATGGCGAGGAGGTGAGTAAATCAATCTCAAGGTCAGGAGAATCACTCAAATGCTTAAGGATCGCTTCATTAACTGTTCCTGTTCCTCCCCCCAGAGGAGGAAACTCGTTATTGAGCATTAATATTTTCATCTTCAAGCAGATTTATAAACCTTTTTGATTACGTACAACGGTCGACGCTTGACTTCCTCGAAGATACGACCTACATATTCTCCTATCACCCCCAATGTGATCAGCTGGATACCAGCCAGGAAAAAAATCGCTACGATCGTCGTTGCGAACCCAGGAGGGTTCAACCCGCGGGTTAATTTTTGGATCGTGTAGCCGATAGCTAAAAGGATAGAAATGATTGAAATGATGAAGCCAAGGATCGAGATTGCGCGGAGAGGCAGGAAGCTGAATGAAACCAACCCATCCAAGGCAAGATACATCAAACGAGAAAAGGTAAATTTGGGTTGCCCTGCATACCGTGAATCTCGATCATATGCTAGTCCCACCTGGTCAAGACCTATCCAGCTTCGAATACCTCGAATGAATCGATTGCGTTCTGGCATATTGGTGAGAATTACAACTGCTTTGCGATCCATGATGCAAAAATCTCCCGCATCCAGGGGAATTTGGATATTTGCAATTCGCTGCAGTATACGATAGAAGAATGAATAGGCCTTTCGTTTGAGCCAGCCTTCCTTACGGTTGGCACGAATTGCATAAACGATATCGTGACCCTCACGCCATTTATCAATGAATTCAGGGAGAACTTCCGGAGGATCCTGTAAATCCGCATCCATGATGATCACACCATCGCCCCGCGCAAAATCCAATCCAGCACTGATGGCAATCTGGTGGCCGAAATTGCGAGCAAGTTGAACCTCGATGACCTTCGGGTCGTTTTCAGCCAGCTCCCCCAAGATCTTTCCACTATTATCCCGGCTACCATCATCGATAAAAATGATCTCGTATTCAGGCTCTACATCTCCCAATACCTTTGTAAGCCGCTGGTACAAGTGGGGGAGATTATCTTCTTCATTAAAAACAGGGATCACCACAGATATTGCAGGGGGAGATTGCGGATAATCGGATTTAGATTGATTGTCCGTGTTGAGTATGCCAGTTGGATTGGTCTCCAGGGTCCTAGCCAATGCCTGGCAAAATTTCAATGCGGCTTGTGGATCTGTAGTTGGAATAAATTCTAATCCAATCTCTCTCCTGGCCGCAGGCAATTGAGAATTTTGCTCATTTTCACTGGTAACGCTGCTCATAATCTTTGAAAAATACAATCTTTTACGGGTTAAAACTCTATTTTCTGCTTTGACCTTGCGATAGGTCCTGATAATATCTCACCTTTAGTAAATAGATCTTCCAAGGTCGCCACAGTGATAAGCAATCCCTGAAAACAATCCTGCAATTCAGTATTTCACATGCAGATTTGGATCTAACTTGCCTGCAAATTGTACCCGATAAGGATAAAAGTAGTCCCAGCATTTACGTGGGATCGTTTCCAAGACGAGATGCGTTAGGTTCATAAAAGATCACCGGCAGATAGGGGGAGCTGCACAGTGCTGTGCGTTCATTGGAGATGCACCTGGCAGGTTAATCTTTCTATCAATTTGATTCGCTTCATTTAATTATTAAGTGCATCACCTCAATACTGATCTAGGGATCAGATCTAATATTGATCTTGGCATCTACTGGAATATTAGTTGATTACTTTCCTGCGGAAAATTCGCAAACGAGAACCCTCTTGACAAGGGTCAACGCTTGGAGACATCGCCAGCTCCTCAAATTGATCCGGCTCAATGAAGACGTCCCATTCTAAATTGTAATTTTGTTCCGCTATGATGAGAAAATCGGCTTCCTGCTTCCATTTTTCCGCCAGCTCCTCGTTCCAGAGACCAACTTTTAACAGTTCTTGGGGGTCCCCTCCCAGGTGATATGTATATTCATAGTCAATCTGTGGGAGATAAAGGGAAACACCGGGCACATACAGCATTTGAACCACAGACGGAGTACCCTCCCAATATACGCTGGAACCAGGTGGGATGACTCCTGCCAGGTATCGTCCCGCCGTTTCATGGGCTAAAATCACATCCTCACCACAATCATTATCCTGGTAATTGTTTCCCAATAATTTGGTCGGAGAGAGCATCAATCCGATAATTAAAAGTACCCCGATTGCGAGTAAACCAAAATTTATGCCAGTACGCTGTTTGGATTGAATTCGTCGGTAAATAATCCAGGTAATTAATAGCACCAGGAGGCCAAACGCCAGGCCCAGGAGAATGGGTACCAGTACACTCGTTGTTTCATATGGTAATCCGGTTTTAAGTTCTAAAAACTCCCAGAGCTTCATTTTACTTGCGATGATGTGTTTCCTTCTCAGCAGACGGTTGAAATTATTCACCGCACGCACGATTTCTAAATGGATGTTATCGCTGATACCAACAGAAATTAACAGTATCAACACACCAGCATAAATTGCATACCAGTTTAATCCCTCACCTTTCCATCCGCGGAAGATGATGATGATGATTAATAATGCAATGGGAGCAAAAAAGGTTAGATAAACCTGGAAGCAAAAAACACAATAATTCTTCCCCAGCGATGCCCAGGCATGCGCAGCAAATAAGAGTACCAGCTGCAGAGTGAGATAAACCGCCGAACGGCGGTAGAATTCATTTTGCCAGGATTTAGGTTGGATGGCTAATATACCCAGACCAAAAATACCGACCAGAGCTATGAAATTCGATCGCACTCCCCACCAAAAGCTCAGCACCCTTCGATCAAAAGGTATTTTTGGATCCCAAACACCGATTCCTGTATCTATCACTCGCCAGGCATCCAGGAATGGTGTCAGTGAAGTTGGAAGCCAGGAAGCCCACAGCCGGAGGATCCCTGGCCAAAAAAGAGCATGCCCGATGATAAGAGTTAAAATTGCGGTTGCGGATGCCAGTAAACCGACCCGTTTACCGTGCTGCCAAAAAATAAACCCGAGCAATAACGGCAATACCAGGATCATATTCAATCGCGTCAGCACAGAGATCCCAGCCAGGGCGCTTCCCAGGTAGATTTGCCAGGGGATCAGCTTCTCATTCATGGTCAGGACTAAGATCCAGATAAACAGGCAGACAATCAAAACTTGCGAATAAGCACTGCTGTAGATCCGGCTGTATATTGGGGTTAATGCAACCACCCAAACTGCAGCCATAGCCCACCATCTTCCGCCCAGGCGTTTTGACAAAATCCACAAACCGAGCAGCATGATCAACGCTAATGCGATCGAGAAATACCGGCCCGTTCTTAAACCTGGACCGAAAATGGCTTGAACATATCCTGGGATCAGGAAGGAGAAAGGCATATGATTTCCCCAGGCACCATAATCCTGAAATGGCGTCGTTTGCCCGGTAGCAAACAAATAACCCTTGTAGAGATAAGCCCCCTCATCTAGGATCGAAATCTGCGTGCTGGCAAATTTTATAGCCTGGGAAAGAAACAATATTCCCCCAAGAAGAGTGATCACCTCAGCCAGCCAGGGTACCGCGGCAATTCTCTTAATCAAAGAAGCCATCACCTAATTCCAAATAGATCAACCTTACCTATTAAATCAAAAATAGATCTGCTTATCTTACGGCAGGATGGCACAAGCATTCATTAGTTTACCGCGGTTCATCCTGGGATGCCAAATTCGTTTTTGGGTCCTGCATCTTTGAAATTATCATTGCCCTGCTGGTTTCCCACTCTCCCGTAAAAAAACCTGATTGTGATACCTGGTGACAGGATTCGATCTGGCAATTGGCGAGTTTCTCATGATCAGATTCCTTGAAGGCCAATTCCAGAAGGTGAACAGGCTGGTATTCTGGTGGCTGTTTAGAATGCAACGGATGATTAAAATGCCTTTCTCATTTAAGTCCGAGGGGCAACAAATTCTGCACTGTGATAAAAAGACTCAGGGTTGTAATAATGAGCAACTTGAATTACGAACGTGTATTGCGGATTAAGAACAGATATCTTCAGGTGATCTCGGTACCAGCAGCTGTATCGGGAACTTAAAAACATCCTTTACCGGCTCATAATAGCACAACACTGGTCTGGAAACCTGGGCCACATAGACATCGTTTTCATCCCCGAAGGGAACACTTCGTCCTTTAAATTTATCGTCCAATGGTTCGCTGATGATCAGTGCATATTCCTGGTTTTCGATGCGTTGCCTGAATTTCGCCAGGTAGCTTGTATTATCCCCCATCACCATCTCCATCAATTTCATTCGTTCGTATTCAGGGACCAGTGGAATGTCTTCTATTTCTCCAAATGTGAGCAGCTGCCTCTCGGCCAGGAAGAGTACTTTCCCATCATCGGCAGCTGCCTCATCCGCGTATTCCTGAATGGTTAGAAGTGCGTTATCTATCCGGGATTCTTCAGGAAGAATCCTGGGGCGACCTTGATCGACGGTAAGAAGCAAAGGAATGATCACGGCAAAGGTGATAAATATATTGGTTAACTTTTTAAAAGGTTCCCTTTCAGGAAAATTAGAATCGGGTACTGCTTTACCGAAATACAGGTAAACACCAGTAACCAGCAGGATCAATAAAAAGGCATCCAGATTGTGAATATTATTCCCGCCGCCGATTTTGGCGCTGACGATCAATCCCCCGATGAACAAGACCAGCAAGATGATCCCAATGCCCAAATGCCGGATGATGTGGTAGTTAAATCCAGAGCGATAAAGCTGGATAGCGATAACGCCAAACAAGGGTAAGGATGCTAGCAAAGTCATGAGCAGTACTCCACCGGGATAGGTTGCATTCGGCAACAACCTGTACCAGAGCAAATGGGACGTAAAGTAGACCCCGAAGTTGCCAGGTGGTTGGCCTGACCACTGTGCGTAACCTATCCATACCAACAAAGCAACTGCCACACCGGAGACAAACCAGATCAAAGGTGTTAACAAATACCGGACCCACCCCCGTTGATCAACCCTTACTTCCAGGAAATAGAAAGCAGCTGCCAATAATGCTGGTACCGGCATCCAATTTACCCGGCTGAGCCCCGCCCATACCGATCCGACCAGCACAAGCAGGAGGGTTTTCGTTAAGTTCTTGGCATTAAAACCCCACAAGATTGGAATAATGCTGATCAACAAAAAATAATAAACCGGACCTTGATAAAAATACAAAAATACCCACCCGATGACTGTCCAGCGCAGCAGTCGATTCGTAATATCTAATCTGCGCACCAGCAGGAATATCGTTAAACCTGTCACCATCAGCCAAAGAAATACCTCCCATGATCTGTGCAGCCATATTGGCAGTTCTGGGATGATGAAGGGGATTGCCATCAGCAAGTGCCGGGTAGGATTAATTAAAGGCAGATCAATACTGATCCCGTAAATTTGCTTGGAGAAATATGCTGAAGCGAAATAATAAGCGGAGCCTTCTGACCAGGTCAGGGTAAAAGGAGAATTATTGATCCCTGGTAGGAAAGTAGCAATCTGATAAATGACTCCATAAACGATCAGGGTGATCATGAACGCAGGCCACAACCGGTATGCTGCCCAGGTTTTTTTAAGAATCACCACGCTGATTCCTACAAAACCACCGAGAATTACGACTCGCCAGATCAGATCTCTAAATAAAACCCCATATGGACCTAACAGGATCGCAGAATAAATCAGCGAGCTGACCAGGAACCAACCAAAAATTACCCATTGTCTGTTATTTATGCGCGTCATAATTCGTTATTCACATCGTCCGCGAATTACCTTTTAATTCGATAACCATAGAAGATGATGACTGGGGGATTTGAATCGTAGCACATTTCATGGCAGCTTTCCTGAAGAGGGCATTTTCTAATTGATTCTTCATATTTTTGACTTTCCAAGCGATAAATCCTTCAGAATTTCACAACCGAACGAACCAATTGGTTAATTGCTAAGTATTTATTATGGTTTCCCTGCTTTAGCATCACTGTGGATCCACCCCTTGGGGTCAAAGCGAATTGACTATGAGCGTAAGTGAGGAGATTACCAAATACAAAATGGTGCCCAAACAAGTGCGCAAAGGTCTGCGTTATTACTTGCTGGTGTTAATCTTGATCGCCTGGGGGATTGCGTTTCTCTTAACTGCCTCGATTGCTCTCACCCGGCTTTCGCCGGTTGCATTCCTTGGTGCAGCAATCCTTCTCTATTTTGGATTGGTACTGCGCAATGTATACCGCGCCTTGAATCCTGTTCGCACCCCGGTGCTCAGCAATCCCCTGACTCAAATTGAAGCGGGATACGAAGATGTGGTATTCACCAGTCGAGATGGTTGGCCTCTTTCCGGTTGGTTCATCCCCACTCGCAAAGGCCCCACTGTGATTCTAACCCATGGCTGGGGTGGGAACCGTCTGGACTTGATGCCCGCTGCTTCGCTGTTGATCGAGGATGGTTTCGGGGTGCTGATGTATGACATGCGCTGTCATGGTCGTTCGACAGGCAGCCTCGGCACCTGGGGTTGGTTGGAGATCAATGATCTCCACGGTGCGGTCGACTACTTGCTTGAACGCAGTGACGTCATCCAACACCAGATCGGCGCTTTCGGGTTCTCATTGGGGGGACAGGTCACCTTAAGGGCTGCCGCTGAAAATCCTATCATCCGGGCTGTAATCGTCGAAGATCCCTCTCCTGCCGTCTTGGCAGATCATCCTTATCCGGAAGAGTTTTCCTGGCGTAAATGGATCAACTTCCCCGGCCTTTGGTTGGTGTATCGCCTGCAGAAAGCTGTCAGCGGCGTGCAGGAACCCCGTGGAATCCTGGCGACTATCGGAGAGATTGCACCACGCCCCCTCCTTTTGATCACTTCAGGAGATGGAAGAGCTGCGGAACTGGTGCACACATTTTTCGACCAGGCAGGTGAACCGAAAGATTTCTGGCAGGTACCGGAAGCTGGTCATGGCTGGATTTCTATCAAACGTACGCAGGAGTACCAGGGACGGCTGTGTGATTTCTTTCAGCACTATTTGATCGGTGATGAGATCATCGAATACACCTGACACCAGAATTTGTTCGATTTGGTCCAGGTAAATCTTGATATGGGGGAGAAATGGAAAAATTCAATCGTCTTGGCAGTTTTTGGCAGTTAGCGCTCTTGAATTGGCAGGTAATTTCTGCGAAAGTATTCACATGTTAATGCATTCATCGACATCAAGTGAAAATCACCTGGAGATTTGAATATGAAAATGAAATTGTTTCGATACGGATACCTGCTTCGCATTACATTTGATCATGGCAAGATCTTCTCATTAATCAGCCAACAAAGGGGATTTGCTAAGATGATCGCGTGGCTCGTCTTCCACATCACAGAATTTCTAACTGTCCTTTGGATCGGGATTTCAGAGATGTTATTCAAAATGACGAATATCTTGCTAGTCCATCTGTCTGCGGTTGTCTGTTAGCTCGGTTTGAATCTGGTTAATTCATTGTTCCATCACCAGGACTGGCTTTCTTCAAATAATAAACAGCATTTCAAATCTCCGGCAGATCAAAATTATGATGCAAGTAAATGAAATCAATACAGGTCAACTTGCTTATATCGATGAACCTGATTTTTATCCGGGTGAACCTCAACACCATTTCTGCTGGTGAATTGGGGAAGGAACGTTTGCCGTGAACCTCATCATGTTAAAGAATGTAACCAGGATAATGTGGTTCTGGGATCTGTGTGTACTGGTTGCGCTGACCATCATTCTGCTAGCATGTAGACTCTGATCAAAAGCCGCTGTATTCATTCAGTAATCTAGATTGATTGGGTTGGGGGACAATCACATAAGGGGCTGTCCAAAAATAACTATTTGTCATGCTGAACGAAGTGAAGCATCTCCTTTCATCGAGAGGGAGACCCTTCGCAGGCTCAGGGTGACAGATTTTTAGGACATCCAGTTGGTTTAATTGCACCTAATTTTTGTGATCCGGATTAACCGTTCTCCAATAGAATTTTATTTACCGTCTCCCAGACTGCATCGAACATCGACACCGTTAATCTCCCGGTCTGCGTATTCTGGCGGCTGGGGTGATAGGAGGCAACCAACCACGGCAGGTTATCTCCCATTTTATCCGTTCCCAGGTGTTTGAATTCTAACCGCAGAGCTTCATCTGTTCGCCTTCGATAAAGTCTCAACACCTGGTCAAATGCGATGCGACCCAGGGCGACGATCACACGCAGCTGTGAGAGCAGGTGGACTTCGTTTTCAAGGTATGGAATGCAATTTGTAATTTCTTCTGCCTTTGGTTTATTCCCCGGTGGCACACAGCGGCAGACCGCAGAAATAAACATATTGGTCAGCTGCAGTCCATCCTCTCGCTGGACAGCCTGGGGCTGGTTGGCAAATCCTGCCTTGAACAGGGCTGGATAAAGGAAATCGCCCGAACCATCTCCTGTGAACATGCGCCCGGTGCGGTTCGCCCCATGTGCTCCGGGAGCTAAACCAACAACTAGGACCTGGGCCGCATGATCCCCAAATCCAGGCACCGGTTTTCCCCAGTAATCCCAATCCAGGTAAGCACGCCGTTTTACCTGGGCAACTTCTTCACGCCAGGCGACCAATCGCGGGCATCCCCGGCAGTCGATTAATTCACCTTCAAGCTTCAGCCAGTCTGCATCATGTACCATCTGAATTTCCTGCCAATTTAAATGATCAGCATCGCATCACCGAACGAATAAAAACGATAATGCATTTGTTTTGCGACCTCGTACGCCTCCAGGATTTGCTCCCGCTCATAAAAAGCGCTGACTAGCATGATCAGCGAAGACCGGGGCAGGTGAAAATTGGTTATCAAGCCATCCACAGCCTGAAATTTGAATCCCGGCAGGATGAATAGATCCGTCTTTCCCTCAAAAGGAACAACGGTCTCCCCAGCTTCTGCGGTTCGAGCTGCGCTTTCCAAAGTCCGTACACTGGTCGTACCAACGGCGATGATCCGCCCTCCACTCCTGCGCGCCTCATTAATCAGATGTGCTGATTCAGCAGAAAGATGACAAAATTCGGTATGAATCTCATGTTCAGCAGGATCTTCTTCTGCCACAGGAGCAAATGTATCCAGGCCAACATGCAGCGTCACATTGGTAAATTTGATCCCCCCTGATTTCAGCTGGTTAATCAGGGTGGGGGTGAAATGCAATCCAGCAGTCGGCGCAGCAGCAGAGCCTGGCTGGCGGGCGTAAACAGTTTGGTACCGCTCAGGGTCTTTCAAGGCTGCCTTGATATATGGTGGTAGCGGCACGTGCCCGGCACTCTCCAGGAAAGCTTCAATAGGTTCCTCGAACCTGACCTGGCGGCGAGCACCATCCAGCTCAGCGACCACTTCTGCAGCAGGACCCTGCTTGACTCGCAGCTGCCTGCCGACCCGCAATCCCTTACCCCCGACCAGCACCTCCCAGGTATGCTTATCCACCTTGGTTAACAAGAGCAGCTCCACCCTGCCGCCCCCCGGTTGTTTGGAAGCATATAACCTGGCGGGAATGACGCGTGTCTCGTTTACCACAAGTAAATCCCCTGGCCGGAGATATTCATCAATCCGTTTGAAAACAGAATGAGCGATGGATTGATCTGCTCTATCGATCACCATCAAGCGCGCATCGTCGCGGGGTTCTATCGGTGTTTGCGCGATGTAGTCGGGGGGTAAATCGTAATTGAAGTCGGAGGTTTTCAATTCAAGTAAGGATTGGATTCTATTTATTGAGAAATCGGATAACCAGGTTCAGTATCACTGTCAATATGATCGAAAGCAGGATAGATGAGACAAGCGGGATCATGCAGGTCAGGTTATTCGATTGAATACGGATATCACCAGGCAGCTGGAAAAGATTGATTCCCATGCGCGAGGCCAGGTAAATCAACCCGCCAGTCACAAACAAGACGACTCCCGCGATCATCAAAAACCGGGCGATGGATTCAAGGGACATGGGAGGTTACCTGAGGAAAAATCAGAATAATTTCGGCTGGTCTTCTATATTGAATGGGATACCGAGGTGATCGTATGCAAGGCGAGTCGCAATGCGCCCCTGGGAGCTGCGATCGAGAAAACCGAGCTGCAGCAGGTATGGTTCAACCACGTCCATGATCGTACCAGCTTCTTCACTGATCGAGGCTGCAATTGTATTTAATCCTACCGGGCCACCATTATATTTATAGATCACGGTTTCAAGAACGCGGCGGTCCATCTCGTCCAACCCCATGGAATCGACATTTAACAAGTCTAGAGCCTGCCGGGATATTTGGCGGTTGATCACCCCATCCCCACGCACCTGGGCATAATCCCGGACTCTGCGCAGCAGCCGTAAAGCTACCCGGGGTGTGCCCCGTCCCCGGGTGGCGATCTCCTCGATGCCTCCCCGTTCAATCTCGACCTCAAACAATCCCGCCGCGCGTTGCACGATCTCCTGCATAGCCGGTAATTCGTAAAAGTCAAGCCGGTAAACTGCGCCGAATCGCGCTCGTAGGGGTGCAGTCATTAACGCAAGGCGCGTCGTAGCACCTATTACTGTAAAATGAGGAAGTGTGAGGCGGATCGAGCGAGCAGAGGGTCCCTTCCCAATCACGATATCCAGGGCGAAATCCTCCATTGCTGGATAAAGCACTTCCTCGACGGAGCGGCCTAGGCGGTGGACTTCATCGATGAACAGAATATCTCCTGCCCGCAGGTTCGTAAGTATAGCTGCAAGATCTCCTGGACGTTCAATTGCGGGGCCTGCACTGACCTTTATGTTGACGTTCATCTCGTTAGAGACGATATGCGCCAGAGTGGTTTTTCCTAGTCCTGGCGGACCATAGAACAGAATATGGTCAACCGGCTCACCACGTTGCTGCGCTGCCGCGATCAGGATTGCTAGGTTTTCCTTGACCCGCTCCTGCCCGATAAGATCGCCCAGCGTACGAGGACGCAGCGCATAGTCGAGGCGGTCATCCGGTTTTGATTGATTATCAATGATGCGGTCGTCGGGGTTGCTCATCTCGCTGATTATAACCCGGATTTGCAATGCTTCTCGGTACCGTGGAGCATAAGATGATTCCGGGAGCATTACAGCGAAGTACCAGAGCGTGTACACGACACAATTGGAGTAGATAGTGAGAAATTAACGACTATAATATTTTCACTCCTACTCCCGTTGTAAATCGAGGTTGACCATGAAAAATGTATTTCCATCCCCTCACCCACTGGTCGCTCATAAATTGGCTTTGCTGAGAGACAAGGATACGGAACCTAAGAAATTCCGTGAACTGGTCCGGGAGATCGCTGCTCTCCTGACCTATGAAGCCACCAGTGATTTGATGACCAGACCCATCACCGTGGAGACGCCGTTGGAGACAGCCGATGGGGTTGAGCTCCTGGAAACGATTGGATTAGTACCCATCCTGCGCTCTGGTTTAGGTATGGTTGAAGGTGTATGGGAGCTCATGCCGAGCGCTGAAGTCTGGCATATCGGTTTATACCGCGACGAGCGCACGCTCAAACCGGTGGAATACTACAACAAGCTGCCCATCGAGCCAACTGTATCTGTCACATTGATCCTCGATCCCATGCTCGCCACGGGAGGTTCCGCGGTTGCCACGATCGATATCCTGAAAAAATGGGGGGTGACTAAAATAAAATTCGTCGGTATCCTGGGTGCTCCCGAAGGCATCCAGCTCCTGCATGAGCATCACCCCGAAGTTCCGATTCACCTGGCAGTGATCGACAAGCGTCTCAACGAACATGGCTATATTCTGCCTGGATTAGGTGATGCTGGAGATCGTCAGTTTGGCACAGGTTAAGCTGGCTTCGAAATCGAGATGCAGGGCTGGCAGGGCATTCCATCATTTGTAACCACATCCAGGGCGATCGTCATGATCGCCCTGATGGTCATCCCCTTTTCGGTCGGCTGCAAACCACTCTCCCCTCCTGAAAACACACCCGTACCTAGTTTTTCGCATCAGATTCCAACAGGCTTGTCCCCAGAGCCTTTATCCCCACTTCGTAATCCACAAACCTCAACCGGGGATAACAGTCCAGGCGGAGATCTGAACACAGAAATCCCTCCCAGCTCAACTCCGGTAATCGCGGTCACCAGCACAGCAAGCCCAGAAAACGAGATTCTACCTTTTGTGCCTGTTATTGGCGGTGCCGATAAAATCGCATTCCTCGATCAGAATGAAATTTGGATTGCAAATCTAAATGGCGATCTATTAACCAAAGTCACAAATGATGGAGCACCAAAAGGTTCACCACAATGGCATCCAATATCTGGAAGGTTATATTTCACAAGCGGAGCTTGTATTTATTACCTGAATTCCGAGCAAACCACAATTGATACCTTGGTTTGTTTTGACCAAAACCAGCATCTTGAATCATTCCAAATCTCTCCTGATGGAAATCAAATTGCCATCACCTTGGATGGGGTACTCTTCGTGCTGCCCTTCGATCCAATTTCTATTTCCCAGGTCCGAACCGCAGATGATCTGGTCGCAATGGGAAACTGCGCGGTTCTTTCCCCATACAAGCACCGGCAGTCGATGGTGATCGTCCGGCGGGCATACTGGTCCAGGGATGGCAGGCGAATGGCCATCCTGCGGGAAGCGTATGATCAGGATGAAGAAGTTGAACTGATCCAAATCCTGGATATTTCACGCTGTACCTCTCCCATACCCCGTCTGGATGAATTTCCTGCCACAAGGTTTGAGATGGAAAATTACTCCCGGACTCCAATCCTCCAGGATTTTGCCTGGGATGGTAGCGATCTCTTTGCGGTGACAGATTTCAAACGCAACGATGGATTTGGTGATCTGTGGATTTACAGCTCTTTCTTACACCAGGGATTCAAGGCCAATCCAATCGAAGGAAAATGCTGCTACCGGGACCCGGTTTTCAGTCCGGATGGCAAATACCTTGCTTTTGCATACCAGGATGCTAGTCTTGGGGTAGATAGCCCGGTAGCCCTTTATTACATACCTTACGCTGCCCTGGATAGCAGTTTTGTTTTCCCTCCCCTCCCTCTGCCAGGGGAATTTTTTAGCGAGCCGCACGCGAAACCCCAACCCGTGTTGCATGCTGCATCATGAATATTCTCCATTCCTCGATGCTTGCTGTGCACTTAATTGCTGGCAGATCATTTCGATATAATTATCCCGCATGAGAAAATTAACCCAAAACAAAATAAATACCTACCGGCGGGATACTTACCGGATTTCAATGAAGAATCGGGTTAGGACACGTGAAGAGGCGATCCAATTTGCGAACCAGCGCGGTTTTATCTTTTTTTGGCCCATCAAAGATACCGTCCTTCCAAGTTTGTGGGTGGCAGTCGCGGGTGACCGGCCTGTGGCAGAGGCCCATGACGATCCCGGTCACGTCTCCTGGGGATGGAAAGATAGCTTGCTTGGTGCTCATCAATGGTATTATGCGAAAGTCCTGCGCAAGAAATCCACCATCATTTCCATCGAAGTAGCACCGTATTTTTATGCCCTCTCGGAAAATTATGGTGCCCCTGAGGAAGACTACCTGGTTCAATATATGCAGGGCCGTTTAACCCGTGAAGCCAGGGCGGTTTACGAGGCATTACTTACTGAAGGACCATTAGATACAATCACTCTACGTCGTAAATCTCGTCTTTCGAGCCGGGATAATGAATCTCGGTTCAACCGTGCCCTGGCAGATTTGCAGGCAGATTTCAAGATCATCCCCGTGGGTACCAGTCAGGCAGGTGGATGGCGTTATTCCTTTGTTTACGATTTAGTCCACCGTCATTTTCCTGAACTTCTAATTCAGGCCAGGTCCATCAAAGAAAGTGATGCTCGTCTGAAAATTGCTGAGCTGTACCTGCTTTCAGTAGGAGCAGCCACACGCCGTGATTTTCAAAAACTCTTTCATTGGTCGCCAAAGCAGCTGCAAGCGGTTTTGGATGAATTAGCATGCTCCGGTAATATTCACCGCCAGATGCAGATCAAAGACAACCCGGATGAATGGATCGCCTTGAATCAGGTGCTGTGAATTATGTTTTTTTAGCATATATTCTTTCTTAAGAGGTTAACGGAACATTCGCAATTGGAATGCTGCCGTCCCGTGGGCGAGCATGATATTGTATAATCATCATATGATCCAAGGAATCATCATTGGCATCCCTGAGATACCGAAAATCGTAAACACACCATTAATTTCTGATCAATTTTCCCTATCCAACCTTCCATACCTGTCCAAACACAAACGTTTCCCGCTTCCAGAAATTGCACGCTCAAACCGGGTTCACCTTGACATGACTATCTCAATTCCCTGGAGAATTATGAAATGCTGAGCAACAAATTCGATCATTCGAAGATCAACACCATCGAACGGCACATCCTCACTGAACAGCAAAGCCACCCGGAAGCTACAGGAACGCTCACTTCTTTACTTTACGATATCGCCCTTGCTGGAAAAGTCATCGCCAGCCAAACCACCAGGGGCGGTCTGGCCGAAATCCTGGGAAAAACCGGTGAAACCAATATCCAGGGTGAAGAGGTAATGAAGCTCGATGAACTGGCAGATCGAATGATTTATCGTCTGAACGATCACACGGGTCGTCTGGCGGTCATGGCCTCGGAGGAGCAGGAGGATATCCTCCAGGTTTCACCCCATTATCCAACCGGAAAATATGTGCTGCTTTATGATCCCTTGGATGGCTCATCAAATATTGATTACAACGTCAGCATCGGGACGATCTTCGGCATCTACAAACGCAAGAGCGAGAGCGGACCGGGTACCCTGGATGATTGCTTACAAAAAGGTCGCCAATTGATCGTCGCTGGCTACCTGGTGTACGGCGCCAGCACAATGCTGGTTTATACCTCGGGTATGGGGGTTCATGGATTTACATTAGATCCGGTGGTCGGGGAATTCCTGCTGACCCACCCCAATATCCGTATTCCAGAAACCCCCAAATATTACAGTGTTAACCAGGGATACGAGAAATACTGGAGTGATGGTGTGCAACGCTTTACCAGGTACCTGCAGGGAAATGAACCCGACAGTGAAGGGAACTTTCGCCAGGGCTTATCTATGCGTTACATTGGATCAATGGTAGCAGATTTTCACCGCAACCTCCTGGGAGGAGGTATTTATTACTACCCGGCTGATTCGAAAGATCCCAGGTATACGGCAGGTAAGCTGCGCTTGTGTTATGAGGGTGCTCCGCTGGCATTCATCACCGAACAGGCAGGGGGCAGCAGCTCAAATGGGAGTCAAAACCTGCTCGATCTCACTCCATCTGCTTTGCATCAGCGCACACCATTGTTTATGGGGAATCGTGAGTTGGTAGAAAAAGCCGAAGAATTTATCCGCATCCATGACTCAATGGAGAAATAAATGATCGAAGTTGCAATCTTCTTGGAAGGCCAGAACGGATTAAATTGGCCCCGTTGGCAGCGAATTGCCAAGACAGTGGAATCCCTGGGTTTTGTTGGGCTTTTCAGGTCAGATCACTTTATAAATATGAATCCACCAGATAAAGACTCGTTGGAGTTATGGATTTCGTTGACTTGGTTGGCCAGCCATACGGACCGTATAGAATTTGGCCCTCTGGTTTCACCCGTTTCCTTCCGGAATCCGGTATTTACCGCCCGCATGGCAGCAGCTGTGGATGATCTATCCGGTGGCAGGTTGGTTTTAGGATTGGGCGCTGGCTGGCAGGAACGTGAACACAACAATTATGGATTTGACCTGCTGGAGATCAACGAACGTTTCAAGCGCTTTGAAGAAGGGCTGCAGGTAATTAATCTCCTGCTCGAAAATGATAGGCCCAGTGATTTTAATGGCCAGTATTTCCAATTAAATGGTGGCATACTTCTACCGCGCCCACAACGCACAGCAGGACCACCGATAATGATCGGCGGCAATGGGCGCAAACACACTTTACCTCTGGCTGCACGATTTGCCTCAGAATGGAATGCGCTGATGGTTACACCAGAGGAGTTCACCCCGCTCAATAGACACCTGGATGAATTGCTGGATGCACAGAACCGGGCACCATCAGAGGTGAAGCGATCAGCGATGGTGGGTTGCATCCTCGGTAGCGATGAAAAGCAGTTGTTGGAGCGCGTAGCCGCCCGGACCAAGGGGGAACGGAGTGCAGATGATCTGCGCAAGCGAGGGTTGGTCGTTGGCACTCCAGACCAGATGGCAGAGCAGTTAAACCGTCTCTCTCAGGCTGGCGTCCAGCGTGTCATGCTGCAGTGGATTGACCTGGACGACATCGAAGGCTTGGAAATCATTGCTTCGGAGGTGGTTCCACAACTTATTTGATGATTTGATATCCGGTTTGTCGCTGTGAATCAGAAATTCAAGTAAAATTTAATCATGGCCTACGAACGCTACAGATTGATACTCGTAATAACTATCTTGCTGGGTGTTGGCCTGGCATGTGAATCTTTTTCCGCACTGCGCAATGATTACACGCAAGTGCGGTCCACAGCCGAATCAATCGCTACCCAGGCCGATAAAATCATCACCCAGGCAAAGGGGTTAGCCACTGCGATCAGCGAGGATGATGTACTGGCAACTGTAAAATCTATCGCCACCCAGCAAGGACCCGGTTTAATGATCACCGGCCAGACCCTGGCAACCCAGGCCGCAGAAGATGGTTATTTACAAACTGTCGAAGCCCTGGTTACACAGGGTCCCCGTGATTTAGTCCCAACCTTTCAGGCAGTCGCTACCCAATACCTATTCCCTGCTCCGCCCCCGGATGATATTCCCATCATCTCCGAGGGAGAGGTGAGCAGCTTGTTCACCAATCAGGCTACTATCTCGTATTATGTCAATCTGCCGTTATCCTCCGTAATTAATTACTACCGGGATTTAATGCCGGATGATGGTTGGACGGATGTATCTGATGAAAGTGCGATCCGGGATGTAGCTGCTGTATTGAAATTCTTCAAACCTGATCGCGTTGCTTCAGTTACACTGACCACCAATCCCCTCAACCAGCAGACCATCGTATTAATCACGATCACCAACCAATAATCCAATGAACCTGTCAGAATTCTTCAACCCGCGCACTGTTGCTGTTATTGGCGCTTCCACTGACCCTGAGAAATTAGGATATGCTGTCCTGAACAACCTGGTTTCAGGTGGTTTCACGCAAAAAGGCACAGCCTACCCCGTAAATCCTAAAGCCAAAGAAATCCTGGGATTATCAGCTTATCCATCAGTACTGGAAATCCCAGATGCAGTTGATTTAGCCGTGATCGTGATCCCGTACCGGTTCGTCCCCGAAGCGCTGACCACCTGCGGTGAGAAAAAAATCCCGGCTGTGGTTGTGATCAGTGCCGGATTTCGAGAAGCAGGACGAGAAGGCCTGGAACGGGAATTTGAACTGATCGACATTGCCAGGCAATATGGCATCCGTTTGATTGGTCCTAATTGTCTGGGGGTGATTGACACTTTCACCCCGCTTAATGCTTCATTTTCCGCAGGTACCCCCAAGCGGGGTCCCATGGCATTCATGTCCCAATCCGGTGCATTGGGTACCGCAGTTTTGGACATATCCCTGGCAGGTCACCTGGGATTATCGAAATTCGTCAGCCTGGGAAATAAAGCAGACGTGGATGAGATTGATTTATTGAACGCTTGGGAAGATGATATCGACACCAAGGTGATCATGATTTACAGTGAAGGCATGAACAATGGGCAGGAATTCATCAAGACAGCCCGTAGAATTTCTCCACACAAACCCATCGTCGCGATCAAGTCTGGTGTGACCCAATCCGGATCACGGGCTGTATCTTCTCATACCGGGTCACTTGCTGGTTCTGAGCAGGCATATCAAGCCGCATTTCGCCAGGCAGGGGTCTTGCGCGCTCAATCGATGCAATCTTTATTTGATATCGCCAAGGCGCTCGGTTACCAGCCACCTTTAAGTGGAAATAGGATTGCCATCATCACCAACGCGGGGGGACCCGGCATCCTGGCTACAGATTCACTGGAACGCTCTGGATTATCCCTGGCGCGCTTCAAAAATGAGACCATCTCAACCCTGGGACAATACCTGCCGGATGCAGCCAGTGCTGCAAATCCAGTAGATGTGCTTGGGGACGCACGCGCAGATCGCTATAAATTAGCCCTTGAAACCGTCAGCGCCGATCCACACGTGGACGGCCTCATGGTTGTATTAACCCCGCAAGCGATGACTGAAATCGAAGCCACTGCAGATGCTATCGGTGAGGTGGCGAACACGATCGACAAACCAGTGATCACCTGTTTTATGGGCGAAGCGATGGTCCAACCTGGCATTGAACGGCTTGAGGGATATGGTATCCCGAATTACCCTTTCCCAGAGCGAGCTGCCCAGGCCTTTAAAGCGATGTCTGAATACCGGCAGATTCAATCTCGCCCGGTTCCGGAATACGCACATTTCGATGTGGATAAAGAAGCCGTGCAGGAGGTGTTTGAAACAGTCCGGGGGCAGGACCGCCTCGCGATTGGCGATTCAGAAGCAAGAAAGATTTTGCAGGCTTATGGATTGAAAATCCCTGCTTCTGAGCTGGCAGCCACGCCGGAGGAAGCCGTCATTACAGCCAGCCAGATTGGCTACCCGGTGGTCCTGAAAATCGCTTCCCCTGATATCCTGCACAAAACCGATGTGGGCGGCGTGAAGGTCGGGCTCAGTAACGCTGAGCAGGTACGGGATGCATTTGAATTGATGATCTACCGCGCCCAGAGATATCTTCCCCAGGCCCACCTGTGGGGGTGCCTCGTCCAACAAATGGTGCCTTCTGGTGGTCTCGAAGTACTTGTTGGCATGAATCGTGACCCGCAGTTTGGACCGCTGGTGACATTTGGCCTGGGTGGGATTTATGTTGAAATACTCAAAGATGTCACTTTTCGCATCGCGCCTTTCCCCGTCCAATCGGCAAAAAATATGCTCGAGGAGATTCGCGCCAGGGCTCTGCTGGATGGGGTGCGGGGGAACCCTCCAGTCGACAAGGCTGCCATCGTTGACAACTTGTTGCGGATCGGTCAATTGGTCCAGGATTTTCCAGAGATTGTAGAACTGGACATTAACCCACTGATGGTGTACCCGCAGGGTATGGGTTCCATCGCCATCGATATGCGCTTGGTCTTGAGTCAGTAAGGAGAAAATCTGTGAAATCAATTTACATAACTTCCCTTGAAAGGTATTCTGGAAAAACAGCCATTTGCCTGGCTTTAGGGAAACGACTGATGGCAGATGGTTTCAAAGTTGGTTACTTAAAACCGCTCAGTCTGCAGCCCTGGCGGGTGTCAGGTGAGGTCGCCGACGAAGATGCCACTTTCGTAAAAGAAATCCTGAGATTGGATGAACCACCTTGGGAATTGTCACCAGTGGTAGTTACACCGGAATTCTTAATTAAGCACATCAGTGATGGTGAAAATTCAAAGCTGATGGACAAAGTAAAAAACGCGGTCCAATTAAAAGGTCAGGGTAAGGATCTGCTCCTTTTGGAAGGAGGTGCCAGTCTTCGAGAGGGGTATGCAGTTGGGTTGCCGACGCCTGAGGTAGCCAGGGGATTAAGCAGCCACGTGTTGGTAACCGTAAAATACCGCTCCGATATCCGTGTCTTGGACGATACGCTATCTGCGAGGGTCCGTTTAGGTGATCTATTGAGCGGTGTGGTAATTAATCGCGTTCCCAGGGAAGCCGCCGATTTTATGAATAATTTTGGAATTCCATATATAGAAAAACGAGGTATTCCCGTCTTCGGATCTCTGCCTGAAAAACGCAGCCTGGCTGCCTTAACAGTGACCGAGTTGATAGAAGTTTTGCATGCAGAAGTCCTGACCAGGAATTGCGATCTTGAAGCCATGGTTGAGACCCTGACGGTTGGTGCGATGACAGCCGATGTCGCCCTACACCGTTTCCGGGAATACACCAATAAAGCGGTCATAACGGGTGGTGACCGGACTGATATCCAGCTGGCAGCTTTAGAAACCTCAACAACCTGCCTGGTCTTGACTGGCAACCTGCAGCCGAGTCCCTTGATCATTAGGCAGGCAGAAGATTTCGGTGTATCCGTACTTCTGGTGCGCGAGAATACCATGGAGACCGTCGAAGCCATTGAGCAGGTTTTTGGAAAAACGCGCCTCGGTCAACCTGACAAACTGGCTGAATTCGATGCTTTGTTCACCCAAAATCTGGATTTTGAGCGCCTTTACCAGAGTTTGGGATTAATCCAACCCTGAAGGATCAAGGTGATAGGGTGACCCGTGGCATAATCTCCCCATCCGTTCAAATTGGGTTACATTGAGAGGCTGAAACATGAATGTCAACGAAGCAATCCGCATGAAGCGAGCGGTGCGCCAGTTTAGCGACCAACCCCTTCCAGATGAAGCTGTCCAGGAAATCTTGAGGGCTGGCAGGCGCGCCCAATCCTCAAAGAATACACAACCCTGGCAGTTCATCGCAATTCGAGACAAAGGCACTCTTAAATCACTCTCAGAATGTGGGACTTATGCTGGTCACCTGGAAGGGGCTGCGTTGGGAGTTGCCATCCTGACCCCAGATCCTAACGAGAGATTCAGCATCATGCTGGATGCTGGACAGGCATCCGCCTATATGCAGCTGGCTGCCTGGGAGCTGAAGATCGGCTCATGCCTGGCAACCATCTACGATCAAGATGCAGCCCGTCAGCTGCTGGGCTACCCGGAGAAACTGCATCTCAACATTGCTATCTCGTTCGGATACCCGGTGGATGATGCTTATCTGACCACACCTCCTCAGAAAGGTGGCCGACGTCCTTTCGATGACATTGTGCACTGGGACAGATGGTGAACGCTTGAGAACCTTTTACAGCGATCAATTCCCAATTCCGCTGCCCCCGGACCACCGCTTCCCAATCGAAAAATACAGATTGCTGCGCCAGAGGATCCTTGCAGAAGAGATCCTCTCAGCAGATGATTTATGCGTTCCCACGCCTGCTACCCAGGACCAGCTGTGTTTATCCCATGCAGCAGGATATGTGGAAAAAGTCCTTTATGGGGGCTTGTCAGGTCGTGAGGTGCGCAGAATTGGCTTCCCGTGGTCACCAGAACTTGTAATTCGCTCCCGGCATTCGATTGGTGGAACGATTGCTGCCTGCCGGAATGCACTAAGCACAGGTGTTTCCGTAAACCTGTCGGGGGGTACTCACCACGCACACCATGATTATGGGAGCGGATACTGCGTGTTTAATGATTGTGCTGTGGCGATTAAGGTTCTTCAGCACGAAAACCTGGTGCGCTCAGTGATCATCATCGATTGTGATGTTCACCAGGGAGACGGGACCGCTGCCATTTTTGCTGGAGATCCCAGTGTATACACTTTTTCAATCCATGGGGCGCGCAACTTTCCATTCCATAAGGTGCCAGGCGATCTGGATATCGAATTGGAAGATGGCACCTCCGATGATGCATACCTTCAAGCCCTGCAGATCGGTCTGATGAAAAGTATTAATAAATTCAGAAGTGATCTGGTGGTTTACCTGGCTGGCGCTGATCCTTATCATGATGACCGCCTCGGCCGGCTTGCACTGACGAAGATAGGCCTTGCTCAGCGTGACCAGCTCGTGTTTCACACCTGTCATCAATCCGGAATTCCGGTTGCGATTGTCATGGCTGGTGGATATGCACGGGATATAAACGATACCGTCAGCATCCATGCCGAAACCATCCGCCAGGCTGCAGCCCAAAGAATCCATCTCACGAACATTTCCTATGCCGCGTAATCCTAAGGTTTACCTGATCCTGATATTTGTTTTTTTGGTCCTGTGTGCTCTCCCACCCAGCGGCATGCGGCGAGCACATGCTGAATCCACGGATGCAGCCTACAAGCTGCTCGTTCAAGAAATGCTCGACCAGGTAGATCCGGGCAGCGTGCAGAACCTGATAGCTGAACTCAGTGGAGCTCAGCAGGTCATAATTGCTGGGCAGCCTTATACTATTGAAACTCGCGCTGCATTAAGCGGAGAGCCGGCTGCCCTGGCAGCCCAATACCTGTTCCAGTTCTATGAGGACCTCGGGCTGCAGGTCGAATACAAGCCATTTTCTTTCATGGAGAATACATTAAACAATATCATCGCTCAGAAGAACGGATCTATCTTCCCCGAGCGCATCTTCCTCATAACCAGCCATTACGATGACGTACCTGTCACCGGACCTGCACCAGGTGCAGACGATAATGCCAGCGGCACTGCAGGTGTGATGCTCGCCGCTAAAATTCTCAACCAGTATGATTTTGGCTGCACCCTGCGCTTTGTCAACTTTGGTGCAGAGGAATATGGCTTGATCGGCAGCAAGGATTATGCTCAAAAGGCATACTGTTCTGGAGAGGATATTCAAGGTGTGATCAATCTGGACATGATCGCCTGGAATACCCCGGGAAGCTCTCCCAACATGGATCTGCACGCGCTCTCATCGATCCCTGGCTCAAATCAACTGGCGATAACCTTCCAGGATGTGGTCAGCGAATACAATCTTGATTTGATTCCCGAATTGGCTGACCCGGTCACCACCCGCAGCGATCACGCCAGCTTCTGGAGATACGAGGTCCCTGCCATCCTGGTGAGCGAGGATTGGGAGGACTTCAATCCCCATTACCATACCTCTGATGATGATCTGGAAAGTCTCCAGGATATAGACTATTTCACATCCATGATCAAAGCCAGCCTGGGCACCCTGGCACAGGAGGGCTGCCTGGTGGAGGGCGGCTGGGGGACCATCTCTGGCCAGGTAGTAGACTCGCAAACCCTTCAGCCAGTTCCAGGCACGTCTGTGTGGTTGAATAATCCTGGTTGGGATTTCACTCAGTTCACCCGTAGCGACAGTAATGGTAATTACCAATTCACAGCGCTTGCTGGCTGGAACACTCTCACCGTGGATGGGCTTGGATACACACGAAGCGAGCTGGATGTCCTGATCTTAAAGAACCAGGACCTGGAGCAAAGTATCCAGATTGAAACGCTCTCGGAATCAGCGATTTATCTCCCGCTATCCGCCAATATCCGCCATGCCCCTCTGCCTGGCTGTCCATAGATATGCAAAACTTGCAGTACTAGATATTAGGCGAGTACAAAAACCAAGAATCAAAAGGTAGGCTGTCCGATGAAGAACATTTCCATCGAACTTAGTGAATTTGAGGAATTATTCAAAGATCCCGATTTTGATCCCTTCGATCCTCACAGCCGTTGTGAATCGGGGATCTCTGATTTATTCAACCAGACTCAGAATTTTCCAGCCAAAGAAACGGTTCAAATCACGATCTCTTTACCGGGCAACTCAGAAGATCTGGCTAGGCAGGATCAGATCAGGAATGCAATCCAGCGCTACTGTGCGGTAAGAATTTCTCAATCCGAGATGGAAATCCAGGAAATCCGTAAACAAGGGTTTCGTGATTTGCGTTGGGCTGTGATCATTTCAGTCTGCTTGCTTCTGTTTGCATTTCTGATCACGCAGCTGACTTTCCTGCCCGAGATTCTCCATTATCTGCTGTCCACCAGCGCAGGCATTATCGCCTGGGTGATGCTCTGGCCCCCTCTGGATAGCGTTTTTTATGAGTGGAGTCCTTACCGCCGGACCAAGCTACGCTACGAGCTATTGAAATCTGCCCAGGTGAAACTCATCCCTCAAAAATCCTGACCGATTAAATCACCCACCCTCTACATCCCCCAGGAGCAGGAAAACAATTACCACATACAGCGATCAGACCAGCAGCTATATCACTAACCTGTTTGCGGGTGAAGATTCCGCACTGGTGAATGCCCGGGAAGAATCCTCCAGGCAGGAATTACCAGCAATCAGGATCCTGGCAGAGGAAGGCCGTTTCCTCCAATTCCTGGTGCGTACCTGCGGTGCCAGGAAAGCCTTAGAGATCGGCACCCTGGGTGGCTATAGCGGTATCTGGATCGCGCGCGGTTTAGTGCCCGGAGGAAAGCTTTATACACTGGAGAGAGAACCCAAACATGCCGCGGTAGCAAGAAAGAACCTCGCAGCTGCGGGATTAAACGAGTTGGTCGAGGTGAGGGTTGGTGAAGCGATCGAGCTACTGGGCGCCCTCCATACAGAAGCACCGTTTGATTTCGTGTTCATTGATGCTGACAAATCGGGATACCCGGCATATTTTGAATGGGCGTTGAACCATACTCGGGGCAGGGGCATCATTGCAGCACACAACGCATTTCAGGAAGGCAGCGTGATTGGAACAGTCCAGGATAATGAGCATACAGTGCTGATGCGGCAGTTTAACCAACAAATTGCGGGTGACAAACGCCTGATCAGCACTGTTTACCCGGCTGGGGACGGAACCCTGATTGTGGTGAAAAGGGGTTAAATGATTGCAACTTTTCGAAGGCTGTTGCGTAGATCATAATGAGGAGGCAACAAAATGTCTGATAGCAATCGCAGGCCTTTACGTCGTTCGAGAAATAACCGCATCTTGTTGGGTGTCTGCGGTGGTCTGGGTGAATTCTTTGGTATCAACCCGATCTGGTTCCGCCTGGCATTCATCATCGCTGCCATCCCCGGTGGACTTCCGGGTATCTTGATTTACCTGATCCTGTGGTTGATCATCCCGAAAGCTTAATTTTTGAGTTGGACCGCCGTTCAAGCACCAGGTAGGCTCTGAAAGTTAAATTACAAAAGATGTGCAGAGTATTTTAAAGGCTTTGCGCATCTTTGCAATTCTATACAGATAGATCTACCTCAAGATACTTTCCTATCGAAATGGCGAAAATAAATAGACAGTAGAATAGACAGCGCCAGTAAAATTGGTCCCCAGGCAATGAAAGCACCAGCAGTAATTGGAGTATTTGTTGCGAAACCAATAACGCTCATGAACGAGAAAACTGCGTACAGAATGAACAACCAGCGAATAGTTTTATTGAGCATAGAGGAAGAGAAAAGAGGTGCGACAAATACCGCTGCTAGCGAAGAGAAGAAGCCCCAACCCAAAATTTCCAGGGCAAACATCACTGAGCCCGATGCGTAGGGCAAAAATCGTGTCAAATCTGCTGGTACATCTGGCAGGCTTTGTTGGATGACTGTAAGTTGAACAAAGCGATTGATACTCACCACGGCGGCAAACAAGATGATAAAGTTAACCCCAAGGGAACCTAGGATCTTATTACCGTCCTGATTAACAAATCGAATAGCAGTAAATAGGATCACAACAACTGGTACAGTAATAAAAGTTACAATACCGCCACCTAGTTGTACGAGTGGGCCAGGTGGATCGGCAAAGCCTTCGATTGCTGTGGCGTAAATAAGTACAAGGATATAAATTCCTCCAAGAACCGCGAGAAATATCGATGCAAAAAAACCTATTTGACTGGCAGTGTTCTTTTCCATAATTCACCCTCTCTACATCTTTTTCAATTCAGGTATTTCAATCAAGTTTCACCCGTCGGCTGGCTGGAACCCTGAGACGGTTTTGCTTATGACCGGAGTGGTGAATTTGGCTGCGTAGCTCATGCGAAAGCCCCATCCGGTACAAAAATAGTTGGGTGTTGTTTGCTGTATGCCATCCATATATCGCTTTTCACAAACATCTTTAATACCCTCAATTTGTGCTCGCCATTAGCGCCAGAAACCGATCTACATCGTACAGCGCCGATTGGGCTGCCGGGTTTACCTGTGGAAATGCCAGGTCAAAACCATGCTCCGTCCAGGGGTACACCACGTCAATGGCAGGTACTCCGGATTCAACCAGTTTTTCATAGAGTTCCACGTTGCCTTCCTTGGGATTCAGGCAGTCCCTGTCCCCTCGAAAGCTGAGGGTAGGTGGAGAGCCAGGATGAACGTGGTTGGTCGGGCAGGCCATCCTGTACATATCAGGGACGTCTTCGGGATATCCGCCTAACAGGATATCCAACCGGCCGGCATACAGCATTGCATTTTTTGGATCAACTTTTGTGCCCAGGGGTACAGGAGGTTGACGCTTGTGGTTATATCGCTTGGAACCAGCCACCAGGTCCGTGGGAGGGTAGTAAGTGAGCAGGCCGCAAACAGACAGGTCGGTACCGTTGAGATCCTCCGGTGTCAATTCAGGATTCTCAGGTGTATAGCCTGCCAGCAGGGCGATATGTGCCCCGGCAGAACCACCCCCTAAGACTACTTTATTCGGGTCAATACCGAATCGTTCTGCATTCGCTTTCATCCAGGCAACTGCTCTTTTTGCGTCTCCGACCATACCGTAGATATCCGTTTCAGGAATAAGCCGGTAGGCAATATCCATCACGGTATGTCCCTGTGCAACCAGGTGACGAAAGAAAGGCCTAGAAAATAGATCTTTATCCCCAATTGCCCAGGCGCTTCCATGCAAGAAAATGTATGCCAGACCGCTCGTTTTTCCATCGGCTGGACGCCAGATGTCACACAGCAGTTGCCGGTCCGTGCCAGGTATGGTCCAGAAGGGGATATCACGTTCCCAGATAGGCTCTGGAGAGGTTTTCAGTTTCAAATAAGGTGACCAGCGTCTCTTGAGCATGTGACCAGCTTGCTCTGGGAGTATCTGCTCCTGCCAGCCAGCACCAAAGGCTTTTTCAAAACTTTCATTCTCGCGGGTGCACCACCAGATGTACAAGCTCATCCAGCCCGCACCTAGGATCCCCATCGGAACAGCCCAGAAAGCACCAGATATCCAACCAAGAACAGCCCCAATTACACCCACTACCACCCAAATAGGAGACAATGCTGCGGCGAACATAGGTAAAAATAAGACCATCAACAATTCAGCTTTTGGTTTCAGAAGGAATAAGGTGCACATTAGCAGTGACAAGCCCGAGAGAAAGTAAGCTAGTATTGTCATGATTTCCTCCAAATATGATTTACGGATTAAATGCCATTGTCCACTTCTATCGGTTTGATAGAAATGAGTTTCAAACCCAGGTCGCGAATTCTTGCCAGGACACCATGCAATCCAGCTTGATCGAGCCAGCCTGTCAGCACCGTTTCCCCATCAGGTTCGTGCTGCATCGACAATCCTTCAAACTGCGCAGCCCAGCTGGGGCTCAGGTGACCAGCAACCTTGATTTCGAATAACTCGGGGGTGTTTAATATTCGTTTAGCATTCATAGACGACCCTCCATAACGATTTTTGGGGCTTTGGCATCGCAGGTTTTTCCCTGCATATCTATTGATAAGTATAGATATCCGGATGGGCTTTGTCACCATGCTGTTGAGTAATCTTCAGCAAGTGGCTTTAGATTTGAGTATTACTCAAAGGTAGTATGTGGATAAGAGATTGCGGGATTTAGAGCAGGTTCAATTGTTGGGCCCGCGCAATCGCCTGGGTACGGCTGCGAACCCCCAGCTTGCCGTAAATGTTGCTGGTGTGTTTCTTGATCGTGTTTATGGTCACCACCAGTTCGCTGGCGATCTGCGGATTGGAATAACCTTTGCTGATCAGGTGCAGGATTTCCAGTTCACGCGGGGTGAGCGGATCCAGCAGCCCTCCCGGATCTGGCATTGCCATTTTCCCAAATGCGCTTTGGAAGGCATCCAGCAAGGAATCCAGGTAGTGCTGGTGTGCCTGCGAGGTATCGCTGTAACCTTTCAGCTCGCGCAGCAGAAGTCCAAGGGAAGGACCAGCATACAACCACCGCCAGATATAGCCTTCAGAGGCACCTAACGATAACGCCTCTTGTAGCGCGGAGATAGCGTCCATACGGTTTCCCAATGCTTCCAGAGTGAGAGCTTGCAGCGCCAACAGACGGATCAATTCGCCATTGCTGTTGGCAACCCGAGTAAAACGGATAGATTCATCCAGCTCAGTGAGTGCAATCTTGTAGCGGCCCTCGGCACACAGCAGGCATGGAACAAGCCACCTCCTCCCAAGCAACAGATGGGAGTGCTTTGTAACAGCGATCTTCTCTTCCAAGACATGCAACTTCAGACGTGCAGCTTCCAGGTCACCTGCTTTAAGGTAGAGCATTGCCCAATCCCGGTTGAGCTC
Source organism: Anaerolineales bacterium (assembly GCA_046260155.1). Classification (GTDB taxonomy): domain Bacteria; phylum Chloroflexota; class Anaerolineae; order Anaerolineales; family UBA4823; genus PFL25. Next base: position 39,950 of record JBJYXV010000013.1, read on the forward strand.
CCCGGTCAGGTAAGGGTCATCCAAGGCGTTCACAATTCGCTCTGTATCTTCAAAGATCTTTATGGCAACTTCAAATTCGCCGTGTGCGGCGGCCAGATGTGCTCGAAGGTAGCGAACTGAACGCTCCAATTCCCCGAAGCCACCTGGGCGGGCGGTGCGCAGACTGGATTCCAGGTAAACCCCTGCTTCATCCAGGAGATTCCGCTCCTGCTTAATCCTGGCCATGGCGAGGTGCAACCACCCCGTAGGGGCATAATCTCCATAACCCTCTCTTACAGCACGATCGATGGTAGAAAGGCAGAACTTTTCGGCTTCGTTCATCCGCCCCTGGACCAGCATGTACATGACTTTCCCATAGGTACCTGAGTGCGCGGCGCTTAGATTGCCCTGCACGTAAGCCAGCTCAATACCCCGCCCATAAACCTCGATGGCGCCATCGAAATCACCTGCTCCGCCACGTGCCGCAGCCAACATGCTCCACTGTATACCGGTGGTCTCCATTGATTCCGGTGGCACAAGGCGAATGGCTTCCTCAGCGTGAGCTACTGATCCGGCATGATCACCTCGATCGCGCGCCAGCACAGAACGCATCATCGCAAGTTGGGCTGCGATCAGGTCCTGCTCCACGCCGCTCAAGAGTCCTTCGCCCACCAGCCAGTCGTAGGCGGTCTTTGCCTGTTCCAGGTGTGGCCCGATTGCCGAACTTTGCCCCCCGAGGAAGAGAGCCCAGCATTTTGCCAGGGATAAGGATGGATCGTCGCACTCCATCTCCTCCGGTAAGCCTTCCAGCCATCGCAGCAAGGTGACCACTTCGCCCCTGTGCAATATCGAGGGCCAGTGTCTGAGGATCAATTCCTTTGCTTGCCGCATGTCACCAGAGCGCACCGCGTGTTCCACGGCTTCACCGGGATACCCTGCACTCTCGAACCATGCTGCTGCTTTCAGATGGAGTGCGCTTATCTCGCCGGAATGATCGCGCTCCAGGAGGGAATACAGGACTTCAGCGAACAAGTGGTGGTAGCGAAACCAGGTACCGCTGGGATCAAGAGGGATCAGAAAAAGATTGTCGTTGTGAAGTTCATCCAACACCTGCTGGCTGCCTGGATTATCGGTTATAGCAGCACATAACGCGGCGCAGAACCTATCCAGGATTGAGGTGCGTAGCAAGAACTGCCGGAGCTCATTGGGCAGGACCTCCAGGATCTCTTCAGTCAGGTAATCCAGGATAAACTGGTGGCTCTTCGTGAAATGCTCGATGCTCGCTTCGGAAACGGCCTTTCCCTTTAAAGTTAGGCCCGCAAGGTTCAAGCCAACGATCCAGCCCTCTGCGCGCCAGTTCAATGCCTCGACCTGCTTAGGCTTTAGGTCCAGCCTCATCACATCGTTAAACAGGATTGCAGCCTCATCGGTAGAGAACTGGAGATCCCCGGCCCTTATTTCTACCAATTGGTTGTAAGCCCGCAGACGGGCAAAGGACAGTGGAGGATCAATCCGGGTGATCAATATCAGATGAAGATTTGAGGGTTGGTGTTCCAATAAATAGCTCAGATCATTATGAATCTGACCTGCTTCAATGACATGATAATCATCCAAAACCAGGATAAGATCCTGATGATATTGGGATATGTCGTTGATTAGACTGATCACAACGGGTTCGGTGGTGCGCAATTGGGGAGCACTGACGATTTGGCGAGCTTCTACCCCCAGTTCCTCTTGGATAGTTTGAATGGCCGCAATCAGGTATGTCCAGAACCTGACCGGGTCGTTATCACCCTCGTCAAGCGAAAACCAGGCAGGCTGAATACCCATCTCTGTCAGCCAGCCGGATACCAGGGTTGATTTTCCAAATCCCGCCGTAGCGGAGACCAGAGTCAGTTTTTGTTTTGACCCTTCATTCAGGCGATTAGAAAGTTGCGGACGCGGAACCAGATCTGAGCGCAGCGGAGGGATGAAAAGTTTGGTGGTGAGGATCTGTTCCAATTTTGACCTTGGAAAGCGTGGTATTGTAAAAAAGAACCAACTCCATGTTGGCTAGTCGTTGGGTCTTTACTCAGGGGAATTAAAAATCTTTCAGCGGCCTCGCAGTTTGCTAACCTTGAATTGATGGGCATTTGAGGTTGGTTTCTTTCATTATAGCATGCTGAATCTCGCTGGAATTCCTCGTTGAGGGACTGGTGGCAGGGTCGAAATAATGAGGAGAATCTTTGCATTTCCGTGAGTTCCCGATAATGGATCCGGGATTTGGCACTAATGCGACCGGAGTCACCAGAACGATTTCATAATTTTGATCGGATGCCACCTTTCCTTCCAGCAGAGTGTCAGAGACTGAAGCTTTCGTGATCAATTCTTCTGCATTGCTGAAATCTGTAAATGAACCCACACCAGCAAATCAGCGAATCGCTGATAAAAAATCTTGACAAAAGAAAATAAATATGAGAATATAAAACCTGTAATTACAGGATGATAACTTACCTTGCCAGAGCATTCATTAAGTACGCAAATCAACCGCGACACGTATGTCCCGCTCTACATCCAGGTGATTGATTCATTGACTGATTACATCGAATGCAATAAGTTCAGTCCTGGATACCAACTACCTGGTGAGGCTGAGCTGTGCCGCCTATTTGAGGTTAGCCGCACTGTAATTCGCCAGGCTTTAAAAGAACTGGAATACAAGGGGTTGATCTTCCGCTCAAAAGGACGGGGAACTTTTATCGCAGAGCCAAAAATTCACGAAAGCCTAGTCCAAAACCTGACTGGTTTTTACCAGGATATGGAGGCCAAGGGTCACCGGCCGCATTCAAAGGTGCTGAAACAGGAGAAAGTTGCAGCCGCTAAGAAAGTAGCTGCAAAGTTAAATCTCGCGGAAGGTACGCCTGTAATTCAAATAGACAGGCTGCGCTTCCTGGGGCAGGAACCGATCGTATTGGTGACTTCTTATCTGCCTTATGATCTTGCACCTGAACTGGACAAAGTTGATCTGAGCGACCAATCCCTGTACGTGTACCTGGAAAACGTGCATGGAATTCAGATATCTCACGGAAAGCGTTACATAGAAGCAGTACCAGCCAACCAGCTGGATGCTGAACTGCTGGAGGTAGATATCGGTTCGCCCCTAATCCAGTTAGATAGCATCAGCTTCCTTTCTGATGGAACGCCTTTAGAGTACTTTCATGCCCTGCATCGTGGGGACCGTTCACGTTTCGAGGTTGAATTGATCCGTGTGGATCAGGCATATGATGTGGGTCAAAATCTAATCGAGGTATCGAACGACTTCAGTCGATAATTCATCTTATGACAATTTTGCTCGTGAGAGAACACCCCTAACCAATTTATAGACAGGAGAGTAAACCATGACAAAGATGAAAGTTGGCATTGATAGCTACTGCTTCCACCGTTATTTTGGTGAAGTCTATGATCACCAGACCGCACCGGATAAAAAAATGACCATGGAAGATTTTCTGGCATACGCCAAAGAACTGGACGTGGATGGTGTATCCCTGGAATCTTGCTTCTTCCCGTCTTTTGAGGAAGCCTGGTTCAAAGATCTTAAAGCCCAATTGGATGACTATGGCTTCGATCGTGTTTATGCCTGGGGGCACCCCGACGGCCTGGAGGCTGGCAAAAATCGGGATGAGTATAATAGCATGGTAAGCCAGATCAAAAACGCCAAGCTGATCGGAGCGGATGTGATGCGCGTGGTTGCCAGCAGTTTAATGTTCCGCTTTGAACCGCATGGTCCCCAAATTGATATCCTGGCTGAGTGGTTCGGAGAGGCGGTCAAGGTAGCAGAAGATTATGATGTCAAGCTGGCTGTAGAAAACCACATTGACTATACCTCCGATGAATGCCTTGAGCTCCTGGAGCGCGTGAATTCACCTTACCTGGGTTTGAATCTGGATACGGGCAATTTCCTGCGCCTGCTGGATGATCCGGTTGAAGGGACTCGAAAGCTGGCTGACAAAGTTTTAGCCACTCATATCAAAGATCTAAAACCTGTTAAGGGTCTGAATGCCACCGAATGGTATTTCTTCTCGTCAACTCCAGTAGGAGATGGCCTGGTAGACAACCAGAAAATTGCACAGCTGCTGTACGATGCAAATTACAAGGGTTTCCTGGCAGTAGAAACAGACTCTCTCCATCCAGATTACGAAAATCAGGAGCATGAGGCGATTGCACAAAGTGTCAAAAAATTGAAAGAAATTGCCTCTTTGGTTGAATAGTTGCCGGAAGAGAACGTATCTTCCGCAGCGGTGTTATTGATTAAAAACCTGCTGGCGCTTGAACTTCTGCAAAATGCAGACATGGATTCCAGTGCTGGAGTTTATGGATTGACCCGCATGGTCGAGCTGGATCTACCAGCTTCACCCGCATGATGTAAAGGGAAATCAATGCAAATTGGTGCAAACTCGTTTATCTGGCGCTCACCTTTTTCCACCAGGACCGACCTTGACCTGATCGACAAGGTCCGGGGGATGGGTTTTGATGTACTTGAAATCGCGGTTGAAACCCCGGACTTGATCGATCTTGCAACTTTGAAGTCTGCGTTGCAAGAAGCAGGGATCAAAGGCGTAATGTGTGGCGTGTTCGGACCGGGCAGGAATCTCAGCAGCTTGGAAGCTGCGGAACGCGACAGTGCTGAATCTTATCTTAAATGGATGATCGATGCTGCAGCCGAGCTGAATGCCGGGCCTGTGATCGGCCCGATGTATTCATCCGTAGGAAAAGCGCGCCTGGAAGATCCAGGTGACCGGGAACACGAGTGGCAGCTGGCAGTTTCAGGATTAAAAGCGATGTGCGTTTATGCTGCTGATCGCAACGTTCGTCTGGCATTCGAACCACTGAACCGTTTCGAGACAGACTTGGTGAATGTAGTTGAGCAGGGTTTAAAGCTGATCGCTGACGTTGGCGAACCAAACCTCGGTTTGCATATTGATACTTTTCATATGCATCTGGAGGAAAAAGATCCAGCTGGAGCAATTCGCAATGCCGCTGATCGTGTGTTTCACGTCCACGCCTGCGAAAATGACCGGGGAGTGCCGGGAACCGGTCAGGTTGCCTGGCAGGATATTTTTATGGCCTTGAGGGACATAAAATATCGGGGTATAGTTTCTATCGAATCCTTCACCCCCGCAGTCAAGTCGATCGCCAGGGCTGTCTGCATATGGCGCACAATCGCCCCGAGCCAGGACGCCATCGCTCGAGATGGCCTGGAATTTTTGAAATCTTTGCCTGGCGTAGTATGATCTGCATAATGATTAGATTCATTGCTCGCATAACCAATGGTCGTGAATAGTACGAGGAATTTAACATGACAGATGAAGTAGAACAACAAAATACAAAATCTGCAGAAAATATTCAACCGATCTTGGAAGTGCAGCATATCACCAAGCGTTTCCCAGGAGTGGTTGCACTCGATGATGTATCCCTTCAATTTTTCCCGGGTGAGATCCATGCCATCGTGGGGGAAAATGGAGCGGGCAAGTCCACCCTGATGAAGATCCTGTCGGGGGCATATATTCCGGATTCTGGGACAATTTACCTGGATGGCGAAAAGGTCTCCTTCTCTCACCCTCGACAGGCGCAGGTGAAAGGAGTCAGCATCATCTATCAAGAGTTCAATCTGCTCCCCGAACGATCCGTGGCGCATAACATATTCCTTGGAAGGGAATCCGCCAAGCTCGGAACTCTGGATATCCGCAAGATGAATAAAGAAGCAGTGGAAGTTCTGAAAGATCTCGGCGTGGAAAAAATGATTTCTCCAACCTCCCTGGTCAGTAGCCTTTCAGTCGCTGAACAGCAGCTGGTTGAAATAGCAAAAGCGATTTCTTTCAATGCCAAAGTTCTGATCATGGATGAGCCAACTGCAGCACTGACCTACACAGAAGTTGACCTGCTCGTAAAAATGATTGACCGCTTAATACAAAAGGGGATGTCAATCATCTTTATTTCCCACCGCTTGAAAGAGGTGTTTGATATCGCACAAAAGATCACGGTGTTGAAGGATGGAAAGTTGATCGATACCGTCGATAGTAAGAATGTAACACCCGCCGATGTAGTGTATATGATGGTCGGACGGGCACTCGACCATTACTTCCCCCCGCTGGGTGATCCGGAAGACTTTGGTGACGTGGTATTAAAAGTCAAGGATGCTTCGAACCAGGTGCTGAGTGATATCAACTTTGAACTTCGCAAGGGAGAAGTGCTCGGTGTTGCAGGGCTGCAGGGTTCTGGACGAACTGAATTAGCACAATCATTATTCGGGGTGATGCCTTTCAAATCTGGCAAGATGGAGCTTCATGGTAAAGCCATCGCGGTGAGAAGTCCCAGTATGGCAGTCAGAAACAGGTTGGGTTTTGTTACCGAAGATCGGAAGGCAGAAGGAATTGCCCCTCGACAGCCGATCAGGGACAATATGTTGTTAACGGTGCGCGCGGTTCAATTTTTGTTCGGACTGATCTTCAAAGATGGAATCAGGCAATCTAGAAAACTTGTCCCCATGCTTGGAGAACAAGTTGATATAAAAACTGATTCATTTAATCGCGAAGCCCAATTCCTGAGCGGTGGGAATCAACAGAAAGTTGTTCTCGCCAAATGGCTGGCTTCGGATTCGGATGTGTTCATTTTTGACGAGCCGACCCGTGGTATTGACGTGGAATCAAAAGCTGGTATCCATGACATGATCCGTGAATTGACAAAAAAGGGCACGGCTGTATTGATGATATCTTCCGAACTGCCAGAAATCATTGGCATGAGCGACCGGATCATCGTGATGGCAGATTATCGGATTGCTGGTGAGCTGCCGGCAGGCTCTAGCGAAGGTGATATCATGCTGCTGGCTACCGGTCATGAAAATGGAAATCACGAAGATACGTTGACCGCAATCGAAAAGGAATGATATGACGACCATAACTGGTACCGACAGCTGGTTTAGACGGACTGCCCGTTCGATCCGCATTCCCCCCGTCTATTTTTTCCTGGTTCTTATCTTCCTGGTCAGTGGTTTGCTGGACCAGATCTATTCAGATGGCCAGATATTAACCAACCCGGCAATTATGCTGAACATCGTGGTTCGGTCCGTGGCATTGGGAATTGTGGCTGTCGGACAAACCCTGGTGCTCATTGGCGCATCGATCGACCTTTCCGTTGCTTACACGATCAGTATTACTGCCGTCATGTCATCCTACATAATGCAGGGGGAAACAGCAAATGTACCCATTGCGATCCCGGCTGTATTTGGGATAGGACTGATTATCGGCTTGACAAACGGACTGGTGATCACAAAACTAAAAGTTAATCCCTTCATCGCCACGCTCGGCACAAGCTTGATCATCAAGGGAATCATCAATGCCACATTCTCCAACTATACCGGAAGCGTTCCTGAAAGCTTTGAGTTTTTTGGCTATGGAACGATCGGACCCATCCCAGTTTCGATCATTATCATGCTGCTGGTTTACCTCGTGGGATGGTTCCTTCTTTCCAGGACAAAATTTGGAGCCCATTTATATGGTGTTGGAGGAAATTCTGAGGTCGCTCGTCTCTCAGGTGTTAGAACCAGCCGAACCTTAATTTACGCGCATATCATCTGCAGTATGACCGCAGTCCTCTCAGGCTTGTTCCTGGTCAGCCAAATGCGGTCCGGGGCTCCCTGGGTCGGGCCAAATGGATTGTATGATCTAAACTCAATAGCTACCGCTGTAATCGGTGGTACTGCCCTCTCGGGCGGAAAAGGGGACGTATGGGGTACGCTTGCTGGGGTATTAATATTTGGAATCCTTGACACAAGTTTTAATCAGCTGGGTGTAAATCCATATCTCAAAATGGTTTTGCGGGGTGCTATCATTGTGTTAGCTGTTGCAAGTTACACGATACGCTCCAAGAAAGAAGCGGCTTAAGGAGCAAATATAATGGCGTCATCTACCGTAGCATCTCAGAACGCTTTCGTTACTGCTCTTCAAGCTTTATGGGCGTGGATCAGGAAAATACCCCCCGTCTATCCTGTCTTTATCCTCATCTTTCTTGTATTGGGCTTCCTCAATCCCGTCAAATATCAGTCCATGAACGGGATCATGACTTTTCTCCGCACAGCTTCCCCGTTGGCTATACTGGCAATCGGCGAGATGTTCGTCCTTGCGATCGGTGGTTTCGATCTCACGGTTGGCGCTATTGTCACTTTTGTTGTTCTGGTCAGCTCAAAATTACTGGCAAATGACCCGGCGAATGCCGCCCCTGCCATCTTGATTATGCTGGTGGCTGGGGTCTTGATCGGATTGACGAACGGCCTTATAGTGAGTTATTTGAAAGTACCCTCCTTTATCACGACTTTGGGTATGATGCTAGTTGTCCGTGGCAGTGCCCTGTATTACGTCGGAGGGGCACCGCAGGGGTATCTTACGGACAACTGGCGTGCTTTTGGGCGGAATTACTTCGAGAATGTCCCTGTTTTTGAACGCGTTCCGTACGCGTTGATCGTTTTGATTGTGATCGCGATAATCTCAATCATCTTGTTTAATAGGATGAATTTTGGAAAAGAGATCCTGGCAATCGGTGATAATGTGAGAGCCAGTCAACTATCAGGGGTGAAGGTCAGGTTGGTGCGCGTATTAACCTTCGTGCTTTGTGCAGTGTTTGCGATCGTTGGTGGGATCGTGATTGGAGGCTACGGCGGGGTAAATGTAACCATTGGTGAAGGACTTGAAATGCAGGCAATTGCTGCCTGCGTGGTTGGCGGCGTACTTTTAGGTGGAGGAAAGGGATCCGTGATGAATGTAATTATTGGTGCCTTCACCCTGCAGGCGATTGTCAACCTGCTCAACTTGCTCGGCTTGCCAAAACCCTACACAGATGTCGTTCAGGGTTTGATTATCATTGGAGCTGTTGCTTATGTTGGTTTAAGCTCGCAGAAGAAACAGTAGATTTATGTCATGGTCTCGGCTCGGATTCGCTGTAGAGATCAACGGCGAGACCCGTAGCGATATAGGAGGTGTGTATAGAAACATATTGATCATCATGCAAGGTTAGATTAATATAAAAAAAATACAAATATCCTTGGAGGAGATTAACAAATGAAAAAGAGCATGTTGTTCGTCATTTCTTTGCTGATTATCTTAAGCATGCTGATCGCTGCATGCCAAACTGCAACAGAAGCTCCTGTAGCCGAAGAACCTTCCACTACTGAAGCATCAGCAGAACAACCAGCTGCAGAGTCAAATCCCGGTCTGCAGATGGAAACTGCAAAAGTTGCAGAGCAATTCTGGAGTGAAGAAGAATACAATAAATCAATTGATCTGATGACGAAAGATCCGTTAAATCCGGGTGACCCCATTTACCTGCAGTATCTTGAGGAAAGCCCAACGGATATCAGTCTGTATCCAGAGTATGCTGATTTTGCAGCTAAAGAACCCCCGTACAATGTTTGCTTCTCCAACGCTGGTGTGAACAACCCATGGCGTGTGGTGGGTTATATCGACATCCGCGAACAAGTTGAGGAGCTACGTGCTCAAGGCTTGGTGAACAACTTCTATCACCTGGATGCACAGGGTGACGATGCAAAGCAGATCGCTGACATCCAGGATATTATTAACACCCCTGGAAAATGTGACATATTGATTGTTGCATCGAACACCAGTGAAGCCTTGACTCCCATAGTTGAAAAAGCTTGCGAAGTTATGCCCGTAGTGCAGTTTGACCGCTACGCCCAGACTGACTGCCCGGTTGTCTCCGAACGTACTATCGGCGGCTATGCCTTCGGTATTTCCGGTGCGAATTTCATCGTTGACAATCTGCCTGAAGGTGGTAATGTGCTTGCCTTCAGAATTCTACCGGGTGTAGACGTGCTTGAGCAGCGGTGGGGTGCAGCGCGCAAGATCTTCGAGGAGAACCCACAGCTCAACGTCATCGGTGTGGAATTTGTTGGATATGACTCCTTCAAAGCCAACACCGTTGTGAGTGATTACCTGGCGAAATACGGCACCATCGACGCAGTTTGGATGGACGCAGGTGGCACCGCAGTAACCATCCTGGAAGCCTTCAAGGATGCCGGAGCCCCCTATCCAAAAGTCATGGTTGGTGAAGATCAGCAAGACTACCTGGCTTACTGGAAGGAAAATGACTTGACCGCAATTGCCCCCACCTTCCCAACCTTCCAGTGGCGAACGGCCGTATTATCCGCAGTCAAATTCCTGCAGGGCGAGACCGTTCAGCACAACTGGTACCTGCCCCAGCCCGATGTCACTGCAGAAAATCTGGATCAATACGAAAATCCTGATATGCCCCCGTTGCATTACGCACTGTGTGGCTGCGAGGATATGACGAATTATCCGGATTCTTGGCAGAATCCTGATATCAACAAGTATGTTGATACTCCGTAAAATCAAAATTTCAACATATTAAATTCGAGCCCGCTCGATCTTCGGGCGGGCTCAATTTTGGTAAAAAACAATTCATTCAAAAGAGGTTAATCTATATGATCGAGATAGGTTTTCATACGGATGCCTTCAATAGCAGCTATTGGAGTTTCGAGAAATGTATGCAATGGGCACAGAAGAATGATGTCCATTGGATCGAATGCGGTACCATTGATGGAGTCAGCTGGCTTCACGGTCTGGGCTACCAACCGCATGTCTCACTGACTGAAGATCCATACGCACTCCGTGAAAAAATGGGGAGTTATGGAGTCAAGTTTTCCCAATTAGATGCAGCTTTTCCGGTTTCATTGCCCGAAGGTGCGTCATTGGGATTGATCTATATTCTCAATTCCATCCGGTGGGCAAAATTGGTGGGATGCACCCACATCGACACCACTGATTACATGTTTAAACCGGAAGGAATGACAGATGAGCAGGCGCTGAAAATGATGAGGGGTATTTACAGTGAAGTTATCGATGTTGCCCAGCGCTACGAAATGATCATCAACATCGAACCGCATGGTTATTACACTACCAAACCTGAGTTCATGGAGCAAATGTTGGATTTTGTTGATTCACCATATCTCAGGATGAATATGGACACAGGCAACACCTTTATCGCCGGACAAGACCCGGTGGCATTTCTCAATAAATTTAAGCAGAAGGTCAGCCACGTGCATATCAAGGATGTCAGCGAATCTTTGGCAGCCTCTCTGCGTGGTGAACTGACCGGTATCGCCGTCAGCCATACAGCAATTGGTGATGGCGTCAATGTAGACAACATCAAAAAATGTTTTGATATCCTGGTCGATATCAAATATGACGGCGTGGTTAGTATTGAATGTGAAGGCCAAGGTGGTCCCATGATCGAAAAGAGCCTGGCCTTTGTCCGCGAGTTGGTAGACGACGCCAACAGTAGAATCGCTGCAAGCTAAAATTTGACAACAACAGGATTTGGCAGCAGAGCAGTAGCTCTGCAGGCCAGTTTGCCTGTTCTACTAATCGAATTCCTCATGACAATATTTCACTCTGTCATGTGAGGATTGCTATGAGCATGAAATATTTGATCGGTGTTGATTTGGGTACCAGTTCGACCAAGGCTGCCCTGTTTCAAATCGATGGCAAAATGGTGGCTGAGTCAGCGGCGGATGTGCCGATCTACTACCCGGAACCTGGTGTTGTTGAACAGGAGAACGAAGATTTTTACCGCACAGCTGCGCAAACTGTTAAAAATTGTATCCGTGAGAGCGACATCGACCCGAAGGGGATCGTTGCCATCGCCTTTGACAGCCAAATGGCCGGAGTCGGTGCGGTTGATGAAAACTTTGAATCGGTCTCACGTTTTGATTCCTGGTTGGACATGCGCTGTGAGCCGTATATTAAATATTTAGAAGAAAATTTTGGGGAGCTGATCACCACCCTTACCGGCTGCCCGCCAACTTGCGACCACGGTCCTAAAATCCTATGGTGGCAAAACGAGCGCCCTGAAGAATACCAGCAAATTGCTAAATTTATCATGCCCGGTGGTTATGTTGCCGGGAAAATGGCAGGTTTGAAAGCAGATCAAGCATTTATCGATCACACCTATGTACATTTTTCGGCTTTGAGCAATGCTTTACAGGGTGATTGGTCTCAAGAAATTTGCGATCGGACCGGGGTCGATATGGATCGGCTGCCCCAGATCGTCGAACCCTGGCACGTTGTTGGCGAGGTAACAGCTCAAGCTGCTTCTGATTTTGGATTGGCTCCAGGTACCCTTATCGCAGCTGGATGTGGAGATACAGCTGCCGGCGCGCTGGGAGCGGGAATAGTAAAGGCTGGTATGCTTTTCGATACCGCGGGAACCGCTTCGGTCCTGGCTGGCTGCACTGAGCAATTTGCACCTGATATTAAAAATCGGGCCTTGCTGACGATGCGCTCTGTTATTCCCGGGTTGTGGCATCCGCTTGCTTACATCGCTGGTGGGGGTCAGGCATTAACTTGGTTCCGAGATCAATTCTTTGACACCCATTACAGAGATTTGCACACAGAAGAAGAAATGTACACACACATGGAAGAATTGGCAGAAAAAACTCCCCTGGGTGCGGATGGTCTGTATTTTTCACCCCATTTAACCGGTCGAATCTGTCCCGCAACACCTGAAATGCGCGGTGCCTGGATAGGATTTTCTTTTTCACACAATCGTGGGCATTTCTATCGTGCCATCCTTGAATCCATAGCTTATGAATATGCTTATTACTTACAAATCCTCAAAGAATTGATCCCCAGGTTGAACCTAACCGAAGCACGTGCGATCGGCGGTGGTGCGCGCAGTGGGTTTTGGAACCAGATCAAAGCAGACGTCCTGGATGTCCCTTATGTACGTTTAGATCGATCTGAATTTGGCACATGGGGCAGCGCAATGATTGCTGGCAAAGCAGCCGGAATATTCGACGATCTGGCTCAGGTTGCCTATGAACATGCGCAACCTGCAGGGCATCCGCTTCATCCAGATCGAGATCGCCATCAAAAGTACAGGAAACGAGTGGGCAACTATATCCAATTACAAAAGATCCTGGCAAGCACTTTTCATGATTTTTCCAGCAGCAGGGTTAGTTAGGAGATGAATATAAGATGAAGGTTACCAAAATATGTGTTATCGGAGCAGGACGGGTGGGGAGACTCCACTCGGGCAATTTCCGCCGCTATATCCCTGGTGGAGAAGTGAATGCTCTGGTGGATACTGTTCCAGAAACTCTCGCGCAAACAGGAAATGAGTTTGGAATTGAAAGTTTATACACCTCGCTTGAGCAAGCTCTGGATAAATCCGGGTTTGAGGCGGTTGTAATCACCACCCCAACACCAACGCATAAGGAATTGGCTGTCATGGCTGCCGAGCATGGGAAGCATGTGTTTCTAGAGAAACCGATGGCGATGAATCTGAAACAATGTGACACGATTATTGAAGCATGTGAAAAGAACGGGGTGCACCTTCAACTGGGTTTCATGCGCCACTTTGATCCAGATTTCTCCCTAGCTTATGAACGAGTTCATGCAGGCGAGATTGGAGAACCAATGATGGTCAAATCATTGACCCATGGGCCGGGTTTACCGCCACCCTGGGCGCGTGATTTAAAAACATCGAATGGCAACCTTGCCGAAGTTAACAGCCATGACCTAGACGCGACTCGTTGGTTTATGGAATCGAACCCCGCTCGAATTTATGTAGAAGTATCTAATTTCAAGGGAGCCGAGCGAGGTGTGGAAAGCGAGAATTTTTACGACACGATGATGGTCAACCTCAAGTTTGAATCTGGTGGCGTTGGCAGTATTTCTGGCGTTTGTCCGTGTGATTATGGTTACGATGCCCGGATGGAAATCATCGGCAAGAAAGGGATCATGATCGTCGGTGAGTTAAGGGGGAAGGCGCTGACCGTGGGAATCGATCGCGAGACCGGGCTTGTTTCTCCGATTTTCAGCCGCTGGCCTGATCGATTCTACATGGCATATATCCATGAGATGGAGCATTTCGTCAAATCTATTCAGGACGATACGGAGCCTTTAGTCGGCGGTCAGGATGGTCGTTGGGCTGTAGCTGGTGTGTTGGCTGGCACGAAGTCTTTCTTAGAAGAGCGGCCCGTGCTCTTCAGCGAGGTGATGCAGGAGTAACAGATGAAAGAAATGATGCAGGCTGCTGTCTACCATGGGCCTGATGATATCCGCATAGAACAGGTACCAGTACCTCAAATTGGCCAGGATGAGATTCTGGTCAGGGTATTGAGCGCCAATATATGCGGGACGGATTTGCGAATAATGCACGGTCACCACTCAAAATATCCTGAAGGCACCGTGCGCATCCCAGGTCACGAGATGGCCGGTAAAGTCGTCAAAGTGGGTGAAAAACTCCAAAAATACCAGGTAGGTGATCACGTTTTTATCGCCCCGAATATGGGCGATGGAGACAGCCGGGAGACCATCTCCGGAAACAACAACCTGGATCCAAACTTCCGTGCAATTGGCATTAACCTGGATGGAGCGTTTGCCGAGTATATGCGTGTACCGGCCGAGGCAATCCGCCAGGGGAATGTGATGCAAATTTCCCCGGATGAAGATCCCTCCATCGCTGCGCTGATCGAGCCACTGGCTTGCGTTGTGCGTGGTCAGAATGCGGTGAATGTTCACAGTGGTGATATTGTGGTGGTGATGGGCGCAGGTCCGATTGGTGTGCTGCACATGCTCGTGGCAAAAGCGCGTGGTGCAGGATGCGTATTGGTCAGTGAGCCATTGGAATTCCGCCGGGACCAGGCTTTGGAGATGGGGGCAGATCGCGTGGTTGATCCGGTCAATGAAAACTTGTCATCGGTGGTACAGGAGATCAGCGCAGGCCGGGGAGCAGACGTAATCATTGTTGCAGCGCCCTCAAAAATCGCCCAGGAATCAGCTCTTCAGATCGCAGCCACTTGGGGACGGATCAACTTTTTTGGCGGTTTGCCTAAAGATGACTCTTTGATCCACTTTGATTCCAATCTAGTTCATTATAAAGAATTGCTGGTCACCGGTACAACCGCCTGCTCAACCTACGATTGTTTGCAGGCCGCTGATCTGGTCAGATCAGGACGCATTGAACTCGGAAAATTGGTGACCGAGCGCTTCCCATTATCTGAAGTTAATCGAGCCTTCGCGGCTGCGGAAAATGGAACCAACCTGCGAGTTTCATTGATTCCATGACTCAGAACTGGCCGAAGAAGCACTTTTCGATGAATTATTTGCCGGAAGAAATGGCCATCCGAATCTGATCACAAAACCTGGATATTTTCAATTGGTTCCCTTCAAATGACACATATTTCAGAATCAAGGAGAAAGGATCAATGAGGGAAGCACCCTTTTCATTCAACATACAGGCACCGGATTATATACCCAGTGAATTTGACAATCACATCCAGCGAAACCTCAGCAGCATGAAAGGTCAATATCTCAACCAGGATGCATATCGGGAGATGCTGTCCCAGGATGATATTCTGCTTTACCAGGTGTACGAGCTTAAGCGCCCTGAGATTGAAGGTGAACTGCTGCATGGCATTTCCATCGTCCATCCCGGAAAAGTTGGCGATGAATATTTTATGACCAAGGGACATTTCCACACTGTATTGGAAACCGCAGAGGTTTATTTCACCTTGAAAGGCCATGGTTTTATGGTGATGGAAACTCCTGAAGGTGATTGTGTGGTTGAAGAGCTGGCATCAGGAAAAGTTCTCTACGTGCCGCCCCGCTGGGCGCACCGTTCGGTTAATGTCAGCCCAGAAGAAGACCTGGTGATGTTCTTCGTTTACCCCGGCAATGCTGGCCACGATTACGGTACGATTGAAATTCAAGGCTTCAAGAAACTGGTTGTCGAGAAAGATGGGAAGCCAGATATCGTGGATAACCCGCGCTGGACGCATCCGGAGGGGAAATGAGCAGCCTGTCGGGGAGTAAGGTACTTGTCACGGCCACCTCCTACGCCTCCCAGGACGAACGCCTGCGGACAGTACTGGAGGAAAAAGTTGGGGAGGTCGTCTACAACACCACCGGTAGACCGCTCTCATCCTCCCAACTGCAGGAATTGCTTCCAAACGTGGATGGCATGATCGCTGGATTGGACGAGATTGATGCTGCCGCATTGGCATCCGCAAACAAACTGAAAGTTGTTGCTCGTTATGGGGTCGGCTACGATAATGTCGATCTGGAGGCCGCCAGGCTGAACCATGTCACAGTGACCAATACCCCAGGCGCGAACTCAAAATCTGTTGCTGAGCTTACCATCACGCTGATATTAAACTTGCTGCGCCCGGTGATATCCGCTGCTCAAAAGACAAAGCAAGGCGAGTGGCCCCGCTTCAAAGGAATTTCGTTACAAGGGAAAACGGTTGGCCTGGTGGGATGTGGAGCAATTGGTAAGGACACTGCTCGGAAGCTGGCTGGATTTGATTGTGAAATACTGGCTTTTGATATTGATGAGGATAAAATCTTCGCTTCAGAATATGGCGTCCGCTATGTTCCGTTGGAAGCACTGCTTGCCGAATCCGATATTGTGTCTTTACACCTGCCCGGTATTCCCGAAACATCCGGGCTGGTAAATTTGGATTTCATTGGGAAAATGAAACCCGGCTCCTTTTTGATAAATACAGCTCGTGGTGATCTGCTGGATGAAGATGCCCTGGCCGATGCACTGCGATCAGGCTATTTGCGAGGTGCCGCGGTAGATGTGTTCAAGCAAGAACCTCCAGATGCAGATAACCCGCTGCTGCACCTAGATCAAGTAATCGTGACACCTCATATGGGATCACACTCTGATTCTGCGACAAACGCGATGGGCTGGATGGCTTTGGAGGAATGCCTGGCAGTATTGCAGGGCAAGGAACCAAAATACCGTATTGTATGAAGGCAGGAGTTCATGGAAAAAGAGAGCATATTACAAAAAATTGAGCAATTAGGGGTTTTGGCTGTCTTGCGGGGACCTTCCCCGGATCTGACATTAAAAATGGTCGCAGCTCTTATCGAAGGCGGGGTTACAGGGATCGAGATCACTTACACCACGCCCAATGCGGCAGAGGTCGTCCGTTCTCTGGATCAAGAGTTTGGTTCAGAAATAATGCTCGGTATGGGAACGCTTACTATGCCCGAGCAGGTGGAGGAAGCAGTAGATGCTGGAGCAAGATTCCTGGTCAGTCCGCATACCGAGGAAATGTTGGCGAAGAAAATGGCCGGCTGTGGCTTGCCGGTAATGATCGGCGCATTGACGCCTTCGGAGGTGATGCGGGCCAGGGCTTACGGCAGCGATGTAGTCAAGATTTTTCCTGGCTCATTGGGTGGCCCGGCTTATATGAAAGCCCTCAAAGGTCCCTTTCCCGATATTCCGATGATGCCCACAGGAGGCGTGAACGAAAATAACCTGGGAGATTGGTTCTCGGCCGGCGCATTTGCGGTTGGAGCTGGGAGCAACCTTTGTCCTAAGGAGCTTGCAATGGCTGGTAAGTTTGGGGAGATCACCGCGATTGCAAAAAAATTTATATCCGCAGTACACACAGCACGCAATAACATCAAAAAAGGTTAAAATGGATTACAACATAATCAACAAGACTGTTCCAACTTTTTATTTCATTGGTGTAACCACGGGAAAATCTTCAATCAACAAGGTCTTCCCTTTATGGATGGAGGTCCTTGGAAAACCCGAGGTCATCCTGGAAGGCATTGACCACGCCATCCATGATAAGCCTGAAAATTACCGCAAGTCTGTCGCTCAAATAAAAAATGACCCTTTTTCCCTGGGTGCATTAGTAACCACCCATAAAATGGATGTTTATTCAGCCGCGCATGATATGTTTATCTATTTAGATCCATATGCGAAGGTAACAGCTGAACTATCCTGCATCTCGAAAAGGAACGGTGAGCTGCGCGGGCATGCCAAGGATCCAATTACAGCGGGGCTCAGTTTAGAAGCAATCATTGATCCAGGCTATTTTGGGATGACAGGCGGGCATATTCTATGTCTTGGCGCTGGTGGTTCGGCTGTGGCGACTTTACTGTACCTGATTAATAAAGAACAACCAGCAGATCGTCCAGAGAAATTTATTGCGGTCAATCGATCGCCTGGCAAACTGGACCATATGCGTGAAATGGTAGCACAGTTTGATACCGATATTGAAGTGGAATATGTCCATAACAGCGATCCCAGCAAGAATGATGAGCTGATGGCGCAGCTGCCAAATTACAGTATCGTGATCAACGCGACCGGCATGGGCAAAGATACCCCCGGTTCACCACTTACCGATGCGGGAATCTTCCCTCTAAATGGAATTGCCTGGGAATTCAATTACCGCGGCGAGCTGGATTTCATGCATCAGGCATTGGCACAGGTTGGTACCCGCAATTTGAAGGTTGAAGATGGTTGGGTGTACTTCCTGCATGGATGGTCTCAAGTGATCGCCGAAGTTCTACACATTGACCTGACCCCAGAACTCTTTAAAGAGCTGGATCAAGCAGCCAGCAGTGTGCGAGCCTAGATCTTCAAATAAGCCAGGAGGCTGATATGCGTTCAAAAGTAACCCCTTTGTATTTTAAAAAAGGGCGGAACGAAGATTTTGATATCCAGTTGAATCTGCTTAAAGAAATTCTGGCGGATGATGTTGAGTTTTTGGAGGAGCTACCCCTGGGAGAACCGGTACCATCAGACTCCGATGCAGTGCTCTTTCCCCAGATTCTCGGCGCAGCGTATGGCCAGCTCGATGATTTTAAAGCGATAGATGTTCCCATCTTGATCATTACAACCGAATTCGGCACGATGGCAATGTGGGATTGGGAGGTGATCAAGTATCTCGAGTCCGAGGGTGTTGAAGTGATCGCTCCCTATAACATGGCCCAGACCAAGAATCTGGCCCGATCGCTGGCTATCAAGCGAGATCTGAAATCATCAAAGTTTGTGGTTTTTCAGGATCAACCTGCCGTGGGAGGCTTTCAACCCGAAATATTCAAACGCTTTTATTGGTACATGGATGAGTGCACTCAGCGCATGTTCAACAAGTTTGGGATCACAATCGAAGAACAAAGCTTTGAAAAATTGGGTGCTGAAGCCAAAATGCTCCCAGATGTCGCAGCTGAAGAGGTTTGGGAAATTTGGGGCGACCATTTGCCGCTGGGTAATGTCAGCGTAAAACAGCGTAATAGCGCTTTGAAAGTATATTTGAAGTTAAAGGATGCACTGCAAGCCGATTCGTCGATTAAAGGAATGGGTATTAATTGTTTGAACGAATCCCATTTCTCGGATACGACTCCATGTCTTGCCTGGAACATGTTGTACGAAGAAAAGAAGCTGATCTGGGGTTGTGAGGGCGATACCATCACGATGCTGACCAAGTACCTCTTGAACAAGTCGCTTGATGTGCCGATCATGATGACCAATATGTACCCGTTCTTGATGGGAGATGCTGCTTTGAAACATGAGCGTATCCCTTATTTCCCTGAAGTCAAGGGAAATCCGGATAATTACATCTTGGCAGCCCACTGTGGGTATTTTGGCGTGGTCCCTCAATCTTTTGCTACCGATTGGAAAGTGGAATCCAAAGTTCTGGCGATTGTTGATGATAATGCAATTGCACTCGATGCACGATTTCCTGAAGGGCCAATAACCCTGGCAAAGCTGCACCCAACATTGGAAACAATGTCGGTGATTGAAGGTGAAATTGAGAAGTACGAGCAGTATGAAAATTCAGATTGCCTGAATGGCGCAGTAATCCGCGTCAGCGATGGCCATCAACTGGTCAGTTCCTTATCCTCTCACCACTACCTGATCCTTACAGGACACCGTCTGGCCGAAATCCGGCAGATAGCCAAGGTTTTTGATTTCGATGTAGAAGCATTTTGAGAATCAGATGAATTCAATCGAGCGTACTCTCCGGACAATATCTTTTCAACCCGTTGACAGGGTCCCAGTTGATCTTCACAATTTCATGGTCACCCCCCGGTTTCTGGGCGTTAGCGATTATGCTGAATTTTTCCGCAACGGGGAAGCAATGGCAGAAGCCCAGATCAAAGCCTGGAAGCGGTATGGGCATGATGTCTTGTTAGTTGAAAATGGGACAGCTGCCTTGGCAGAAGCCTGCGGGGTGAAGGTCGAATACCTGAAAGATTCTGCTCCCGTCGCAAAAATACCAGCCATCAGCAGCCTGGACGAAGTTGATAAACTGGAAATTCCTGATCCATATAAAGATCCATTGTTAAGTGAATTACTGAAGACCACCCGCATCATCGTAGAAGAGATCGGAGATCAGGCCTTTGTAATGGGCCGGGCAGACCAGGGACCATTCAGCCTGGCCTGTGAGATTCGCGGGATGGGTGAATTCCTTTTAGATCTTGCCCTGGGTAAGAAACTGGATAAAATCCACCAATTACTGGATTTCTGCCGATCCGTTTCCGAACAGTACATCATGGCACAAATCGATCAGGGTGCTCATGCGACTTCGATTGGTGATTCACCTTCAGGACCAGATGTGATTTCACCAAAATACTACCGGGAATTTGCTTATCCTTACGTAAAAAAACTGGTCAGCAATGTAAAGAAGAAAAACATTCTTCTTGCATACCATATCTGCGGAAATTCCACACCGATCATCGAGGACATGGTCAGCACAGGGGCTGCGATCCTCGAAATTGACCAAAAAGCGGACCAGCTGGTATGTAAGGCAGCTGCCTCTGGCAAAGCCACGCTGCTGGGTCCAATTGACCCGAGTGAAGTAATGGCGAATGGCACTCCTGAGTTGGTCATGCAAAAATGCAATGAAGCTTTGGAAAACCTGTCACCAGGAGGTGGTTTTATCCTTGGCCCTGGATGTGCCTTGCCGCCTAATACCCCGGATGAAAATATTGATGCCATGATCGAGGCATCCAAAAAGTTTAAGCTTCAATGAAAAGGAGAAGTTATTTGAAAGAATGCTTGAATACACAGGTCTGATGGATTATTTACTACATGGAGGTTTACATGACATTAAAAGTTGGAATTGATAACTATAGTTACCATCGGTTTTTTGGAGAGGTATATCCCCAACAAGAAACCCCAGAAAAGCAGATGACTATAGAAGATTTCCTCAAACGCGCAAAAGAACTTGGTGTGGATGGGGTCTCACTGGAATCATGCTTCGTCAAGAGTTATGATCCCGGATACCTGTCCGAACTCAAGAGCTCCCTGGATGATTATGGCTTCGACCGGGTGTGGGCCTGGGGACACCCCGACGGGCTTGAGGGGGGCAAAAATGAAGCGATGCTCACCGAGATGATCGAGCATATTTCATATGCCAAGGCGATCGGCGCAGAGGTGATGCGAGTGGTAGGCAGCAGTCTTGCTTTCCGCTTCGAACCTCATGGACCGCAACTCGAGAAGCTGACCAGGATGTTCAAGGAAGCTGTGAAAGTGGCTGAGGAGATGAACATCAAGATGGCTGTCGAGAACCACTTCGACTTTGACTCGGATGAATACCTGGCCTTGATTGAGGAAGTTGGATCTCCATTTTTTGGTCTGACATTCGACACGGGTAACTTCACCCGGTTATTGGACGAACCGGTGAAAGCCATGGAGAAATTGGGAAAATATGTCTACGCCACTCACGTCAAAGACTTAAGAATTAGACCCGATACTCCAGCAGATGAGTGGTTCTTCTTCTCCTCTGTCCCGGTGGGTGATGGTTATCTCAACATACCCGAACTGGCCAGAATGCTCGCCGCATTGAACTATCAGGGATTGCTGGCGATCGAGTTGGATTTCACTCACCCAGAGTACGCCGGGCAGGAAGATGCCGCAGTGGAAAAAAGCGTCAAGTACCTGCAGAAATTGGTCGCGGAAATCTAGTGATAAAGGAAATGAAAAAATGAAAGAATTAAATGTTGCGATAATTGGTTACAAGTTTATGGGCAGGGCCCACTCGAATGCCTGGCAGAATATCACCAATTTCTTCGATGTGCCCTACAAGCCGGTACTGAAAGTCGCTTGTGGCAGGCACGAAGAGGATGTCCAGGAATTTGCAGACCGCTGGGGATGGGAAGAAGTCGAGACGGATTGGCAAAAGGTGGTTGAACGTGACGATATCGATATTATCGATATATCGACTCCCCCAGCGCTGCATTATCCCATCGCAGTTGCTGCCGCAAAGGCCGGGAAACATATCTTCTGTGAAAAACCGATTTCCCTGACCGCGGATGAAGCATTAAAAATGTACGAGGCTGCTGAAGAAGCAGGTGTAGTGCATTACCTCAACCATAACTATCGCCGCTGTCCTGCGGTCATGCTTGCCAAGCAGTTGATCGATGAAGGTAAGTTGGGCCAGATCTATCACTGGCGAGGCTGCTACCTGCAATCCTGGCTGATGGATCCCGAATTCACGCTCACCTGGCACATGCAGAAAGAAATTGCTGGATCAGGCGCCAGTGGCGGGATCAATTCCCACAGCGTAGACCTGGCCCGTTTCTTGGTAGGTGAGATTAAGTCGGTCTCCGCCATGACCAAAACCTTCATTAAAGAACGACCCATCTCTGAGGGTACAGGAGGTGGCACATTTGCTTCGGGAGAATCGACCGGCAAAATGGGCAAGGTTACGGTGGAAGATGCAATTTCGATGGTAGCGGAGTTCGAGAACGGTGCCCTGGGTTCATTTGAAGCAACCATGTTCGCCATTGGGCGCGAGAATTATAATTATTTCGAGATCTATGGCTCGAAGGGCGCGGTGATTTTCAATTTAGAGCGCATGAATGAATTGCAGTACTACTCAGGTGAAGATGGGGAGGGCGAGAAAGGGTTCCGGACCATTCTTGCCACCCAATCGATCCATCCCTATATCTCTGCCTGGTGGCCGCCCGCTCATAATATCGGCTACGAGCATGAGTTCCATCATGCGGTATACGATTTCCTGAATGCAATAGCTTCCGGAGAACCGATTGCACCTAATTTTTACGATGGCTATCTGGGCATGAAAGTGTTGGAAGCCGGATTGAAATCAGCAGAAACCAGGAAGCAGATAGATATCGAGTAAGATCGATAGAATTTACCTGCAAAACAGGAAGAATAAATCGGGAGGCCATGGCCTCCCGATTTGCGTTTCTATCGCTGACTGGATGCTCGCCAGAGAAGGAGGTATCTTCAGGGATAATCTTTTTGTTTCGTAGCAATCACGCACAATGGCTATAAAAAATGGGGGTTGAAAAAAGTAATCCCCAAATAACAACTTGTATCAAAGGGAAATTTGACTGAGAGATTCCCCAATTTCAGCTTGAGATATTCGTAACATCTCATACACCGGTTCTAATTTCTTATAATCCTCGTGGTGTTCTGGAACTGGCTCTGCAATACTTTCGATCTCATGGATTTGATCGACTTTTGAAAAATCCTTCCACAATCCACAGCCGACTGCAGCAATTGCCGCAGCACCCAGCGATCCAGCCTCTTCTCCAATATTTGTTTTTATAATATTCATGTTAAATACATCTGCAAATATCTGGCGCCATAATTTGTTTTTACTGCCGCCGCCCACAATCACCATTTCATCACTCAGGTTGGAAAACCTCTTTAACACCTTTAGCACCGAACCAAGGTTCATGGCGATGCCTTCCATGCCAGCTCTTATCAAATCTGCTCGTGTATGGCCAAGGTCAAGTCCCGAGAATGCACCCCGGATATTGGCATTCGGCTCCTGGGAAGATCCACCCGCAAGACTTGGATTAAACAAAAGCTTATTTGCTCCTGTACTGGATTCTTCTGCAAGCTGCGCCATCAAATCATAAACATCCTGGTTTGTCTGGTTGGCTCTTTCCAGCAGATCAGGGCAGATATTATCACGCAGCCACCGGAACGAATTCCCGGCAGAAAAGATGCTCACTGCAGACGTAAACATTCCTGGGATCACATGGGTGAATACAAAAGGTTTGCTGATTGCATCCAGGACCGGCTGGTCATCGGAAACAGCAATCCAGGCGGAAGAGCCCAAGGATAAATATACTCTCCCGCTGGCAGTGTTTCTAGCCCCAAGTGCCATGCAGGAGTTGTCAACGCCTCCACAGGCAACTTTAACTCTTTCTGGTAATCCAAGGCTTTGAGCTGCTTGTGGCGAGAGTTCACCAATAATTTCTGTCGAAGGTACGATTTCAGGAAATAACGCTTCATCAAGACCGCTTGCCTCAAGGAGTTCAGGGGAGTATTTCCATTTTATAAGATCGTACACACCGCTTCCTGAAGCATAAGAGTAGTCGGTTCTCACCTGCCCGGTCAGTTTAAAGTTTATATAGTCCTTGGTACCCAGGAATTTATAAACATCATTAAATACCCCGCGGATATTGTCCTGGTACCACAAAATTTTAAACACCGAATACAATTTTGCAGGAAATCCATTCCCAGTGGTCATATACCATTTCGATTCATCGAATTTCTCAAAAAAGATGCCGGCCTGCACTCCTGCACGGGAATCGGACCAAATTGGTACGGACTCCTGGAGCAGTCTGCCCTCTTTGTCAATTGGCACAACCCCAAGGCTATGACCAGAGATTGCCAGGCACTCAATTTCCTTTCGATCAACGCCAGTTTCTGCGATTAATTGTCTCGTGCTGCTTACGATCGAATCCCACCAGTCTGAGGGTCTTTGCTCGTGCATGCCGGATCGAGGATAGAACGTTTCATAAGCATAAAACGTGCTTGCCATGCACGCCCCATCGGCATCATACAACGAAGCCTTGTTCCCTCCTGTGCCCAGATCATATGCGATGATTTTTTTATTCATCAACCTAGTCCCTTATTGAAGATACTTTCACTTTCCTGCAGTGAACAGGTATTGACCTTTATTCCAGTTCAAACTTCCACTCCATCCGGAAATCTGTGCTCAAACTCTCTGATCAACTCCGCTCCCCTGCTAACTCCAAGTTGGTCGGCTCCAGCGCGTAAGAATTCAAGGGCATCATCCAGGTTGTAAATACCACCGGAAGCTTTGACCTTCATTCTGTCACTGATTGCATTTCTTATCAGCAAGACATCTTCAATGGTTGCACCTTGCGGGTTGCTGTTGACCATTTGTAAATATTGAGTCCGCACACCTGTAGAAGTCTTAACCATTTGTGCTCCCGCAGACTCAACCAATTTGCTGGCTCTCTCTTTTTCCTCATTCGTCAGCACCCAGGTTTCGATGATCACTTTTACAATTCTGCCTTCAGCTTTTTTTACCACTGCTTCGATATCGGCCTGTACCAGGCGATCTTTTTTGGATTTTAGCGCTCCAATATCCATGACCATATCAATTTGGGTCGCACCAGATCGGACCGCATACTCTGTTTCTAACGCCTTGGATTCGGTTGGATGAGCGCCAAATGGAAAACCAACATTTCCACTGATCTCCATGGGTTCATTTTGTAACAGCTGCACAGTGAGCTTCACATTCACTAGATTTACACAAACCACCCCGACCCCAGTAGTTTTTGCTTTCTCACAAAAAATCCTCACATCATCGTCGGTGGCAAAATGCTGGCACAGACTGAATTCTATGCGTTTCTTAAAATCTTCTAAATTTAGCTGCATGGTTTTCTATACCAAAAATCGTCATAAAACCTCACAACCCCCGTGAGGGGGGTTGTGGGGATAGAAATAGCGACTACCGTCCTTAAGTACGCTTTTCCTTTAACCTTCCTTTTTCCTTGCGGATCTCTACCAGTGCTTTAGCATAATCTTTATTATATGTTGCACATGCAACAGGCATCTGGCGGATCAAAAATTCCAGGCAGTTATCACATAAATTACACCAGTTAATCTCATCTGCCTTGCCAGCTTCCAATTTGGCTGGCAGGGCACTATCTGCAAGGGATTGACGGCCCAGTGCAACCATATCCACAATTCCATCGCGAATATTTTTATTGGCCCAATGCTCAAAGGAGCTCTCTTCAGGATTTACCGCCAGGAATTTATTTCTCCCATCCCGGTAGATAGAATAGGCAGAACCGATCACAACGGTTTCTGGTTTCAGAGCCTCCCTGACAATTTTCTGAAAAGTGAAGTGTAGATAACCATAGTCCGGAGTGCTTTTTTCTGGCTGGGTGAGGGCAAGGGTTATTGAGGGGCTTCCAGCAGACTGGATAATGTAAGTTGCGCCTCTTGCCTCAAGCCCCTGTACCATCTTTTGAATTTCTTCAAAATCTAGCACAGGCGTATCAGGCCCTGCCGTTCCCATACCACCCGGAAACCCTTCCCATACAGAAATCTTTGAACCCACAAGGAAATTCGGATCATTGATTTCCTTATCAATTCGTTCGTAGATTTCATAGGCAAACCGCATCCTGTTTTCGAACGAGCCGCCGTATTTCCAATCTCTATCGTTGTATGGGCGGCAGAATTGTGAGCCCAGGTATCCATGACAAAGCTTGACATCAACTCCATCCGCACCGGCATCATAGGCAACTTTTGCAGAGGTGACAAACTTGTCAATGATGTCTTCCACTTCGTCTTCGGTGAGCAAATCACCACCATAACCTGGTAAAGGCTTCACGCATA
The DNA here is from genome assembly GCA_046260155.1 of Anaerolineales bacterium. GTDB lineage: Bacteria > Chloroflexota > Anaerolineae > Anaerolineales > UBA4823 > PFL25. Next base: position 66,380 of record JBJYXV010000013.1, read on the forward strand.
CCTTTCGGGAAAATTCGGAACTGCTCAATTCGCCCGAGTGGGTAAGCTGGATCAACAGCAGGGTTTTATCATTTTCCTGCCTGAGAGTTTCAATTAATTTTGTCAGTGCTGCCTGGTTGTCTCGGGTGCCGATCAGCTGGTTCAACCTGCCTTTGGAATCGTCAATCACGCTGATGGCTTCCATCAAAACCAGGCCCGCGTTGCCCCGGAATGCCTTTTTGTATCTTTCGTAAGTAAGTTCGGATGGGTTTCCGTGGCTGTCAGCATCGTTGCATTCCATTGCATTTAACGCAATCCTGTTGACAGCTGTTTTTGGACCTATTTTTATTTCTGTGAATAATGGTCGATCTACACTCATTTCTCTGCTCCTTTGCGATGAAAATTCTTGGCGATTTATTTACCTCTTATTTCTTCCCCGAACACTGGATGCATTTCTTCTTGACTGTCAGGGAAAACAAAAATTTCTTCATAGATTAGAGTATCGTGTTCCTATTCAAACAGCTTGTCACCGCGACCTTCATACCTGCCTTTGATAATCAAGGGCTTTAGATACTCGATTGTTTTCTCAATACCATCTTCGCGGCTCATAACGACATCTTCGTGTTCGTAGCTGAGCACATAGTCATATCCAACAAGGGCAAGCTCCGTCATAATCCGCTTCCACGGTACTGAACCCCAACCGGGAATTCTAAATCTGAACCCACGGTCAATTCGATCCCACTTGCCGGTTGGTTGCAATCCGGAGCGCTTGACGTTGTGCTCGACGATCTCCCCGTCTTTTGCATGGACATGATAAATGTAGCTCCCCAGTTCCTTTACAAAAATGACTGGGTCAATTCCCTGCATAATAATATTTGCCGGGTCAAAGTTGAACCCCCAGGCTTTATGCCCTCCCAGCAGCTCAATGCTGGTCAGCGCTGTCTCTACATTGTATACATACTCATTTGGATGCGGTTCATGGGCAAACTTAATACCTTGCTTTTCGAATACATCCAGGACCTCCCCCCAACGATCAACAAAATTCTGCCCCATTTCTTCCCAGCCTTGCGGATAAGGCCATGGGAACCAGCGGGAAAATCTTTCACAGCCGATAAACCCGCATACAACTGGAACTTCCATTGCGTTGGCAGCCTCCGCAGTTCTTTTCATCCTGTCCATACCGAACTTGATTTTTTCTTCCGCGGTGCCTTCGTACAGGCTGTCAGTATCTTTTGTGTGGGGGCCGAGAATGATCTGCCCTTCAGGATGGTTGCTCAGAGCAGAAATGGTGATATTGTACCTGCCCGCAAGATCTTTAATTTTCTTTCCCCCATCTTTGATCACTTCTTCGATATCGCAGTGGGCGTTGCCGTAAAAAGCGGGCAGCTCAGCCATTTCATAGCCATGTTCCGCCATCAGTTTGAAAACGGATTCAAGATCCCGGTCCATATAATTTGCTGTAAACATTCCTATTTTCATGGTTTTCTCCTGGTTGAATTAGTGCTTCATTGAACTGCCGAATTGATCATCCTGGCTTAGATCTGGTCCATTGATATCCAGCTCTTCTCTTTATTTGAAATTTCCAGGGCGGTGAGCAAACGCTGAACTTCCAACCCATCCTCAAAGGTTGCCCCCCACGGCGCCACATCCAGATCGTTTGCAATACAGTTGACAAAGTGGAAAATAGTATGGCTGTGATGGTGTTCCCAACCCAGCATATGCCCTGGCGGCCACCAGTATTTTATCCAATCATGGACGTCAGCCTCTGTGACCAGGATAGTACGAAAACCCTGTGTTTCCAAAGGATCGTCCAGGGAAAAATATTGTAGAAGGTTGTTCTCGGTGAGTTCAAATTGAACCGCTCCCCTGCTCCCATAAACTTCGATTTGCCATAAGGATTTCCTTCCAGTGGCAAAACGTGTCGCTTCTATCGTACCAAGACCGCCGTTGTTGAAGCGAAACATTCCCAAAGATGCATCATCTACGGTAACTGGTCCTTTTTCAGTACCCCCTTTTCCAGAAAGACCGGAGGCTTCCAAAGGAATCGGCCGTTCTTTAATAAAAGTTTCTGTAACCCCGCTGACCTCTGTTATCTCCAGGCCAGTCAGGAAGCGTGCCATGTCAAGGCTATGCGCATTGAGATCACCAAGCACACCCGAACCCGCAACGTTTTTGTCCATGCGCCAGGCAAGCGGAAACTCGGGGTTTAAAAGCCAATCCTGCAGGAATGCGGCTCGGAAATGATACACATTTCCTATTTTCCCCTGTTCGATGAGCCGTTTTGCCAGCAGTACAGCTGGACAAAACCGGTTGCTGAATGAAACCATGCTCTTCACACCCTTTTCTGATGCCTTCTTTGCGGCATCAGCCATTTGCCTTGCTTCATCCAGATTCAGCGCCAGGGGTTTTTCGACAATGGTGTGTTTTCCAACCTCCAAAGCAGCAATACAGGGTTCTGCATGCACGTTGTTGGGTCCATTATTGTCGAATAAATCAATTTCAGGATCTTCAACCAGCTTTCTCCAGTCAGTAGTTCCATATTCATAGCCGTACCGTGCTGCACTCTCCTGGACTGCGCTCTCGTTCCGGCCGCAGATGCCTTTAAGTACAGGCATCGCAGGCGGCGGGTAATACATATAAGGAAGCTTTTTAAATGCATTTGTGTGGGCTTTCCCCATAAAGGCATACCCAAGCATTCCCACACCTAATTTTTTTACATCTGGCATAGCATTCTCCTTTGTGAATCAATTTGATCGAAGTGAAAAATGAGTTAGTTTAAATATGGATTACATTCTGGTATCTAGCAGTGAATGACTTCAAGCTTCGCAAATTCGCAACTTTTCTATTCTTCCTGATTCCTGATCGGCTTGATACGGGGCAGGGGGTTTTGCAAGATCCAGTAACTCCCCACCCGATGCTTTATCGCCTGTAGTTCGCAAGATAGTTATGATCCACAATTCATCTTATAAACACTATTTGCCTGGTGAATTGTTAATATTTATCATAATCTCTCGTGCAGGAGAAGTGACATATGCCCCCTTTGTAGGAGTAAAAATATCCCTTTTCTATTAATCTGCTTGTGACGCATAAACAAGACAAAGGCAGATAAACGCCTGAGACTACAAGAGCGTAATCCTTGCAGGGTAAATCAATATGGGTCGATGTTGAATAACACTTAGAGAGAATAAAGGGAATGGGGAAATCGATAACTCAGCGCTCAATTTTGGGAGGAAAAGCAAACCCAGGAGGCCTTGAAATGGTGAGTGTTTCCCCGACAGTCATTGCGGGGCCAAACGAAGAAATGGCACCCCTGCTGTGATGCCTTTGTCTTGAGCGCAGCGAAGGAATGGTAAAGTTAGACTGTTCCAGATCATAGAATAGAAAAATTCGCGTCCAATCGCTATCCTAGCCCCGCATCATTGCGGAGCGGCAATCGCTAATCTCCCTCGCCCTGATCCTTCTTGCCAGTTTTTTCAAGCTTCTTGAGCTGGCCATAGGGGCTATCCCCCTCCCTCTCACTGCCGATCAATCCCTTCTCTTGCCATATCTGTCCCCATCCAAAACCATCTGCACGATTTTTCAACACCTCTCCAGGGTCAGAGCCATCAAGGTCCCTCGTCTTCAACGCCAGCATGATCGCCCCCATGCTGTAACCGTCACAGAAATATCCCATCACAAATTCTTCGGACACGTCAAAATGCTCACCAATCCTGGCCGCAAGGGGGTGATTCCTCACCTGCTTACCTTCTGCACAGAAAGCGCTGTTCTCCTTTTTGCCTTCGGGCTGGTCCCCATCAGATTTACCTTTACCGCGACCTTTGGCAATCAGTTTGAACCAATCTGCTTCGATCACCCCGTCTCCATCAGTTGATCCTTTGACCAGTACCCAATCCCCCACCTCGACCACACTTAAGTCATCACTCTCCGGGACGGCCACTACAACCATCTCTCCATTTTGGGTCTCAATTGTCAGAGTTTCAGAATCAAAACCTGTCACCTCGCCTTTAACCGCTCCCTTGCCAGGAACCGCTAGCGCTGGGGAGGCCAGCAGTAAGGTTGAAAAAATGATAAAACTTGAAAAGATAATTGATTTCTTCATTTCGTTCCTCCATTCCCCAACCAGGATCACTCAGTCAAGCCAACAATAAGCCAGATATCTTCCCAGGTGAAACCTTCCGCCACCATAACCAACATCTCCTCAGCAGGGGTGTCGCTCAATTCCTCAGTCTGCAGGGCTACCAGGATATCTTCGAACTCAGCCCCATCGCAGAACCAGGTCATCACTTCATCATAGCTGGTAAATTCGTATTCATCAGCTATTCCCTGCCCGATGGTATTGGTTTCCTCCCCCGGGCATTCAGCTTCCTGCGTCCCGACCAGCTCGGTTTTCCCTGGTATGGTCGTTTCCACCACAATCAGTTCAGGCTCGCTCGTGCTCGTTTCTACTAATGTCATTACATCGGCTGTCGCTGTGGCTGTAGCTTGTCCCTCTGTTGGTTCGAGCGAGGCTGGTGCAGTCGGAGCAGCACAAGCCGTAACCAGGATGCAAAACGTCAGGATTGGGAGCAATAATCGATTCACCATGTCTAAATAGTCTATCACTAAAAATAACATGCAGCACAGTTTTGTGTTGCTGAAAACACCTATTTCAAATATTAAAGTTGCACTTGGTAGTTGAATCTACAGAAATATTTCCCGAGCAAATTAGGTAGCTTTGGCACAATCGAAGGGAATTTGAATAAATTGGTCTCACACCGTATGAAAAAACGAGATTGTTGTTTGAAATGGGAGCGGTCAAGATCTTTACTGTCACTTTGATAGCAGGATGGCACCCTAAAACTACTGGATTTTCAGTACTCAGCACTTGAGACACCCAAGAAGGTGCATTAATGGAGAGGAGTGGTTTTGAACAAATCAGTCAGGAGCGAATACTTGGATGCGTGGACCCCTATTTTCAATGGTCCAGATTGAGATGAATCCTGGATAGGAGAGTTGCACCGTTATATACATTGTCATTGAACTGCCACCTTTTTAGTATCTCTAGAAATTCTTGACTGCAAATCCACTCACGGAATAGCTTGAGTTAATCTGATGAATGCGGTAAAATATATCTGTTTAGTAATCCGGTTGTGCATGGATTGCCTCCCATAGAATTTTCTATAAAAATTTGGCAAGCATAATGCTGTCGAAAAATCATAAATTAAATATCGCGAGACAAAGGACGCCAATCTAAAACCACCGAAGTAGGGTTTTCCAACTTCGGTTGTATTTATTAATTTAATGGCCAAATTTGTAAGATGATTGAAAAAAGGATCAATTACAGGAATACCTTAGCCAACCGGATTGAAGGGATGGGCAAATTAGAAGGGTGACAAAGAAGCAGCTTTGTGAAAGTGCTTAGGACCTAAATCCGCTTCCGGTTTTCAAGGAAGAATTTTCCTTCTTTCGAACTTAAAGGGAAAACTTCAGAGCGTCCTTTTTTTTGTAGAGGTAATGGTACTGGTAAATTAGATTGTTAACTGCTTTAGCGATCGTGGATAACGAAGTTACTAGTAGGATAATAGGTTTGTCTATTGCCGAAGAAATGGAATGGTTTCGTCGGCTTTATTATTTAAGCTGAGTAGGAAGGGAGGTGATTTTATTGGGGAATTAAACATCAATCTCTATAAGGACAAATTATGTTTTAGCTAATTTAGCTTCAGCGCTTGTGATTGTAGTTTTTCATAGGATCCTGCGTATAAGCCAAAGGATTGTTAATCTTATTCAAACCATCTATTCCGATCATGCACAAAATCAGGAGGTTGGTAAGCATGAAAAACAAATTATTTATTATTCTGGTGGGGATCGTATTGATAGCCACGATTGCGGGTGGTGCTTTTTATCTGCGTGAAGAAGCCGAACGGGAAAAATCCGGCGAAGCAGAATATCCAACAGCACTTGGAAAGTATCTCGAACAGCTGAAAGAAGCCGTCCCGGAGACTGAGGAAGGTCCGGGCAGCGCTGCCGCGGCTGAGTTCCAGGCGCGTGCATTTCCCGCCGATACAATCACGGTTGCGCAGATGAACGGCGCTGCCGCGGCGTTCGAGTCGGTGAAGGGGCGGCCGTTTCCCGTAGGCAAGGGAAAGCCGGGCAGCTGGGTTTCGGTAGGACCGAATCAGGCGCTCTATCCGGGTACACCGCTTCTCACCTCCTCTGACTACATCCCAAATAAATACATCGCGAGTGGCAGGACGACTTCGATCGCCATCAGCAATACCTGTAAACCCGGCAACTGCAAGGTGTATGTAACACCCGCTGGCGGTGGTATCTGGCGCACGAAAAATGCGTTGGATGGGCAGCCAAACTGGGAGTACCTGGGTGGCCCGCTTGGTATCAACGCTGCCGGATTTGTCTACCTCGACCAGAACGACCCGACTGAAAACACCGTCTACGTCGGCACCGGCGAGGCGAACATTTGCGGCTCGGGCTGCGTCGCTGGCGCCGGGCTCTACAAATCAACCGATGGTGGAGATACATGGACCAAGATCAGTGGCGATACCTTCGACGGCCTCGGGGTCGGGGCAATCATGGTGAAACCGGGAGATCCCGATACGATCTATGTCGGAACAACCACCGCCCTGCGCGGCATGTCTTCCACCTGCTGCTCGGGTGTGACGCGACCCGTACCCGGCGCCGGGCAATGGGGATTGTACAAGTCGACCGACGGCGGCACCAACTGGACCTTCATCCATAATGGCTCGATCAATGCCAATGATTGTGTTGGTGACCTCAATGAATTCAATAACGGCGCTGTTTGCTCGCCGCGTGGTGTACGCGCCCTCGAGTTCGACCCGACCAATTCGAACATCATTTATGCCGGCTCCTACGCACGCGGGGTCTGGCGCTCGCCAGACGAAGGTGCAACCTGGACGCAGATCAAACCTTCGCTGGCATCCAATAACATCACGACACGACCAACGATCGCTGTCACCGCCCTTCCAGACGGGAAGACCCGCATGTATGTGTACGAAGGCGCCCAGGGCTTTCCCCGGTCACGGCTCGAGCGGAGTGATGATGTTGCGACAGGCGCGCCCGTTTGGACGAATTTGACAAGCAATAACACCGCAAATACCGGTTGGGCTTGGGACAACCTCTGCACAGGCCAGTGCTGGTACGACCAGTTTGTGTACACCCCGAAGGGCTACCCGGACATCGTTTATGTCGGCGGCTCTTACTCGTACGGCCAGACTATCGCCAACAAGCGCGGTGTCGTCTTCTCAGACGACGCGGGTCTAACCGGCTACGACATGACCTTTGACGGCACCGATCCGATCCATCCGAATGGACTGCACCCTGACCAGCACGCAATCGTCACAAACCCGAACAACCCGTACCAGTTCTTCGAGACGAGTGATGGCGGTGTCATGCGCTCGAGCGGCGAGCTCGTCGACCGATCCTATTGGTGTGACGACCGGAACCTGAGCGGCAGCAGCCTCGACAGATGTTACCAGATGCTGTCGCGCATCCCAGCGAAGCTCGAAAGCCTGAACAGGGGCCTTTCGACCCTGCAGTTCATGAGCCTGTCTGTGAGCCCTCACAACGTCAATGTACTCCAGGGTGGCACACAGGACAACGGCACCTGGCAGACGAGCGGGAATCCCAATAAATGGGAGAACACGATGATCGGTGATGGCGGCCAATCTGGATTCGACGTTGCCATACCCGAGTTTCGCTTCCACAACTTTACCGGCGCCTCACCTGATGTCAACTTCAACAAGGGTAATATCGCTGACTGGATCTGGATTGGTTCGCCGCTCGGTGGCGGTGCAAACGCCGGCAGTGAGTTCTACACGCCCATGATCAGCGATCCCGTGGTCAGCAAGACTTTGTTCTCGGGCACCGGGCTTACCGTCTACCGCACGAAGACTGCCGGACTGGGCTCGAGGACGGTTGCCGAGGCGAACGCAGTTTGCAACGAGTGGACAGGTACCGGCCCGTTCGGCACTTGCGGCGATTGGGAGCGGCTCGGTACAACCCCGCTGACTGACGCAGCCTGGGGTGATCGTGCGGGCACAGCGATGGCAGCCATCGCACGCACGACGGCTGATACATCCACCGCGTGGGCCGCCACGACCAGGGGCCGGGTCTTCATCTCGAAGAACGTGGATGCTGATCCAGCCGCCGCGGTCAGCTGGGTGCGGCTGGACGATGACTCCGCGTTGGCACCGGGACGTTTCGTCTCCGGAATCGCCATTGACCCAGCGAACCCCAACCGGGCCTGGGTCTCCTACAGTGGATACAGCTCGAACACCCCATCATCTCCCGGCCATGTCTTCGAGGTCGTGTATGACCCGAACTCGGGTACCTCAACCTGGACCGACTGGTCATACGATCTGGGGGATATCCCAATGACAAGCATCGCCTATGATGATGTCACCGGTGATCTCTACGCATCGAACGACTTCGGTGTGCTCTTGCTTGCTAACAGCACATCGAGCTGGACGCTCGCCGCGCCGGGGATGCCAAATGTAGAAGTGACCGGTCTGACCATCGTGCCAGGAGAGCGCAAATTGTATGCTGCAACCCATGGCCTCAGTGCCTGGTTGCTGAATCTTCCATGAACTGATCTTTCTACCTGGAAGGACAAATAAGTAAACGAAACTGGCTGCGGATGTACTGCAGCCAGTTTCAGTTTTCATAATCAGAAAGTATAAATTCGGTTGATCTTGTCATTTTTCGCTGAACGGTTTATTACAGATTAAGCTGACAGATCAAGCGAAGTACCCAACCTCATTGCGAAATAAAAAAAGATTCACCGGGTGGAAAGTCTTTACCTTGAAGTAGTGCATCTCTTGTGAGCGTTCACCAGCCAGTTCATGCTCCCGAAGGAGAGCATCTTGGCCAGTAGTATCTGTCACTTCTGTAGTCATAGAGACCTCTGTTTACAATTTGCTTCAATTTAGAATGTGAATTCAATGTCTCCAATGACCAGGCGCACAAGCTGACTATTTTTCCTTCTGAAGTGCTGCTACGGCTAGGGCAAAGAGCCCGATGCTAAGAAGGGTAATTTGAGTGTCGATATCAGCTGCATCAGGCAAAAACCCAAAAACAATACTGGCAACGGACATGCCTACTGCTACTGCTTTCAAGACAAGGTTGATGATTCTTTGCGCGTTATTCATTTCTTTCACTCCTTTTTTGTTGGGATTGATTAGATCAAAACTAATCTCACAGGTAGTACTCGCTTTTTGTAACAAAGATCAGTGTCAGGTTCATATTGGACAGTTAGAGTTAGGTGGTGAGCAGTCGTACCACAATCTACTGAGGTTTTGGTGCTTGCTAATCAAAAAGAACCAACAATGAGTTAGTTCTTGGATAATCCGTCACTCAGGTTAAATTAACCTTCTTGCTATTGGCTGTATTCGAAATATTGCTTTGAATTAATCTATCATTAATTATATCATCACTGTTCTTATCAGATTCCATGCTAACATTTCGGCAGTGTATTCATTTCTCATAAATCTTATCATCGTTTTTGTATATCCTGGATTTGGCATAGATTATTTGTGCAAAATGCGCAATTTCTCATCATTTTGCAATGATTTTTTGCTGATTCAGCGCCAACTCTCATATGTCGTTAGAGTTTCATGAAATAAAGATACAGTACCAACATTTCGTTGGGTAGTTCGATCAATGCAAGAGGGGCTAAACCCATTTGTCGTTTCAAAATCGTGATTTCTGGGTATTGAACTTACGCGGGAAGGCATTATCCATATGCCTATCCATCAATTGACCTGCCCCCCGGAAACTGATCCAAGTAGAATGAGAGGATCGGTCGAAAAGGAGACAAAAAATGCCAAAAGGAAGAAGATACACACCAGAACAAATCATCACCAAATTGCGTGAAGCCGAGGTGCTGCAAAGCCAGGGGATGAGTATAGAAGAAGCAGCACGGACACTGGAGATTGCGCCCCAGACCTATTATCGATGGCGAAAAGAATATGGGGATATGAATACAACGCAAGCGCGCAAGCTGAAAGATCTGGAAAGAGAGAATCTCCAACTCAAGAAACTGGTGGCCGATTTGTCGTTGGACAATGCCATCTTGAAGGAGGTGCTCTCAAAAAAGTAGTATCCCCGGACAGGCGCAGAGCAGCTGTAAACCAAGTAATGGAAAC
>JBJYXV010000014.1:0-20439 GCA_046260155.1 Anaerolineales bacterium
CGTTGTGGGTTTAGGCCCACCGTGGGTTCGAATCCCACCCTCTCCGCAGAGCGTAAAATTTTCGACGAAATCTATCGGATTTCGCCAGAGCCATACCGGCTCTCGATCTGTTGATGAAGGAACGAAGTATTACGCTAGGCGTGGATCCCACGCCATAAATCGCTCAGCTGCAGCTGGGCGAACACTTGCTTAAAAGTGATACTTTATCAATTTGAGTGCCTCACCCACCAGCCTAGACGTGGTGGGTTATTGGTCAGGTAATGGTTATTTCCTTTAACAGCCAGCTCAGTTTTTCTTGCATGCTAACAAGGCTCCTTTCCGTTCGTTGTACTCTGTGCAAGGAGCTTCCTTTGCCATCTATTCAGGGTGGGGAAAAGCCAAAATCGATAGAACAAAGATGAGGAAATTATGCTATATTGATTTTAAATAGGATTCCCCTTTCAGACGATTGAAATGGACAGTTCTTTTGACATCTGCAGAAAGCTGATCCTGGGGGTAGGATGAAAAAGAAGTGGTGGAACAGCCTGCGGGTTAAGATCATCGCCTGGTCTTTTATTCCTACCGTGATCATCCTCTCGGCTGTGGCCTGGTTCACTTATTATTCTTACCAGAAGGTGCTCGTAGATCAAGCCATCAAGCAGGATCAGGATATCGTAGAATATAACTCGGTAACGACTGGAAGAAACCTAGGTAGATTGATTGATCCCATTTTAATCCGGTTTCTCATAGATATCCAATGGTCTAATGGTGACCCACTATCAGTGCGGGCTCAAAATATCCTTGATCGGGCGAAGGATTTAGAGGCATTTGATGGGGGGATTTATATCCTAGATCAACAAGGTAAGGTGTACACAACTTGGCCAGCACAACCTAACCTATATGGCGTAGATTGGTCTGACACACCCGAATTTCGTTTTATACCCGATCATACCAACACTTATGCACTTACTGATCTTAAATCCAGTGGGGAAATTGGAAAGGAATTTATTTGTGCAGCGACAGCGATGACCGGACTGCAAGGGGAATTCGTAGGGGCAGTATATTACTGTTTCAGGGTTGCACCTGATGTACAGAACTCATATTATAGAACATTGAATGATCTGAATCTCGGTCAAGGTGTGTATATAGTAGATGGGAACCAACGCGTCATTTATTCCCCGGATTTATCTGAGATGGGCAGAGATTTATCAGAGGAACCTTACCTACAACAGCTTCTTCAAGGTCAAAGTATGAGTGGTCGGTTCCGTAAAGGGACCGAGGAGATGGTGATCAGCTATTTTCCAGTGAATTATGTCGTCACCGATCAACAGCGCTGGATACTCATCAAAGAGCAGAGCTGGGCATCTCTGCGGCTGGTGGCGGACGCATCTGCCTGTAAAAACTGCAAGCGGTGTTCCAAGAATTGCCCGATGAGTTTGGATGTAAATGGAATGGTTCAGAGTGGAACAATGGAAAACAGCGAATGTATTCTGTGCGGTACCTGTGTGGATAACTGTACTAGGAATGCCATCCGCTATTCATTCAGTGGTAGCAATTAATGAGCGACACATTTCCTGCTTTACTCTATAAGGAATCATCACTTATCGGTTAAAGAAATCCAAAAAGGAGAAATCAATGTTGGCCAACCATATTGTCCTTGGAACAGACGTAATCGGGCATGCTATCATGGAAGAACTTGTCACTCGCGGAGAATTGGTACGTATGGTGAATCGCTCTGGGCAAATGGACGAGGTTCCTGCCGGAGTGGAGGTGTTCGCCTCGGATTTGTACGATCCAGCCAGTGTCATTGAAGCCACACGTGGCGCGAAGGTGGTGTATCAGTCTGCTCAGCCGCGTTACGATTAGTGGTCAGGGAAATTCCCACCCTTACAGAAGTATATCATTGAGGGTTTGACTGGCAGCAATGCAAAACTTGTCATTGTGGAAAACCTGTACGCGTATGGCGAGGTACAGGGTCCCATCACGGAGGACTTGCCACGCAATACACATACTCGTAAAGGAAAAGTCCGCGCCCAGTTGAGCGCCGCAGCTCTCGATGCCCATCGCGCCTGGAAGGTCCGTGTGGCAATTGGACGCGCCTCCGATTATTTCGGTCCCTGGGGCATAAACTCGAGCATGGGAGGAATCGTCTTTAACAATCTTCTGAAAGGTAATTCCGCCCAGATCGCAGGCTCTGCAAGCGTCCCCCACACATTCACGTACATCCCCTATTTCGGGAAAACACTGGTGATTCTCGGTGAGCGTGACGAAGCAGACGGTCAAGCTTGGCACGTACCGAATGATATACCTTGTATTACCCAGGGTGAATTGATACAGATGATTGCCGAGGAGATGGGTGGAAAAGCCAGGGTCCAGGCGGCTGGGGGTTGTCCAACAGCACCCAGGTCTGCGCATCCAGCACACCGCTGCCAGGCAGCCCCTGGGAAAGATGGAAATTCGCGACAGCCTTGAGTATGGGCTCACCATAGGTATCATCCTGCGGATCGGTGAATCCCAGGTAATCCAGGGCGGCCAGCTTGCGGTTCAAAGCTCCCACCACCGGGCCGGTATCCCCGGAACCGAGGGTGAACACCCCATCATCGAGATGGATAAATTGGTCCCCAACCGCGATTTCAGAGACCACTGGCAAGCCATCCATAATGGTAAAGTGGAAGAACTCTTCGTTTTGCGCCGGTTTCCCCCAGGATGGTATCAATATCGAAGATCACGCCCTGCCCATCTTCGGCCAGCACCCACAACCCGGTGGCATCTTGCTGGCTGATGTTTTCTCCGTTAATCGCCACTTCATCCAGTTCGACGCTGCCGTCTGTGTTGAGGATTAAGCGGTAATCGAAATCTTCCCCGCCCACTACCGGGTGAAAGCGGTAAGTACCCGCTAACGCAGATGCGGCTACATCCACGGCGGGAGTCGGTGTAACCGCGGTGCTGGCGCCAGAAGATGCAGCGATTACAGTATGATGAATCCTCAGAACCATAGAGAGTTGGCAGATAGATTAGATCTGCACAGATTAATTGCCGGTCCATTCACTTTAAGAGAGGATCCACCATGGAGGTTGCTCCTATGGCGGATTATCGGTTATTCTGCCTTGGCACACTTATACTGTAACTGGACAGCCAATCAGTCAAAAAGGAAACACTTGCTTAGCTTGCGAGCTAGCTATTTCGGGCCGCTGCTATTTAAAAAGCCAATCCTTACTTTATTGGAGTAAGATCGGCTCTTTGTGGAATTATTCTCCGCCGTGGAGAGGGGGTCCACACTCTCCATAGTGCGAATAAATTATGAGCACCTCCATCTGGGGCGGATCCTTGTGAACGAGCGTCGATCTACTCAAGGTATATGCAAAAGATTGCCCAGCTTCCTGGGTGATTCTAAAATCGGTGATCCAATGCACTATTTCTTCCCTTATGCCACACTGATCCACTTGTGCTTTCAATCTTTCTATCCAAAACCGCCTGTCTGTTTCCTGGGCAAAGTGTTGAGTTGTCACCCACCGGGTGATACTTTCCACTTATTTACCTTGTTTCAAGTAAGTAAGTTGAATATAATACCGCAGATAGATAGCGAGAATCCGCTAATTAGGAAAATGAGCCTGTGCAATCGAAAATCACCAATCAAACTCGCCTGAAAGCAAATCCGTTAGTCCTGGCATACCTTGCTTTTGTGGTCCTGGGATTGCCTGTTAGCTTGATAGGCGTCGCTTGGCCTACCTTACGTGCTGAGCTCTCTCTGCCGCTGGATGCGTTGGGATTGCTGTTGGTTTCCACAACGATAGGATACCTGACCTCGAGCTTTATCATTGCCCGGCTGATTTCTCGTTACGGGATTGGATCACTCCTCATATCATCCAGCCTGCTGTCTGCCGTGGCTCTCATTGGTTACACTATCCTACCCTCCTGGACCGTGATCATTGTTATGGGTGCGATCAGTGGCTTTGGATCAGGGGTGATTGATGCCGGGTTAAATACCTACCTGGCAGCCGAATACGACGAAAGTCAAATGCAGTGGTTGCACGCCAGTTTCGGCTTTGGCGCCACCCTAAGCCCGCTCCTTATGACGGCTAGCCTGGTTTTATTTGCATCCTGGCGCCCCGCATATATCTTCCTCGGCACATTATTTGCAGTAATGGCTATTTTATTTTTTCTCACTCTTAATGCCTGGAAACGGCCGAAACATCTTTCGACTGAGATAAATGAAAGTGAAGACACCCCGCGAGGTTTAATGGATTACAACACACCATTGTGGGAAACCCTGCTGCGGATTGTTACCTGGATCAGTATCTTAATGTTTATGATCTACACTGGCGCTGAATTTACCCTCGGAAACTGGACGTATACCCTCTTTACTGAAGGCCGTGGGGTAAGCCCGGAGTTAGCCGGGCTGTGGGCCGGGGGCTTCTGGGCTACTTTCACCCTCGGGCGAGTCTTCGCCGCGATTTATGCACACCGCATTCGTTTGAATGTCATGATGTATGGCGCCATGGTGCTGGCCCTGGTAGGGTCGGTCCTGTTCTGGTGGAACCCGGTCGCAATTGTCGGAGTAGGGGGCGTATTCGTCGTTGGTTTTGCCATGGCGCCGGTTTTTCCAGGCCTGGTTTCGAGCACCGGTCAGCGGGTGGGGAAGCGTCATGCGGGCAACACCATCGGCATCCAGATCAGTGCGGCTGGTTTAGGAGGTGCACTGCTGCCTGCGCTGGCCGGTGTGTTGGCCGCGCGCATCTCTCTGGAAATCATACCTGTGGTGCTATCGGTTTCACTTATAGGGGTGCTCATCCTGTTTTTGCTCTCAGTACGTATGGAAAAGACTGAACAATAAATACTGAGGAGGAGACATACCAAACCATATGAACAACATGAACAGGGCAGGTGCTGCCGCATCTGTTCCATCGGAATCCGAGGTCACCGAACGAGTCGAGACACTCCTGGGGCGGATGAGCCTCGCAGAGAAGGTTGGCCAGCTGACCCAGGTTGGCGGTGCGGATTTTATTCCAGGACCACGCCCCGAGGAGATCATCCGCAGCGGTGGGGCTGGATCGGTACTCTGGCTCAACGATACCAAGAGATTCAACGCGCTGCAAAAAATTGCCGTTGAAGAAAGCCCTTCCAGGATCCCGCTGCTGTTTGCATTGGATGTAATCCACGGCTACCGTACGATCTTCCCCGTACCGTTGGCGATGGCTTCATCATGGGACCCATCTGTCGTTGAACGGGCGCAGGCAGTGGCAGCCAAGGAAGCTCGTGCCGCTGGCTTGCACTGGACGTTCGGTCCGATGATCGACATTGCCCGGGATGCCCGCTGGGGCCGGATTGTCGAAGGTGCCGGTGAGGATCCCTACCTGGGTTCGGCAATGGCGGCCGCCCAGGTGCGCGGCTTCCAGGGACCATACCCTGGCGCACCGGAGCATTTGATCGCCTGCGCCAAGCACTTCGCTGGGTATGGAGCGGCAGACGGCGGGCGTGATTATGACCCAGTATTCCTTCCTGAAGCCCAGCTGCGGAATATCTACTTCCCGCCCTTCCAAGCCGCCGTGAATGCCGGCGTCGGGACGTTTATGAGTGCCTACATGGATCTCAACAATGTCCCTGCCAGCGGGAACCGCTGGCTGCTGAGCGACATCCTGCGCGACGAGTGGGGTTTCCAGGGCTTCGTGGTCAGCGACGCGTTTGCGGTGGGCAACCTCGTAATCCAGGGCTTCGCCCGCAATGGTCGCGACGCAGCCTTCCGCGCGCTCAGCTCAGGTCTCAACATGGATATGGCCAGCAGCACTTATCTGCAGAACTTGGCTGGATTGGTGGAGGATGGCATGTTGGAAGAAGCTGCCCTCGATATGGCCGTGTGGCCTATACTCGCCCTCAAAGTTCGCATGGGACTTTTCGAGCAGCCCTATATCGACGAAACCCTGCTGGAACAGGTGGTTGCCCTGCCTGAACACCGCCAGGAAGCGCGCCTCGCCGCTCAGCGCTCGATGGTGCTGCTGCACAATGAGGGTGGGCTGCTGCCGCTCCCGAAAACCCTGCAGAACATCGCAGTGATCGGCCCGCTGGCAGACTCGAAAGAGGCTACGGAAGGGTCGTGGATGGTCTTCGGCCATCAGCCAGCGGCGGTCACTGTCCTCCAGGGCATCCGCGCAAAACTTCCCCAAGCGCGGGTTGAGTACGCCTCGGGGCCCGAGATCCGGCGAGATTTTCCCTCCCCGTTTGAGGATTTTGACACGGAAAACAAGAAGCCATCCCAAACGCCTGAAGAGGCTAATGCAGCCTTCCAGGCAGCAGTGGAAACTGCACGCCGCGCAGACCTGGTTATCATGGTCCTTGGCGAGAATGCTGAAATGGCTGGCGAGGCTGCCTCGCGCAGTTCGCTCGATCTACCAGGTCGGCAGGAAGAGCTGCTCAAAGAGGTCGTCGAACTCGATAAACCGGTGGTCCTCGTCCTCCTAAACGGCCGCCCATTGAGCATCGTTTGGGCAGCGGAGCACGTTCCGGCGATTCTTGAGGCTTGGGAACCGGGGAGTGAAGGTGGAAACGCCGTAGCGGATATCCTCTTTGGTGACGCCAACCCGGGAGGCAAGCTGCCGGTCACTTTCCCACGAAACGCCAGCCACGAACCGCTCTACTACGCGCGTACCCTGACCCATATGCCCGAGGACAGCCCCATGTACGTCTCGCGATACTGGGACAGCCCAACCAAGCCGCTCTACCCCTTCGGATTCGGCCTCAGCTATACGACCTTCTCCATCACCAACCTCAGGATCTCGGAATCACAGGTCAAAGCCGGCCAAGCGGTCAGCGTGGCAGCTGATGTGACCAATACTGGGCAGGTTGCCGGGGATGAGGTGGTCCAGCTTTACATCCACCAGAAGGCGGGCAGTGACTCGCGCCCCATGCGTGAATTGAAGGGCTTCGAGCGCATCACCCTCCAGCCTGATGAGGCGAAAACGGTCACTTTCCAGCTCGGTCCGACTGAGCTCAGTTATTGGAGCACAAAGGCCGGTGGGTGGATCCAGGATGCAGCGGATTTTGACATCTGGGTGGGTGCTGACTCGAATGCAGCGCTCCACACAGATCTCACGGTGATCAGTTAAAAGAACGGGCTGAGGCAATCACTTGCAACTGTTTGTCGTAACCTGCAAGAACAATAAAATTTATAACTGCTTCAAAGTGCATGAATAGTCCTGCTCATGGTGGGATTTTTTTCTTGGCATCAAGAGTTTCCAGTTTGTAATCATTTAATCACTAACGCTGCAGGATAGATGGACCTCAGTAATAGAGTGTTGAGTGGGGCGATCCAGATCAGTGCTAATTTCATTTCCATCCTTTCTGTAAATCATAAAAAAGCTGGTGATTGGAAGGATTGCGGATTCTTAATCAGGATCCGTTATTCTTATTTGTGTTGCCTGGCATGGAAATAATCCTTTAAATACCACCTTTGGGTTATGACACCAGTACCACAAAATGCTATTCTATTATCATCCACTCACCTTTCGTGTGGCTCGCCACGAACACTGCATGGCAAGATCCAGGATGGTACCCCTATCCTCCTTTACGAAATGCTGATCAGCTGCAAGAGATGTAAAAAATATGAACACAAATGACAAACCTGATCATATACAACCGCCTGCACCAGTTGCAGCTCCATATGGTACAACCTTGGGTTTTCCAATCGATTGTGCCGTGAGGAAATGGAGAAAAAAATGAATTACAAATCCAGGCATCCTTTCGCGACAAACCAGAGTCTGCTCCTGCGCATCAGCATCCTGATGCTCATTTTGGCTATTATCGCAGGTTGTGGCCCCTCGCAAGAAGAACTTGAAGCGGTTGATTACACACCGCAGTCAGGGGATGATTGGCGGGTATCGACGCCCGCAGAGCAGGGCTTGGATCCGACGCAGGTGGCAGAACTCTATCTCAATGCAGCTGAGCTGGAGAGGCTGTATGGGCTGCTGGTGATTAAAAACGGGTATCTGGTAGCCGAAGGCTACTTCAATGAAGGTTCCCTCGAGCAAAAAGCCCGCATACAATCTGTGACCAAGAGCTACACCTCGGCATTGGTTGGCATCGCTCTGGAGCAAGGTTGTTTATCGAGCCTGGATCAAAAGATGATCGATTTCTTCCCGGAAGTAGCCGATCGAATCACGGATCCCAGGAAAAAGGAGATCACCATTCGACAGATGTTGCAAATGCGCGCTGGGTATCCATCCGAAGAGAGCGACTCTGCTCTTTGGGAGGGCCTCTTATCCGGACACTACCCGCCCCTGATTGAAGATTTTCCTCTTGTTGCAGACCCGGGAACAGATTTCAATTACAGCAACTTGACCTCCAACTGGCTGGGGATCATCGTCGATCGAGCGTGTGGTATGCATCTCAAAGACTACGCTCAGGAGCATCTATTCATGCCGATGGGCACTGAAGCTGGTGATTGGGGTACGGATTGGGATGGCCATAACAACGGCTGTGGGGATCTGCACCTTATGGCGCGTGATATGGCCAAATTTGGTTTGCTGTATCTCAACGGCGGTGAATATCAGGGGAACCAGATACTTCCGGCTGGTTGGGTGAAGAATTCCCTTCAAACCTACTCCGAGCATGCCAGGAGCAACATTGGACGCTTCCGTGACATCGGATACAGCTACCATTGGTGGTCCGCAACCGCTGGTGATCACCCTGTCAACTTTGCCTGGGGTCATGGCGGGCAGCTGATTGTCCTGGTGGACGATCTCGACCTGGTCGTGGTTGTTACCGCCGATCCGTTTTGGCTGGAGAATAATTCAGAATCCTGGAAAAATGAAAAGGCGCATATCAGCCTGGTCGCCGACTTTGTCAGCGATCTGCCTGTTGAATAATCGGCATACATCATCAAGGAAAATAAATCGGAGAAGATCAATATGATCAATAAACAAACGATTCTGATCGCCGGGGCAACAGGAAATATTGGGGGAGGTGCAGCGACGGCGCTGGCAAAACGCGGCGCAAAAGTTGTGCTGCTCGGGCGGAAACCCGAAACATTAGAAGCCAGGGCAAATTCAATCCGGGTCACTTTATCTGAAGCCCGCATCGAGCACCAGGATACGGATATTGCCACGCTGGTTGTCGACTTTTCCGACATGGAGTTCGTGCGAGATGCGGCTGCCGAGGCGATGAACCGCTTTCCGGTGATCGATGGACTGGTCTTATCTGTGGTTGCTCTAACCCAGAATGGTCCGAACATCCTGCCAAACGGACATGAGTTGATGTTTGCCACCCATGTGATGGGGCCTTTTCTGTTCACCCAGCTATTGCTAGAGAGGTTGCAGCAATCAAATGGATTGGTCCTTCATGTGGTTGCACCATTTTATAAAGAGATCGATTGGGATGATCTTGAAAGCATTAAAAACCACAACACGGAGGTCGCCTATCACCGAACCAAGACATGCAACCGGGCGATTGCAGCAGAGTTGGCGCGCCGCTACGCTGGAAAGATATCCTCTGTAGCGTTTAATCCGGGTTTCATCATCGATAAAAAAGATCCCGAGCTGAAAAAGAGGTGGCCAACCGGGTTCATGGGTTTCTTCTGGCGTGTGATGACAATGTTGTTCGCAAAGCCGCCTGTCGTAGCGGGCGAGCCCATAGCAGATCTGATGCTTTCGGTCCAGGATCGCAGTGGGATCAATGGTGCCTTGTATAAACTAGGCAAACGGGTTGAAACTCCTGATAAGGCAATGAGTGATAGGATGCTGGGAGAAAGGTTGTGGGCTGAGCTGGAGATCCTGACAGGATTAGAAGGAGAATAAAACTCGTCCTTTTCCCACTTATGGATAATCCCACCCTGATTACCATTTTAAAGAATGACTCTAATGCCATCTCTCTGCTATGCAGATATCATCAAATAAAGCTTCGCAGTATTCGGTTCTAATGGGCGAGGTTTTACCTATGCATTTTAGATCGGTGCATTACTCTTGCTCAGCGTGAGCAGCAAGGATCTAAATATACATGGTGGTAAGAGAGCAGCTGTGCTGCGTCTGAGGGTAAAATAATTCGTAGCAAATTAGGAGACAGACTTGAAAGCGATCGTCTATTCCCGGTATGGGCAGCCGGATGTTCTCCAGCACAAGGAATTAGAAAAGCCAGTCCCTGATCCCGACCAGGTACTCGTAAAAGTTTATGCAGCTTCCATAAATTATGGTGATTGGGGGCTATTAAGGGGAAAACCATTCCTGCTCCGCCTGGATAGCGGGCTGCTGTCCCCGAAAAATCAGGTGCTCGGAGGTGATATTGCTGGAAGGGTGGAGGCGATTGGCAGCCAGGTAAAGCAATTTCAACCGGGAGATGATGTGTTCGGAGACCTATCTGGTTTTGGTCGGGGAGGTTTTGCCGAGTATGTAGCTGTTCCTGAGGAAGTATTAGCACACAAGCCGAACAATTTATCTTATGCTGAATCTGCAGCTGTGCCTATGGCGGGGGTTACTGCCTTGCAGGGTCTTCGTGATATAGGGAAGATTCAACCTGGGTATAGCGTATTGGTCAACGGTGCCTCCGGGGGTGTGGGCAGCTTTGCGGTGCAGATCGCCAAATCGTTTGGCGCTGAGGTGACTGCGGTTTGCAGCACGAAAAATTTGGGGGTGGCTCGCTCGATTGGTGCAGATCAGGTCATCGATTACAGCAAAGAAGATTTCACAAAAAATGGCCAAGCATATGACCTGATACTTGCTGTAAATGGATATCATCCAATTTCTGATTACAGGCATGCATTAAGTCCTGATGGGATTTATGTTTGCTCCGGCGGTTCCTTAGCCCAAATCTTCCAGGCCATGATCTTCGGGCCTTGGATGTCAAGCGCCGGGGGCAAGAAATTGACCAACCTTTCGCAAAGATCAAATCAGGCTGATTTGGTTTTTATGAAGGAACTCCTTGAATCCGGAAGAGTTGTACCAGTGATCGATCAGGTTTACCCATTGAGCGAGGTTCCTAGAGCTCTCCGGTATTTTGGAGGAGGTCATGCCCAGGGGAAAGTGGTGATCACTGTCACCCAATAAACAAATTGGCATTTCGTACCATGGAAACGATATTGTAGACTTGTAGCAGTCTGAACTATTTTGGAGGTTGCAAAACAACGAATTGTCAGGTAGTTCTTTATTAACCAAGGAGATAGGCGATGAATACCAGCAATAATAAGGCAATGATTTTGAGAGATACGAAAATTGATATTAAAATAATACTTTCAGCGTTATGGGTGACGCTGATGCTCTTTTATATCTACGCAGATATTCTGGGATTTTACACCCCGGGGATCATAGAGGGTGTAGTTTCAGGAGAAGTAGGTAGTATGCCAATAACCCAGGGGTTTCTATTCGTAATGGCGATCTGGATGGCGCTGCCAAGCCTCATGGTCTTCCTGTCTCTGGTATTAAAAGCGAGCGCCAACCGCTGGGTGAATATAATCACTGCCATCCTTTCCCTGGCTGTTCTGGCAGCTACCTTTTTAGTTGGAGATATATCCATGCGCTACGCATTTCAAGCGATCGTAGAGGTGCTGCTTATTGTCGCCATCATTTGGCAGGCATGGAAATGGCCACAGCAGCAAATTGTGGAAAACACTCCATAGCATAATTTCTTATTAAGGGATAGTTTCACCCTGGCTGATTTTAGCGTTCTGGAGGATTCTTTTGAAAGCGATTGTTTGCCCAGAGTACGGTTCTCCTGATGTTCTTCAACTCAAAGAGGTAGAAAAGCCTGCTCCCGGTGAAGGTGAAGTCCTGGTAAAAATTCATGCTGCATCGGTCAATGCTGCTGATTTGGAAACTTTAAGGGGTGATTTTATCGTCCGCATCGCTTCACCTCGAAAACCAATGCACGAAATACTCGGGTCTGACATTGCCGGGACCGTGGAAGCGGTAGGGGAAAATGTAAATGAATTCCAACCAGGTGATGAAGTTTGGGGGGATTTATCTTTTCCTCACAGCCTGGGTGCCTATGC
This sequence comes from Anaerolineales bacterium, assembly GCA_046260155.1. Lineage (GTDB taxonomy): Bacteria > Chloroflexota > Anaerolineae > Anaerolineales > UBA4823 > PFL25. The sequence continues at coordinate 11,948 of JBJYXV010000014.1, forward strand.
AGAATATGTTTGTGCTCCTGAAGTTGCATTGGCACCGAAACCAGCCAGTATGACCTTCGAGGAAGCCGCAGCCTACCCTCAGGCCGCTCTTATCGCCCTGCAGAGTTTACGCGATAAGGGACAGATTCAACCCGGACAAAAAGTATTAATTAATGGTGCCGGGGGTGGGATGGGTACCTTTGCAGTGCAGATCGCCAGGTACTTTGGGGCTGAAGTAACCGGTGTGGACAAATCAAGCAAGTTGGACATGCTTCGCTCGATTGGAGCCGACCACGTCATCGATTACGAGCAAGAAGATTACAGCAGGAGCGGGCAGCAGTATGACCTGATCCTTGACGTGGCTGCCTACCGTTCAGTTTTCGAATACCGGCATACTTTGACACCAGAGGGGAGATTCATGATGGTCGGAGGCTCCCTGGCATCCCTGCTCCAGGTTGTATTTATAGGGACTTTGATATCTAGATTTGAGAGCAGGAAGATTGGTCTTAATGCGTGGGAACCAAACAAAAGAGAAGACCTGGCTTTATTGGCAAAGCTGTTTGAATCCGGCGAAGTAGTACCTGTGATTGATAAGCGTTATCCTCTCAGCGAGGTCCCTGAAGCGCTGCGGTATCTTGCAGGTGGGCAGGTGCTTGGAAAATTAATTATTAATACCTGATCGATCGCCCGGGAACAGGAAACGCAGACATGCACCTGGACCTGGCTTCCCCTGGGCTGTCGGCTTGAGCTGGATGATTTCACACCGCTCTCTGGGTGTAATCGGCAATTAGATGCACCCTAATAGCGGGGGCTGGATCCGCTGCGGGCGGCAAGCCTTTATCAGGACGCAGATATAACGGATAGATTGATGGCTTGGAGAAGGAACAAATCATGATCCAAGGCAGGACGCAGATGTTCCCTGGGTATTCCGGGCAGGAGTGCGATCTACTTCTGCCTCTATCCCACATCAAAGGTAGGCCCGCATGATGAAGAAGATCAATAAGCGCAGGGTTGCGGGGTGGATTGCGGTGGGTGTATCGACGATCATCACCTGCTTCTGGGCATTCTGGGGCATAATTGAAAATTTCCACGAGGGATGGTATTACCAATCCTGGCTGTCAAACCTTGGCTTGATGTTTTTGCAGTATCTTAGCCCGATGCTGCTCTTCATGGGTGTGACGCTGATCGCAATTTACCGGCCTCGCCTCGGGGGAATTTTGCACGGGCTGCTGGCCTTGTTTGCTGCTTGGTTTTTTCAGGCAGCTTCCAACCCGGTCCTGTTGATCTTGATCGCGCCTTTGGTTGGGTTAGGTGTGCTTTACTGGTATGGACGCCCCCAGCCGCGCAGAGCGGCGGTTCTCCTTATTGTTGGCTTACCGCTCCTGACCCTGATCATCTCTGGGATTGGACCTGTCATTCGTGTATCCCAACGATTCGACGATGCGAACCTGCAGGCCCGGCAGGTGGATGGGAATGGTGTGATGCTCACCTGGGCACCTGATGGACCCGGGTGGCCTCGTGCGGGGTCAGATTGGTACACAGCACAGGAAATTTGCCTGCATCTCAGCGTTGATGGTCAAAATATTGCCACCAGTCCCCAAAAGGTTTGGCGCTTGCCGACAGTTGATGAAGCTGTACGTTCTATGGCACTTCATGGAGAGAACAGTGCCGGGGTATGGGATGCAGAGGATGATCGGGCAATCTACAGAACGACACCCGATAAGGAATCACCCCTGTGGAATATCCATTCCCAGGTGATCTATTGGTGGACAGCAAGCGAAGTTGATGACGATCACGCCTACATCATTGTTTATGATGGAAAGGTATGGTCGAGAACAAAATCCACCACAACCGCCTATCTTGGGTTCCGCTGCGTAAAATGAGCCTGAAAGCTGAAATCCAGCGGAACCAGGAATCTTTCGCTCCTTCCAATTAAATCTTATCTTATATATCAGAAAAAATGCAGATGAATGTACTTTGTATCCGCTTAGCGGTTCTAACTCACCGCAAGTAGAATAAATTACAAATTCATTACATCTTGTACGCTGGAAAGGTCTCAATTTTGGATCAGGTATAATTTTTCACAGGCAAAACCCCATGGAGAAGATTGTCGAATTTAATAAAATCACATGCTGCAGGTAAGAAAAGAACCACTACTTAAGGGTGAAGCCTGATTCCCAGAAGATTGAAGGGCTGTATACAATTTATGGACGCGTGACAGTCGTGTGGGCTTGATCCCTTAGCGAACTATGATGACCAGAACGCTCTAATGGTTCGCTGGTATCGTGTATTTCATCAAGGCAATTATCGTTTCTGATTGACAATAGGTGCAGAGGCATGGGTTATTCAGTAGGTATTGGATTGACAAACGATTGTAATTTGACCTGTGCGCACTGTTACCGCGACACAGGGCAAATCGTTTCACTCAGCCTGGAGCAGGTGAAGCGGATTTGCCAGGCTGTACCGATCACTTCGATGGGTATGGGCACAGGTGAAAATGCACTCCATCCAGAATTTATCCCAATCGTAGAATATCTCCATTCAAGGGGCATCCGCTTGAGTATTGCATCCAATGGATATTCCTTGACCACCATCCCCGATAAAATCCTTTCAGCCTTCCAGGATGTTGAAGTCTCGATAGATTTTCCTGAGCAATCCGAGCAGGATTCCTGGCGTGGTGCAGGGAATTGGGCTTTGGTCCACCAGGCTATTGATCGTTGCCACCGTTTGGGGATAGAAGTCTCGATCTTGGCGACGATGATGCGTTCAAACTACGCCAAGATGGACCAGATGGTGTCCGTGGCCCGTCACGATGGTGTGAACCTGAGGGTAAATGTATACCAATCGGTAAAAACCGAGACTTACCGTCTAGAATACGAGCAGTTCTGGGAAGGCTACCGCCGCCTGTTTGCAGAGGGCCTGGTGATCGCATGCAGCGAACCAGTGGTGCGAGCGGTGATGGGGTTAAGTGAAGTGCTGTCACCTTGCGGTCGACGCAGCATTCGTTTTAATCCACGCGGGCAGGTGATCCCCTGCGTATACTGGCCTGCTGGTCTTGGTCCGCTGCCGAATCTCGAAGATCTCTACCAATTGGGGAGCGGCGTGTTGGAAGATCGTTGGTTCCAGACAGCACGGGGAGTGCCGCCCAGCGCTTCGGATTGCCCGTGTCAGGGGGGCTGTGCCAGCCGGCGTGCCTTGAATGACGAATTGGACGCTCATGATGATTACTGCCCCTGGTCCCGGGGCGAAGAGATCCATATCGCTTGGCAGCCCGCACCAGCCAAAGACCTGATGCGTGCTGGTAATGTCTGTACGACAATTGTGGCCTGAAATCATGGATTTGGAGGAAAATGCCCATGGAAAACAATATTGTCTTGGTGTTCAAGACCAACGGTATGGGGATCAGCGAGGTACAGCCACTCAAAGAGAAACTCGCCAAGACCTTCTTGACCCTGACTGCTCAAATGGAACCACTTCCGAAGATCATCTGCTTTTACACCGATGGCGTAAGGTTAGCCTGTGAAGACTCTCCGATTCTGGATGAGCTGCTTGCCTTGGAGCAGCGTGGCGTCCACATCATCTTATGCCAAACCTGCCTGGATGAATTTGAGCTGAGGGATCAGGTGCGGGTGGGAATTATTGGTGGGATGAGCGATATCATTACTGCTATCTGGCAGGCAGATAAGGTAATCATGGTTTGAAAAGTGAAAGGAGGAAATATGATCAACCTGTTCGACTCTCACACCGCAAGTCTCGATTCCAGGTTGTTCAAAGTATGTCTGGTGATCGCGCGGCTTGGTTTGGGATTTTTATTCTTCACCCAACTGTGGTGGAAACTGCCGCCCAGATTTGGCTGTGGTGCTGATTTTGCATTTCCTGTACCAGCAGAGCAGAATTACTGGGATGCCAACAAGAGTAGCGGGTTGTGTTATTGGATGGGTTTGGAATCCATCTTTGCCTCGCAGCCGCGCAAAGTGTTGGTGGCAGATATGCGACCGGCAGGTTTGCCAACCCTCAGCGTAAGCATCACTCCTATCACCAGGCTGAACGGAGTATTACTCGACAACCTTTTCATACCTCAGATCCAGGTGTTCGGCTGGTTGATCTGGCTGGGTGAGTTCTGGATAGCACTCTCCATGCTGTTGGGTTTGTTTACCAGGTTGGGAGCGCTGGTCTCGATCGGGATGTCGCTCCAACTCTATATCGGGCTAGCGAATATTCCCCGTCCCTTCGAGTGGGAGTGGAGCTACGGCACGATAGTCTTGCTTTCTGTTGCGATGTTGGGTGCGGTTGCGGGACGAACCTTTGGGGTGGATGGTTGGTTGCGTAGAAAACTGGCTGACCCGGCTGAGCGTGGAAATCGCCTGGCAAAAATCGGTCTCTTTCTCAGCTGAATGGTGTCCAATTCAGAAACCCTGCTGGTCGTGGCAAAAAGACCAGTCCCCGGCCAAACCAAGACGCGCCTTTGCCCGCCGCTGACTCCTGGCCAAGCCGCGGATTTATATGCTTGCTTCTTGCGCGATACATTGGATATTATGCGCAAGGTACCGCATGTACGACGCGTAATCGGATTTTTACCCGAGGATGCCCGGAATTATTTCAATCAGGTTGCACCCGATATGGAAATGATCCGCCAGCGTGGGACATCCTTGGGACAGCGGCTGGACAACCTGCTGACCGATGCGTTGGTGGACGGTGCAGCGCGGGCGGTTGTAATGGATAGCGACAGCCCGACGCTGCCAGCTGCTTATTTATCCCAGGCCTTTGAGCGGCTTGAAGGGGCTGATGTCGTCATTGGTCCCACGCGTGATGGGGGATACTACCTGATCGGTGTGAAGCATCCCCAACCACAATTATTGCGTAGGGTCGAGATGAGCACCTCGCACGTCCTGATGGATACGTTGAGGCTGGCAGAAGCGAGTGGATTGGTCGCTTCTTTACTGCCAACTTGGTATGATGTGGATACAATCACCGACCTGGATGTACTTGAAAGCGATATCGCTGGGTCGAGTACGGATGGCAACGCTGCCGCAACACGATCGTGGCTAACAAAAATGGATTGGCACAATTTCAACAAACCTGGAAATGCGCGTCTCACTCATCATTCCGGCCTTGAATGAGGCTGAATGTCTAAGCCGCTTGCTGGAAGAGGTGCCTACCAACCTGGTTTCACAAACGATCGTGGTAGACAACGCTTCTACGGATGGCACCGCCGAAGTCGCCCGGTTGGGCGGCGCGCAGGTAATCCACGAACCACGGCGCGGGTATGGCTATGCCTGTGCAGCAGGGGTAGCTGCCGCCAGAGGAGATATGCTGGTCTTCATGGACGGCGATGGCAGCTTTGTACCTGGTGAATTACCTGACCTGTTGTTACCGCTGCTCGAAGGGAAAGCCGACCTGGTACTTGGCTCACGGAAGTTGAACAATCCCATCCAGGAAACTATGCCGCTTGCACAACGGTATGGCAACCAGTTATTTGTTTGGCTGCTGTACAAACGCTTTAACTTGAGGCTGACCGATCTGGGTCCATACCGGGCCATATCGCGCAACCTGATATTGGAATTGGATATGCACGAGCACACCTATGGCTGGCCTCTGGAAATGATCATCAAAACCACGCGCAGGCGCAAGCGGATTGTTGAAGTCCCGGTCAGCTACCGCTCCCGCTTTGGCGGGCAATCCAAAGTTGGTGCTTCACTGCGCGGTTCTCTGCTTGCAGGTTATCGATTTTTCCTCGTAATGCTGCGGCACGCATTCTAAACCGCTATGTTCAACTCCAATTTAAATACCCAACCCCAATTCGTAAAAGATCTCCCAACCCAGCTGTATATCGAGGTCACCAACCGCTGCAATTCCCTGTGCGCCTCCTGCCTGCTAACCTCCGACCACTTTATCTCATACGAAGCCAAGCGCCACCTGGCATGGGAGGATTTCCGCAGGATAGTTGATCAGTTTCCACACCTGGACAGGGTTGTCCTGCATGGGATCGGCGAACCTCTGCTCAACAAAGATCTGCCGCGCTTCGTGGCACATTTGAAGGAACGGGGAGCGGTGGTGCTCTTCAACACGAATGCGATCTTGCTTGACCAGAAGTGGGGTGATGCGCTCGCGGCTGCCAATCTGGATGAACTGCGTGTTTCTTTGGATGCTGTGACGCCTGAACTTTACACCCAACTGCGTGGTGTCGACCAGCTCCAGCGGGTGATCCGCAACTTGAAGGCATTTATCAAGCGTCACGGCGGGTTGACCCAACCCAAAGTCTCCCTTTGGTGGGTGGCGATGCAGGCCAATCTTTCACAGCTGCCCGACTTTGTGCGACTTGCGGCAGATATTGGGATTCCCGAGGTGTATTTGCAGCGTCTCGTCTACTTTGGTGGTGGTGAAGAAAATGGGGGCAACACCACCATGAAAGCTGAGCAATCACTCTACGCGGTGCTTGAACAGCGACAGGCAGATTTGATCAGTGAAGCCGAACGGTTGGCAGAGGAAATGAAGCTGATCTTTCGCGCCTCCGGATCCTCCTCACCGTTTGAGAGTGTCTCAACAAAGGGCCATTACCCGTGGCAGGCTTGTAAGCGCCCGTGGATGCTGATGTACATCACTGCTAATGGGACCGCGTTGCCGTGTTGTATTGCTCCTTTCGCCACGCATGATTACTCCCAGATCATGCTGGGGAATGTCCTCGACCATCCTGCGATGGAAGTATGGAACAGCACTGCCTACCGGCAATTACGTACTGCGGTGTTGAGTGAAATACCTGCCCCGTGGCCTTGCCAGCATTGTGGGGTCAAGTGGAGTCTGTGATCGAACTGTAGAGAATCCAGGTACCATGAATTCCAGAAAACTAATCTGGTTGGGCGTCGTTGAACTGGCATCTTTTGGACTTTATCTACTGCTGGCTTGGCGTTACCCGCTGAGCCCAAGCCTGGCAAACCCGCGTGCCTCGTGGACGAGCCTCGTGCAACCTACAGGGAAGAACATCTTCCTGCACCTGGCGATATATCTTGGCCTTACCCTGCTTTTTCTGGTGACCTTGAACATCCTAGATCGGCTCAAGGGGCAATCAGCCACCCATCATCGCCAGCAGCTTTTGATCATAATAGCAGCCTGGCTTGCCTGCTCTGCCGCCCTGATCTCTGCTGCCCCCGGGGGTGAGTCCCATGATATCTTCGATTATATTTTTCGCGGCAGGATGATGGTGGAATACCAGGCTAATCCTCTTGTGGATGTACCTAATGACTTCAGCCTGATAACTCCCTACTCGCGCTACTTGGCCTGGCGTAAGAACGTTGATTCATATGGTCCTGTGTGGGAAGCCTCCAGTGCGGCGGTTGCGGTCAGTGTACGCCAGACAGCGCGTTTATTGGGCTGGTGGGATGAGACCTACCCGGTATGCCCAAAATCCCCTGAGTCGTGCCGCCTGCTGGTTGCATACATCACGGGTTACCGTCTTTTATCAATTCTCCTGATCGGGCTCGGGGGCTGGATAATCGCCAGTATGGTTGGTCGCAGCCATCCTTCGCTGGTTCCACTGGCACTGGCTACCTGGTTGTTGAACCCTATGACCCTGGTTGCCTCCGCGCTGGGTGGACATAATGATGCGCTAATGTTGGTGTTGGTTTTATTGTCCTGGTGGTTACTTCAGCGCCAACGCCTGATTCTGGCATTACTGGTATTGATCCTGGCAGCGCACGTCAAGCTCGTGGCTCTGATTTGGCTGCCAGCCTGCGTTCTCTGGATACTCTGGCGTTGGGGATGGAAGCGCGCCTTGAAGGTCAGCCTGGCAAGCCTGATCGGCGGGCTTGCACTATCATACCTTTTGTATGCGCCTTTTGGCGGCTGGCAATCGCTGCCGAATATGTTGCATGAGCGATCGCTCTACCTCGCTAATTCATTCTGGCGCGTCTTGAAGACTTTTCTGGTTGACCAATTCCATTGGTTGGTTGCTCGCGCCCACAGGCTCAGCATCGGCCTGCCGGGTTTGCTGTTTGGTCTGGGGGCCTTGTTCATTCCCTTGTGGGTGTTCAATTTCCCTCCAAAACGCTGGTGCAAATCCCAAAGTGACCCTGAAGAAGTTGAATCCAGGCTCTGGACCACACTGGTGGCAGTAAGCCTGCTGTATCTCGCCATTGGAGCCTTTTGGTTCCAACACTGGTACCTCTTGTGGGTCATAGCGCCAGCCGCTCTCCTTCCAAATAGCCGGTTTACCCGTTATATATTGCCATGGCTGGTCTTCGGTGCATTGAGTGCGAATGTAACCATGGATTTCCTCAGAGCGACCCTACTGAAAACATCGCAGCCTATCTTGGGATATATATTCGTGGTGATTTTAATTTGGATGCCGGTGATCATAGCATTGGGGATTCAATGCTTGCATCGGCAAGCTAATTCGATCAAAACACGGAATTGCCAACATTGAACGCTTTACGAATGTCTAAGATCATCAGCCCATGAGTGGTGTGAAATCTGGCGTCCGATTGTGACTTTAACTTCCATATATCACTTTTCTTCCC
>JBJYXV010000015.1:0-1838 GCA_046260155.1 Anaerolineales bacterium
CAAATCACCAAATTTACTCAGCCGTCTTACTAAAGATATCTATTCACCTGTTTTTGTCAAATTTGTCACGTACCGGAATAATTCCTGCATATTGATGCCCATCAATGAGTTCGATATTAGCCTCCTTAGGGCATTCGGAAGAAAAGGACCGCTTGATATCAATATCAGGCGGTTTTTGTTTATATCAGCTAGAAATTTGGAAGAAATGGAGGAACAAGGGCCTAATTCGATACTTTAATTCGGCCATATGAGTTCGAATCTCCTTGGGTGATCGTTTCCGCATTATCAGAGAAATTCTTCAATATTATGCAAACTCTGTATTTAAACAAAAAATTTTACCAATTCCGCAGCTTGTAGACTAATCCAGATGTTAGGTTTCGGATTATCTGGTTTTTTATGAAGGTAAGGATCTAGAGTTCGGAAAGTGAACTTCTTTGAGGGACTTGAACTCGCAACCTCACGGATGTGAACCCCGAAAACTGGGATCGCGTCCATAATGCCATTCTACCCGTGGTAGAATCCATTGACAATTAGCCATTATGTTAATATCCGCGAGGTTTCATTTGCAATGCTATTGTAAACCAGCTTGCCATGATTCTATTGATGTATTCTTCGGTAATACAATAGGCAGCAAATCAAGATTTAGAATCCATTTGCGCCAACAGATTGGCCTGCTGCCACTACAATTGTCTGAGCTTGCCCACGTTTTATACCGACACACCGGATTAGTGGGTTGTTAGATCATGTCCATAAACCAGTGTGACTTCTGGATAGCGCTCCTTGAAGAGAATGATGCGCTCCAATACCTCCTGGCCGCCATCAAGGTCGCTGGAATAATATCCTGGGCCGATCCCAGTCTCAAATTGGTAATGATCGTTGCAGGCATCACCAGTGTAAAGAACCTGTTCGTCGATACCGTTGATCAGGAAGATCATATGCCCTGCGCTGTGCCCACTTGACGAGATCGCCCACAGCGAACCATCCCCAAAAACATCAACGCCCTTCCCTAGTGGTGGTAAATCAATGGCATCGGTAAAGTCGATTTCCTGCAATTCATTGATACCCGCCAAATGATCACTTTGCATGAAGAATCTGTAATTGACATACCGTTCATTCTTCCCCGCGACATAAGGAATGTCCTTAGGCAAATCGACAATCCCAGCCGTATGATCCTGATGCAAGTGGGTGAGGAAAACGCCTTCCAATCGAATACCTTCCTGGTCCAGTATCGCAGCAATATGCGTGTTGGGTTCTTGGCTACCTTTCCCAAGATAACTCTCGACCATGAGACCCCTGATCGTGCCGTGTTGGCTGTGAACGTAGGATTTATCTAGACCCGCATCGATCAGATAGGCGCCAAACTCCTGATGTTGGATAATACCCACGTTGACTGGGATCTCAATACTTGCATCCTCGATATCCTGAGCCTCTTCGTGCTCAAGATTCATAATGGCGGATAGGGTTGTTTGCATTACGCCGGTAGAATAGGTACGGATGGTGATCGGGTGAGGATTTGAAAGAATCTCTTCCCAACTGTGATAGGCTGGTTCAGGCGCTTGGTACGAGACCCTCCGAATCATTGCAGGCTGCCAGACAACGAAAGTAAATGTCGCTGTGGCTATCAAGATTGCAGTTATTGCGAGTAGTATTCTTTTGGACTTTCGCATCACCTTTCTCCTCGTATGATGGGTATCGACGGGAATGATCCCGTTGACAAGTGAATAGGCCCCTGAAGTTTTCTGGATGACCCCTAAAGACAGGCTTTCTCAGGACAACGATGCAGCAAAAGATGCAAACCTGTTGTTTGGTTCGGGGCCGCGATACTTGAACTGACCGAC
>JBJYXV010000016.1:0-18690 GCA_046260155.1 Anaerolineales bacterium
TCTTGAGTTGTGCATCATAAAAATGAAATAAGAGACAAGCTAATGGATTATATCAAAATTCAGTACCACTTTTTCAACAGCCTGATATCAACTGCGATAGTCCAGGATATTCAGTTTCCAAAGGATCTAAAATGGAAATCCTGGTTGACAAACCGATGGATACTTAGTGGAAATCGATCGATTTTCATTTTTTCAGATATGGGATAATAACCAAATGGGTTTTGAACTTCACGAGCAATCCCTCAGCTGAAAGGAAATGTTAAGAGGCGGTAAACATGATCGAGGATAAACTGCTCAGCAATGCATTTAATACCTCTATACAGGAAGCCCCACATCATGCAGCTGTCTGGAATACCCTAGTTCAAAATCTATGCTCAGCGAACGAATTGGATCCAAAAACTGCCTCCCTGGCTTATCTGGCAGTCCTGGCAGCCCAGGGTCTCGAGAGCGGCATCCCTTTTCATGCCAGCTCTGCCAATCATGCGGGAGCCAATCGCGAAGAAATGATCAGGGCGATCTTGCCTGATCTGCCCGCTGCCGGGCATGGTGTCAACCGCTGTTTAGCAGCCTTCGACAAAGAATGATGAATCTGTACAGAAAAACAAGAACCTGTTTTGCGAGGTTTTTTGAACCTTCAGCGATCACCACTTGTACCAGTATGACTGGTTCCAGAGGTGGTAGAAAGGAAATCTAGATGCAATCCACCAGGATAAGAAATTTATCCGTGTTTTTTGATGAGCAGGAAAAGGCATCTGCCGATCAATTGATCACCGCCTGCGAACAAAGTGTCGAAACGATTACCGCAACCTGGCATCTGGCTGCACCGGCAGACTGCAGGGTCTACCTGATGACATCCTTCCCACGCTGCGTCTTTTTCGGTGCTCCGCTGGGCTCTCAAATCCTGCTTGTCCTCACTTTCCCTTTCTGGTACCGTGAATTTAAAGTGCGCTGGTTATATGCTGGAGGCTGGTCCCAGCGATATGGAAGACGCCAGGTAGTTGGCATCAAGCCACCTCGATTAATTGCCGAAACCCCAATGGCGATAGGTGAAGATCTTTTCGTGAAGCTAGAAAATCTCGACCAGAAATTCCTTTCCATCGTCTGTCACGAGCTTATGCATACCTTCACGGCAGTTCTGGATTTACCAGCCTGGTTTAATGAAGGTCTGGCTATGGTCAGCGTCGATCGCTGCCTGGGAAAACCGACTGTGCTTCCCACCACTCTGGAGCTGCTTAGCCGTGGGGGTAAAATAGAGGAACCTACCGAACGGATCAATTTGGAAAAGCAATCACGGGAGCAGATTATCCTGTTGTATGTGCGCGGGTATTGGCTGACCCGCTACCTGGCAGAAAACGAACCAGACCTGTTGATTAAAATGCTGGCAGGTCAAATCGAACCGGCAGATTTTAAGACCCGGGTACGAGAGATCCTGAAATTGCCTGCTGGTCCGTTCTGGCAGCATACCGATCCCTTCCTGGTGGATCACTACACCCAGGAACCACCATGACCCGCATGCCCCAGATGGAAGGAAAATGTCGGGCACCGCTACCAAGCGCGGACAAATGATTTTTATTATTCTCGAAATCGATCCCATCACCTGCTGCTGTTTAACGAAGAAAGGATAACCGGATCACGGATTCGAAGATATACTTTGTCATCCCGACTTAACAGTTAAAAAAACGGACACCAGCTATGGCTCAACCTTCATCTAATACAAAAAGGAAACTATCCCCCCTTGCGATCGGCGGGTTGATCCTGCTGCCTTTCGGTTTCTTGCTGGTCATTTTTATTCCACCAGGTTTTGATGCACTGAATTCACTGGCCTCTAGGTGGTCAAGCTCAATCCGCTACCTGCTGCTGGCATTGGCGAGTCTCGCGCCAATTGGCAGCACCATTTTAGGCTTTTTGAGCACCAGGCAGATCAAGCATTCAAGGGGCGATCTTTACGGTATGCCCCTGGCCGTTGGGATCACCCTTTTCTACCCGATCATCGTGCTCACCTTACTGCTCTTCATGCTGGGGTTTTCAATTCTAGGCACTATCAGCCAATCGAGCCTGGTCCCCCTGGTATGGTTTTTTCTCGTTATGATCATCGATTACTGGCTGGTCCGCATAGCCTGGCGCAGATTCAATCGCTGAACATTCTACGTATCTATCCCGGTCAGCTCCACGCTGGCATCCCACAACCGCCGGGCAGCGTCTTCATCCCGGGAAAAGGCTGAAGAAAGAACAGGATGTTTCTGATAGAAGTATTTCCCACTAACCCCTGCAACCTCTGACGAAGAAGCCAGGTATACACTGGTCTCCGCTCCTTCCTGGGGACTGATCGCCCACAGGCGAATCAGCGGCATGAATAATCTTACCAACCAACCATTATTCCCACCGATATTGGTAGCCACAAATCCCGGGTGAAGGGCATTCACTGTCACCTCGCTGCCCGGTAACCGGCGATCTAATTCGTATGTGAATAATAAATTTGCCAGTTTTGACTTTCCGTATGCACGCATAAAATGGTAATTTTTCCGGTACTGCAGATCATCAAAATCGATCACCTGCCCCTCATGGGCTCTCGAGGAGACATTGATGATCCTGGCTGGAGAGCTGTGCTTGAGCAGGTCTAACAGCAAATTTGTCAGTAAAAAAGGCGCCAGATGATTGCCAGCAAGGGTCATTTCGATCCCATCCACGCTCTCTGTCCTGCGCAGGTACACTGCTCCAGCATTATTGATCAGGACATCCAACCGATCGTATTGATCGATGAATTTGGAGGCCAATGAACGCACCTGGTCCTGGGAGCTTAAATCAGCCACCAGGCCAGTTACCACCTGACTGCCGGAATTCGAACGAATCCGAGCGATCGCCGATTCAAGTTTCGCCTGGTCCCGGGCTGTGATAACCACCCTGTAACCCAGCCGCGCCAATTCCTGGGCGGTTACCTCGCCGATCCCTGAGGTTGCCCCCGTGATCAAACATACTTTTCCTGACAACTTTCCATCCGCTTTATTCACGCTTCAAACCTCGTTTCATTTCAGCGATATTTTCCTAAAAACTAAAATACTTCCATATTCTACACGTCAATCCAACCTGTCCCGAACTTACTTACAGAGGATTTGATTTAGCTCGTGCACTCAGATCTCCACCTTTGTAATAATTGACATACGATTCGAGTTTCGTATAAGTCACAGACTGATGAAAATTTAGTCCAGCCTCCTCTGTCTGACTAGAATGCCTTCTGAGACATATCTTCGAAGATTCTTTCGAGATAATCATTAATTTTCAGTAAAAGTGGGGGACATTTTCTTCAGGAAATCACAAATTTGATGTGGAAAGTATGGGCCTCATTCAGATATTCCAAAATAAATGGTGACTCACCCTCTCGACCATGGGAAGAAGATTTTTCGACACTGGTGTAAAATTGGCTCAATAATATTATTCCTTGAATGGAATCTTGGATAGCATAGGAAATTAAGATGAAACTGACTACAAGATTGATACTCATGGTAACAATTGTTGTAGCACTCACGGATGTAATTGAATACATCCATTTAAAGCAAAGTTACATTTCTTATTTTAGTGATAATTGTGACAGTAGTCCCGATGTGGATAATTTTTTGGGTTTGGCATAAACAAAATTTGTTGTAAAAAAGGCAAGCTCTTGAAAAAGCTGCTCACGGTAGTATGTGGTCGAGAAGTTGGATTCGCCATGATCAATGAAATTGATCCTAGCTTCAAGGTTTATCACTACAGTAAACAGGATCCACATCGACCCTGCAGCAAGTCACGCAAACGGTTAATAGCCAATTCTTTTCAAGAAGATGGAAATAAATTGAGTGAAGAAATTCAATCGACGAACTTATCATAATGTATCAGGTCTTATTGCTGATTTTCGAACAATCATGGCAAAGAGGGATCAAATGAAGCCATTGATGCGCGGCGAATTAATTGATGCAGCATTTCGAGAGCGTCTCATGTTGGCAGTTACGGCGGTTAATAAATGCCGGTATTGTTCCTATGCCCATACAAGACAAGCATTAGTTGAGGGAATCGATAAAGATGAAATCGAAGCAATGCAAGATGGAGTATTCGAGGGTTGTCCAAGAGATGAGCTGCCAGCATTGCTTTATGCCCAGCATTGGGCAGAAACACAGGGAAGAACCGAACCGGCCGCGCGTGAGCGATTCGTTGATAAGTACAATGAAGAAACTGTGAAAGCCATAGAAATGACCCTACAGACAATTCAAATGGGGAATTTACTGGGAAATACGGTAGATTACGTTTTATATCGGCTATCGTTTGGACGAATTGGAGTTTAGTGAGAAATAAACAGTGCATAGCTCAATTTTCGGTCGATCCTGCTGTGGTTGAAGGTAAGCACCGCGATTTGAGCTAGTTCATTTCAGAAATAGCAATGGTCACAAATCAAAACCGGCCTGTTAGCTGAGCAAATTGTTATGCTGTTTAATTGCAGTGCAGCTGGCTTTCGGCAGTGATATCTGTGGCAGTCGTGCTAGTGGAGCTCTGTCCAACTAAGGGATTATTTATTTAAGGTCATGTATGTTCCTTCTGGGATTGGCGATCTTGCAGGCTCGGGGAGCCAACGATGAGAAACTCATCATTCTTGATCGTTCCAATTCCGTGGGCGCTCAGCTCCTAAGCCATCCTGATCTTCGCGATACTGTTGGTGAGTGTATTACTTTGCGCGGCAGAACTTAACCTCGGGTTGTTGTTATTCCCAATCATGGGGGGATTTGGATCTGGGAATCCTCCCGTACTGCTCCTATACGCCTGTTGGCATTTGCCAGAATCATTGTCTGGACCCTCCTTGGTGTGTCCAGCTCTACTCGAATTCAGCGACAGGTCTTTGCACGCGGGCTGGTTGACAGACCAGGTTCTGCGCTCCTCGTACAAAGTTCTTGACCACGAAATAACCACGCAAGAACTCACGCAACTTGATAAACTCGGCTGGTTAGAGCGAATGTCAAAAGAGCCAGAAGGATGCTTCTGGGTAGCTTTATGTTGATCATCAAATCCCCTTCTCACAGGTATATTGAGGCCGCTGTGATAAAAACAAAAACTATTCTTGGGGGTTTTCAGCTATATATTTATAACAATCCATCCCAAAATATTCTGCTTCACCCTTGAACTTAAGCCCAATTTTTTCCAGCACACGCTGGGAGGCGGTATTTTCCGGGTGCACAATGCCAACGATAGCAGGGATTTTTAAAACTTTAAACCCGAAATGGACACCTTCAAGGGCGCCCTCCGTCGCTAATCCTTTTCCCCAGTAAGGTTTAGCGAGCAAATATCCAATTTCAATTTCGTCGGTCTCAGGCAGGTACTGCAATCCGCTCCAGCCGATCAGCTCCCTGCCAGGCAGTGCATCGACCGCCCACCAACCGAACCCATGCGCCTCCCAATGCTCGATCTGCCGGGTAACCAATTTTTCCACTCTCCCCAGGTCTGGAGCATCTGTCGTTGGATAATAACGAAGTACCCCTTCGACCCCAAGCAGAGCATGCAATGGAACACAATCTTGGAGGACAAAGGGGCGTAATCTTAAGCGAGTGGTTTCTATCGTTGGAACACCCATCCAGCGAGTATACCACCTGGATTGCGCTGCACAGCACCCTCTTTTCCGTGAGGCAAACTTGGCCCGGCAGTCGGTAAATCCATTGGAATAAATGCCCTATGCAGCACCTGGTTTGCGAGCAGTGATGTAGGCTGAAAAAACAATTGACTGCGGGAAACCATCCAGAAGTTCACCATCGCTATCCTTCGCAAACAGGATTACTTTTTCGAAACCAACACCTTCAAGGCCAGCCACGTAGTCATCCATGTCCAGCGCCCCAGCGACACAGGCACCCCAGGCCTGCATGTCCGAACGCAGTCCAGCAGGCAGCTCGCCAGTGGTCACGATATCAGATACGGAGATGCGCCCACCCGGTCTGAGGGTGCGCAGCATCTCTGCAAAAACCCGGGTTTTATCCGGGGACAGGTTAATCACGCAATTTGAAATGATCACATCTACACTGTTATCCTCCAGAGGCAGTCGCTCTAAATAGCCCTGGCGAAATTCCACGTTATCGAACTCCATCCTGAGCGCCGCATTCCTGGCGCGATCCAGCATTTCGGGGGTCATATCAACACCAATCACAAATCCTGACTCACCAACCTGTTTGCTGGCTAGGAAGCAGTCCAGTCCACCTCCTGAACCGAGATCAAGCACGGTTTCACCGGGTTGGAGCCGGGCGGAGGTGATCGGATCTCCGCATCCCAAGCTGAATCCCGCCACATCCTGGGGAAAATTTTCCAATAGATCCAAATCATAGAAATCGGGATTTGAGCTCGAACCACAGCAGGAGCTTGAATTCAGTGCGCGCTGTGCGTAGTAATCCTGCACATAATCATGGATAGAACCGGTTTCAGGCACTTCCGGTTCGAATGCTGAATTCCCACAGCAGGGCTCGGGTTGTGAGTTGATTACCGGTAAGTCAACGTTCTTCTCTTTGTGAATGGGTTCTTTCGTAGACATTTTTATCTCCTTATTATCAATGGATAGTTCACGATAAGCAATCCAGGAAGTGCACCTTTACATCAGATGCTTTACAGTACATATCGATGTTTATCTATGAATATTAACAAAAAAATTCATTAAGATTCTTGAATTCAATCTTCAGCTTGTCCTGGGTTTGGAATTTGACCAGCAGTCACCGACTCGGGAGCGAAAACTTCGATCAGGTTCCCACAGCATAGGGCAACCCTGCCCTGATTAAGTGTGTAATAAGTGTGCTTTCCCTCGCTGCGTACTTTCACAAGTCCAGCGTCCCGCAAAATCGCCAGGTGGTGTGAGACCGTTGGCTGTCTGACGCCAACCGCATCCACAATATCACCGACACTCAATTCACGGCAGCAGATCAGGCTCATGATCTTCTGCCGGGTGGGATCTGCGAGAGCCTTGGCAAACTCTACGGGATTCGTAGGTCTTGAATCAGCAATCATATCGATAACCTTCGATATAATTCTAATCGATATTCATCGATATGTCAAGCTCGCGTTCGCCTAATGCTATATCGACAGCCATTTCAGCGTGTATGTAGGTGGTATCAAAAATGGGAATCGTGAAATCATCCGCGTTCACGATCATGGGTATCTCGGTGCAGCCTAAAATTATGCCCTCGGCTCCCTGTTTCACGAGGGAATTGATCACTCGATGGAATTGTGCACGGCTTTCCGGCATAATTTTTCCCAGGACCAATTCTTCGAATATCACTCGATTCACCAGCCTCCGGTCAACATTATTTGGGATCAAAACCTTGAAGCCAAATCTTTCACTCAAACGGCCTGAATAAAATTCCTCTTCCATGGTGTAGATCGTACCCAGCAGGCCTAACTTTGCCAGGCCCAACTGCTTGATTTTCATTCCCGTCGCATCCGCAATATGCAGAATCGGGATATCGATCGCGGCCTGGACCTCGGGGTAAACCTTGTGCATCGTGTTTGTAGCAATCAGCAGGAAATCAGCGCCGGCTGCCTGAATTTGCAGAGAGCTTGCAATTAGTTCCCGGGCAGCATCCTCCCAGCGATTCTCATTTTGCAGCTGCTCGATGGGCGCGAAATCCACCGAAACCATAACGGATTTGGCAGAATGCAGCCCACCGAGTCTTTCCCGCGTAATCTGGTTGATGATGCGGTAATATTCAATGGATGATTCCCATGACATACCACCCAATAAGCCGATTGTCTTCATCATTTTCTCCTCATTTGTCCAATAAATTAAGATTTTCAATCGATCCAAAGCACACTTATTGAGGCATTGATTTCAAGAAGATTTGACGCATTTTAAGGTGTCACAAAGATCAAATTTCTTGGGGATCATACTGTAGTTTATCTCATCCTCTTGTAAAATAAAACTGTCTAATGATCAAAATATTCGAAGGAGCATAAAAATTGTCTCACCAAGCCTCAACCAATACCATCCCTTACAACACCCAATACTTTCCTCTTCATCTGGCTTTCCTGACTGTCGGAGAGAACATGATGCCCATCGCCCATTGGATGGTGATCTCCAAAGAGCCCTTCCGCTTCTTGATCGCCATGCAGCTGGGCAACCACTCTTTAACCCTGCTGCGCAAGCATCAGGAAGCTGCGATCCACTTCATGCCCTGGAGCGACCGCGAGCGAGTGGTCAGGGCAGGCTACATGAGCGGCAGTTTTACGAATAAAGCCGAACGCCTGGGATACAAATTACTTCCAGCGAAAATATTACAAAGTACCAGGTTAGTAGAGGGTGCAGATTGTATTTTTGAAACCGTTGTTTTTCAGGAGCTGCCCGGGATATCCCACGAATTTGCTCCGTTTGTGCTGGATGTTGTCGCCTTCCATGGCAATGTCGAAGCAGCTGATAGGCAGGCGATATTATTTCTCAAGGAATACCAATTCGCCACGACCAGTGAGCAGTGGCGATTCCAGCGCTGATCGTCTTGTAAAAAGAAAACATTTTTTTCATCACATCCTAACAATTTCCTCACAAGCTTCTGATATTCTTGAGTTGGATCCAAAACGACCATTACGTGATGTTGGTCAACAACCGTCTTATCAGAAGAAAGGAGTCCATTTATGGAAAATAAAAAATATTGGTTCGTTATACCCATAGTTAGTGCCCTGGTATTAGCCGTTGCGATTGGCGTGGTAGCTTTCTCTTCCAGCCGTGCGGCTGATGGGGCGCGCGCTATCTTACAAGTAGAAGAGGCAACAGAAGAACCGCTCCAAGAACCGCTGCCCTGGAAATTTGAATTTGGTGGCCGCGGTGAGTTTGGATTTGGAGGCAGGGGTGATCTTGACCATGGCGGTAGATTTAGGCTTGGAACTTCCTTTGATTACGATGCTTACCTGGCGAATGAGCTGGGTGTGTCTGTAGATGAGCTGAACGAAGCTCGCCAGGCAACTGAAAAAGCCGCACTTGGTCAAGCGGTCGACGAGGGAGTGCTCACCGAGGAACAGGCTGACCTGATGCTTGCCGAGCGGGCTCTCAAGCAGTATATCGATCCACAACAACTGCTCGCCGACGCTTTCGGAATCGACCCAGCTGATCTCAAAGCAGCCAGGGAATCTGGCCAAACTCTACACGATTTGCTTGGGGATCTGGAACCTGAAGAAATTCAAGATGCCATGCAATCTGCCTACCAGGACGCAGTGCAGCAGGCTATCGATGATGGTGTAATCACGCAATCTCAAGCTGATCTGCTGCAGGAGCGAGGTTTTTCATTCAGAGGAATCGGAAGGCCAGGCGGCGATTCTCATCGCCACGGCGGATTCGAAATGCAGCCGTCTGCTGCTGATTCGGACACCGATTTGTAATTCTTACTCGAAACCTAGATGAATAAAAAGTCAGGAGCTCGTAGGACAGAGCTCCTGACTTTTTTTATCTTATGTCAAGCAGAAAGAAATATCCAGCCTTAAGATCCACCACCCAATTCATACGCATCCTGCAGCCAGCTGGTGAATTTTGCATCTAAATCATCAACTGTGCGTACCACTAGCGTATGAGCAACTTTCCCTTCACTGTAAACTTCGACACGGATCATGCGTGGATCATCTACCCGCGCAGGAAGCAGCATTTGTACGCGCATATCCTCCTGTGAAAACTGCGTTGATGCAAAAATAATACGGCGCTGGAAGTCCACCCGGGTCTGGGTAGGTAAAATGGTCACCGGACCAAGGTTCTCTACCAGATTGGCAAAGCGATCATAGAGCGGGGCGACCTGGGGTGAGATATTGTCTAGGACAGACGTCGCAGTTGCTTCCGGTACTGGTTGTGGCCCCGTTTCTGCTTCCGGTGTTTCAGCATATGCGGGTGATTGACCGGTCGGTGGCGTTGTACCTGTACCAGCAGCTCCCTTGCTCCTGCTGCTTACGAGAGAATAGATCAACGCAACCCCCAGGATGATCACCACCAGGACCAGGAGCCAGAAGAGCCCAGTGATAAGCGTATCAGAAGTATCACTGCCTCCATTGTCGGGTGGAATGATCTCTGCTCCCGGAGAAGTCGGGTTTACAGCAGGTGGAGCTGTCGGTTCAACTTCAGGTGGGACAGTTGGCTTTTCTGGAAGTGTGGTGGGTTCACCAGGTTCTCCAGTCGGCTGTCCTTCACCTGGTAATCCTGGTATCGCACAGGCGAATCCAACCAGTGCTACCAGGAAAATAAACAAAAATGCCGTGCGAAATAGTTTTTTTCTGTCCAAGTTAAATCTCCTTTCGAAGACTGAATATTTCCAACCCTTCCCGGTCGGTAAATTTTACCACTCTATTGTTTTGCGGAATGAATCATTGAAGCAGGGTTGAATCCATCTATGAACAATCCTTTAATGTTGGAATTCATGTTGAAATTTTATATGGATCTGCCAAACAAATTTTTTGGAAGAAGCCAATCATTTTGAGGCAAGAAGCTGATTTACATGATTTCCGGGTTATTTGCTATATAATAAGTTTAACGAAATGAATTGTTGTGGGAAAGGGGAGAAATATGATGCCTGAATATGTTCTATCGGGGATCGCTGGTGTTGATCAATTATTAAATGGGAAAGGCATTCCAAAAGGGCACACAGTATTAATCAGCGGGGGACCTGGAAGTGGAAAAACCACATTTGGAATTCAATTTATTTATCAAGGCGCCACGAAATTCGATGACCCGGGTCTATATGTAACTTTGGACGAAAACCCGGAAGAAATCAAGAAGAATATGGTGGCTTTCGGTTGGGATTTGGATTCCTTAGAGAAAGAAATCAAATTGATCTTTGTTAATGTGTCGCCTGTTCGCTCAAGATCCTCTGAAAAAGCGGGATTGATGCAGATTGGTATGAAAGAGTTTAAATTGGTCAAGCTATTAGAAGCTATCAAGCAAGGTATCAATGAAATCCAGGCAAAGAGAGTCGTCATTGACCCCGTTACCATGTTCATGCTGCAATATCCTGACGAAACTGAACGCATCCATGCCATGAAAGATTTGATAGTCGAATTACGAAAGACTGATTGTACTCACCTAATGATTTCTGAACTCAGAGGTACAGGTTTGGAAAGAGAATATCAGTTTGAAGAATATCTTTCTCAGGGTGTAATTCTGCTGAGGACGATCCCAAAAAGCAACCAACTGGTTCGCATGTTTCAAATTGAAAAGATGCGTGGTATAGATGCTGATACCCAACCACACCCTTATGAAATCTCCGAACAAGGGATTGAAGTTTATCCTGATTTGATGGTTTTTGAATAGTAAGTTGGAATTTTTATGTTGATTGCTGAAATCCAGAACATCCCTCACAAAAAATTAGTGCTAGTAACCGGACCACCAGGGGCAGGAAAATCAACGTTATGCCAACAAATTGCCTTACAGAACATTGCGGCTGGCTTGCAAGTAATTTATGTGATCACAGAATCCAGTTCTGATGACCTGGTTCATAATTTACGCGATAGGGGGTTAGGTGAAACAAAACCCGACTCATTGGCGATTGTTGATGCCTATACTCAGACAGTTGGGTTAGCCTGCAGTTCACAAAAAACGACTATTTGTGCTCACTGTGCTGATCTTAATAGCATCAGTATGGCTGTCTCAAAACTGCGTCGACGACTAAATGGTCAGGATGTCTTACTGGTGTTCGATTCTCTGACATCCCCCTATCTTTTCAATGGCTTGAACGTGGTCAAATTCATCCAACAGTTTTTAGCCAAATTCGCGCAAGAAGGCAACCGGGTGCTGGTGACCATGGATGAAGGCTGTGGTAAAGAAGAAGAACTTGGCGCAATGATGAGCGTTGCCGATGGAATTGTACGGCTGAAAATGGGAATTGGCGATCAATCTATCCAGGTGGTAAAGCATCCTGATATCCCACCAGGCACCTTTGATAAGCCTATTCCAAAGAAATTCGAAATGGAAACAGCGCTCGAAGAGATCATGGACCCAGAATACCTCAATATGTTTATGAAGAGTATGATTAGAGGAAAGACCTGTTTCCGTCCCAGGCTTGGCGATTATGTGAATGCTTTCTGGCCGAAACTGGCTTATTGGAGCAGCATGTTTTGGGATCCGGATGGATTCCCGTTGATTATCTATGATGACACCCGGGAAGACCAATCAGCTACGGGATCGGGTGAATTTATCTCTATTTTTCCCCAACCCTTAAAATCCATGTTCTGGCTCATAAACTTCCTAAGAAGGATTGGCTTATTTCCAAAAGAGTTAAACTCTCCAAAAGATATAAGCAGGATCTGGCAACTGTTTGGTTTCCCTTATGGACTAGGCTCCAGAATGGAACGTTACGGAAGAATTGAGTATTTACCAGACAAATCGAAAATTGATGAATACCACTATCGCATTTACGAAAATTCCGATTGTTGGGATCTTGATAATATTGGCTCAACAGTCGCATCTTACCTGCCTCCTGCAATGGCAGGTCAATTAATGGGATTAGAATTCAAAAAAAGAACATGGAATGCAATTGAAACGAAATGTATAGGAATCGGAGATCCTTACTGTGAAGTTAAAATATTTCCCGGCTCGGTAAATGAGGAGCAGGACCACCTGAAAAGAGATTCTGAAACAGTTTCACGAATACACAATCACCTGATCGAAAAATACATTTCCCACATCACAGATAACCTGACGCTGACGGATCGACCAGAAATTGGTCCGGACATCCACCTGCAAATCCCTTTCCATTGTTTTGGGTTTGCCCACATTGCCGGTGACCGCTCCCGGATGGCAATCCGCATGGGTGGGGTGAAATCAGGTAAAGAACTCGGTGAACGGCTACTAGCTGCTGGTGTGCAACCCGATGAAGTCATTGACAGGGTCTTTGAATCATTCAAAAACCTGAAAATCGGAATTACCACCAAAGCAGGAAACCGGATCACAATGGAAGAAAATATCGAACCGATGCGTACCTGGTATATGACAAGGTTACGAGAGCTTTCCTGTCATTTTACAACTGGGTTTTTGAATGGATTGTTCAAGGCGACGTATAACCTTCGCATCAAAGAAACGAAGTGCCTGGCAGCAGGCCACCCACATTGTGAATGGGAGATTGTCTAGCTATATTCCTGGAATTAAAACACCAATTACATATGTTGCCGCTGCAGCTAAAAAGCCTATAATCAGATTCTCTGCCCCGCTGCGCCTCCAACTACTCCTGGTAAACACGGCTTTACTCGCACCTACTGTGAACAAAGCTACCATACTGGCAAACATCGCCGTGATTGCACCCGCTGTTACATCAAGAAATGCAAAAGGTAGAATCGGGACTATAGACATGAGCAGAAAAGAGAACCCTGTCAGCGTGCCTGCTTTGGAGGGAGGCCAATCATCTTCAGTTGTTAGACCGGTTACCTCCCCAATTGATTGTTGCGACTCCATTTCGATCTCTGCTAAAACCCGATCAGCAACTGCTTCTGATTCACTCTTGCTGAAACCCTGTTTCTGATACATATCAATTAGAGATGCTCTTTTTTGATCTGCTGTACCAGCTATAATCCCTTTGCGCTGGTTCTCCTTTTGTGTCACTTCTTTTTCCGACTTGGCAGACAAATATGCTCCAGCTCCCATTGAAATTGTACCTGCGATGGCACCAGCAACTCCAGTAATCAAAATCAACTTGCTATCTGTTACCGCCCCATAAACACCAGCGACTAAAGCAAGGATGGAAACCAAGCCATCATTTGCACCAAAAATCACATCACGAACCCCGCCACCCCCTCCCATTTCCCAAGCTTCCATACCAAGCAATTCTTTTTTCATATGATTGATGTGTAAACGTTCATCAGAAATAAGGCGAACCAGATATTCCGACGCTTCTTCATCTCTAATATTTGCTGCCAGGATCGAAACTGAACCGACACTTTCATCTTCTGCGATTAAGACCCATTCGAGAAAACCTCGCATTCCCAAGATAGCCATCATGAGCTGAGTACGTTGCTTAAGAATTAAAGAGGACTTTAATCCGTTACTGCCTGTAAATATCTCGATCGATCTTTTCCAATCCTCAGCATCGCTTCTTTCATTTGTATAAACCTCTGCCAGCAATTTTCGGGTAATCTCATCTTGCGCCTTTTCAGATATTGAGTAATAAGCAATGGACAGCATGCATTTATATGAATAAATTTCAGATGCATATTTCCGGATTGTCTCCTGCTCCCTGGTAGTTAAGCCTTTCATAGTGACCCTCCGATCCCCTGCGATCATTCGCCAAGATGTGGTTCCATAAATATTCTAATATGAGAATTGTGCAATCCATTATGAATCCAATGAACAAGCTCCAAAAATCCTCACTTAAGTTCTAGTCTGCTTCTCTTTTCTTTCTACTGAATTAAGGAGCAAGAAACTTCGTTCCTCCAATTTTATTAAATTGAACATCGATTAAAAATCGAGTAACCAGGTTTCGTTCCTTCGCCCTCTGGGATGATGTCAATCGATGAAAAACCACTTATGGAGTAATTTGCGGGGGATTCTACCGATCTGCACTTGAAATAAATAGAACACATGTGCTATTTTTGTCCCAAAAGAAACCACAGAAGAACACCCTTTTATTGGAGGTATACCATGTCAGCCGAAAGTCTTTCCTTAATCGCAGGTACATTCTTATCCCTGGTATTTTCATATATTCCCGGTGCCAAAGATTGGTTCCTGCGGTTCAGTCCTGAAATTAAACGCCTGATCATGCTGGCTCTAATCATCTTATCCGGCTGCATCGTCTACGGGCTGGCTTGCCTGGATTGGGCATTGGAATGGGGAATCACACTGAGCTGCGATCAGAAAGGTCTGCTTGGCCTGGCAGAACAGATCATGATCGCCATCATCGCCAACCAGAGCATTTATGCCATTTCTCCCCGTCAAAATAACCCGATCCCCAATCAATTAAAAACTGGTCCTCGGAGAGAATTCTAATGAATGAAGAGCTCAGATCCAGGGGAAATCGTAGACGCGGTGGGCAACCGGAAAACACTAACGCGTTCAAACATGGTCGCTACGCGCGCAGTGTATCCCCCAGCGCAGGGAAAGATGCTCCCGATTTAAATTTCGCCAATCTGGAAACAGAGATCAGCATGCTGCGCACCACTACCCGCCAGATATTTGAGCTGGTTGGCCAGGCGGTCGACATCGACCAGATGATCAAACTCCTGGGAGCATTGGGATTGGCTTCGATCCGCACTTCACGATTACTCAAATCGCAGAAAGAGCTTGGGAATGGGGGCCAGGCATTAAATCTAATCGAAGCTGCTTTGCGTGATGTGCTCCCAGATTGGAATTTGAAATGAGCATCAACACGAATCATGAAAAGAACCTGGAATTTTCAGGTCTAGCTGAGGAGACGAGCTTACTTAATCCCGCATGCCAGATAGCGTGCTTATTTGACCAGGTGCAGCGGTCCTGTGCAGCTACCCGGGATTTATTGTCCCAGTTTCGAGAAGCTTTGATCAGCTGTTCGCAATGTCCAACCAGTGTGTGCTGCGAACTGAGCGAGCAATTTAACCTCCTCGTTGACCAGGCCGTATCCAATATCATCGAGGAATGGGGTTGGTGAACGCTCAACAGCAACGCATTGCCTGGAAGGGGGATGAACAACGGATGATGGATCTCCAATCTGGCTTATCTTGCGTATTCCAGGATCTGATCATGTTTTCCCAGGCAATGTCGGGGGTAAAGCTGCGTAAATACCAGGAAGGGCCAGCAGAAGCAATCATCGAATCGGTTCGTGAGCGGGCGGGGCGATTATTTGTGATCATATTTCCCAGGCAGTCAGGCAAAAACGAACTACAAGCGCAAATCGAAGCCTACCTGCTCTTCATACTGAAGAACACGGACGCAGATATCGTGAAAGCCTCGCCAACCTGGAAGCCGCAGAGCATCAACGCCATGCGACGACTTGAACGAGTTCTTGAGCGCAACCAGGTCTACAAATTCGTCGAATGGAGCAAGGAAAGTGGATACATTTTCAAGGTGAAAAACGCCAGGATTTACTTTCTCTCGGGATCGGATATTGCGAATGTCGTTGGAGCAACGGCGAACGTATTACTTGAGTGTGACGAAGCGCAAGACGTCAAGATCAGCAAATGGGACAAAGACTTTGCTCCCATGGCAGCCAGCACAAATGCCACGCGTGTATTTTGGGGTACTGCATGGACATCAAAAACATTACTTGCTAGAGAACGAAAAGAAGCTGAAAAAAAACAGCTAGAGGATGGTATTCAACGGGTCTGGATCATGGATGCAACGGACGTAGCCAGGGAAGTCAAGGAATATGGTTTCTTTGTGGAGAACCAGGTTAAACGACTTGGTAGAAATCATCCCATGGTCAAGACTCAATTCTTCTCAGAAGAGATTGACGCTGAGGGCGGAATGTTCCCTCCGGAGCGACTTAAGAAGATGCTTGGAAATCACCCTGAGCAATCCGATCCAATGCCAGGCGAGCTATATGCCATGACGATCGATGTAGCAGGCGAGGATGAGGGCGCGGTAGGCGAGGAGATCAACGCTGAGTCGCTTTCTCTCCTGGAAAACCCTGCCCGGGACGCGACCGCGGTGACCATTTTTAACCTGGACCTTTCCACGCTGCCTCCCGAAGAGCTAGGAGCAGCCACTTACAAGGTGATGAAGAGATACACCTGGATCGGGAAGAAACATACCCAGATATTCAGCCAGCTCAAGGAAATTGCCAGGCATTGGCGAGCTGAATACATCATCATAGACTCAACCGGCGTGGGCGCCGGATTAGCTTCCTTCATGGAAGCCTCATTCCCTGGGCGCGTGATCCCTTTCCTTTTTACCGGCAAATCTAAATCACAACTCGGTTGGAACTTCCTGGCTGTAATTGAAACTGGCAGATTCAAAGAACCTACTAACAGCCGATCAAAATTCTGGGAACAGGCGCAATGCTGCATGAGCCAGGTACTTGAAGGACCTGGCCGGATGATGCGCTGGGGTGTGCCTCCTGGGACACGTAATGACCTGGGAGAGCTGGTACACGATGACGAATTGATCAGCTCAGCACTTTGCGCGGTGCTGGACGAACAGGAAATCGGGATCACTTCTCCACCGGCGATCGTAGAACGCAGCGATCCGCTTGAAGAAATGGACCGGGAAGGATTTTAATCCCGACGGACGTTTTTGACCCCCGTTTTTGGGGACAAAAACAGACCGATCGGGCTGGACGACCGCAGGACGACCAGGAGATCATTTTGGGAAAAACGAAGAGGAACGAATACTTTTTGTGAGAGAAAATTACTCATTTATTACTAAACGAATACTTTTTTTAATAAAAAGGAGCGATTAAATGTCAGCTAAATCAGGACAAAAGACGGTAGCAGCAGCTGGAACCGCGGAAGCATTGGGATCTGGCCAGGTTCACGGAGCTTTGATGGTCAAGGCATTGGGGGGCAACACAAACAAAGTATATATCGGAAATGACGGAGCCGGCGACGTAGCAAGCACAAACGGAATGGAGCTCTCTGCAGGTGATGTAGTGGTTTTTGATAACGTGGCCAACCTATCCGAGCTAATCATAGACAGCGCAGTTAACGGGGAAGGTGTAGCTTGGTTAATCTTGTAACGCCGAAGCAGCACCTGCTGATGCCGGTACTTTACGGGCGCGCATATTGGAAAAAAGTTTTAAATATTGATTACGCGAACCTGATTCTATATCATCCAATGAACGAAGCTGCAGGGGCAATTGCAATAGATAAATCCTCGCAAGGAAACGACGGCGCATATACAGGGGTGACCTTGGGTCAAGCAGGGATAGGAGATGGATCAACCTGTCCGCTATTCGACGGAACAAACGACTTTAACGAGATTTATTCGGCGGGATTTGCTGCAGACTTCGATGGAGAAGAAGGGACCTTTGCAGGTTGGATGAAGGTAAGCGGGGTGGGCGCATGGACAGACGGAAGCCACAGAAGGGTAGTAAACATACTGGCTGATGCAAACAACCAGTTAAATATCTACAAGAACGCAGGAAACAATATAGTGACCTGGACTTATAAAGCTGGGGGAGCAACAAAAACAGCAAATGCAGCCGGACATTCAGAGACCGGATGGATACATGTGGCGCTCACCTGGTCAAAGGCTGCTGACGAAGCGAAATACTATGAAAATGGTAGCCAGGTTGGAGCTACGGTAAACGGATTAGGGGCCTGGGTTGGAGCACCAATAGATAACAACACCGTGATCGGGGCATCGAATGTTACACCGGTGAACGTGTGGGATGGATGGCTGGCACATTGCGCAATTTGGAAGACCCCACTAAGCGCAAGCGATATATTGAAGGTGGGGAGATTATGAGCAGACAATACTACGGAATAGAGGATCTTGGCTTGACGAATAACCAGAGACAAACCTTAATTGCTGCTCTCCGAGATCTGGGAGATAACCAGTCAAAATATCCTAACTACCACAACCACTGGCGGACCAGGATAGATAACAGGGCAATCATTTTCGAAGGCAAGTTTAATGATGATGAATGGAACGCGGAAAGTATAAAAAATAAACTGGCCAATATTTTCAATGTCGATCCGGATTTGATCGAAGCGAACAGCCAGACAACACAATATGGACCGGTAGTTACATTTTCCAGGAGCGGTGACAAGCTGCGCTTGATTGCCTTTGGAGGACTGCTTGCTACCTGGAAAGAATCACATAACCAGGTAAAA
>JBJYXV010000016.1:18790-55306 GCA_046260155.1 Anaerolineales bacterium
TAGCGGCCAGCGGGAGAGCGATCAAAATATGTGGAAGCGACTATTTGGAAGGATCATTGACCAGGAAGTAAATCAAAAAGTAGATCTGGCTGTGCGCGCGCTGGACGATCCAAGGGACCGGCTTTATAGCAGCTCAACTTACCCAAGGGACCGCCACGGATACGATCGAGATGAAGTGCTGGCGGACGCGTTGGAAGCATGGCGCGTCAATCCGCTGGCCAGACGGATCGTAAACATGATGACGCAGTATGTAGTTGGCGGAGGGATTGGAATTGGAAGCAACCACGAACGGACGAACAAATTTATCAACGACTGGTGGAATCACCGGCTAAATCGCATGACAACCAGGGTATATGAGTGGTGCGATGAATTGAGCAGGGCCGGGGATCTGTTTGTTGTAATTTCAACGGACGGCGCGGGGATGTCCTATGCACGCGCTATACCTGGCGCGGACATCCAGGACATTGAAACTGCGGACAACGATATTGAACAGGAAGTCGCGGTTATAGAGAAACCATCGCCTGATGTTACCAATCCCGCGAGGGGAGTTAAGAGACAGACAAGCAAAACTCCAGGTCTCATGGAAGGCAGGCGATGGTCTGTCTACGATCCAAACGAAGACAATCCCAACGAAACGGGGTTGTTTGAGCCGGTGATACTGCACTATGCAGTTAACCGACCGGTTGGCGCCAAGTTTGGAGAATCGGACCTGGCGCCGGTACTGCGATGGCTAACCAGGTATGCGGCCTGGCTGGAAGACAGGGCGCGGTTAAATCGCTATCGCAACACATTCATCTTCTGGGTGCGAGCGCGGTTTGCATCGCAAGCGGAAAAGCTAGAACGCCAGGCGGAGCTAAACCGAAACCCTCCCAACCCTGGTTCGATACTGGTCACTGACGAAAGCGAGGAATGGAAGTGCCTGGCGCCGAACCTGGCGAGCTTCGAGGCAGCGGAGGATGGACTGGCACTTAAGAAGATGGTAGCGGTTGGAGCTGGTTACCCTATGCACTTTCTGGCGGAACCGGAAAGTGCGACCAGGACGACCGCGGAAAGCGCCGGTGGACCGACCTTCCGGCATCTGCAGCAAAGGCAGGAGTTTTTCTTGTGGATGTTAGAGGATGTTATCAAGGTCGTCATCCGCCGGCGCAAATTCTATGATCGACTGATCAACACAAAAGAGGAAATCAAGATCAATGGGACGGACATATCGGCGCGGGATAATGCTGCGCTGGCTGCAGCAGCAGCAACGGTGATCGGATCTTTTGCTGCTCTTCGGGACAGGGGATTAATCGACGACAACGAATTAATGAGGATCGCCTACCGCTTCGCCGGCGAGGTTGTGGATATTGAAGCTTTGCTGAAGCGGGGAGCGGAAGCACCCAAGCCGGAAGTATGGGGTCCTACATCCAAGCCAAGCGGGAACGCTGGTCCAGGCCGACCACCAGGAATCGACATCGATCCCATCAGCGGCGAGCCGGAGAACATTGACAACACGTCACCGAGGATGTGATGCAAGATGGATTGCGTACACTGGCCAGGTAAATACAAAGGAAATTGAAATGCTAGCAGGAATTGATGTCTCGAAGTGGCAAGGGGAAATGGACTGGCACAAAGCCAGGTCCGCAGGTGCGCGCTTTGCTTTCATCCGCGCCGGTTCGATCGATAATGGAACTGGCATTTGCTACACTGATTACCAACTCGAACGCAATGCCAGGATTGCGCCCGAATACATGCCGGTTGGCTTTTACTGGTACTACCGACCACAATTTGATGCGATCAAACAAGCGAATTACTTTTGCTCATTGATTCGAGATACCAGGCGATCCCTGCCTCCTGTACTGGACCTGGAAACGACAGGCAACCTATCCCCCACCCAGATCACTAATGCAGCAACTGATTTCATCCTGCAGGTCTACTCGCGGCTGAATGTCTGGTCCCTGCTCTACTCGCGTGCACTTTGGCTGAACTTACATACGATCCCCTGCAATGTCTGGCAGCAAATCGAACTATGGATTGCGCGCTACATCAATCTACCTGGTCCCTGGTCTGACAGTTACTGTATTCCCCGGGACTTCAAGAATTGGCGCTTCTGGCAGCACAGCGCGGATAATAACGGGAGAGGAGCGGAATTTGGAGCGAAATCCAAATCAATCGACCTGGATTACTTCAACGGAACGCAAGAAGAACTGAACGCGTACTGTGGAAAGCCAAACACGAAGCTAATCCGGATCACATCAACACTGGCAGCCAGCATCCGCAGCAGCCAGGAAGGAGCTGCAATCGGCGCGACCTGGCGCGGCGCAGAATGGCCAGTGAACGCGGTATCTGGTGATTACTATCGAGTGGAAGGTTGGATTCACAAGGATAAGACTGAAGAGATATGACGGTCATCAAAACCTATATTGAGAATGTGACCAGCGAGATAAAAAGAAACTTGAAATGGCTGCAGGAACATCCAAAGGAATATGATAAGGAGAAATTTCTTAGTGAAGTGATTAGATATTGTGAAAAGCTAATCAAAGAGGATAAGGAGGTGATCAAGTGCCAGAAGAGATAAGATTTAGTTTTGCAACAACCGGATTAGTCAGGGATACAGGAAAGTTTGAGATCACCGCTATTACGGTTGGCAATGGGAATGGATGGCACTTCAGCGAGGAATGTCTACGCGCCTCACTGGAATTATGGCAAGGCGTAGAATGCTTCGTCGATCACGGCGGCTGGTTCGGGGGGCGTTCTGTCCGTGACCTGGGCGGAGTATGCAATGATCCTCGCTGGTCTGAGGAGGAAGAAGGGATCATGATGGACCTCGAGACGCTTGGTCCTTCCGGTCCATTGGTGGATGAGCTAGGCCGTCAAATACTCCAACAAAAAGACACTCCCCCACCTAAAGTCGGATTTTCAGCGGATATTCTCTTTACCGCAAAAGGGAAAGAAGTCAAAACGATCTTACGGGTGTTAGATTTATCACTTGTATTTAATCCAGCACGAGGCGGCGCGTTCGTGCGGGCAATGAATCAAATTAATTCACGAATGGAGGTTAACGAAATGCCAGTACCAGAAAAAATCATGACGACCGCAACCTCGAATGCTGAAGAGATGGAAGATCCCGAAAACGGGACAAGCTTGCAGCAAGAAGTTGCGACAATTCAAGAACTGCACCGGCAGCAAGAAGCTGAACAAAGAATTGCCGACGAAACACAGGAAGCCCACCAGGTTCGAGTACAGATGTGCGCCTATCTGCTCGATTCGGGGCTGGCGGCTTCCAAATTACCCGAGCCGATGCGTGAGCACGTCCGGAAGCGATTCGATGGACAGGTATTCACACCTAGCGAATTGACACAAGCGATCGAGGATGCGCGCGGGCTGGTTTCGGACCTGCAGGGAAGCGGAGTGATCCAGGGGCCGCATATCTCCCAGATGTACAACACCGAGGACCAACTGCAAGCTGCTGTTGATGACCTGCTGTCCGCTCCGCGCGAGGAAGGCAGCGAGGGATTAAAGCCGGCCAGGCTGTCAGGAATCAAGGAACTTTACATGATGATGACCGGCGACCGCAATCTCTACGGCGGCTACTATCCAGACCGGATCCAGCTGGCGACCACAGCCAACTTCACCGGTCTGGTGAAGAACGCGCTGAACAAGATCGTGGCGGACCAATGGGAGCAGCTGGGACGTGCCGGTTACGATTGGTGGTATCGAGTAACAGCCCAGGAGCATTTTGAAACCCTGAACACGGTAACAGGAACCCTGGTTGGGACCGTGGGCACCCTCCCAGAAGTGGCCGAAGGCGGAGAATACACCGAGCTGAAAGTAGGCGACTCGCCAGAGACCGCCACATTCACAAAGTACGGCGGTTATATCCCGCTGACCCTGGAACTGATCGACAGGGACAACACGCGCAAGCTGGCGCTTTATCCCCGGGAACTGGCGAAAGCCGGCATCCGGAAGATTTCGAGCCTGGTCGCGGCTGTGTTCACGGACAACGCGGGCATCGGACCAACCATGGCCGACACCGGCGCGCTGTTCAATGCGACGGCGGTCACGACCGCTGGTGGTCATGCGAACCTGCTGACAACTGCCCTGGCAGCTGCGGAATGGGAGGTAGTCTCGAACGCGGTCTATTCGCAGCCCATGTTGATTGCAAATGAGGCCGGCTACATCGGGACCGGCGCAGCAATGGCGATTGATCCTCGCTACTGCCTAGTACCGCGCGAGCTGCGCCTTACCGCAATGAAGATCCTGTACCCAGAATGGGAGAACGCAGCAACCATCTACTCTGAAAACCTGCAGCGCGGGCAAATGGGGGATGTGGTTGTGGTCCCAGAATGGACCGACGCGACCGATTGGGCCGCGGTTGTTGATCCGGCGCTAGTACCTGGGATCGTAGTCTGCGAGCGATTTGGACTTCTGCCGGAGATCTTCATTGCCGGCAACGAGCTATCGCCGGCTGTGTTTATGAACGACGAACACAGGATCAAGGTGCGTCACTTCTGCGCGGTGCTGGTGCAGGACTTCCGCCCGCTGCACAAATCGAACGTGTAATCAAAGCCGGCCTGGATGCCAGGCGGCGAGTGGCGCGGCGCAGCCGTGGCCAGGAGCCCTGGCAAGCCTGGCGCCGGCTGTCAAATATTAATGTATAACTAGGAGGCTTTAAAGATGGGTTACGTACACGACACGGCAATGTCAAAGTTTGTGCCACCGACTCTTTTTGGATTTAGCGCCGGTACATGGACACTGACAGTTGCCTCGAACGTCTGGTCATATGATCGAACGGCTGCAGATGCTTCTTTCACGCTCTACATGCCGGTATTGATTCCTTCCAATTCAGTCGCTCTAAAAGGGAGCTACCTGAAATCGATCGAGCTGATGTACTCAATTGCGACCGCGGCTGCAGACGACTTTGTCGCTGCGACCTGCGCGCTGTACCTGGATACGCTGCAAGCTTCTGCAGCTTCGGGATCCGGGACATTGAACACAGCTGCCATCTGCACCGGAACGCTGGACACCGGCCATGATGCGGCTGCGGAGCTGAAGGCGATTGACGAGCACCGGCTGGTATGGAGCTTAACTACGCCAGCCTGGATCGACAACGACCAGGCATATCACTTTGAAGCGGTGGTGGATGCTGCTGCAGGGACTGTATTCAAGCTCTTCGGCGGGATCATCAACTACACTTTCCGCATCTAGGGAGAATCTCACCCCAGGTAAAACCTGGGGTGAGTCCAACCTTAACCAGCTCTCTTTAATAACACTCAACGCGGACACGGCGAGGTTAATCAATGCTGGTTACGGTTTTCAAGGGGGAAGCGGGATCAACTCTCCGGTCCCGTTTCCCCTATTATAAACCAGAAGGAAAATGAAAAAAACGGGGTAAATTTCAACGAAATGAAATCGAGGCACTTCTGCTATGGATCAAAGCTAAAAACGGCTTAAAACCATGTCAGAACCATGTCAGAAAGGTTGGCAATAATGAATCGTAAGCAAATAACGGCATTAATTGTCGGTTGCGAGCAAGATCAGTTCATGGTTTACCGCGATGAAGCGGAATTGGGAACGGTAGCGGTTGGTCCAGATGGCAGGAAGTATCGCGTCTCCAATGAAGAGCTGGAAGCAGCTGAAAAAAAGGCGGAGCGTGAACGAGCGAAGCAGCCGAAGGCTGCAGAGCCGCAGCCGGAGCCGGCGAAGCCGGCAACAAAGCGACGCCGCCAAACCACAACCAGGCGCAAACCAGTCCAAAAGCCCAGGTCTATCACTTCCAGGGACAAGAAATAAACCATGAGTACGATTGCTGAATTGATCGTCCGCTGTTCTGCGATGTTGATGGACACAGGACTCGCTATCTGGGATGCCGGCACGTTGGGCGAAGCTTTCTTACAGGCGCTGGACCAATACAACGATGTGAACCCGCTGCACATGGAGACGGTGATCACGCTGCCTGGCGATGGGCGCGAGATTGCGCTGAACGGGATCGATGGATTGCTCGGTGTGATCGATGTCTGGTGGCCGTATGATTCTGGTGCAGCCAGCGAGACCTGGCCGCCGAACCGCGTGCGTGGCTGGCGGTTATGGTGGGACGATGCGCAGCCCGTTCTCTTCCTCGAGATCAAGGACGGAAGCCAACCCCAAACCGATGAAGAGGTCAGGATCTGGTACACGAAATGCCAGACCATCCAGGACCTGAAAGATGCAGACATTACCACCATCCAAGAAGATCACGAATCCTTATTGGTAATGGGCGCAGCTGGACATGCTGCGATGTCACGCGCGATAGACCTGGTAGAAACGGTAGGAACGGACCTTTACCAGGTTGGTGTCCTGGGAACATGGGGGCAGCGGAAGTTAAGAGAATTCCAGGCAGCTATCCGCGAACTTGAACGGCAATATGCCAGGCGCGGTCCTTCATGGGGGCAAGGATGGCAGCTGGACAAATGGGACGAGCGAGTTTAGATCGATGGCCAAGGAATACGAGGACGCCTTCGATAATGAACTGTTTGACGATTGGGGAGCGATACAGCCAGGTAATGTTATCTCTCCACTAAGAGACAAGCTGCGCTATCGACAGGGCAATGATCCTGTGGATTGGTCCAGTCCAGGAGGATCAAAGTACCTGCCGCGCGATTGGCAGATGCAATGCGGAGCAGCAAAGGACACCTTCACGGCGCGCAGCTTCGGAGGCTTCGAGATCACTTTCCCGGTAGCCTTCGGGGATAATCCTGTATTTGTTTGTTCGGTGGCAGGAACATTGCCAGCATTTACGGCGGTTTCCCAGCTGCAGGCAATTCCGGCCTCTGCTGCGGTAATGGAAGTTTACTGGTGGTCAGCTGCCAACATTACCCGGATATACGTTAACTGGATCGCCATTGGGCCGATTGGGATTGGCTAACAGATCCATCTGTAATGGCCAGCGACCACGGAGATAATGGCGAAAACAATTGCCGGATTTTCTGACGACCTTTTCGTAAAGAATATTTACATTCCAACAGGCCATTAAGACACCCTATCGCATTAATGATTTTTCATACTTACGGGCAAATAATTCCAAAAGGATGTGCCACCAGCACTCGGCATAGATACCAATGCCAATCCGAAATGGTCATTTTCTTCTGCTTGATCCACCAGGTTTAATCCCTGGCAGAATTGTTGAGTGGGGAAATCCGGATCCGGCCAATAATCATCGTAAACCACAATCACAGATCCATCTCCTGGAGCCTGACAGCTATCATAAGGTACCCCGATAGCCAGGTCTTCCTTGCCGTCTCCGTTGAAATCCCCTGATGCCAATGAAGATCCGAATCCATCATTTTGCTCAAGGATATCTGGGATATTATCTCTACCCTGGTGGAAGTACCTACCCTCACTACAATACCAACCTGATGATTGATGTATTACCACATGAACAGCGCCAGCATTGAATACCAGCGGATCTCCAAGGTCTTCAAAAGGTACCCCCACGATCAGCTCATCGATTCCGATCCCACTGAAGTCAACTGTTGCGAGCGTATAACCGAAACGGTCTTGATATTCCGCTTTTTCTTTGATATAACCCCCGTCCTGGTAAATAAAATCTACGATATCATCATCTAATCCTGTCGTTGAACCATATAGGATATTAACTGCTCCGGCATCGGTAACTGTCGTGGTGCCCTCGATGTCCTCATCCGGTACTCCAATTGCCAGATCGTCAGCTCCTCCCACTTTGAAATCACCAACTGCGAGTGACCGCCCAAAGTGATCGTAACTTTCTGATTCGGCACTACCTCCCCAATCATACTGCTCCCATTGTTGGTTGCGAGCCCCCGTCAGACCATTCTCAGTACCATACAACACATGCACCACGCCGATATCGTTTTTGGAGGCCGCTTCAGAATCCTCGCCAGGGGCACCGATCGCCAGATCATCGTAATCATCATTGTCAAAATCACCTGCGGCCAGTGCAGCACCAAACCAATCATAGGGTTCTACACTATCGATGATCGCTGGGCTGTCCTGGTGCCACATTTGGTCGGGCAAGGTTGCAGAAGTGCTCAATCCACTTACCGAGCCATAGAGCACGACCACGCTCCCAGCGTTTTCGATCGTTGAGCTGTATTCAAAATCCTCATAGGGAATGCCTATCGCCAGATCATCAAATTCATCCCCGTTGAAATTTCCCACCGCTAGTGCGGTACCAAATTGATCGTTATATTCTGCTGAACCTTCGACCCCCGGGCTTGCCTGGTGCCAAAACTGGTCACCAATAAAAGACAATCCTCCCATTTCGGAGCCGTATAAAACATGAACTGCTCCTGCATTTATTAATTCCGTGCTTCCAACAAGGAGATCTTCAAAAGGTATTCCAACTGCCAGGTCATATACCCCATCTCCATTGAAATCCCCGCTCGCTAGGGCATTGCCAAATTGATCACTAGTCCCTGCCTGGTCATCAGACCCATCCATAT
Organism: Anaerolineales bacterium; assembly: GCA_046260155.1. GTDB lineage: Bacteria > Chloroflexota > Anaerolineae > Anaerolineales > UBA4823 > PFL25. The sequence goes on from JBJYXV010000016.1 coordinate 27,229, forward strand.
TCTGGTCGAAGGTCTGGTTGCCAGAAGAACCTAAACCTGTTGGATAGCCACGAATCCAATGGATCGCACCAGCTTGATCAATTGGGGAGGGCGATCCAGGAATATCCTGCCCCGGAACACCTACCACCAGATCTGAGTATGTTGAATCGGCGGCGATCAACCCTAACTGAGTTTGATTTGCTTTAGACTTGACTGTACCCGTCACAAGCACCAGACTGATAAGGATCAGTATAAAAACAATCCTGGAAATAAATCTCGTGGTTTTCATGTCATCCCTCCACCTGAATCAAACTTTCCGAATTGACAAGATCCAACAAATCGTAGTATTGAAAAAAATAAAATGAAAACCAAAACCGTGTTTGAATAATCAACCACCGCTAAAATAGCCCACCTGTTTAAATCATAGCATCGATTTCCCACGAATTAAATTAAAAAATATCCGTGGTCAGGTTGATTTTGTTCCAGAAACTGTTTTTTGAGGGAATGATGATCGTATCAGTCGGATGCCAAATAAACGATAAGCTGAAATATCACCTTGAACAAATCCAGCGCCCAGTCAGGAAAATTGCATCCGAAAACCACTTATCCAACAACTATTTTGAACTGAAAATCTGCTCAAATTAATTTTTATCTCCCGGGAGACCTCCGTTAGTTTGCTGATACCTGCTCCTGCTCTGCTCACCCAAAAAGGAGGATCCATCCCAAAAGATGGCAATGGTGATGTAGATTAATATTAGAAAGGTACGTACGGTTTGAGAAAATTGGTAATACTGTGAAATTAACCTCTGTTCAGACAGGAATAACGCCAGGCCGATGATAAGTACTACTGAAAAATAAAGCAGGATAACCAGCCAGTCACCATGCTTTACGTTACCCATACCACGAATTAAGATCGATAAAAATGAATTTATTTTCGAGTTTCCGTTCAACATATGCTCTCAACAAGTTTGAATAAATTACAGATCATTCCATGCGCTCTTCTGAGGAGAATCATCATGGGGGTACAGACAGCCCGATCTGCTCGCACCTTCCCTAGCCCCATTCTATTGAACCTTACAAGTCATTATTCTCGCAGCAATTATTGTCTTAGTTTGTATAACTTGCCGTAAAAGATGATCAGAAATCCACTTTACAGTTCCTGATCAGTGACGTGCGTAGTGGCAATTAATACAAAAATGGGAGTAAAAAATTTCCCAATATAAACTATCAAGTTATCTCGAGGATCTTGACGGTGTAAATCCCTCCTGGCGATTTGACCATCACCTCCTCCCCTGAACGGTGCCCGAGCAGTGCACTTCCTAAAGGGGAGGCAAAGGAGATCAACCCATCGACTGGAGCTGCTTCGGTTGGCCCGACGATGGTGTAGGCTACCGGAATCTCACCACTTTCAGAGATTTTAACCTGAGAACCGATTTCGACAATACCACTGGGTGATTTCTGGTCAATGATGGTCGGATTAGACAATAAAATCTCGAGTTCCAGGATCCGACCTTCAATGAATGCCTGCTGCTCCTTCACCATTACAAATTCGGGATCACTATCACCATCAAATTCAAGGCTGCCATTAGAATCATGCAGCAGAGCAGCAACTTCAACTCGTTTTACAGTACGAAGAAATTCAAGCTCTTTTTGCAGTTTTTCGACGCCTGCGCGCGTTAGATATGAGGAAGACATAAATTAGTTTCACCGAAATTCGATTTTCCTAGCGCAAACACCTGATCTCAATACTTATCGTAACTCTCTTCGTAATAATCATCATCTTGGGAGTAGTAATCGCTGCCACCACCAAACGGCCAGTCAAGCTCCAGGGGAACCAGAGATACGATTTCTAATTGTGCATCACATCCCGTACAAATAACTTGACTGCCGACCTTCATATTCTTCCCAATGTGAACATTCTCATGACAGAGTGGGCATCTTGCAGAATCTGATTTCTGGTGCCGTTCTTTACCATTGTTATTTAAATCTTCATCGAAATATATCCAATCTAACTCAACTGGAGAGGTGTTCACAACTTCCAGCAACGCATCACAGGTAGGACAGCTGACTCGATCCAGGAATTTGATTTTGTCGTTTAATAATATTTTCTCTTCACATATTGGGCATTTTGCTTGATTCATGGTACTTTCCATTTCCGTAACTAGTGTGCAGTATTCCTTCTACGCGATTCAATAATTCTGAGTTTGCCAAACTTTTTCCTTTACATCTTTGAACTCTCCGAAATTGTCTCCAATAATTAAGTTCATTCGTCTTCCATTACTGGGTTGAAACACCCGATCTCCCCCAAAGGATCGGACTTTCTAATCTCGAAAATTTGCTCACTCGTCATAGTTTGTCCAAATTGACCGGCCTCTTGATAATCTGCGGGGAATATTCTCTTTCCAGGTTATGGTTGGTGTGATTTTTACAGGTGTATTGATGCCGATTTTGAACCTTCAACTTACTGGTGGATTTACTAAGTCCCAATATTGTCTATTGATAAATTTGATTGAAAGTAATCTTCTTCATAAATATCCAGCGTCAGAGGAAAAAGCCAAGTTACTTCCAGCCTGGTATGACAATGCGAACAGGTCAGCTGTTTTTTTATATCAGCATCCTCGTCGCATAATTGCAACTTACTATGGCACACGGGGCATTCAATTACCATCAACCTGGCAACTCCCTATTGATTTAGTCTTGTAAAATATAATCATTTGATGTCAGATTTGCGTGGAAAATCGATCATATTGCCGTATTAAAATCTCAATCAACATATGAAAATTTATACATTTTTGAAAAATTGGTCTGGAATTCATAAATTAAAATCAAAGCCGCTCGAAGGAAGCGGCTACAGCAAGGAAGGGTTTGAAAAAGATTTCGAAGTGCTGGTCGATTAGAGTTGTCTTACAAAATAGTATCCAATCCCTGGTTCTGTAAGTACATAGCGTGGTTTTCCTGATACCGGCTCGATTTTTGCACGCAGTCTTTGAACCAAACCCCGTACCAGGTCCCTGTTTCCCTCACCAGAATAACCCCAGACATGTTCTACAATTTGCTCTGTGGGGATTATCTGGCCTACATTGGTCATCAGGGTATACAGCAAGCGGAACTCCAGTTGGGTCAAGTGTTTTTCCTGTTCATCACCCACCTTTACTGTCCGGATTGATGGATCGAGTACGACATCATGTTGGGATAAGATCGGTAAACTGAAGAATGGAATGCCTGCACTTCGACGCAGGAGCGCTTTTATTTGTGCTTGCAAGAACCGAATACCAAAGGGCCGTTGGATCACAATGTCCGCACCAGCTTCCAATAAATTTACCAGCACGCTTTCATTAACAGGATCGCTGATCACACATATCGGGATCACTGTGTGTAAACGGATGTTCTCAATATGCTTCAGCGCCCTTGAGATATCATCCTGCAGGGTGATAAGCACAAAATCTGCTGATTGCTCTGGCCAGGCATCACTTGCCTGGTCCAGGTTGTGCACAGTCCTTACCGTGAAACCCACTCTTTGCAGAATCAAGTTGAGGACAGAAGCCTCTTCGATATGAGGAGAAAACAACATCGCTTGCATCAGGATCGCCCTCCGTCCATATGGAGAATTCCAACCAACGTACCTGGTAAGATTCAAAAATTTGTACAGCCGTTACTGCATTCACTGCCAATTGATATACTGATCAAACAGAAATTATACGCATAAATTGTAAAATGAATCCTTGAATATCGGCCTGTTCCTGCCTGGTTTTCCACCAATGAAAAAACCTCCCTGGTTATTCAAATGAATTAGCCTCTTGTTTGCTTAAGAATTTCAATTTATCATCAATGATCTCTATGCCAGTGTTACTATTAATGGACTGTTGGAGATTTAGATCAACCAGCTCATCCCCGATTGCAAAATTGAATTCTCATCGGAGTTAAATCTTTCTTTGGCACAACAACAAGCAGACTTGAAGAAGAAAGCAATATTTTCCAGGTTGACAAGTATCCCCTATTCCAAGGTAGCGCTGTTTATTGCCAGCCTATATTTGTTCATCCTGGCTATCACATTAATGAAGGATGGTGCTGGCGGGTTGGCGCCATTAATGGATGGCTTCTTTTCGATCGATAACCTGGCGAACAGCCTTGGTTTTGGATGGTCTTTCGCTTATCTCATCATGAGCGGTTCTCCGGTGGCAGCCTCTGCCCTGGCATTCTACAATACTGGCACTCTCGATCAATACAACACCTTTGCGATGATCACAGGCAGTCGGTTGGGGGCAAGTTTTATTGTTATCTTGATTGGGTTTATTTATATCCTACGAGGCCGCGACCGGTCAACCAGCTTGAGCATGGGACTGATTTCGCTGATCGTGACCGTCACAACATACATCCCGGCCTTTTTCCTCGGACTGTATTTATTGCGTTCCGGATACCTTGACAGATTTCAAATCCAAGCCGGGCAATCGATCCAATCGATCTTCAATCGCCTGATCTACCCAATATCAAATCTGGCGTCAGACTTCTTACCTCAATGGCTGGTCTTCCTGGTGGGCTTAGGTATCATCATGCTCAGCTTCTTTCTGTTTGATAAATGCCTGCCCGAAATGGCCTTAAAGGAAAGTCAAGTTGGTCAGGTTTCCCGCCTCGTTTATCATCCGTTGGTCATGTTCTTGTTGGGAGCGGCTGTCACGATGATCTCAATGTCCGTCAGCCTCTCGCTGAGCATCCTGGTGCCTTTGAGTAATCGCGGCTTTATTCGTCGTGAGAATGTGATCCCTTACATCATGGGAGCCAACATCACGACTTTTATCGATACACTCTTGGCAGCCTCTTTATTAGATGTTCCATCCGCTTTTACCATCGTATTAGCTGGAATGATCAGCATAAGCATCGTTTCAATATTGGTTTTATTGATCATGAATCACTTATATCAAGCTCTTGCTTTGAAGTCTGCAAATTGGATCACATCCAGCAACCGCAACCTGGTGATCTTCGGGTTGATTATTCTTTCGATACCGATCATGTTACTACTTATATAATAAAGGGTAAGTGATGAAAATACTGATTGTCCTATCCAACTTATTATCGAACGACGAGCTTCTCACTTTTGGTGGGATGTTTGCACAACAAACTGAGATTCCTTTGACTGTGCTTGCAGTGGTAGGGAGCGACAAAGAGTCGCACCTTGCCGATGCCAAAAAGAACCTGGCAGAAGCCCAGGCAAAGTTGAATCTTCCCAATCTGGTCACCAAATTCCGGATTGGTGATTTGTGTGAACAGGTAAAGCATGAAGTTGAACAGGAGAATTTTGAATTAGTGATCATCGGAGAAAGGAACACTTCCTATATAGATCGCTGGATTCATCGCTTCCCTTCCGCTGTTGTTGCTGAAAATGTGCCTTGCTCTGCTATCGTGTTCAAAGGCAAAGCGAAGCCAATCCGTCGCATCTTGTTGTGTGATAGTGGGGCAGGAAGAGCCTCTGTTCTGAGTCAATTCACTGCACAGTTAGCACGCATTCTTCCTGGAGACGAAAATGTCACCATTTTGCATGTCATGTCCCAGATTAGCGCTGGACCAGGTGTGACAGGTAAAAACCTGCGCGCAAACACGGATGAATTAATCGAAGAACATACCCGTGAAGGTCTGCTTGTTGAGGCAGATGTCCAGGCTTTGCATGATTTGGGGATTCATTCATCACCCATGGTACGGCACGGCCTGGTTGTGGATGAGATCCTGGCAGAAGCCAGATCAGGAGACTATGACCTGGTGATCGTCGGTGCACATGAATATCAGCCACCGAAGACTTTCCTCCTGGAAAATATTGCCAGACAAATTCTGAGGAAGATTAATAAACCGATTTTGATCGTGCGGGGGAATGAGGATTTTGATCGAAAATAAGCGATTAACGCGATGAGAGAGTGTTCAGATAAATGTATTTTGAGAAGCACTGCTGGAATGACATATAAGGATTGAACAATTTTTCAGCAGCCCTTCGTAATGAATAAGAGGTTTACAGGTAGACGACCTGACCTGTTCCTCAGCGACAATCACGGGTAATCAAATTTGATATATACTTAATTAAATAAGCACACTCATGATAAAGCATAGCAAATGAATGAACTGCGCAGCTTTTTACCCCTGCTCCTGCCTCTGCTGGTCATCGAGCTGGCTCTGCTGTTCATCGCACTGGTCGATCTGATCCGCCGCGACCAGGTCAGGTATCTCCCAAAATGGGCCTGGGCAGTCATCATCCTGCTGCTAAATTTTCTTGGACCCATCGCATATCTCCTGATTGGCCGAGAAGAGGGATAAACATCCAGGCTGCCACTCATGAGCTCCCATCCATCCCAAGAATACGCTATCCACACCCAGGGGTTGACACGTAAATATGGAGAGGTCGAAGCCCTGGTGGATCTGCATCTGAGCGTCCCGTATGGTTCAATTTTCGGCTACCTGGGCAGGAATGGCGCTGGAAAAACCACCACGATCCGCTTGCTGACCGGCCTCGCACAGGCGACCAGTGGCAGAGCCTGGGTGGCCGGACATGAAATCTCCATCACTGACCAGCCATCGAAAAACAAGGTCGGTTACCTGCCCCAAGAACCGGGACTCTATCCGTGGATGAAAGGGCGTGAATTTCTGATCTATATTGCACGATTACTCTCAATTCCACCACGGGAAATCCAGGATCAGGTCGATCGGGCACTCGAATTAACCAATTTAACACCGGCAGCGCACCGCAAGATCGGGGGGTACTCAGGAGGTATGAAACAGAGGCTCTCCATTGCCCAGGCGATGCTTGGCAATCCCTCGATATTAATCCTCGATGAGCCAACCAGCTCCCTGGATCCAGCTGGTCGCCAGGAGCTTCTTGATACTTTAGCTGCCATGCGCAAACAGGTGACCGTCTTCCTGTCCAGCCATATCTTGGCAGATATTGAACGTATTTGTGACACGATCGCAGTTTTGCATGAAGGCCGCCTTATGCTGACCTCCAGCCGTGAGCAGCTGTTCTCTCAATACCCGGTTTTCGCCGCCTCTCTTGAACTGGAGGCTGATTTTATCGCCCCTCAGGCTTTCCTGGATGAACTTGGAGAGCGACCCTGGGTGGAGCGGGTCGCTCGCAGGGGCCAGAATATCACCATCCTGGCAAAGGATGTTCCCCAGGGGAAAACAGAACTGCTTCCCATGATCGTTAAGCATGCTATCCGCATCGATAAATATGAATGGATACGCCCTTCCCTAGAAGAGATATTCTTGAAGATCAGTAAATGACATGATCCCGCTTGCTTACTTACTATCGATTCTGGGGATGGTGCTGGTGCCAATCGTTCTGGCTGTTATTTTGCGGCGGAATTACCGAGTTTACTGGATCTTGTTCGTGGTGGGGACGCTTACCTTCATCGGGTCACAGGTGGTGCACCTGCCGCTGAACAGGTGGCTGGTAAGCATCGGTTTGCTGCCAAAAACACTCCAACCCGATGGAGCATCCCTTTGGCGTACCGCCGTGATCCTTGGACTTTCAGCTGGGGTCTGCGAAGAGCTGGCCCGGGCGATCGGCTACGCTTTGGTAAAGTGGGCGCGCCGCTTCGAAGATGGGATCATGTTGGGACTGGGTCACGGTGGTATCGAAGCCATGCTATTCGGGGGGGTATTGACCGCTTCCACGATAAGCACCTTATTAAACCTGGGGGGAGTCGACCTGGATACCTTGAATTTGTCCGCAGCCCAGCTTGAAATCCTTTCCCTTCAGAGACAACTTTTCTCAACCTCACCACTATACGCAATGGCACCATTTATTGAACGGGTGCTTGCTATCTCAGCCCAGGTAACTTTATCCATCATCGTCCTGCAGGCATTCAAACGCAATAAAATGCTGTTCTTCCTGGCAGCGGTCGGTTACCATGCCATGCTCGATTCTGTAGCAGTTTATGTCGGTATCTCGACCAACCAGTTATGGACAACCTGGCTCGCTTTGGTAATCCTGTTACTGCCAGCATGGCTCTGGTTGATCAGGTTGTGGCGTGCAAGGAATAGCGAGCTGGCTTTGATGGGAGAAAAATCACCCTCTCCCCCACCCTTAGGCTGGAGTTTACGATTATTCCTGGCCAACAGTCGCAAAGAAATACTTTACCTGTGGCGAACCCGGCGGGTCTTGATCGTTTGCGCAGTATTTTTCCTTTTCGGGATCATCTCCCCCCTACTCACGAAATTCACTCCCCAACTCTTGGGCTCACTGGAGGGAGCAGAGATTTTCGCTGATCTGATCCCTGAAATGACGGTTATCGATTCGCTAAACTCGCATATCGAAACAGTAACCCAATTTGGTTTCATTGTCGTGATCCTGGTTGGTATGGGATCTGTGGCAGGTGAAAAGGAAAGGGGTACTGCAGGGGTAGTTCTGAGTAAACCGCTCTCACGGAGTATTTTCATCACCAGCAAATTTACCTCACAGGTGTTGCTGTACTTGCTAGGATTTGTAATCACCTGCGCAGCCGGTTATTATTACAACATTGTACTCTTTGGAATGCTTGATTTGAGTATCTTCTTGGTTATTAACTGCCTGCTTCTGCTGTGGGTCCTTGTATTTACCAGTGTAACAATACTCGGCAGTACATTGGGGAATTCTACCGGTGCAGCTGCTGGATTGGCGCTAGCGGGTTCATTAATTCTGATCATCTCAGGCAGCATCCCCAACATAGGGGCCTTGCTGCCCAGTGGTCTCCTGGCATGGTGCTACCAGATTGCAGAAGGGTCCCTCGATTTTTCAAGCAATTGGGGCTCGGCCGCACTGGGTCTTGTGATCCTGCTCCTTGCCCTGGTGGCTGCACTGGGGGTATTTGAAAGGCAGGAGTTGCAGTAGTTGCCTGGCCGCTGCCCACATAATGTTGATTTAATAAAGAAGAGTGCGGCTTGATCCAACCGCCGCACTCTTCTTTTTCAGATTTCAAATTATCAAGCAGGTTTAGATTCTAATTCTGGCGAATATTCGCCATAGCGTGCCAGGCTGTTCAGCTTTGCCCGGCGGGAGAACATCTTTTGCCCTTCAGCATAGTTCTCTTTTTTGCCCAGCCAGGTCTTGAGCGTTTCTTCCTGCAGGGCACGCCCGTAGGAAAAGCTCAACTGCCAGGGAAAACCACCAATGGTGTTCATGGCAGACAGATTTTCAGTCGCCTGGGCAGGTGTCTGGCCTCCGGATAGGAAAACAATCCCGGGAACAGCCGGAGGTACAGTGCGCAGTAAAACCCGGATTGTGGCTTCAGCAATTTCCTGTACACCGGCTTGCTGCGGACAATCTTTCCCCGCCAGCACCATGTTTGGCTTCAGCAGAATACCCTCAAACTTCACACCTGCTGCGAATAATTCAGCAAAAACCGCCTCAAGGGCTTGCGTGGTCACTTCTTCGCAGCGATCGATCGTGTGAGATCCATCCATCAGAACTTCTGGTTCAACGATGGGTACCAAGCCGGCTTCCTGGGATAATGCGGCATATTGTGCAAGGCCAGCGGCATTGTTTTTATATCCATATGCAGAGGGAAGGTCTTTGGTGATCGAATAAACAGCGCGCCACTTGGTGAAGGCTGCCCCCAATCCCACATACTCTGCCAGGCGTTCCCGCAACCCATCCAAACCCTGGGTGAATTTCTCGCCAGGGTGTAAAGCTAAATCACGGGCACCCTTATCAACCTTAATTCCCGGATAAATACCGCGCGCGTTCAGCAGGTCAGGAAAGGGTGTACCATCAGCTGCTTTGTGACGCATGGTTTCATCAAAAGTGATCACGCCGCCAATAAATTCCTCCACCCCTTCAGTGGTGAAGAGGAGCTCGCGGTAAACCCTGCGGTTTTCCTCGGTAGATTCAACATTGATGCTGTCAAATCGTTTTTTAATGGTGGGGAAACTCTCATCTGCTGCCAGGACACCCTTTCCAGGTGCCACAATGTCACGTGCAACAGTTTCCAACTTCTGTAAGTCCATACTTTATTGCCTCCTATTTTTTGTAAAAAGAGGATTCCAAATGGGTTCCTCAGGTTCGCTTTGCCAAACAATTAAACACTTAAACCGGGGTCAATTTTATCATGATGACCCTGCAGCCTACAAGTTATTCGGCCTGATCAGGCTGCTTCTGGTTGCAGTCCGAAGATTTCGGAAACCTGGAGAGAAGCGTTTAAGCCTTGAATCTACTAACACAGTTCAAAACTGGATTGGTACTGAATCCAATATATAATTGATCAAAATGGATCAACTTTACCGGTCAAGCAGGAAAGGTACAAGTTTCCTTCAAGTATTTGAGGAGTGAAGCGATGAGAGAGATTCTGAACGATAGTGCTCAGCGAGCCATAGCGTACCTGGACGGGATCAACAAACGAAAAGTCGCACCTGATCCACAAGCGATCGCAGCCCTCCAAAAATTGGATCACCCATTGGGTAATCAACCGACTGACCCACACGAGATTTTGTCTGAGCTGGACAATTACATATCCCCTGCTACGCTGGCCACTACCAGTGGGCGCTTCTTCGGCTATGTGATTGGATCTGCATACCCCGTGACTGTAGGAGCCAATTGGATGGCAGCCGCCTGGGATCAGAACACAGGATTGTATGAACCCACACCTGGGACAGCCTTCCTTGAACAGGTGGCATTGAAATGGCTGATCGATCTATTCGAGCTACCTCCTGGTAGTGGGGGAACCTTCGTAACCGGAGCGACAGTGGCAAATCTGTGTGGCATAGCAGCTGGCAGGCATGTAGTGCTTGATCGTGCAGGTTGGGATGTCGAAGCAGATGGTCTATTCGATGCGCCTCCAGTTACAGTGATCATCGGTGCCGAGGCGCACCCTGTGCTCTTTAAATCTCTGGGGTTACTCGGGTTGGGTCGTAACCGTGTCGTGCGCATACCCACGGATCGACAGGGACGTATGCGCGCTGATCAGCTACCCCCCCTATCCGGACCGACCATTGCCTGCCTGCAAGCTGGAAATATCAATACCGGCGCGTTTGACCCATTTGAAGATATCATCCACCTTGTACACGATGTTGGTGGCTGGGTCCACGTGGATGGTGCCTTTGGATTATGGGCTGCAGTTTCTCCAGAATACAAACATCTCACCAAGGGAATGTCTGAGGCAGATTCTCTGGCAACCGATGCTCATAAATACCTCAACGTCCCCTATGACAGTGGTTTGACGTTGTTACGCCAGCCAGAAGCATTACGCGCTGCAATGGCAATCACCGCTGATTACTTACCGACCAAATCCTCATTTCGTAATCCCTCTGATTACACACCAGAGCTCTCCCGCCGGGCGCGCGGTGTCGAAGTCTGGACTGTACTGAAGTATCTTGGGAAAGAAGGGCTCGCCCGGTTGGTTGATGACACCTGCCGCCATGCCCGGCAGTTCGCAGAAGGGCTCGCCGCCGCAGGTTATGAAATCCTGAATGAAGTGGTGCTCAACCAGGTCCTGGTTTCATTTGGAGAACCCGAAAAAACGCGCCGGATTATCTCAGCGATCCAGGAAGATGGCACTTGCTGGATGGGCGGTACGGAATGGCAGGGACATACCGCCATGCGGATCAGTGTCAGTTCCTGGGCGACGACAGATGAAGATGTCCAATTGAGCCTGGACGCAATCCTGAGAATTGCCAACAATTTAGATTGAATATGGAGCTTCCTTCTGCAAGCACCTGAACAAAGCGAGAGGAATGTTTACATGAATGAGCGAGATTTGCAGCGAGAAAATCTTGAAACCCGCCGTGTCTGGAACCAGAATGCTGCTTACTGGGACGAATATATGGGAGAAGGCAACGATTTTGTAGAGCAGCTCTGCTGGCCGGTCATGGATCGATTACTGGATTTGCCCCCAGGGAAGCAGGTGCTGGATATCGCCTGTGGAAATGGTTTAACTTCCCGGCGTTTAGCTGAGCAAGGCTACCAGGTGGTTGCCTTTGATTTTTCAGAGGAATTAATTGCCAGGGCTGTCGCCCGCACACCACCAGATATGGAGCAGATCGAGTTCCATGTACTCGACGCAACAGATAAATCCGCATTAGTAAATCTCGGGGAAGGGAAATTCGAAGCTGCGATCAGCAACATGGCGCTTTTTGATATGGCGCAGATTGACCCGTTGTTCCAGGCGCTATCCATACTCCTGAAACCTGGTTCGGGCTTTATCTTCTCAGTCGTGCACCCATGCTTCAACAATCCAACCACGCAAATGGTCGCTGAATTGGAGGATAAGGATGGGGAATTAGTCACGGTTTATTCGGTCAAGATCAGGCGATATATCACTCCCAGTGTTGACTACGTCCGCGCCTTGCGAGGCCAACCAGAACCGCAGCTGGAATTCCACCGGTCACTCCAGGATTTGCTCAAACCCGCCTTCAATGCTGGTTTTGTGCTGGATGTACTTGAAGAGCGCGCCTTTCCCCCGGGGCATCCACCTGGAAAAAACCCGCTCTCCTGGGGTGCTAATTTCAGCGAGATTCCGCCGGTATTGGTCATAAGGGTGCGCGCCCCATCAGGATAACCTGTTTAGCAAACCCGCATACCGGGATGTCAAGAACCGTAGTCAGAATTTAGCTATTGAATCTCCAGCAGCTAAATTAATTCCCGCCATTGGAGTCAAAGAGTTCTTCGATAGACCTGTCGAATATGGAAGCCAATTTAAACGCCAGCGGCAGGCTGGGATCATATTTCCCGTTTTCTATTGCATTGATCGTCTGCCGGGAAACACCCGCTCGTCTGGCTAAATCTGCCTGGGACCAGCTGCGTTCTGCACGCAGCACTCTAAGCTGATTCTTCATCGGTATTTCCAAATCGTCCAAATCTTACCCAGACCCCACATCATCACCATCAGCAGTGGGATTAATGTCCAGCTCACCTGGGGAAAACCAACCTGGACCAGCAAGGCATAGGTCATGGTCACAAGCAGCGACATCCCAAAACCGATGCTGATCGCCTCCAGCTGGATGCGGCGCTGCAGTTCGTCCAATTGGGAGATTGCCAAACCAATTGAGGAGGCAAGAAACAAACCAGGTATGGCTGGCAGTGCAGCCACCAGGTACAGGTACGCTGGTTCAAGCTCCTGGTTCAACAGCCATTGGGACAAGAAAAGAATCACAAGGAAAAGAAATGCTGAGATCACCATGCGGCGGACGACGTAACCCGGATACTCCATCAGCGGCAACGGTATTTTGACAAAGTAACCGAGGATGGCACCAAGTAGAATCCCAATTACCAGCCCCCAACCGCTGTCTCCAAGCAGCAAATCAAGCCCACCACCGATCACCAGACCAAAAGCAGCACCCAGGACAATATCCCTGCTTCTTGACGTTCTTGGTTCATCACTGCTCATTTTATTCATAATTCACCTCGTTATGTAAAGTTTACTTTACATGATTGTAAAGCATAATTGACTATTTGTCAAGTTTGCTTTACTTTCCAATTGGATAATGGATGATTTGTCTGCAATCGAGCAGGATAGCTTTCCACGATCGCCAACAGACCTTCATCCTGGATCATCCCGCTTTCCATCCCGGATCACTTCGGGTGGATTTCCAAACTTGCGAGAATATTAAGGATTTGAATTGGGCTTACAATGGATAACCTGAACGGGTGCAGCAGTATGGAATCCTGCCAAATAAGAAAACAAGGACGAGGAATTACCTCGTCCTTGTTTGAAAACTCGCCTTGAGTATCTTACTCTTCGCTGAAGGCTGCCTTGAGCTTATCTTCCTCTTCCTGTGAGAGGCTGGTGGAGATGATCTCGAAATCCAGCTGCTTCATCTGGTCAACCACCTTATCCATGGTCGCATCGCTCGTGAGCAGGAATAGCGCGGAGGTACCTTCGGTGACTTTTTCCTTGGTCTTTTTAATAAACGCGTCGTCAATGCCCACGTCGGTCATCGACCCGCCCATAGCACCAAAGGCAGCTCCAACTGCCAATCCCAGCAGCGGGACGAAGAAGAGCATACCGAACAACATGCCCCAGAAGGCACCGTTGAGGGCTCCCATGCCCGCCATGTTGATCAGCTGCTTAGTTTTGGGTTTCTTCGCACCTTCAGGCCAGGTGACGATCGCTGCATCCTGCAGGGTAATCAACTGCTGTTTTTGCAGGCTCTTTACCAGGTCCAGTCCTTGCTCAGCACCACCTGGCGTATCAAATTTTAGTACAGATAGGGTTGCCATAATTACTCCTTGTAAGTTTTCCAGGGATTATATTCCCTGTGTTCGATTAAATTTATTAGAGATTTATCAAAATTTTTGCTGGTCAACTACCAGATTCATTATCATCAGGAGAACTTGTTCCCGAATCCTTTTCACCGGCGACATAATCTTCGAATTCTCGATCTGCAAGTCCCAAATCAAGAGCAGCTTCTCTCGTTTCATCTGCCGCGATGCGGTAAGCGAAGCCCCAATCAGCCTCGAGCGTCTCTTTGAAATCCATTGGCAATTCTTCAACGGCTACTTTTGCATTTCGATTCTTCAGTTCTGTGACGAGTGGGTCCGAATACTTCGCCTCGAGTACGGCGATGATAGCAGCATGATCCGGCTCTAACCGTTCACCGAGTTTCTTCAACCGGGTGTCATCGAAGCCAACATCATCAAGCTTCGCTGACACGCCGCCCAGCGCGGCACCGATTGCACCCAGGGCGATCAACCCTGCCGGGCCTGCCAAGAGTCCTAATGCCCCCCCCACCAGGGCACCCACACCCACCTCTTTAGCGATCTTTTCTGCTTCTTCGTGAATCCGGATCTTACCTTCTTCGTCCTTGGTCACCAGCACGGTATTTTCAAGGTCAATCTTCTTATCTTTTTCCGCTTGATGAAGATCTTTATATGCTTTGGCTCCCAATTCATCATCATCAAAGACCGCCAAGATAACCACGTATTGTGATTCGCTCATATTATTCTCCTTATAACAATTCTTCTGTCGAGTATCCTGATCGAGAGCATTCCAACAGGATCTACTCTGGTAATTGCTCCGGTCTCAGTGTGCCAACCTCGTAATAGGTTAATTCCATACTTGGAGTGGCAAGAGTCAAGATATTACCGTCGATCCTGGCAGCAGTTGCAGCTCCAAAGGCTGCGAGATATTCCGCTTCCTGGTCCATGAGATCCTGGGCACAGCTCAGGCGAGTGTTCAACAGATTTTGAACCTCCACCTGGTAGGATCCATCTTCATTTTCGGTCGCGGTATAAGTCCCAGAATAGGTGTTGCATCCGCTGAAACCGGTCAGCTCGCCCTGCAGAAACTGCAGCGTGATCGCGGACCTGGGTAAGACCGGGTATAGAGACCAAACAGGTCCCTCCAGCCGGGTATCGATTACGACTTGGAGAGCCGCACTATCACTTAAATTGTTAGCATCTGTGGCTACCACGGTTACCAGGTAAGTACCCGGCTGCTCGTACAATTTGGTGACTGTCGTATTGGGGCTGGCGGGTGAAGAAGTGCCATCCCCGAAATCCCAGGCGAACGTGCTGATCGGGCTGCTGCCTGATGTTGATTCCTCGGCATTGAAGGTGATCGGTTCAGCAACAAATCCATCCTGCGGACCGCCGATCGCAGCAGTTGGTGGTGTCTGGTCGGGTGGTTGAGCGACGATGCTGATTTCCTGGCTCACAGACCCGCGCTGTCCAATCTTATCCACCACCCCCAGGGTGACCTGGTATGTGCCTGGAGTCATGTAAATAGTTTCCACAACCGGCCCTCTCACCTGGGTGCCATCCCCGAAATCCCAGTTGTATCTGGAGATGCCGATATCTGAGGTCGAGTTGGAGCCATCAAAATGCACGATTTCTCCTACCGCAGCTTCCACCGGACCATTGATCACAGCTACCGGCGGCTCCCCGGTTTCCGGTCTCTCAGCCGGGAGAGATGAATAATACAAGGTGCCCCGATCGGAACCCAGCTGCATGCCAGTGTCAGCCACAACAAAAAACTGTGCGGCCGCCAGATTTGCCAGGGTAACGCGTTCCTGTTTGCTCGAAGTCTCGTCCGGGCAAGCGACCTCACCAACGCTGATGTTATTGATTGAGATTTGCTGCACGTCGGTGGTGTACTCACCGCCGACTTCATTACAGCCAGTGTTACCGAAGAAAGTGTAATCCAGGTTGAAAAACAGGAAAGGTTCAGCATTACCAGCCACGCTGGGCTGTTCGTTGTAATTGATCAGGTACCACTTGACATTCTGCAGCAGGTGGGTCTGGTCCTGGGAGCTGACCGGGGGCGAGACCCGGAAGGTCAGCGCACCTCGACCGGTGTTAATGACCAGCTGATCACCAGTCAACCAGTATCCATAAGAACGGCTGAGCGCGCTCAGGTAATTATCTTCCTGGGTCATGATTCCATCAGGTTTAAAACAGGTCGTTGAAGAGGTTAATGCGGTTTCCATGCCCAGGTCCTGGCCGAAAAGCGCGTAATAAGTGTTGCACCCCGCTGACCCTGATATTTGTCCCGAATCCCCATCTTCTGCGATTTGAAATCGAGCATCCATTAAAGTACCGGGTATGATGGGTGTATTGTTAATAAAATGCAGGAACCACTCAGTGCCATCCAAAACTGATAGTGGTCTTTTGCCTGCGATCTCAGTTTGGGTAGCGGCAAAAACAAGCGCCTGGCGACCATCATCGTATGGCAGGATCAGAGTGCTGCCATGGATCTGGTAGGTCGATGCCGCGTTCATTCCCAGGAAAAACTGCTGCTCCTGTTCCAATAAACCTGGAACGCAATCTTCATTTTTTGTCTTTTCCGGCAGGTTGATCTTTATCTCTTCCAGGTTGGAGACGTAAGCAGCACTGTACTCATTACATCCGGTCGTCCCAGCGACAACCCCCGAAGGAGAGTCTGGATTCCTGGAGAATTGAGCGGTGAAATTCGCACCTTCGACCGGTTCGGTAGGATTTTCCACGTCCCCACTTGCGATTAATACCCATAAGGCTCCCACTAGAGGTGTCCGGTCGGCGATATATGTCAGCGTGCTGGCTTCAGTTACCAGATCCAGGGTATCACCCAGTATTTCATAAGTGTGCTGGCCTTCAATTGCAGCCAGGTAAGCAGTTTCTTCATCCATACCCATCTCGCAGAATTTTCTGGTTGCTGCTGGAGCATCGATCTGCAAGTTATTCTGCTCCAGTGTAAAGCCAGCAGAGTATGTATTGCAGCCAGCTGATCCAGCAACCCTGCCAGGTTCGCCTTCACTGCCTGGTTCAAAGATCGCAGTGATGTAGATTCCTTCTGGGATTGGTTCCCCATCAACAGCATTTAACGCCCACAGAGTGCCGGTTAACGGCAGGCTGTTGGAAGTGTAAATTAATACCCCCTGACCACCATTGTAGCTGATCCTCAGGCTGGTTCCAAAGAGATCGATATTTTCTGCTGCCTCCAGTGCTTCCAGATAAACCTGCTCCTGCTCATTGCCTGTGGGACAAATCGCAGCGGTGGAAGCTAATGGGCCGATGCTGATCTGATCTTGATCGAGTTCGTAGCTACCCGCGTAGAAGTTACAGCCTGCTGACCCGCTGACGTTGCCATCCTCGCTGAATGTTGCCGTAATCGCTGTCCCGGACTCAACAGTCTCGGGTGCGCCTGGTTCACCATATCCAACCAGCAGCCATTGGGTATTCACAAGTGGTGTCTCACCCTGGGTGTACACCAGCTTCTCTTCATAAGACTGTCCGGAGTCATAAATAATCTGCAGGCGACCCTCTGAGTTTATACCCAACAATTGGGCATTCTCCAATGCTGCAAGGTAGGCGGTTTCCTGATCCATACCCTGGGGGCAAAACATCATTGTCGTCGCGAAGGGAGAATCAAAAGTCAGGGTCCCATCCGGAGCGACCTGGTAGGTGCTGGAATAATTATTACACCCCGAAGAACCGGATACGCTTCCGTCCGCGGAAAAGACCAGGGTGATCACAGTCCCCGGTTCAACCACTGAGGGATTCAGAGCATCTCCATAACCGAGCAAGAGCCAAAGTTCATCTACCACCTGGTCCATGTCGACAACCGGTGCAGGGGTCGGAGGAATTTCTGTTGGTGGCTGTTCGACCACCTGCTCCGTTTCAACAGGTGGCGGTTCAGTGGTCGACTCAGGTGCTGTACCCCCACAGGCTGCCATAAGGAACACTAGGATAAGCAGCACTGCTAGAGTAGGAACTAGCTGCGGAATTGTTACTGGATTGGTTCTGAAGTGTCTTTTCATTGTCCAATATCCTCCTGTAGAAACCTGCCCTCGCTACCCCTTGCGTTTTTTTCGGTTGAAAATCGATTAATCCTTGAATTTTACCATGCAAGAGTAGTTAATCATATTTATCCCTGGCCATCAAAAATCTCCTCCTGGTGATATTCATGGGGAGGAGATTGTTAATTCTTGTTAGAGATGATTTCTATTCTGCGATGATCCCAAGAGACGCAGAGATGATTTACTTGAAATACTCCTGTTTACCCCTCAGTAACCATCCGGTTATCAGCAGTGGAATGGCTTCATAAAACACGCCCCAGATCATGAAGCTGGTCAGCACCAGGGTGATGGCCATCGTTCCCAATACACCAATCACGTACAGGTATAAACCCCATTTCTTCCATTCCCACATCCCCAATGCCGCAATGGCCTTGGAAGCAGTGAAGATCATTAGTAAGCTAATCAACCACTGGCGTGTGGTTCCTTCGGGTGAGTTCATCATGGAGAGTGTCGCGAAGGAAGCGATAAAACTATGGATTACGATGATGATCAACCAGATTGACCAGCCCGTGCCGCGCTTTGGTTTCTGCTGCTTTTTCTTGCTGTGTTTGACCATATTGTTTGCTCCCGGTAGATAAATAATTAAATTGCATTCGATAGTAAATTGTACCCAATTATCACGCATTTGGGTGTGCAGGTTGCGTTAAGATTACCTGTCGGCCTGCTTGATGCGCCAGGCAACAATGCCAAATAGGATACATGAAAAGATCAATACACTACCAAAAGCAAGCAAAATCTGCGAGATATCTGGCTGGGAGGAGAAAGAAGCCCAGAATATCCGGGCCAGGGCAACCGGCGGAATCCAGGGCAGGAGCTGCTCGATCCACACCGGCAGATCAAGGTTGATCAGCTCGATAAAAATCGTTCCAATGATAAAAACCAGGCAGAAGCTCAACCAGCCGGTCATCTCTTGCTGGCGATCAAACAGCACCCCGAACAATAAGCCCACGGAGACCGCAAACAGTACTGCGCCAAGCAGGAAAAGGGCTGTCACACCCCAATTGTAAACCCCGGACCAGTAAACCAGGTAAACGATCAGGACAGTCACCAGTACGTAGAATGCTCCAGCTATCGCTTTACCCGCCACCACCTGGTTAATGCTGGCCGGGGATACCAGCAGGGCATCCAGGGTGTGATTTTGTTTTTCTTCGATCATTAATGCCGGCACCAGGATGATGCCGTTGTTAAGGATTATCGTCACCGCGAAGATGGTGATGATACCCACCAACAACCCGATTTTGGCGGGCGGAGTGATGATATTCCCCTCGATTTCCACGGTAACCGGTTTGCCCACCAGTTCCGTCAGCGCGGCTCCTATCTCAGCCTGGAGCGCCTTGGCTTTCCCACGGTTCGCCCAGGATACATAACCTTTGATTTCTACCTGCTCAGAATCCTCAAACTGTAGATCAAAGCCAGGTGCGATTTCTAATCCCATTTCTGCACCCAAGCCGAATCCCATATTGCTGATCGATGTCTGCAGCTCCTCCAGGGAGGCAACCTGGTGAACGCTGAATTCGGTGCTTTCTGCAAGCATGGCTGACAGGGTTGACCCGGCTGGATCAAATACCATGACCTGGGTGGCCGGTGGCTGGATGATCAGACCCAATCCTTTTATCGCTACTAATAGCACCGACATCGCGATGATCTGGTAGACCACGACGCGGTTCTTGATCGCATCAAGGATATCTTTTGCGGCGATATTACCTATGATATACAGGCTGTCCATCATATTGAATTTCCTTACGGAGAATAATTTTTTACCAGAATTATCCAGGTTAGTTGTTGGTATCATCGATCCGAACGGCGGATCTGCCAAATGACCAGGGCATAAACCACCAGGATGCTGATAGCTGCAATCGCCAGATTGAATGCGAGCATACTGCGGTCGACACCATCCGAAACCGAAAAACCCAAAATCCTGTTCAAAGCCGTGCTGGGCAGCCAGGCGATCACCGATTTCGCAGCAGGGGTGAGGTTTGGTTCATCCACGAAAAATCCAGGCACAATGAACACAAAGACCACCGGCAGCATCCATAAGGTCACCTGTTGGGGTGACCGGATCATCGATCCGAGCAGCAAGGCAAAGCCAATAAAGAAAAAGGCTGTGAGCAGATAGCCGACCACCGCCCAACCCCATTGGATAATGTAGATGCCGTTCAAGGCAAGCGACAATCCAGCGATGGCGATCACCAGGATCAAACCAGCGATGGCTTTACCGAACACAACCAGGCCCGGGCTGGCGGGTGACACCAGCAGTGCTTCCATGGTCTTGGACTGCCGTTCTTCGAGGATGAGAAATGGTACCACTGTCAGAGCCATGAATGCGGCAGCAAAGAAAACATGAAAGGCTGCGGTGGAGGCCATCCCCAGCGCATCAACCGGCGGCAGCAGGATATTGTCCCCGATTTCTACATTCACCGGCATCCCAAGCAGCTCAGAAAACATGGCCGAATACTTGTTTTCAAGATCAGCCACCTGACCTCTTTGAGCCCAGTGAATATAACCTGCAAGAGAAATCTCTTCTCCTGAAGCAGTCAGCTGGTCAAAATTTCCAGGAACAACAATCCCCAAATCCTGGTAAGCCATCTCCTGCTCGAACTCAGCAAATGAAGAAGCCTGCCGGAAAGTAAGTTCGGATCCATCCTCGAGTTTAGCCGCCTCAAATTGCTGGCTGGAAGTCCCCTCATCCAGCAGGACCACATCCACACTCTTGTCGAATGGGCGCAGTGTGCTCATCCAGTAAAAGAATACCACCATCCCAACCAGCACCAGGATATTAGTGCGGGTGCCTTTATTCTTGAATGCATCGCGCACATCTTTCAGGGCGATAGTCCAACCAATATTCAGCGCATCAATTATTTTTGTCATAACACATCACTCCCTTGTCCCAGGTGCCTGCCGGTCAGCTGGACAAAAACATCTTCCAGTGTCGTGTCTTCACCTATGGTGTACTGGTTCTTTAATCGTTCAGGAGTATCCAGGGCAACGATCTTACCCTGGTCAATAATCCCCACCCGGCCGCTGAGCTGGTCTGCTTCTTCCATGTAGTGCGTGGTCAGGAAAATTGTCATCCCACCTTGTGCCAGCTCAACAACGATCTGGCGGATATCCCGGGCGATATTCGGATCCAGGCCGCGGGTCGGTTCATCCAGGAAGAGCACCTGCGGTTCGTGGAGCAGAGCCCGGCCGATCAGCAAGCGCTGCTTCATGCCATTCGAATAGCTGCTGATTTTTTCCTGCGATCGGCGGCTTAACCCGGTTTGTTCCAGGACCTGGTCGACCCTGGCTTTATCCACCCGGTATAAACGGGCGTAGAAATTCAGGTTGTCACGGGCGGACATGCGCTCGTATAAATTCTGGCTGTCAAAAACTACCCCGATCTGGGGTTTCAACGCTTCCCGGTCCGCCACCACATCGCAGCCCATCACCCGGGCTGAACCACTTGTTGGGCGCAGCTGCCCGGTCAGCATGCGGATGGTGGTCGTCTTGCCAGCCCCGTTGGGTCCGAGGTAGCCAAAGATCTCACCTTGATTGACATCAAAACTAATCCCGTCTACTGCACAAAGACCGTTGTAATTGCGGGTCAAGTTGCTTACCTCAATAGCCTTCATTCTTTTCTCCTAAACCAGGGTTTTTACCTTCCCTGTGTTCGCATCTTGCCTTGATCAAATTGCATCACCAGTATATATAAATGAAATCCTTGATGCAACAAAAACATGGCGAAAGGCTGATCCAGGCGGTAAACAGCCTGAAAAAGGGCTTGAATGGCAGGAAAAAAAGGGGATTATTCGGCTAAATTTGTCTCTATTTGGGATCGTTAGGATATAGAACTCTAATGCCTGCTTAATAACCCATCATGTCCCGCAGTTCACGCGCAGCGGATTTGCTCAGTGGAATTTTTGTCCCTTGGGGGTCTTTCAACCGCAGGCTGAAACTGTCGCGCGTATACGGGATCACTTCTTTCACCAGCTGCAGATTGACCAGGTAGCCCCGGTGAGCCCGGAAAAATCCGCTGCGTGAGAGGCGCTGTTCTAGTTCGGCCATGGTGAACTGCGTGGGCAGGCTTCCGTCAGCGGTTTGCAGGAAAGTGCGCTCATCCTGGGTAAATGCATAATAGATATCCGCGGGATCAACCAGCGCAACCGTGGATTCCAGCCTGGCCGGGATTTTAAAGGGTAAACTTTCCCGCTCTTCTTCACCTGGATGATAGCTTTCCACCACCCGGCCCTGGTCAAAACGGTAGACAACTGCAGCCAGCTGATTAATTTGTACCTCCTCCTGGGAGAAAATAAGGATCGTTGCTCCTTCCCGGGCAAGATCCTGTGCCAGGCTGCTGATGATATTCACACTGGCCGCATCACAATCTTTGAGGGGGTCATTTAAAACCAGTACCCTGGGATGGTGCAGGATCGCCCTGCCAAAAGCCAGGCGCCTGACCAGGCTGGGGTTCAA
Source organism: Anaerolineales bacterium (assembly GCA_046260155.1). Taxonomy (GTDB): domain Bacteria; phylum Chloroflexota; class Anaerolineae; order Anaerolineales; family UBA4823; genus PFL25. The sequence continues at coordinate 49,885 of JBJYXV010000016.1, forward strand.
ATCCCCAACGATGGTACCTGCCTGGTCAGCCAATCCCACCAGTTCAAGGACTTCTGGCACCCGACCAGGGGGTAATTTATAAAGCCGGCTGTAGAATTTAAGATTTGCAACCACGGATTGGCGCTGGTAGAAGTTGTCTTCGCTGAAGACAACCCCAACCTGCTGGCTGAACTGCCCACGTTCATGGTAAGGATTGAAATTTGATATTTTTATGGAACCTGCAGTCGGGTGGGTTTGCCCAGTGAGCAGCTCGAATATCACCCCCAACTGGCTGTCCACTGGCCCGAGAAAGCCGGTCACCTGGCCAGGGTTCACAGTCAGTGCATCAATATCGACCACCGTCTGGCCATCAACGACTTTCTGCAGGTTTTGAATTTCAATCACAGGAAAATTTTAGCATATGCCAGCTGAATAGGTGATTGAAAGATGCTGGATATACAGCCAGTTAGCTCAGATTGACCGTGCAGCCCAGACCCGGCACCTCGCTGGCAGTTAACCAACCCTCCTGGAGGATAAATCCCGGGACACTGGGATCACGCTCCAGCTCCAGGAACCCATCCAGGTCAGCATACTGCACATTTGGGCTGGAGAGCGCGAAGCTTAAACCAGCAGCAATCAAAAGCGCAGGCTCAATCAGGCAGCTCACCATGGTGGTCAGTTTGGCAGCTCTGGCAATGGCATCGATCTGGTCCGCACAGCGCAGCCCACCGCAGGTCGCTAGCTTGACGCAGATCCCGCTGGAAATCCCCCGTGTTGCGATCTTCAGGACTGATTCCGGACCGGTGACACTCTGGTCCGCCAGGACAGGCATGGGGCTGTTTTCTTTCACCCGGCACAAACCATCCAGGTCATCCGCAGGTGTCGGCTGCTCCAACATCTCGATGCGACCTTCCAGGGCACGCGCAACCTCAATAGCCGATCGTACTGAATAAGCACCATCTGCATCCAGGCGCAGGATATGATTGGGTAAGACACGTTGGATGCTGCGAATGCGGTGCACGTCCTCTTCCGGGTCACGGCCTCCCTTGATTTTCAACACGCGGAATCCCAATTTCGCGCGGGCCTGGGCAACCGCCACACTTTCCTCAACGGTGCCAATAGGGATCGTCACCGAAGTCTGGATCGAATTGCGGTAGCCCCCTAACAGACGGTAGAGCGGTAAACCACTTACCAGACCCAACAAATCATGAAAAGCCAGGTCAAATGCACACATCGCAGATGGTGCTTCGCTTACCAGGGGAGCTAACTGATCGAGGGAATACTCGATATTGGTCGGGTGCAGATCAGGCACCAGGTCAGCGCAAGCCAGGCAGGCTTTGATCACTTCTTGCGGCTGGTCGCCGGTTAATTCCGGATGGGAGACAGTACAACCCCAGGCACTCTGTCCGGTCGAGAGTTCCATCCTGATAAAAATCACCAGGATGTCCTCAATCTGCGGCATAAGCGCCATCGCCCCAGGTTGCTTGAGGCGTAAGCGGATCGGTGTCACTTCAGCTTTAGTGATCTGCATCGCAAGCCTTTCCTGAAACAAGGGATAATTTTATTATATACCGAATTAATTCTTCAATTAATTTTCTTATTACGCAATTGTGATCTCTCCAGATCTGCTTCTCGGAGCGCAATCCTGGTCAAAATTCAATCTGGCGTGCCTGGAAAAAATAATTCAACTTCCGCTCCAGCCAATGCTTGACGGGCATAAGCACCGCGATGACCACCGCGATCGATATCAGGTGGATGACATAAGAGTTTTCACCAAGCACCTCACCAACATATGTTGCCAGCATGTGTTCAGAAAAACTGAAGATAAAAATGAATCCCGCACCGAGAACAGAATAGAGGGCACCTTTTTCGAGCACCACAGTGATGTCAAATAAGCGTTCCTTAATGATCGCAATCCCGATTAATCCGGCGAAGATGTCATTTAATGCCATCCCTGCTGGCAGCAGGATTGGCCAATCTACTCCTACTACGGCGAATATTTTCGTCCCGGCAAAACCAATCGCCAGGAAACCAACCAGGATATAGATCAGGTGGCGGCGGACAACAGGTGAGGTTTCCTGCCGTAATCGGTTGAAAAGAAACCAGCAGACAACCAAAAAGACAATATAGTAAGAGGGGATCGCGAATAGCAGACTATTCCGCCAGTTCTCATCGCCCTTCCAGATATTTCCCCAACTGTATTCATACACTCCGATAATTCTTCCTAGCGGTAAAATGGCTGGCTGTCTGAATAAAAAACCAAGCGATAACAGGATCACCATGACGCCTGTCATCACCCAAAGGATGATGGTTGTTTTGGTACGTGGACAGTTGAGGTAGCTACAGGTGAAATGAAAAACGAGCGGTACCAGGAGCGTGCACGGGATGGAAACGAGATAGCCAAGACTGATCAATTCTCCAGGATGTCCGTTTCGCAGCATAGCAAGCGTAATTCCAAGGTCCCAAACTGCACAAATAAAGAGTACACCGGCAAAGAGATAATGATAAGTTTTCCGACCACGTGCAAGCACGAGATAAAGAATGGTCATATTTAACAAGAAGCCGATAAAAGATGAAATGGCAGTTAACCTCACCGTTGCTGTCATCCAAATCTCCAAAATTGAAGGCCATTCACCAATCACCCTGGGATAAAGTTATTTAATTGAAACCTGCTCCAGGATGGTTAGGATCATTAATGCCGGTATTCTATTGGTGGCACACTGCGGGAAGAAGTACTTATTGTTAGCGCACAGGCGGGGTTGCCTGGAGCGGGTGTTTTCCTCCTTACACTTCTCTCCGTGCCTGGCAACCCCGGATCCGGTGCTGGGGTGAGCATGCTTGCTTGGGAAAATGCTCACACCAGTAATATTGGTCAACCCGCGATCTGATGATAAAACTCAATATAATTCTCGTACGCTTCTTCAAATTCAAGCAGCGGTTGTACGTCCCACTCGAAAAACGGGTAGAGCGGGTAGGCAAGAATATCCTGCAGTAACTCTTCGTGAGAAGTTGCGTTCCCAATGGCAATCCCTCCCCCACCGAAAAAACTGTAGTGACAGTCCAGGCTACCGTCAGCGATTCTCTCCTTGATCCATGCCTTTCCAGCCTGGAGCAGTGCAGCGCCTTGTTCCACAGGTAGTGGATTTGAACCGGGTAACCCGGTGATCAGGTATTTCATGTTTGAATTCTCCTTTCCCTTTCCTGCGAGTTCAATGCAGCAGAACCATGAATAAAAGTATTAACCAAGATCGATCTTCAGGATCGCATCGGTTTTTTTAAAAAACACAAACACACCAGTTTAAGATCTGCCGTCGGGTGTGTTTTCCTGGATGTGTGCGGCGCTTCGCCCGGCTGCCTGCGTTCGGTGAAGATCGCGATCCGTAAAATTGTGCATCCATTATAGCGATTTGAAATGCGAAAGTCAATCGAGTGGTGTGCAATGTCCAGGACATACCATTCACTTTATATGGAAAGGGGAATTAGAATTGTATGGTACTGCAGTTCCTGTCTTACATTTCCCACGATCGACTATAATCTATCCGATACTCAAACTGAATGGCGATGGGTGATCGATCGCAAGATCGCATACCACGAGGAAGGCTTTTATGGACCCGGAACCCAATTCGAATATTCCACGGATCATTGGAATAGCACTGCTGGTATTAAGCGTGATTTTCTTCCTGGTTAGCCTGGGCAGCCTGATCGGGGTCTGGGTTTACAACCAGCCGCTTACGGAGCGCGCCCTTTCCCTGGTCGAAACCACTTCGCAGGACCTGGAAGGAGCAGCGACAGCGATCAAATTATCCCGGGCCGAGCTGATCTCCGCCCAGGCGCAGATCGACCTGCTGCAGGCGATCCTGGAGACGCTGGGCCTCAACGCGCAGGAGGATCTCAACCGCCTGGCAGATATCGTGGGAAAGGTTGAAAACACGCTCACGCCGGTGTTAGACAGCGTGGCAGGTGCCATCAGCACTCTGAGAGAGACGCTGCTTGACATCAGGGATACGATCGAGCGCATCAACGAGCTGCCCCTGATCAACATCCAGCTCCCTGGCATCGAAGGCATCGAGCAAGGAGCTGAGCAGCTGGGCAACCTGCAGAACCAGATCGAGGAAGGCAGCGGAAAAATCGAGCAGCTCTCACAGACCACACAGGACACTGTTGATTCACTCACCACGGGCTTTGCAGAGCTAGAAGACTCGATCGGCATCCTGTTGGGGACGCTAGACGAGTATGGACAGAAGATCGAAACAACCCAGGAACAGCTCTCCTACCTGGATGCGAACCTGGCCAAGTGGATCGATTGGATCTCAGTTGCTCTGACCGTGATCCTGGCCTGGCTGGGCATCTCCCAGGTAGGCTTGTTTATCCTTGGCTGGTCCTACTATAAAGGTCAGAACCTGGTAGGTATCCAGCCAAAGGAGATCGAAACCCAGGCCCAACCTGGTTAGAATGGTTCTGGAGTTGGGGTAGGGACTGCACCCGGAGCCAGCAGGTAGAGCGGGTTAAAATGCTGGAAAACTCCGCTGGTGCGCCACAGGACATAAGCATCCATCTCCTCCTGGGTAGCTTGGGTATCGTAAAAGCGCATGCTCTCGAATACCTGCCCTGGCGGTCCCCAGCGGGTCTCGAGGTGCAGGTGGGGGATATCTGTATTACCGCTCATTCCAACCACGCCTAACGATTGGCATGCTTTGATTTGCTCCCCAAGCACCACCATTGGCGGTTGGTCGAGATGTGCATACAGGACATAAAGCGAACTACCATTGGGAATTTCGATCTCTTCCGATAGGGAGACCGGGATATCTGGTGGGGTTGTCTCTATCATCACCATGTTGCCATACGGATACTGCCCATCGAGTACTGAAGCAACCACACCCGGCAGGACAGACTGCACCGGTTCTCCCAGCATCGAATCACGCTCCTGGTAGTGGTAGTAACCGAAATCGATGCCATGGTGGCGTTCCTCGCGGCCAGGGCGTGGCGGGTCGTATGGATCGCCGATGATCTCCGGCAGTTCCTCCAGGGGGTGAACACCGAGTGGTGAGCAGAGAGAGGACTCCGGCGTGGGGGAGGAAGTTGGGATTGGGGTTCCAGTTTCTGTCGGGGCTTCGGTCGGCATAGGGGTCTGGCTTCGGGTGATTGATGCTGTCATTTGCGGGGAACCTTCACCAGCTGCACCAGGCGTGATGGAAGCGATTTGCACTTGGGTAGGTTGGCTGCTGGCGCAGGCCGTCAGGAAAATAATGAAGATGATTAACAAAAATCGGGATCGCATCCCAGGAATTATACAGGCATCTGCCTGATCCTGGGAATGGCTGGCAGGGTTGCCAGAACGATCTTTACGCGCTATAATCTGTGCCAGTTCGGGGCGTGGCGCAGCCCGGCTAGCGCGCTTGCATGGGGTGCAAGAGGTCCTGGGTTCAAATCCCAGCGCCCCGAC
>JBJYXV010000017.1:0-33983 GCA_046260155.1 Anaerolineales bacterium
TTCGACCACGATGTGGTCGATGGAGCCCCTGCTACTCGATTCACCCGTCGTCTCGTTGAACTGATTGAGAGCGGGTATGGGTTGGACAATTAGGATGAACAGTGAACGGGGATCGCTCACCAAAGGGAGAATATACAATGCAGAATGAGGAGAGAATTGAAGAGCTTTTAAACGCATATCGCGAACAAATACGAGCCGGGTCTCCAAAATCATTACAGATCTGGCAGGAAAACCGTTCAGTCATGCCGGCGGGTGTGGGCAGTCTTTTCCGATTGGCAGATCCATTCCCGATGGTGGTAAAGAGGGCGAAGGGTGCCAGGCTCTGGGATGCAGACGGCAATCAATATCTTGACTTCATGCTCGGTTTCTCGGTTTTGATCCTCGGTAATGCACCAGGCGAAGTCGAGGCAGCGATCAGGGAGATCTTGCCAGGCGGGATTCATTATGGGCAATGCCATGAGCATGAGTATGCCTTCGCAAAGCTGTTTTGTGACATGATACCAGGCGTTGACAAGGTGACTTTTTGCAATTCCGGCACCGAAGCAACCATGTACGCTATGCGACTGGCGCGCGCCACAATTGGTCGGCCTCTGGTTGCTAAATTTGAAGGTGGATACCACGGGACTCATGATCTGCTGGCGGTCAGTTTCGGTCGACCACATCTGACCAGCAGTTCGTTTGGGCCTGTCGAGGATCCCACCGCAATCCCCGAGAGTCCCGGACTGGCTGAGGGGGCCTGGAAGGATACCATCGTCTTGCCTTACAATCACCCGGCGGCCTTTGAAAAAATACTTAGATATGCGGATCGGCTGGCTGCTGTGATCATCGAACCTGTGCAGGGTGCAGCGGGCACAATACCGGCTCACAAGGATTTCTTGACCGAGCTGCGCAGGATTACTCGCCAGATAGGTGCCTTCCTCATCTTTGATGAAGTGATCACTGGATTTCGCCTCGCCCCGGGTGGGGCTCAGGAGTTCTACGGTGTGATACCGGATGTGAGTACTTACGGCAAGATCGCTGGTGGTGGCCTCCCCTTCGGCGCAGTTGGTGGAACTGCTGAGGCAATGCGATTAATGGAATATGACCTTGAACCAGGGAGAGCGATCCTTATGGCTGGTACATTCAATGGCAACCCAATGGTTACTGCAGCCGGGACTGCTGTCCTGCGGCGCTTGAGCAGAGAACCACAGCTGTATGCACAAATTAACGCCATGGGGGACCGCTTTCGGACCGAGATCAACCGCTTTGCCCAAGCGGAGGACTTCCCGGTCACAGCCACTGGCGTTGGCTCGATGTTTTGGATGCACACGTCACGTGGGCCGGTGGACAGCGTCCGCGATGCGCGCCAGGGACACCGCTATGCTGGTCCTGGCCTTAGATTGCTGTACCGGATGAACGGGCTGCACATACCACCCAATCATGGCTTTATAAGCACCGCACACACAGACGAGGACATCACCCAGCTGATCGAGATTCATAAGGCCGCAATGGTTGAACTTAGGGCACAGGGCGTGTGGTGAAGTATGACGGAAAGCCTCCAAGGCGAAACTAAACTGGATGTCCTCCTTCGTCATCCACCAGCTCAATGGTATAGACTCAATGTGGACAGAGGACTCGGCTTCGTCCAGCGTGTTTACCAAATCCCTTGGACACAATCCGAGAGTCATCCGGTTATTAGCCTGCGAATTTCCGCTAAATAGACGCTAACCAGGGAGGAAATTTCCAAGATTGCATGCCTTGGGGGATTAGAAACAAGTATAATTAGATAAATTAGGGTAATTATATAGAAAATTAATCGGCAGGATTTTTTTACCTGTTCTACGGGGCTATGAGGATATTTGATGATCTTACCAGAAGGAATCGTCACTTTTTTGTTTACAGATATTGAAGGCAGCACCCGGCTGTGGGAGAGTTACCCCGAGGCGATGGAAACTGCCAGCTCGCAGCACGACAGCCTGATGCGGGAGATCATCGAACAATACGGGGGCTTTGTGGTAAAAAGCACCGGTGATGGGTTCCACGCGGTTTTCAGTTCGACCTCGCATGCCATCAGCGCAGCCCTGGCAGGACAAAGCTCGCTCCAAAATGGAGGCTGGGATTTACCTGAACCGCTACGGGTCCGCATGGGCCTGCATAGTGGGGAAGCCCAATTGCGGGACGGGGATTATTATGGATCTGCGGTCAACCGCGCTGCACGCTTGATGGGGGCGGGATATGGCGGTCAGGTGTTGCTCTCAGATATAACCGCCAAATTAATTCGTGAGAGCCTGCCGGAAGGGGCGGAACTGGTCGATTTAGGAGAGTATTACCTGCGCGACCTGGCGGTTCCAGAGCGGGTGTTCCAGCTTGTTGGCGATGGACTGGCAGCAGAATTTCCGGAGTTGAAAACCACAGCCAGTACCAGTAACAACCTGCCGGAATCGCTCACCAGTTTCGTGGGCCGCGAGCGCGAGGTGGAAGAAGTCCAACACTTGTTAGAGAACACCCGTTTACTGACCCTGGTTGGGGTGGGCGGAACAGGGAAAACGCGCTTACTGCTGCACACCGCAAGAGAACACCTTGACCAATTCCAAAATGGAGTTTGGTTGGTAGAGCTGGCTGCGCTGACTGACCCGGAGCAGATACCAGGGCAGGTTGCTTCTGTCTTGAACCTGCGTGAAATACCCGGCCGATCATTGCAGGATGTACTGGTGGATTTCCTGCGCTATAAACAAATATTGCTTTTGCTTGACAATTGCGAGCACTTGATCGCGGCCAGTGCCAGGTTGGCACAGGTATTGTTGAAGGAATGCCCGAAACTAACCATCCTGGCTACCAGCCGCGAGGGATTGGGCATTGGTGGTGAGTCCATTTACCAGGTGCCTTCGCTCTCGGTCCCAACCACCAACGGCACCGATCAGGGAGATGGATTGCTGGCTTATGAATCCGTACGGCTGTTCGTTGAGCGCGCCCAGTCAGTCTCGCCGGGCTTCCAGCTAACCCTGGCAAACGGTACCCCCATAGTGCAGATATGCCAGCGTCTGGATGGCATCCCTTTGGCGATCGAGCTGGCAGCAGTTCGCGTCAGGATGCTTTCTCCTGAACAGATTGCTGCCCGCCTGCAGGACCACTTCAAGTTGTTAGCGGGTGGAAGCCGCACAGCCCTGCCCCGCCAGCAAACACTTCAGGCGCTGATCGATTGGAGCTGGGACTTGCTGGATGAAGATGAGCGTGAATTGCTTCGTCGATTATCGGTTTTCTCAGGAGGTTGGAATCTGGATGCAGCTGAAGCGATCGTGAACGATCCTCAGCAGGAGCAATTAGACGTATTGGAGGGACTCTTCAACCTGGTCAATAAATCAGTGGTGATCGTTGAACAAACGCCTGATGGTGAAACGCGCTACCACTTGCTGGAAACCATCCGCCAATACGCCCGTGAGCGCCTGAGGGAGGCAGGGGAGATCGCTCAGATTCGCCAGCGGCATGCAGAATATTACACTGAGCTTGTGATCAGTGCCAGGGAGCGTATGATCACTGAAGGGGATCGGGCGTGGATCGAGTTGCTGGATGAAGACCACAGTAACATCCGCACAGCACTTGAGTGGAACCTGGAAAACGAGCCCTTTGAGGCTTTGAAGTTGGTGGAAGGAATCCAGCAATATTACATCTTGCGCTCAATGATCGAGGAAGGTCAATCCTGGTCAGAGCGAGTGTTCAATGCGGCTCTGAACCAGTTATCAACCCTGGAGGGTGAAACACTCAATAAGCACCGCGCCTTGCTTTCCCTTGTGCGCGGCTGGCATGCGATGCTGATGACCATGCAGGGTGGTAGCCAAAAATGGATCTTGATTGCTCGAGAAGCCGTGGAACTGGCACGACAATCCCAGGACGAGAATGCCTTGTGCATATGCCTGGGGATCGCGGGTTTTGTATCTATATACGTAAATGAACTGGAGCAGGCAGGTAATTATGCACTCGAGGGCCGGGAAATTGGCCAGCGGATAAATAACAGGGAGGGTCTCGGGTTCTCCTTGCGTGTCCTGGCAATGTTAGCCATATTTGTTGACGGAGTCAGTGCCAAGGAGAACATCTATCTCAAGGAATTGCGCCAATGGTACCAAACATACCCCCATCAGTGGATGAAGGGAAACTTCATGCTTGGACAGGGACAGATCGCACTCAGGGAGGGACAATTTGCAGATGCTATCTCGTATTATGAAGAAAGCATCGCGATCTACGAAATCTATGGGGATAATTATTTTGCTAACGTCGCTCGCAGCGAAATCGGGCATGCGCTCCGCAATTTAGGAAGGCTGGATGAAGCGATAAAAAACTACAGTGAAACGATCCTGGTCTGGCAGAACCTGGGAAATCGCGGCGCGATGGCAAACCAGCTGGAATGTTTCGGATTTATCGCCATTGAAAACGAGCTTTGGGAGCGGAGTGCGCAGCTGCTGGGCGCAGCGGAAGCCCTGCGCGAGGCCTCTGATTCTCCCATGTTGATATATGAGCAAATGGAATATGAGCAGTATATTGCCAGGCTGAAGGAGCAATTAGAGATTAACCAGCTAGAGGCGGCTTGGGAAATTGGACGGCAAATGGAGATCGAAGAGGTGGTCCGCTTTGCCCTGGCTGCGCCGTAGAAAACAGCATTCCCTCATGAAAAAATTATCCCTCACCTCACTCCAAGCGCCGAACCAGGATTGGCTCGCGGCTGCTCTGGCGGGCTACCTGGGTGGGAAGCTGGGCATCGCATGTCAGTTCATTGCGGCTCCACCCTGGCAGGAGCGAGAGCAAATGCTGGACTCCGGGCAGATCAATATCGGCTGGATCTGCGGCCTGCCTTATGTGCAGAAGGTTGACCGGGAGGGTGCGCAGCTCGAGCTCCTGGCTGCACCGGTGATGAGCGCCCCGCGCTATCACGGCAAACCGGTTTATTTTTCTGATGTGGTCGTAGGTAAAGAGAGCAAATTCAGGTCATTTGAGGATTTGCGCGGGGGGAGATGGGCGTACAATGAGCCCGGGTCTCACTCCGGGTACAACCTGACGCGATATATGCTGGCGCGAATGGGGGAGCTGGATGGTTTTTTTGGAGAGATCACCGAAGCCGGCAGTCACCAAGCCGCCCTGCAGATGCTGTTGGACGGGGCAGTTGATGGCACATCTATTGACAGTACAGTGCTCGAGATGGAGCTGAAAAACAGGCCAGAAGTTGCAGAACAAATTAAGAAGATTGCAACCTGGGGACCCAGCCCAATCCCGCCCTGGATAATCCATATGGGAGTACCTGTAAACCTGCGGACGAAAATCCGCAGGATTCTGCTGGATATGGAAACCGACTTGGAAGGAAAGGCGCTCTTGGCAAACCTGGGGTTAAAGCGCTTCGCCGGAGTGAGCGATGCAGACTATGACCCGATCCGGGATATGTTAATCACAGCTCGCCAGGTGCACTTCGGTTAATCATCATTTATACCAGTCCGCCAGCTGGCTTCGACCTCTTTACTCGTCAATCATCTTCAGCTTATGTGGGTCGATCTCCCATTTCATTCCGCTTGACTGTCCTGGAGAGATCGATCACCTGATGCGGTATCACCCAAAAAAATGAAGGCAGCAGCACAATCTCATCGATTGCTGTAAAGGTTTCCACTCTCGTGCCCCCCGAATCACCAGGCTAGCGCCTCTCCCAATTTAGGATTAATGGTCCTTCTATCCCACCGGATTTCCCTGTTTTGTGCTGTTAACAATGCTCGAGTTTCATTCGACCAGCGTATCGCTACTGAGATGCAGATCGCATGGCGCGACCCGATGGCAGGACCAAGTTCTCCACCTGGGATGGAAGTCTATTGAGCATCAATCCCTCCACTCCATCGAAATCAATGCCAGGAGAGATTGCACTTATTTTGACCTCTTCTCGTGAGGCGGGAAGAGTTTTTTATTAATATATGGAGGTTAAACATGTGTTTTGAACCGGTAAGAAGCTGTAAACGGGTAGGTGAGCCCGCAAGGTTCCGGTTCAGTAATCTTCTGGAGGGAAGAGATTGGTTTCGATTCATTAATAAATAGAAAATAGAGGTTGATCTCCTGGAGTGCACAAGTACTTTTACCCCATTGACTAAGGCGCGAACCTTTGGGAAAGTAATAGGGCAATTTGGGAGAAGACAAATGTATGATCAGATTCTAGGTGCTCCAGCAGCTCTTATAACTGAGCCAGTGTCTGTTTTCCTTACCCTGATCGCTGTCATCCTCATCACCCCAATTCTTTCCGAGCGAGCCCGCTTACCTGGAATTGTTGGTCTGATTATGGGAGGGATCCTGGTAGGACCCAATGGCTTCAACCTGCTCTCGACGGGGCGGACAATCGAACTCCTGTCGACGGTTGGCTTGATCTATCTCATGTTCAGTGCCGGCCTCGAGATCGATCTAAACCAGTTCAACCAGGTCCGCAATAAATCCATGCTGTTTGGAGCTCTGACCTTTATCATCCCGGAAGTCTCAGGAATCGCGTTGGGCCGGCTGATTGGCCTGGACTGGAGCGGTGCAGTCCTGCTCGGATCGGTATACGCCTCCCATACTCTAGTAGGTTTCCCGATTTTAAGCCGCCTTGGGATCTTACGCAACGAGTCGGTATCGGTGACGATTGGCGCGACGGTATTTACGGATGTTTTTGCCCTCTTGATCTTGGCAGTTGTCGCTGGGGCGCACGGAGGCGAGCATGCCGTAGTCGAAGGTGGTGAACTCTCGATTACCACGATTATCAAGCTGATCATGCTGATGACGGGCTACGCGTTTATCATCCTTTTCGGCCTGCCGCGCGTTGGAAAGATCTTTTTCAAACACTTTACCGGCCGATCGGTTGAATTCCAATTTGTGCTGGTTTCTCTGTTTGTGGCTGCTTTTTTAGCTGACCTGATCGGTATGCATGCAATTGTTGGGGCATTTCTCGCGGGCCTGGCAATCAACAGCACATTACCACCGCGCAGCAGTGTCGCGGGACAGGTTCTATTCTTGGGTGAATCCTTTTTTATCCCGATTTTCCTAATGTTCATCGGGATGATGCTGGACCCGATAGCGATCTTCTCTAATCTCGAGACAATTTTGATTGGGGTTGCTCTGACCTTGGCAGTGTATGCGACCAAGTACATTGCTGCCTGGATCATTGCCAGGATCAACGCGTATAGTCGTGACGAACGCATGGTTGTGTGGGGCTTATCACATGCCCAGGCAGCAGCCACCCTGGCGACGGTAATGGTTGGTGTAAAAGTCGGCCTTTTTCCCCAGACGGTGTTTGATGGAGCAATCCTGATGGTTTTGTTTACGGTGATCAGCTCCTCCATGATCACACAGCGCTTCGGTGAACGCCTGCGACCGCAGGCCATATCGGTTCCCATCCAGCCACTTTTCAACCGCATACTGGTTCCGATTGCCAACCCCCAAAATCACATTCACCTGATCACGCTGGCAGGTATCCTGGCTCGCTGGGGGAAAGGGGTCTTGTATCCGGTCCATATCGCTCAAGAAGTTCAGGGGCGGGTTGAAGGTCGGGAACACCAGCGGCAGCTCCTGGAAAACCCAATATTAAATGACCCGCAGACAGATATCCATCCCATCGGGCGGGTGGATACCTCGGTTCCCAGGGGAATCCTGCGAACAGCGATTGAAAATGATGCTTCTCTGATCGTGATGGGCTGGCATGGCAATGGCTCATCCCTGCGGGAGGCGATTTTTGGATCAGTTCAGGATGAGGTGATGTGGAGCGCAGAAGTTCCGGTGGTGGTAGGTCGACTCTCAACCCCGATTAATGCTGTCGAAAGAGTTGTGCTGGTTGTCCCGTGCCATTCGCTGGAGCAAGAATCGGTCAGCCGGACACTCGAGATGGTCACGGCAATAGCACAGGCGGTGAATGTGCCGCTGAAAATTTTGGCAGCTGGTGAGTATATGGAAGCCCTGCAGGAGAGCGTGAGGCTGCTGGCAGATGGACACCCATACGATTTCAGCCCCTTGGGGAAAAACGTTTTGAATGATGTGGACACCAAAGTAAATGGACATGACCTGATCGCAGTGACTACTGTTGGATCATCGAACCGCTTCCGCTCAAGCTTGGGAGAGCTGCCAGAGCAAATCGCTGCGATGTTTGATAGCTCGATTATGGTGATTCGTTACCCCTGAAAGCATTTGGCTGGTAGCAATCGCTTAATCTTCTCGTGTTCTAATTCCCCTGCCTCCTTTGGTCAAACCGCCGTTTTTCACTCCTGGATTTTGTGAGATTTTATATGACCTTGAATGGATTAAAGATCTCTTCCATGGCTTGGTAGAGTGGATTGAAATTTAAGTGTGATACTGTTGGCAGCAAGATACCCGGAGGTACTGGAGGAAAGCTATCACCAACTTTGAAAACAGCCGGCGATGAAATTACGGCGGTCGATCGTACCAGAACCGGATTGCTCAGGTTGTGAGCCGCAATTCCTTGTCTGGGCAGCCAAGCTTTGATATTAATCGTCGAAGTAAATGGTCCTTCCCGCTGGAAATGCCTCCGCCCGACTGCCAAAGGAGCGGATGAAGGCCTGGATTGCTCGTTCCCCGGTGCAGTGGTTGAGATAAAGGTGAAGATCAGGATAACGTTTCCTGATGAGTCCAATCACATGAGATAGATAAGCGTCGCTGGCAGTGTTCAAGTGTGTCCCTCCTACTACGGCAATCATTGGCTCATCAAATATGTGCTCGATATAAAAAAGGGTGTTTAGCAGACCGGCGTGGCAACAACCGCAGATCACCACGAGCCCTGCTGACGTTTTCAGCACCAGTGATAGGTCATCCTGGTAAGGATCAGGCTGCCACCCTTTGTCGGTGCGGATGAAATGGTGATTGCTGCGTCCCTCCACTTCGGGGCGCGCGGTGATCTCCCCTGTTGTCCATATACTGGGAACTATCTCCTGGGGATCGTTGCTGAGATGCAATTCTGCGCAGCTGGAGAGTTCCTCTCGTGAAATTTTCAATCCTATCGATTGGTATTTACCTTCTTTAAGGGAATAGCGAGGAAGAAAAAGCTCGGTGTGGGCGAATATTTTCAGCTGCTTGTTTTCAGAAAGGACTGCATGCAACCCACCAGTATGATCATAATGGGCGTGGCTTAAAGCCAGCGCGTCGATATCCTGAGGCGCCAAATCCAGTAAGGCCAGATTATGTGACAGCACAGCAGCTGTCTGTCCAGTATCGAGTAGTACCTTGTTCTGCCCGGTTTCGATCCAGAAAGCCAGTCCGTGTTCAGAGTGAAGAGTGGATTCTTGCTGGGCGGTGTTATTGACCACACATGTGATTTCTGCCATCTCAAGAGCCTAACTGAAGATCGACGATCTGGTCCAGCAAAATCCGGATGAGGTGATGCTGAATCGAAAAACCCGCCTGCCATCTGCCAGTCTTAACTTCCACAATTTGCCTGCGTCGACGATCAACGCTTCAATATTATCCAGATTGCGGGCAGCGGTGCGGTAGGTGTAAGGCGGTACATAAGAGGAGTAGCCATCTACTTGACCGCCTCTCAAAGGATCTACCAGCACCAGACCCTCTTCACCGATTTGGGTTATGATTTCACCTCACCCTCTGCTAATAAATAGATGTTTTTCCAGGGAATCCCCTCTTTGGACAACGAGTGGTTGGAAAGATCCCTAGTCTACACGGAGTTGAGCGACTTTATCCGATTGGGCATCAATCAGATCCTGGAAACATGGGAATTTCGCAAACAGGTTCCTTCAACTGTCACCAGAAAACTCCTGTATTTATATTCTCCCGGCAAGCGCCGCTTTGACCCGTTGCGGCGTGTAGGGTACTTCGCGCATCCAAACACCGGTGGCGTTGTAGATGGCGCTGGCCATAGCAGGGGCGACACCGTCTATGGAGATCTCTGCGACAGATTTTGCTCCAAAGGGACCGCTCGGCTCGTCAGTTTGAACAAAAATCACATCCAGGGCGGGTGTATTGGCTGCGCGTGGGATGTGATATTTACCAAAACTGGCGTTCAGCGGCTGACCATCCTGGTCGAAGAGCATTTCCTCTTTCAGCGCGAAACCTAAAGCCTGCGACATCCCACCCTCCACCTGTCCAGCGGCGGTGAGAGGGTTAATCACCCGGCCACAATCCACAACCATCAACAGGCGTTCTGCTTTGATGTGTCCCGTATCGAGGTCCAATTCAATTTCGACAAACTGTGCTGCGGTCGGCGGCGGGCTGATCGGGCTGGTGTGGGAGGCGCTTGCCATGATTTGATGCTGATTTTGCTGGTGCAAACTGTTCAGACCAACATCGTTCAGCATGACAGCTGCTCCATTGGGACCGCTGACCAGCCGGTTTTCAAGTCTCAATCCGCTTGTATCTGGCAGATCCAGCATCAGCGCGGCGTGTTCCAGGATTTGATCTTTAACCTTCATGGCTGCTTTGCGGACTGCGCCTCCGCTAATATAGGTAGTGCTGCTCGCATACGCCCCAACGTCGAAGGGTGTGAAATCGGTATCCGAAGAGTAGACGATGATGTCTTCAAGTGGGACGCCAAGAATCTCCGCAGCTATCTGGGCCAAAATAGTGTCTGAGCCGGTGCCTAGATCGGTTGCACCGATCAGCAGGTTGAAAGAGCCATCATCATTCATTTTTAGGGTCGCTGCAGCCATATCCAGATTGGCGATTCCGCTTCCATGCATGACCACCGCCATGCCGATACCGTGTCGGGAACGCCCGGTTTGTTTTTTATATTTTTCGCGTTTGGTATAAAAGTTAGTGGCTTTCAAGCCAATATCCACGCATTGTTCAAGCCCACTGGTCTGCAAAGCTTGCTCGACGCCCTCGCGCCCTTCCCCCAATTGTTTGGAAAGGTACATTGGTTCGCTGATTTTTAGCCAGTTCTTCCGCTTTAAGTCCACCACGTCCAGGCTAAGTTTCCCGGCGATCTCGCCCATCAGGATTTCGATGCCGTATTGGCATTGCATCGCCCCATAGCCGCGGAATGCTCCTGCGGGGATGGTGTTGGTATAGACCACATCGCTGATAAACTTCGCATTGGGTGGATTATAGAGCGTCAGCCCCTTAAAGCCGCCAACCATGTTGACGGTCAGGGCATGCGCACCGTAAGCGCCGGTATCGCCGATCAGGTACAGTTCAATGGCAGTGATGACATTTTCTAGGATGCCAACCTTGTAGCGAATGATATTGGCGTGACGCCGGCGCGAGCTGGTAAATTCCTGGGTACGGGTATATTCCATTTTCACTGGTCGTCCTGTCGCCAGGGTGAGGTGGGCACACAGGTCTTCCAGGATCAACTCTTGTTTGTTGCCAAATCCTCCGCCGATGCGTGGTTTAACCACGCGGATCTTTTTGACCGGCAAACCGATCAACGGGGAGACCATGCGGCGGATGTGGAAGGGGACCTGCGTGCTCGTGCGGATTACCAGCCGGTCGTCCTCGTCCAGATAGGTAATACAGATATGTGGCTCCAGATGGGCTTGCTGCTGCATTGGGGTACGATATTCGCCTTCGAAAACGTGGTCGGCTTCATCAAAGGCTTTCTTCACATCGCCAACTTCTGCTTCGATATGGACGGCAATATTTCGTTTTGAATTGTAGATGCCCTCGGTGTCTGCCTCATCATGGATGACCGGCGCGCTTACCTGCATGGCAGTTTCCATATCCACAACAGCTGGCAGCACATCATATTCGACTTCAATTAAATCGAGCGCCTGGTTGGCTATTTCTTGCGTTTCAGCAGCGACTATCGCAACCCGGTCGCCAACATGGCGTACTTTATTGTCTAGGCTGACCTGATCGTATGGCAGCGGTTGGGGATAGCTCTGCCCACCTGAAGCGTATTTAACGCGGGGGATATCTTTATATGTCAGGACGGCGTGGACACCAGACAGGGCGCGTGCCTTTTCTACATTAATATCACGTATTCGGGCGTGGGCATGTGGGCTGGTGAGCAGCGCACCATAGAGCATCTTGTCCGGATGGGAATCATCAGTGAAAACTGGCCGCCCTTGCGCAAGTTTTTTTGCATCAAGTTTGACTTCGGGTTTACCCACGACCTTTGTTTTCTTCATCTCAGGCGGGGTAAAAATCAATGGAGGGAGGGGATTGCTCCCTCCGTCGCTTCGATAGAACGCCTCGGGGAGTTCGATCTGTTTTGTATCAGCAGGAAGGAGGCATTCGATATGGGTGGAGAGCCTAATATCTTCTCCACGCATTAAAGATGCGGCACGCTGCACCGCAGCAACACCGCGTACGTAGCCTGTGCAGCGGCAGAGGACCGGGTTTAAGGCTTTGCGGATTTCATCTTCTGTAGGATTTAGGTTTTTATCGAGTAAGGCTTTGGCGGAGAGAATTTGAGCGGGGGTACAGAAGCCGCATTGAATAGCACCGGTTTCCATAAAAGCCGTTTGAATAGCATGCAACTCGTCTTCCTGATTCAACCCTTCCAACGTGGTGATCTCTCCGCCATCTACATCCATAGCTCTTATTTGGCAACTGGAGGTTGGTTTTCCGTTAACGAGTACAGTGCAAATCCCACAAGTGCCATCATCGCAGCCTGATTTGACGCTGAAGTAGGAGGCATTGCGTAACGCGTCCAGAAGACTTTCATCAGGTCCAACCGAAATCGTCTGGTGGATATTATTAATGGTGACTGATATATCTTCTTTGGAATTTCTCATTATCGACTCTCCAGAGCGCCGGTTTCTGGCACTAAAGTATGTTTTCTCCTGTAAGCTTCTTCAGCCAATCATCAAGGGGTTATGAGCAACCAGAACAGAGCCTGAAGCTGTGGTCACGCTTGGTGATCGGTCCTGCTGCCCTATTTCTGAATAGAAATAGCCTATATGCTTTCTGTTAGCCTGTCTCGGCGTTAGTCTATTCTTCTTGAAGGTTGGGCGGTGGAAGTGCTCCACCCAGTTTCTTCAAAGCGGATTCGAGAAATTCATTTGCGTGCAGAAGGGCAGCGGCAGCAGCCTGGATGTCATCGGTTGCAGTACCTGCCTGCAATGCCCAATCACGAAATTCATTCGCGTGATCCTCGTTGTGTTCGATCCAATGAGGAAGCAATACACGGAGCTTATCCGTCTCCTTCATGTTTTACCTCGCTTTGATCCATCGTTTCTAGAATTAGCCTATTCTTCATCAAATCAATCTGCCGGATGACGGCTGGAACCACGCGGGCAGGTTCAAACATCTTGACCAGTCTCACCCCCTCAGGGATCGGTTCCACCAACATGACGTTTTCCATAATTTTTTCTTCATCTAGATAAACTGCAATTTGGCACATGATTTCCTCTTAAAATTTTGAAACAGCGGGATGACTCGCTTTGAACAGTGGTCCGCGGTTTCCTCCACACTTGTAAATACATCAGCAAAAAAGGCGCCCATGACGTATATAAATGGCCAATTGAGTCGGAATGGCTGCCAGGGGCAAAAAGACATGATCTGGTTCTCCATAACCTGTTCCAGCCTCATCATTTCTTCACCTTTGGAGGTGATACCTGCTGAAAAATGACATAATAAGCACATTGCTGTCTTATTGCAGCTCACCAAACATGATCACAATATCGATCAAGGGTTTACCGGAACCGTCTGGATCACTCAACAGCGCCGAACTGGATAAAGGCAAACCACCTGGGAGCAGGCGATCAAACCATGCAAGATTTGTGAGAAAAGGTATCATGGCTCAACCTCTCCAAAATTCCTGTTCGATTGTCAAGAATTTTTGACGTTCCTCTTCGTTCATCACGGCAATGTTCACCTTGGTCAGTTCTCCACCAGCGGACCTCGCCGCGGATGCCAGGCGATTAATCATATAATCACGCACGTTTTCCGGGATACTGGGGAAAGGTAAAACCATTGTTAATTCCACTTTCTTGTCCGAGGATACTTCGATATGACGCAGCATACCCAATTTCATTAATGTTGCAGCTATGGCAGGGTGTTCAATATTCTCCAGCGCTTCAAGGATTTTATGTGAATATTTTGTCGATGTCATAGGTCTCTAGTCATATTGAGATGATTCGTAATGTTATTCCATAATTGCGCAGTGCTCTGGCTTGGCAATCCATAAATAGAGGTTGTAGCGCTCCACAGCCCGGGTACGTATGCAGTTTGCCAAGGCGCCGGACGGCGCATCTCTGGGTGATTGGATCACCTGACCGAGTAGGCACTCATCTTCGTGTATTGGGCAGCGGTGATAAGCCCGATAAGCGCATCCACCCAGGGTTTGATCCCGCTCTGATGTAGGATCCACTGTCGGTATTGCACGGGTTTGGAACCGCATTTCATGATTTGTTCCTAATTTATTCATTGCCGCTCGCCGAAAAGTTTCGTGCCGATGCGGACAATATTCGCACCTTCTTCGATAGCGATCCGATAACTATTACTCATCCCCATTGAAAGGTATCTCATGCTGACGTTTGGCAGATGCCTGGCAGCAATACGTTCAAAAACCTCCCGGGTGGCTTTGAAGTAGGGGCGGCTCTCTTCTGGATCACCGAAACGCGGCCCCATGGTCATCAAGCCTTCCACATGGATATGTTTCAATTTACTTATCCGGTGTACAAGCTCGTCGACGGCGTCCGGAATTACGCCAGTTTTGTTTGACTCGTTCCCGCTGTTGATCTCTACCAGAATGGGCATTATCTTCTCAAGATTTTCACAGTGATGATCTAATGCTTGGGCAATGCGCCACGAATCAACGGTTTCGATCATATCGAAATATTGAACCGCCAATTTGGCTTTATTGCGCTGGAGATGGCCGATCATATGCCAGGAAACCCGGTGGCCTATCGCCTGGATAATTGGAATCGCCTCTTGAATGTAGTTATATCCAACATGTGTCACGCCGGCTTGAATAGCGGCATCAATCTCTTCAACTGTGCGGGTCTTGCCGGCTGCTATCAGCACAACATCCGGTGGGATCGTATCCAGGATGCGCCTGACTGCTTCGCCAATGTTATCCAATTGAGAATCCATTTCTATCAGCCCTTCGATGTCACGACCAGGGCGGCAATGAATAAATCATAATCGCCATGCTTGGCATCCAGTCCGGTGTGCCTGTTAGTAAAGGATTTATTTTGCTTTACCATTTTATTAGTCGAATTTGGTGTTTGAAAGGTTAATTTGGAGAGATCATAAGCTGCATTTCCCAAGGGAATTTGCCGGTGGAATCCATATCCGCCAATCTGAGTGCGGTGAATTTACAGGCTTCACTCAATAGGTCTGTGGCTACTTCGGGTCGCAAGGAATCCAAATCTGATATCAGATATCCTTTGATCAGCAGATACTCTGCCACGAATGTGCGTTCAAGTATAGTTCGGGGACCTTCGACAAAGAGGTGATTCGGATCGATCGTATCTTCAGACATATTTGCATCCAGAATTATTTGTGGTTACGCTAACTCAAGTTGTTGCTGCATTTTCAATACTTTTCCTCATCGCGTTTTCCAGCACCTGAAACGGCAATTATTTACCCAGCAGCAAGTCCGTCAATATAGCGAGGGTGGCGTGACCAGAAGTTGTGGAGGTCCGCAGTTCCTTGCTGGCCAGGGCAAGAAATTCTGATTTTATCCGGCAAATGGTGACCGAACGGGAAAGGCTTCTAGTTGGCCTGTTAAATACGAAGTAGAATGATCCTGGTTGTATTGTTACTTATCATGCATTTGTTCCTTTCACCTTATCACTTATTCTCCATGCCCATGGTCCACGCTCTCTTTACAGGGTGCCGCGCCAGTTAGTTCTCCATTCAGGTAATATTCCAGAGCTTGTTGGACCGTTCCTGATGCCCCAGTTGCGGCTTCGATGCCATATTGCTGAAAGAATTGGATGGCCCTTCCCCCCATCCCGCCGCTGAGCATGACATTGGCATTCTGCTGGTAGATGAAGCCAGGCACCTGGCCTGGCTGGTGTCCATTGTAGAAGGGGTTGTCGATTACCTGAATGTCTTTTACTTCCCGACCTTCCAGATCGACGAGAGCAAAATAGGGGCAGCGCCCAAAGTGGTGAGCAACAATACTCTCGAGTTTGTTGTTTGTGTCGATGGAAATTGCAATGCGCATTTTAGATCTCCTTATTGATGAGCTGGGTTAATTCACTGGATGCAATATAGCCAGTCACTTTGATTTCTTGGTTTCTCACCCCGGGTACCCTGGCAACAGCCTGCTTGATCTCCTTGATCAGGTACACTGCGATTGGGCATAGGGGCGAGGAGGGGTGGAAAGTGTACTTGACTTTACCATCCGCGGTGGCAGTCAGATTTTCGATCAGCCTCATCCGTACCACGTCGGCCCCGGTTTCGGGATCGATGACTTCGCGCAGGCGCTCTTGTACTGCCCTTTCCAGGTCGTTCGTATTTACGCTTATCATGGTCCTCCCAATACAAGATTCATTACCTTCACCCAGATTTCCTGGATGGCTTGACTGGCCGGGGATTCAGGGGCGAAAGATGTGACCGTCTGCCCCTGGACCATCGCTTCGGTGACGCTCAGGTCAAATGGTATTTGCCCGACCAATTGGATTCCCTCTTCTCGGCAGAATGCCTCGATTTCAGCCGCTCCCAGGGGGTGGATATCGGCCTTGTTAATGCAAACCAAAGCCTCGACTCCAAAATGCTCAGTGGTTTGGAGCACCCGGCGCATATCATGGACTCCTGCTGCAGTAGGTTCGGCCACAATCAAAGCCACATCTGCTCCGGAAGCAGCGGAGATAACCGGGCAACCGATCCCTGGAGGACCGTCCACAAGCACCATGTTGTAAGATTCATCCATTGCCAGCAGGCGTGCGTTCTGCTTAACCAGGGTAACGAGTTTGCCGGAGTTTTCCTGGGCAGGAGTCAGGGCAGCATGAAATAATGGCCCGTAAAGACTCTCTGAGCGGAACCATTCCCCTGCCAATTGCAACTCCATGGTGATAGCACCTTCTGGGCATTGATAGACGCAGGCGGCGCAGCCGTCGCAGGCGATCGGATCGACTTCATATATAAACGCGTCAAGATGAATGGCATCAAAACGGCAGACTTGTTGGCAGATACCGCAACCATTGCAAGTATCCCGGTCTATTTTGGCGATCTTGCCTCCCCAGAAATCCTGTCTTTCCAAAACTTGTGGGGCAAGAACCAATTCTAGGTTGGCGGTGTCCACATCAGCGTCTGCTAAGATGGCTTTGACTGGTGAATCGACTGAGGCGGCTAGATGGGCAAACGCCGCGGTCACACTGGTCTTTCCAGTGCCCCCCTTGCCACTTAGAATAACGAGTTGTTTCATTGTTTGTCCCCTCTTTCAACCAGGATCCCTTCGATCTTCTCGAACAGCTGGTAAAAGCGGTCTTCATAGGCTGGATAAATCTCGGTTAACAGGTCTCCTTTTGCGATTCCCGCGCCGATTTTGCGTTCCAGGGGGATACGCATCAAAATAGGCAGACCAACCTCTGTACAGAAATCATCTACTTTGGTGTCGCCAACGCCATCCCGGTTGACAATCACCCCGGTTGGAATGCCGAGTTCTGCCGTCAATTGGACGCTGAGTTTCAGGTCATGCAGCCCAAAGGGAGTGGGTTCCGTCACTAGAATTACGAAGTCTGCGCCGCGGATGGATTCAACCACTGGGCAGGAGGTTCCCGGTGGGGAATCACGGACCACGACTTCCCTCTGGTGGGGAACCTGCCATTTCTTAAGCTGGCTGATGACCGGGACCGCCATCGGTTCGCCCACATTGAGCAGCCCATGGGCAAATCGAATCTGTGTGTTCGCATGGCCACCTTCAAGGATTCCCAAGGGCTTGGGGTTCTCCGAGATAGCTTTTTCAGGGCATTCCAGGGTGCAGCTTCCGCAGCCGTGGCAAATCTCAGAAAACACCAGGGGTTTCCCGGCCAGCACAACGATCGCATGGAATTCGCATACCTCGGCGCAGCGACCGCAGCCAGTACACAAGGCTTCATCCACTTGTGGGATGAGGATATTCACGTCCACCCGCAGGTCGATGCCCGGTTTAAGGAAGATATGAGCGTTAGGGGCCTCGACATCGCAATCCTGAAAAAATACTGGTTGCTCGTTATCCGCCAGGGTAGCAGCAAGGCTGGCGGCGACGGTGGTTTTTCCTGTCCCGCCTTTCCCGCTGGCAACCGCGATGATCATAGTGAGCGCCGCCCTCTACCGTGCAGCTCGGGACCTGTGGCTGTGTTTGTGCTTTCCAATTCGCCAGCCAGGTGTTGCTCAAACACCTGGTCCACCGTTCCCTGGTACGCAATAAACGCTTGAATTCCAGCTGCTTCCAGTGCACTAAAGGCGCTGGGACCATACCGCCCACTGATGACAACATCAGCCCCTTTATCGGCAATAAATTGCACGGCCTGGGGACCAGCCCCGCCGCGGGTATGGATAGCAGGATTGGGGAAAGCTTCCCATGCTCGCGTCGAACTGTCGATGAGAATAAAATATTCTGCCCGACCAAAGCGTGGGCTGAAGGGTTGATCCATATTGTCACTGCTTGCTGTGATGATGATTTTCATGTTTTATCCTTGTCCGGGTGGCTGTCACTTTCGCGAAGCGTCCTCGCAGGAGACAAAATAGCAGTCACCTCAGGGTTGATTATTCACGCATCATTTGTGCGCCACACTTGGGGCATTTCTGCTGGTTGCAGGGCTTGCCGGCCACATGTTCTGCTCTGGTACCGCAGTTTTGACAGACGCAATACCCGCCTGGCCCGGCAGCTAGTGGTCCGCTCATGCGGCCTTGACCACTGCTCGTTCCCCCTCTTCGCCCTTGACCACTGCCGCGTCTATTATTTCTTTGTCCCATGATATTCACATCCTCTCTAGTTTATAGGCCACCTCAACATCGCCTTACTCGATCGTTTTTTGTTTTTTTCCCCCATGTTTTGGTTTAATGTTTCAATATGAGCTGCGATTGGTTTAGATACTCGGGTTTCTATCAGTCGAAATTAGCCACCCTCCTTTAGAGTGTGGGTGTTTTTCACAATCCGCGATCATTATTCTTCCTCCGCCATCACCTGTTCGTATGCCGAGAGCAAAGCATCGATCTCCTGACGGGTGCGGCGCAGGTCAGCTACCCAGCCAACCAAGAAATCTTCACCGTCCTGTGTGATCTGGTACACTCTCCGTTGGGGGCCTAGACTGCTGTCCTGATCCCACGCTGAGATCACCAATCCGATCTCTTCCATCTCCCGCAAGGCACGGTAAATAAGGCTGGGGTCTTTTTGATCCGGATTAAAACCGAACTCACCCAATCCATTCAACAGATTGTATCCATGGTCAGCACCGCGATGGAGCATCACCAATAAACAGGGTTGGAGGAAGCTCATCACTCTTCTACGGCGACCACCTCTTCTACCTCGTCCTCCAGGCATGGCTCGTCTCCTTTTGATGGAAAATTCAGTTAGAGTATACTTATCTATAGACTATTTGTCAATAGATAAAACGTCAATGGGATTCTATAAACTAGCTATCTGATTTTCGTGCCTGGTGCACTTTGATCTTTTCCATTAGATCTGCGGAAATATTGGTGCAATATCCTGAAAAGAACAATCTATTGGAAATTGCACTGTTGGCTGTATTCGGTGGAAAACCTGGACGCGCACTCCCTGGAGCCGGAATATAGTCCAGGTGTTTGACTGGCTTAAGCAATATTTCTGGGATGAAACTGATCGAATGGCTGGCTGCTGGCGCCCTGGTAAAGATCATTTTCTTCACCACTACTATGCTAATAGTTATCCGGGGGTAGGCGCACTTTCTAATCCCAGTAATTGAGAACATAAATCCCCATCCATTTTCACTTATTTAAGATGATGGCAGGCTTTATGTCATTTGGAAGGAAGCTACATGACGACAGAAACATTGAAGTAGAACCTTCCTGATTAACCAGAAGCATCCGAAGCAGAGCCAGCACCTGATTGGCCCCGTTGTCAACGATTCCAGGCCAAGGCATTCGGGCGTCATCAGGGGATATATAAAATTCAACTCGATCGGAAGGTCAGAACACTTACCTGCACACGCAGTCTGTCTGGATTTTCAATGTAGATCTCCTGATATCCAACCCGAGTCGCCTTGGGGGTCACACGGGCAGGGTATCGCTCAGCTTGAGATCTAGCATTGCTAGGGGTGTGGCTGCGCACTTTTGCAACTAGAGTTGGAAACTGTACAAGGTATATTCATGGCTTCGAGAGAAACCCAGTTTCTCTGCCAGGTGTACCGAAGCGATGTTCTCAGCCATACAATCCCAATGAGGTTGGAGATGCTTCTCGATGCATTCCGCAAGGAAAGCCCGAGCTGCTGTTTCCGCATACCCTCTTCGACGATGGGATTGTTCCGTTTCAATGTCAATCGCATGGATGTCCCCTGCCACAAAGCCAGAGTAACACGAGCTAACGATTTCCTCTTCATCCACGAGAACATACCCCAGACCAAGGTTCAAGAATGCATCCATACTGCCCCAGAAATGGGTCAATTTGGAGAACAAGAACTGCTTGTTGCTCACAGTGGAATTGGCGAGCAGGTCTTCATTGATTCTGCGCAGTCCGAAATTATCAGGGAGCTCAGGCTGTGTCATTTTCACTTGCCCTGCATCCCTGAGGATATGCACCCATTGTTGGTTGCTCTTGAGATCTCTTTTACTGAGTGCTTTCTGGATCACAGGGTCCCAGTTTTCTCCGCCGCTGATTTCGAACCAGGATACCCCCAGGTTGTCCAATCGTGGCTTTAGCACCCGGTCTACAAGGAAATTGAGTTCATCACGGAAAACGGCACTGCTTGCATCTCCAACCAGGTAGAATCCCTCAATGCCTTGAGCCCACACCAGCGCAGCGCTTGGGATATTCGGATCATCCACAAATACCCAGCCAGGATTGTTGCCTTCTATTACTGCGAGTGCTTCCGGGAATCGGCATTCAAAGGTCGGAAAATTGATGCTTTGTCCCTCGATCTCGTAGATCATCTTCAACCTCCCGCATCAATTTTCCCTTAATTCTATGGGGTTTACAATAGTATGAAGCTGTGATGTTAAAAAATACGACGCCACTCTCTGCCTGTGTTCGGAGAGGCGGCTCCTCGGGGTTGAGCAGCGTGCCCGGCAATTATTTCAGGGCGGGTTTTGGCTTTGCCCTTGTCACTAATCAAAGGGGAGTTGAAACCCCTGACATTAACTATAAGGTTTGGATTTCACTTATCCTCAACACTATCCCCCTCGGTTTCCGGATTTCAGAAAATATTAAGAAATCAAACAGGTCATTCAGGAAGTGGAGCGTGGCGAATGCCTAAATTTGGGGGACCTTATCCGAACGGTTGATCAATGCCCTGACCAGCCAGTAAACCGTCAAGAAAATCACCACCAGGAAAGTGCCTAAATAGATCGCCAGGACGGCCGGCAGCGATGAGTCTGCACCCGACATTAACGCATGCAGCACCGCCCCCAGGTATGCTGCTAGGCTGGCGTAGTGAATGAAGCGGAATGTCTTCATACCGATCTGCTTGCGCAGGTAAAATGTGACCGTTACCAGCAGGATTAGGTAAAAAGATATTACCCCAATCCCCACCCACAGCGGGCGGTATGGGGACAGGAAAGGCACCAGCAGCTGTGCTACAGAAAAAGGCAGGTATTTGTCAGCGGTCAGCACGACTATGTGCAGGCCTAAAAAACCCAGCGAAAGTAGCGAGATGAACTTGTGGAAGTCAAAAGTAAAATCACCGCTCAACACCTCTCCAAACAGCTTGCTGGGGATTACCAGCCCCCAAACGGTGGAAAGCCATAGCAGAAGGTAGGCAATCATCCCGGCAGCCCGGGTTAAATACCACGTGGATTGATCTGAAGCAAGGCCGAAGAGCGATGTCAAGGTTGCCTGCAGAGGAGCGCCAGACGGGGAAACCAAGAATATCCCTGCTAAAACCAATGCTACCGTTATCAGTCCAAATATAATTCGATCCAACGGAAAGCCGGATTTTGATCCTTTAGGCAGGTCTTTGTAATTAGACAGGTTCATATACGAACTCCATGCTGTTTTTTGTGCCGCTTAATGTGCCATCGGGGTGGACGGCAATAAACCATAATCCTGGGACTTGTTCCGCTAATTGAAGACCTAATTCACTTCCACCAATCAGGATGGCTTTCGCAAGTGCTTCAGCGGTAGTCGCCTTTAGTGCGCCGGCGGTTACACTGAGCCATTCCACCTCGGCAGAGGTGCCCGTGCGGGGATCGATGATGTGGTGCCTTACCTGGTTGCCCTGGGACCATCGCCGCCGGGTCACGCTGGAGGTTGCCAGGGCACCCGGTCCCGGGTTAAGAATGGTGAGCACGTTCTGTTCATCTAGTGGGTCTTCCAGGGACACCTGCCAGCCAGTCTCCCCGTTGGGAGTACCGCGGAAGAACATGTCCCCACCGATGCTCACTGCACAGGCCGGGGTATAGTCCGATAGGAGTTGGGCTGCTTTTTCAGCGATCCATCCCTTAGCAATGCCTCCGAAGTCAACCTGTACATCGGCTGGCAGGTATATTACCGACCCGGTCGGGTCCAGCCGGGTTTGTCCAAAGTGTGAGGCAGCTGGTTGGTGAACGATCGCAGATGGAAGCTGACCAAGGACCTTGATCTCGTCCATGCTGCGGTCGTAGCCGGCCTGCTGCAAGGCTTCGAGAATAGACGGATCAAATAAACCGTCGGTCAACCAGTACAATTCCAAGGCATTCCCCATTAGGTCCATCATCTCAGGAGAAGCCTGGAACCAGGATCCAGCGCGACGGTTGAGCTGGCAGAGCTCGCTGTCTTCACTGAACCGGGAAAAGCGAGCTTCGCAGTCTTCAGTGAAACGTCTGACCTCCTGGAAACCTGGCACCAGTTTATCCCGGCTGCCTTCAGCAGCCACCTGGATCGTGGTGTTCATCGCCTGGTATTCATAAAATTCCATTATGAGCCTCGCGTTCGCAGGCGCGGGAAAGAAAAATTGGAGCTCTGCAGATTAATTGCTGTAGGTGACTGATCCTTCAGCAAGTCATTAATAGTTGGGATTGGTTCCAGTAAAGTCTGGCTGGAGCTGGAAACCTGCACCTGGGGATCGACAAGCGGAGCTGGCTTTTCAGCATGGGCTAAGAAAAACCAGCCAGTGGCAAATGCCGCAACCGAGACGAGGGAAATCCACAGGTGTAGGAATGTTTTGGCTAATTTTCGCATTGAGAAAAACTCCTGATAGAGTATTTGACGGGTGCAACCTTGATTGACCGCAGGAAGTAAATTGAACAGTTGAGCAAGGCAGCGTTCACCTGCTCAATCGTTATCATCTCCGAACCTGGGTGCAGGGCGGGAAAGCAGCACCTGCCCGTCTTGTGTGATCTGGATCACACCCGCATTTTGTAATGCCTGGATCAGCTGCCGGTACTGCTGGTTTTGCTGGCTGATCTCGTTGATCTGGTTGGATGCTTGCAGAAGTTGGTCCTGGTATTGGACTTCTCGCTCCTGGTATTGAGAGACCAGGGATTGTAAATCCTGGTTGGCTGCCTGGTCAGCAACGGTCGATTGTTCTGGCAGGGTTGCAGCCTGGACGGTGCTTATATTTTTATTGAATAAGGCGTTGAGTCCAAGAGCTAGGACTGCTAAACCGATAAACACTGTCATGCCTAGTGCGGCAACCACGGCCGGTAGCGTTCTTTTGATTGGTGAAACGGGACGTTTTTGTTGCATGAAAGTACCTCCAAATTGCTTCAACAAGACCGAGTATAACGAATGAAGATGACAATTCGATGACAAAACAATTTTCGACATGGCGGGTTCCAGAGAGATGCACAAGCAGCTCCTTGGAAAAACCCCTTTGACTTGTCATCTAATTTTCATTTACAAGGGGTAGAATTATTTCTGGAGAAATCCGGTATTTACCTTAGTAATTCTCTGTTTCTGGATGGAAGGTATGCGTATTCTGGTTGTGGAAGATAACCGGCGGCTAAATACATCTTTGAAAACCAGCCTTGAAGAAGATGGATACGCGGTGGATGTTGCCTTCGATGGGGATGAAGGCGAAGCCTATGCGCTCGCAGCACCTTATGATCTAATCCTGCTGGATGTGATGCTGCCCAAGAAAAATGGATTTGATCTCTGCCGCGACCTGCGCCAGCAGGGAATTAACGCACCGGTTCTGATGCTGACGGCGCGTGATGCAGTTGATGACCGGGTGGATGGATTGGACAGCGGGGCTGATGATTATCTAGTCAAGCCTTTTTCAATGAATGAATTGCGCGCCCGTTTGCGAGCCCTCCTGCGCCGGAATAAACCTGAAAAAACCGCCTTGATCCAGGTGGGCGACCTGTCGATGGATCCCGCCAATCACCTCGTGAAGCGGGGCAGCGACCCTATTAAATTGACCCCGCGTGAATTTGCGATCCTAGAATACCTGATGCGCTCTCCGAACCGCATACTCACCCGCGAGATGATTGAAGCGCATGTGTGGAACTTTGACTTTATTTCTGGATCGAATGTCGTGGATGTTTACATCCGGCGTTTGCGCCGGAAAATTGACGCCCCGTACCAGATGAAATTTTTAGAAACCGTCCGGGGAGTCGGCTATCGTCTGGTGTCGCCATCCGGAGCGGGGGACAATGAGTAATAACTCCCTTCGAGCGTCACAGCCATCAGGGAGTATCAGGTGTGTGGTGCACAGTTTTCGCTTCCGTCTGACTTTGCTTTTCGTTGCCATCCTGGCGCTGATCCTGGCTGGATTTTCGGTCTTCATCTATACCCGCCAGGCTCAAATCATCCACACAGAGATGGCCAATCGCCTGGCAGCCCAATCAGCCCAACTGGTCACCTATTTCAGTGCCCAACTTCACTTTTATGAGGAGGACCGGGAAGGCCAGCCGAGTCCTGTTACACAGGCTGATCTACCCCTGCTGCCGGAAAACGCAGTGCTGGCATTAGTCGGAAAGGATGGCAATGTAATCCTCCAGCAAGGTACATTACGTCCAGAGGTTCTGCAGGCTTTACTTAGAACCTGGAATGAATCCTCCAATCCCATGCAGCCTCTCTCTTTTTCTTTTCCAGCACAAGAAGCCCTGGGCAGTTCAGGAGCAGGGCAGTATCTCTTTCAGATCAGTCCCATGCGGGTAGATGAAGGTTGGACTGGTTATATACTGCTGGCCAGCCCGGTGGAAGCTGAAGATCAGCTGGCACGCCTGGCAGTTTCCCTCGGGCTTGGTTCGTTGATCATTTTGGTGTTTGCCTTTCTTGGCGGCTACTGGCTGGCGACCCGGGCGATGAAGCCAGTAGAGACCATCGTACACACTGCACAGCAGATCAGCGAAAGTGATCTCAGTCGTCGCTTGAACTTGGGGCGGGATGACGAGTTAGGGGAGCTGGCCGACACCTTTGATCAGATGCTGGATCGGCTGCAGGCAGCTTTTGAACGCCAGCGCCAGTTCACTGCGGATGCCAGTCACGAACTGCGCTCACCACTTACCATTATCGAGCTCGAAGCCAACCGCGCCCTTGAACGACCCCGCACAACCAGGGAATATGAACAGGTGCTGCGTCTGATCCAATCTGAGAACGAGTGGATGGGCAGCCTGGTGAACGAGCTGCTGCTGCTGGCGCGCATGGATGCCGGACAGGTGGCCATGCGGTCTGAGATTCTTGATCTCAGCGATGTGGTGCTGGAGGTAGTTGAGCGACTCGGTCCAATTGCCTCAGCCAGAGGTGTCATGCTCAAGACCGCTGCACTGGAGGAATGTTATGTAAAGGCAGACCGCGTCTACGTAGCACAGCTGCTGACCAACCTGGTGGAGAATGCGCTCAAGTACAGCCAGGGTGAAGATGCCTTGGTGCTGGTAGAATCCGCCAATCAGGTGCTGGGAAATAATAAGTGGAGCTTGGTGCGTATCACCGATAACGGCCCGGGTATTCCAGAAGGGCACTTACCGTACATTTTTGACCGTTTCTACCGGCTGGATGAAGCGCGCAGCCGGCAAATGGATGAAAATGATATGTCTGTTTCAGGCAGCGGGTTGGGACTGGCGATCTCCAAGTCCATTGCAGAGATATATGGTGGAAAGATCGAGGTACAGAGCCAGGCTGGCCAGGGGACGACCTTCACAGTCTGGTTGCCGGGGGTATGATCGTTTGGCTTCATGTTCTTTCACTTCAGCGTGTTAACAACCATTGCACTTTTCACCCCCTAATTCGTTCTTGCGAGTCATCCAATGATTATATTTAACCCCGGGTGCTTAAATTAGTGCAAGCGCTTCAAGTGCTAAGAGAACCGGTTCCTTATATGTATAAATCGCGCTTGTTGTAAGTCCAATAAGCCGCCGCCACGCAGACTGCGATGATCGCGGCTGAAATTAACAAATACATCCCGTCCAGCTGGTTGGTGCGGAAGATTTCACCTGCGTCGAAGTATTTAAATGGGGTGAAATATTTCAAAAACTCCAGATTCGGCTGCAGTGCAGAGATGATCGACATGAAGTAAGTTGCCAGGATGATAGAAATGGCCGTCGAACTGGAGCGCTTGTACTGCTTCATCGCAGATCCGAGCAGCAAACCGATGGCGAGGAAAATTAATTCAATCACGAACATGGCCTGCATTTCGAGCGACAGAAAGTCGTAGAATGCCTGGTCGGGGTTGTACTGTTGCACCATCAGGATAGATGCCACCCAGGTGATCAAAACGAAGGCGATGCAGTTGATGACGGCCGCCAGTGCCTTAGCAGTGATGACTCTGCTGCGTGATACAGGCAGGACCAGCGAAAACTCGACCGTCTTGTCGCGTTCTTCCTTGGAGATGATATCGCTGCCCCACATGGCTGCCGCGATGGCACCCATTAAACCGAAATAGATGAACATGAGGCCGTAAAAACCGCTCAGGGTGGTCAGGTTAAAGGCGCGCATGTTCAAGGCTTCCATTAATGGCTGCGGGAGAGAATCCAATATGGTCAGCATATCAGGATTGCCAGCAAAACCGGAGAATTTTGTTACGGCAATCAGGATCAAGAGTGCGATAATGACGCTCCACACTACCAGTGATTTTACGTTGGCTCTCAGTTCACGCAAAAAAATGTTCATGATATGCCTCCTTACACAACCGCTGGGATATCGCGGCGCATGTACAGCCAATAGCTTACCACCAGAGAAACCAGGCTGACAGAAACGTTGAGCAGCACCAGCGGGGTATCATATCCACCTTGCTGGAGTATAGTATTCGGATCGAAGTGTTTGAAGGGCGTGATCAGTTCCAGTATGGAAACACCTCCCACCCCACTGAAAGCGCTCAGTACATACATTCCAAAGCCCAAGCCGAGCGCATAAGGTGTCACGCTACGGATACGCCTGACCAGCAGCGAGACCACCAAGCCTACACTCAGAAAGAACAACTGGAAAATTATGCCGCTGATCAGCAGTAGGACCAGCGCCCGCGTCTCGTATGGGCGACTACCGCCGAAGAATGCTATGGCGATAAAGGTGCTCAACCACAGCGCTAGATTCGTGATCGCCAAGCAGGTCAGGGCTGCCAGCAATTTGCTGGTCAGGATCTCCGTGCGGCTGACCGGCTTGCTGATTAAAAAATCCGCGGTCAGTTCGCTTTCTTCAATCGAAACCAGCCCAAAACCGTAATAGCTGGCCTGGATCGCCAGGCAAATCTGGGCAAACAGAAAGATAAAACTGTAAAATCCCAATACCGTGGACATATTCACCCCGGTCATCCCAAAAGCTGCCAGAAGTTCCGGTGGGAGATTGGCCAGCATTTCATCAAACAGTGCAGCTTCATCTACAAAAGTCGGGAAGATGGAAAAGAATACCAAGGTAATCGCTACCAAGGCTAACGACCAGATGATGACCGATCTCGATCGGGTGCGAAATTCGTGCCGGTAAATGTTTGCTTTCATAGTCTGCGCCTATTCGTAGTAATGCATGAAAATTTCTTCCAGCGTCGGTTCTTCGATGGACACATCGGTAACCTGGAACTGGCTGATTTTTTGCAGCACCTCGTTGATGTCTCCTTTGAAGAAGAAACGTTGCGTGCCATTTTCTACCTGCAAATTTGTCACCCCTTCCACATTAAAGGAGTCCGGTGCCAGGTCATCGGCTACCACGTGCACCTTTTTGTAATTGTTCTGCTGCAATGTTTGGATATCAGAGATCTCCACGATGCTGCCCTCGCGGATGATTCCCACCCGGGAGCACATGCGCTGCACTTCACCCAAAATGTGCGAGGAGAAGAAAACGGTCACGCCACGCGTGTTTTCTTCGCGGATCAGGTCAAAGACCTTGCGTTGCATGAGGGGATCCAGACCGCTGGTCGGCTCATCGAGAAAGAGCAGGTCAGGGCTGTGGATCAGCCCCTGGACGATACCAACCTTTTTCTTGTTGCCATAGGACAGTTCATCAATGCGGCGATTCAGGTCCAGCTCCATGTATTCAGCAAGTTCGTGGATGCGTGCGTCACAATCGCAATCGTAAAAGCTGGCCGAATATTTGAGCAGGTTGATGACTTTCATACCTTCGTAGTAAAAAACCTCCGAGGGCAGGTAACCGATCTTCTGGCGAATTTCGGGTCCGTTGGCAAGCACATCCTTACCAAACACCCTGGCACTACCACTGCTGGGGTAGATGAGGGACAGGAGCAGGCGGATGGTGGTGGATTTCCCGGCGCCGTTCGGCCCGATGAAGCCGAAGATTTCACCGTCTTCCACTTCAAAAGATACATCTACAATTCCTCGCGCCTTGCCGTAATACTTGGTCAGGTTGGATACTTCGATAACGCTCACTGGTGCGCTCCTTCTACAAAATTTTTACGATCACATCCTTTGGTAGCCAGATCAGCCCAGAAGGATTGTCGCCACGAGACCCGGAAGACAGGGCGGTCTCCACTCAATAAGTCTGATTTTACTAAAAGTGAAGTGTACAACCAGAAAGGCTATTCGTCAATCGGCGACCTAATAATATTTTACTGTTCAGCAAAAAATTTACACTATGAACAGAAAGGTGACATTCAGCATGGACGAAAGAAGACATTCGAAGTATCTTCTCGGAAGACCTATTTCCAGTGGAGATCAAACAGATAAAACCGGGCAGTTTCCAGCCCGGTTTTATGATTTTTCAACAGAATTACAATAACAAATTTTATTTTGTTACCTTCTATGCCTTGAATTTATAACTAATTCAAAAATGGTTATGTTCATCGTTGAATTGGAAAATTATAAGGTTGGGACAATCCAAAGAAGTCAAACTATTCTCCATTGATACTCAAGAAAACCCAGGGGATGTTGTCTAGGGGGACATCACCCAGGTTGGTCTGGGCGGAGACAAGGAGTCGCTGCGGATCACCCAGCAAAGCCAGGGGGACTCGCACCTCGCTGCGCGTTGGCGTTCCAGTGACCGCGATCGAGTCGGCGGGTAGTTCCTGGCCTCGGTCATAGACCTGATATCCAGCTGCGCTCAGGTCCATGAACAATTTAGGCATTTCGCCGAAGGGGGTATCCGTACGATAGCCCATGGTCCAGACTTTGGCATGCACATCACCAGCCAGGGGCTCTTCCAATTCCACGGCAAAAATGAGCTGGCCGGCCTCTATCTTTACTGTGCGTACCTCGGCTTCGGTGAAGGCGGCTTGCTGATCTTCGGGGTGGATCATGAGAGCTTCACCGGTAAATGCTGTTTCGGCAGGCAGGATCTCTACCTCTTCACCCGGAGAGATGGAGATCTCCTCGATAATGTCAAAGAGTTCATTGGCGCGCACCACGGATTCGAGGTAGGGCTGGCCAGAACCCCACTGGGTCTTGTGTGCCTGCAGTGCCTGCAGCTTGTTTTCGCGCTCACCCATGGAGATTGGGAAGATATACCAGCGGTTGCTGACATCATATTGGGAGGGTGGTTCAAGAGGTTGTTCGGGCTGGTAGCCGCGCGGCTGGGGCCAGCGACCATAATGCGTGATGAAGTAATACACCTGGGGCGCGAGCTGATCTTCCAATTCCCAGAGAGCAACCCGCAGGAACAGAGGCAGGGTCTGGTGGTCAGGGTGCACGTCCCCGGGGTGAGAGGTGAAGATCTTGGTCGGCTGGAAATCACTGATCACCTGCTTGAGGTCAGCCACAATGCTCTCACCTTTGAATGTTGCGTTTGGGGTTTGGGTGAAGGTATAGATCACCGAATCCTGGCCGCTCAACAGTGCCCGGTAGGGCTCACTATCTCCCCAGTGCTGTTCAAATATTTCCAGGCCGCCGCCATCTGGATATCCGAGGAAGATGACCTGTTCCGGAGTGACTCCCAGGATACCCTGGGCAGCCAGCGCTTCCTCGCGGCGGGTTTCCCCCAGCCGCAGGGCTTCCGTTTGATCCAGGGTGATCTCCTTGCGGTATAGAGCGAAAGAGGTCTCATTGTAGTCGCCATTGGTGAAGAACACCACCTTAACCGGCAGGCCTTTAGCCAGAGCTTGCTGGATCATGCCTGCTGTAGACAGGATGTCATCATCCGGGTGAGGTACTACCACAAGTAGGCGGTCGTCATCCTGCAGCTGCAGCTGCGGCCTGAGCAGGGTAGTGGTCCATTCCCAGGGCGCGTCACCAGGTGCTTCGGCTTCCAGGCCCAAAGAACGCTCGAGGTTGGTGAGGCTGGTGCGGATCGATTTGGACAGCTGGTTATTTGAGCCAATCACCGTTACCAGCAGGAAGACGACCAGCAGCACAGAGACTCCTGCGATCGTCAACCACCGGCTGTGTTGAGCTGGTTGAGTTTCTGCTTCAGGTGTGGCTGGGGCTTTTTGCTCTGTGATTGGAATGGGTTTAAAACCTAAACGGCGCTGGACAAAGATACCGAGCAAAGCTAATCCCAACCAGAGCAGGGTTTGCAGCAGCATTGTGGTGTCGAGGAACCCCGCGAAGTTGCTTCCGAGCACACCAACGGCCGAGATCAGGAAAATGTCCACTACATCGAAGATGACCTTGCTGACATAGGCGGCTCCCCACAGTGCAGAGAGCAAGATCACCGCATCATCAAAGTCCAGGCGCCTGGAAAACAGGTAGAAGCCAAATAATCCACCCAGGATCAGCACGGCGAAGAACAGGAATTTACCCGCTTCCGGATCGATAAAACCCAATAACCGTTCGGTGATCAGGGCTCCGACGATGAAACCGCCGATCGGCGGAACATAGCGGAGCACACGCTCGCGGAAGATTACAATCAGAGCGATGACCAGGGCTGCGATCACCAGACCTCCCCAGTTGCGGACGATCTCCGGTGTGCGGAACAATGCCAGGTCTAAGATGCGAGTGATGAAAAAGTAAGTGGCAAAACCAAGCCAGACAGTGTACCAGCGACGTCCAGCGAACAGGGCAAGCAAGCCGCCCGACAGGATAGCCAGCGACATGACAATTAGAATTGAAAAACCAAGTATATTTTCGAGCATACTAAAGTACTCCTGCAGCCTGATTTTCAGGCAGACCGACCTTTCAATAGATAAAACCGTTGATTACTCCCGTACTCACCATGCGGTGGCTGAATTTTTGAAGTAGATAATAGGATTGGCCGAATATTCGGTCAGTTTGATCTCTGATGGAAAAACAGGATAATATCTGTGATGTCTCGATAAGTTCATGCTTGCTCTACCAGTAAGCCACCCAACCAGTAAAGGGCATAGCGCTACGAATTCTCCGGGAATAATAAGCAGTCAGAAATTCGTTGGTAACAAACGCCCAACCTCGAGTCCAAACTTGAGCTTGCCTGTGATCTGGCTCACAAAACCGGAGATCAATCCACTGATCGTGATCAGCAAGAGGAATGTCGTATTCAACGATGGACACCATAAAATTTTAAATCTTTCTAACTCTTTTAATATTGTTAGACTTGCTAACTTTTTTACCCAAAGATATGGTGTGAGGCACCTGCCTCACACCATAATCACTCATTGTATTACATTAACAAACCAAGCACCCATTCGATCAGGAAGGCCACGACTGCCAGGGCGATGGCTCCAACCAGAGCTCCGGTAAAGCCTTTCACTCTGAGACCTTTCACGAAGTTTCCGGCGATCATCAAGACAATGGCGGCTATGACGAGGTGCACGATAGCTGCCAAAAAACCAACTCCGAGGGTGAGGCCGAGAAGACCTAGCAGCCAAGTCACCAGCCAGCTGATTATGGCGATCACGATCGCGGCTATATAGGCAGGGACAAATCCATCAACCTCCAGCCCCCAACCTAATTTACCGACGACCCAGATGATGAAGCCAGAAAACAAAGCGCCAATCAGTATGCCGATAATTGCTCCTACAATAGTCATGCGAATTCTCCTTTATTTATTTTAGATAAGATACGAAACACAATTTTTTGGAACATATAATTTGAAGCGCACACAATCCAGGTATTTACTTATAGGCATCATTCTCCTTTCTTGATTTTCAGCAGGTCGCTTCTGACCTTTGAACTGGCAGCTCCACTGAAAACAAATCTGGTTTGCCCGGGCAAGCATTCCGGCTTGGCAATACCTTTTATCTCTCAATACTAACTGCACATTCTTCAAGAGTAAATCCTTAGGAATTGGGACGCTGGTGTTAGCATTAAGTTAATCATTTATCCCTTTTCCCGTCAGCATATAAAACGATTCAATCTGAATTTATTACTATTTACCTATTCGCTAGAATTCCAAGTAGGGTGTTCAGCACCTAACGGCCGAACACCCTGATGAAGTGTTTGATTACGGTATGGTAAAGGTAATGTCAAAGGTCAATTGAGGATTTTCAGGTAGCGTGAGCGGGCGAACGGTAACGATGAAATCTCCGGACTCTGGTAATGTTACCGCGACGCTGTTCTTGATCTGGCTGTTCACACCCGTCACTGGCAGTAAGTCGCCGCGTGTGTTTCCGATCGTTATTCCCAGTGGTTCACCATGCGAAACCGTTTGTATATTGAGGACTTGTCCGCTGCGCGCCCACAGGATATAACTCTTGGGTATACCCTGGTTGATGATTCCGCTGTCGGTTGCGGAAACAGCGCCTGGTTGGAAATAGACCCTTTCTGCAGGTCCTTGCTCAGGGGGTGCTGTTGTTCCACTACTTCCGTCGGGGATCAACAGTGTTTGCCCGGCATAAACCAGGGTGTCTTTAATTCCATTTGCGGTGGCAATATCCTGCCAGGGCACGCCGAATCGCTGCCCGATGGATGAGAGTGTGTCACCCCAGGCAACTGTGTAATAAGGTGCTCGATAAATGCCGGTGGCGTGAGTGATGGGACCCCGGTCGTAAACCCCACTGGCGGGTGGAGTAGTTGATCCACCTTTATCGCAGTTGGCAGGGACGGTCAAAACCATCCCGGGCTGGATGAGATTTGGGTCATCACCGATGGAATCGCGGTTGATGTCGTAAACTGCTTTCCAGGTCGTGCAGTAGCGATAAGCGATCTTGCCAAGTGTCTCGCCACGTTCTACAACATGTGTTGTATATGTGGTTTGCGCACTCGCTTGGTTTGCACTCAACCCCAGGCTTGCTGCGGTTATCGTGAAAAAGAGCAATAAGTAAAACCATTTTTGTTTCATCTAATCTCTCTCCTTAATTCTCTAAATCCTGTGATGTTAGCGGGGTAGGGGTAGCATTTGTGTCGCTTGTAATGGTCAGCATACCGCTGGCTTGGATATCTGGCGAGAAGCTTCCCACCCACACATTGTAAGTGCCTTCGCTGGGAATCAATGATACCCAGGGGTTGAGGTTCTCCGAGCCGTGATAATCATCATCACAGTGGAAGGTGCCGTCTGGTGCGAGCACGTTCAGGGTCGTGTCCATATCACTCTCGAAGAACAATATCAGTTGCTCCACTGCTCCAGACCAATCAAAACGGAAGGTGGGAGCTGCACTGACAAATCCGGTGCACAACTGATTTTCCAGCTCGATGTTGAACATCCCAATCTCCCCGCCTGCGGTGAGTTCCTGCTGGTATGCGAGGTCTCCCGGGGTCATATTTCCGCTTGCCGGTTCAATTGTTTCAGTACTTTCAATCTCAAGCATATCCAGTGATAAAGTTTCGCC
>JBJYXV010000018.1:0-2273 GCA_046260155.1 Anaerolineales bacterium
AAGCTTACTATCATGAAGTCAAGTTCTTTTACAGAAAATGAATGAAGATACCTCGCATGGAGAATGGAGTCGCAGAAAGAGCTACGGACTGCAAAATTCGAACTTCTGGCTGATGTCAAGCGAGCCGAGTGGACAGGCGCCTGCGAAAGCGGGTGGACGCGGTTATCCCTATCCTGGTATGCGATAGAACAATCACCTTACGTTATGCAGGGGTTCCGTGTCACGGTTCGGGGGCAGACCAAGCTTTTAGGCGAGGGCGAGCCTCAAGGAGTAAAACGGCAGGCCCCTGGACCGTCCTGACACACCAGGGATGGCATGGATCAGGCAAAAGGAAGAGAAATGCAGCGGATGTACTGCGACGGGAAGTGTTTTGAAGGTTACATATTAGCACCTTTACAAGAAATCAGAGAGATTGGGTATTGATCCCGGAGAGTAGCCCAGAGAATAGCGGTGGCTTTGCGAGCCGTGGCGACACGTGCGACACCGGTGGGTTTGGAGTGGCAAAGCTGCTGGTAGTAGCGGCGCAAAACGGGCTGGTGTAAGAGCAGGGTATTGAGGGCGTTCATCAAAGCCCGGCGTAGATAGACATCACCGGCTTTGAGAACGGGATTGCCTTTGCCTTTGCGCTGGCGATTGCCGGAATCGTTGCGTCCGCTGACCAAGCCTGAGCGGCGGAAGACCTGACCAGCATGGGTGTAATGGGCGGGATCGCCGATGGCAGCGGCCAGGCTGGCCACCTGAACAGGGCTGAGGCCCTTGAGCTGAGTCCAAACCCGGAAAGGGGTTTGGATCACCAGACTGGTCAGGCGTTTGTTGAGTTCAGCGATGTGAGCCTGGACGGTTTCGAGTAAATCCAGGTCATGCTGCAGCAGTTCCATGCGGATGGCCACCAAATCGGGGTCTGGCAAGAGCGCTTGTTGAGCCCGGGCAATGATCTTGGCGGCAGTCTGGCTGCCCAGGCGGTAGTGCTGTGCTCTGAAAGCCTGCACCAGCGCGGCTGGGGTCATTTGGGCCAGTTGATGTGGATTAGGGCAGACTCGGATGAGATGCTGCAAAGTCTGACATTGCCAGAAATCGACGGCAAACAAGGGCGTGTAACGCTCTTGCGCTGGCTTGCCCAGGATCACCAAGCCCGGAAAGATGCGGTCCAGATGGG
Organism: Anaerolineales bacterium; assembly: GCA_046260155.1. Lineage (GTDB taxonomy): Bacteria > Chloroflexota > Anaerolineae > Anaerolineales > UBA4823 > PFL25. Next base: position 1,157 of record JBJYXV010000018.1, read on the forward strand.
CGATGATCTGGTTCTTGAGCATCGTCTCGATCTTGACCTTGCCCAAACGCACCCGATCAAGCTGCTGCAATTGGAGATAGATGCCCGTGGCCGGCTGGTAAACTGTGCCTTCCCCGCGCCGCAGCAGATCGCCAATCGCGGCACAATCGATCGGGTCGGTCTTTTCCCGGCGCATCAATTGCTGATCCCGGTTCTGTTTGACGGCAAAGCTATTGATCAGCGTGACCGGTTGCGACTGTTGCAGCAAGTGCCGGGCCAGATTCTCGAAGTAGTGGCTGGTCGGTTCCATGCCGACCAAGACCACCTGGGCTTGCGTTTCCGCTTTGGCTTGTTCGATCACCTGACAAAGCCGATCAAACCCGCTCTGATAGAAATCGATCTCAAAGGCCGGTTTCACGATCTCGCCTAATCCGTTGTGCAGCATGACCACATGAAAGTACTTGCTGATGTCCAGGGAGACGCACAAGATTTGCTCCGATGGGATGCCACGGATGAGATCGGCGAAGGCTTGACCTCGCTCGCCGCGCAAATGAGAAAAACGCTTCTTACTCATGGGAGTACCTCCGATGATTGTGAAAGTCCCCACCGGCGAGGTCAGGGCAGTAGAGATCGAGATGTGCGTCTCCCATTGTTGACAATGGAACCCAACCTCCCCATTGCGTGGGGTGGAGACCTTTATCTCACAATTTGGTGGCTGTGGTATCGGCCACCTACAAAATCCTTTATACCAGGAGTATTCTTGCAGCGGTGCTCCTTCACTTCATGTATAACTTCAGCCTTGGTCTGGTATCTCCATTGTCTGAAAGGATATTTTTATTTCAAGTTGTGTTTCTATTCATCGCGGCTGCGGGAGTTATCTTTGTCACTGATTGGATTAACAGAAAGAATAAGGAGCAATCATGAACATTTTGATAGGAATATTCATACTGTTGCACGGTTTGGTCCACATATGGTACGTCACCCTAAGCCAGGGATGGGTTGAATTCCAGGCCAATATGGGTTGGACAGGTAAATCGTGGTTGTTGTCCAACTTACTTGGACATGACGTTACCCGTATGGTTGCTACCATATTTTATGGCCTATCCACAATCACTTTTCTTGTGGCAGGATTTGGCCT
>JBJYXV010000019.1:0-2408 GCA_046260155.1 Anaerolineales bacterium
CTGTCCTACCCAACCATCCGTAATCGGCTTCACGAAGTAATTCGTGCAATGGGTTACCAACCTGGTGAGGGTGACGCTTCTGGTTTGACTGATGAAGAAAGGCGTTCAATCCTAGAAGCACTTGAAAGAGGTGAGATCACCTACGAGGATGCGATGCGTCAACTCGAAGAAGGAGATTCGTGAAATGGCTAAGAAAACACTTGAAACATCCGATTCCCCGCAGATCATTGTCGAAAAAGTTGGTAGTGACTTACAGGTAAAGGGATGGGACCGAACGGAAGTATTCGTTAAATCAAGCTCCGATAATGATATCGTCCTGGAACAACAAGATGAAAATGTGATTGTCTCCTGCCCCAGCGATTGTGTGCTTTATATTCCTGAAAAATCCAACTTAGAAGTAAGGAATGTTGGTAGTGATGCTCGTTTCCGGTCGATTGAAGGCAATATCAATATTGGCAAAATCGGAACAGATCTTTCTATCAAAGATATTGGCAGTGCCCAAATTGAGACGGTCGGGTCAGATTTTTATGCGCGACGGGTACGTGATGCATTATCTATCAAAAAAGTTGGTTCCAGCGCGCTTGTGCAGGATGCAGGCGATACTGACCTGGAAGTTGTTGGCAATCAATTGATTGCCAAGCGCGTGCGCGGCAACCTCAAAGTCAGGCAAATCGGCTCAAGCGTGATTGCACGCGATATCGATGGACAGGTAACTTTCGATAACATCGGCGGCACCTTGCATTTGAGAGATGTAAATGGCGGAATTCATGCAATCCTGGGTGGAGCTGCCACAATTGATTTCTCACCTGTTTCCTGGCAGGCTTACTTTATTCAGGCTGCCGGAAATATCCGCTGCCAGATCCCTGATGACGCGAATGCGGAATTTAATATCAACTGCGGCTCCCATCGTATCCGCATCCATACATCTGAGCAAAAAGAAACCTTCAAAGAAGGATCTTACACACTAACGATGGGTGATGGGGGTGCTTCTGTAAAATTAACTGCTGGAGGGAGCGTCAACATCGTTGGTCAACGAACAGGCATGGGTGATGCCGAATCGTTCGAGTTTGATCTTGGGGGAGAATTTGGTTCACTCGCTGACGAGATTGCAGAGCAAACAACTCAACAGATCGAGGCTCAAATGGAACTGCTTGAAGAACAACTCAGCACGCAATTAGCTGGTCTATCAGCATCGCTTAGCTCTACAGGCATGTCGGAAGAACGAATGAAAGAATTACAAGAACGCCTGGAACGTGCCAAAGAGCGCGCTGAATCTAGAGCTGCAAGCGCATCTCAACGAGCGCAAGAAAAAATGGAACGCAAAATCGCAGCAGCTCAACGCAAGGCAGAACGAAAGGCGCGAGCCACCGCTGCTCGAGAAGCACGTAAACAGCGCCAAAGATTAAAATATACCGAACCCAGTGTAGTTATCAAACCGCCTGTCCGGTCTGAACGCAGAGAACCTGTTAGTGAAGAAGAACGGATGATGATCTTGCAAATGCTTCAAGATAAAAAGATCAGTGTTGAACAAGCCGAGACTCTCCTGTCAGCACTGGAAGGATGAAAAAATCTAATGGCAAATGCATCTGAACGTACCCAGATATTGAAAATGATTGCGGATGGAATCATTACTGCGGAAGAGGCTGCAAAACTATTGGATGCGCTAGATGAAACAACAGAAGACAGCTCACCTGGAGAAGCATTTCTTCCCAGGTCTTCAGACTCTTCTGAATCTGCACCAACCGCATCATCGGAATCCTTTGGAGAGATACCTAGTGAATTTGGATCCAGTCAATTCCAACCTGACGAAGAAGTACTGGAGCCTGACAAGATTTATCATTCGGATACAATGCCAAAGCCTCCTGATCCGGATGAGATAAAAAAATGGAAGCGCTGGTGGGTAATTCCCATGTGGGTGGGCGTTGGTATCACAGTCGTCGGGGGTGCGATCATGTATTCGGCATACGCAAACGACGGATTTGGATTTTGGTTTGCCTGTGCCTGGTTCCCTTTCATGCTGGGTGTCTTGTTTATGGCCTTAGCCTGGGGTAGTCGCACCACACCCTGGCTCCATGTTCGCATACACCAGCGTCCGGGTCAATCACCGCAAAAGATTGCGATTAGTTTTCCATTACCTATACGTTTGGCGAATTGGGGATTACGAACATTTGGACATTTCATCCCAAATATAGAAGGCATCGATTTGGAGAATGTGCTGGTTGCTTTAAATGAATCGGTCACGGATGGCACACCTTTCTTCGTGGATGTCGATGATGAGGATGGCGAGCGCGTTCAAGTATTTATTGGATGAATTTAATTCTGGATTGATACCGATAGGAGTGTGATAATGACCACAGCAGAAGAACGAATGAAAATTTTAAAAATGATCCAAGAAAACAGGATCACTG
>JBJYXV010000020.1:0-53415 GCA_046260155.1 Anaerolineales bacterium
TATGAAAACTCACCTGAAGTATTATGGCATGATCTTGGAGTAAATACAACACAGAAGCTCATCCTAGTGCAATGAGTTCTTGCAGGATTTAGTGGAGAGGACTTTCCAGGTTGCTCCTGTGATTGCCCGGCAACTGAAAATCCATTTCATCTGCTCGAGATTCTGGATACCCCAAGTATCTAAAAAAGAGCAAACCCGAGAGTGTATAATACACCTCCTTCGAACAACAATATCAATAAACCACGAGGGAAGTCGTAAAGATCATGATTCCGCAAACATCACCAACAGATCTCTCCCGTTGTGAATGGGTAGGATCGGATTCATTAATGGTTGCATATCACGACCAGGAGTGGGGTCTTCCCCTCCACGATGATCAGAAATTATTTGAATTACTGATCCTGGAAGGGATGCAGGCTGGTTTAAGCTGGATGACAATCCTGCGCAAACGAGAAAATTTTCGAGCAGCTTTTGACGATTTCGACCCCTACAAGATTGCTCGATACGATCCATTAAAGTTTGATGAATTGATGGGGAATCCCGGCATCATCCGCAACCGCCGGAAAATCGAAGCCGCGGCTCAGAATGCCAGAGCATTTCTGCAGGTGCAGCTCGAATTCGGAAGTTTTGACACTTATATCTGGCAGTTTGTCAACGGCCAGCCGAGATTGAATGCCTGGAAAACCATCGGCCAGATCCCGGCTCAAACCGACCAATCGATCGCCATGAGCAGGGATTTGAAAATGCGTGGATTTAATTTTGTGGGTCCCACGATCTGTTATGCTCACATGCAGGCCACTGGAATGGTCAATGACCACACTGTGAATTGCTTCCGCTACTTTGAATGCCAGCAAGCATGAATCTCTTCCAATAACTGGATAGAAACGATTCCAGGCAGGGCAAAGAACACCCACCGGGTACATGCCATAAGGATCAAATGATGTCTACATTGGAGTTTAATTTAGAGTTTCACCCAGTTACTCCTGAGCGTTGGGAGGACCTGGAACGTCTTTTTGGGCCGCGGGGTGCAATTGGGGGTTGCTGGTGCATGTGGTGGCGGGTTAAGAGAAAAGAATTTGAGCAAAATCAAGGTGATGGCAATCATGATGCAATGTGCTCTATCGTTGAGTCTGGAGTTGTGCCGGGTATTCTGGCCTACGCAGAAGGTGAACCTGTGGCCTGGTGTTCCGTAGGCCCGCGGGAAGATTTTCCTGTGTTGGACCGTTCTTATGTATTAAAGCGGGTGGACGACGAGCCTGTGTGGTCGATCGTTTGTTTCTTTATTGGCAAGAATTACCGGAACCAGGGTTTGTCATCCAGTTTGCTTCTTGCAGCTGTTGAATATGCTGCACAGAATGGGGCGCGCCTCATTGAAGGTTACCCGATCGCGCCGAAGAAGGACCAGGCACCAGATATTTATGCCTTCACTGGATTTGTTTCAACATTCAAAAAGGCTGGATTTATCGAGGTCGCCAGACGCTCAGAAACCCGGCCGATCATGCGCTACACAGTTAAAGAGTAGAGGTGGTAGAATCGTCGAGAGCCGGGTATATGGTCCCGGCTCTCTCTAAGGAGGAGAAGAAGAGAAATCGCCCTTCAGACTATATATTAACCTTTATTGGTGAATCCTGCTTGACGAGAACCCTACAATTACCCTACGCTAACCCATCAAATTTGCAACTTTGTTGAAAAATCTCTATGAATTTTGCGATTAAAACGGAGGAATTGGGGCGCGTATACAAGATCCGGGGTGGTAAGAAGAGCGAACCAAGGGAATTAATCGCTTTAAACCGGGTCAATATTGAAGTTAAACCAGGTGAACTGTTCGGTTTGCTCGGACCGAATGGGGCAGGTAAGACTACCCTGATCAAGATCTTAACCACCTTATTGGCTCCTACACAGGGCAAGGCTTGGGTAACCGGTCTGGACGTGGAGCAGGAGGCTGAAAAAGTCCGCCCGCGCATAAACATGGTTTCGGGTGGAGAATCCTCCGGGTATGGTTTGCTCACTGTACGCGAAAATCTGTGGATGTTCTCCCAATTTTACGGTCTGGATTCTGGAGAATCAAACCGCCGGATAAAAGAACTCCTGGATGTCGTAGGCATGGGTGACCGGATTAATACCAAGTCCTCTGATTTGTCAACTGGCTTACGCCAAAAAATGAACATTGTGCGCGGTTTCCTCACCGACCCGCAAGTTCTCTTCTTGGATGAGCCCACTTTAGGTTTGGATGTGGGTGCTGCCAGGGATGTCAGGCAGTTTATTCGCCAATGGGTTGACCTGGATCCGACGCGCACACTGCTGTTGACAACACATTATATGGTTGAGGCGGATGAGCTCTGCGACCGGGTAGCCATCATCAATGGCGGCAAGGTGCTGGCTTGTGATACCCCTTCACGCCTTAAACACGATCTGCAAAGTGATGCGATCTTCCGTATCGAGACCACCCCGCTGCCAGGTCGTGATATGCAATCCCTGCAATCTTTACCAGGAGTAAAACAATTTATTCACCGGGAAAAAGACGACCGGTCTGTAATGGAGTTCGTCCTGGCAGAAGAGCAAGTCTTCAGCGCAGTGATTAATCAGCTTTCAACCGAAGACATCCCGATCCATAATTTTCAGAAACGTGAGCCGACCCTGGAAGATGTTTTCGTAAATCTGGTTGGCAGCAGCATGTCTGAAGTTGAGGGCAGTGGAAGGGAAAGCGGATCGTGAGCGATCGCATATCTGCCCTAGGTCAACTACGGGCGAAGAAAGCAACGGGTTTCATGCTGAGTATCAAAACGGTGATCGCCCGTGCCTACCCACGTGTGATCGGTGCGCAGCGGGAAAAATCGTGGATGTTTTTTGATGTCTTCCTGCCCATGCTGGCGGTATCTGCTTACGTGTTTGTCTACCGGGCGATCAATGCACCAAAAGAATATATTGGATTTGTCGTTGTTGGTGGAGCAATGACTGCATTTTGGTTGAATGTGCTGTGGAGCATGTCGAGCCAGTTGTATTGGGAGAAAGAACAGGGCAACTTATCACTTTATATCATGGCGCCCAACTCAATGATGGCGATCTTGCTGGGTATGGCATTAGGCGGTATGCTGATGACAGCCTTGCGGGCAGCGGCGATCCTGGCTTTAGGCAGCCTGCTATTTAATGTGGAGTACGAAGTGGCGAGCTTCTGGCAGCTTTTTGCGGTTTTCCTGTTGACGATGGTAGCACTTTACGGAATGGGGATGATGTCAGCTTCCCTTTTCTTACTGCTCTCCAGAGAAGCCTGGCACCTGGCGAACTTGGCCCAGGAGCCGATCTACCTGGTCTCAGGTTTTTATTTTCCGATCAGCAGCTTCAGCTTCTGGATCGCGGCTGGTGCATCACTCATCCCGCTCACCCTGGGTCTGGATGCCATGCGGCAGCTGGTATTTCCGTCCGGACCAGCACTCGGATTCTTGACCGTTAATACGGAGATTCTTCTCTTGGTGGTTTTGAGCGTGGTATTTGTGTTGGGGGCTCGCTTCCTGCTGGTTCACTTGGAAAAACTCGCCATTCGTGAAGGCAGGTTGACTGAATCTCGCCGGTAAGCATGTTAAGTGAATCGGTAATTTCTTATCTGATAATGGAAAAATGGATACATCTGGAATTACTCCACACAAGAGGGTGATGGAACGGGCAGCCGGGCGGGGTTTCTGGCGTTCATTTCGCACAGCTACCTGGCTCGGTTGGCAGATTGAATCCAACTGGACCGATCCATTCCTGTTTGCTATCTACTCCTTCATTAAGCCAATCTCAACCGCTGCCATCCTGGTCGTAATGTATGGCATTATCACGCAGGGGAACTTTGAATCACCGATTTTCACTTACATGTATCTGGGTAATGCTTTTTATATTTATGTTGGCGCAGTAATGGCTGGGGTTTCCTGGGCAGTGATCGACGATCGGGAACATTACAAAACACTAAAATATATGTATGTTGCGCCGATCAATATCCCCATGTACCTATGCGGGCGCGGGGTGGCCAAATTTATCGTAGGAACGATCTCGGTCTTGATCACAATCGTATTTGGGATGCTGTTCTTACATTTAAGAATTGAATTAGCTGAAGTGAAATGGCCGCTCTTTTTCCTTGCATTGATAATCGGGGTGTTTATGCTGGCCATGATGGGTTTGATTTTGGCGGGAGTGACCCTGCTGATCGCCCATCATGTTTGGTTTCTCGGAGAAGGGGTTGCTGGTGCATTGTACTTGTTCAGTGGGGCCATCTTTCCTCTGGAGGTCCTGCCTCCGGCGATCCGCTGGATCGGCTATGTTATCCCAATTACCTACTGGTTGGAACTGCTTCGCAGGTCGCTGGTCGGTGAGGTAGCAGATGCTTTTCCGACCTTGCAAAACCTGAGCAATGAACAAATATTAGGGATTTTGATAGGATTAACAATCATCTTTACCGTACTGGCGATATTCGTTTTCCGCTGGGCAGAATTGCGAGCCAAAGAACTTGGCCTGATCGATATGGTGACAAATTATTAATAACCAGCATCGAGGTGTTGGAAAAGTTGAAGGATGGAAATTATGGCGAGAAAACGCGACATCGTTTACGTTGGCAAGGAAACGGATACCCCGGTGGGACCAGTTTGGGTTGCGATCTCTGATCAAGGGCTGGTTGCGGTTGAATTGGGTGACGAACCGGAAGGATTGATTGAGCAGCTGCCCAAGCTCGGATTTCTCCAGGTGGTCAGCAATCCCGTAAAAACCAGGCAGGCGCTCCGGCAAATTCGCGATTATCTGTTTGGCAAACGTAAAGAGTTTACCATCCCGGTCGATTGGTCAGTGCTGACCCCATTCCAAGAAAGGGCACTGAAAGCGACCTGTGAGATACCCTACGGGCATGTATCAACGTACAAAGAGATTGCCAGTCAACTGGGTAATCCGAAAGGTGCCCGTGCAGTGGGTGGTGCAGAAGCAACCAATCCTATGCCATTAGTGATACCCTGCCACCGCGTGCTTGGGTCGGATGGAGGTCTTCACGGGTATGGTGCAGGTAAGGGATTAGAAACCAAAGCCTGGTTGTTGGAACTTGAGGGAGTGGAGCGATAAGCGATAATACTACTTGAAGCTAGAGATTGTTTAAGAAATATACACAAATTTCCATCAACATCTATTTCTATCAGGTGAAACTTATCCTGATTGTATACTCTTCAACCTTTTGATTTCTTTTTCTGGCAAGGGAATAATATCACCCAGGTCGTGTGCCAGGAAGTACAGCTGCGCGGTAGTCTCAATCCGCTCAAGGGCTATCAAGGCATCTTCTAGTGTTCTGCCAACGGTAAGGGTACCGTGATTGGACAACAATACTGCATCATGATGCTTGATTGGATCGCGGATCGACAGGGCAAGGTCTGGTGTACCTGGGGGAGCATAAGAAGCAGTTGGGACCTCTCCAATCAATGCCAGCACTTCAGGGACGATATCGATAGGGAAAGGCACTCCGGCAATTGTCAGTGCAGTTGAATATGGCGGGTGGGCATGCAGTACGGCGCCGATGTCGTCTCGCTGGCGGTAAGCTTCCAGGTGCATCAGCAGTTCAGACGAGGGTGTTAATGGCTCCTTGCCGTGAATCAGATGCCCCTGGTGGTTCACGACCAGGATCTGTTTGCGGTTTAAACGTCGCTTGTAAAGACCAGATGGCGTGATCAGAATGCGGTCTGCGTCCAGTCTAGCGGAAATATTGCCATCACTGGATCGGATTAACCCATTTTCAACACATACCCGGTTGGTATATATGATTTTCTTGAGTAATTTCTTCTCACCCTTACTGAGGTAGTTCATTTGCGAGGCTTAACTGATTGTCTTTTTTCCGGCCTTACGATCTTGATACTGCCGCTCAATCCAGGTGTAGGTCTTCTGCATCCCCTGGCGCAGCGGGATGTTTGGTTCCCAACCCAGGACTTGTTTGATCATGGTGTTGTCGCTGTTGCGACCAGCAACACCACGCGGGGCATCCAGCTTGTAGTTTCGGGTTAATTCAACACCGGCGATTTCCTCGAGCATGGTTACCAGGTCATTTACCGAGATCAATTCACTTGAGCCAAGATTGATCGGGGTGGCGATCAAATTTTCACAGTGCATAATCTGATCGATACCGAGGATACAGTCATCAATATACATGAAGCTGCGCGTCTGGTTTCCATCTCCCCAGATCTCGATCCGGTGGTCTCCGCTGTCCACGGCTGCAATTACTTTCCTGCTGAGCGCGGCCGGTGCTTTTTCGCGACCACCATCCCAGGTACCATGAGGACCATAGACATTATGGAAACGGGGGATAAAGGTTTTCATACCGCGTTCCGCATAATATTCCTGGCAGAAGATTTCAGACAACAATTTTTCCCAGCCGTAACCTCGCTCCGGGAATGCAGGATAGGCATCCGTTTCTTTCAATGCTCTCACATTTGGATCCTGCTGCAACCTGGTGTTATAGGCACAGGCCGAGGAAGAGAAGAGGTAGCGTTCGGCACCCGCTTGGTATGCTGCTTCCAGCAGGTGGGTGTTGATCAGAATGCTGCGCAAACATTCGACCCGGAAATTCTCGATGAAACCCATGCCGCCCATATCGGCAGCCATGTTGTATACTTCGACGGCACCCTCCACTGCACGCTGGCAGTTATCGCGATGGCTCAAATCCAGGCAAAGCGATTCTACACCAGGGATGCGCTGGTACCATTCCCCCAGGGGTTTCTTGTCGATAGCCCGCAGGCGGGTAAGGCCTTGTTCGCTGAAATACCTGGTGAGTGACCCGCCGATAAAACCACCCGCTCCGGCAATGACGATCAGATCATCTTTCTTTCTAATATCTGCTGCTTTTACGTTGGAACTCATATATTAATCTCCAAAAGATAGAAGGATGTTTACCTTCTGAATTCTCACTAATCCCGATGACAACAAGTATACGATATTTTGCAATAATTTTGCCTGAAGCAGCTACAATCGGTAGCCGGTTGTTTTCCAGTGTTAGCTATAGTAGGATGGTAGAATCTGGTAGCTTTCCTTGTTTTAGTACCTGCATGGCGTTTTGTGAGTTGTAAGGTACCTAATCTATCAATCTGAACTATCCAACAGGAGTATTCTAATGCCTGACGCTGTGATTATTGATGCAGTCCGAACACCGATCGGGGCACTTGGAGGAGCATTGTCAGCCGTACGCCCGGATGACCTAGCTGCAATGGTCTTGGAGGCGATTATCGCAAGAACCGGAATTGAACCAGGTGTGGTCGAGGAAGTTTACCTGGGATGTGCCAATCAGGCAGGCGAGGATAACCGGAATGTAGCTCGCATGGCGACGCTGCTGGCTGGCTTTCCAGTAGAAGTCGCTGCGGTGACCTTCAACCGCCTGTGTGCGTCTGGCCTCAATGCAGTCAACCAGGCATCGCGTGCGATCCGCCTGGGAGAAGGGGATGTGTTCATCGCCGGTGGAGTTGAGAGCATGTCTCGAGCGCCATATTCTTTGCCCAAAGCTGAGCGGGCTTTCGGTTTTGGTAATCAAACAGCCTGGGATACAACTCTCGGTTGGCGTTATCCAAATCCAAAAATGGTCGAAATGTACCGTACTGAAGCGATGGGAGAAACAGCGGAAAATATCTACGACCTCATGCCAATCTCCAGAGAAGAGCAAGATGTCTTTGCGCTGCGCAGCAACCAGCGTGCTATTGCGGCCATTGATTCAGGAAAGTTTGAAGCAGAGATTCTGCCGGTGCCGGTTCCGCAAAGAAAAGGTGATCCGCTGATCGTGACTACCGATGAACGGCCGCGCCGGGATACCAGCCTGGAAGCGCTAGGCAGGTTGCGTCCAGCTTTCCGCAAGGGGGGTACGGTTACCGCTGGAAATTCCTCAGGTCTCAATGATGGAGCAGCTGCCATATTGTTAATGAGTACTGAAAAAGCAGCGGAATTGAATTTAAAACCCATGGCGCGTATCGTGGCGTCCGCTGCAGCAGGGGTAAACCCTCGTACGATGGGTCTTGGCCCAATCCCCGCGACGAGGAAAGCATTATCTCGCTCTGGCTTGAGTCTGGATCAGATTGGTCTGGTGGAGCTCAATGAAGCTTTTGCAGTGCAATCATTAGCGGTGATCAAGGAATTAGGTTTATCAGAAGAGATCACCAATGTAAATGGTGGCGCAATCGCGCTGGGGCATCCCCTGGGATGTTCGGGGGCACGCATCCTGACCACCCTGCTGCACGAAATGCGCCGCCGTGCACCAGGTGAGCAACCTCCCTATTATGGTTTAGCGACGCTGTGCGTGGGTGTTGGGCAGGGAGAAGCCACCATCGTGGAGTGGATCGGTGATGAACTTCCAACCACGTGAGTTCACCCGCGGAAATTACGTGGTCAGCACTGACCCTTGGCGATTAAATTTAGCATGGGTGCATGGCTATCTCACCCATGAATCATATTGGGCTCGTGGTATCTCCGAACAGGTTTTTTATAAATCTGTTGAGAACTCATTATGTTTTGGAGTGTATGACCAGGTTGGGCAGGTCGGTTTTGGGCGCGTGATCTCGGATTTTGCAACCTTCGCTTATCTCGCAGACGTATTTGTTGCTCAAAAGGTCCAGGGACAGGGTTTAGGGAAATGGCTTGTCCAGTGCATGCTTGCATATCCCGAGCTGCAGGGTCTGCGGCGCTGGATGCTGGCAACCAGGGATGCGCATGGATTATACGAGCAATTTGGGTTCAAGCCGGTAGAGACCCCGGGGAATCTGATGGAAATAATGAAGGTGGTGGGGTAATCCACCCCTCAGATATCATCCGGGCTCGATAGTGATCATGAGTTAACTCGCATCAAGTTTAAATCCTGATAGCCTGACTTAATTGTTAATAATCGTCGGGTAGAATTCTTCGCATGCATGCTGTGGCCAATATTTATAGATCTCAATTTTCTAAAATTCTGCTGGGAATATTTCTGCTGGCTGGGTGTTCACCAGCGGCGAATGAAATTCCTCCCTCATCACCAACGGTAGAGCTGCAGGAGGATATCTCGAACCTGCAACGGACAGCGACAGAAAAATCTATGGGCGAACCGAAAACCAGCGGAGTTTCCCCGATCGGGGAGAACATTGTCCTCCCGACAGAAACCATGAAAATAATGACTCCCGAGGGGATCACCCAGGCAGAAGTGGTATCTGTCAATGCAACTGGGCAACCAGGCGCATTCAGCTTTTCAGTGGAGATCAGCAGTCCCGACCAGGGTTGCGACCAGTATGCTGATTGGTGGGAAGTGATTACCCCGGGTGGGGAGTTGATTTATCGGCGTGTCTTGCTGCACAGCCACGTGGATGAGCAGCCATTTACCCGTTCTGGAGGGCCAGTACCCATAGAGGAGCATGCTGTTGTGCTGATCAGAGCTCATATGCACCCCGGAGGCTATGGTAATCAGGCGATGCAAGGATCACCTGGAGAAGGTTTTAAACCGATCGAACTCAGTCCCGAATTTGCACCAGACCTGGCTGAAACTCCACCTTTACCAGAGGACTGTGCATTCTAGCCGTTCACTGATGGCTAAATGTATAGGTGGTCGCGATCAACTTCTTCGCGCAAGATTTGCAGCTCTTCTGCACTCGGGGGTGGATTTGATTCAACACGCTCAGGGATGACCAATTCAAAACCCGTGTTTTCAACTACCTGGTTGATTGAGATACCAGGTTGAGTGGCGATCAGCATCATGCGTTTCGTTTGTGGGTGGTAACCCAAAACTGCCAGATTCGATACCACCCGGTAAGGACCTGTGCCTGGAGGTAAACCAGCTGCTTCTCGGGCACCAGGCCCGTTCAAATATCCAGGCGTTGTGACGAAATCCAATTGTTCCACAAAGCGGCGCTTGTCATGGCGCATGATAGCGATGGTCTGCCAGCAGTGTGATCCGACATCATTGCCTCCCCCGCTCCCAGGAAGGCGTACCTTGGGTTGGTTGAAATCTCCGATCACGGTGCTGTTAAGGTTTCCATAGGGATCGATTTGGGCACCGCCCAGGAATCCATACTCGATAAAACCGCGCTGCGCTGTCTCCATCACGTCACAAATACCCGTCGCGGCGATGGCACGGTTGAAGGTGCTCTGACCCCCGACTGCCAGGGGGAGCTCTTCCAGGATTGCACCTGTACCACCAAACTCAAATACGGTGACCAGATTGGGGGCATGCATGCGTTGAGCCAGCGAGGCCGCCAGCATTGGTATCCCGGTGCCGATAAATGCAGTCGAATTGTCGTCCATCAAACGGCTTGCTGTACACACCAGCAGTTCGGCTGGTTTATATTCGGGCTGATGATCATCTTTCATGTTGCTGCTCCAAATTTCAGGTTTTCAAGGCGTTCAGCTCCAACCAGGGACAAATATTCCTGGTGGTTTTTAACGCCATAAATGTACTGATCGAGGTAAGCCCGGGTTGTCTGCGGGTCTTTAGCTGCTTCCACCCATTCCCGGATACGTGGTTCATCCCGGCGATATTGGTAACACATTTCCCCTGGGTGAGAGCCAAAAGGTGCTTCCACGACTGCATCGACCAGGTAGTAAGGAATGATCGTGCGATCCGGAGCTTGCCTGATAACTTCACTGTCTACTATTTCTTCAGCGCTGATCAGCAGCCTTTTCGATGAGCGGGCTAATTCTGCTGAAAATCCACTGATACCATCAATTTGGGCATTGCCATATTGATCTGCTCTATGAACATGGATTAATCCCACATCAAGGATCAGCGCTGGAACCAGGCAAACCGGATCGCCTGTGAAAGGATCTTCAACAACTAAAGCTGCACTATAGTTGAACGTGTCTGTCCCGAGCATTGAGCGGGTGGGGATGAAGGGTACCCCAATTGAAGTGGCTTTGAAGCGCCAGGTAAGGGCTGCGTTGCTCCATTCAACAATGGTCTTGATCCGCCCACTTTCCACCTCTCGCCGCAGGCAGTTTGAGACACCATACAGCTCGAGGCCGATGTAGGTGAAATCCAGCTCTTTAATTAAACTGGCTGCCAGGAGCAGGTCTAATTCGAGAACACCTTGACCCGCCACGCGCAGATCTTTAATTCCCTGACGGACGATTTCACTGACCAGGGACATGGGAGCACGCACGCTTCCATATAGCTCGGTACCAATATAATCGCCATCTTTAATGAAGCGGGTGACTGCCTCGGCTTCTGACATGCGTTTATCAGTCAATACTTTTGATTTTCGACGATTCCATTCTCGGAAAGCATTAATATCTGGGGGCTGGATTAATTTACCCTTGCCGGTTTGGATGATTTCCATCCTCTTTTCTCCTCCATACCTAAATTGCTGCCTCTATTATATATCTCACCCCCGACAACTGGTCATGTTCCGCGGTAAAGAAAAATTTTTAAATACCAGTAAGCGTTCTGCATGATGTCAGTGGATTGACGCGTGTGCATGTGCACAGGGAGTTACTGGTTCACTGCGTTGAGGAAGTCGGCCAGCAAACCATAAGCGGTGGTGTGCGGTCCGGGATCACTTTCGATGATCGAGAGCGATCCGAGTACATCGGTCTCAAATTGCACGATGCTGGTGGTGCCATCTACCTGGTAGAGCGGAGAATTTGAGGGCACCATCTGGGGCGATACAGAGGCGCTGACCTGGCCATCTTCGCAAACAGCGCTGCATACCAGCTTCCAGCGGGAATGCATTTCTTTTGCTTCCTGAATATCCTGGACTTGAATATCACGGATACCGGTTCTGTCGACTTCAACTGGCTTGAGCGGGATACCCATCAAGACAGTAACCAGGGCGGCAACTTTCACGGCTGCATCCCACCCATCAATATCACCGCTGGGGTCGGTCTCGGCGATGCCGATCTCTTGTGCATAGCTTACAGCTGCATCGAAGGATTCACCCATTTCCATGCGGCTCAGGATCAGATTAGTGGTCGAATTCAGGATTCCTGTAAAGGAAAGCAGGTTAGCACCCGGCAGGCTGGATCGGAAAAGTGAAAATATAGGCGCACCATCCATAACAGTGGATTCAAAGTAAAACTTGCGTTGTACTTCGGATGCCTTTTGGACGAGAGGTTGATATGCATGAACAACAGGTCCTTTGTTGGCCGTAATGGCGTGCATGCTCCTCTCAAGTGCTCTGGAGATATGATCCACCGCAGGTTGACCATTCAGGTAATCAACTGGTGTATTTTCAAAGAGGACATCGGCTTCACATAGGTCGATGAAATCTATACCATCTACGGGTGGTTCACGGCGTGATAATGATTCCAATGATTTTCCCTCCCTGACCAGATCTAACGCACGATCAATTTCAATGCCATCAGGATTGATAGCCGCGCCATGCCGCCCGGTCGCGATACCGGTAAAGCTATAAGTCAGATCATATTTGGATTTTAGATCCGCTTGTTTTTTCTGCAGCAAGATCGCCAGGGCTTGGCCAACGTTTCCAAATCCTAACAGGGCGAGTTTATAGTGAGGCATGTTTCTCTCCGGTAATATTCAAGGCTTGATTCTGATTCACAGATCTGGCACGGGCAAACGGTGATCATGTTCTGGACCTTACCTTCATCTAGACTGGCGGCCAGGGATAAGGTCGCCGGTTGGGATGAGGATCGGGAAATTTCTTCGAATTAATCAATTCACGATTACGTTTCGCAAGGGCATTGATTTCTTGAGGGAGTAAGTACTGTTTTAATTGGTTCCGAAATTGGGTACCTTCATGAAGCTGGCTTTCAAACTTGACTAAATCCGAGCATATAGGATCTGGGATCGGTTCTCCAGCGAAATCCCAGATCACAGTCCGCAGTTTAAGTTCCTGGTGAAAAGATATTCCGTGATCGATCAACCATAACTGGCCATCCTGGTCAATTAGGATATGGCTTCCTTTGCGATCCGCATTGTTGATCAGGCAGTCAAAGATTGCAACAGGCCGCAATCTTTCTTTGTCGGCACTGCTGAAGGAAAAGTAATTGTATTCTGGATCATGATTCACATGCAGCTGCAAAGAACCGGGACCGATGGGTCCATCTTTTCTGAAAATGGTTGGGGGAACAAATGACCAGCCAAGCGCTTCACTCACCAGGTAAGCAGCGACCTCCCGGTGGGCGAGGGTGGCACGCGGGAAATCCCACAAGGGACGCTCGCCGCGGGTCGGTTTGTATACTGCCTCCAGCGTTTGATTATCGCAGCTGATCTCCACTGCAAAGGTATAGTTGGAACCCCAGAGAAATTCTCCGGTTATTGAAATCTCGCCTTGCTTGAGAATATTCAGGTATTTCTGTCTATTGCTGGACATGGGCATTAAAATAATACGCTGGTTCCGCGACCCAGCGTGAGAATGATTATCTATCGTCTCGCGATCCTAATTTGATAACGTGAATAATGGGAAACTGGATTTTAATGTGAGTGACCGTTTTTTTTCGGGCAAAAATGCCCTTCAGGATCCATGGGCTCACGGCATTGGGGACACAAAGGACGACCCCGGGATGCGATCTCAATTCCCCAACTGCTCATAGCACGCAATTGCGATCTGGTGCACCAGAAGCGGACAACTCTGGCTTCTTCCGGGTTGTCTCCCTCCCCGGTTTGTTCCCGGGCAACCAGGATGAGCATATCATTGTCTGCGTCATACCCCAGGCCGAGTTCGCCGACTCGGAAAAGGGGGTCAACTGGAGGCAGTATATGCATATTGTCTTCTCTGTAATCCGCAGAGGCGGGGACAAGCTGCGGGTTTTTTTCTTCGATCTCAACCAGAAACTGTTCCAACCCTATAGCCAGTGATTGTATCTGAAACTTTTCAACGATCAGGGTCACTGTGTGATCATCCTGCCATCCCTGCAAGTAGAATACGCGCTTGCCAGGTGGTCCGATGGCGTCGACCAGGATATGTGTCACGGGTTGAAGATCTAGCTCGTCTGGCGGCATAGTAGCTCCAAGTTTGTTAGGTGCGGTTAGTATACCAGAGTCAATGTTTGGTAAATCTTAAAGAAAGATCATAATTGAGTGCTAACAAATGGCTGCCAAAGTCGCCAATCATGAGGGGTGTGATCGAAGCAGGAGAAATACTGAGACGCTGGTACAGATCAAGCGGAAGTCCAAGATAATAAGCAACCACCAGCTTAATTGGATCGGAATGGGAGACGCATACAACCATATCCTGTGGGGCATGCATTCCAGCCAACTCTTCGATCTCCTGAACGATACGGTGCTGGGCATCTTCGATGCTCTCGCCACCAGGAAAGCGAAAGCGAGATGGGCTGATTTGAACATTTCGCCAGGTTTTCTTTTTTTGGAGTTTCTTGATCTGCTTGCCGGTCCATTTTCCGACATCAGTTTCAATTAACCCCTGGCGCTGAAATACCTCTAACCCATGGACATCAGCTACAGGTTTTGCGGTTTCCATAGTTCGTTCCAGTGGGCTGCTGTAAACTGCGTTGATCGGAACTGGTTTTAAGAATTCGGCGACCCGCCTGGCTTGTTTTCGACCCTGCTTGTTCAAATGGATGCCGGATAATCTACCTGGCAGCCGGTGTTCTTTGACGTAGTCGTTTTCGCCGTGGCGGATGAGCAGTATGAGTGGCATTTTCTCTAGGTCCTGTGTTCTTGAACGTAAATCAAGGGATGTCAGTTGGTTCCGGTGGAAGGTTTGTGCTTGTGCTTGATCTCCTGGATAGTTTCCTGAGAGAGGTCGGGAACCTCTTGCGTGGATTCAATGCCCAACACCTTGCGTTGAGCCTCCCTCCAGCGCTCCAGGCGTTGTTTTATTTCTCTCTCATAACCCTGCTCGCTGGGCTGGTAGAAATAGGTGCCCAAGACGCCACTGGGCAGATATTGCTGTGGTAAAAAGTGCTGGGGATCTTCATGCGGGTATTGGTAACCTTTACCGTGCCCCAGGGCTTTGCCATCCCGGTTGGCATCCTGCAGGTGTTGTGGAACATCAGTCTTACCTTCGTCTTCGATCAACTGGAAGGCTTTGAAATAGGAGCCTGCGGAATTTGATTTTTGTGCTGTTGCCAGGAAGAGGGTTGCTTCCACGATAGGGTAAATCCCCTCCGGTAAGCCGATATAATCGAAAGCTTGGGCAGCAGAGCTAGCTACCACGAGGCCCATGGGATCCCCTAGACCGATATCTTCACCGGCTAGAATGATCAGGCGGCGCAAAATGAAGCGTGGATCTTCTCCAGCGTAGAGCATTTTTGCCAGCCAGTAGAGGGCTGCGTCTGGATCGGAGCCGCGCACAGATTTAATGAAAGCAGAGATCGTATCATAGTGTGCATCACCATCTTTGTCATACAACACTGCCCGTCGTTGAATCGATTCCTGGGCCACTCCCAGGTCGATTCTGATCACACCTTCCACGTCGGGAGGCGTGCTTTCCACTGCCAGTTCCAGGGCATTCAGAGCATTGCGAGCATCCCCCCCTGCAACCCGGATTAGATGCTGAAGTGCTTCTTCATCGATGGCAACTTTTAGTTTTCCGTATCCGCGCTCAACATCCTGGAGCGTGCTTTCCAGTATTGAGCGCACATCGTCTTCCTTTAATGAACGCAGCTGGAAGATGCGCGAGCGTGAAACTAATGCACCGATCACCTCGAAATAGGGGTTTTCAGTCGTTGCGCCAATCAAGATGATCGTGCCGTTTTCGACATGGGGTAGAAGGGCGTCTTGCTGGGCCTTGTTCCAGCGGTGCACTTCATCAACGAAGAGCGTGGTGCGCTTGCCATAGAGTTTTCTGCGTTCGAGAGCTTTATCAAGAATTTCGCGCAGCTGTGGTTTCCCAGCCAGAACGGCTGAGAGAGTATCAAAGTGAGATTCAGTCCGGTTCGCAATGATCTGGGCCAAAGTAGTCTTGCCGGTCCCTGGGGGTCCCCAAAGTATGATCGATGAAAATAAGCGGTCTGATTCGATCGCCCGCCGCAGCAAGCGGCCCTCACCGATGATCTGCTCCTGGCCAACAAATTCGTCCAATGTGCGCGGTCGCATGCGAGCAGCAAGAGGAGCTTCGGTCTGCATCCTTCTCTCCAGAGAGTGGTCGAATAGGTCTTTCATCGTCCTAATTATAACTGTGCTTATCCAATATTTCTGAGAGTCCTGATAAATTACATAAATCTTTCGCGTAAAATGGAGAGGTGAAGAAATCAAGAATTCCAAGCCAGGAATAATTTACAAGTTAAAGCGAATGACGAAGTTATTAGGGATTGATCTGGGTACATCCAGTGTTAAGGTGCTGATCACGGATACAAACGGCAACATCTTGGGCAGGGGAAGAGCTGGGTACCCGATGTACACACCACAACCAGATTGGGTGGAGCAATCTACTGATGATTGGTGGCAGGCTGCTGTGCTGGCAGTCCGCCAGGCAACTTCACAGCTAAAGAACACATCAAGTGTGGCGGCGATAAGTTTGAGCGGCCAGATGCACGGCACCGTCTTGTTGGATGAAGCAAACCACGCTTTGCATCCAGCAGTAATTTGGCCAGACCAGAGAAGCACAGCCCAGATCAAAGAAATTGTTGATCTGTTTGGTGAGCAGCGGTGGATCGAAATCACGGGCAGCATGGCAGCGACCGGTTTTCAATCAGCAACCCTGCGCTGGTTCCAACAAAATCGATCCGAAACTTGGAAAAGAACCCATCGCATCCTTCTACCGAAAGATTACCTGCGCTGGCGGTTGTGCAGAGAGTTCATCACCGATCCGAGTGATGCGGCTGGGACTGGATTACTGGATGGCGAACGCAGGAACTGGTCTAAAACAGTACTGACCGGGTTGCAGGTGGGATTTGAATTGCTGCCATCCCCTAAGCCATCGATTGAAGTGGCTGGTTACCTTATTCCCGAGGCTGCCCGAGCAATGGGGTTGCCGGGCGAAACACCTGTGGTCGTCGGTGCAGCGGATACCGCGGCGAGCTTACTTGGGGCAGGTATCACGACAGGTGGTGATTTATTGCTTACGATCAGCACTGGCGGCCAATTGGTCACCCCTTCCAGTCAATTTGTCGTCGATCGACTCGGCAGACTGCATACCTTCTGCAGCGCGCTAGAACCAGGGGATCAACTCGCAGGATGGTACCTGATGGGTGCTACGCTTTCTGCTGGCCAATCATTGCGCTGGCTGCGGGAGAACATCCTGAATCTGAGTGGCGCTGATGCTTATGATCAAATGCTCGCCTGGGCTGAACAGGCCCCGATTGGTGCTGATGGTTTGGTTTTTCTGCCATATTTATCAGGTGAGCGCGTTCTCCCAGGAGAACAGCAGGCACAGGGGGCATTCGCAGGTTTGACGATCCGGCACGGGCGTGCAGAACTTGTTCGGGCTGTGCTAGAAGGAGTGGTATTCTCTCTCTATGAAAAGTACCTGGTGCTGATGGAAAGTGGGTTGCAACCAGGACGAATCTTGATGGCGGGTGGTGGTTCCCGCAGTGGTCTCTGGATGCAGATCGTGGCGGATGTTTTCGGTTTGCCTGTATATAAGCTGGCGATCGAAGAACAATCTGCTTTCGGTGCCGCAATAATAGCTGGGGTCGGTATTGGTATTTCTGACCTTGGGACAGCAGCACGGGATTGGGTGAAATTTAAGCTGCAAATCGACCCAAATTTAAGCACCCATAATCGCTACCAAGAGCTGCTGATGATCTACCGGGAAATTTATCAAGGGTTGCACCAACCCGCCGGGCTGCAGTGATCTCAAAGGAAGATCAATTGTCCAGACGTCTGTGAAATATTACTTGCGCCAAAATTGGATTACCGCCCATTGGCCATTGAATTTCCAATCTGGGTCCAGGTTGTCCAACCGCTTCACCTGGGCAGGAGTTAATCCCAGGGCAAGCTCAGCTTTAAGTACTCTCAGGGCAAGTAATGGAGTTGGGAAGTAGTGCACTACGTCCTCGAATGGTGTTGTCGGAGGCCAATAGAGATCACCTGTAAGGCGGCGGTAATTCGCATCCCCTTTAGAAATCACAAGATCAGAGGCGCTGAGTTCTCTGTAAATGTACTCCGGCATGTCCCAAAAATAGGTTGGTGAGGTCCAGAAATAATCATCCACGATCTCCAGCCGTCGATCCTGGATATAATTTGCAACTCGCTCCGCCAGCTGCCGGACTTCTGGAACCTGGTGATCCGCCAGGTAATCAACGGTTGCGTGGACATCCTTAATCATGGCATCGGAAACATAATGGGGAGTGGGTTTGGCGTGAAAACGTACTGCAGCAGTGAGGTCCGTACCCAACAGGTAATCCGCTAAACCGATATCATGGATTAATTCTGGTCCAAAATTGTCAAGGATGAAATCGACTCTGCGCAGCTGGCTACCTCTTGACGAGAGAAAATCGCCAACCTGTGCGGCCTGGTTGACCAGCAAATGAGTGCGCTGGTCCAGGGCATCCTGGTGATCGGGGCGCTCTTCACTTGCTGACCACATACTCAAATCAGCCTGGTTTCCCCACACATTAAGTACCAATAACTGGTCTAGGCTGCTGTTAAGATCCTTCGAATTTAATTCCATCTTTCGCAACGCTCCGAGCTCCCTCGCCAGAAAGGCGGTAGAATCCCGGGCGGTCTCCAGCACAAGCGCTTTTTGCCGGTAAAAAGGGTCATGACCCTCAAAAGGTCCCGGTAGGTAATACTCCGTTGCTTCAAGTATGCGCCGGTAAAAATACATCTCTGCAAAAAACCATGTCACTTCCAACCAGTTTTTACCTAAATCGGGCTGGAGGTATTTGCGCCATTTTTCTGTGTCTGGTGCAGTAAGATCGTTTAGCTGCCTCAGCTGTGCAAAGGGCAGATCCTGGATCAACTGCTGCAAGTTCTGTTCGATTTGCGCAGGAAATTTGTTATCCTGGATTGTTTCCCTTGCGATTTTTGAGAACCGTTCAGTGATTGTGTTATAGGCAAAAGAACCAATTACTGATCCGCTCAATGGTTCCGGCAGTGGCTGTTTTGGAGTATGGAAAGATACCATTGGAAGTTATCCATTGCATTACGAATTTAAAATAAAGTGAGAATATATTGTATTATCCAAAGGGAAAACATGCCAATTAAAATGGTATAAATCACATTTTTTGTTCGCCAGGCAACAAACATGGCGAGGAGACCTGCCAGCAGACGGGGATTGCTGAATGAGAGCATGAGTTCACCCTGGAGAAATAAGAGATCTGGAAAGAATATCGCGGTCAGAACAGCTACAGGGACAAATCGCAAGGCACGCTCAACCTGGACGGGCATTACGAACCTGCCGTAAAGCAGGATCGATGACAACCGGGTGGCATATGTAAGCAGTCCAGCAGATATGATCATCAACCAGGTGCTCATGAACGTGCCTCTATAACCATGCCAACAGTGATTCCAACTAGGGAGGCAAGCAGCAAGCCGGTCTTTAAAGGAAAATTGAAAAGAATTACAGCAGCAACACCTGCCGCAAGCGCCGCTGCCAGGCTAGCCTTATCTTTAATAGATGGAATGACTATTGCGATGAAGATTAATGCTAATGTAAAATCCAATGACCAGCTGGTGGGGATAGAGGTGCCTAAAAATATCCCCGCGGCAGTGCTCAGCTGCCATGTTGTCCACAAGGTTAATCCTGCACCGAAGAAAAACCAATATTTGTATCGCTGATCGCTATCCTCCTGGTAATGGACGATCGAAACAGCATAGGCTTCATCGGTGAGTAGATATGCCAGGAACAGCTTCCAGCGGATTGGGAGTTTTTGAAGGTAGGGTGCCATGGAGGCACTGTATAGTGCATGGCGTAAATTAATTACTCCAACGGTAAACACATTAATGATCCCAGGTACGTTTAATCCATAGAGTTGCGCTGAGACAAACTGCGATGAACCAGCGAAGATGATGAAAGACATTGCCTGGGCAGCAGAAGGCGGTAACCCGGCAGCTATGGCCAAGATTCCATAGATCATGCCAAATGGAATTACCCCGATTAGCAGTGGTATTTCCGCTTTCACACCGGAGAAAAATTCAGACTGGGGAGTATTGATTTGGGTATCAATGTGGTTTGTTTGCATCGATGATTAATAATTAGACCATGGAATAAGACTAAGGGCTAATTTTAGCAGTGATACGAATAAGTTACAATCTTCTCCACACCAATTTTGATTGGGTACAATGATTTAAATTAATAGCAGGTGCAGAATGAAATTCACACACCTTCTGAAGGGGGGTATCTCCCTGAAGAAACAGAAAGCTGGCAGTTCGCGTGATGGTCCCCTTGGCCCTGCATTCGGGGAATTATCAAGAACCTCAACAAATCGACTCACAGGCAGTGGTGATCAACCCGCTGAATACACCTGGGCAATATCCCCGGTGGGGATGGACCTGGTCTCAATATTTGCGAATCGCAGCCTATGGGTACTTTTCGCAGGCACTGACGGTAGTGGAATCGTCCCCTGGCGCGGGCTGATCGTATTGGATTCGAGCTACCAAGGTGAGGGGCAAACCAAATCACCTGCCACACTCGGCATGGTTGCCCATGAACTGACTCACCTGCTCCAGCGAGAACTTAATCAACCCCACTGCTGGCCTGGGGGCGGTTTCAATCCGGTCCTTGGTCGGCGTTGGATTGGAGATTCGACCAATTATATGGAAGTAATTGCTTATCTGGTGGGCTGGACGGTGGAGTACGATTTCACCCTGGCTAGTAAAAACAGCCTCCAAAATCTCAATGTGCAGAAATCCATCGATAATAACGCATTAGCAAGTATCCGGAATCGTTTGGCATTGTTATCCAAATCGGAGGCACATAGAACTAGCAAGATAATCACGGAGCTTTTCCCGGAAAACGCGATCTACAGGCAAAACATGAAAGCAGAGAATCGTTATCCTGACCGGCGGGTCCCGCCTGGAAACTGGCATATTTGGCTGCGCCAGATGGGATTTTCCCGTGGAACTATCGACCATATCATGGTGTTGGCTTCACAGAAGAAAAACTAACCGGTGCTGGTCCTCTTGGTGAATATCAGTTCCGGTTGATTATCAATCTACTGTGACCATTCGGTTGGAGTCCGGTCCCAGCGGTAGCCCTTCAGGGTGCGGTGTAATGCATCAGGTAAAGGTCCGCTGTCGCTGGTACCGATATTGATATTGACGTGCTCTAACTTTCGCATTCCAGGGATGATGGTGCTCACAGTGGGATTGTTGAGGATGAACCGTAGCGCCATCTCGGGCATACTCATATCATCGGGTACGAGGGGTTTCAATTCTTCTGCGTGTTCGATGCTGGATTTGAGATTTTCAGGGACGAAATAGGAATTACGCCAATCTCCTTCTGGCCACTTGCTTTCCATAGTCAGTTTGCCTGTCAGCGTACCTTCATCGAATGGCACCCGGGCAATCACCGCGGTGTCCATCTCCCGGCAGGCGGGGAAAAGTTCATCCTCGGGATTTTGGTCAAAGATGTTGTAAATCACCTGGACCGCATCGATCAAACCGCTCTTGACAGCCTTGACGCCGTTCCACGGTTCCCAGCGGTTAATGCTGATGCCGACCGATAATATTTTTCCGGCTTGGCGCAGTTCTTCCATTTTCCTTGACCAGCGTTCGTCTTCATCCCAGCTGTCTTCCCAGGTATGAAATTGGATCAAGTCAATAGTTTCGACTGCAATGTTTTCTAAACTACGGTGGACATAATCATCGATGTACTCCGGTGGATAACAATCATCCAAGGAGAATTCCCTGCGACTGGGCCATTTTCTATTCTTGGGAGGAATCTTGGTAGCGGTGTACAGGCGTTTACCCGGGTTCTGGCGGATGACCTGGTTGAGTAATCTCTCACTGTGCCCCTCTCCATAAGCCCAGGCTGTGTCAAAGAAATTGCAGCCTAATTCAACTGCAGTTTGCAAAGATCGCAAGGATTGGACATCATCTGAACCGGCCCAATCCGCCATCCCCCACATACCGTAGCCGATCTCGCTAACCTGCCAACCTGTGCGGCCAAAACGACGATATTTCATGCGTTGCTCCTCCGTTTGTGATGTGACCCCTTACGTTTAAATATAATGCTCATGGTAAAAAGTGAAAAGGGTAATAGATGAGTATTTGATTGGGTTAGAAATGAAAAACCTGGAAGAATGCAGGTTCTTCCAGGTTCTACGGTAACAGGTACAAACTAAATCATCATAAAACTTCTATCAGGGAATATCCCAGTATGCGATTTCATCTACCCAGAATTTGACATTCGCTGTGTTTGCAGATCCAACAACAACACCAAACCGTCCATCTGAGAAAGTGTCATCCTGGAATTCTCCAATCAATTTGCCATTTGCATACATGGAGAATTGATTCCCGTTGGCCATCAATCCGATTCGGTTTGTCTGGTTTGATCCTGAGTTAATAAATTCACTGCTCGTCCAATCAACCAGCGTCACATACTTGGTTCCATTCCAGCGTCGGAGTGAGTAATTTCCATCACAAGAAATATTATACAGGTAGCCTATATATCCCTCTTCAGTTTTCACCGCCCGGACCATATTTCCATAGGTATCTTTTCCTGAGCACTGCTTTGAAGTTGTCGTCATCTCCAGGTAATAGTTGCTGATTACTGGCCAGGTAAGCATCCACCCGTTGTATTTATCAGGATTAAATGCGGTCATCACCAGGTTAGAATCTTTAACAATGAAAGACACATGCTCATCCTCATACAGTGGCCAGCTTTCACCAGTGTTGAAGGTATCATAAAACGCGGGTTCGCCTAGGCCAGCTTTGGGATCATTTGCATCCAAGGTTGGTGTGGGTGGTGGGGGAGATGTGGGCGGCTCCGTTGGGGATGGGGCCGGAGCGGTTGCAGTGGTGGTTGCAGGTGAGACGAGAACTTCTGTTGCGGTGGCTGTCGAAACTGCCTCAGTCTGGGTTCCTTCCGGCAGGTCGGTAGCGCCGGTTGTTGGGACCAATGTCTCAGCAACAACCGTTAATTGTGCGATGATGGTCTCAGCTGCAGCTGTTTCAGCCGCAGATTGATCTATCGGCGGCGGCGGTTCGGTTGAAGCGGGCAGATTACAGGCTGCCAGGATCAAACTTATTACTCCAACCATTATGATTAAAAATGACTTATTAATAGACATACAGGTTATTCCTTTCAAGTCCAGGAAGGTCATTTGGATAAATCCAATTATAAAACGTCTTCTCATGAGATTTGGTTCCAATCACTTTAAACCTAATCCAACGATTTCAATAATAATCTCACTTTAGTGTGTGTTTAAGGAAAAGGCTTCAAGGTTTTTTCAATAATTCACCTTTCATCAGCGTGTATTCATCTTCTGAAAGGATCCCCAATGCTTTCAAGTGGTCGAGGCTGTACATCGCCTCCATGATGTCCACTTCATCACCGATGTGGTGGTCACCTTGTTCCAGTTCCTCCTTTGCGTTTAACATGGCGATTTTAAATCGGATCGGTTCCTCTATGCGCCGGAAGAGGTTGGTGCCAAACTCGCTGGCAGTGAGGATTTCGATATCCCCATAGTTAAGCAGGCGACCCAACGCGGTCTGGGACATCTTGACATCAGTGACTTTTACCAGGGATGAGTCGATGACATTCTTATTGAGGATGCCGGAAATCTGGATTACACGACGGTTGGTAACGATAAACTGCTTATTCGTCCAGTCAAAAATATCTCGCAGCATCGTAGTCAATGGAAGGAAAAGTAAAATGGTACCGACAGCCCCGATCAGCAGCGCGAATTGGGTCCAATACAGACCGGCGAGAATTGTCAGGCTGATCAATACCAGGATGGTGATGACTTCTAGAACTATCGCACTCACCAGGATAAACCAGTGCTGCCGTGCGACCAGCAGGATTCGCTCTCGATTACTTAAAAGACTTTCAACATAACCCGTCATTTCAGCCTCAAATCAATTGCCAGAAATCAGATTTTCTTCGCAATATGCCTCAATTGAGATGGTTTATAAGTGGATCCAATCGAAAAGTAGTTCATCATAATCAGATTATAAGTCAGTTATGCGGTTATTTGTGATTGCGGTGTGCGGTTATAATTTTTACCAGCTTTGTTGAAGGCAGTAATGAATGGATTTGCAGAAGATCTTCACCCGCATCGTATACAAGTTGGAAAGTTTGTTTGATGCTGTTAAGTACAAGTTCCGGCCTAAAATCAGGGAAGCGAATTCTTTGCTGATTATCCCATACCTGGGCTTTGGTTCGAAAAAGTTTTTAGAATTGAAAGGTCGAGTATTGCAGGACTCGGGGGTTAGACCTTCTCGAAAAACAGACCGAATATGGGACAATCTGATAAATATGTACCGCCGATTCGAGAGTGATGAAGTACCCAATGCAAGGTTGCTGGCTAGTTTTGAGGGTCAAGAACTTGAAATCTTAGCAGACGAGGAAGGTTATTTTGAAATCTCCATCGAGATCGACAACCTGGAGCAGCCTGAATTAGGCTGGCAAAAAGTCAACCTCGAGCTGCTGGAACCTCAATTGGTCGGGGATGGGAGTGTAAATGTTGAAGGGAAAGTGATGATCGTTTCACCGGAAGCAGAATTTGGTGTGATCAGCGATATCGATGACACGGCTGTCTATACTGGCGTGACCAGCCGCTTAAAATTGGCCCGTACAGTACTGCTGAAGAATGCTTATACACGGCTACCTCTGGATGGGGTGGCAAAATTCTATAATGCTTTACAGCGCGGCCAAGATAGCAGTGGTAACAACCCTTTATTTTATGTATCATCGAGTCCCTGGAATATGTATGATGTCTTCCAGGAGTTCTTTAAAATCAATAACATTCCGATGGGTCCCATCTTTCTGCGGGATTGGGGATTTGAGCGCAACTCCATGGTGGCGGAGAAGAACAGAACTTATAAGCTCAACACAATCTTCAAAATACTGACTCGTTACCCGCAACTTCAATTCATCCTGATTGGTGATAGTGGAGAGGAGGATCCAGAGATCTATGAACAGGTGATCGAGTCCTTTCCAGGCCGGATCCTTTGTGCGTACATAAGAGATGTCGAACATGATGTGACGCGTGAGGCTCAGATTCGCAGGCTGGCAAAAGATGTTTTGAGCAGCGGCAGTATGCTGATACTGGCAGACGATGCGCACCAGATGGCAGGGCACGCAGCCCAGCATGGTTGGATTACGTTATCCCCGGTTTCTCAACCAGCTGAGTAGTTTTTCGGTTTCCCAGGTATTAATCACATCTCCAGGTTCTACCCAACCCCGGCGTGCAGTGGATACCCCGAAATGCATTAAATCTAATTCGCCTGGTGAGTGGGCATCGGTATTGATGCTCAATAAAATTCCAAGCTCAATCGCACGACGGGCATGAATGTCGTTTAAGTCCAAGCGCTCCGGATGAGCACTGATTTCCAATGCGACCCCGCTCTCTGCTGCTGCAGAGAAGACAGCTTCCATATCGAGATCAGCTCCTTCTCGATCTGGGATCAGCCGCCCGGTTGGATGCCCAATAATATCCACATTGGGATTCTTAATGGCATTGATCATCCTTTGAGTGATCTGTTCTTTGGGTTGGCGCAGGCTCACATGCAAGGAAGCAATGACAATATCAAATTTCGCCAGGACTTGATCGGAATAATCCAGATCACCATCCGCTTTGATCTCAACCTCAGCGCCCTGTAATATTAAAATTGAATCACCGAGTTCTTCCTGGACTGACATGATTTCCTGGCGTTGCTTACTTATATCCGCTACCGTAATCCCTTGGGTGATCCCTAGGCTGGGAGAATGGTCTGTGATCGCCAGGACTTTGTAACCTCGTTGCTTGGCTGCGATTGCCATCTCTTTGATTGGCACTTTGCCATCACTCCATGTGGAGTGAGTATGCAGCTCGGCTTGGATGTCACTGAGCTTGATTAAATTTGGTAACTCGCCCACCAGGGCAGCCTGAACTTCGCCTCGATCTTCTCGCAATTCAGGAGCGATATAAGGTAATCCCAGTACTTCATAGACTTTCTTCTCATCATCACATAAGATCTCGGTCTGATCCTGTCTGGTAAAAGCATGCTCCGAAAGTGACAATCCTTGTTTTAATGCTACCTCGCGTAAACGTACGTTGTGGTCTTTTGACCCCGTGGCATACTGCAGTGCAGTCCCAAAACGTTCTGGTGGATGAACCCAGAGTTGTGCCCTGAGACCATTATTAAACTCAACGCTGGATTTTGTTTTTCCACTGCCGCTCACCTGGAATACTTCTGGCAGGTTGGTAAATGCATCCATAATTGAGGAAGAATCCTCCGCAGCAACCAGTAGATCCAAATCACCCACAGTCTCACGCATCCTACGCAAACTACCTCCAGCAGCTGCTTTCTTGACACCTGGTATATTCCTCAACTTGGTGAGTAGCTGCTCAGCATATGGCCATGCCTTCCATAATGGAGTACGTGAAGTGCGGCGTGATAGCGCCTCGATTCCAGCAATTATTTTGGCTTCGGATTTCTTCCCCATGCCCGGCAGCGCCTGAAGATCTCCCGCCCGGGCAGCTGCTTCAAGACCAGCCATATCCGTGATGCCCAGCTCCTTCCAGAACAGGGCGATCTTCTTAGGGCCTAAGTCTGGTACCTCCAACAATTCTGCCAGGCTGGTAGGTACTTCTGCTGAAAGTTTATCCAGGTACTCCAGATTTCCGGTGGTGTACAGTTCATCGATTTTTTCGGAAATGGCTTTACCAACCCCAGGGATATCTGTTAAACGATCCTCCTGCCAAATGTCATAGACATTTCCCCTGAAATCTCTCAGGCTATCAGCAGCTTTGCGGTACGCCAGGATTTTGTAGATCACCTCACCCTTAATCTCCAACAGGTTGGCGATCGTTTGAAAAATATCCGCCAGATCTTGATTGCTAAAGTGTTTTTCGGTCATAATTGATTTAGCTTACCATAAGATCCTGGTTCTTTCTTTGCATTCAAGTCTCAGTATAAAGACGAATTTCAAGAATACAATCCTCGATGAAAGTCGGGCAGATTAATTTTGGTAATCACACCTGCATAGTAAAATTGTTACCGGTGGGCGTGAATTAATCACAAATCTAGGGTTGAGAAGTGCAGGCGCATTGATTCCGCTCATTAAAGGTATTTGGATTGCGAAGTGATGATTTACAAGTGAGCGATCAGCTGGTGAAAATCAAAGATAAGAACAGTGGACATACCTGGCTGCGGCCAATCGTTCCTGTCGTGCTTGTGCTTTTCAAACTATTAATCGCAGAACCATCCCTGACTTACGACCAGGAAATGGATACATATCCCACCTGGTCGAAAGGAGAACTGGATTTCGATGGTCTCGAATCACTGGGAATGGGTGAACCCAACCCTTACCAGGTATCCATGGAGCTGGCGTTTACCAGGCCTGGTGATCAGGTTTATATGGTTCCTGAGTTTTCTAATGGAGATGGATCAGGGGAGATTGGCTTGGGTTCGTAGGATAAATATGTCATTTGCAAAACACCGGAACTAATGTATAAGTTATGCAGATGCTGAGAGGCAAAATTATAGGGATTGTAAATTCGTGGGTATTTCAACCTGGTTGGCTAAATAATTGACAAGATGAGCTCATTTTACTACTTGATCATTGGTTTCATAGTTGGCGTCTCCCTGGGCAGCCTTACATGGTATCTCTGGGTACATCTTCATAATTCGACCACAGAAAGTGCATCTCCTGAAGTCAAGGATGGGGAGCAGGAAGCACTCAAGCTGCGCCTGGACGAGCTAACCATTTTACACGCCATTGCCACCGCAGGTGCAGAAGCAGTTGACGAAGATAGCTTGATCGAGCGTGTCACGGAGGTAATTGGAGAAAACCTGTATCCGGACAATTTCGGAGTGTTGCTTATGGAGCAAGGTGGGGACAGGCTTCGGACTCACCCTTCGTATCGAGAAGATAGTGAATTAAATGGTCCAGAATGGATTCCGGTTGGGGAAGGAATCTGCGGACAGGTGGCATTGATCGGCGACCCCATATATGTGGCGGATGTGCATCGGGAACAAAACTATATTGAAGTAAACATTGCAACCCGCTCGGAATTATGTGTACCTTTAAAGATTGGTGAGCGGGTGATCGGGGTATTGAATGCCGAGAGAGACAAGATTGATGGCTTTTCAGCCTCTGATGAAAGACTGCTATCAACCATTGCAGGACAGCTGGCAACCGCAATTGATCGGTTACGTGCTGAATCCGCCGTATACCGCCGGGCCGGGCAGCTTTCCATCCTGTCCAGCGTCAGCCAGGAGATAGTTGCCAGCCTAATTCCAGCTCAGGTGTTTGCAGCTGTTCACCAGGCAGCTGCACAGCTGATGTTCGTGGATGGTTTCCTTATCGCGTTGCTTGGTGATGATCACCAGGACCTCTCTCCGGTTTACTTCAGGGACCGTAATGGACGAGTTTCCGGAGATTTGATACCAGCTGTGCTGGATATTTGCAGCAGGGTATCAACAACAGGTGATCCAGTTTTGATCAACAGCCGCAAAGACCTGAAAGACCTTGAAATCTCCGCTGAATCAGACGATGATGTACTGCAATCAATCTTAGCGGTGCCTTTAAGAGTGGGTGGCAAGTTATTCGGCGTCGTATCCTGTCAGAGTCGTCGTCTGCGTGAATATTCACCGGATGATCTGGAGATCCTCAACACACTGGCAAACCAGGCTGCGATTGCTATAGAAAATGCCAGGCTGTTTGAGGAAACCCAACAGCGTTTAGCAGAGCTAACATTGCTAAGTCAAATCATTGCCATTACTGCCACGGAAAACGATCTGACTATTGCCTTGGGTCTGATCTGCCAAGAGCTGGCGCAGTTTCTCGAGGTGCCGGAAGTGAGCTTTTCGCTCCTGAATTCAGAGCTGTCATTGGCTCAGGTAATCGCAGAATATCACACACCTGAACGCCCAGATATTTTGGGAAAGCAGATCCCGGTGATCGGCAATCCAGTAATGACCTCAATCTTGGAAAGTACATCAGCCCTTGTGATCGAAGACACGAGCCGCCACCCGCTTCTCTCCGCTTCCGCTCCGGACAAGGATGCGGCTTCATTATTGCTTGCGCCAATTGTATTCGGTGATGAAGTGGTCGGTACACTGGAAGTGGTGTCGATCACCAGGCGGCAATTTACACCAGCAGAGGTCTCGCTGGCCCAGAAAGTGACCAGCCAGGTTGGACAGGTATTGGAGCGATTGGGATTATTTGCGGCTACACGTGATCAAGCAGAACGCATGGCACATCTTGCCACGATTAGTGAGGGTTTAAACCGGCCCTTATCCCTTGAAGAAGTGATCAGAAGCATTGGCAGAGGGGCAGTACTGCTCAGCCAGGCAGATCGAGCCGCGCTATTCCTGCGCCACAAAAATGGAGAAATCACTGCTCCCTGGTACGAGAATCTTTCAACAGCGTTTGTCCAACAGGTTTCCCAGCAATTTGACGAGCTGGTTGGTAGGACCTTGATTCGCAGCTCCGAGCCAGTCTTGCTGATAGATATCAATCAGCTGCCGGGAGATTCTCTGGTCAAGGACTTTGGATTGGAAGAGGGATTTCGCGGTGTCGATATCTGGCCTTTGGTTTACAAGGATGATGTGGTAGCAGCCGTGGGCTGTTATTTTAATGAACCACATATTGGTTCCGAGACAGAACAAGAAGTCATGCTAACATTTGCCCGGCAGGCTGCAGTTGCTTTAGTGAATGCGCAACTCTTCGATGAAGCACGGCGCAGGACACTCCAGTTGGAAGCTCTCAATGCGATTATCAGCGAGGTCGCTGCAGCAGCAAACCTTGAACATCTGCTCGATATAACACTTGACCACACCCTGAGAGCGCTTGGTTTGCATATTGGGGGAATATGGGCTGGTGATAGGCAGGTCGCCCGTGAAATGCCGGACCAGTTAATTCAGGTTTTCGACCGGTTAATCGTAGAAAAGGAAAACAAGTCTTCCTCAACGATCGCTGTAGAAGATTGGGAACAAGTTCGGGAAGGGAAATCTTATTACAGCCTGAGGAATGTTCTGCTGGATCACCATGCACGCGCTACTCTCACAATCCCACTTGAATCCGAAGGACGTCAAATTGGTGGTTTGAGTTTAGTTTCACCGCGGGACCATGATTGGTTACCAGAAGAGATCGCGTTGGTTGAAGGGGTAGGTAAACAGCTTGGCGGAGCTATTGAACGCATCACTTTGCTCTCAAGAATCCAGGAGAACGCCCAGCAAGTACAGCATATCATTGATACCGTACCCGAAGGGGTGATCCTGTTAAATGAAGAAAACCGCATTATGCTTGCTAATCCGGTGGCACAAAACTACCTTATTCATCTCGCAGATTATTCATCTGGAGGTATTTTGACCCACATTGGACAAAAGCCGCTCGCAGATCTGTTCGAATCTGAAGGACAGGATCGCTGGCAGGAGATTGAATATGCTGGGCCACCTCGACAAATTTTTGAAATTGGCGTTCAGTCTCTCGAGGTAAGTGATAGTCCAGGTAGGTGGGTGGTGGCAATTCGGGAAGTAACCAAGGAGAGAGAAGCGCAAAACCGCATCCAGATGCAGGAGAGATTGGCGACCGTAGGGCAATTGGCAGCTGGGATAGCGCATGATTTCAATAACATCCTGGCGGCGATCGTCGTATATGCGGATTTATTAAAACGGGATCCAAATCTATTATCAGCCAGCCAGGAGCGGCTGAGCATCATCCAGCAGCAGGTGCACCGTGCTGCAAGCCTGATCCGCCAAATTTTAGATTTCAGCCGCAGATCGGTGATGGAGCAAAGTTCGCTGGATTTACTGCCATTTGTTAAAGAATTGGATAAGCTGCTCCGCAGAGTTTTGCCTGAAACGATTCAGATTGAGTTGAACTACCAGCCTGGAATTTACCTGGTGAATGCTGACCCGACGCGCCTGCAGCAGGTATTTATGAACCTTGCCGTAAATGCTCGAGATGCTTCAGCGGGTGGTGGCATTTTGAAGTTTGACCTGGATCAAGTCAGGTTTCAGGATGGAGAGGCTTCACCTTGCCCAGGGGTTCCACCTGGGGCATGGAATCGCATCACTGTCCAGGATTCTGGCGAAGGAATACCTCCAGATGTGCTGCCGCATATTTTCGAACCCTTTTTTACTACCAAACCTGTGGGCGAAGGGACTGGTCTTGGTCTGGCGCAGGCATATGGAATCATCAAGCAGCATAATGGCTACATTGATGCACACAGCGAGCTTGGCGAAGGTACGATTTTTCACATCTATTTGCCTGCGCAGCAGCCAGTGGTTGAGCAGGTTGATCAGCCGGATTTGCCTTTGGGGGGCGGAGGTTCAGGGGAAACGATCCTGCTGGTCGAGGATGATTACTCAACCCGCGAGGCAATAAAAACTTTGCTTGAAGATCTAAATTATTTAGTCCTGATTGCAGCGGATGGACAGGAAGCATTGGATATTTATAACAAAAAGGCAGACCAAATCGCCCTGGTGATCAGCGACCTGGTCATGCCAGTGATGGGTGGAGTGGCCCTCTACCAAAAATTGCTCGAAAGATGGCCAGAGGTAAAAATGTTATTTATCACTGGTCATCCAGAGATAGAGCAGGATCGAGCTTTACTTGAATCCGGTAAAGTGCACTGGCTTCAGAAACCGTTCTCGGTAGGGGAGTTCAACAAGGTGGTGAATAGCCTTTTGCGGGATTGAATTGGAGTGATTTTTTTATCCTGCCCGAGGCAATAATCACCTTGTGAGAATTGTTATTTTTTCTGGTTGTCTTTTACATGCTGGATAAAGGCAGGTGAGTTCAAATTTCTTTCCAACAAATAAGAGATATAGCGGTGCATGAATTGTTCAAGTTCTTGATTCATTTGCGCGGGAAGTTGTGCACGGGCTGCCTCCCGGTATGCACTGCGTTGAAAATGGCGCAGGTACTTGAGAGTCATCATCGGGATTGGTCTTGCATCTTGTATCTTGGGACCACATCGAGGACAAACCGCGCCTCCCAGTGCTGCTGAGAAGAATTGATCTTCAGGCTGGATCACAGATTCACAGTTAACACATTTGGTTAATTCGGGTCGATACCCCAGAAGATCTAACAAGTGGATTTCGAAATATCGAACAGCAAGGTAAGGTGCCTGCTCATTCTCAATGCGTGCCAATGTATCCTTTAATAATCGATAGATCAGCTGATTGTCGTCCTGCTCGTAGGTGAATCGATCTAGCAGCTCGACAACATAGGCTGCATATCCAACTTTGAGAAGATCGGTGCGCAGATCTAGATATGCCTCCAGGGTTTCTGCCTGGGTAATAATTAGGAAAGTCCTTCCCCGTGCTAACATAAGGTTTGAACAAGTGAATGGTTCGAGGTGGCCAGCTTTGCGTGAACGAATCTTCCTGGCACCTTTGGCGATGGCTTGCACCTTCCCCAATTTGAGGGTGTAAAGCCAAAGCAAACGATCTGCTTCCCCCCAATTCTTATGGCTTAAAACGATCGCTTCAGACTGGAAAGTTCGCTCCTGGTTGGACATGATCGCATTATACTCGATGGAGTATGCTGGACTCTAATGGGAGTTCTGATTATTAGCCACCTCTATCAACACCAAAACAACACCTAGCGCTGTTGACGCGCGCGAGCCTCTCTGGTAGAATCCTTGCGCCCGGAGCGTTGTACCCTTCGCCCGGGCGCGCTTTCTGTGAAACTATTATGACGCAGGGCGAATCCTAATGATATGAAAGGGCTTGAGAAAAATGAAAGTTTTATTATTGAAAGATGTATTTAAACTCGGTCGGGCGGGAGACATAAAACGAGTTGCAGATGGTTACGGTCGCAATTTTTTGTTACCCCAAGGACTCGCAGTCCTTGCGACTCCCGGCGCATTGAAACAGGTTGAAAGAATTAAAACCGAGGCAACAATTCAGCGAAATGCACTTAACGAAGAATTAAGTGAGGTTGCCGGGCAGTTGGACGGCACACGCCTGTCCTTCTCTGCACGGGCGAGTGAAACAGGAAAACTTTACGGTTCAATCACAACCCAGATGATTGCTGATTCACTCAGCGAAAAAACAGGTGTGGAGATCAATAAGCGCCAGGTATTTGCACAGCCCTTGAAATCTCTGGGTGAGCACAACGTCGAAATCCGCCTGACAGTTGATCTCGTTCCGGAGATCACCGTGGTTGTCAACCGGGAAGGCGAAGCACCAGTAGAATTTGTGATTCAGGAACCTGTCATGCCCGATAGCGAAGAAGATCAGGTGGAGCTGGAATTCGAGGAATCAGGGGATACTCTCGTCGAAACCCAACCTGAGGATGCAAGCGAATCTGGCAATCCAGAGGCAGAGCTTGATTCCGATGTCGCGGATGAAGAGTTAGAGGATGTTCAAGAATCCGAGATCGCGGGAGAGGATGAGACGGAGGAATAAAGATACCAGGCAGGCAGCTGGTGAGCCTTCTCTGAAGAAAAATAAATTACTGTCAAAAAACACCGGCCTGGGGCAGATACCTGGTCGGTGTTTTTTTGAAGTAATTTGCTGGTGCCCGGTTTCCTCCAGAGATTGATTTCCTGATAATATGAAGTATAAATAACAAGGCCATGTCTGAGAGAATTGGTAAGGAGTTACAAGAAACTCGACAGGGGTTAGAAATTTCTCTTGAGCAAGCAGCTGAAGAGACGCGCATTCGTTTACGTTATCTTCAGGCTTTGGAGCAGGGGGATTTCAACCAGCTGCCTTCTAAAGCTCATTTGCGGGGATTCTTACGATCTTATGCTGATTATCTGGGTATTGACTCTGGAAGACTGCTCAAGAAATTTGAGCAACTTGAGAATCCCGAACAAGAGATTGAGGTAGAAATACCATCTGAACTACTGCCAGAAGAACCCAAAGATCCCCAGAAATCAGTTTCGATATTTGAGGATCTGGGTGAACAGCTGAGGCAGCGTCGAGAAATGTTGGGATTCTCATTGGAAGAAGTAGAACGCAATATCCATATCCGCCAACATTATTTAGAAGCGCTTGAAGCAGGTAATCTTGATGGCTTGCCCTCTCCAGTTCAAGGTCGAGGCATGCTGCAAAATTATGCAAAATTTCTGGGTCTTGATGTGGACGCAATCCTTCTTAAGTATGCGGATGGATTACAAGCCCAACTCGTTGAAAGAAAAGCTAAAAAGCCGGTGCAATCAGATACAAAACCCCGATCTCGAAGAATGAGTGTCCCTTTTTCAGGGATCTTCCCGGGGGAATGGATACTGAGAGCAGTGCTAATCCTGGTTGTTTTGGCTTTTGTGATCTGGGGTGCGACCAGAATCAGCTCTTTACGGGCAGCGCAAACCCCAGCGGAGACTGTCCCACCAATCGTAGAAGCTCTACAATCAACACCGGAAAATGACATCACAGCAGAACCCCAATTGACAAACACACCAGATCAAGGTATTTCCGAGCCGGTAAATCAGCCTGCTAATGACAACGTGCAGATCCCACCAACAGAAGAGGTTCTTCCAGAGACCCCGGTTCCTACAATCAGTGATGCTCCTATCCAGGTTTACATTTCAATCCTTCGGAGAGCATGGATGCGGGTGACCGTGGATGGTGAAGTAGAGTTTGAGGGGCGTGTAATTCCTGGAAGTGCCTATTCATTCTCGGGAGAATTTGAAATTGACCTGATTACTGGAAATGGCGCTGGTTTACAGGTGTTTTTCAATGGAACTGACCTGGGGATTTTAGGCGTTTATGGGGAAGTAGTTTACAAGGTTTTCACTCCAGAGGGTGTTTTGCTCCCGACTCCCACCAGCACTGCTGTTCCAACCGATACACCCCAAGCAAGCCCTACTCCACCAGTGACCAATACTCCTTAGAAAGTGTATTAAACTTGTTCGACTATCTCAATTATTAAAGGTGTTTTCATTTATGCGAAAGAATACTTACCATTTGATTTCATTGGGTTGTTCGAAGAACACCGTTGATTCTGAATCGATGGGGCAATTGTTGAATCAATCCGGATATACCGTAGAGCCGGATGCCGCCCAAGCGAAGATTATTATCGTTAATACTTGTGGATTTATCGACCAGGCCAGGGATGAATCGCTACAGATGCTGAGGGAATTAGCAGTTCAGAAAAAGGATGACCAGTACTTAATCGCGGCCGGTTGCATGACCCAACGTCTCGGTCTGGAAGTGATCAATCAGGTGCCTGGGATTGATGGGTTGCTGAGCACTCGACGCTGGATGGACATTGTCGACGTGATACAGGAATTAAGAAATGGAAAACATCCACAACCGGTTTACCATCTCCCGGATACCTCTCGGACCGTTGTAGAACAAGAAGGAGTATTGCGAGCGGCAGTTCAAGGCAGCAGCGCGTACTTGAAAATTGCTGATGGGTGCCGCCGACCATGTGCATTTTGTTCTATTCCCTTGATTAAAGGGACAGCGGTCAGCAGGCCAATCGATTCCATCCTGGAAGATGCTGTACTGCTGCAGAATCATGGTATCCGTGAAATCATCCTGATCGCCCAAGACACTACCGATTATGGTCATGATTTAGGTATGAAGAATGGATTGGCGGTTCTCCTTGAGCAGATGGTGCAGGTTCTACAGGATGACCAATTAGCCATCCATGATCCTGCAGAGGATATCGCTTGGATTCGCATCATGTATGCATATCCAGGGTATGTAACGGATCAATTGATCGATGTGATGGCCTCCCACGAGCAAATACTGCCCTACCTGGATATCCCGCTGCAGCATGCGCATCCAAGAATCTTGCGGGCGATGCGCAGACCAGCCAATATCGATTGGATGTACACAACCTTAGAAAAGATGCGCGAGAAAATGCCAGATCTTGCATTGAGAACGACCTTTATTGTCGGATACCCTGGTGAAACGGAATTGGAATTCCAATCGATGCTGGATTTTATTGCTGAAATTCGTTTCGATAAAGTAGGGGCATTTCAATTTTCCTTTGAGCCTGGGACTGAAAGCGAGGCATTAGGGGATCCAATCCCATCGGAAGTTAAGCAAGAGCGCTGGGAGCGTTTGATGGCTTTGCAGCAGGGTATCTCCCTTGAAAGAAATCAGGCACAGCTAGGGAAAATTCTTGATGTGCTGGTTGAAGGTCAAGGTGATGGTCTTTCAGTAGGCAGGACTTACCGGGACGCACCGGAAATTGATGGCTTGACGATCCTGGAAGGCGAATACGCCAGTGGGGAAATGATCCCGGTCCGTATCACGGATGCGATGGCATATGATCTGCATGGAATCCCGTTGCATAAATGGTCGCAGTTTGTGAATCGAAGTTCCGACACAATTACCCTCGAACCGAGAAAGGAAGGATCCTGAAATGCTGAATCTCGAACAACCTGAGACAAGATTCGCGATTAATATTGTACGAGAGGCTTCGCTGCTTGTAAAGCGAGTCCAGGCAAAAATGGTCTCACCTGCGATCACTAAAGGAGATTATTCACCGGTTACGGTGGCTGATTTTGCCTCTCAAGCGCTGGTGGGAAAAGCCCTGGCAGAACAATTTCCTGATCAGCCGTTGGTAGCGGAAGAAGATTCGTCTGAACTGCGAAAGGCAAATGAGAGGCAAACCCTGCAACAGGTGACAAAGTTTGTCTCGGAGAGGTTTCCGCATTCTACATCTGAGGATATCAGCAGCTGGATAGACTATGGAGCCAGCGAGCCAGCCGATCATTTCTGGACGCTTGACCCTATTGATGGTACCAAGGGTTTTCTACGCGGGGATCAATACGCGGTTGCCCTGGCCTTGATCGCTCGCGGGAAAGTTCAGATCGGTGTGCTGGGATGCCCCAATATTAGCGAGGGATTTAAATCTGATCCCGGAGGTCCAGGAACGCTGGCCGTTGCAGTACGAGGTGAGGGAGCCTGGCATACAGAGCTAGATTCTGAACCAGGTGTTTTCAAACCGCTCAAGGTCTCAGATACGAAAGATCCAGAGCAGGCCCGGCTGCTGCGGTCCTATGAATCGGGACATACCAATGTCGGGCAGATGGATTACTTGGCTGATGAACTATCCACAACAGCCGAACCAGTGCGGATGGACAGCCAGGCAAAATACATGGTGCTTGCTGCAGGGAAGGCAGAATTATATTTGAGATTCCTATCCCCAAGGCAACCGGATTACAAAGAAAAGATTTGGGATCAGGCAGCTGGCTCTTTAATTGTCGAAGAAGCAGGTGGAAAAGTCAGCGATCTGTACGGTCTGCCCCTCGATTTCACTACAGGGCGTACGTTGCGAAGTAATCGCGGTGTGTTGGCTTCCAATAAGATTTTACATCAAGCAGCACTCAATGCTCTGCGAGCAATTAACACCTGATCCAATAAAACCCGGGAAAGTTAAATGTCTCGTGCAGATCGTATTGCCCTTATCATAAGCCTGGTCAGCGTATTGGTGACTTATTATGTCACCTACAATTACTTTGAAGCCATACCCCATCTTGAGGATGAAATCGCATACGTATGGCAGGCACGAACAATTGCTGGTGGGCATCTCACAGTGGATTCACCGTCCCAGGCCAAAAGTTTTTTAGTCCCATTCGTGGTGGACTACAACGGGCAGCGTTTTGGGAAATACCCATTGGGGTGGCCGGTTGTGCTGGCTATCGGTGAGCGCCTGGGAATCCGATCCCTGATCAACCCCCTTTTAGCCGGGTTGGGAGTCTGGTTGACTTACCGCCTGGGGAAAAAGGTGTTTGGCGAGACGGTGGGGTTAATTGCTTCGCTTTTGACGATCACGTCACCGTTTTTTCTGATGAATTCTGGCTCCCTGCTATCGCACTCTTTTGGACTGGTGCTGAGCACGGCTTTCGCAATATTTTGGATGGTTAGCTTTTGTGAGAATGATAATCCGCACCAAAGGTTAGCGGTTTTGTTTGCTGGTTTGACCCTGGGAGTATTTGCTTTGACCAGGCCACTGACGGCACTCGCGGTTGCTTTCCCATTTGCCATCCACGGAGTATATTTACTGATTCGAAAAGATTGGCAAACTCGAAAGCGGGTATTGGCGGTGGGTGGTTTAGCGCTCGGGATAGGCGCGTTGACCTTTTTGTGGCAATACGCCGCTACCGGGAATGCATTCCAAAATCTATATACCCTCTGGTGGGAATATGACAAAATTGGTTTCGGTCCAGGTCACGGTGTAACAGATAATGGACACAGCCTTAATTTAGCCAGGATCAATACGAAATTCAGTCTTCGGGTGGGCTACGGTGACTTATTCGGTTGGCTAAGATATTCCTGGATCTTTCTCCCGTTTGGTTTACTGGCTGTGGTACTGCGACGTAACTGGCGTGGGCTCCTGGTGGGTGCGGTGTTTCCGAGCCTGGTGATATTCTATGCGGCATATTGGGTGGGTGCCTGGATATTTGGACCGCGTTATTATTTTGAAGGATTATTCAGTTTGACCTTGTACACCGGTGCGGGAATCGCCTGGCTGGCTGGCTGGCCGCTATCTCCTAGTGAGACCTGGCGAAATCACCCGGGTTGGAAACGCGTACGCCCATTGCTGGTAACAGCCGTGGTTTCTCTCATGATTTTGGGCAATCTGATTTATTATGCGCCTCTGCGGTTGGCAAACTTGCGTGGGTTATATGGAATGGAAGCCTCGGATTTGAAGCCATTTGTAAATGAACAGGCGCTTGACCTGACACCAGCACTTATCATTGTGCACCCGAAAAATTGGATGGAGTACGGGGTTTTGCTAGATTTGCAGTCACCAGAATTAGACTCCCCCTTTATTTTCGTTCTCAGCCGGGATCAGGAATCAGACAGAGTATTGAATAGCGAATTTCCCGGCCGGGATATATACCATTATTATCCCAGTGAACCCTTTACTTTCTATAAATCACCAAAACCTTAGACGAATAATCGCAGTTATGCAGCGCGTGCCAGGGCAGTTAGGGCGAGTATCAAGATGCCCAGAACGAGATTCATGCGCAGTATAAATTTCTCCCGATTCTGGAGCTGCTCTGCGGATTGTGCATCCAAGCCTTTCGCCTGCCTCAACGCGATCCGCCGTAAAGCTGGCAGGATTCCCCATGTCAGGTAAGCGCTGATCCCAATCATGACGATAAACAGGAGATGCTTCAGTAGCATTGCGACTGCCCATCGATTGGAAATACTCAAGAAACCGGTGTAATTTGGATTGGCACTCATCTGGAATAAGCCTGTTGCTAGTAGTATCGCCAAACTCAACCACGCCAGGGGATCCAGGCGGCGTTGAAGCTGCCCGAGGAAATTAGCATAAGCTGCGGGTTCTAAAGTTTTTTTCGCCGCTGGCAATACCAAGATCACCAGGGCAACCAGCGCACCAACCCAGGCCACCGTTGCCAGCATGTGTAACCAGTAGGCAAGGCTAAGTGCCCAGTATGGGGTGGTTTCCCCTAAAACGATCATAGTCAGGGTGTTTGTGTGGTGGGTATTGGTGTCGCTTCAGCCGGCGGTTCGGTTGTGGCTATGGGTTGCGTGGGAGGAGCTTCCGTTGCCGGGGGTTGAGTAGGTTGAGGGGGCGGAGATTCCGAAGGGGCAGTCTCGGTCGGTGCTGCTCCAGGCGTTGGCGTATTTTCGGGTGCTGGGGGAGGTTCGGTTTGTTGACCCCTGTTCTTTGAATTGGCGCACTTCTGTGTCACCCAGGATGCAGTGGGCTCGATAGATGGATCTGACCCCATCGAAAAAGCGGTTTCATACTGCTCTTGTGCGAGACACCATTCCTTATTCGCAGCGAGAGCGTCTCCATATTTGATCGTGGCGACCAAAAAGCGTTCTGCGGCAGTCACGTTGGTATTATCCCGTAAATTTGGTGCAACTATAATGATCTGCCCAAAATAATAGGCAGATTGACCCCAATCCAGGCCCCAAAAACTGGCACCTGTCTTGTAGAGATCGGCCCAAGTGCGCATATTGTTTGCTTCAACATCCAGAGGTCCAAATTTTTCTGCCAGCGCTAGATCGTAGGTTCCACCTTCTAAATCACCGTCACGCAATATGCGGTCAACTCCACGGTTTCGCAGGGCAACGTACAACATCGAATCAACCTTAATTGTCTGGTACTCAGGTTCATCCTTGCGCAGCTTCAGTAAGGTATCGATGGCTTCGGTCCACTTCCCATCAGCTAGAAAGAATTGGGATTGGGAGAAAAGCTCGCTGGCACCACGCATGTCTGGTGTCGGGGTTAAAGTGGGAGTTGGAACCTGGGTTGGGGTGGCAGTAGTATTAATTTCTAAAAGAACCAAGGCAAGCTGTTCCGTGACACCGGGGTAGTCAGGATCTAGTTGGATGACGTATTCAAATCTCTGGCGGGCAAGATCGTAGTGCTTGGCTTGCATATCTTGCAAGCCTAATTGGAACTGTTCTTCTACTTGCTGGGCGACTTGAGTTACTTCGAAGTTAGTGCGTTCATTGATGCCTGAGAAATACCCCCCCACTGCACTTGTGGTAGCAATTAACAGTAGCGCTACCAGGCTGATGGTAATCAAGAGAGTCCAGGAAAGTGAGCGTCGTGATTTCCTGGTCTGAATTTCGGAACCTTGGTTATTTTCAGGAACCGATCCAGATTCATCCATCCCAGATGAGGAACTAGACGGCTGGACTTGTTGGGTTTCATCCACATTTTGGCTTTCCATGGTGCCGATTATACCGTAAAGGGTGCTTCGATAAGTTAACGCAAATTTAGAACTTCGGGCTTGATTTTTACTATGATGGGGCTAATTTCAAAGGGTATAATTTTATCAATATTCATCA
This sequence comes from Anaerolineales bacterium, assembly GCA_046260155.1. GTDB lineage: Bacteria > Chloroflexota > Anaerolineae > Anaerolineales > UBA4823 > PFL25. The sequence goes on from JBJYXV010000020.1 coordinate 40,655, forward strand.
TCAATTACTTTCTTTGCAGCTGCACACCACCAAGTAGAAAAACAGAAAATTTTTAGAAATCGATTCATTCATAAAGGGAGTGGTCTATCTTAAAAATGAATTTACCAGTTCTAATAAGGAGAAAAAATGAGTCATCTACCCAAGGTTGATTCTGAATATCTGCTAAATCTATTATCTAAACTGTTAAATACTCCCAGTCCAACAGGTTATACCGGTGAAGCAATTGGTTTGGTTGAAAAGACAATGCAGGAATTTGCATTTCTATCAAGTAGACGCACCAGGAAAGGTGCACTGGTGGCAACCTGGGTGGGAGAGGAAAATGATACCCCGCGCGGCTTGACCGCGCATGTGGATACTTTGGGGGCGATGGTAAAGGAGATCAAATCAAACGGGCGACTCAAGCTCACCCGCATCGGCGGATTTGCATGGAATACAGTTGAAGGGGAAGGCTGCACGGTCTTCAGTTCACAAGGAGCGGCACTGCGCGGTACGATTTTGCTGACCAAGGCTTCGGGGCACGTCCATGGAGCTCAAGTAAACGAGCTGAAAAGAGATGATGACACGATGGAAGTACGTCTGGATGCGCGAACCATCGATGCAGACCGAACCCGAGCACTTGGAATCCAGGTCGGGGATTTTGTGGCTTTTGATCCACGGGTGGAGATCATAAACGGCTTCATCCGCTCGCGTCACCTGGATGACAAAGCCTGTGTTGCAAGTATCAGCGCAGCCATACAAGCGATTGACGCTGCAGGATTGAAGCCTGCACAGACAACCACTTTTCACATCAGTAATTACGAGGAAGTCGGACATGGTGCGGCTTCTGGATTTCCAGGTGAATTAGCCGAACTGGTTACGGTTGACATGGCGGCAGTTGGAGATGGACAGACCTCGGATGAATTTCATGCCACGCTGTGTGTAAAAGATTCAGGTGGTCCCTATCATCATGGATTGAATCAAAGATTACGGAAATTGGCTGATGAATTCGAAATCCCCTACAAAGTGGATATTTATCCTTACTACGGGTCTGATGGTGAAGCTTTTTGGCGTGCTGGTGGTGATGTGGCTGTCGCCTTGATTGGACCCGGCGTGGATGCTTCGCATAACTATGAGCGTACACATACCGATGCTTTAATAGCCACCACGCAGTGGATCATGGCATATTTGTTGAATTAAGTTTATTGGTTCCGACAGCAGTTTACGATATTTATCTGGAGTTTTAAGCACTGACTGCAGAGGGATTTGATTGACATGCTGCTTGATGCTGCCTTGCCCCCAGTACCGCTCCAGGCGGTACCTGGAATTGCGAAAGAAGCCGAGAGATTGGGGTTTAATACCTTGTGGTCTTCGGAGACGATGCATGACCCTTTCCTGCCGATTGCCTTGGCAGCGGAGCATACCCGGGAGCTCAAGCTTGGGACTGCAGTAGCTGTATCCTTTGCCCGCAGTCCCACAACGATGGCATATACTGCATGGGACCTGGCACAAACCTCCGGGGGTCGATTTTTCTTGGGATTGGGCACCCAGATCAAAGCGCATATTGAACGAAGATTTGGCATGACCTGGCCAGAATCACCAGTTGCACAGCTGAGGGAACAAATCAATGCCATGCGTGCACTATGGCAAACCTGGCAAACGGGTGAAAGACTCAATTATCGGGGGAACTATTACAGATTGAACCTGATGTCCCCCTTTTTTAACCCTGGACCAATTGAGCACCCGGAAATCCCGGTTTACATTGCCGGGGTAAATACCGGCCTGGCTCGTCTTGCGGGAGAGGTAGGAGATGGCTTCCTGGTCCATCCATTTCACACACCAGATTACTTGAAAGACGTGATCCTGCCAGCCATCAAGCAGGGCACTGACAAATCTGATCGGGAAACAAAAGTAGTATCGATCTTGGTGACTGCTTTTGTGATCAGTGATGCTGTTGAAAGAGAATTCACCCGTCAGCAAATTGCCTTTTATGCTTCTACTCCTTCATACCGTCCGGTCATGGCGCAGCATGGATGGGGACGTGCTGCTGAAGATTTGTCTGCCCTGGCAGCACGAGGAAAGTGGGCGGAGATGCCGGGCATTATCACAGATGAGATGTTGGCGATTTTTGCGACAATCGCACCACCTGGGAATCTACCCGCTGCCCTGAAGGACCGCTATGCTGGTGTCGCTGACCGGTTGAGCTTGTATAAGCCATTCGATCCTGCAGAGGTCCCTGTTTTTTGGGAAAGTTTCCTTAACGCCTGGTCATGAATTTTGCAAATAGAAATTGCACCGGAATGACGGATGGTAATACTTAAGAATAGTGCTTGATGAATATGGAGACCGAGTACAAGCTCGAACGCCAGCGGATGGTTGCAGAACAATTAATTCCCAGGGGAATCAGTGATGCACGGGTTCTGGATGCCATGCGTGCAGTACCACGACACCTTTTTGTACCCGCAGAGCACCGTCACCTTGCATACCGGGATTGTCCCTTACCGATCGGCCAAAACCAAACCATCTCGCAACCATACATCGTGGCTTTAATGACCCAAATGCTGGGATTACGAGGAGATGAAACTGCGCTAGAGATTGGTACAGGTTCTGGTTATCAGGCAGCAGTTTTATCACTTCTTGTTCGGGAGGTGCATACCGTTGAACGCCATGCGATTCTGGCTAAACAAGCTCTGGACACCATCATTGCACTCGATATCAAGAATGTAACCATACACGTTGGGGATGGCACCCGCGGTTGGCCAGAAAATGCCCCATATGATGTGATCATCGCCACAGCTGCGGCTCCTAAAGTTCCAAAACCACTGCTAAATCAGCTGGCAGCTGGTGGGCGTCTGGTGCTCCCCGTTGGTGGGCGGATGGGCCAGTACCTGGAAATCTGGGGGCGGGAAGGTAATGATTATCATCACGAGAGGACAGTGCCAGTAGCATTTGTGCCGCTTTTGGGAGAATTTGGGTGGAAAGACGACTCCTGGGATTGGTTGTGAAATAAACTTGTTATTTAAAGGCTTGGAAAATCAGGTCGGGACTCGATTGTCGAGGTTCTCACAATTAACGAAAGTGCTGCTTCCGAAGCACTACCAAGATTTCTAATCCGGTGTAGTGAACCTGGAGAGGATTGCAATTCACATCAGACCCTGAGATATTTCTGTCGGGATAATAAAAAAGGCTATCGCGGTTTTGTGGGATAGCCTTCTTAAGTCCGAATCTTGTGCTGTCTTTTTTTCGAGGACTTTTTTACAAACGGTTGATGGTAACGAATACCATTGGTCGACGTTTGGTTTCGTTATAAAAGAAGGTTTTTACGGTTTGCTCGATATCATTTTGGATATTCCCATTGCCCTGGTTGATGGTATCTGTGATCCGATTTTTTGCCAGGTTGAGCAATTCCTTGGCGTCTTTTTTGTAAACGAACCCGCGGGTGAGAATCTCCGGTTCTTCAATCAAGCGACCAGTACTCTTTTCCAGGATGAGGCTGATCACGACGATCCCATCCTTGGCGAGAGCTTCCCTCTCACGGACAACACTCGGACCGACATCGCCGACTTGAGAGCCGTCCACGAACACATAGCCGCCAGGAATCCGCTCGCCGATACTCATGACTCCATCTTCAAATTCAACTATTTGGCCATTTTCAATCACAGCGATATTTTCTTCTGGCACTCCAACATCTTGGGCGATGGTGGCATGCTGCTTCAAGTGGCGAAGTTCGCCATGAACAGGAATGAAATATTTTGGCTTGACCAGATGGAGCAGCAATTTCATTTCTTCCTGGCTGGCATGACCAGAGACATGGACAGGTGCAATCGGTTCATAAATCACGTTTGCCCCGCGTCTGAATAGCCGGTTGATGGTGCGGTATATGCTTTCCTCATTCCCGGGAATTGGGTGGGAGGAAAGAACGATTGTATCACCAGGAATGACATCAAACTGGCGATTTGTACCAGTGGAAAGCCTCCCCAAAATTGAGGATGGTTCTCCTTGTGTGCCAGTTGACATTAATACAATCCGGTTGGGATCCATCTTCAACGCCTGATCGATGTTCACCTGCAGGCCTTTAGGAATTTTAAGATACCCTAACCTGCTGGCCATCTTCGCGTTTTCCACCATGCTTGTACCTACAAAAGCTACCTTACGGTTGTGGCGCTGGGCTGCATTGACGACTTGCTGCATACGGGAGATCAGGGAAGCAAAGCTGGCGATAATGATGCGCGCTTTTGCATTGTTGAAAACCTGATCTAAGGCTGGATCAATTACCCGTTCCGATGGAGTCCAACCCGGTGTATCGGCGTTGGTCGAGTCTGCAAGCAGGGCCAGGACACCACGACCAGAGAATTCACCTAATTTAGCATAATCGGTCGGCCAGCCATCTACTGGTGTGTGGTCGAATTTATAATCACCGGAGTGGACCACGAGCCCCGCGGGAGTGGTTATCCCCAGCCCGACTCCATCAGGAATGGAGTGGCAAACATGGAAAAACTCGACCTTGAAGGGATTGATTTGGACTGTTTCACCTGCTTCCACCGTGTACAATTCAGTTCGTTCTAATAGTCCACCACGGGCTAATTTGACTTCCAGCAATCCCCTGGTGAGAGGAGTCGCGTAGATCGGTGCCTGGATCTCCTCGATCACGTGCCGGATTGCCCCAGTATGATCCTCGTGTCCGTGGGTGATGATGATACCGCGTACTAAATGGCGTTTTTCCAGCAGATAATTAAAATCGGGAATGATGTAATCAATTCCCAGCATATCATTTTCGGGAAACATGATTCCAGTATCTACGACTAGAATATTGTCCCCGTATTCGTAGAGCATCATGTTTTTCCCTACCTCCCCGAGACCACCGAGAGGGATGATGCGTAATTTCTTGTTACTCATATGTGTTTCTTTTCCTTATTAGCAACCCCTTTCCACCAAAATCATATTGTGCAGGCGGGGTTGAAGATTTTATTGTTGAAAATTATGTTCAACTATTATGACATTAAAAATACCCCAGAAGGTATCACCGACCGGGGCTTGCAATCTCTTTCCGATATCTAAGAATGTTTGATTCTATGAGGTATGCGGTATTTAATAGCAGGCCGGGTTTCCGGCCGAGTGACGATCTCCAAAGCAGGTGACATTTTAGCACGGCAATCCTGCTTTGTCAAAATGAAAATCAGGCAAGGCAGGCCATTTTAAGCTTGGCTCACCTCGCCTGACTTGGGTTATTATCAACTAATCGGTCTAGTATTCCGGCATTGGTGGAGCAGGAGGAGCTGATTCTTCCGGAACATCAGTGATCAGGGCTTCAGTGGTCAAGATCATTGCAGCGATCGAGGCCGCATTTTCTAATGCGCCGCGTGTAACTTTCGCCGGGTCAATGACACCGTCTTTGACCATGTCAACCAGCTTTTCGCTGATCACATTGTAGCCAATATTTAGATTTTTCTTTGCTTTCTGTTCCCGGCGTACATCTTGAAGGATAACCGATCCATCTTTACCAGCATTCTCCGAGATCTTGCGCAGGGGAACTTCCAACGCTTTGCGGACAATCGTGACACCAACCTGGGCATCTTCGTTATCCATGGTCAACTCATCAATGGCGGTCATGGCATTGATTAATGCAACACCACCACCAGGAACGATGCCATCTTCAACCGCGGCTCGAGTAGCTGAAAGAGCATCTTCGACCCGATGCTTTTTCTCCTTGAGCTCAGTTTCAGTGGCGGCACCGACACGGATTATGGCTACACCACCAGATAATTTTGCGAGTCTTTCCTGGAGCTTTTCGCGATCGTAGTCACTCGTGCTTTTGTCGATTTCAATACGAATCTGCTCGATGCGGCCTTTAATCTGAGAGGTCTCACCACGACCACCCACAACGGTGGTGTCGTCTTTGGTAACCACGATCTTCTCGGCCTGCCCAAGATCGACGATTTCGGTGGTTTCCAATTTCCGGCCGGTTTCCTCGGAAATAACGGTTGCGCCGGTCAATATGGCGATATCTTGCAGCATTGCCTTGCGGCGGTCACCGAAACCAGGGGCTTTGACGGCCACGACGTTGAGCATACCGCGTAGCTTGTTGAGCACCAGGGTTGCCAGTGCTTCGCCATCAATATCTTCAGCAATGATTACCAGCTCGCGTTTGCCAACCTGCACCATTTTTTCAAGTACAGGAACGATGTCAGTCGCAGCGGAAATTTTCTTGTCATGAACCAAGATGTAGGGTTCTTCGACATCTGCTTCCATTGCTTCGGGATTGGTGATGAAGTATGGAGAAATATATCCACGATCAAACTGCATACCCTCGACGTACTCGGTTTCGAATTCCAAACCTTTGGATTCTTCAACGGTGATTACGCCATCTTTACCCACTTTATCCATCACATCAGCGATTAACTCGCCGATTGTCCGGTCTTGGGCGGAAATTGAGGCGACATTGGCAATTTCGTCTTTGGTAGTGACTTCAATGGCTTGTTCTGAGATTTTATCAGCGACAGCCTTTGTGGCTGCTTCAATACCCCATTTCAACAGCATAGGATTGAAACCTGCAGCCAAATTCTTCATCCCATCGGTAACGATGGAGTGAGCTAATACGGTTGAAGTTGTTGTGCCATCGCCTGCGATGTCATTGGTCTTCGTCGCAGCTTCCTTGAGCAATTGGGCGCCCATGTTCTCAAACGGCTCTTCAAGTTCGATTTCCTTGGCAACCGATACACCATCATGGGTGATCGTTGGAGAACCGAATTTACGATCAATCGCAACATTTCGACCTTTTGGTCCCAATGTGGTTACGACTGATTTTGCCAGCACATCCATACCACGTTGCAGGTTACGGCGTGCATCTTCTGAAAATGTAATTTGTTTAGCAGCCATAGAATCTAGCTCCTTTTCTCTTTTCTAATGATTTTATTCAACTATTGCTAATAGATCGCTTTCACGAAGGATAAGTACTTTCTTTCCTTCCAACTTGATCTCTGTGCCTGAATACTTGGCAAACAGCACTTTATCTCCCTCTTTGACATCCAGAGGAATCCGTTTTCCGTCATCATCCCGATCACCGGGGCCGGTAGCCAAGACTTTTCCTTTCTGGGGTTTTTCCTTTGCAGTTTCCGGCAGGACAATGCCGCCTGAGGTCATTTCTTCCTGTTCTTCGGGCTCGACCACGACGCGGTTTCCTAACGGTTTTATTGAAATCGACATACTTGCCTCCTTGCAAAATTGGATATGGTGTTTTGTATGGTTACACACATACGAGTTAGCACTCGAATGAGTAGAGTGCTAACTCGTTGGGGATCATACCCGAGTTTTTATGGAATGTCAAGAGGATTTTTGTGGATGGGGTTGGAGAAAGCTGTAAAAGGACAAATTATGGTGTGGGTGAAGGCTGTGGGTTTGTTCTCTCTGTCACCAGGGAGCATATTGCGATATTTTCATCGATGATCTGATTAAGAGTCGGATCTTCAGGGAAAGCTGCGCGTACTTCATCCAATACCTCGAGCGCTTCCGGGCAATAGTTCTGCCCGGGGCGACTGAGTGCAGCGAGCACCGAGCCATATTGAGCATAATAAAATGCAACTGTCCCAGTGGTAAGCGGTAATCCAGTGACAGCAACCCCTTCACCCATCAATTCTTGCGCAACTTGATTTTCTTCAGGGCTGCAGCCTCGAACTGCGCATTTCAACACCGGTTGTGCTCCTTCATAATTTCGTGCCTTGGTGTAAATAATCCCCAGTTGCCCGTATGTGTTGGGGTTATAAGGGTTGATGCGGATTGCTTTCTCTGCGTTGAGCGCAGCCACGAAGAACTCCCCATCGCGCGAATAGGTCTTGGCGATTTCGACAAAAGGCACCGGATCCTGGACGCCCAGCTGTTCATTGATTTGGGCTGCTTTTTCAAATTCCTCCAGGGCTCGATTGTGAACTTCTAGACTGCGGAAATTTCGTCCGATGAAAATATAAAGAAAAGTCAGATTCGGGTTGAGAGTTGCAGCTTCACGATATTTTTCGATCGCCAGGCGGTACTGGCCTAAAGACTCAAGTACATATCCGTACACCCGCTGGACGTCCATTAATTCACTGTCGATTTCGACTGCCTGCTTGATAGTTTCCTCAGCCTGCGCCCATTTCTGCTGGTCGACGAGGATTTCAGCCAGGAATGCGAGTGCTAGCGCATTTTCATTGTCCAGCTGCAAAGCCCTGATCGCAGCAGACTCGGCATTGTTGAGGGCAGCCTGGCTCTCCTCTGGAGGTACCAGCAGATTTGAGGCATACCAATCCAGGACAAAAGCGCGTACCGCTTGAACCTCGGCATTCTCCGGGTCAATCGCGGTGGCTTGATCGATGGAATCTAAAGCTTCAGTCAATCGATCATATCGATCCTCTTCGGTGCTGAGCAAGCTGGAGGAGTAAGTTTGGATGCGGGCTAATTCGGCCCAGGCATGCACATTATTAGGTTCAACAAGGACTGCTTGCTGGTAGGCATCAATAGCTGCCCCTAAGGCTCCAGCGAAAAACTGGGCTTCGGCTTCCTTGATATAAGAATTCGTACTGCGAGTTGGGGTTGGCGTGGGTTGAAATAGAGGTTGGACTTCTCCACGGTCGATACTCATCAGAATCCAAATGCCGCCCATAATGAGAGCAAGCAGGATGATCACACGATATGGGTTGAGGCCTCGTTTTTCCGGGCGAAAATGTGGTCGATCTCCAGTGAGATGTCTATCCATAAGCGTGGCCTAAGGAGCTTCGCTTTCCTGAGTTGGTTCCTCAACAGGGGTTTCCGCGATGCCTTGCTGGCATAGGATCAGTCCCTGCTCGGCATTGTAAACATTAATTTCATCTTCCGGCACCCCGCTGCGAATTGCCTGGAAGATGGGGACTGCTTCTTCACATCGATCGGATTTCGCTAATGCCAGCCCGAAAATAGCATAAAACTCTGCAACGATTCCATAATCCAATGGCAGACCTTCAATGACCGTACCGTCTTCCAAAGTACCACCCCGAATAGCAAACCCTAATTCCTGTATGGCTTCAGGTAGCTGGTTGTTTTTGTAATACATCACCCCCAGGTTGCCATGCAACCGGGGGTTCTCTGGTTCGGTCTTTACGGCTTGATCTGCATATTGAACAGATTGGCTGAAATCACCCACTGTTGAATAGGTGCGGGAAATCTCGTATGGTGCAGTGGGATCGGTGGGGTTGAGAGCATAAGCCTGGAGATAGGCTTGGACAGCCTGGTCGTACTCGTTGATCAGATAATAGTTATACCCGAGAGCAAGGTGAAGATCTGCGATTTTATCATTGATCGCCAGGGCAGCATTATATTCCTGGATAGCTTCAAGAAAATTTCCTGTATTCCAAAGCACATAACCCCGCGCCCGACGGGATTCCATCAAGGCAGGATTAAGGTTCATTGCGGTGCGTGATTCCTCTGCTGCCTTATCGATGGCATTAATATCGCCCTGGCCTGCAATTACCTTATCCATCAGGATCTCTGCGTAGACAGCGTGAGCCAGAGCATTCTCCGCATCTATCTCAAGAGCAGATTTAACAGCTGCTTCTGCTTGCGTGTAATCACCAATGAAATCCAGTGACCAGGCTTTAAGGGTGTGAGCGAGAGGGTTGTTGTTATTCAGGATCAAAGCACGCTCTGCATTTTCGAGCGCATCTTCATATTTGCCAATGTATATCTGAGCCCTAGCCATGGAGAGATAAACGGAAGGATTGTCCGGGTTTACCTGGATGGCATCTTCATAAGCAGTGATCGCCTGGGAATATTTGGCATTTTCATAGAGCAGATCGGCTTCACTGATATATGATTCGGGGTCCCGGGTGGGGGTGGCTGTGGGAATGAAAAGAGGGGGAGTAGCAGGGACTACGACCTGGTTCACGTAAAGTGCACCCCCAATGAGAATCAAGAGCAAGATCACACGCCATGGATTCGGTCGGCGCGATCTTTTCTTCTTTAAATTCCATTTGCTGCCTTTCAAGTACATAATCTGATCTTACCATTTTGGGAGAACGAGCGTCAAGATTAGGTCTAACCTTGCCATTCTAACTCCTCGGGGCTAGAATGGGAGGATGAAGATTAATGTTTTCACATTATTTCCCGAGGTTTTTCGCCCTTACCTGGATACCAGCATCCTGCGGCGGGCGATTCAAAATCAGCTGGTAAAGGTTTATCTGAATAATATACGGGATTGGACCGCAGATCGGCACCATATCACCGACGATACCCCTTATGGGGGTGGGGGAGGAATGATCATGAAACCTGAACCAATATTCACCGCGGTTGAAAGAGTCCTTGGGGAGGATTTTAAATTTCCAATTATTCTGCTGACCCCGCAGGGGCGCTTGTTTGATCAGTCAGTGGCACTTGAACTAAGCCGCCATCGGGAGCTAGCGTTAATCTGCGGGCGCTATGAAGGAATAGATGAACGAGTTAGAGAGCACCTGGTAACTGATGAGATCTCAATAGGAGACTATGTGCTCAGCGGTGGAGAATTGCCAGCCATGGTAATGATAGATTCAATCGTGCGCTTGTTACCCGGGGCTCTGGGTGATCCCACGGGAGCTCAGGATGACTCGCATTCATTTGGGCTGCTTGAATACCCTCATTACACCCGGCCAAATGATTTCCGGGGTTGGGAGGTTCCTGATGTGTTATCTTCAGGCGATCATGCCCGCATAAATCAATGGCGACGGGAACAGGCTTTATTACGCACTCACAAACGCCGTCCAGATTTATTGCAGAAAGCTGAATTAAGCGAAGAAGATCGTAAATTTCTGGATTCACTTGACACGCCTGATTGAGCAGTGAATCTTAACCTTCGCCAGGGAATGAGTGGCGATTTGAATCAAATCGCGATCATTTGGTGCGACGAAGACTTGCTGGTGATAGATAAACCGGCGGGAATGCTGGCATTACCAGATGGTTACGATCCTTCCTTACCCCATGTAAAATCTGTATTATCCCCAAGATACGGACCGCTCTGGATCGTTCACCGCCTCGACCGTGAAACCAGTGGATTAATGGTCCTTGCACGCAATGCTGCCTCCCATAAAGATTTAAACACCCAATTTCAAGAACGTAGGGTGAAAAAGATTTATACAGCCATTATCATTGGAAATCCTGTATGGAAACAAAAAAGGCTGGATAAACCATTAACGCTGAATGTTGGTCGGCGGCATCGTACCAGGATCGATTTGGAAAATGGTAAGCATTCGGAAACCCTGATAACAGTTCGTGAAAGATTAAAGTATTACTGCCTGGTCGATGCAGAACCTGAGACTGGCCGTAGGCATCAGATCAGGGCACATCTTGCTGGAGAAGGATATCCAATTGTCTGCGACAGCCTGTATGGAAAGCAAAAAGCACTGCTCCGCTCGGATATCAGCTCCCGGTACCAGGCAGGTTCCTCTACAAACGATACGTTGCTGGCACGCACTGCCCTGCACTCCAGTTCAATTACCCTGGATCACCCTGGAAGCCAGCAGAGGTGTAAATTCGAATCCAAAATCTCGTCTGATCTTGAATTAACCCTGGAATTTCTAAGGGATAGCATTCCTGATTTAAGAGGAAAATGAATTTTCCTGTTAAATCTTTATTAGAACGGATTGCGTGATTCGGGGTTTGCTTGACGTTCAATAAGTGACGTGGTATTATCAATAATGCACCCTTTAGCACTCTCGTAATGAGAGTGCTAAAATATAGGAACGCATATGAGTCTTGACGAACGACAGAAGCTGATTCTCGCTCTGGTTATCCGAGATTATATTGACAATGCCCAACCGGTGGGTTCGAAAACACTTGTTGATAAATATGGGCTGAATTTCAGCCCAGCGACCGTACGTAATGAAATGGTTGCATTGACTGAGGCGGGTTTCCTTTACCAACCCCACACCTCGGCGGGGCGGGTTCCAACGGAGGAAGGTTACCGGTACTTTGTACGCCAGCTGATGGGGCAAACCGATCTTGCACCCCAAACCAAGCGGATGATCTCGCACCAGTTCTACCAGGCGGGTCAAGATATTGACCATTGGCTGCGTTTAGCGGCCTCAATACTTGCCCACCAATCGCAAGCCGCCTCAATTGTCACAGCTCCGTACCCTGAAAAAGCCAGATTCAAGCACATCGAGCTGATTTCCACAATTGGCCGACAGGTGTTGATGGTATTGGTCTTGAGTGGGGGAGATGTCCGCCAGCAGGTGTTATCCCTCGCTGAACCGGTCCCTCAATCAACGCTGAGCACTTCAGCAGCTCAACTCAACCAGCTTTGCCAGGGGTTGAACAAGGAAGAGATCGCCGCACTGGCTCTCCGAATGGATGCTCTCGAACAAGATCTGTTGAACCTGATTGTGGAGGAGATGGAACGGTCTGGGGCAATATTGGATGGAGAGGTGTACCGGGATGGGTTGACCAACGTGCTCGCAGAACCCGAGTTTGCCGAGATCGCCTTAGCGCGCAGAGCTCTCAGAGTTTTTGAAGAACGGGCATTTCTCCAGGATTTGTTATCTAGCACAATCTTAACCACCAATGTTGGCGGAATCCAGGTGTTAATCGGCGGTGAGGGAAATTGGGAAGAATTGCGAGAATGTTCGGTTATATTGGGACGTTATGGAGTTCCCGGATTGGCAACCGGTACTCTCGGTATTCTCGGCCCGATTCGTATGTCCTATGGGCATAGCATCTCGACAGTTCGTTTCGTGGCAGATCTGTTAAGCAACTTGGTTGTTGAATTGAATGTAGGATGAGTGGGAGATCAAGCGAAATTCAGCGAACCAGAG
>JBJYXV010000020.1:53515-77971 GCA_046260155.1 Anaerolineales bacterium
CAGCAATCTCAAGAATACCTGGATGGCTGGCAGCGGGAAAGGGCGGAATTTGCCAATTATAAGAAACGGAAGGAAAAAGAAAGTCAGCTGCTCCAAAACAATATCTCTGGAAATATCATCCGAAAATATCTGGATATTGTGGATGATCTTGAGAGGGCACTTCAGAACCAACCAGAGGAGGGTGAAGGCGCCTCATGGGCAAAAGGGATTGAATTGATCTATCGGAAGTTCCTGAGTGCATTAGAGGCAGAAGGTGTGGTGCCGATGAAGGTGAAAGGGCAGCAGTTTGATCCGAATCTGCATGAGGCGATATCTCTGGAACCAAACGAGGAATATGAAAGCGGGCAAATTATTGAGGTTCTCCGCAACGGATACTTGATCGGCGATAGAGTAATTAGACCTGCATCGGTTCGCATCGCGCAATAATTAATGATTTCATAATGGCAATTGGACAATAAACGGAGGAATATTCAATGGGAAAGATAATAGGAATTGATCTGGGTACAACCAACTCAGTAGTAGCAGTAATGGAGGGTGGAGAGCCGGTAGTTATCTCTTCGGCTGAAGGTGAACGTCTTGTCCCTTCTGTTGTGGCAGTCAATAAAAATCATGAGCGTTTGATTGGCCGCGTGGCTCGCAACCAGGCAGTGGTAAACCCTGAAAATACTGTGTTCTCGATCAAACGCTTTATGGGAAGAAAATTCAACGATCCTGAAGTAAAGAAAGCCATTGAGAGATTACCTTATAAAGTATCCGAAGCACCCAATGGTGATGTGCGGGTCGTTTTAGACGGCAAGGAGTATTCACCTCCGGAGATTTCGGCTATGATTCTCGGAAAATTACGCACCGATGCGGAGGCTTACCTGGGAGAATCTGTCTCGCAAGCAGTGATTACTGTACCTGCCTACTTCAATGATGCACAGCGCAATGCGACGAAAGATGCCGGGAAGATAGCCGGATTAGAAGTGCTGCGCATTATCAATGAGCCAACTGCATCCTCATTAGCTTATGGTCTTGATAAGAAAACCGATGAAATAATTGCGGTTTACGACTTGGGTGGGGGTACCTTCGACATCTCTGTTCTCGATGTCGGTGAGGGTGTGTTCCAGGTCCGCTCAACGAGTGGAGATACGTTCCTGGGTGGTGATGATTTCGATCAGCGGGTTATTGAATATATTGCTGATGAGTTCAAGAAAGATAGTGGAATTGACTTGAGAAATGACCGCCAGGCGTTACAGCGCTTGAAAGAAGGCGCTGAAAAGGCAAAGATCGAGCTTTCTACGATGATGCAAACCGAGATCAACCTGCCTTATATCACGGCCGATGCCAGCGGTCCGAAGCACTTGGTGATGACCTTCACCCGGGCAAAACTCGAACAGCTGACATCTGATCTGATCGAACGTTCCCTGGGACCCGTTCGCCAGGCAATTAAGGATGCCAATCTGGACAAATCTGCGATTAATGAAGTGGTGCTTGTGGGCGGTATGACCCGTATGCCAGCAGTTCAAGAGGCTGTCCGCAAATTGTTCGATAAAGAACCTCACCGGGGAGTAAACCCTGATGAAGTTGTGGCGATCGGTGCTGCGATCCAGGCAGGTGTCCTGGGAGGGGACGTTAAAGATATTCTCCTCCTGGATGTCACACCCTTAACACTTTCAGTGGAAACACTGGGAGGTGTGGCAACACCATTGATTGAACGCAATACGACCATTCCTTCTCGCAAGAGCCAGGTATTTTCCACTGCCAGCGACAGCCAACCACAGGTAGAGATCAATGTTCTGCAGGGCGAGCGCCCGATGGCGAGTGATAATAAATCGCTCGGTAAGTTTGTACTGGACGGGATTCCTCCCGCACCACGTGGTGTTCCGCAGATTGAGGTGACATTCGATATCGATGCCAATGGCATCCTGAAAGTAACTGCATTGGACAAAGCGACCAACCGCAGCCAGCATATCACTATCACTGCTTCATCCGGTCTAAGCGATTCTGAAGTGGAGCAGATGCGTAAGGATGCTGAAGCTCATGCGGAAGAAGACTTGAAACGTAAAGAACTGATCGAGGCACGTAACCTGGCTGATAACGCGGTTTACACAGCGGAGAAGACCCTTAAGGACCTGGGTGATAAGATTCCAGCGGATTTAAAGGAAAAAGTCGAGGCGGAGGCTGCAAAAGTCCGTGAGGTACAGACCAGTGAAAATGCACAGGAAATCCGCACTGCAACGGAGAACCTGATGAGTGTTGTTCAGGAACTGGGTGCTGCTGCTTATCAGCAAAGTGCACCGGAAGCCGGAGCAACTGGGAGCACTGGAGCTGAGACGGAAGCAGAAGATGGTGGTAACGATGAGGGTGGTGAGGACGTGGTTGAAGGTGAATTTAAGGACGAAACCGACCAAGATTAAGGATAGATGACCACACGAGATTACTACGAAGTCCTGGGAGTCGGACGGGATGCCTCTGATGCTGATCTGAAAGGGGCATTCCGCCGGCTTGCGCGTCAATACCATCCGGATGTGAATGCTGCCGAGGATGCTGAAGAACGTTTTAAAGAAGTGAATGAAGCTTATGCAGTCCTGTCGGATGCTGAACGCAGGGCGGCCTATGATCGTTATGGACATGCAGGTGTGCGCGGGGCTGGAGGAACACCGGATTTCACAGTCGATTTCTCGGACTTCGCGGATATCTTCGGTGAGTTTTTTGGTTTCGGGCGCAGTGCAGGCCAATCACGGAATGTTCCCAGACGTGGGGCAGACCTCCAGTACCGTATGGATCTCAGTTTCGAGGAAGCTGTTTTTGGTGTTGATAAGGAAATTGAGATCACGCGCGATGAGGTTTGCAGTCGCTGTGACGGAAACCGGGCTGAGCCTGGTACAAGTCCAGTTCGCTGTACGACCTGTGATGGCCGGGGTGAGGTGCGCCAGGCACGGCAGACCATTCTGGGTTCAATGGTTCAGGTAACGACCTGCCCAGCCTGCAATGGTACAGGGAGTACGATTGAATCACCCTGCAAGACCTGCCAAGGACGGGGTTTGGAAAGGCGAACTCGTAAAAAAGTTGTCACAGTTCCGGCTGGGGTTGACAATGGCAACCAGATTCGCCTGGCGGGAGAAGGGCAGCCAGGAACAAATGGCGGGCCTAATGGCAACCTGTATATTTTGATCAATGTCAAATCGCATAAATATTTTCGCCGCCGTGAAAGAGATATTTTATTGGACCTTGAGGTGAATGTGGCTCAGGCGACCTTGGGAGCGGATGTCAAAGTTCCCACTATCGATGGAGATGCTACATTAAAAATTCCCGCAGGTACTCAACCAGGTAAAGTGCTGCGCATGCGGGGAAAAGGTGTACCTCACCTGCGTGGAAATGGTCGTGGAGATCAGCTGGTTATGGTAAACGTTACGGTGCCCAAAAGTCTGACCAGCGAACAAAGACAGATATTTGAAGATCTTGCTGCCAGCCTGGGTAGTGAAGTTAGACCCCAGGAACGAGGTTTTCTGGATTGGTTGAAAGAAACCATCAGCGGGTAAAAATTTCAGGGCGTAGTGCAAACCAGACTACGCCTTTTTATTATGCGTGATTCAGCCTGGTTAGAAATAAGTTTGCTGGCAGATGGCGAGATGGCAGAAGCAATCTCAGAAGTTCTGGCACGATTTGTTTCCGGTGGAGTGGTCATTGAAAGTACACATATAGAAGATGAACCCGATGGGGAAGGTATCGCAAAAGGGTCATTGAGAGTGTATGGGTACCTTCCGTTCGATGCTCAATTAGAAGATAAAAAGCAAAAAATTTTAGAAGCCTTATGGCATCTCGGTCAAATCATGCCTGTATCTGAGGTGCAGACTCGATCGGTTGCAAACCTGGATTGGGCAGAAATATGGAAGGAGCATTTTCAACCAATTCAGATTGGTGAAGATTTGATCATTACCCCGGTCTGGATGGAGGTAAACAGCGATCAGCGGATCGCGATAAAGATAGATCCGGGCATGGCATTTGGTACCGGAACTCATCCAACCACGCAGCTCTGCCTTGAAATCATTGCCGAAGATCTGGTTGCAAGGAGGGCTTCCAGGATTGAGCGCAGCGGGTCGGCATTTACGATGATAGATGTGGGTTGTGGCTCTGGCATTCTGGGGATCGCAGCTTTGAAACTTGGGGCGGACGCTGTGCTGGGTGTGGATTTGGATCCTGAAGCGGTGGAATCTGCCCGCAAAAATGCGGCAATCAATGGCATTGATCGAGACCTGGAGCTGGAGGTTGGTTCCCTGGAAGAGATCATTTCCGGGGGGTATCTGCTCTCGAGAGGCACCCTGGTGGTCGCGAACATTTTAGCGCCGGTGATCATCCGCTTACTTGCTGCCGGATTGGAGAAAATCCTGGCCAATGAAGGAAAATTGATCTTATCCGGGATCTTGGACGAACAGGAAAAGGATGTACTAGCCGCCATTCAGGCCGCTGGCTTGAGATTGGTGGATAAAAAACAGATGGGGGATTGGATCGCGCTTGTGGTTGACCGGCCTTCAAATTGAACGGAGAAGATTGGTCTAATCATCCCGGGTAAGCCAGCGTTCTAATCCGGTGGGATGGTTGTGCTTTACCAGATTTTCGAGGAGTGTTTGGGGATCTTCTGATGCGGTAAAGAGCCTCTGGTGTTCATGGTAAATGAATCCCTCAGCATTGGCTTGATTGATCATTTGGATCAGCGGGTTGTAGTACTGGAGAGTATTTAAAAGCCCGACTGGTTTTTTGTGCAAACCGATCTGTGCCCAAGTTAGGACCTCGAACAGCTCTTCTAAGGTTCCAAAGCCTCCAGGCAGAGCCACAAATGCATCTGCAAGTTCTACCAGGCGAGCTTTTCGCTGGTGCATATCCTCAACAATTTCCAGTTGCGATAATCCCTGGTGGGCAAGGTTGGGTGTATTAAATATTTTGGGTATAACTCCAACCACTTCACCTCCATTTTCCAAAGAACCATTCGCTACCGCTCCCATTAATCCGGTACTTCCAGCACCATATACCAGTTTCATCTTCCGGGAAGCGATCAGGTTACCTAATTCATAAGCTGCTTCAGTAAAGGCTGGATTAATTTTGTCAGACGAACCGCAGTATACACAAATTGCATTCATGGGATATGATTTATCTCGCTGAGCAGGATTTTGTTCGCAATTATAGCACTTTGAAAGCAGTGTATAATGCGCTACATTTTACCGGGTGAAACGATCGATGATAAACACACCAATTGTTGAAGTGCATGGAGTACGAAAAAAATTTGGGGCAATAGTTGCTGTAAATGATGTCACGTTCAACTTGGGGAAAGGTGAAATTTTTGGATTGTTGGGGCCTAATGGTGCGGGTAAGACGACTATCCTGCGTTTGATCTTGGATATCTTTAAACCCGATAAGGGGGCGATCGCTGTAATGGGCGGGGCGATGAACGAAAGAAAATTAGCCAGGATCGGCTACATGCCTGAAGAGCGTGGACTTTATCAGGATGTTAACCTCGAGAAATGTTTGATTTACCTGGCAACTTTAAAACGGGTTCCAAAAAGTGAGGCCAGGATCAGGGTCTCAAATTACCTGGAGCGGTTTGATTTAAGTGCTTACAGACGGAAACCAGTCAAGCAGCTCAGTAAAGGCATGCAGCAAAAGGCACAAATAATCGCCACGCTGGTTCACGAACCTGAGCTGGTGATCGTTGATGAACCCTTCAGCGGCCTGGATCCGGTAAACACGAAGATGGTTAAAGATCTTCTTGAAGACCTGCGTGATAGGGGGGTGGCAATTATCATGTCCACGCACCAGATGCACCAGGTAGAAGAATTATGCGACCGGATATTGCTGGTTGACCATGGACAGGCATTACTGTATGGAGAGATCGGGGTAATCCGCAATCAGTATGCTGGAAATTCGATTTTCATTCGTACGAGGGATGCATTGCCAGATCTGGATGGAGTCACCGATATTGAAGTTCACAATGCAGCGCAACGATTAACGTTCTCAGAAGGCACAAATCCAGAGGATATTCTTAGGCAGTTGATTGCCGCCAATATCCAGGTTGAATGGTTTGAGGTCGCTGTACCGACCCTGGATGAGATATTTATTCAGGTGGTCAAAGATCCCGAGGTTAAATAATGGATCTAATTTGGCAGGTAATAACATTTGAGTATACCCGGCACGTATTCCGCAAACGCTTCTTGTTTGCCTTGCTCAGCCTGCCATTATTCATACTGGTGATGGGGTTTGTCATTTTCTTGTTAGTCCGTTCGGAATTCAAATTGGAACCCATCGGTTATGTTGATTATTCAGGCTTACTCACGGGACCCGATGCTATCGAAAGTGGTGAGAACTGGTTTCTTTTGAGACGATTTATGAGCGAAGAAGATGCGCAGGAGGCTTTGGATTCTGAAGAGATTCAGGCTTACTATGTGCTCAGTCCAGATTACCTCGTTTCCAGGAAGACAAAATTAATTGCTTTGGAAGAACCGAGCGGCTTGGCGACCAGCCAATTCACGCAGCTGGTGCGTGCGAATCTACTTTCACACTTTCCAGCGCAGATTACCCAACGTTTGTCACAGGGCAACCAATTGGTCGTTCAGTCGCTGGATGGTTCACGTGAGTTCGTTCAAGGGGATTGGTTAGGATTCGTGTTGCCGTTCATCGTTGGGTTTGTATTCTTAATTGCCGTCTTTGCCACATCCGGTTATTTGTTGCAAGCAGTCGTCGAAGAGAAAGAAAACCGTACCATGGAGCTTTTAGTCACCGCGGTATCACCCAATAAACTGATAGCAGGCAAGATCATCGGTATTATCGCGGTGGGGTGGACCCAGCTACTCGTTTGGTTTGGGATGGTCGTTTTGTTAGCAATAGTAGGTGGTTTCTTCTTCGATTTGCCGGAGTGGATTTCATTTTCAGCCAGCTATCTGGTATTGGCAGTGCTCCTATTTATCCCTGCTTTCATTATGCTGGCCGCACTGATGGTTGCGGTCGGAGCAACGTTAACCGATGCTCAGGAGGCACAGCAGGTGACCAGCCTGTTCACAATTCCGCTGTTTCTCCCGTTTTGGTTTGCAGTGACCCTGATCAATCACCCCAACGGTCCGGTAGCTGTAGGATTGAGTTTCTTCCCTTTCACCGCCCCTATCACTCTTGCTATCCGGGCAGGTTTTGCATCCATTCCCACCTGCCAACTGGCACTCAGCCTGTCAGCTTTAATCCTTTTTGCCCTTGCTGCGGTTTGGTTTGCAGGTAGAGCTTTCCGCCTTGGAATGCTGCGCTATGGTCAGCGTGTACTATGGCGAGAGTTCCTTGGTATCAATGCCAAGGGTGATTCCCAGCCATGAACACCTGGCTTGTTTTTCGCCAAGAAATCGTTAATACGGTTACCAGGCGTTCTTTCCTTTTGACCGCTTTTGGCATCCCTTTGTTTTCGGCATTAGTTTTCGGAGCAGTTTCGCTGCTCAATCGGTCCGCACCAGGTGCGGTCTCAGCAATAATGAATCCAGTACAGCCGGGCACAGGAGTACCGGAAGGTTTTGTCGATTTCAGTGGCTTGATCGAAATCATCCCCGAGAACATAACAGAGCATGACCTGCGCAGATTCCCGGACGTGGAATCTGCAAAACTGGCTCTCATCCACGGAGAGATCGGTGGCTTCTACGTTATTCCAGCCGATTACCTGGAGCACGGGCAGATCCAATTTACCAGTGGGGCGATAAACCCGATGGATGCCCTGAACAAGGGATCCATCATTGACAGGGTGGTGGAGCTCAATTTGCTGGCGGGCGATTCTCATCTCGCAGCGATGGTTACAAATCCTTTTGCTTTACAGGTGATGATCCTAAATCCATCTACCCGGTTATCAGAGGAAACGCCAATGGCATTCTTCATCCCGTATATTGTGATGTTGCTCTATTACATGCTGATTTTGATGTCGGCGGGATTCTTGGTCAGCAGTATTAATAAGGAAAGGGAGAGCCGGGTTCTGGAGATCATCCTGGTGGCGATCACACCACGGGAGCTTTTGTCGGGTAAGTTTATCGGCCTGGGATTGATCGGACTGCTGGTAAATTTGTTATGGGTTGGTACAGCTTATATACTATTGGTCGTGAGCGGAACAACCTTCCAGGTCCCCGATGAGTTTCAATTAGCTCCTTACATCTTGCTGTGGGGTGTGGTTTATTTCCTGCTTGGTTATGCAGTTTACGGCAGCCTGATGGGTGCGGTGGGAGCTTTGGTTCCCAATTTGAGAGAGACATCCCAAGCGACGATGGTAGTAATCCTGCCGATGATCATTCCATTGATGTTTGTGAGTCTGTTGATCCAACAACCAGATGGTCTCTTGGCAATTGGACTGAGTTTATTTCCATTGACTTCCCCGGTGACAATGATGCTGCGCCTGTCTATCAGCTCGGTTCCGGTGTGGCAATTATTTCTCTCGGTTGTGCTTCTGCTGCTGACTGCGGTGGTAATCCTGCGTGTTGTAGCGAGGATGTTCCAGGCGCAGAACATGCTTTCTGGACAGCCGATGAGCCTGAAATATATCGTTCAACTGATGCTTGGCAGAGTTTAAAATCTGACCCATCAGTGGGAATATGATCCATGATCGAGCAATTGGTATTGAATGAGCTCAAAGTGCAGCATCAAGCTTCCAGGGAAAGCTCCATTCCATAAATTATAAATTATATACGGAGGCGGGGACTTAAGGGTTCGCTGCAACGTATTCCAGGGCATATTCTGCGTCCTGGTAGAAAGGATTTTCCTGCAAGGCAGCTTGAAAGTCGCTGATAGCAGCAGGCGTATCCCCGGAGCGGTACTTCCCCCAACCGCGCCAGAGTAAGGTTTCCTCGGAATTTGGGGTGCGCTGCAGGGCATATTCTGTTAACACCAGCAGGTCGTCATTGCGCCCAGCGAAGAAATAAGCGAAAAATGGACCGAACTGGTAGCGCAGCATGCGTTGTGGGAGTCCAATTTGCCGGGCGGTATCGTAAGCCTGGGCTGCTTCCTGGTAGCGTTCGAAATACACCAGGTTGCTGCCCAAATTAAACCAGGTAAAAGCATTCTGCGGATCGGATTCGGTTTGAGATTTGGCCAGCTCAAGGGCATGCTCGCGATTTAAATCTGGATCCCATTGCTCCCCAAGGATGGATTCGACCAGCGCAGTCTGATCTGGTCGGTATACGAGCAGGTAGACATAATTAAAAGCCTGCCAGTTTTCAAGAACGGATTGGTAAGGGACATTCAGATCTGGATTGCGGAATGTATCCTGGGCGATAAACGTTTGGGAGGCATCATCGTACCCGGTCAGCAGCAGGTAATGCCCAGCCCAGCGATCATCATTTGGCCAATATCCTTCGTCGAGCAGATCACCCTCTTCAATCATCACGGGGAGACCTGCAGCCAGGAATTCCTTCAAGATATCGATATCACCACCGACCCGGTATTCGGCATTCAACCACCCCACCTGCGTGCGTACGAAGTATGTAAGTTCTTCGACATTGACATTTCGATCACCTGTTTCTGGTTTCAGCAGATCGGAGATGTCCGTCTGGTTTCCACCCCAGTTGTGTGTATTAAGATAAAGGGAAAGCGTGGCAGGACCACAGTTATTTGGTGTTTGTTTTTCCCAGGCTGGTGAACCTAAATTCACAAATTCTGGCAAAGCAGTAGGTAGTGGCGTCAGGGTTGCGGTGGGCCCTGGTGTTGATGTTGCTGCCGGAAGCTCGGTTGGGTGATTTGTTGGGATTTGTGACGGCGGGGAGGTAACAACAGCCACGGGTTGCGGCAGAGGGGTAGGCATCTGGCCCACGGGGTTAATCACGTTCCGGAGGTAGGTCTTTGCAATATCCAGTCTCCAACTTAAACGCAGGTTGATCGCGGGGACCTGGTAAAGCGATACCCCGAGGATGAGCAGGATAACGGTAAGCGCACTTAGTTTCACCAGTACTGATTTCGACATGTGCGGAATTTTAACACTAGAATATTAATGGCTGATGAAATCAGCATATTCATGATATAAATTCCCCCTGCATCTTGAAAACCAGCGCATGACTTGAAATTGAGGATACCAGCATCCCTGATATAATACTGGACATGAAATATCATATTTGGACCGAAGGCTGCCAGATGAACGTAGCTGATTCCCAAAGGGTGGGGTCGGCTCTGGAGAGTTTGGGTTATCAAATGACGGAAATTCCAGCAGAAGCTGATGTCCTTATATTAAATACCTGTGTTGTGCGCCAGAGCGCCGAAGATAAAGCGGTTGGTCGGTTGTCTTCCCTCAAGCCATTGAAAGACCGCAACCCCAACCTGGTGATTAATTTAATGGGCTGTCTGGTGGGTGTGAAAGGAAGCCAGCAGCTGCAGAAGCGATTCCCCTTTGTGGATGTATTTTCGCCACCCTCCGATCCGGGCCCATTGATTTCCCACCTGACACAAGTCCAACTGCGTGAACAGGAAAAGCGCCAGACAGATCAGCGTTTTGCTTATATGGATGGCGATCTGATCTTGCCTGCTCACGAGCGCAACCAATTGGTTTCTGCTTTCGTGCCCATCGTTTTGGGATGTTCGCATGCCTGTACGTTCTGTATCATCCCGTACAGGCGGGGAGTCGAGCGCAGTCGTCCTGAGAAGGAGATCATTTCTGAGGTTCATTCCCTGGTTGGGCAAGGAGTTAAGGAGATCACACTGTTGGGTCAGATCGTGGATCGATACGGGAAAGATATCCCTGGAGGATCAAACCTGGCCCAGCTTTTAAAACAGATTAACGAGATTGAGGGATTGGAGCGCATCCGCTTTTTAACCTCGCATCCAAACTGGATGACAGATGAGCTGCTGGATGCGGTTGCCGGACTACCGAAGGTCATGCCCCACATCGAGGTACCGGTCCAGGCAGGTGATGACCGGGTTTTAGAAGATATGCGGCGCGGCTATACCTCCGCCCAATACAGGGGATTAGTGGAAAAAATTCGCCAGCGTCTCAACGGTGATTTTCCATCTGTGTCGATCGCTACCGATATTATTGTTGGTTTTCCAGGGGAGAGCAGGAAACAGTTTCAACGCACTTATGATATTTTGGCCGAGTTGAAATTGGACGTGGCGCACCTGGCCCGGTACTCGACTCGTGCAGGTACCGTGGCTGACCGCCGGCTACAGGATGATGTCAGCGATGGAGAAAAATGGGATCGATTCCGGGCTCTTGAAGAACTTCAGGAAAATATTGCAGCTGAGATCAATCGCACTTATCTCGGACAGATGGTTGATGTACTCTTTGAGGAAGAGGTGCGCGGTCGTTGGAAGGGACGCACCACAACAAATAAGCTGGTTTTCGTTGAATCCGATCGATCTTTACTGGGACAGGTATTACCGGTCACGATCACCTGGGCTGGTCCTTGGTCGATGCAGGGTACCATTATGAAGCAACAATCAACGCCAATTTCCCTGGGACTGCTTCAGCACTCAGCTTGAAGTGGGTTCCTCCCAATCTTGCCCAGCCGAGAAATCTGAATTTGATAGGAAGTCCCGAATTTATCATTATTCTCATTCTTGACACGCGCAAACAGGGAAAGTATATTACCTTTAGTCAGGTTTCAGCCTCGAAATTTGTCCTGTGATTGGGAAATCATCATGCAGATTACCCGTAAATTCCGCTTTGCTTTACCGATCTTCGTGCTTCTCCTGGCCAGTTTAGCCTGTAATTTTCCAAGGGAGGGCACGCCAACTCCCTCTGGCCCGGAATTGCTGAAAACTTACGCAGCTCAAACTATCCAAGCCCAGCTCACACTGGTAGCAACCGGTATCCAGCCCACGTTTACACAGGGCGGAACATTACCAACCATTACACCTTCCCCAAGCTTGGCGCCCACTTCAGCAGCCGCCGCAACCTCTACCCCTACCACGACTGAAGGTGTGTGTGACCAGGCCGGTTTTGAGAAAGATGTGACCATTCCTGATAACACAATCATAGGTGCGGGGCAGGAATTTACCAAGACGTGGAGATTGCGGAATGATGGCACCTGCACCTGGAATTCGGGTTACGCAATCGTTTTTGACCATGGGGATGCGATGGGCGGTCCTGCTTCAGCTGTGTTGACCGACCAGTTGATCGCTCCCGGTGAGACTGTTGACGTATCTTTAGATTTGACCGCACCTGAATCTCCCGGCACTTACCAGGGATACTATAAGCTGCGCAATCCTGCAGGACAGGAATTCGGGTTGGGGACGAGTCGTGATAAGAATTTCTGGGTAAAGATTAAAATCGCGCCTGAGAGTGGCCTGACTTATGATTTTAATATCCAGGCGAAGAATGCTGCCTGGGTTGGTAGTGGTGGAGGCAATTCAGTAGAAGTTGCATTTGGGGGTGCGGATGATAATCCAAATGGAGTCGCGAAATTAAAAGACGATTTCCGCCTGGAAAATGGGAAAACTTCAGGAGTGGCTTTGGTCACTGGTCCTATGGTGGTCGAAGATGGCAAGATTACCGGCACATTCCCGGCCTATACCGTCGCCCAAAAAGATCACTTTAAAGCGAAACTTGGTTTCCTCCAAAATTGCACTAATGGCCAGGTCTTGTTCCGGTTGAGCTTGAAACAAGGAGATACGGTGACTCAGCTTGAGCAGTGGCCGAAATCCTGTGATGGCAGCTTGATCCTCGTGGATGTGAATTTGTCAAGTTATGCAGGTCAGGAAGTTCGATTCATTTTGGATGTACTGGCAGACGGTCCTGCTGTCAACGATTTGGTTGTTTGGGGATCTGCTCGCATCGAGAGGGAAGAATAGAGGCGTACCCATGCATACTGGATTAAAATTTGTCACATTTTGGCTCGGATTGAGCCTTCTATTTTCAGCCTGTTCATCTGCGGAGGGTGAAGCCAGTCCAACCCCGAATCCGGAAGCGGTCCTCACAGCTGCAGCACATACCGCTGAAGCTCAAATGACCGAACTTGCAGCGCCACAGCCGACGAATACTTCTCCCTCGACTCCAGTGGATACTCAACCTGCTGACACCCCGGCTGCGCCTAATGCAACACCAGTCTTGCCTCAGGGTACCATGTCCCCAGCACCGACCGCGGTAACAGGAGGGACAAACCTGGCAGAGTTTTGGGCGGATGTGACCATCCCCGACGGGACTGATTTTAATCCTGGAGAGGAATTCACCAAGATTTGGAAGCTGCGCAATTCAGGAACGAATACCTGGACGCCAGATTACAGCTTTGCGTTCTTTACAGGGGAGCAAATGTCTGCCCAGAATCAAGTATCTTTGGGTGCCAATGTGGTTTCTGGGGATACCGTGGATATAGCTGTTGACATGGTCGCTCCCGAGACGGGTGGGAATTACATGGGATATTGGAAAATGCGCGATCCGGCTGGAGAGTTTTTTGACTACGCGGTTTATGTGCAGATAGATGTGGTGGGTGGTTCACAACCTGCTGAAACCAGCGCACCGCCGCCTTCTGGATCAGGTAAGGTTTCAAGAGTATCTATTCAGGTGGATAATGCATCCCCTGAAGATTGTCCATATACATTTACATTCACAGCATCCTTCACTTTGGATCAACCCGCAACAGTGACCTATCGTATGGAAGCTGGAAGTGATACCCCTGGCTTCACTTTTAACCTGCCTGGTGATTTTACCGGTGTTTTTGATGCTGGCACTCATTCGGTGACCTATTATCTGCAAATCGAGGATTCAGTAAATGGGTGGGCACAGTTTCATGTTCTGTCACCCAATGATGCAGTATCGAATCAAACGACTTTTTCATTATCCTGCGGGTCATAAAATAATTCATGTCGCTGCAGAATAAAATCGCAGCTGAAGTGAAGCGGTTGGGGTTTACTTTGTTCGGAGTGACTGTACCAGGTGCGCCGCCTCATTTCAATGTGTATGAAAGCTGGATAAAGCAAGGCAGGCATGGAGGTATGGGGTACCTGGCGACAGAGAGGGCAATGTCGCGAAGATCGGATCCTGGTTTGATTTTACCCGGGTGCAAGTCAATCCTGGTTCTGGGTTGGCCCCATTTGATCCCCAATTTACCAGTGCAAAATTTGGAGAGTGAAAGCTATCGGTTGACAGGAAGGATAGCTTCTTATGCGTGGGACGAAGACTACCACGAGGTGATCCCACGGAAAATGAACCAATTGGTGGATTTTATTGAGCAGCAGGTTGGCGGAAAAATCCCCAATCGCTGGTATACCGATACAGGACCCATCCTGGAGCGCGATCTGGCACAGCAGGCTGGGCTGGGGTGGATTGGCAAGAACTCCTGCTTGATCAATCCTGGGTCGGGATCATATTTCTTGCTGGCAGAATTATTCCTGGGGATTAAACTGGAAGCTGATCAACCATTCAGCGCAGATCGCTGCGGCAGCTGTACCCGCTGTATCCAGGCATGCCCGACAGGGTGCATCATTGGGGATAGAACCATCGATGCATCGCGATGCATCTCCTACCTGACGATTGAATTGAAAGGGGCGATACCTGTTGAACTGCGCCCGCAGATCCAAAATTGGGTCTTCGGTTGCGATATCTGCCAGCAGGTCTGTCCCTGGAACCAGCGCTTTGCAGCTCCAACAGAATCTATCCAGGTGGATGTTCATCTGGCTCAACTTGAGCTGATCTCAGAATTGGCACTCTCCCCCCAGGCGTTTAATATAAAATTCAAAGGCAGTCCGGTCAAACGTACCAAGCGCAGGGGATACCTCCGCAACGTGGCAGTAGCTCTTGGGAATTCAGGTTCAACTTCTGGAGTTCCACGATTAATCGAGACTCTAAAGAATGACCAAGAGCCACTTGTGCGCGGTCATGCAGCCTGGGCATTGGGAAGAATCGGAAATCAACAAGCCAGGTATGCCCTGGAAACCGCGCTGAGCTATGAACATGATCCCTACGTGCTCGAAGAAATCCACTCTGGTCTGGGAGGGTGAGCGCTCTTGCTTAGAAAAGTATCCTTATTCTTATGGGGTGATCTTGGTATTATGCTCCTTCTTCTGCTGGCTGCCTGCCAGGGATCTCCACCAAAATCAACCCTCGATATTGCGATGCATTCACCAACTTCCAATCCGGGTGCGGTCATAGAAGAAATACGACCGACTGAAAGCGCGCATCAAGGTGTTCCCTTCCAAACTGAGCCACCCCCGCCTACAATAATCCCGAGTGCAACACCGGCGCCAACCAGTACCATTACGCCAACATCTGTTCCAAAAACCACCTTGCTCTTTACTGGTGTGATCGTACCGGCGCGCTGTGTCCAGGCAGCAATAGATGAATACCAGGACACCGATTACCTTTATGATGAAGTCCGGGGTGTGATCCAGGATGCAGATTTAGCCATCGGGACGCTCAACGCGACGATCAGTGATTTCCCCCCGCGCACCGGTTGTGTGCCTACATATGTACTGGTTGGAGGCTCCGCGAATGCCGATGCGCTTGAGCGGGCTGGCTTTGATTTGATGAGCGTGGCAACCAACCATATTAAAAACTGCGGTTTGAACAACTGTGGGGATCAAGCTTTTTTTGACACGCTGGATAATTTAAAAAGGGTGGGGATTGAACCCATTGGTGCTGGGGAGAATCTGCAGCAGGCCTTGGAACCCGTTGTGGTCGAGATGAACGGTATCCGATTTGGGTTTGTGTCATTAGGTCAGCTGGAGCCGATCGCTTTTGCCGCGCAGGATATGCCTGGTATTGCAGTATTAACCGAACAAAACTTGCGCTCAGCTATCCGATCTGCCAGACAGGTATCTGACGTGGTGATTGTAATGCCGCATTGGGGACCTGAGGATGTGCCCATGCCAAACTGGTCGCAGCGAGACCTGGCCCGGGTGGCAGTTGATGCTGGGGCAGATCTTGTGGTTGGAAATCATACGCATGTCGTCCAGGCTGTCCAGGAGATCGATGGTGTGCAAGTATTTTACGGTTTGGGAAATTTTGTCTTTGACCAAAATTGGGATCTGCACCACCAGCAGGGTGTCATCCTGGTCGCAGCTTTCGAGGGGACCGAGCTGGTCGAATATCAATTGATCCCTACCCATGTTGATTTCGATGGTCGGGTTCATATCGCCGGCGAACAAGAAGCAGATGATATTCTGGATCGCATCGCCGAGGTCAGCAGTTCCCTGGTACAGAATTAATCCCACTGATCGCTCTCTTTGCAGGGTTACGTCGACAAAAAAAATCCGCAGAGCCTTGTCTGCGGATTTCTGGTTGTTCTGTTTCTTGTTATGGAGTTGGCGAAGGAGTTAATAAGGAAGGTCTGGGTGTGCTAGTTGGAACTGGCGTTGCGATATTTACTCGAATCACTAGGATCTGTCCGACCAATATCTCGTTGGCGTTCTCGATATCATTTTCTTCCATGATAGATTCAACCGTGCTGAAGAACCGCAGGGCAATCAATTCTAATGTATCTCCCACAGCGATGCGGTACTCAATAGTGCCCCGCCAACCCGTTGGGATTGGGGTGGGAGTATCCAGCGCTAAATCTGGATTGGGGATCAGCAGCTCATCACCGACACGAATCAGGTCATCGGTCATATTATTCAACGCCATCAAGACCAGGACATTAACCCCGAACTTCTCTGCGATCGAATCTAGTGTGTCGTTTTCCTCGACAACATAGATGAAAGGACCGGACGCCGTGGGAGTGGCGGAGGCAGTCGGGGTTTCGGTGATCGTGGGGGTAAGTGTGGCGGTTGGAGTATCAGTTGGGGTTGCTGTCGGTGTAGCAGTCTCCGTCGCAGTGGGTGTTGGGCTGGCGAAGAAGGAAAATGAAGGTCCATTGGTACCTGTCAGCCAGAGGATCAGGACCACAATACCGACTGCGATGAGCACAATCGCTGCACCACCGATCAGGAAAGGCCTGGTGTTTTGACGCCTTTTCCGGTAGGAGTCGATCACATTTTTGGCCGAATCTTTATCACTCATAGCTATTCCTTGAATTTATCTGCTGGGAAGCAGGTATATTTCCCCGATTCTACCCGATTTTTGATACTCCTACCACCAAGGGGGATTGTGGTTAAGATGAGTCCTTTCTCATTTCAATCTTCGTGAAAATTTTGCTTTATCCAATTCAATAGAATTAGAGCTGAATAACCATACCTGGCTGGATGCGTATTCTGCGAAAAACAAGTTTCGTTTTTCCTCCCACTGGGGAAATTCACGGCAAGTTGCGCACTATCGTGCAGCCATAAGCGGGCGTTTCAGCCGGATCGGGTGAAGCACCCGTGAGAAGAGCTTCGACGGCTAGGTGGAGGTAATTTAAGGTGGGTTTTGGTTGTCGGAATTTAACATCGTCCAGTGCGCCCTGGTAACGCAAGATGCCTGCCTGGTCGATCACGAACAGGTGTGGGGTAGTATCGGCTCCGTAAAGATCTGCAACCTGGTGATCCGGATCGTGTAGTATCAGAGGAATCTGTCTGGATGCTGCCTGAGTGCGGATCAATTCCAGGTCCTCATTGGCATTGGAAGCGATGGGTAAATATTGGACTTCACTGCCCCAATCTTCAAGGTATTCGTTAATTTTTTCATCACTGCGCTGCGACCATGGGCATTCAGCAGACCAGAAGTTCAGGATCACGATCCGTCCATTATAGTCATGCAGGGCATGTGGGTCTCCTTCCAGGTCTGGGAGGCTGAAGTCTGGAGCTGTCTGGTTGGTAATCAGCAAGGATTTGTTATCCATGTGAAAATTATAACCCAGTGGTTTTGCGCCTTAATTCCCGGAATTGACGTAGAATTAGTTCGGTTCTTGTTGGGATGTCGGGCAGACTGTGCTCCTATCCATTCATAGTAACTTACCCGAATATTTCTGCTGCCAAGAATTACTTAACACCAAATTGGAATCATATGAGCACTGATTGTAAATGGAGATGGAAATGGTAGAATTCGCGCCATGAGACGCTGGCAATTTTGGGCTGGGGTTGCCATCAGTTTGCTGTTCCTGTATATCGCACTGCGTGGCTTGAATTTTGGAGATGTCTGGCGAACGCTGCAGGGGGCAAATTACTGGTGGTTGATCCCGGGAATTCTGATCTACATGGTTGCTGTGCTCGCGCGTGCCTGGCGCTGGCATTATTTACTACGCCCAGTTAAATCCATCCCGACCACAACATTGTTCCCAATCACCGCAATTGGATACATGGGGAATAATATTTATCCCGCCCGCGCAGGTGAAGTGCTGCGAGCGGTGGTGCTTAAGAAATTCGAAGAGGTTCCTATTTCCGCTTCCCTGGCGACTATCGTGGTTGAACGTATCTTTGACGGGGTGGTAATGCTGGGATTTGTGTTCCTGAACTTGCCTGAACTAGCTGGGTTAACTTCAACCTCTGGATTTATTGGTAATATCCAGACCCTGGCGATATGGGGAGCCGGGATCTTTTCAGGCGTGCTGGTATTATTCTTATTAGCCGGCCTGTACCCGGACCGAGCGATCTGGTTCGTGAACTGGATTGCCCGTTATTTGATCCCCACCCGTTTCCAGGCTCAGGCGATCGGACTGGCTGAAAATTTCCTGGGTGGCTTAGCTGCCCTGCGTTCTCCACGCGATGTCATGATGATCTTTGTCACATCGGTGGTGATCTGGTTGCTAGAGACTGGAAAATACTGGTTCGTGATGCATGCATTCCCGCTCGAGGTAAGTTTCTTCACGTTAATGCTGATGAATGGGATTGTCAATTTGGCGACGACCATCCCTTCAGCACCGGGATATATTGGGACTTTTGATGCACCCGGGATCGCTGTGCTGCAGGCTTATGGTGTAGACAAAGCGATTGCAGCTGGTTATACCTTGGTGCTGCACGTCGCACTGTGGGTGCCGATTACTATCCTCGGGGCGTATTACCTGGCCCGGGCAGGAATCAAATGGGATCAGAGCATGACGCAGGCGCGTATTGAGGATGCCTGATTGAAGGGAAGTTTGAGAGAAATCAAAATGGGAAAAGAGAAAAATATTGCCATCATCGGTGCCGGGTTTGGAGGCATGGCAGCAGCATATGACCTTGTTTCATCCGGCCACCGGGTGTCGATCTACGAAAAAGAAGATTTTGTTGGTGGATTGGCCAGTGGGATCAAAGAACCAGAATGGGATTGGTATGTCGAAAAGTACTACCATCACTGGTTCGCCACCGATAAGCATATGCTTGGATTGATCGAGCAGTTGGGTTGGAGCGACAGGGTGATATTTCCACGCCCATATACCGTGATGTACCACGAGGGCAAGTTTTATCCTTTTGATTCCTACCTGAATGCCTTGCTTTACCCAGGCTTGGGTTGGGGCCTGAACAAGATCCGCTTTGGGCTCGTTGGACTGTACCTGCGTATGACGAATGATTGGAAATCCCTGGAGAAGACTACCGTGGATGCCTGGATGCGCAAATGGGCGGGTGAGCAGGTCTACCAATCCATGTGGGAACCCCTGGTGGTGGGTAAATTTGGTAAATATCACCGGGAGGTTAACATGGCCTGGATGTGGGCTCGTCTGAAAGCGCGTACCACCAGGTTAGGCACCTTCATAGGAGGTTTTCAAGCATTCGCGGAATTATTCGCCCAGCGCCTGGTTGAATTGGGAGTGGAGATTAAATTAGAAACCGGTGTCAACGAAATCGTCCCGCAAGGGGATGGCAGCTTGATGTTAGAGACCACAGATGGTGTGCAAGCTTTTGACCAGTGTCTGGTGACTGTTTCACCGGCATTCATGGCGCGCCTGGTCCCTGCACTTCCTGATGATTACTTGGGCAGCTTATTAAAATTGAAGAGCATGGGTGCGGTAGTCATGATTCTGTCTTTAAAGCAGCAGCTCTCCGTGGAGGGGTATTACTGGTACAACATCCCCAAATCAGCCGGTTTCCCATTTTTAGCCCTGGTTGAGCACACCAATTATGTTTCGGAAGAAAATTTTGGTGGGGATCACATACTCTATTGCGGGGATTATCTGGATCCGGATCACGAGTACTTCCAGCTGACCAAGGAGGAGCTAATCGAGCGGTTCCTGCCCTCCCTCACGCGGATCAATCCAAAATTTTCCCCGGATTGGGTAAAAAAGGCCTGGCTATTTCGCACGAAGTACGCCCAACCAGTACCCGAAATAAATCACTCCAAAAATATCCCCGCCATTGAAACACCCATTAAAGGTCTTTATTTTGCAAGTATGAGCCAGGTATACCCCTGGGATAGGGGGACAAATTTTGCTGTTGAAATTGGGCGCAAAGCAGCTGGCCTGATGAACGCTGCAGGCAGTTAGCAATCCCTTTGAACCAAATTTTGCAAGAATTGCGATTGGATTCAGCATGGATTTAGCCTCCTTTAAACTCTTGTTCAGCCAGGGTGGACAGGAGGCACTGTTGGCGGCAGAACAGCTTCGGCCACGGGAGATCGATTACCTTCGTCACTTCCAAAATTTAATCAAACAGTACCCCGGCAAGTTGTCCCAGGCTGCTCTGGAGACTGCTATCCTGCGGGGTGAAGCAGAGCGAAAATTTCGGCAGGCGGGTAGGATGTTCTTCACCCGGGAATCTCTCGAGCAGGCCAGCCCGCAGCAGGTTTCTGAGTACAGGAGTGAGCGCTACCGGGGTTTTGATTTCCTGGTAGACCTGGGTTGTTCGATCGGGAGTGATACGCTCAACATGTCTCGCCTGGCGCATACATCCGGTGTGGATATTGATCCTCTGCGCCTGGCGATGGCGCAAGCCAATGCCGCTGCTCTGGGATGCTCAGACCAGGTAAGCTTTATCCTGGCAGATTTGTATACCCCATTGCCTCTTCGAGAATGCGAAGGCTGCGGCTTATTTTTTGATCCTTCCAGACGCGAGGGAAGCAGGCGCATACGTTCTGTGAGCGAGTACAGGCCACCCCTGGGTAGGATCATTAATTGGGTGAAAAGATTTCCAGCGCTTGGGGTTAAGATCTCTCCTGCAGTCAACAAGTCGGAAATTGCAGATTTTGATGCCGAGGTTGAGTTTGTCTCCTTGGGGGGTGAGCTGAAAGAAGCTCTGTTGTGGTTTGGGCCATTAAAGACAGCCCGCTGGAAGGCGACAATCCTTCCTGGTCCACACTCGCTGTTAGGTGAGGGTTTGATCGAACCTTTACCACTAAATGAACCACGGGGATATCTTTATGAACCTGATGGGGCAGTGCTGAGAGCAGGTTTGGTCGCAAAACTCGGGGAACAGCTGGGTGCATATCAGCTCGACCCTGATATTGCTTACCTGACTGCAGATCAGGAAATTTCCAGCCCTTTTGCAAGAGTCTGGCAGATAGAAGATTGGTTTGTTTTTAATGTGAAGCGGTTGCGGAGCTACCTTCGGGAACGCAACGTAGGGCAAATCGCAGTTAAGAAGCGTGGCTCACCTCTTCAACCGCAGGAATTAATCCGCATGCTGCGGTTAAAGGGCGACAATCAGCGGGTGGTATTCCTGACACATCTAAATGGTGTCCCGATCATAATCGTTTGCTACCCACCTCCAGTTATGGTGTAGGGAGCATCTATCAGTTGTATTCAGATGAAAACAGCGGCAGGTGACCCAGCGAAACAATATCCGACCAGCGTTCCTGATCACCTTCGGTCAGAATTGCTGCTTCAGCCGCGATCGTTCCCTCCGCTTTTTGGATGATCTTCTTCATTCCTTTCAGGGTCGACCCAGTGCTGATCACGTCATCCAGTAAGACAACTTTTTTCCTGGCGAGCAAGCTGCGGTCTTTCTCATCAAGGTAAAGGGATTGCAGTTTTCCGGTCGTGATGGATAATGTTTCAGCATGCAGGGTATCTCCCATATAGGGGCGGTAAACCTTGCGTAATACGATGTAAGGTTTGTCTGCCTGCAGAGAGAGGGCATGCGCCAGTGGGATCGATTTTGCCTCTGCAGTGACGATTGCGTCGTATTCGATTCCTTTTAGTTTTTGATTTAAATCTCTCGCACAGGCCTGTACCAGCTCGGTATCCCCCAGGATATTCAGGACTGCAATGCGCAAACCTGGTTGAACTTCGAAGAGGGGCAACTCACGGTATATACCAGCGATATCAATCGGATAAGTTTTGCGCTGCATAGCCATAGGCATTATCTCCTGTATTTGAAAGTAATTTCCTGGCAGGAACGCTATCCAAATGCTCGGGTAGATTCCGGAGATCATCCCTGGCTTAAAAAACCAGGTGCGTCTTTTGAACAGGAAACATCCCCCATTATAGCCTTATTTATCAGGGCAATCTGTTACTGGCGGATTGGAAAATAGAGAATCCGAAAGAAAATTATTTACGGAAAATCCAAAATATTTTAACTTCTGAGGAGTGATGGGACATTTTCATCACAGGTGAAATATTCGCCTATCAGCTCAATGCTTAAATTTGAAGTGAGATTGCTGTCGAGCAAAAAGGCGGATATATTTCTCGGGTGAGGGATTTAAAAATATTGGTACTCTACTCCGGATGAGATTTTCATATTATTGGCAACCTGGTCGAGTTCTTCCCGGATTTCACGCAGGCGAGATTCAATATACCTTTTGAGCTGGTGAGCCTGCTCCGGTTTCGGGTAAAGGCGAATACCAAGGCGAACGATCAAACGCGAAGTTTTCTGCTGGTAATGGATCGCCCCGCCCAATTTTTCCCATTTATAACTCGGGGAGGTCTGTAAATCGATGCACACGCTGCAGTTCGGATGGAAATCAACTTCGGGATCGCCGGAGATACCCACCAGGAGACCTATACCGCTCAATGATATGTCGAGAAGAGAAGCCCGGTATTTATTTTCTTTGTAGCGCATGGTTACATAAGTGGGTTCTTTTGTCTGGACTCGCTCGTGAAGACGTTCTTTCCATTCCCTTTCAACATAAGAAAAATTGGATAGAGAAAACATCCCACTGCTTGGGGATAGATCTTTCACGCGAGCTTTTACGGGTTTTGATAGGCAGGTGCTGTGCAGGTGGACACAGCCTTCAAGTCCTGCGCAGGTGCAGGGGTCTAGCGCCATAAAGACTGCCCGCTGATGATCAAATGCTACCGGCTTTATTTGCTGCCTGAGAATCGTTCCTCTGTACGAGGTGGTCAATTCCAAGCTGGCTTGCCCCTCGGATTGGCAGTCGAACAGGGCTTGGATTTCATCCTGTAGTGAAATTTCTTCTGGGATCATTTCACATCCCTCCTCCTAATCCCCCGGACTAGATAAGAGTTGAGTAGATCGGATAACAGTTAGAAGGGATCTAACGCCAGTTGATGTTGTAAAAGTTGGCTGATCGATTTTCCCGGACTCTTGAGGTTGCAATTGTCATGCCAAAGCCATAGGATCGCAATTTTATTAGGATTTATAATTAGGTGGATTTCGCAGCTCCTGGCGGAAAGCACCACTCAGATGAAAGTGTTTGCACAGCCATCAGCAGGTAGAGGCTAGATTTCGATTGTGATCCAAGAAGTTGGTTCGGAAGGTAGATAAGGATGACTCGCATCCCCACATGAAATTCTTGAAGCTGTTTTCAATAATATTCGTTGTTCAGTTTCTGGTAAGTTGCGGTGCAGACCCGGATTTCGCAGGCAGGCTGGCACTCCCAGACGTGGGTGATTCTGGTGATGGCTTACTTCTTGGGACCGGTGCTGGTGATTCTAATTGGTATGAGGTTTATTTCAGCGAACCGGATTCTCCAGCTTCAAGTACTCTCCGAGGGGGTCCGGATTCTTATCTGGCGGAAGCGATCGACCAGGCGCGCTTGAGCGTGGACATCGCCATGGATAGCCTGGATTTGTGGAGCATCAGGGATGCCATGCTGGATGCCGATCGCCGGGGAATTGCTGTACGGGTGGTGATTGAGAGTGAAGGGTTGCAGTCGGAACAAGCCCAGGACCTGATTGCGAGTGGGATCCAGGTTGTGGATGATCAGGGGGAAGGATTAATGCACAACAAATTCACCATCATCGACCACCGTGAGGTCTTCAGTGGATCGATGAACTACACACTTAATGGTGCTTACCGCAGCGATAACAACTTGATCCGCATCCAGTCAGCTGACCTGGCGGAGGATTACCTGGCAGAGTTTGAGGAGATGTTCCTCGACCACCAATTTGGCTCTGATTCACCGTCCAATACGCCCCAACCCCTTATTAATATCAATGGAACACCGGTCGAGGTGTACTTCTCCCCTGATGACGCGACCATGAAGAGAGTGATCGAACTGGTACAGGGCGCGCAGGAGAATGTTTTATTCATGGCTTATTCTTTTACAGATGACGATCTGGCTTCTACACTGATTAATGCGCACAATTCAGGGATCGAGGTTCAAGGGGTTCTGGACAAGGCTCAAGCTCTTAGCAATTCCGGCGGAGAGTACCAGAACCTGCTGGAAAGCGGCCTTGATGTGCGACTGGATGGAAATCCAGGCAGCATGCATCACAAGGTGATCATTATCGATGGGCAGGTAGTAGTAACGGGGTCGTACAACTTCAGCAAGAGTGCTAAGACCCGCAACGATGAAAATACGCTGATCCTGCACGATCC
>JBJYXV010000021.1:0-2643 GCA_046260155.1 Anaerolineales bacterium
AGAATGAAGACGACATACCAGGCATAGACGGGCGATGGATAATCGCCCGCGTCCGGCGCTGGGCCCCGCCCAATTTGTTTGTTGCTCATCTCGCGGTCCCCGAGGCGCCGTTAGTCGCCGATCTCTTCCGCGGAGCGCTTGAAATATTTTCCCGCGATGGAACTCTATATAGCCGGTTTATTCGCGATAAAAAGACAGGACTCATCATTCACACAAACGATCCTGATACTCCGTCCACCCATGGCCAGTTTATGTATCCTGAAGTGGTCTGATACATCCGGACACCGAGTTAAGGCGGTAACATGCCATAACGAGGTGAGTGATGACAACAGAGACGAGAAAGAGACGGAACTACACGGAAGATTTCAAGCGGGATGCGGTGGCGCTGGTGACCGAGCAGGGTTATAAGCCCTCTGAGGCAGCGCGTAGCTTGGGTGTTGGGGATAACCTGGTTCGCCGCTGGATGCGGGAGTTCGAGGAAACTGCCAGCGGAGAGCGGCTCAGCACGGATGAGCGTGAGGAGCTGAAGCGGCTGCGCAAAGAAGTCCGCCTGCTGCGGATGGAGAAAGAGATTTTAAAAAAAGCCAGCCAGTACTTCGCGAAGGAAATGAAGTGAAGTACGGGTTCATACGGGCGCATGCCGGGCACTGGCCGGTGGTTCATCTGTGCCGTCTGCTGGGAGTGCCGCGCAGCGGCTATTACGACTGGCGAGATCAGCCAGGCAGGGTGATCCCACCGCAGGAGTTGGCCTTGCGACGGCGCATGAAGGAGCTGTTCAGGGCATCCCGTGACAGCCTGGGTAGTCGGCCTCTGATGAAGCACCTGCGTGAGGAAGGCTTTGCCATTGGGCGTGACCGGACGCGTCGTTTGATGAAGGTGCTGGGCCTGAAGGTCAAGCGGAAGCGCAAATACAAGGCGACGACCGACAGCAGACACAATCTGCCCGTGGCTGAGAATGTGCTAAATCGCCAGTTTGCTCCACAGGGGCCCAATCAGGCCTGGGGCACGGACATAACGTACCTGTGGACCCAGGAGGGTTGGGTTTACCTGGCGGTGGTCATTGATCTGTATTCGCGCCGGGTGGTGGGCTGGGCGATGGATCGACGCATGAAGAAGGCGCTGGTGATCCGGGCGTTGCTGATGGCGACCAATCTGAGGCAACCCCCACCTGGCCTGCTGCATCATTCGGACCGCGGCAGCCAGTATGCCAGCCATGCCTACCAGGCCTTGCTGAAGCAGCATGGGATGGTCAGCAGCATGAGTCGTAAGGGTAACTGCTGGGACAACGCACCGATAGAACGGTTCTTCAGCAGTCTGAAGCGGGAATGGACCGGTGACCGGTTGTATCATACCCGGCAGGAAGCGATGGCCGATGTACGGGAATATGTGGCGGTGTATTACAACTCCAAGCGTCTACACTCGACGCTGGGCTATATGACACCGATGAATTACGAAAAGATCCTTAACAAAGTGTCCGGAAATGGTTGACCACTACACAACTGCACGCGCCATTTGTAAATCTAGCCGCGTTCCAGACCCTCGCGCCTAGCCAGTTCCTGCGCTGGGATCACCCCAGCCAGATACTCCTGGACAATACGGCGTTTGTAATCAAGCTCGTAATGGTGTCGTTGCTTCTTCATGCCGGCTTCTCCTTCTCAATGAATCATAGGGAAAAACCGGTTCACGCTCTACGTGATAAGCTCAGGCTCTCCAGTCAACCGCCCGCAGTCCAATATCATCAGTATCAGATTTTGTAATGGCTCATAATGAGCTTCTCAAATACCGACGCAGGAAGAACGCGCTTTGTCCATACGGCCAGCTTTTGAAAATACGCGCCAACCAGGTAGTGGGGGCGTACCCGCTGTTGCTCAATAATCTTGCCCAACAGGGCAGCCAGCTCCCGGGGATCCGCACCATTGCGCTCGTTCTCTGTGATCACATCAACCGCAGCACACTGTTGGACGGTGTACTCGGAGGGGTCTGTTGAGGCTGCGGCGAAAACGCGGTTTGCCGTAATGCGTGTTTTGAAGTCACCCGGCTCGATCAGTGTTACCTGAACCCCGTAGGGCTTCACCTCCATGCGCAGCGACTCGGTCAGCGCCTCCAGCGCGTACTTGGATGCGCAATAGAAGCCCTGAAAGGGCAGAGCAATCAAGCCACCCATGGAGCTGATGTTCACGATTAACCCGGATCGCTGCCTTCGCATGGTAGGGAGCACCCTGCGGCAGACGCGATGGACACCGAAGAAGTTCGTCTCAAACTGCCGTCTGGCTTCCGCGGGTGATGTCAGTTCGATGGCTCCGGTTAATGCGAATCCGGCGTTGTTCACGAGCACATCCAGTCGGCGTTCCCGTTCGATGACAAAATCGACAGCAGCCGCGACCGAATTCTCGTCGCAGACATCCATGGGAATGATCAGCGGAAAATGCGTGGTACTGCTGCCGGTTGGAAAGCTCGCGCGACGGCTGGTACCGTAGACCCGATGACCATATGCGGCGAGGTAATCGACGCAGGCCTTTCCGAAGCCGGAAAGAGGTCGGCCCGTCCACGTCCGCAGGCAGCGCCCATGCCCATCATCGTCTCACCCCGGCGGACCGCCCAGGCCCCGAACCTCAGCATCAGCGGGGCGGTCATCGACGCGCC
>JBJYXV010000022.1:0-1786 GCA_046260155.1 Anaerolineales bacterium
ACCGGATGATGTTCGGGTCCGACCAGATCTGGAGCGATAACCTGATTGCCATGTTAATGAACGGGTTGATTGCGGCGTATCTTTTCAGCGTGCTTCGAAAAGATTGGGCCGCTGAACCAACCAGTACTGCCTATGCAGAAACCCGGCGATTATATCGCTTCATCTGGATGTTATATGGGTTGACGATGCTGGTTGGCGGCGTGCAGCAAACTTTGCTCTATCTATTCGACTCTTTGGAAAACGCAGCAATCGCATCCCAGTCGATACTGGCAAATGGGTTGACATTGATCATTATTGGTACGCCCACCTGGATCATTAGCTGGCGCATCCTTCAAAAGGCAGGAGGAGAACAAGCTGAGCAGGAGTCGCTGATGCGAGCTGTGACCCTCTTTATCGTCAACCTGATCAGCATGGTGGCCACATTATTCGCAGGGGGAGCCTTACTCAATATCCTCATCCAAATAATTTTGGGAGAACGATTGAGCTTCGCAGGCTTGATGGGGGAGCTGCGAGACCCAATGTCTGTTGTCATTCCTTTTGGGGTTGCCTGGGCTTATTTCAGCCGAATTCGGCGTCAAGATCTTTCTGCATCTGAAGTTAACCACCAGCAACCAAACCGGGTTCAAGAGGTCTATGAATACCTGGCAGCATTTTTGGGGCTCATTACTTTCTTTATCGGTTTACAGCAGCTCGCCTTTTTCACTACCAGCTTATTGGTTGAACAACCCATCTGGACAAATATCTATCGCGAGCGATTATCGGTTGCCTTATCCGAACTGTTGATCGGGCTGCCATTGTGGCTCTTAAACTGGCGGAAAGTAAACAACGTTACCAAACAGGTTGGGGACGAAGAAAATCATCTCGAACGTTCGTTGATACGCAGGTTTTATTTGTACCTGGTGCTTTTTATCAGCGTTATCGGCGTGATGATCAGTGCAGGCATGCTGATTTTCGAGGGTTTACAAGCAGTACTAGGCGATCCTGACGAGAATCTATTGCAGACCGTCTTGGAATTGGTCAGTCTACTGATCTTGTTCACACTGGTCATCTGGTACCACGCACTAATATTACGATCCGATGGACGCTCATCAGCCCAAATCCAGGAAAAATTACAAGCGGAATTCCCCATCTTAGTGCTGGTTTCTGAGTTCGGAGATTTTTCCGAGATGTTGGTGGCAGCACTCTCAAAAGAAGCACCCACAATGCCGGTTGCTGTGCATAATATTGAACTGGGTGTACCCGATGAAGGCTTATCGGATGCCAGGGCCGTCATTTTGCCAGCCAATATCGCAGCAAATCCGGGGGAGGCGATCCGCTTATGGTTGCAGAATTTCCCTGGGGTTCGGTTTGTAATTCCCACTGCAGTTCAGGGATGGGTGTGGGTTTCTGGTGGTGATGACAAAATTCAAAACCTGGTACGGCAGACAGCTGAAATGGTCAGGAAACTAGCGGAGGGTGAGGAACTACGCCAATCTCGATCAAGCTCTCCCTGGCTGATATTTGGCTATATCATGGGGGGTTTGTTGGGACTGATTTTCCTGCTAATAGCAGCAAGCACCTTAATCGATTTACTAACTTGACTCGGGTACAGGTTTATAATCGCGAACCATTCAGATCCGCTAAGAAGGTGGTGTTCGAAAAAATGGTTTCACCATTTTTTCGAACACCACCGCCACCCATGGACTCCGTAATTACAAATTCCTTTTATTCCGCCTTAACCACTCTCATCAAAGCAAATAAACGATTCGCATCCACAGGATCTTTCAGGATGATAATAGTTCCATTC
>JBJYXV010000023.1:0-93524 GCA_046260155.1 Anaerolineales bacterium
AATGAATATAAGCGTCGTCTAATGCATATTTGTACAATTTCAGGTGAATATATAACAAACAGAGAAAAATAACAGCTAGTATTCCTACCCATTTGTAATACTGCTTCAAAAGTCCGAAGAGTCTTTCTTTACCATCCATCACAATTGCACTTTTGAATCGGAAAAAGCGAAGGCGTATCTTAGAATCATTTATGAACGCAAGTGAAAATTCACCTAATCTAAAAACCTCCCCAAATGCTCCCCCCACCCTGCGAGCACTCGCTGCTCCACACCCTTGTCTATACGCATTCCAAACACTTTCCCCATTGCGCGTAGCTCCTTCTGCGCCATAGCCACATCCCTGCCCTGCTCACCCGCTTCAAGTATTTCCTCCGCCAGCGCGAGCATCACCTCCACCGCGCCTGGAGTGTCCAAGTCATCCTCCAAAGCATCGTGAAAATCCCTCTCCCAACCTTCCGCATCCAGGGCTGTCCCCTGCCCTCCCTCCAATTGAATCGCTTCTGTGATCCTTTCAGCATCCGCTGCTGAAGCCTTCAATTCCCGCTCGGAATAACTCCACGGCTCACGGTAGTGGTGCCGCCCCAGGTACAGACGCAGCGCGTCCGGCGTGTACACCTCCAGTAGTTCCCGCACCCACACCAAGTTACCTAGCGATTTGCTCATCTTCTCCCCTTCGTAGTAGACCATGGCGGCGTGCATCCAGAACCTGACGAAGGGTTTCTCCCCGGTCACCGGCTCCACCTGGGCGATCTCGCACTCGTGGTGCGGAAAGCACAGATCCGCGCCGCCGCTGTGGATGTCCACCTGGTTCCCCAGGAACTTGTTCGATAAGGTCGAACACTCGATGTGCCAGCCGGGGCGTCCTGGTCCCCAGGGGCTGTCCCAGGCCGGTTCCCCGGGTGCCTGCGCCTGCCAGAGCACAAAATCCAGCGGGTCACGCTTGTGTGGATCGTCGGGATGGTTGCCGCGTTCATTGGCGATGGGCAACATCTTAGCTCGAGGGATACCACACAGCTCCCCAAAATCTGGCCAGGCATTCACAGAATAATAAACATTCCCACCGGATTCATAAGCCACGCCGCTCTCGAGCAGTTTTCCCACCCAGGCTACGATCTCCGGAATAGCATCCGTGGCGCGCGGGTAGTAATCCGGGGGGCGTACATTCAAAGCCTGCATATCCTGGATGAAATGTGAAGTCCAGCGATTGCCTACCTCCAGCCAATCATCCCCCACCTCCCTGGCTTTACGCAGGATATCATCGTCGATGTCGGTCACATTCTGGGCATAGCGCACGATGAAACCTTGACTCTCCAGGTAGCGGATCAGGATGTCCGCTGAAGTGTAGGTAAATGCATGGCCCAGGTGTGTGGTGTCGTACGGCGTGATCCCGCAGACATAGATTTTGACCTGGTCCCCGCGGGGCTTGAATGTTTCGATCTTCTTGGAAAGTGTGTTATAGAGTCTCACAAATCACCTGTTAGATATCCCTTTACTGCAGGTTGTATGGTTAGCGAACGAATACCAAATAATTTTACCCTCAAACCAGGTCAGGATTCCTGGACAAAGGACTGTGGGGTTTGTTGAATACCTGTTAAAATTCTACCCGGCACGATCCTTGGAAAACTATGAACCATATTGTAAACAGAACAGATATTCTAACTGCTGGTATAATGGCAAACAAACCACCCGGACAACCAAATGAAATCTAAACCTGTAGAAAACCTGCGCTTCAATTTCATCGTCAATGTCATGGATGGTGGTTTTTTTGGTGCGGCACTTGGTTTCGCCTCCTTTTTCACCATTATCCCGCTATTTATCGGCAGCCTGACCGATTCCGCTGTCCTGATTGGCTTGATACCGGCGATCCACGCTGTTGGTTGGCAGCTGCCGCAGTTATTCACTGCTCAAAAGGTGTCCAGTTTGAGCAGGTATAAACAAATGGCGATGATGATGACGCTGAATGAACGCCTGCCATTCGTGGGATTGGCGATCGTGGCTTGGTTCTCCCCGCAACTTGGGGTGCAGCTGTCATTAATCCTCTCTTTCATCCTGTTGGTCTGGCAGGGATTCGGCGGTGGATTCACTGCGACCGCCTGGCAGAGCCTGATCGCGAAGATCATGCCGGTTGAAATGTACGGGAGGTTTTTCGGGATCCAATCCGCTGCGGCAACATTTTTCATGGGTATTGCTGCGATCCTGGCTGGCTTGGTTCTAACCGATTATACAAGTCCCCTTGACTTCACGCTCTGCTTCCTGATCGCTGCGGTAATGATGGCCTTCTCCTTTTTGTCTCTGGCTCTCACCAGAGAACAGGAAGCTCCACCTGCGGCATCTCACCACCCGGAAGGATTTAATTTTCGGGAGGATTTGCGCAATATTTTGTCAACGGATAACAATTTTCGCTGGTATGTGCTGTCACGCATGCTCACCCAATTCGCAACCATGGGTTTTGCATTCTACACGATTTATGCTGTCCGTGAATTCGGTATGGATGAGAAACTGGTTGGCTTTTTAACCGGCATACTGTTATTTACAGAAGTCGCCATGAACCCAATTCTGGGATGGCTCGGTGACCGGCGGGGGCACTTATTAACCCTGCAAATTGGGACCGTAGCCACCATCGCCAGTGTCTTATTGGCAGTTTTCGCCAGCAGTGTCGCCTGGTTTTTCCCGATCTTTATCCTGGCTGGTGTCGCCAACGTTGCCGTTTGGACAGTCCCATTATCCATCACTCTCGAATTCGGGACGGAGGCCCAGAGACCAACTTATATTGGGTTATCCAATACGCTTATCGCTCCAGCCACTTTTATTGCACCCGTTCTCGCCGGTGTGCTAATTGACAAATCAGGCTATGATATCTCATTCCTGGTATCTGGTGCAGCCGGGCTCATCACCCTCCTGGTGTTGATCCTCGGGGTAAAAGATCCACGGCAGCACGCATTGGCACGCAGAGCCAGTTCCCCGACTGCGGATTGAGCTCCAGTATGGAAATCGAGAAGATCAATCTATACATTTCAGCTGCCAGTGACCTTTATC
This sequence comes from Anaerolineales bacterium, assembly GCA_046260155.1. GTDB lineage: Bacteria > Chloroflexota > Anaerolineae > Anaerolineales > UBA4823 > PFL25. The sequence continues at coordinate 3,037 of JBJYXV010000023.1, forward strand.
CAGAGCGAGATTTGGTCAGCCGCGTGGTGACTGAATTACCTGTCACTTTCGGTTGGAAGATCAATCTTTCCCCGCTGGGCAGAAAGACATTCGATGAACGATTGGTCCTGGATTCTGATATCCATTCCCTCATTCTAGGTGAAGATATTCGCGCCCCTATCGGGTATGAGTGGTACCTGTCCCGGAAAGTTGGACGCAAACCGATATTCTTTGTCAAGGAGAATATCCCGCGCACAATGGCAGCAGGTGATTTCCTCAGGAATCTCTCGACCTACCCGAGAATCGTCACCTATAAAACCCTGGCTGAATTCAGGGTAAAAATCCTCCTTCACATCGGGCAGTCTCTGCTCGAAAATGCCGACCAATACTCGATTGAGTCCAAAGAGTATGACACTTTATCCTCATTCTTGAATACTCTAGAAGAGACTGAACCAGAAACGCTTGAGATTGTAACTGGTGAAGACAGCATCATCCTCACCCGGGAGCGCTTTATACCGAAAGATGGAGTATTGATCGATCCTCATGGTGACGTACAAAACAAGAATGATGCCAGCAAATCGTAATAATAATTGTTTAAGGCGGCTTTAAATGCAGCGTTGGAATGGCTGGGGGGATGAAAAAATCAATTATCCTATACCAGAAAATGCCAAAGGATATTTAGCAGATATCCTGGGGGATGAACAGCATCTTCCAGACGCATCATTAGAATCGACCATCAGCAAAATACCCAGGTCGCAGTTTGATAACGTCGCTTTCATATCAACTGATCCTGTAGACCGGATCGTTCACTCCCATGGACAGAGTCTGCCAGATTGGATCAACATCCGATCTGGTCAGATCCCCAAGGCTACCGATGGTGTCATCTATCCAAATTCTGAAGGTGAAATCAAGAAAGCAATTGATTTTGCGGTAGAAAATAATATCATTCTCATCCCATATGGAGGTGGAACAAGCGTGGTGGGCCATATTAATCCCCCTCCAATTGGAACACCTACCCTCACGCTTGATCTTGCACGGATGAATCATTTGTTGGATCTTGATCAATACAGCCAGCTGGCGACTTTCGAAGCCGGAATCAAAGGACCTGATATCGAGACAGCACTGAACCAGGAGGGATACACTTTGGGACATTTCCCGCAATCATTTGAATACTCGACCCTGGGCGGTTGGATCGCTACCAGGTCCTGCGGACAACAATCTTTCTTCTACGGGCGGATTGAGGATCTCTTCAGAGGTGGGAAACTGGTTTCCCCAATTGGAGATATTGAACTGCCGCCGTTTCCAGCAAGCGCTGCCGGGCCGGATCTCAAGCAAATCATCCTCGGATCTGAAGGACGGTTGGGGATTATCTCGCAGGCAATCGTTCAACTTCAATCGCTACCCCAATTCGAAGATTTCTATGGGATATTTTTCAGAGATTGGGAAGATGGTGTCAATGCAGTCAAGGAAATCGCCCAGAAAGGCATTCAACTTTCCATGCTTCGCCTGAGTGATCCCCAAGAAACCGAAACGACCCTGGTCTTATCCGGAAAAGGGAATCTTCTGCCTTATGTGGATTTCGGTTTGAGCAAGCTTGGTTATGGCGAGCAGCGCTGTTTGCTGATCATGGGAGTCACGGGAGATAAAACCAGCTCCTTGAAAGCCAAGAGCGCAGCACTCAGAGTGTGCCGCAAATATCGTGGTCTATACACTGGAAACTATGTTGGAAAGTCCTGGCGTAAATCCCGCTTCCTTGCTCCCTACCTTCGTAATACTCTCTGGGAGGCGGGTTATGCACTTGACACGCTTGAAACCGCAGTTCCCTGGGATAAAGTGGACCAGGTTAAAAAAACTATCATAAGATCGATCTCTGAAGCAGTTGAAACCGAAAATCAGCGCGTGCTTGTATTCGGGCACATATCCCATGTTTACCAGACAGGTGCCAGTATCTATATCACTTATCTATTTCGCAGGTCCGCTGATCCCCAGGAGAACCTTGAACGGTGGCAGATCATGAAAGGAGCTGCCAGTCAAGCAATCATCGAGCAGGGAGGCACCATCAGCCACCAACATGGCATCGGGCAGGATCATATCCAATATTTATCGGCTGAAAAAGGGTCTTTGGGCATCGAACTGTTGGAGAATGTCAGCAATTTCTTTGATCCGCAAGCAATTTTAAACCCCCAGAAGTTATTTAACTCGGATCAGTTCAAGCAATGAAGGCAAAATCTATCTTGTTATCTTGCTTGGGCTTTCACCATTGGAAAGGATCATGTGGAGATTAGGTTGGCGAGACCGGGTTTGGGAAAGTTTAGATCAGACGTTTGATTTGATCGTAATCGGTGGAGGTATCACCGGAGCTGGGATATTCCTCGAGGCATCCAGGCAAGGCTTGAAAACGCTGCTGCTTGAAGCCGCCGATTTCGCTTCCGGCACCTCTAGCCGTTCCTCGAAACTCGTTCACGGCGGATTTCGGTACCTGAGGAACGGCCAGATAAAAATTACTTATGATTCTGTTCGAGAACGTGAACGTTTATTAAAGGATCAGCGGGGATTAATAAACGAGCTGGGATTTATCATTGCCAGCTACAAAGGCGACCGGATACCGATGTGGGTGCTTGGGGCCGGCTTGTCAGTGTATGACTTGCTGGCGTTCAAATGGGGTCATAAATACTACCAACCTGACAGGATTCTCGATCTCTGCTCTTGCCTCAATGCACAAGATTTGCGGGGCGGTTACCGTTACTTTGATGCGTTAACGGATGATGCCCGGCTGGTTCTCAAGACCATCAAATTAGGCGTTGAGATCGGAAGCATCGCCTTGAATTATGCCCGGGTCGAAAAAATTCTGCGTACGACAAACCATCAAACGGCAGGTGTGGCTATCCGCGACATGAGCCCGGAGAGAAACCCCAGAACGGAAGAGGTCAGAGCAAGGGCAGTGATCAATGCAACCGGGGCCTGGGCTGAAGATGTGCTCGACATCGCATCGAGTGCTTCGAGCCGGACAAGGAAATTGCGTCTTTTGCGTGGGAGCCATTTAGTCTTTTCCCAGGCGACATTACCCTTAACACGGGCAATCAGCATCTGGCATCCAAGAGATAAACGCCCGGTGTTCGCCTTTCCATGGGAAGGAGTTACCCTGGTGGGTACAACGGATGTTGATTCGAAGGAGGCTATCAGCACCAACCCGTCGATTTCACCAGGAGAAATTGAATATTTGCTTGAATTCGTCCAATTTGCTTTCCCAGGACTTGAACTCGATGAAGATGATATCCAATCCACCTATTCGGGTTACCGGTCAGTTATTGATACCGGTAAGGTTGATCCTTCAAAAGAGTCTCGCGAATACTTTTTTTGGTACGATAATGGTTGTCTGACAGTTGCAGGAGGGAAGCTGACCACATTCCACCTCGTGGCAATCCAGGCTTTGGAGCATATTAGAAAAAGAATTAATGGTTGGGAAGTAACACAGGAACACACCAAGCCCGCAAATCCACCTAGCATCAGTTTGTTTGTAGATTCACCAATTGAAACTCGGACTGGGATCAGGATGATTGGACGATATGGGAACGAATTAATACCCATGGTTAACGAAGTAGATGAAAATGAATTTCAACCTATTGAATCCTCGATCAATCTGTGGGCTGAGATCCGTTGGGCAGCCAGGACGGAAGGCATCATTCATCTTGAAGATTTATTATTGAGGAGGGTGAGGTTGGCAAACCTCCTTCCACGTGGCGGCTTTGAAGTGTTAGACCGCATCAAAAAAATCGTGATTGAGGAGTTAAATTGGGAGGATTGGCGTTGGGTAGAAGAAATCAACCGTTACCGATCGCTCTTAGGTAAATCTTACTCCCTTAAAGTTAGTCCCGCAGATGAGTCTTGATCAATTATTAAGCCATTGGCGCTCAGAACCATCCATCTCCACCAGCATCGTTGATTGGCGGAAGATACAACCCCGATCGGCGAGGCTTGACCTTTTTCCAGAGGATGTCCATCCTCATCTTGTGGAAAACCTGCGAGCACGCGGCATCCAGCAGCTTTACACACACCAATTAGCCACCTGGAATTATGTTAAAGAACTTCAAAATGTGGTTGTGGTAACTGGAACAGCCAGTGGAAAATCTTTAGCGTATAACCTGCCTGTAATCAACCACCTGTTCCAAAATGAAACCGCACGCGCCTTATATATCTTTCCAACCAAGGCCTTAAGCCAGGATCAATATCAAGATTTGATAGATATCTCTCATGTATCCTCGGTGACCAATATTCAAGATGCAACTGATAATTACCCGCAAAGCAACGGGCCATTGTTCCCGGTTAAAATCGGGGTCTATGACGGGGATACCAAACCAAACGATCGACCAGGAATCCGGAAGAATTCCCGCATATTAATTACGAATCCAGACATGCTGCACATGGGAATCCTTCCTCAGCACACAAATTGGGCAAATTTCTTTTCCGATCTGGAATTTATCGTAATTGATGAGATCCATACTTATCGCGGTGTTTTTGGATCGCACGTGGCTAATGTTATCCGGCGTTTAAAAAGGATTTCGGAATTCTATGGCTCTAAACCCCGTTTTATCCTTACCTCAGCCACGATCTCAAACCCGGAAGAATTAGCTCACGATCTGATCAGTGAGCCGGTTCAAGTTATTGACCAAGACGGATCAGCTCGTGGTGCGATTAATTTCTTGGTCTATAATCCTCCAGTCGTAAATGAAGATCTCGGATTGAGGAGAAGCGCATTATTGGAGAGTGTCCGCCTTGCTGAAGATCTGTTTACCTATGGTGTCCAAACCATCATTTTTGGCAGATCACGCAGAAATATTGAACTGATTCTGACTTACCTGCGCCAGAATCTGGGTTTGGTTCAAGAAGCAAATCACAGTCAGGATATTCAAATCGGAGCGGTCAATGAGGCGATCAGAGGATACAGGAGTGGTTACCTTCCAAGAGAACGCAGAATTATCGAGCATGGTTTACGAACCGGGAAAGTGCGTATCGTCGTAGCTACCAACGCACTTGAATTGGGTATTGATATTGGGGAGATGGAAGCATCGATCATCACTGGATATCCGGGATCGATCGCATCTACATGGCAGCAAGCTGGTAGGGCGGGTCGCGGAGAAAAACCATCTCTGGTTGTATTTGTTACGACTGCCAGTCCGCTAGATCAATTTTTCGCAAATAATCCAGATTACTTCTTCGAACGATCCCCAGAAAGTGCATTGATAAATCCTGATAATCTATTAATCCTGTTAGCCCACCTGCGTTGTGCGATTTTTGAGCTGCCTTTCAAAGAAAACGAAGTATTTGGAAATTTCTCGCCAACCGAGATGGGAGAATTATTGGCAGTGTTGGTTGAGCAAAGTCAGGTTCACTTCTCCAATAAGAAATACTTCTGGTTAGCAGATAAATACCCATCTGGTGATATTTCTCTTCGTGTGGCATCACCCAAAAATATCCTGCTGCAAATCCAAGATGGAGAAACTTGGACCACCATAGGTGAAGTTGATTATGAGAGTGGCCCATGGTTAGTGCACCCACAAGCAATATATATTCAAGAATCACAGGTGTATTTTGTTGACCACCTCGATCTCGAGAATGGATTCGCCCATTTACGCTATGCATCATCAGATTACTACACAATACCCAAGATCGAGACCCAGATTGATCTGATAAACGAGCTCGGAAGTGAGCAAGTTAAAGGTGGTGAGAAATATTTTGGAGAGTTATTGGTTAGATCGCAGGTAGTTGGATTTCGACAGGTGAAATGGTTCACGCACGAAAATTTAGGCGCCGGGCAATTGGATTTATCTCCAAACGAGCTGAACACGATGGGATATTGGATTTCAATCCAGCAGGAAACTGTTGACCAGCTTCGTGAAGTCGGGCTTTGGAGCAATGCACCAAATAATTATGGCCCAAGATGGAACAAACAGAAGGAAAAAGCCCGGATGCGGGATGATTATCGCTGCCAGGTGTGTGGGCGCCAGGAAGGTGCAACCGCTCATCATGTGCACCATAAGACTCCATTCCGTCAATTCAATTCCATCGATGAAGCCAACCAGCTTGAAAATCTGGTTACATTATGTCCATCGTGTCACCGCAAGGTTGAGTCTGCGGTTCGCTTGAGGAGTGGTTTATCCGGTTTAGCTCATGTGTTGTATAATATCGCCCCAATCTACCTGATGTGTGATGTTCGGGATCTCGGTGTGCACTCTGATCCCCAATCACCACTCACTGAAGGAAATCCATCGATTGTTCTCTTCGAACGTGTCCCTGCTGGAATAGGCTTCAGCCAACGTTTATTCGAAATTCATCACCAGCTGCTCACTAATGCACATAAACTAGTTAACTCTTGTATTTGTAGTGATGGCTGCCCATCCTGTGTCGGTCCCGCTGGTGAAAAAGGGATCGGCGGGAAAAAAGAAACCCAGGCTCTTCTCGATATACTGGTTAATCCATAAATGATTAGATCTATAAATTGACCATCTTTATTAATAGTTGAACTGTTATGCCATCACTTTCTGATAAATTAAAAGCATTGGGTGTCTCCATCGGACCGGAAAGCATAAAATCCGCAGATAAACCAATTAAATTCCCCATCGAAGAAGTTGTATCAAATGGTGAAGAAATTAATACATCATTGGGTTCAACTTTCCTCATCACTAAAACATACTCAGAAGATCCCAGGAAAAAGGATTTCCCCCTAAAGTTTCCCGCTTCCTTAACCAACCTTTCAATTTGGGTCGGCAATCCTGAGCTCGTCAAGCAAAAGCCAGCTTCGTTTGCCTTCATTGATACCGAGACTTCCGGCTTGGCAGGCGGTACAGGAACTTATGCCTTCTTAATCGGAATTGGCAAATTTACAGATGCTGGATTCCAGCTATCCCAATACTTCATGCGAGATCCTTTTGAAGAATCGGCGCAGCTGCTTGCGGTCTTATCCGCGCTGGATGGATGTGAGGTGCTCGTAACTTACAATGGAAAATCCTTTGATATCCCCTTGTTGAATTCGAGGTTTATAGCTAATGGTGAACCAGCCCCCCTCAATTCATATCAGCATATTGATCTACTCCACCTTGCCCGCAGATTGTGGCGAGATCGCCTGGAAAGCCGGACGCTAGGCTCAATTGAAGAAAACATTTTAGAGACACCGAGAACCGGGGATGACATTCCTGGCTGGCTGGTTCCCACAATCTACTTCAATTATATTAAATCTGGTGATGCACGACCAATTGCAAATGTACTCTACCATAACGCTATGGATATCATCTCTTTAGCCAGCTTGCTGGATCATATATCAATTATCCTCGAAGATCCACATGGAGGAAGAGTTGATAATGGTGTCGACTTGATCGCGATGGCAAAGATATTTGAGGATATGGGTGAATTTAGCGCAGCTGCTGAATGTTATCAACGTGGCTTATATGATGATCTCCCATACAGAATCCGAAATCAAGCTTTTCAGCGTTGGTCGATTATGGAGAAGCGACGCAATAACCTCGAACAATCAATTGGATTATGGAAAACAGCGGCAGAATCTAGAGAAATCTACGCCCACGAAGAGCTTGCAAAGGCATTCGAACACAAAATTCATGACTTAGAACAGGCAATATATTGGACTGAGCTTGCCCTCGAAATCATAAAAAAACCTGATTACCCTGTAATCGAACGTGAAATTTGGACTCCCAAATTACAACATCGCTTGAAGAGATTACAAAGAAAATTGGCTGCTGCACAGTAATTTTCTCCAACTACTCATTTACCAACAATTTCGCATCGAGTATCACTGTTGCCAATATAATCATTAGGTCGGTAAATCGATGGAAGGAATTTTATTGTGCTGTGGAAATTTAGTTCAAACAAGATTGATATATCAAAATCCAAAATTGGGCTGCCAAACCTGGCTTTTCAATTTGAAGGCTATCAGCTCATACACATCACAGATTTTCACCTTGGGACTTGGTTGGGCACACAGGCAATGCTGGAGATCGTTAATCTGGTCAATCAGCAGGAACCCGATCTGATTGCAATTACCGGGGATTTCATCAGCTTCAATCCTCCCAAATATATTCCGGACCTGAAAAAAATATTATCAAAATTAACCGCAAAAGATGGCATCCTGGCGGTCCTTGGCAATCACGATCATTATACAGATGCAAAATTGATTCGGGATGCCCTGCAAGAGTGCAAAATCATTGAATTACGCAATCGCATTCATATCATACACAAGCAATCTTCCCAATTATATTTCGCAGGAATTGATGATCATATGACCGGACATGATGATCTTCAATCAGTGATTGCCCAAATTCCTGATGGGAAGAATCCCGTAATTCTATTAGCACATGAACCAGATTTCGCTGACCTCAGTGCAGCAAGCGATAAATTTGCACTGCAATTATCTGGTCATACGCATGGGGGTCAAATTTGTCTGCCTGTGTGGGGGAATTTATACCTGCCCAGATTGGGTCGTAAATACCCTTCTGGGAAATACCAGGTTCAGAATATGATGGTATACACAAACCGGGGTTTGGGAACCAGCTGGTTGAAATTTCGCTATAACTGTCCACCTGAAATCGCGGTCTTTGAGTTGCACAATAACCGATGTGAAAATAACAGCTAATTCCAGAAATTTCATTCGAGATAGATCCGATTGGACCAATTTTCAATCTTGGGAAATTATTGTTCTATTGCATCCCAAACAGCATCTGAAATTTGCTGCAAGCGAGCTTTATTATCATCACTCGAGAGAAATCGATTACATAAATAAACAACAACCAGTCCAGATTCCTTGTCAGCCCAAACCATCGAATTTCGTTGCCCGTAATGCCCAAAGGTTTGCAAAGTGCTGCCTTTTCCCATACCATCTGCATATTCAGGATGTAATTGATGGTCTCCTCCCAGAAAAAAACCGTATCCCCATCTGGTTTTTCTTCCCAGCGATTGGTCGAAATCCTCATGACCGAGGGAGGTCATCAGCTCGACAGTTCTAGAAGCCAGGAATCGCTGTCCCGCATATTTTCCTTGATTTAACAGCATTTGAAAGAAAACAGCAATATCTCTGGCAGTACTGTGCAAGGACGCTGCGGGAATTAATGCTCCCCGTACCCTGCTTGAATTGAATATCCAGGCAACTACTTGGTGATCGGGTGTTGCGGAAGATAAATGGGCAAATTCTTCATTCTGGAAATCATTAACTCTCATTGTTGTGTGCAGCAATCCGAGCGGGGCGAGGAATTCCCTACGTAAATATTCATCAATCGGTAAACCAGTTACTCGGTAGACGATCTCACCGAGTATGAAGCCATAATTGAGCAATTGGTAAGCCGTTTTGGTTCCAGGGAGAAAAATCGGTGATTGCTTTGTCAGGTTATCGGTTACTTTTTTCCAATTCCTGATATTAAGGATTTGGTAAACCAAACCATTTCTCGGTAATCCAGTCTGGTGTAATAGCACTTGTTTGATAGTGATTTCCTCTTTCCCAAGACAAGAAAATTCAGGCCAATACAAACCAACCGGATCATCGAGGTGAATCTTATCCTCTTCGATCAATTTAAATACACAGCAACTGGTGAACGGTTTCGTTAATGAAAATACCAGAAACTGAGTATCAGGTGAAATTGGAACCTTGTTGTTCTTGCTGGTGAAACCTTCGCTGAAATCCAGGATCACATGGCCCCATCTAAGAACAACTATTTGAGCACCTGGATGAAGGCCTCGGTCGATTTGATCATCAAACACTTGCTTGATTCTTTGTCTCCCACTCTCAGAAATCCCCAGGTGAGCTGAATCCTCTTTCGCTGAAAATTCGATTGGCAGACTCAGAGATTCATTTTCAATGGTCATGGTTTGATTTTTTTATATACTGCTGGTTATATTTTCAAATCTACGAACCAGACTCCCAGGAATTATAGGAAACAAGCTGCTCCAGGGTTTTTCGTTCTTTTTCATTCAGGTTATCTGCCGGATAACCCAAAGACATGAGTATGATTGGTTCAATATGCTCAGGTATCTTCAACAACTGGCGGGTAGCTTCAATATCAAATGAAGCCACCCAGCAGGTGCCAAGTCCCAAATCCGCCGCTGCCAGGCTTATGTGGTCCATGACGATGGCTATATCGACGTCGAGATAAGATTTTCCATCTGCCCGCACCCATGCTTGATCTGGAATCCCACAGGCACAAATCACGATTGGGGCAGATGAAAACCAATCCCGATCATACATTTTCTGAATTTCTTCTTTCTTTCCGGTTGATTGAATTACAATTAACTTGAAAGGTTGTCGATTTGCTGCTGTTGGTGCGAATTGTGCGGCAGCTAAAATCTGATTGAGTATTTCCGAATCAATTGGATCAGGCTTGTAATCCCTCACACTATAACGATTTCTTAGCAGTTTCTGGAAATTCACTTTGGAGCTCCTATATTACTTTTGTATATAAATTATAACCATATTCATCGACATTAACTTTATTGGAGTTCCCGAAGATATCGGTATACCCATGATAGACCCTAAGAAGATTCTTTAGGAAGGTAAAATTAGCATGCATAGAGGTGGTTGGTGGGCGTTAATTGGGGCGGATGAATCAAAAGGCAGGGCAAAGGTCGATCGGGAACTGATGAGACGCATACTGTTATACGCACGGCCGTATTGGGCACATTTAACAATTGTGCTGATCTCCATTATCCTGGTCTCATTGATCGAGCTGATACCGCCATTGATTTTTCGCAGGTTGATCGATGTGGTTTATCCTGCAAAAGATTTCAACCAGCTGACAATTTTAGCAATTGCCATGATAATCATCCCCATTTTAAGCGGGTTGATTGGTATCCTTGACAGGTATTTCAGTGCCAAAGCTGGCGAGGGGATTATTTATGATTTACGCCAGGAGATGTATGATCATATTCAATTGATGTCGCTCCGATTTTTCACAATCACCAGATCAGGTGAAATAGTGTCCCGATTCAATAGCGACGTCGTCGGTGCTCAAAACGCAATCACTGGCACCTTACCCAATATCGTGACAAATTCTGTGACCCTGATCTCCACTCTGGTGATCATGATTTCAATTGATGCTCGCTTAACCTTACTTTCTATTGCAGTTCTTCCCTTATTTCTCCTGCCAACCCGGCGTGTTGCGCGTGTCTTACGTGATATCCGGCGTAAAGCGATGGAATACAACGCCGACCTGAGTAGTTTAATCACCGAGACATTGGGAATTAATGGAGCCCTGCTAGTCAAAGCATTCGGCAGGCAGCAAGAAGAATCAGACCACTTCAGGGATATCAACAGTAAAGTGCGCGATATTGGGGTCAGGCGAGCACTGATTGGTCGCTGGTTTTTCATGGGGTTAGGAATATCTGGTGCAATTGGCACCGCAATCATCTACTGGGCAGGTGGATATCTGGTGATGACTGATGTGCTTACGATTGGAACGATTGTGGCTTTTATCGCATATCTAACCCGCCTTTATGGACCCATCTCCTCATTATCCAACGTTCAGATTGATTTTGCGACTTCGATGGTCAGTTTTGAACGAGTATTTGAATATCTTGATTTACCGGTCGAAATCAAGGATCTACCAAACGCTCTGATACTCGACAAAATCGACGGCCAGGTAAATTTTGATCACGTGTCTTTTAACTACACTACGGAAAGGGCTCGAAATGGGGACCTTTCTGGGGTTGATAGAACTCCACCAGCAGAAAAAGAGACCAGGGATCCACTTGATTTTGACATATCAAAGCGCTGGGCAATCAAAGATCTTACTTTTGAGATATCACCTGGAGAATTAGCTGCTTTGGTTGGCTATTCCGGAGCAGGAAAAACGACCGTTACATACCTGCTGCCTAGATTGTATGAAGTCACTGGGGGAATAATCGCGGTGGATGGAGTTGACATCCGCCAGGTTACCCAAAAATCACTGATAGATCAAATTGGTATCGTCACCCAAGAAACCTATTTATTCCATGACACCATCTCAGCCAATTTGCGCTATGCTGACCCATCTGCAGATATGGACAGGATTCAAGTTGCCTGCCAGGCTGCAAATATCGACGAATTTATTCAGCAATTGCCGGATGGGTATGAGACCGTAGTCGGAGAACGAGGCTACCGGCTCAGCGGAGGAGAAAAACAAAGATTGGCGATTGCCCGGGTTATCCTGAAAGATCCTCGCATTCTGATCCTCGATGAGGCTACCTCACACCTCGACTCCTATAACGAATCTCTGATCCAAGCAGCACTCACCCCATTGATGGCTGGGAGAACAAGCCTGGTGATTGCCCATCGTTTATCTACAATCCTCGCAGCAGATAAAATATTAGTGCTCGATCAAGGGCAGCTCGTTGAGCAGGGTACACATGATAGCTTATTAAACCAGGGAGGTCTGTATGCCGAGCTTTACGAGACACAATTTGCGAGTGATATACTTGAAAATTAGATGACTATGCGCATTAGTAAAAAATTCTCGGATAAGCTGGCAATGATATAATTTTCCCTATTCTTTCAGCCTTGGAAGGTACCTTGGAACAAAATATCGCATTCATCACCTATGAAACTCCCTTTGCACCAGGCGGTGGGATTGCAGCTGTAATGTCACACCTGCCCATCGCTGTTCAAACTGCCTCCAAAATACCAACATTTGTAATTACTCCTTTCCACTTCAATATTAAGAAAACATCTCAGCTTGAACCTGAGATGAAAATTCTTTCTTCGTTCGAAGTTGCCTTCGACCAAAGAAATATTCTGGTGGATATTTTATTGCTACAAAAGGATGTCAGCTGGATTTTCCTTAAACCGCGTGAAAAAAATCCACTACGGTATCATTTTTTTTCTGGTCAAAAACACCCCTATGACCTTTCTCCGGATGAAATGGGTAATAGACCAAGCTTGATTAAAGATGCTCTTCTCTTTGGAAGTGCTGCCTCTTCATCTCTTAAAGAGATTTCTCCAGAGTGTGAATGGACGATTTTACTCCAGGATTGGGAAGCCGCTACAACATCCCTGTTTCTGTCTTCTTCAGACGAAGATAAGAATATTCCAAATTCTTATTTAACTCTCCATAATAGCTACGATAACGGTCTCGACCAGAGAATGATTGAAATTGCTGGGCTTGAAAGGGCAATACCCAGATTCGATACGGTCCTAGAATGTGCCATACCTCGTGTGAAAGATCCCATCTTCACCGTTTCGGAACAATTCGCTCTAGATCTTTCGAACGAGATCTTTCAGGCAGAGATCATGGTTCCCCATATCATCGGGGACCTTACTAAGCGCCTATATGGGGTTAACAATGGTCCTTTCGTTGATCTTCAAATCCCTGCTGATATCTATCAAGCCGGATTGGAAGGCGATCATTCACTTTTCGCATTATGGAAGGATCAAAATCGCAAACGCGCACTTCAATTAATTGACAATTTATCCCCCTCAAAAAGCGAGCCAGTATGGGGAAATGTGGCCAAATTCAGGCATACTTCCTTACCATGGTTTGTAATGGCAGGCAGAGATGACAGCCGCCAGAAAGGATATGAGCTTGCTTGCCTTGCTGTCGACCAATTTCTCGACAATGGTGGAAACGCGTGTTTCATCTTCTTACCAATACCTGGCGATGAAGGATTACCAGGCATCCATTTTATTAGGGATTTGGCAGATAAATATCCAGCTTTTGTTCTTGGTTTTCCCTTTTTCTTCCGGGAAGGATATTTGCCAACCTTGCGCGGCGCAACCTATGGGATGATGCCCTCATACTATGAACCCTTTGGGATGGCAAATGAATTTTTCCTCAATGGCGTGAGCTGCTTGGGAAGAGCGACCGGAGGTATTGTTCAGCAGATTGTTCCACACCGAAATGTCATTTCATTCAGTGATGCAGCTGCTGAAAAATCAAATAGATGGCATAAACCAGGCTCACCACCGACTGGTTTCTTATTTCGAGAGCCTAATGAGATTTCAGGCAGACTCGATGATTGGTTGACCTTGAATAGGGCTGATTATGCTGTTGGAGATAAGAAGCTAGACCGGCTCCATCAGCGAAAGCAACTGGATTTAATTAAATCCATGTCAGAAGAAATGCGAAAATGTATCGAAGATGCCGTAGATCTCTATGTTTCTGAACCCGAACTTTATTTCGAGTCCACTATACACGGTGCTTCTTTTATCTCTGAGAATTTTTTGTGGAAAAAATCAGCTAAAAAATACCTCGAGAAGATATCCATTAAACCCTGATGATTTCCTTGGTATGATCCTTACAGCTCTGAATTCGAATGAATTTTCTGCGTGTTATACTTCAAATGTTCCCAAATAACCAATCTTTTTAGATCCAACCTGATTATTTTTTCTAGGTAATTAATTATTTGGAGGCAGCCATGGAATTTGCACACTTAGGTCGCTCAGGATTATTGGTCAGCAAATTATGCCTTGGGACTATGAATTTTGGCCCGCAAACAGATGAGGAAACCAGTCATAGAATCATGGACCGGGCGTTTGATTCAGGAATTAATTTCTTTGATACCGCAAATGTTTATGGTTGGGAAGTGGGTGAAGGAATTACCGAAAAAATTGTCGGTCGCTGGTTGGTAAAAGACCGTCCCAGGAGAGATAAGATTGTCCTTGCGACAAAAGTCTATGGCAGGATGGGAGAAGGAAAAAATGAACGCCGCCTCTCTGCGAAACATATCCGCCAAGCATGCGAGGAAAGCTTACGCAGGTTGCAAACGGATTACATTGACCTCTACCAGATGCACCATGTAGATCGAGAGACACCTTGGGAGGAAATTTGGCAAGCAATGGAACAATTGGTCTCCCAAGGCAAAGTACTCTACATCGGCAGCAGCAATTTTGCAGGACTGCATATCGCCCAGGCACAATTTTCAGCAAAGGAAAGGCATTTTTTCGGGCTGGTGAGCGAACAAAGCCTGTACAATTTGATCGATCGTATGATTGAGCTTGAAGTTGTACCAACCTGCCGGGAATTTGGCCTGGGCATAATTCCCTACAGTCCACTCGCAGGTGGTTTACTCGCCGGGGTATTACAAAAACAGCTTGAGGGCAGACGTTCCTCTGACCATACGCAAAAGAAAATTCAGGAGTACACTGACCAGCTCCACACTTATGAGGCTTTTTGTACAGACTTTGGAGAGCAACCAGCAAACGTTGCCCTCGCCTGGCTTCTATCGAATCCTGCCGTTACTGCTCCGATCATTGGTCCCAGGACACTAGACCAATTAGAAAATAGTCTCAAATCCCTCGAAATAAAATTTTCTGATGAACAAATGGTGAAATTAACCAGTATCTGGCCTGGACCAGGCGGCGAAGCACCTGAAGCCTACGCCTGGTAATCTATTCTCCGACCTTATATTTAAGGAAATCCTTTAATCCCATAGAGCAGACCTCCGGAAAATCCTCATAGTATCCATCAACCTATGCCTACAAAACCAATCTTCTCAATCTGGTTTTTAACCATTCTTGTGATAGGACTCCGCTTTCCCAGTGCTGATTTTCCTTCATTGTTTACCGACCTCCCTAATGGGAAGCAAGATGCCAATATTCATTTGGTAAACACTGCACAATCAAATTCAGCTACCCAAACGATTGTATTTAATTTACCAATTATCGAACAAAATTCCCCGACATCCACCCCAATCCCAGTGGATATATATCCTGCACCTGAGATTGAGGTTGAAATCACCCCTGGTACACCAACACCTACCCCGATACCGGTTCAATCCGGTTCCGTAAATTTTCCAATCGTATTTGGAGCTTTGGGAATAATTGTCGTGACCATATTAGCATGGTTTTTCGTTGGTTACCTGCCGGCAAGAAAGAATAAACTCTCCTGATCATCTTCAGTCGAACCACCATTGAGTTTTTCTTATCCCTAAATGCTGTTCTTTCATGTAATCAATCTGTAAGAATCTCAAGGTAAGATACGGTTATGGAGTCATCCAATGACCAATGAATTAATCCTTGTTGTCGAGGACGAACCGAGCATTGCCGAAATCGTTGGACTTTACCTGGGAAGAGCTGGCTACCAGGTGATCTATGCTGTTGACGGTTTAGAAGCGCAATTAAAAATTGAGTCACAATCCCCGGATTTAATCCTGATGGATCTGATGCTTCCGATCATCGATGGATTTGAATTGACTCGCTGGTTGCGCGATCAAAGCGATACCCCGATAATAATGCTCACAGCTCGGCGGGATGAAGTTGATCGGATAGCCGGTTTAGAAATTGGCGCGGATGATTACATCATCAAACCTTTTTCACCCCAAGAGGTAGTCAGCCGCGTTCGAGCAGTGTTACGCCGCACAAATCCTAAACCTGACGAGAATGATGAGAAACCATTGATATTTCCATCGATTGAGATTAATCCCCAGACCCGTTTAGTACTTATTAATGAGGAAGAAATTACACTGACAGCAAAAGAGTTCGACACACTTTGGTTGTTAGCTCAGCACCCAAGACAGGTATTTACCCGAAATCATGTCCTGGAACGAGTATGGGGTTTATCAGACTATATCGATCCAAGTACGGTTACTGTTCATATCCGCAGATTGCGTGAAAAAATTGAGCTCGATCCGTCCAAACCAGACCATCTGGTTACCGTTTGGGGTGTCGGATATAAATTTGAACCGTAATAAAAGTGATCATCAAGAAGAATTTCTGGCTTGAAATTTACATGCAATTGAGAAACTCCTCATTCAGATTTTCCACAACGAGTAGATTTATTCTAGCTCTCATTCTAATCCTCACATTTTCTGTGATTGGATTTTATCTTGTATTTCATCCACCGATGAATGAAGTGTGGTTGATCAGTGGTTTTCTATTGGTAACAACCATCATTTCTGCAGTTGCTGGCTATGCTGCTTACCGGCTGGGATGGATGAACCGCTCACCCAACATTCGCACTGCCCTCTTGGGCAGTTATGCCTTGGCATGTATTTTAACCTTTCTCAACGTCTGGCTGACTGCCAGGCTGATGTTTGCAGATCAACATGACCTTCTTCTGGGCACCGTATTGCTCATTTTCGCAGGTGCGATTGCCATGGCACTTGGATACCTCCTGTCATCTTCCTTCCTCGACAGGATCCAATCCATTGATCAGGCTGCCAAGAAAATCGCCAGTGGGAATTTATCTTCCCGGGTTCCAATAGAAGGTCGAGATGAGCTGGCTGAATTGGCGCTGACTTTTAATCACATGGCATCACAATTAGAAGAAGCTGCCGAACAGAGAAAAGAACTCGAGAATCTGCGTAAAGAACTGATCGCGTGGGTAGGACATGACTTGCAGACACCCCTGACCAGCATATCTGCATTGATAGATGCCTTATCCGATGGAATGGTTGAAGATCTAGAAACAAGACAGCGTTATTATGGAACTGTCAAGAAGAATATCTCGAAACTTTCTCAATTAATTGATGATATGTTTCAATTGGCTCAGATTGATGCCGGAGGTCTCACTTTAAATTTCGAGCTGGTTTCGATTTCTGATCTAATTTCTGATTGTCTTGAAGGTTTCACCGGGATCGCGAAACTAAACCAGATTGAATTAAGAGGAAGTGTCTCGAAGGATATCCAAGAGGTCGAAATTGATGCGAAAAGGATCAATCGAGTACTGACCAATCTAATTGATAACGCATTGGACCATACACAAAACAACGGATTAGTGGAAGTGATAGCAAGTCAATCTATTGGGGAATTCATGGTCGAAGTACGGGATAATGGTACCGGCATATCAACGAAAGACTTGCCATATATTTTTGATAAGTTTTATCGCGGAAATAACCCCCAGACCACTTCAACCAAAAGGTCAGGGTTAGGTCTGGCTATATCAAAAGGCATCGTTGAGGCTCACGGTGGTCGGATCGAAGTACAAAGTCAACCAGGGCATACACAATTTACTTTCACAATTCCGAACCACCCTTAGTTTAATTCACAAACGGGTTTACCAAAGTTTCATTGACAGACCTACTTTCATCATGTAAACTGACTGCCGATGAATATTCCAACACTTGTTTTTGGTGGTTTAGTTGCCACACTTTACGGGGCAATTTTTCACCTCATCCGAGGTGGTAATTTAGCTCGCCTTTTTGTTTATATTATTCTTAGTTGGATCGGATTTTGGTCGGGTCAATTCCTGGCGCAAAGTATCGGAATCGGATTTGTTAATATTGGTACTCTCTACCTTGGATTTGCTTCTATTTTCAGCATCCTCTTCATGATCATTGGTTACTGGGTGTTGTTCGGCAGGTCTTCTGCACAATAAATAACATCGAATTTGAATAGATACGCGCAACAAGCGCTGAACATTGGGGGATGAAATACTAAAATCATGTAATCAGATCATTCTGATATGCTGAATCAATAAAATTTATCCCGTAGATTGGCACTCCAGGTACACTAATTTACGGGATTCATGTTATAACAGCAGAACGTACATTTATCATCTTGCGCGAGAAATAATCATCGTGAAACTCGAAAAAAACGCCCCTCAAGCTGGTGATTTAGTACAACTTGTCGGGTTGAGTCATAAAAATCATATCATCCTGCTCCGGGAAGGAGAAGTGCTGGAAACTCACCGAGGAATCCTCGCCCACGATGAAATAATCGGTAAACCGTGGGGTAGCCAGGTATTCAGCCATTTAGGAAATCCTTTCTTCTTGCTCCAACCTGCCCTCAGCGACCTGATCACTACAACCCGAAGGAATACCCAGATTCTTTATCCGAAAGATATTGGGTTCATCCTCATCAGCATGGGAATTGGCCCAGGCCAACATGTTCTTGAGGCAGGCACAGGATCAGGAGCCATGACAACGGCACTTGCCCATGCGGTTGGCCCCCAAGGACATGTCACCACTTATGATGTAAGAGAAGAGATGTTGAATCTTGCCAGGAAGAATATCTCCCGCCTGGGCATGCGGGATTGGGTGACATTCAAACATGCAGATATCGAAAATGGTTTTGATGAACGGGAAATCATCGCTATTTTTATGGATGTTCCCCATCCAGAAAACTGCATGTTGCAGGTTAAGAAATCGCTGGTTTCCGGGGGATTTTTTGGTTGTATCGTGCCAACAACAAACCAGTTATTTCAGCTGCTACCAGCTCTCCGTGTAAATGGATTTGCTTTTATTGAGATATGTGAAATACTTCTTCGCTTTTATAAATCTAATGCCCAACGACTCAGACCGGCAGATCGCATGGTTGCCCATACAGGTTATTTAACCTTTGCCAGGTCCATTATTTCATCAGATGATATTGAGCTTTTTGAGAAGAAATGATAACTACCCACAATCTGAAATTGATCACGATCCAATGAATCCTCAATGATGCCATCATCAATCCAAGAATTAACAGTAGAAGAAATTTTCACCCGGTTGTCAACCATTGATCACCAAGAACCTTCTCCAAGGCTCATCTTTCCCCGTTTTCCTCCCCAATTTTTTAATGCGATGCCACAAAATGCTGCAGTCCTTGTTCCATTCCAGAGGATTTCCGGACAATGGAATATTCTTTTTACCCGCAGAAAATCATCACTACCTGAACATAGTGGCCAGGTTGCTTTTCCTGGAGGACGAGCAGATCCCAGTGATGGCTCTGCAGAGGAAACAGCCTTGCGGGAGGCAGAAGAGGAAATCAATCTTTCTCCGGATGATGTTGAGGTCCTTGGGAGATTACATGAGCTGCAAACCATCAGCAATTACTGCGTCCAACCGGTTGTCGGAGTAATACCCTGGCCTTATGAGTTTAAAATGGCAAAAGAAGAGGTCAGCCGAGTATTCACCATTCCTTTAGAATGGTTGGCTGACCCCAATCATCATGAAATCAAATTCCGTGAGCTTCCCGGTCTACATTCACCAGTACCTGTAATTTACTTTAACCTTTACCAAGGTGAACTGCTTTGGGGAGTGAGTGCTGAGATCACCCTTGACCTGATGGAATCTCTCCAGATAATCTGATATAAACTAACCTTATTCTTGGTCCGTAGGTCCTTCTTCCTGCTCTTCTTCCTCGCGTTTTCCACGTTCAACCATTTCAGGCTCAACACCTTCTTCGAGTTCGAGTTCGAGTTCTTCCTCTTCTTCTTCCTCTTCAGCGGCTTGGGCAATCACTACGACCACGACTTCATCTGGATCGTTGAGGATTTCAACTCCCTCAGGAGCAATAATGTCACTTACTAAAATGCTGTCCCCGATCTCGGTTAAGCCAGATAAATCGACATCAATCCGGTCCGGTAAATTTGTCGGTACACACTCAATTGATAATTGTTCAAGGCTCGGTACAAGAATTCCGAGATATGTTTCAACCGCTGGAGCTTCACCGATCAAATTAACAGTAACATCCGCCCGAACCGTTTCGGTTAAAGACACCGCTTGAAAATCTACATGGATGATCGTTCGACGCACCGGATTGCGTTGTTTATCCCTCACCAGCGTATAATGCTTTTCGCCATCGATATCAAGAACAACCAATGCGGAGGGGGAAATTGAATCCAGAGTTTTGCTCGCTTCTTTATAGTTAAGCGAAATCGAAACAGGTTCAATACTATGGCCATAAACAACGGCTGGCAATAAGCCATTTCGCCTCAATTTTTTTACGTTTTTACCTATCACCTCGCGGCGGTTGGCTTCAAACACAATTTCTTCCATATCGTCCTTCCTGCTTAGGTCAGAGGGGTTGCGAACATTCCCATCCAACCAAATTCAGATTATTTCTAAAGGTTAACTGACCAGCATAAAAAGCGCGTCTCCATTAGGAGACGTCTCCATATCGAGACGAATTTTATTCGGTTTCCTTCCATCCGTCAAGCAATAAATTGGCAACCAAAAAGATTCCCAAGATATGATAAACTCAATCGGACATTTTTTCTTCTGACTCGTTAAGCATATTCACCACCCCAGATGCATAAATCACGCTACATAATCCTCCCGTTGCTCATCTTTTTTGGATTTATTGGAGCTTTCCTTTCAGGCTTTTTCCTGAAATCCTATTTCGATTCACAAATAAAAGAATTTCCGGTTCTGAATCAGGCATATAACATACTCATTAATCACTCGTTTCTCAATTTGCCAGAATCCAGATCCTTAGAATATGGGATGATCCGGGGATTGCTAGCTGCCTCTGAGGATCCTTATGCTTCCTTTCAAGAGCCGGTTCAACATGAACTGGAATCTAATAACCTCCAGGGGAGCTTTGGGGGTATTGGTGTGGAAATCATCCAGGGAATGGATGGAAAATTTCTCGTTTACCCTATTAAGAATGGTCCAGCATCCAATGCGGGTCTTCTCAATGAGGATCAGCTGATTCAAATTGATGATTTGAAGATTACCCAAGAGATGCAAATGGATGATATTACAGCAGCTTTGCGAGGCCCGGTTGGCCAATCAGTCAGTTTAATCATCCTCCACAAAGATACCGATAATCCCATCGAAATAATTATCAAACGTGAAGAAATTCACCTTCCTTCAGTTACATACCACCTCGCCCCTGTTGACAGCAGTATTGGCATTATCAATGTAAACATCATTGCAGAGAGTACCTCTGAAGAAATCACGAACGCGATCAACCAATTACAAATTGAGGGCGCGGATAAATTCGTTCTTGATTTAAGAGACAATGGGGGTGGATTGTTGACTGCCGGAATTGAAATAGCAAAATTGTTTCTTCAAGATGGCCTCATCATGCAGCAAAAATATCGCGGCCAGGAGGTAGATTCTTTTCACACTGATTCTCCTGGACCCTTCTCGGGAGTACCAATTGTAATCTTGGTAAACCACAACACCGCGAGCGCCGCAGAGATTATTGCTGGTGCAATCCAAGCCCATGGAAGAGCCAAATTGATTGGAGAACCAACATTCGGAAAGGATTCCATCCAGTTGATCTTTGATCTTCAAGATGGATCAAGTATTCACATTACAGCTGCAAAATGGTGGATACCGGGTCTGGATCCGCCTCTTGGTGAAGGTGGTTTGCAGCCCGATATCGTTGCAAATCAAAATGATTCTCAAATTGATTCGACCATGAGCACCGCGATTGAGTTCCTGAAACAGCAATAAACCACGGACCGATCATGATAGAATGCCATTATGGGAATAAAAGTGGTCGCGACGAATCGCAAAGCGAAACATGAATACTTTCTGCTGGATACATACGAAGCTGGATTGGTCCTAAAAGGGAGTGAGATAAAATCTATTCGTGCTGGTCAGGTCAGCATTGGTCAGGCATATATAAGCATTGAAGGAAATGAAGCCTGGTTAGTTAATTCCCATATCGCCCCGTATGATGTAGCCAATCGTTTCAATCACGACCCGCTAAGGGCGCGCAAGCTTCTTTTACACGCTTCGGAAATCCGAAAATTATCCGACAAAGTGCGTCAAAAAGGAGCAACTATCATACCATTACGGATTTACCTCAAGGACGGCAAAGCGAAAGTAGAAATCGCTCTTGCAAAAGGGAAAAAACACTACGATAAGCGAGCAGACATCGCCAAGCGCGATGCGCAGCGTGAGATGGACAGGCGGTACAAACAGACGAGGTAATGATGTCTCCAAAAACGATCTCAAGTATAAATCAACTGCCTGTGAATCAAAAACGCGAGATTTATTCTCGAATGATACCCCCAGCTCTACTAGAACAATTCAGCATCCCTGAAGGTTTTATTGACGAAAATGGGGAAGATTTACTAACCTTCAGATTTTCACCTGGCAGCCCCAGTGTTGAAATGATTTTAAAACATCAAATTAACTTTCCGGATCCAATTCAATATGGACATCTCACGGATACCCTGAATGGTCAGATTCATATTCTCTTGTATATCCTTAACGATCCCGAATCTCCCCGCTACGATGTTGACAAATTCCCAAATGGACAAACCACAACATTCGGGACTATGGGACGAAATATTGACGCTGAAATTGCTGCCTTAGAGGCAGGCCTTGCACCAGGTCAGGTGCGTCATGGATTACGGATGCTGTCACATGCCATCAAATCATTTGAAGTTTTCGTTTCAAACCTTGAACAAAATATTTATTTCGTTGAACCACTTTACTACCATAACGCAGTAATATTTGAAAAATATGGTTTTACCTATCAAAAAGGCCGTAAATTAATGGAACGGATTCAATCCGGTTTTTCACCTAGTGGTGACCTTACAGCTAAGTTGGATTCATCAACTCCATTTCGTACAAGCCGGGCTGCTGACAGTGTTCGCCTCCGGTCGTGGGCGATCCACGATTATATATTGGCAGAACCATTTTCGGATGTCACCATGTACAAATACGTTGGAAAATCAGCAAACATCCGCACTTGCTTCTCTTGCACCTGGTGATCCAATGTAAGACCATCGAACTATATAATCCTGTAAGACTTTTTTCTGGACGTTTCCAATTTTCTTATATTAACATGGGTGGGTAATAGTAACTACATCTTCTGTTATCCTGCCCGTCTCGATGTTTATTCTTACTCAACCGGTTTTGCCTAAATTAAATTAATAGCAGCTATGATTATTGATATTTTCATTGACTGAATTACTAGAATTGGTTAGAATTATGAGATATTATCGGTCTTAATTAGAATACTCAGGATAAAGAGGTAAACATGGACCTAATTGAACAAACTCAGAATGCTCAAATTAATCTCACTGAAGCTGCAGCAACAGCGGTTCAGGATTTACTCAAAAAGCGCGAGCTCGATAACTTGGCTTTACGGGTGTTTGTATCCGGTGGTGGATGTTCGGGATTTCAATATGGCATGGCTTTAGAGGACAATATTCGCGAGACAGATATTGTGACGGAGCAA
Organism: Anaerolineales bacterium; assembly: GCA_046260155.1. Taxonomy (GTDB): domain Bacteria; phylum Chloroflexota; class Anaerolineae; order Anaerolineales; family UBA4823; genus PFL25. The sequence continues at coordinate 26,828 of JBJYXV010000023.1, forward strand.
CATGGTGTCAAATTGGTAATCGATGAAATTTCGATCAATTATTTAGACGGTGCAACCGTTGATTATGTCGATGAAATTATGGGTAGTGGATTTAAAATCGAAAATCCGAATGCTGTATCTACTTGTGGTTGCGGCAGCTCATTTAGAACCAGTGGAGACCCTTCTGCGAATCCAGCAGGTGGTTGCAGCTGCTGATCGAATCTTTCGTTCGAGCAGAGATTTCAAGGATGCAGAATTCTGCATCCTTTTTAATTTCCCCTAAGAAATGATATCAAGACTCCAAAAATTCCGAGGACTGCCATACCAATTATTACAACCCCCATCGGGATCCCCGCTGTGCTTATTGCAACTTCCTCAACAGCGAATGTTGGTACAACAAGCGGTGGTGGTGCCGTATAAGTAGGCAACCGTGTAGGTGGAATCTCTAAAATGAACTGGGCGGCGAGAGTAGGATCAACTGTCGGGGTTGTTTTCGGTGTTGGAGTTGGCGGGGGTTCCACGATGGGAATACTACCACTTACATCTACTAAAGGTGAGTATACCCATCCAGAGCTATCAGGGACACCAGGGTAATTAATTTGTATCCAGTCACCTCCAGGGGTCCTGCCTTTCGCTGGAACGGTTTGCCCAACGATCAGCACTCCGATAATATCGTATTTCGCGCTCGGACCAGAACGAACATTGATACTATCTTGATCAGCATCTCTGCGAACACTCACCACGGAACCAATGGGAGAACCGGTTACTGTTGGGATGGAAACCGTTGGAATTTGAGCGTTAACCCGAAAAACAACAAGGTGTCTGATGGATGGAAATAACAATACCCATAGCACTCCGATTACCAATAGAATTCCAAATTTTCTTCTATTCATCTGTAAATGGTATCCAACTGATATTCTTAAAACCTCAGAGCACGATTATAATCTAAGATATACCTCAGCCATTACACTTTAAGGAGCGTTTAACTGATGGATCGCAGAATATTTCATGGCCCTATCGAAGCACGAGAAATTGGAAGTGCATTAGTGGCTGAATTTAACCATGGGAACCTTCAGGCGCAACAATTCTTAAAACAGGGAAAAGTTCTTGTTCAAATTGCTACGACGAGCCGACCCATGTCAGGTGGCAATACTGCATTAACCATTTATCTGGAACAGGTTGAGGATGGTGTTGCAGTGCAGATTGGTGAACAAGCCTGGTTAGGAATTGCTGCAAGTATTGGCTCAACAATCCTATCCGTATGGCAGAATCCATTTAATTTGATTCACCGTTTGGATGATATCGCTCAGGATGTGGAAAATATCCAGATTTCAGACCAGGTATGGCAGGTGATTGAAGAATATGCTAAATTGAAAGGAGCAACTTTTGAGTTGTCAGCCCGCTTCAAACGGATGACATGTGAATATTGCGAGACAGCCAATCCGGTTGGAGAATCCAGATGCCTGGCATGCGGTGCACCACTTGGAGATGTCCAACCTCAGACCTGCCAGAATTGCGGCTTTCTCATCACCGAGGGGGAGACAATCTGCCCAAATTGCAACCAGTTAATTCAGGAAAAGGTTAGGTAGGTTATTGGGCTCGAAGGGAATCGATCGCTTCTTGGACCATAGGGAGTAATTCAGCTTCCCTTGATCTTGACTGAGTTACGAAGCTCATTGACTTTTGACCTGCTAAGTATGTTTCTAAACGACCCACAATTTTTTCCAGGGCCGGTAAAGTATAAAGATAACCAACCTTTCCAATCATCAATACAGCTTGTTTACGTAATTCAAGCGGATTTTTCCTCTCATTCAGAATTTCAATCAGATGATTACCACCAAACGGACTGGTATTCAACAGAAGTGCAACACAAGATTCCAGAGAAGGATATTTTTCTGAAACTTGCAGAAGTGCATAAATTTGGCGAGTGCGAATTGCAGACAGATAGATCCTTAAACTGTTGCGCACCTCTTCCGGTGAGGGAAAGCCATTTTCGTCAACAGTGAGAACGCTGCTCAAAATCTCAACGACCCTGGCTCTCAAGTCGAGATTAGTATCAACGATCCTGGTAACAAGGAAATAACTCACCACTGGAGAAATTCGAGCAGCATCCAATTCAGCGATCTGGTCTAATGCAGCTGCCCGCAAGGTTTCATCTTCTTGTGTTAAATCTTCAAGAGATTTCCAAATCGTTGGAAATAATTCTACAGTCCCAATGCTCTCATCGAAGATGAGTAATTGTGGTTGGTGGAACATGGGTTGAGGGATATCCGGGTACATAATGGAAAACTAGTATACACTAGTTTTATTAGATTTTAGAAACCAGGATCAAACTGGTACACTTCTATGGAACCTTGGAAGCAGGAGTAAATGTTAATATGATATTTTATCTATCAATGCAACCGGGTGGTTGACCACTAACCAGTACGATGGCTATGCGAATCGGCAAATATTACGTATCTCCGATCATGGGTTTTATCAATAGCAGGGCAATTTCAACTCATTATTTCAAGGTTTATTACATTGAGTCTACCAATTTTCTTACAAAGTCTTGTGATTGGATTTTCAATCGCCGCTCCAGTTGGTCCAATCGGGATTATTTGCATCCGTAGAACCCTCGACAAAGGTCGCTGGTCAGGGTTAATCTCTGGTTTGGGTGCAGCAACTGCAGATGCTCTTTATGGATCGATAGCTGCCTTCGGTCTGGCTTTCATTTCAACTTTCCTGATCAATCAATCCACCTGGCTCAGGTTGGGTGGAGGCATCTTTTTAATCTTTCTCGGAATGCGGGTACTATTCTCAGCACCTGTAGAATATGTCGCCGCCAATCCAGGATTGGAAAATCATCGAAATCTTCTCAGTGACTATTTATCTACCTTCCTCTTGACAATTTCCAACCCGCTCACAATTCTTTCGTTTGCAGCTATTTTCACCGGGCTCGGTGCCGTATACCTCGAAGGTCGAAATTACACCTCTGCAGTTTTAATGATTCTTGGAATTTTTCTTGGTTCTTGTTCTTGGTGGTTTGTTCTGACTTACATTACCAGCCTGATCCGCAATCGGATAAACATTGCAACCATGAGGTGGGTCAATCGTATTGCCGGCGCGATCATTACTATCTTCGGGATAATCGCATTAATATCCGTGCAAATGCCGTTTTCAATCAACTAGAGCTTTCGATTATCCTGCAACGCTCTTTGATCAACCGGACGCAAAACAAGCCTCTGGAATCCAAGAACACCTCCAATTGATTCGATAAAAATCCGTTTTTCTATCTGTACAATACATTGACAATTACTGTGCATTCGGGTATAATATATTCAATTAATTATAAAACGAGGCAATTTATCGATGAATACCAGCACATCAAGCAATACACCCATGTCTAGAAAAGATAATTTTGCATTATGGGCAGGAATCATATTCAGCTTCATCTTCACGGGGCTAATCTGGTGGACAGGACAGCGTTTACTTTCGATTCCCCACTACCCGGATTCTGGTGCATCCTGGTATTACTGGCGTTTAATGGAACCCACTTTTATCACCCGTGCATCTGCCTGGGGATTATATGCCTTACACCAAATTTCTTTCTGGGCACTTATCTATTACGCCCAAAAGAATGACTATAAATATTCCACCGGGTTGCACAAATTAAACGTGATTGCTTTATCTATGAATGCATTCTTTATCCTGCTCCACCTTTTCCAAAGCCAAGTCTGGTACGATGGACTGGCCCAAGATGTTTCGATCTGGAGTTCACAGGCTTCTGTGGTGATCCTACTGGTTTGGGTCTTGTTGATGGAAAACTCCCGTCGTGGTTTGTTCTTTGGCAAGAAAGTAAAATTTCCAAATCAAATAAACCGTTTTGCAAGAAAATACCATGGATACTTATTTGCCTGGGCAATTGTTTACACTTTTTGGTACCACCCGATGGAAGGGACGAGTGGGCATCTAATTGGTTTCTTTTACATGTTCCTATTAATGCTTCAAGGGAGTCTTATCTTTACCAGGGTCCATTTAAATCGATGGTGGAACCTGACCCTTGAGGTTCTGGTATTGGTTCACGGAACTCTGGTTGCACTGATGACAGGCAATGACCTCTGGCCGATGTTTGCCTTTGGTTTTGCTGGCATTTTTATCATCACGCAAATGCATGGCCTAGGATTAAAACTTTGGAGCAAAAGTTTAATCCTGATCATTTATCTCGCTTCCGCTTTTTATATTTACAGCGGCCGGGGCTGGGTTCAATTAAATGAGATTATCAGGATACCACTGATCGAATACCTGGCAGTCTTTATACTGGCTGGTCTCATTGGAGGCGGTCTGTGGATAGCCCGGAAAATCAGGGGAGAAACGTCCAAAGACGAGAACAATCCTGCATTTTCCACCGGCAATCCCGCTTGAACCAGGGAAATCTATATCTTAAACAGGCTGAATATGAAACGAAGATCAAAATTCATCTGGGCTCTCATACTGGTCCTGGGAATTGCATTCATCGGATTTTCCATATGGGCGTATTCCCCACTTGGCCCGATGCCTCAAGCATTGACCGCCATGCAATCCAGCGCGGAGGTTCGGGTGGGTGAAGATCCATGGCTTGTTTTCCAACCTATGCATGGAAAAATCGATACTGGATTGATCATCTACCCTGGTGGCAGAGTCGATCCAAGATCGTATGCACCTGCCGCACATGCTTTAGCTGAAGATGGATATCTGGTGATCATCCCTGCGATGCCTTTTAATTTGGCAGTGTTTGGATGGCAGAAAGCTGGGCAGGTGATCAATGAGTACCCCACAATTTCTAATTGGGTGATATCTGGACATTCATTAGGGGGAACGATGGCAGCAAAATACGCAATAAGTGATCCTGATCAGATAGATGGGATTATCCTTTGGGCTGCGTATCCGGCTTCAAGCGATGATTTATCAGCATCTTCCTTGGAATCTATGTCAATATACGCTACCGATGACGGTTTGATTTCTAATCAGGAAATTGATGAATCACGGAAACTAATGCCTGAAAACACATCCTGGGTAAAGATCGATGGCGGAAACCATTCGCAATTTGGTTGGTATGGTGACCAACCCGGTGATAATCCGGCATCAATCTCCAGGGAGATTCAACAACAAATCATTATAGAATCAACGAAAGATTTATTAACGAGAATAAAATGAGCACTTTAACCTTTAACCAACCAGCACCAAATTTTTCACTCGATACATTCAAAGGCGATCTTGTAGAATTATCAAGCTACCAGCACAAAAAAAACGTCCTCCTGGTGTTTAATCGTGGATTTACCTGACCATTTTGTCGTGCACACATGTCGCAGTTGCGGCAGGGATATTCCAGATTTGAGGCAAATGATACTGTTATTTTGGTAGTAGGACCCGAAGGAACAGAGGCCTTTAGAAGTTATTGGGAAAAACACGATTTACCGTTTATCGGTTTGCCGGATCCGAAACATACTGTTCTAAAACTCTATGGACAGCAAGTTAAGATTTTTAAATTCGGGCGTATGCCAGCCCAGGCGATTATCGATAAGAACGGTATCGTGCGTTATATTCATTATGGGAAATCAATGTCCGATATCCCCAATAACGAAGAACTTCTCAAAATAATCGAGAAAATTAACCTGGAACAACTCAACTCGTAATAAGCCAAATTCTCAATTGAGAATTAAAAGATAGTTCGTTCTCGAGTAAAGTTGAATAACAATCGGAAGAAGGAGGTACCATGGTTGAATTTAATTTCGAGGATCGAGTGGTATTCATCGCCGGAGCTGGAGGCAATTTAGGTAGTTCAGTCGCATCAAAATTCCTTTCCTGTGGCGCAAACCTTGTTCTCGTAGATTACAGCCAGGAGGATGTACAAAAAATATTTCCGGAATTAGTCACATCAGATCAGCATCTGATCTTCCAGGGAGTTGATGTGAATCATCGCGCTGGGTTGGATGCCATAGTTGAGAAAACGATGGATAGGTTTGGAAAAGTTGATGTGCTGGTCAACACGATTGGCGGTTACCGTGGTGGAACTCCTATCTATGAGACGACCGAAGAAACCTGGGACCTGTTGTTTAATATAAACGCTCGCCCAGTCTTTAACCTTGCCAGAACGATTACTCCTATCATGAAGGCGGCAAAATCCGGAAAAATTATCCATGTTTCAGCGAGGGTAGGCAGAGAAGGAAGTCCAAACCACTCTGCGTATAGCGGGGCAAAGAGTGCTGTCATTCGGATTACTGAATCTATTGCACAGGAATTAAAAAATGATAACATCAATGTAAATTGCATTCTCCCTGGAACAATCGACACCCCTCAAAATCGCGCATCAAGGCCAGATGCTGACTTCAGCCGTTGGGTCAGCCCAGATGCGATTGCTGATGTGATCTTATTTTTAGCTTCAGAATCAGCAAGGGCTATCACAGGTGCCAGCATCCCTGTGTATGGAAAAAGTTGATTATTCCATCGAAACTGGGGAATTTATGAATTAACCCCGGTCCCTCTGACGCAGAAAGAGATACAACCAGATAGCCAATATGGTCCAGAGCAAAGCCAGCAGGATTATCACCACCCACCCTGCAAGAGGCACGCCAGAAGTGACCCCCGGATAAGGGATTGGACTGGGTATAGAGGTTTGTGAAGCCGTTGGTGAAGGTGTTATAGACGGTGTAAGACTGGGAAACTGGATGGTGATTGAGGCCAGAGGAATTAAAGTCGTGGTTGATGTATAAGTTGGGGTTAATGTAACTGTTGGTGTAATCGTATTCGTAGGAGTTTGGGTTGCCGTTGGTATTGGAGTTGAAGATCGGAACGGAATCAGTGTGCTCGTAGGTGTCCTGGTCGAAGTTGGTTTTGGTATTCTTGTTGGTGTTGGTGTTGGAAATCCAAAATTTTGTTGAATAATTGGAAAATAGTACTCGATTTGAACCTGGAACCAATCAGGATCATGGCCCGATACAATTCTGACAGGTATGGTTAACAGTAAGACTATTACAATTGCGAACAAAACCCGGTGATTTCTATTCAAGATCTTCCCGCATTCCAAAGTTTTTTCAATGCTATCTTACATTGATCCAATAAATAACGCAACAATTATGTCTCCCGTGTTAATTACCGGGTGCGTGTAAAGGGTTGCTACCAGTTAATTCCACAAATGATATAATATTCGCAGGAACTATATAAATCCAGGAACATGAGATGACTGACAATTAGTTTAATTCCAAATTATTTCTGGGGTATGAAGCACGGAAAAAGTTGGTACCGGTGGCTGTTGCCCCCGGTTTTTCTTTACTAATTGGAGCTCAATCATGTTAACTGTCCATAATATTTCTAAAAGTTTTAATATCAAGGTAGTCCTCCAGGAGGTATCATTTAATGTTAACCCTTCTGATCGAGTGGGGTTAATTGGTCCCAATGGTTCTGGAAAATCCACACTGATTCAAATCATTACAGGGAAAATTGAACCTGATAATGGGCACATCACGTTTACTCCACCCGATTTGGAGGTCGGTTATCTACCCCAATCACACGATTTTCCTCCTGGTACAAGCCTTCAAGAATATATTTCAAAATTGACATCCGATCCAGAGTACTTAGCGCAAAAACTCAAGTCCTTGGCAATGTCGGTCACTCTGCACCCTGAGGATCAAGCTCTCCAGGATGAATACGATTTGATCCTGGAAAAAATTGAGCACTTCAAATTTCCCCAAAGCCACCCAGATGAAATTCTGGAAAAATTTAACTTGAAGGATGTTCCAGAAAGTACCTTGGTTTCCCAATTAAGTGGTGGCCAAAAAACACGACTTGGATTAGCTAGTCTATTAATCAAGAATCCTGATTTATTGATCCTTGATGAACCAACCAATCATCTAGATATTGCTATGCTGGAATGGCTCGAAGGTTGGCTCAACTCATTCCCGGGTGGAATTTTAATCGTTTCACACGACCGCACCTTCCTGGATAACACCGTCGGTAAAATCATCGATTTAGACTCAATATCCCACACTATCCATCAATATCAAGGGAATTACAGTCAATACCTTGATCAATATCTTAATCGCCAGGAAAAACAATTAGCTACCTACCGTGACCAGGTTTACGAAATCCGCAAGATGAAACAGGATATTGCGAAAACAAAGAACCAGGCCTACCAGGTTGAAATAACAACCACCTCGAGGGAGCCGGGGGTCCGCCGTTATGCGAAAAAAGTCGCCCGCAAGGCAAAATCCCGGGAAAAGAAATTGGAGAGGTATACAAATTCTGACGTTAGAGTTGAAAAACCAGGTCGCTCATGGCAGTTGCACGTTGAATTTGATCATAACAAGCACCACAGCCAGGTAGCCGCCAAATTAGAAAATCTCTCAATCGGTTATTCAGCTCAGAGGATATTAATTGCTGGCATTGACCACACAATTGGCTATGGCGACCGAATCGCGCTTTCTGGGCCTAACGGGAAGGGAAAGACAACTCTATTAAGGACCATCTCGGGTGAGATTGAACCAATCTGCGGTTTGGTCTCTGTGGGAGCGAATATTCAGCTCGGATATATGTCTCAGGAACAGGAACAACTATCCACTAATCTGAATTCATTAGAGACCATCCAGAATTATGCGAATATCAGCGAGACAGAGGCGCGTTCTTTCCTGCATTATTTCCTCTTTTCGGGCGATGATGTCTTTCTTCCAGTGGGTAAACTGAGCCTCGGTGAACGTTCCCGTTTGCAATTAGCCTCGCTAATCATCCAGGGGTGTGATTTTTTACTGTTAGACGAACCCATTAATCATCTTGATATTCCATCTCGAACACAGTTCGAACATGCATTAAGCGGGTTTGACGGCACAGTTCTTGCAGTGGTACATGATCGATACTTCATCCAACGATTCGCGAGTGAAATATGGATCTTGGATAATTCTGGCTTCCTGAGTATGAACAAAGCTTTTAAGATTTGAGCGACTCAGGATCGATGAATATTGATCGCTTGAAAGGCTGTGGATAATCTGCGCGCATGAATCGAAAAATTGTATTCGTATTATTCATCATTTTTACCTCCATCTTTCTAATTGCTTACTCGATCTCAACGACAGCAGCTCCGCCTCCTCCCTCAGATGCAGATCATGAGATCGAAAAGGAACGCATAGAAGAAGCCATCCTTCAAACCATCGAGGGGCAGAAAGAATATGTCCTTGGATACCTGCTCAACGACATCCAAATCAAAGAAATCCAAATTTCACAGGATGAGACCCAAGGGGTTGTTTACCTTGAGATGGTGGATCCTGAAACCGGTGATACCCTCCCCACCGAACCTGGCTTAGCATTCGCACTGAAATCGGATGGTGATTGGAAGGTGATCCTCCCTTCCGATCCTGGTTGGATCGAGCTGGTTGGTTCTGCACCTCCTGAATTACTTACTGATGAAAGTAAAGTCGCATATGTTGAAATGTTCAGCAGTTCCATCCAAACAACCCAGGCACCATTTTCAGGCTACCTGCTCCCATGGGATGCTGGTAGAACCGTGTATCTCTCCCAGAGTACGGGCCATGATCGCTATATTCCTTCCGGTAGCGCGCATTATTCATTCGACTTCTATATTCCCCAGACGATGTACCAGCTGCGAGCCTCAAAAGCCGGGACGGTTTGGCGAACAAGATGGGAAGTCTCGAATGGCAATGATGATGATATGGGAAATTATATTGTACTCAAGGATGAATCCACATCTCCAACCACCTACCAGCTTTACCTTCATCTGGCGAAGGATAGCATTCCAAAAGAATTAAGAAAAACCGGTGCCTACGTTGCTCAAGGACAAATCATCGGTGTTGCTGATGATACTGGTCAGAGCACGGGGCACCATTTACATTTTCAAGTCCATACCAATCCCGATTCATACTGGGGAACATCTGTGGATATTACATTCAAAGATGTTGATATCAACGGTGGTAGACCGAGACGCGAGAGCGATCTGGAATACTGCACCAGACCTGATGATGTATGCAGCCAGTATCGCAATTATTATGTATCCGGCAATGTTGCTCCCGGAGACACAACCCCACCCATTGGTGATTTATTCGAACCGGAAACCGGATTGCTCGTTAACTCAAATTCAGTATCTTTCGATGGTTGGGTTTTTGATGAAGATAGCGGGATAAATAGGACCCGTTTGGTGGCATACTTTGATAATGAGTGGCATGAGGTTGGCGAAGAGATTCCAGGCAGCACCATTTCTGGCAGCTGGGACATGTGTAAAGATGGGGTACCAAATGGCCCTGTTTCAATAGCATTAAAAATCAGGGATAATGCAGGGAATTTCTCGTCCGGTCTGCCCGGGTTGACCCATATCATCAAAAATTTCAATTGCCCTTCCGATCTGATCCAGTGCGTTCCTGGTGCGGATCAAATTTCAATTTATTCATCGAGGGATTTCCAGGGTTCCTGCCAGGTACTAGAAATTGGTGGGTATGCCAATCTACCACTGGAAATGGATAACAATATTGAATCAATTAAGGTCGGGACGAATGTAATTGGCGAGGTATTCGGCGGTACCGATTTTTCCGATCGCGCAGAATCAATATTCAGGGATGATAGTAGCCTGGATGATAACTTGATCCGGGGTGACCAAATAAAATCAGTTAAAGTCTCTTTAAAGTCCAGCCTGTTAATTGCACCGCAAATCCTCCTGCATCCTCAGCCGGGAGCAAAATTTGAATACAATGCTTCAATCCCTTTTTCATGGCGCTACTCCGGTCCTGGTAATGAATTTCAGGTAAACATCATAGGTCCTTCAGTTGATATTAAATCGGGTTGGCAACCTTCCCCATTCTGGATTGCTGATAATCTCCAACTAGCCGTCGGAAATTACACCTGGAAGGTGCGTACACGCAGCTGCGTCCAATTATCCTGTATCAGTCCTTGGAGTGAAATTTCAACCTTTGAGATTACCGCTGCACCACCAGCTTTGCTTTCTATCACCGCACCTTTAACCGATTCTTTAGAAAGTGGCACAGGCAACTGGACACTACCCACTGGCTTGTGGAATTTAATAACTGATCCTGAGCACTCCCATAGCGTCGATCACGCCTGGTATTACGGTCTCCCAGAGTTGAATTACGACACGCATAACCCTAATTCAGGTGCGTTGACCTCAAGACCAATCCTGATTCCAGAGGATAATTATCTCCTTCAATTCTGGTACTGGTATAACACAGAGCATCCGGGTACAAACTGGGATCAACGTTGGGTGCAAATCTCAACCAATGGATCATCGTTTCATAACGTTATCCAGCTAAACAGTGATGTTGAAAACTACTGGCTGCAAGAAACCCTGGATTTAGCTCAATATGCTGGACAAACGATCCAGGTCCGCTTCCTGTTCTCAACACTCGATGCAGTTGATAATGCAAATGGTGAAGGTTGGTTTATAGATGATATCGAGATCGTCCAGGGAGTTCTTCCTGATTGTGACGATAGCAATGATTCGCCGAGTACCGCAGAGACGATCAACTTCGACCAGACGATTGCCAGAGAAATTTGTCCCGCAGGAGATATTGACTATTATAAATTTGAGGGTCAGGCAGGAGACCATATCGTGCTGGATATAAACACTTCATCTAGTAATCCTGTTGAAAACCTGGATCTCATCTTGTTCCTTCTGGATGGTGACGGACGCTCCGAGCTCGCACAACACGACGACGAGATTTTTGGAACCCTCCTCGATCCGCTCCTGGGTTACCAATTAAAGAGGACAGGAACTTATTATGTGCGTGCCAATCTCTGGTCACACCCATCATATGGTGGGGATGATTTTGATTACGAGCTTACACTGCGCAAGGATAACAATTCACCCCAAGGGAACTTGATTCAACCCTTATCAAATTCATATATCAATCAATCAGTGACGTTTGATCTGCTCACAGATGCAAATGATCAAGATAGTGGAATCAGCTATGTTCAATTCCTTTATCATTCGGGAGAATGGTTAGCATCCGATTGGCAGGAAATTGGAAAAGACCTTGACGGGTTCAATGGATGGGGAATCACCCTGGATGCGAATGACTATCCCGAACTGAAGGGTGCTGCTTTCTTTGCAAATATTTACGATTGGGCAGGTAATTGGAAAGGCAGTGGTATCTGGGACATCGGCTTTGATCGCACACCACCGGTAACAAACATGCAAAGTCTGGAAGCAGTCCAGCAAAGTACCGCCATTGAGCTGAGCTGGTCCGGGTCTGATAACCTATCAGGAATCGATTATTTCCAGCTGCAGTCAAAGTTGGCTGGTGGGGATTGGTCTAATATCAATCCATCTTCTCCAGCATCAGAATTAAACCGCTGGTTTATTGGGCAGCCTGGTTCAACCTACAGCTTCAGGATGCGGGGTATCGACCTTGCTAGTAATTTTGGGGCATTCCCCCAGCTTCCTGAGACCAGCACCACGATCCTGGATCCGGCAGGTTTATGTTCCGCACCCGACATTTGGGACAGGTCCAGCAATGATAATTCACCAGAACACTCCACCAAGGTATATCTCATGGCTTTACCTACGGTGCATAATTTTTGCAACCCTTTAGCAGATAATCGTTTGAATGACGAGGATTGGGTAAATTTCGAAGTTGAATTAGGCCAGGCCTACCTGTTAGAAAGCCGGCCAACCGGGGCTGTGACCGCCACTATTCTCGAATTGTATGCATCCGATGGGACTACGATGTTAGCCAGTTCACAATCGGCTGGATTCAACGAGATTTCGAGGATAATCTGGACAGCCGATCGTTCAGGAAAAGTCTATCTTCGTGCCCGTCACACAGACGGACGCATCGCTGGCAATATAGTTTCTTACCAGCTAAAGGTGAATAAATATCTGCCGATCTTCTTACCATTTATTCATTAGCGGTAAGATTCTACATCCCCACAATCTGTTTTAACTGAAATTTGGTTCAGGGTATCGATGGTATACTTCTCTGGAATCACGCAAAATCTACTATTAATGCTAGGTTGTTGAACTCCATTGAAACTGATCATACAAATCCCCTGCTTAAACGAGGCTCAGAATATCTCGCAAACAGTGCGGGCATTACCCACTCAGCTGGATGGAATTGACAGCATTGAATGCCTGGTTGTTGATGACGGATCGACCGATAACACCTCCCAGTTAGCAGCCCAGGCTGGGGTTCATCATGTCATCACCCTGCCTCATCACATGGGATTGGCAACTGCTTTCAAGATCGGTCTTGAAACTGGATTATCGAAGGGCGCAGATTTAATCGTTAATACCGATGCCGATAACCAATATAACGCAGAAGATATAGGTTTGCTTGTCGAACCGATTCTCGCAGGAAGAGCAGACATAGTGGTCGGGGATCGGGAGGTTGGAACTCTTAAATCATTTTCTTATACAAAACGCCTGCTGCAACGTTTTGGCAGTTGGACTATCGGCCAGGCATCAGGTCTTAATATACCGGACGCCACCAGCGGTTTCCGGGCATATACCCGGGACGCAGCCATGCGAACCCTGGTGATGAACGATTATTCATATACCCTGGAGACCCTGATCCAGGCGGGTGCCCGGAACATGGCCGTTGAATATGTTCCGGTACGGACCAACCAGCAGGTGCGTCCTTCGCGTTTAATGCGCAATATCCCCGATTATCTTGCCAACTCAAGCACCACCATCCTGCGCGCTTATACCATGTATCGACCACTGCGCGTGTTTATTGGCATCAGTATACTTTTCTTGATCGCCGGAATCATCGGCTCAGGACGTTTTGTTTATTTTTACATAATTGGTGAAGGCGCGGGTCATGTCCAATCTTTAATTTTATCGGCAGTCTTATTGATTGTAGGTTTTCAAATATTCCTGATTGGATTGGTCGCAGATTTAATTGGATTCAACCGGAAAGTTCTTGAAGAAATCTTATACCGGCAGCGTCGCCAAGAATTTGATGAGTGAAAATCCTTGCTGGGGATTAAATGCATCCCCTGGGATCAGATAAATCAGAATTCGCTCAACTAAATTACCCCTGATGACTTCAAAAATAAAGGTCCCCTTCCGGATGAGAATAAAGTCAACCTTATTGCTCATCCTCCCGCTGATTATTTCCAGCTGTGCTTCAATTTCAAGATCAGAACAACCAGCGCACCCTGAATTTCTTGAGGTCAGCCGTGATAATCAACTGGGTCAAACATTTCTTCCCCAATTCGACGGCTTAGATGGAATATCACTCTACTTAAAACCAGGTCAGGATACATCTGGGGAGTTATCTTTACGTTTATATGAAGGTAGGCCATCGGGTGAACTCTTAGCAACCGTTAGGGTCCCAGGTACGGAAATCCAGAAAGCAGGTTTTTATAATTTCACCTTTCCAGCGATTAAATACAGCAAGGGCCAAGATTATTATTTCGAGCTGGCTTTCAACGGACCTGGCTCTATAAAAATTGGTTCAGCACCTGGAAACAATTACCTCAATGGATCTCAATACAGTGGCGACCTCGCTTTAAATTCTCAATCCTCCTTTAAACTGAACTATGATGCTGTGCTTCTAATCACGGGATTATCCGTTGAGGGTGTTTATTGGATTCTCCTGCTCCTGATCGGTATGATCCTCTTTGGGATACCAGGTTGGGCAGTCCTTTCTTGGTTCTTCCCCCCCTGGGAGAAACAGAATTGGGTTACAAGAATTTGCCTATCGATTGGATTGGGGATAGCTTTCTACCCAATCCTTTTCCTCTGGATGGATACTGCAGGGATTCATTCGAACCTCCTGAATGCCCTGCTGCTCCCAATTTTAGGCTGCCTCGCAATCGCCACAAGATATTTCCTAGGCAGGCAGGGAAGATTTTCTCCAATCGAAGATCAAAGTAATTGGTCTGGAGATTTGGAAACCAATACTGTCAGCTCCAGTAAATTGTCATCCTGGTATGAACGAATCCCTGATTTGGCATTTTTACTCATTTTCTTCCTCCTACTCTTCACCCGGTTCTGGCCGATAAGGGGATTAGATGCACCCATGTGGGGGGACTCCTACCAGCATACGATGATTACCCAGTTATTAGCGGACAATGGCGGTTTATTTTCCTCCTGGGAACCTTACGCGCAATTGTTATCGTTTACTTATCATTTTGGATTTCATGCCCTGGTTTCAAATTTCCATTGGTTGACCGGTTTGGATGTCATGCAATCCATTCTGTGGGTTGGGCAGATACTTAATATCTGTGCCATCATTGCACTTTACCCCGTGGCAATCCTGATTGGCAAGAATAAATGGGCCGGTGTAATTGCGGTATTGATCGCTGGTTTCCTTTCTTCGATGCCGATGGCGTATGTAAATTGGGGTCGTTACACACAGCTAGCAGGACAGGTGATATTGCCTGTAATTATCTATATTGCGTGGAAGAATCTGGATTCAGAGCAGAATGATCTCTGGTGGGACATCCTGGTGGGGTTCGGTTTAGCAGGATTAGCTTTGACTCATTACAGGGTGACCATTTTCATCCCTCTCTTCTATGCTTCCTACTTGCTTCTCAACCTTAAACGCCTGCGCACTTTCTCCGTAATCAGGAGAATGCTCATCCAGGGAGCAGGTATGGTAGTCCTCATCCTTCCCTGGCTGCTCAGGTTATTTGAAGGGACACTTCCAGAGATATTCGGTGCCCAAATCAGCAGTGCAGCTTCAAATGTCTCTCAGGCTCTCGAGGAATTGAACGCTATTGGCAATATTTCAAACTACCTGCCATTGTTGATCTGGTTGCTTCTGTTTCTTGCTGTTGGTTGGGGGATCGTCACTCGCAACCATAAAAGTAATATATTTAGCCTGTGGTGGTTCTTGATATTGCTGGCTGCAAATCCAAATTGGCTGCGCTTGCCCGGCACTGGTATATTAACAAATTTCGCGATATTTATTGCAGCTTATATTCCTGCAGCGGTCCTGATTGGCGCAGGTCTCTCAAGTTTTCTTATACAGGTAAATCTCATATCATCAGAGGAAATCCGTCGTCCCGAGCCATTTCTGCAACGCAAGTTTATCTGGTCCACCTTGTTGCTCATCTCACTGGTCTTCTTAGGCGCCTGGTTCACGCGACCAAGGATTCGGGATGTGAAACCAGGAGAATTTGCCTTATTAACCCGGCCTGACCTGAGAGCTGTAGAATGGATCAAGGAAAATCTCCCCGGTGAAGCGAATTTCCTGGTAAATTCCTTCTTTGCTTATGGTGGTACCCTCGTAGTAGGTTCGGATGGCGGCTGGTGGCTACCCCTGTTGACAGAACATGACTCATCCCAACCTCCACTGACTTATGGTTCAGAAACTGGCATACGTCCTGATTATGTTGAATTCATTAACAGCCTGGTAACTTTGATCGAGGAAAATGGCCTTGATGATCCAGGAGTCCTTTCCGAATTAGATCAGCGAGGCATCAGGTATATTTTTATTGGCCAACAGCAGGGGCAGGTGAATGCCAATTCTGCCCCCTTGCTTGACGTTAATTTTTTGATCAACGATCCAAATTTTTCTGAGGTTTATCATGAAGACCGGGTCTGGATATTCAAGTTGATCAATACCCAGGGGCAATCGTGAAAATCGCTGTTATCGGACCTGCCTACCCTTATCGTGGGGGAATTGCCCACTACACCACCATGCTTGCCAGCAAATTAATCAATGCAGGGCATGAAACATCCATCATCTCCTTTCGCAGGCAGTATCCTGCCTGGTTATATCCAGGAAAAACCGATAAAGATCCCAGTAAACCAGTCATTGAACTTGAAACCAAATTCACGCTTGACCCAGTCTACCCCTGGACCTGGATTGGGACGGTGAATGAAATTAAACGCATTCATCCAGATCTTATATTGATCGCCTGGTGGACGACGTTCTGGGCACCGGGTTTCTGGGTATTAGCGAGATTATTGTCCCGAGACCTATACAAAGTTGTTTTCTTAATTCATAACGTGATTCCACACGAGGATAAACCTTGGGACAGGTGGATTGCTCAAAAGGTATTACAACAAGGATCTGCTTACATTGTCCAATCCGATAATGAAAAAAAACGCCTGCGTTCACTCCTCCCCGACTCTGAACCAGTAATTTGCCCTCATCCCGTTTATAACCAGTTCATTGGTCTTTCCAGCCCTGCAGAAGATACCGCTGAACAATTACAAGCATTGAAAAAGAATTTACCAACCCTGCTTTTTTTCGGCATCGTCAGACCTTATAAAGGGCTGCAGTACCTGATCGAAGCAGTCTCAATACTCAAAGACTCGGGGGTATTGGTTCAATTGATCATTGCGGGTGAATTTTGGGAAAAGAAACAGCATTATAAAGAGTTGATTATGCAGCTCGAACTGGATGATCAGGTGCTGCTTTTCGACCAGTACATCCCAGATGATCAGGTCAGCCTCTTTTTTAATCAGGCAAATATTTTCGTTGCCCCCTATGTCGCTGGAACGCAATCGGGTTCGGCAAAAATTGCCCTCAGCTTCGATCTTCCCATCGTGGCTACAGAGTGCATCGCAGACAGTGTATTGAAAAGCTCCGAGCGTGTTACTGTGATTCCACCTGCGGACAGCGTCGCCTTGGCCAGCGTGATCGAGAATATAATCGAAGGTGGCTTTCCAGAAAGAAATCCAATTTTACAGGATGATTCAAGCTGGAACCTGCTGGTCTCCACCATTGAAGATCTGGGATCCAAAACCTAGGAAGTGTGTAGACGTGACTAGCATCGTTTTCTTATTAACTCAAAGTCTTGATTCCCCGAGTGGTGTGGGACGATATTTCCCTCTCGCCAAGCAGCTGGTTAAATTGAATTACGATGTGAAAATCATTGCCCTTCACCCCAATTATGCAGAACTCCCGCAGAAATCTTTTCAATCCGAAGGTGTCTCAATCAACTATGTAGCCCAGATGCATGTTAAAAAATCTGATCACCTGAAAAGTTATTATTCTGCGCCGAGGCTCGTGCAAATCAGCTTGAGCGCTGCCTGGCAGCTCAGCAGGGCAGCTATCAAGAATAAATCTGATATCATCATTATTGGAAAGCCTCACCCAATGAACAGCATCGCCGGATTGATCGCCAGAATTATCCACGGGGGGCGATTATTTCTGGACTGCGATGATTATGAATCTGAATCCGGGAGGTTCAGTTCAAAGTGGCAAAAATCCATCATTTCCTGGTTTGAAAAGTGGGTGCCGAAGAGAGTAAATTCTGTACTGACCAATACGTTCTTCATGCGAGACAAGTTAATTTCATGGGGAGTAAGGCAAGAAAAGATCATCTATCTCTCTAATGGTGTTGACGCTTCACGATTCCAGGCACCTGATTTTTCCGAAGTCAATTCCCTGCGTGAAGAGTTCTGTTTGGGGAATAAGAAAGTAGCAGGATATATCGGCAGCATGAGCCTTCCCAGCCATCCTGTGAACTTGCTTCTTGAGGCAATCGCGCAGCTGCAGGACCAGTACCCAGAGATCTGCCTTTTGATGGTCGGTGGTGGAGAAGACCTTCCTGCCTTGATTCAACAGGCGCAGCAATTAAATATCTCGAATTCAACCTTCTTCGTGGGTAGGGTCCCGCCAGAAAAGATCTCGAATTATTATGCTCTATTAGATATTTCCATCGATCCTGTATATGATAATGATGCAGCAAAAGGACGCTCCCCGCTGAAATTATTCGAGAGCTGGATCTCCCATGTCCCATTTATCAGCAGCGATATAGGAGATCGCAGAATATTATTAGGTGAACCACCAGCAGGTATGTTAGCAAATCCTGGAGATCCGGTATCACTGGCAGATTGCATCCAAAAGATCATCTCGGCGCCAGCATATGCAGACGAATTACGTCACCGCGGGGATCAAAACGTCAAGTCCTTTACCTGGGAACATCTCGCGGCACAATTCACCGTGGAGCTTCAATCTTCGCTGAAGGAATTTCAGCATGGATGAGCTTGCAACCTTCGAGAAAGTGGTAATTGTGATCGTCAATTGGGAACGACCGGGGGACACTATCCGCTGCATCCAATCTGTAAAGGAATCCGATTATTCGAACTCAGAAATCATGCTGGTGGACAATGGCTCTAAAGATGAGTCAGTAAACGAAATTCGGAGCTCGTACGACCAACTCCATGTCATTGAACTCCCGCAGAATCTTGGTTTTACGGGTGGGTATAACACAGGCATCAAAAAAGCCCTTGAGATCGGTGCGAAATTCGTTTTCTTACTCAATAATGACACCATCGTTGAAAAAAACACCATTTCCCTGCTCGTTAACAACAGGTGGGATATCTCGGTACCAAAAATTGTTTTCCAAGATGCTCCCAACCTGATTTGGGCCGCAGGAGCGAGATGGAGGTCTTTTCCACCAACGATCAAGATGATCGGCTATAAAAAACCCGACGGACCGAAATACAATCTCGCCAAAGAGCTGGAATACGCGACGGGTTGTGCCCTGATGATTAAGAAAGGAGTGCTCGATCAGGTTGGCGGATTTGATGAGCGCTACGTGAATTATTTAGAAGATTATGATTTTACTTACCGGGCTCGTGAAGCAGGCTTTACAATTGGATATGTACCGGGTGCCAAAGTTCTCCACAAGGTGTCCAGTTCACTCGGAGTAAGTTCACCGCAGCGTTGGCATTACCTGGGCCGCAACACAGTCCTTTTTTTTCGCCATCCAGATCGCTTTCCAACTTCTCTAATCTGGTTTGTCCTCGGATGGAACATAATCCGTGAGATCATCAATGGACAAGCAAGGTATATCCCCGATTTCTGGTCTGGCGTGAAAGAGGGTTATCGAATCAGTAAAGGTGCTTCCTGAATTGGAAAATGTCAATTGTGATCTTTGTGGTGCTGATGATCCTGTCTCAATCCTCGAAAGGGTAGATCGCTTCACGGGAGAGGAGTTCCAGTTAGCAACCTGTTCGCATTGTGGGCTGATTTACCTGCCGATACGTCCCACAGCGGACGAGCTTGCCAATTTCTATCCAGACGAATATGAAGCTTACTACCTTCTTGGCGATCGATCAGATTCCCAGCAATGGCATCTCAGGCGTGCACTCACTCGGCAGTTAAAACTCGTGCAATCATTCAATCCCGATCAAGGAAACTTATTGGATGTTGGCTGCGCGACCGGAAATTTCATGAAAATTGCCCGTGAGAATGGGTGGCAGGTATTGGGCATTGAACCAATCGAGAAAGCAGCTCAGCTGGCGCGTGAGAATTACCAGTTGGAGGTGATAACTGGCTCCCTGTCAACCGCGCAGCTACCAGAATCAACCTTTGATGTTATCACCATGTGGGATGTGCTTGAACACCTTCCCAGTCCCAAACAGGCATTTCAGAAGTCTTTGGAAATACTTAAACCAGGAGGAATATGCGTTTTTTCAATTCCAAATTTGGCCAGCTTCGATCGCTATATTTTTGGAAAGTATTGGATCGGGTGGGATCCTCCCAGGCATTTTCATTTATTCTCAGCACAAACCCTCCAACAGTTAGTCGCGATGACAGGTTTTCAGATAGAGGCAAAAAAATGTATTCTTGGTGGGAAAGGCACATTTTTATTGAGTTTAGATTTGATGATTCAGCAGGGTAAATTCAGACCTGGAACCAAGAAGATTTACCCACTGCTATCAGCCATCTTGTGGCCATACCGCCAGCTCTCCTATCTCCTGACCCGTGGACCGATCATCACATATGTCCTAAGAAAACCGCTGAGCTGATAAGCATGTTTAAATTCCTGGATCCTGTTCAAAATTCGATTAGAAACCACCGCATTCTATGGCTGCCTATTTCTTTTGGTGTGGTTCTGGTAATTGCTGCACTGGTGCGCTTGTGGTCCATCGGTGCCGAAAGCGCCTGGATCGACGAAGCATATTCGATCGAATTAGCCAAGCACTCGATCATCGATATCATAAAAGGAACAGCTGCTGATCAGCACCCACCTTTCTATTACCTGCTCCTTCATGCTTGGTTCCGCTTGGGTTCAGGGATTGTATTTGCTCGCTTACTTTCGGTCGTCCTGGGTGTAATCAACGTTGCTCAAACCATGCACTTTGGATACAAATCCGGAGGGATTTATATCGCTCTTGTTGGTGGATTATTACTCGCGATCTCTCCGATGCATGTCTGGTATTCGCAAGAAATCCGCATGTACATCCTGCTGGCTTGCCTGACCACTGCGGCAGCGACATCTTTGTGGTGGGCTCTTGAAAGTAAAAGAATGATCCATTGGATCCTTTACAGCATCTTCTCAATACTTGCTATCTATACGCATTACTTTGCTTTTTTCCCTCTGGCTGGCTTCGCCCTTTGGATCGTGATCCGTTTCGTGAATGGATATCCTAAAAATGAAATCCTGAAATGGGTTGTCAGCACCCTCATCATCCTTCTTACCTTCCTTCCCTGGCTCCCGACAGCGATCAACCAGGCTCGATACCACTCCATGACCTGGGTTGAATCCCCCACAATCAATTTGATCCGGGATACATTGCTGCGCCTCCTTTTTGGAATTGCGGTCCTTACCCTTCCAGAAATCCTGTTGTGGATAGTTTTGGTCATGGTCATCGGGGTATTCACCTGGGCATTTATCAAGTATCTACCTGTATTTAGCAAACACAAAGGGAATTTCTATTACGTGATTTCCTGGGGAGTTATTCCTTTCCTTTGCATATCGGCGGCTGCTCTTATTTTCCCCGTCTACCAATTCAAACAGTATTTAATAGTTCTCGCCCCCATCTTGCTGCTTTCGGCATGGATTACATACCTGCTTCCCAGGACATATCGCATCATCGGATTGATCATCCTGATTCTAACGGCCTGTACTTCATTGGTATACCAACAGGTTACCCTATCAAAAGATGATTGGAAAGGAGCAACTGAATTCATCCAACAAAACTCTACCCCGGATGATGCACTGTTCAGTAATCCAGCTGCAGCTTCCCTGGCCTTCGACCAATATGGGGAGCTCGAAATACCGCTTTTTGGAATCCCGGAAAATTACGACATTGTCAGCGGAGGTTGGGAAGGGGAAATGCTCACTCCGGATAAGGCTGATGATATTTTTAGCGAGCTCGCCCAGACTTACCAGCGGGTGTGGTTGCTAGAATTCTTCCCCGAATTCTGGGATGAGGATAAATACGCAGAAAATTGGCTCAATCATCATTCGACCCTGGTTGTTGACCAAAATTTTGGCAGAATTCGAATTCGGATTTATGATTTTAACTACGATTAAGTGTCTATGCGCAAGCGACTATTAAATATCTGGGAGCGGCTCAGCTCTGCTTATCAGGATCCGAAAACCAGAAAGTACATCTTTATCGGAATTCTAATCATCAGCCTGGTTTTTATCGCCCTTGCGTTGCGCTCGAATTGGAGCCAGTTCAAAGCTCAAGATATAAAATTCAATTACCGTTATATTATTCTGGCAGTTCTCATCTATCCCGCGGGCATGCTCCCCACTGCAATTTCATGGCACACTTTGCTGCGGTCTATTGGTGTCAGGCTTCCTTTCCGCACAAATTTACGCATTTTCAGTCTTTCAGCTCTCCCAAGACATATTCCAGGTTTTGTCTGGTACATATCAAGTCGGACTTTGCTGTATAAAGAAGAGTTCGTGCCTGCATCATTGGTCGTTACCGCTTCGGCAGCTGATATCATCCTGCTGGCACTTACAGGCTTCCTGACCGCACTTCTGCTGCTTGTGTCCGGAATTGGATTTTCACAGGAGATATCGACCATCCAGACTGGAGCATTTATCGCCATCCCGATTCTGATCCTGTTGATCATAGCTTTTCCGCTGGTAAACCGCCTGCTGCCTTATTTTCTTAAGCGTCGAGGCGTGCAGGAAATTCCCCGCTTGCACCAAGGAAGCTTGGTCATCACATTATTAGCAATGCTCATCGCCTGGGCTGGAGGAGGTCTGATCCTTTTCGTACTGGCTCAGGCTATCTACCCCCTCAGTTGGAGCTTCTATCCCGCTATGATCGGTGCCTGGGGTGCAGCAGGTGCGGTCAGCCTGACCATTGGGATCGGCATTCAAGGTTTGGGCATTCGCGAGGTCACCCTCAGTGCCATATTGAGCTTATTCATGCCACCTGTTATTGCCATTCTCCTGGCAGTTGTTTTTCGCCTGGTTTTAACTGCAGGAGAATTCTTATGGATCATTCTATTCATCTGGTTGACGAGAAAACCCCCGGTGAAATCCGAGGGTTCAACTTGATAATCTTCCTCAACAGGAGGAAATTTATTGATTGGATGATCCCTTTCTCCACTTATTTCAACTATCCAAACTCCCAAACCTCAAACCAATCACTAAGGCAAACTCAAGCTGCCTAATTCGACAGTTTGATCAATCTCATCAGTTGAAAATGTGAGTATTGAATAAGAGCCATCCTCCATACTGCGAGCAGGGATTTGGGCACCGCCCATCGTCATTACGACGACAGCATACTTCCCCGGTTCAATATTGGTGAACATGAATTCGCCAGTACTTTCGTCCACGTCAGCCTGGGGCACCTCTCCCACTGTGAACTGCGGGATGCCCGAGACACCCTCGCCTTCACCCATCTGCACCAGGAAAATTGCGTCATCTGGGGATGGCAGCATGGTAGTTGGGTCCCGCACGACCAGCAGCCCGTGTAGTGTGATAAAGCCGGGATCTGATTCTGCGAACGTGTAGGGCTCCAGGGTCGAATTGCTTTGATCTATCACGACAACCGGCGTTTCTATGATCACGCGATCTGCGGATTCCGGAGAACTTGAAGCTGGTTGGCATCCCACAATGAAAAGGAGCAGAGCTGCAAGAATGGTAAATGAGGCGAATTTCATTGGTTTTTTTCTAATCATAAGCTCCCGAGGTTATTTCTGAATATTGAATTATTGAGATATTCAAAACTAAGTGATTTTACCAATCTTACTGGTGAGGTGCAAGCAATATTACCAGGATATTTTGCTTGACGAATGAGAAAATTCCTGATCCACGAATCAAACACAGTTTTCCTTCGCAACAGACACCGGGATCGTTTCTAATTTCAAGTGGGAAATGCAATTCCGCATTCTAACTTGCTGCAAGGCTGCAAGTCACCATAGAACCCGTGAAATACTCATCGATGCGAAAAGAGGCTGTCCAAGTTCGGACAGCCTCTCTGCATGTTTATGTGAATTTGTCAGGTTTTATTTGTTGAAGGCGTTGTAGCTCATCGACCAATCACCAGCTGTTGATCCCATCTGAGCTGCATTATTGAAGTTCACGATGCAGCTGACCTGGGCACCACCAGCGTTGGCTTTTACAGTTGCACCACCCTGGAACCCGGCCGGCAGGAACCCTTCGTTTGCTGTAACCTTCTCAACCGCAGCACCTGGAGCAAGAGTACCAGTGTTATAGGCACTTCCTGCATAGCCGTCATACTTGATATTCAGTGAAGTCGATACCGAGCCGACATTCTGGCAGGTGAAGGAAGTATTCCAACCATAGTAGGATTTCATCACGCTGGGGATACCGACCGTCCCGGTACCACTGCCAATCGCGTTGTAGGTTTGGGCCTGAGCACCGTTGGCCGCGTTGACGACCGCAATTAATCCCGTGCTGCCGGATTCTTGAATGGTTGCACCGAAATATCCGTTCGCGGAATGCACACTTGGGATGTAAAGCAGGCACCCCGGTTTTGCATCAGTCAGGTTGCAGGTCGTGGTACCGCTGTCACTGAAAGTTACCGTCACGGTTGTGTTACCTGTGCCTAACTTGCGGATGTTGAGGCTGGAGTTCCAACCGTAATAGTTCTTGTAGAGTGCGGGAGCGTAGAGCTTCTGACTGCCGGACATGACACCACTGAATGACTGTGTGTTTCCACCAGCAGGAGCTGTCTGGTTGTCGACCGCCACGACAGGTTGGTCGGAGGTGATCTTTGCTGAACCATTACAGCTGGTGCTGCCGGTGAACCCGGATGGTGTGGTTGTTTCGAGATCAAAGTGGTGCGAGGCGAACAGGGGGATATTCTGCACTGAGAGTGTACCAGTTGTACCATCCGTGCAGGTAATGGTCAGGGTGACATCTGCAGGAGCTGCACCCACATTCTGGACGGAGATCAAACTGTACCAGCCGTAATAGTTGAACACAGCTGATGGAAGGTAGAAAGTGGTTGCCCCGGAGCTGAATCCAGAGTAGCTGCCGTTGAAGTTCACTGAACCCTGCCCGACCAGGTTAGCGATTCCCACGACCTGAGCGGTAGAGGCAATCACCACCGAGTAGCGACCGTTAGGCAGCTGGCTCGAGGGAATCCCGGGCACATACACCTCAAATGATTCACCGGGTGCAAGATTGAATGGATTGGCTTTCCCTGAATTCAAAGGATTAGGGGTGGTTTCAACCCCGCTCTCGCTTACGAAGGTAATCGTCACCGAAGCAGTCACTGTATCAATATTCTGCACGGTGAAGGAAGATACGTCCGTATCACCCAGCTGGGCAGAGGCTGAACCTACCAGTGCGAACAGCATTGCGACCACTGCCATTAAGGTTATCATGCGGAATTTTTTCATTTTTTGTCTCCTCAAAATTATTGGTCTGATTCACAAATGATGTAGATTTTCGGATATTTTCCCTTGTCTGAAAATAATTTTACAGGAACTGTGAGAATTATCAATAACACTTATGGGTTATTCGAGCATTTTCAGCGGATAATTGGCATAACAAAAGTGTAAATTGCCTGGTAAGCGATATTATTTCCAGAAATCTGCCCATCTGATTGCCCACCCACAAGGTACAAATGGGTTTCCAGGGGTACCAGACCAATATTGGATATCGTATCTGGGGTTGGGTTCTCAAATTCCTGCCAGATGCCATCCTGAGGTAAATAAACCAGTGAAGTTGGCACACGATCCTGCCCTACCTCACCACCCACCACATGGATCATGTTGCCTAATTCTGTCACCCCCATCCCAAAACGGCCGGAGGGCAAGTCTGGGCCCTCACTCCAGGGGTTGATTTGTGAACCATCCAGTTCTGGGATATATATTTCCATGGAAGACAGTGCCTGACTGCCATCATACCCCCCTACCACGAAGATTTTTCCTCCTGAAACCGCTGCTCCTGCATATGCTCTTGGTGTCTCCATGGGTGTTCTGACATTCCATTGATCCAGCTCCGGATCGTACTGGAATACGGAATTAAGGTAGCTAGTCCCGTCCCAACCGCCAAACAGATACAAATTGCCTTCATAGGCGACGAGTGCGTAAGCGCTGATCCCGAATGGAAGGTCAGCACCTCGCTCCCAACTATCCTCGATGGGTGAATAGATTTCTAATGCTTTGCTCAATTCGCCAGAAGGGGTTAAACCTCCTGGTAAATAAATCCTGCCCGCAATGATCGCGGCGGATACATCGGTTACCGGTGTCGGTTTTGATTCCATTAAAGACCACCGGTCAGTATCCGGATCGTATCTCTCAACCGATTGAGAAATCCCACTGGCAGTCTCCCCGGCAAAGGCATAGATCTGTCCATCATAACTCGCCAGAGCCAAACCTTCTCGCGGGGATAATAATTGGGCTTTTTCTTCCCAGCCCGCCTCAACGGGAAAGACCGCCTGATTGGCTGAGTTTTGAGCTCCGGAAAAATTGTCCTGGTATAAAAAATATCCAATCAAAACTAGCAAGAGCACCCCGACAGTTACCCCAAAACCAATTAAAACCCTGCTGTACCTGCTCAGTCCCGTGCCTTCTGGTTCTGCTCCTAAATCGACGGGTTTGACATCAACAATTCCGGCATTTACCGCGTACATCGCCGCTTCTGTCCTTGAACTTGCCCCGATTTTAGAGAAGATATTGCGCAAATGAACTTTAACGGTATTTGTACTGATATGGAGATCGTGCGCGATTTCTTTATTGCTTGCTCCCTTTGCAACCAGGGACAAGATTTCACACTCGCGCTGACTCAATTCGTTGATTGCAGGCCTATTTGTATTAACTGCCACGCGTGGATCCGATGGTAAGTATAGGAATCAGGGTTGATCCAGTAATTTTTAATCGCCCATAACAGGAGATACACACACCCAGCGGGATTATATCATCCGCACATTAATCAAAGATGATTGAGATTATGGTCGTACAAGTTCATACTAGTTTCTTATATATTTACTGATGCAAGATTTACACCGGGTTATAAATGGTTTATTCAGAAATTGAAATACTTCTACCTTTCTTCATTCGAACTGGTTTCGGCAAATTCTAAGCCTTTTATGCCAGCATTCAAGCATGGTAAAATAGTGCTAGAATCAGCGGGTGTAGCCAAGTGGTAAGGCAGTAGCTTCCCAAGCTACCATTCGTGGGTTCGAGTCCCATCACCCGCTCTGGTTGACTCATTCATTGAAAGCCGCTCCTGACCCTGTATGAAGGAGTGGTTTTTCTTTTCATCAATCAAAAACAGCAGAAGAGAAAATTCGAATCCAAAGAGACAGGCCTGGAAAGCGCTCTGCGAACGTCCGCGAGAGACAGGTAGCACGAATCCCTGCTTCCCACTCCCCTGCTGCCCGATCGATGCACTGAAGATCATGAACAGCAGGAGTACAAAGTACTCACATATATTGATCCTCCATGTTCACTTTTATTGCCAGTATGCATAATATGTAAACATAGGTTCATCTCTAAGGGGTTAATTTTCGCCTCGGAGCTGGAAGTTTTACGTATAAATACTCACTTTTCACACCAAAATCTTAGGAAAGGGGTACTATATAACTTGTGCAAGGATGAACTAACTTGTATAATGATATTAGCAATTAGGAACACCACTCGCAATGTATTGGTGACTTAGTCCAGGGAGTATTCTTCGCTCCAAACATCGCCCTTCCACCAAGTGACGGGAGTGCGTTTTTTTTATGCATGTGAATCATATATGCGTAACCACCAATAATTCGACACCATATACCTTTAAGGTTCATATTTGTTCACACATCCTTTGCCAGAATACCATAATCCAAAACCTACCTCCTGTGATTTTTTTTATTGTCTGGAACGATATAACTTGGATAGAAATTTAATTAGCTTCTCACTTTGCCCTGGGAAGCATGTTCAAGAGGAAGTGAATCTTTTGTCAACCAACCGATAAGGAGGATTCAAATGGCAGGACCAATCTACAAACTATGGATGTTCAGGCCAAAGGAGGCATGGTACCAGTTATCCCAGGAAGAACGGGATAATAATACGAACAAGATTATGGAGGATATTGAGAAAGTTGGCGGTAAGAGCTTGCTGATATGCACCCCAACCTGGTCCACAGAGCAGTGGTTGGCATTTGGCGTCGAGGAATACCCGGACATCGAAGCAGTCCAGAAGTTCACAACTATGCTTTTTGAGAGAGACCATTTTCGATATATCGAGAGCGTGAGCATGTTGGGGACTAAGTGGCCACCATCAGAATGACTCTTAGTGGCGGGTAAAATCACATCAACCGGGCAAGGTGAACACCATTTCTTGACGAAAAAGCACTTCCTTCTTGAACGCATATTAAAAGGATTATTCAGGGTAGAAAATGGATTTTGATTGAGCCCATGGCAGTGATTAGAACAGGATTGGAATGGATATACGCAAAATTGCTGGGCATCCCTGAGTAAAACATTCTTTTTGGCCTCGGCAGATGGATAAGCACAGTAAGCTTTAAGGTTTCTTGTTCTCGCAATATTTTCTTATATACTGGTTTCAAAGAAATAATTTTCCCACTGGTTCTCAAAGGAGGTCCAAGATATGAAGGTAATAGAACGTGAAAGCTGGTATCGCAGCGATCATTTCCTCCTCTATTCTGGTTTCGAATTCCCCCATGTCAACATATGCGTCCAGGTAGATATCACCCAACTTTGGACGAAGCGCGCCCTTGCTGGATCCTCGCCGACGATCACCCTGGTTTACTCGATCACCAGGGCGGGAAATCGCATCCCTGAGCTGCGGCAGCGCATACGTGGCGATGAGATCATCCAACACGACGTTGTGCATCCCTTGATCACTGTCCTTGGTGAGAATGATCTATTCGGGGTGACCACCCTGACCTATGATCCGGACTTCAAAACCTTCGCATCCCGGGCTGCTGCGGGAATCGCCCAGGCGAAGGAAGGAGTTTCCATGAAGGAATTTCCTCATGACCAGGAAGGGAATTTCCCCCGGGACGATCTGCTCTCGATCACCATCCTGCCCTGGTTGGCATTTACCGGATTTGCCATTACCCGCAAACCCTCGCTGGATTGCATCCCACTGATCGCCTTTGGAAAGGTACAGGAAGTGGACGATCGCTACCAGCTGCCACTTTTCGTGAATTTTCACCATGCCCTTGCTGATGGTCTGCACGTTGCCCGGTTTGTGAAATATATCGAAGAAGAAAGCAGGCAGCTGGCGATGACCTTCGAATAAAGCACCTTTTCGATTTTCAGATATCGTTGCTAAACGCTAAACGCTACCATTGTAACTATCGGGCGTGGGTACCCTGTCCTGGAATTTCTTTCCGACAAGGTTACCCATTCCCCAAAGCGAAGACTTACCTGGGAAAAATTTATTGGATAAATACCCCTGCCGGGGATGAGACAGATCAATTCCCAGGAAGCCTGACAGCATAAATTTATTAAGCAAAATACCGGTGTGATCAACTTGAAAGAGGCTGGAGAAACTTGAACAGGAAAAGAATCATCCAGCTACTACTATTTTTAGACTCAATTAACTTCGAAATTCTATTTGGACCCGAGTTTGATGAGAAACCTCCAGGAGGAATAAATGATGTACAGAGTGCACAGGTTTGATTTGAAAATGGATACCGAGAAAGACAAATTAGAGCAATTCTTGAACAGTTTAAACGGGGAAATCGTATCAATTGTCCCAAACGTCAGGCCCACCTTTCAAGGCATGGGAGCAACTGCAAAAGTTGATTTTGTACTAGTCGTGGAAAAAATTGATTGATATCAGGCGCGTTATGCTTGGGTCATCGCATTAGCTTTGAAAAGCGAATCTGTGATTGTTTCCCAGCGTATACTTGTCCGGATTGGCAATCGATCAACGAGGGCATGCAAATAACTCTCTAGGAGCATATTTTCGGATGTAAAATGCCTCATCAGGAGGGAGCAAAACCATTCTCCAGCATCATGACTTCACCAGATCTTTGCGCGAAAATACCCCCAAGAATATTTTGACGCCTGAGTTTTTAAGATCGAACGGCGAGAAATCCAATTTGCGGATTTGGAGACTCATTATCAAGGAGATATGTGATGGACCCTGAACTGAAAGAAAACCCACAACCAGAAAAGCGTTACAGTAAAATCGGGATTTACCTGGCGATCGGTCTGACAATTGGTGCTGGCATCGGCATGGTTTATGGATTGGCCATCGATAACTTCACCCTCGGTTTGGTTTTGGGTGCTGGTGGAGGCATGCTGCTCGGTTTATCAATTGGGGCAGCCGCAGAAAACCGTCGTAAAAATTAATTCCCAGAATCCCATCATTCTTAAAGCGAAGAAACTGGCATTGTATCTTCTGCCAGTTTTTTTCCTGCTAGGAACTTACCTCGCAGTATTCAAACTAGCATCACAATCTACTTGACAAACTATTTTTTCACTCTATAATAGTAATAGACTGACCAGTCGGTTTATTATTGGAGTGATATGTCCCCACGTCCAGATGTCAGTGAAGAGCGCAAAAACCAAATACTGGCTGCAGCAACCAGGGTGTTCACCATGCACGGGTTCACGGGTGCGCGCATGGATGACATTGTCGAGGAATCAGGATTAAGCAAGGGTGCCCTTTACTGGTACTTCGACAGCAAAGATGCGATCATCATCGGCATCCTTGACCAGATCTTCGATTCTGAGACCACCCAGTTGAGAGAAATCTTGGAAGCTGAGGATTCAGCCACAAAAAAGATCGAACTCTTTGTTGAAATGTCTATTAAGGACCTGGAAAAAATGAAACCGCTGATGCCGATATTTTTCGATTTCTGGTCCTTGTCTGTCCGAAATCCAAATATCAAGCAGGCAATTAAAAGATACTATCAAAATTTCCTTGATCTGCTCACACCGATTATCGAAGAGGGGATTGAAAGCGGTGAATTCAGTCCGATGGATCCTGCCGAGGCAGCAGTTGCGTTAGGATCGCTGTATGAAGGGACTATCCTTTTCTATATCTATTTTCCAGAAATCATCGACCTCAAGACTCAATTTCGATCAAATTTTAAATTAACCCTCGAGGGTCTGATCGGCAAACCATAAACCGGACATCGCTATGTTTGTTAAAAAGGAAGGAGTCTAAAATGGAAATTGTAATAATTATCGTAGCCATGGTGGTGGTCGGGTTAATCATTGGAGCAGTTGCTGGTTTGATTTGGAAAGAGAATCGACCCTATGGTGCTTCAGGGGATTACTTCATCGCGGTAATCACTGCGGTGATTGTTGGTCTGGTGGACTGGTATGTGATTCCCGCTATGGGATTCAGTGATACCTTGAGAAATATTAGCTTGTTCATCGAACCAGCCTTGGGGGCACTGCTCGTCTTATGGCTTATACGAGTCGCCAAACGATGAATAAACCAAGACTTGAAATTCAGATCCTCTCAATGTGATGGAAAATTCCACTCCGATCATTCTCACCGAAGGATTGACCAGAAAATTTAAGGAAAATCGCGCCGTCGATGGACTTGATCTGGCAATCCAGCCCGGGGAGCTTTTCGGGTTGGTGGGTCCTGATGGAGCCGGTAAAACCACC
This sequence comes from Anaerolineales bacterium, assembly GCA_046260155.1. Classification (GTDB taxonomy): domain Bacteria; phylum Chloroflexota; class Anaerolineae; order Anaerolineales; family UBA4823; genus PFL25. The sequence goes on from JBJYXV010000023.1 coordinate 58,497, forward strand.
ACGCTGCGCTTGCTCGCTGGTCTATTAGATATCACTGAAGGATCAGCTCGTGTTGCAGGTTACGATTTAAAGAAATCTCCTGAAAATGTCAAGCCCAAAATTGGTTATATGGCTCAGCAATTCAGCTTGTATGCGGAACTCTCAGTGGATGAAAATTTGACCTTTTTTTCTGAGCTGTACGACCTGGATAAAACCCAGATCGTAGATCGCCGTGAAAGCTTGCTAAGGTTTGCAGGATTAACACAATTTAGGCAGCGGCGTGCTGCGCAGCTCTCAGGAGGTATGCAGAAAAAATTATCTCTCGCCTGCACCCTGATCCACCGACCTCCGATCCTGCTCCTTGATGAACCTACCACAGGTGTTGATCCGGTTTCCAGGCGTGAATTCTGGAACATCCTGACTGATTTACACATTCAAGGCAACACCATATTGATCAGCACACCGTACATGGATGAGGCAGATCGATGTACTCGAGTTGGCTTGATGTACCACGGTCGCCTGGTGAAGTGTGCTCCCCCGCAGGAGATACGCTCAAGCATTGCGGGAGAATTAATCGAATTAGTTCCTTCCGATTGGAAGGAAGCTCACGAATTAATCAATCAACTACCGGGAGTGATCGAATCGCAAACCTACGGAGAATCATTGCATATCTTGGTTGATTCTGTTGAAGTACGGCTCCCGCAAATCAAACAGGCGTTAGAGGACCAGGGAATCACCTGTAAAAATATTCGCCAGACTTCTCCACGCATGGAAGAGGCTTTTATTTCGATGATCCGGCAGATTGAAGATTAAAATGTCATATCGTCACTTGAAAGCAGTCACCCGCAAAGAAATCCTCCACATCCTTCGGGACAGGATGACTTTAGTATTGGTCTTGCTGACGCCCACTATCTTGCTGTTTATCATGGCATACGCCATCACAGTCGATATCCACCACGTTCCGATTGGAGTTCTTGATTACGATCAAAGCCCGCTGTCCCGCTCATTAATCCAACAAATTACAGCGGGCGAAGACTTAGATTTGTACGCCCAGGTCGACTCATTCGACGCACTTGAACAATTGCTCATCCAGGGGAAAATTAAAGCCGCCTTGATCATCGGGCCCAATTTTGCCAGCGATTTAACATCATTGCGCGGGTTGCCCATACAAATTATCATCGACGGGACAGAACCTCAAAGTGGGGCATTTGCTGTGGACCATATTGCACTGCGGATTGAGAGGTTAATTAATAACCAGCTTTCAAATCAGATCCAGGCACTTGGCCTTGATCTTGATTCCGTCCAATCCTTCGATCTCCGCGTGCGAACCTGGTACAACCCAAGCCTGAAATCAAGAGTAGATTTAATCCCAGGCTTGATATCTATGGTGCTGGGCTTACCTGCGTTATCCGTAGCTCTAACTTTATCTCATGAACGCGAACATGGGACCTTGGAGCAATTACTAGCCACACCTATCAGCCGGATCGAACTTCTGCTCGGAAAGATGATCCCTTATATTTTCTTCGGATTGCTTAATGTGATTTTGATACCAATTATTGCGATCGCCTGGTTTCGGATTCCTTTTAATGGTAATTTCCTTTTATACCTACTCCTCTCCACCATATTCTTGTTCGCAATTCTCGGTCTCGGCACGATCGTTGGTGTCTTCATGCGCACCCAGGCTGCTGCTCTCGCGCTCTCATTTCTGGTCATATTCTTCCCCGGTTTCTTCTTAACCGGCATCTTCTTCCCGATCGTTTCGATGCCGGAGATGATGCGTTTGGAAGCCCTTGCGCTCCCTGGGACACACTATGCAATCATCACTCGTGGCGTATTTCTTCCGGGTGTTGGACTGGAAGTTCTTTGGCCCTACGCGATTATGCTGATCGTGCTTGGCCTGGTTTTCATTGCAATTGCCGCACTATTCTTTAGAAAGAAATTGGCTTGATCCGTATGCTGCTTCGAATTTGGGCACTTGTTCGAAAAGAATTCATCCACCTTCGCCATGATTGGTGGCTTCCAGCCTTTATGCTGATCGGTGGGGCGATGGAGCTGTTGTTAATAGGCTGGGCCACTTCACGGCCGATCACCAACCTGCCTCTCATGGTATTTGATCAAGATCAGAGTACAGCCAGTCGCGAGATTGTCCAGAAATTGGAAAATACAGGCACTTTTATCGTACAGAAAAATGTTGCGGAGATGGAAACCATAGAACATGCAATTGAGCGGGGAGAAATTAATGCTGCGATCATCATTCCCCCGGATTACCTTGAGAAGATTAAATCGGTAGATGAATCTCCAGTCCTGTTCGTAATCCTTAACGGGGCTGAGAGCACACCAGCAAAAGAAGCATTGCGTACCATTGAGGGTGTAGCGCGTGATATCGGTGAGCAAATTACATTCGAAAGGTTACAAATCGATCCGGAACAATTTGCAGGATTTAACCCCAGTTTGCGGGTATGGTTTAACGAAGCTTTGAGCGAAGCGCTGTACACCACCCCAGCCGAACTTAGTTTGATGCTTGAGTTCACTATTTTACTGTTCGCTGCCCTCTCCTTTACCCGCGAGCGCGAGTTGGGAACATTGGAACAGTTATTGGTGATGCCGTTTTCATCGCTCGATATCATCCTCGGTAAATCGATCCCAGTCATTCTGATTGGGTTTGTCGACTTCCTGATCCTGTTAAGTATCACCCATTTTGCCTTCGGAGTGCCGGTCCGGGGTCCCCTGCCTTTACTTCTGCTCCTGGTCTTTATTTATATCCTGGTTGAACTCGGGAAAGGATTCGTGATCAGTGTCATTTCCCGCACTCAGCACCAGGCGTTTTTAATCGTATTGATCGTGGGGATGGTCGATTTCATGTTTACGGGCTACGCAGCACCAGTTGAGTCGATGCCTCAAGCACTTCAAATCATTGCCAACGTGGTTCCCGCGCATCATATGTTAGCCATCACGCGGGGTATTTTGCTCAAGGGTGCTGGCCTGGAGACCTTATGGTTCAACGTGCTCGCGCTAATTATCCTAGGTATATTGATCGGGACATTTTCCTTCAGGTTTGTCAGGCGCGCATTGGATTGAAACGTGAACAGCAACAATAATGACAAATATTGTCCTCATCTCTCTCGCGATGATCAATCATGACCGATAAAAAGCCTGCCATAACAGCGACCGAATTAACCAAAAAATTTGGAAGTTTTACTGCTGTATCCAGGGTGAGCTTCCAGGTAAGTCTGGGGGAAATTTTCGGATTTTTGGGACCCAATGGTTCAGGTAAGACTACCACCATCCGGATGATGCTGGGGTTGCTCCGTCCAAGCGAAGGTCAGGTCAATATTCTTGGTATGCAGGTGGATGGAAATACGCACCAGATTCGGCAGCAGGTAGGCTATATGTCGCAGCGATTCAGTCTTTATAACGATCTCACGGTGACGCAAAATTTGCAGTTCTATGCAATGGCATATGGTTTATCCTCCTCAAATTTAAGAAAGAAGGTCGAAGAATCAATTCAATTATCTGGTTTGGAAGGACACGAAAATACTCAAACAAAAAATCTCTCAGGAGGTTGGCGGCAGAGATTAGCACTGAGTGCAGCGATCATCCACCAACCAGCTGTGCTCTTCCTGGACGAACCCACTGCCGGTGTTGATCCAGTGTCAAGGCGTGCCTTCTGGAATTTACTATATGAGCAGGCTGCTCGCGGCGTGACGATATTTGTCACCACCCATTATATGGACGAAGCAGAACACTGCCAGAAATTAGCCTTTATCAGAAATGGAAAAATCATCGCAAAAGGATCACCAGAGCAAATCAAACTCGAAATGATGCCTGGACAAGTATTAGAATTCACACCATCTGATCCTGATCGAGCAGTGGAAATCCTGCGCTCGGCAAAAAGAACCGGTAAACTCCGCATTGATGATGTAGAGCTCTTCGGTACCTCAGTCCATATTATTGCACCCGATTTGGAAGTCTATCAACCCCAGATTTATTCCGAATTACTTCAAGCACATATCGACCCCGGTCCGATGGCACTTATCGAACCTACTTTAGAAGATGTCTTTATCGCCAGCATGCGCACACCGAGTGTGCAGAATGGTGGAAATGAGAATTGAGCAAGCAGTCCCCAAACATCTTTGGGCACTAATAACGGGAGTATAAAATGAAGAAGACCAGGAATACCATCATATTTTTATTCATAGTCACCCTCTTGATACTCAGCAGCTGTGACACTCTCCTACCAGCGAAGGAAGATGGATTGAATGCCTCTGGGGTCATCGAAGCCGTAGAGGTCGATGTTTCACCAGAAATTGGAGGGCGTGTTGCAGAAGTCTTTGCTAAAGAAGGCTCGCAAGTTGACCTGGGGGATATATTATTCCGCTTGGAAGCGGATTCGTTAACAGCCCAAAGGGTGCAAGCGCTTGCTGCCCAGAGATTTGCACAAGCCCAACTAGATACCTCGCACACAACGCTTGATTCTGCTCAGGCGGCCCTAGTAGCAGCGGAAACAGGAGTCGCATCCGCCAGAGCCCAATATGAACTTGTCCTTGAGAGTGCACGTATTCAAGATCAGCCACGCAGGATTGAAAACTGGAACGAAGACAGCCCCCAGGAATTTTCGCTACCGGTCTGGTATTTTCAAAAGGAAGAAGTGATCAGCGCTGCTGAATATGAACTTGAACAATCGAAAGAATCGTACGATATCGAAACGGCAAACTACGAATCAATCCGTGATTTAGCCAGCAATGCAGATCTCAAAGCTGCGGAAGAAAGGTTAATCAATGCGCAAACAGCATTCTCTATTGCCGAGGATTTGCTGGATCGGGATATTCAAAGAGATGGAAAAGAAGAAATTGAAAGTTTTCTGGAGATCATCCACGATGATGCTGAAGCTGAACTGGATGCAGCGCAATCTGCATATGAGACGATGCTCTCTGATCAATCCTTCACCGATGTACTTGAAGCTCGTGCTCGACTGGCGGTCGCCAGAGAAAGGTATGAGACTGCGCTCGATCGGTTGAATTCGCTGCTTTCTGGAAGCGATGCAAGGACAGTAAAAGCCGCAGAAGCTGGCATCGCCCAAGCTGAAGCCGGCGTAGAACTGGCTCAGGCAAACGTGTCTCAGGCTGCTAGCAGCATCGCACAGGGTGAACAAGCAGTTGCCCAAGCAGAAGCAGGAGTGAAGATCATCGATCTTCAATTGGGTAAACTTGAAGTTCCCGCTCCTGTCGCGGGAATCATCATGACCCGCAATATTGAACCTGGTGAATTGATCCAACCCGGTGTAGCAGCTTTTACGATTGGTCGCTTGGATCAATTAACCATTAAAGTATATGTCCCCGAAAATTTATATGGCCAAATAAATCTTGGTGACCCAGCTTCTGTGCAGGTTGATTCTTATCCCGGAGAAACATTCAGTGCGCAGGTGATTCGTATTGCTGATCAAGCTGAATATACTCCACGTAACGTCCAAACCCCGCAGGACAGGCAGACCACCGTGTTCGAGATCGAATTATCGGTAGATGATCCACTCGGAAAGCTCAAACCTGGAATGCCAGCGGATGTCAATTTTCAATAAACTAATCCTCTCTTGGTTTTTAGGATTGTTTTTACCGGTCATGCTCAATTACTAAACTTGATTCGACATTCATCCATTAGTAAAATTAAGTCAGAACGATTCATAATTACCGCTGGAGGATTCCAGCGGTTTTTTTCTTGTTTATTGACAGGGTGTTCTGGAAAGCCCACTGCAATCCTTCTATGATATACTGCAATTCCTTCAGGACATCCTTTCATTGAAAAGATCAAAATGGAATCAATTGAATATATTTCTCTTGCAGAAAAGTACGGCGCCCATAATTACCACCCCTTGGATGTTGTAATCAATCGGGGAGAAGGTGTCTGGGTTTACGATGTGGATGGCAATCGTTATTTAGACTGCCTAAGTGCTTATTCAGCACTGAACCAGGGTCATGTACATCCAAAAATTCTCGAAGCATTGATCAAACAGGCACAGCGTGTAACCCTGACTTCGCGCGCCTTCAGGAATGATCAACTGCCTTTACTTTACAAAGAGCTATCCGATCTCACCGGATATGAGATGTCTTTGATCATGAATTCGGGGGCTGAGGCTGTTGAAACAGCGATAAAACTGGCTAGAAAATGGGCATACTCCATCAAAGGCATCCCCAATAACCAAGCTGAAATTATTACTATGGATGGGAATTTCCATGGTCGCACGATAACCATTATTTCCTTTTCATCTGAACAGGCTTACAAAGCTGGCTTTGAACCATTCACACCGGGTTTTGTGGTTATCCCCTATGGAGATATTGAAACCTTGAATCAGGTGATTAATCCCAATACCGCTGCAATCTTACTTGAACCTATCCAGGGAGAGGCTGGTGTCATCGTTCCCCCACAAGGTTATCTTCAACAGGTCAGAGAGATTTGCACACAGCATAATGTTTTGATGATCGCAGATGAGATCCAAACAGGTCTCGGCAGGACCGGACGGTTGTTCGCCTGCGATTACGAAGATGTTAAGCCCGACATCATGGTGATCGGCAAAGCATTGTCCGGGGGGTTTTATCCGGTATCTGCAATCCTCTCCGACCATGAATTGATGGAGCTTTTCCAACCAGGAGATCATGGCTCTACTTTTGGAGGAAATCCATTAGGGGCAGCAGTCGCGCGTGCTGCTCTCGATGTGATTACAAGTGAAAACCTCAGCCAGAATGCTGCAGAATTGGGTGAATATTTTTCAGATCACCTGGCTGAAATCCCTTCGCCCTATATTGAAGAAGTTCGAGGTAAAGGTTTGTTGATCGGAGTCCAGCTGAAACAATCTGCAGGAGGTGGACGGAGGTTCGCAGAAGCCCTTCAAAGACAGGGAATTTTGGTCAAGGAAACGCATGAAAATGTACTCCGTTTCGCACCCCCCTTGATTATTGATCGCAAGACGATTGACTGGGCTCTTGAAAAAATCTTTCCTGTACTGACCATGATCTAGACCGGTGAATCATTCTGAGTCTGAAACAACTCAAATTAATACACGAAAGTCATACAGGCTTGCATTGGTACTCGCGATTCTCGCCGGGGTGAATTGTATCCTGGTGGTGTCCCTCTTTGCTTCTTATGAAACCGCGAACTTTACTGAAAGTTTTTGGATTCTCTGGCCATTCCCATTGATCTATTTTCTCGAGATTATTGGTTTGGGGTTATTAGGAGTGCTGGCAGTATCCAACCTCCGGGGAGAGAGTAAATCAACCTGGTCTGGAATACCATGGATCTGTGCTGGGATCCTTCTGGCATTCGTCATTTTAGGTTCATGGACAATCGGTTTTTTTCTGATTCCAGCAATGGTCTTATATCTGGTGATTGGGATAATCTCAGATAAACGAATCCAGGGTGATATCCCCCGCCATCTCATTTACTTCATTGCGGCTGGGATAGGACAGGCGTTACTCGTATTCTTGACTCTGTTCGGTTGACGATCATTTCGTGTCATTTCGAGCATAACAATTCTCAGCTAAGTATTGATGATGATACAACTTTATTGCGCCCTGTTTCCTTTGCCTGGTACAAAGCTCTGTCTGCAGCTTGGACCAAATCATTCAAGTCATTCATCGTTGTATCCATTTGAGCAACACCCTGGCTGATAGTAATCCTGATTTCTCCCATGCTGGTCAAGACCACATTTTCTGCAATCAGGTCCTGTAATCTGTTCGCTGTTTTTCGCGCACTGTCTTGATTGCTCCCGGGTAATAGAAGGACAAATTCTTCGCCGCCAACACGCCCCACGACATCCAGCTCCCGGGTATTCTCTTGAAGGCAATTCGCAAATGATTGTAAGACCTGGTCTCCGATGGCATGACTGTAACGATCATTAACTTTTTTGAAATGGTCAATATCGATAACAATCGCAGACAGCGGGAGATTATATCGCCTTGTCCGCTCAATCTCCAGACGTCCAATTTCAAATAAACCTCTCCGGTTGTACAATCCGGTTAACTCATCGGTGATAGCGATCTGCTGGATTCTCTCCAACAAATGTGCGTTCTCAAAAGCGACTGCAATTTGACTGGCAAATAAGGAAAAGGCGGGTAGATCCTGTTCGTCGATTTCATCCCCCCAGATCATCAAGCACCCAATTACTTTCTTACCAGGCATTAGAGGCAACAGAAAACCTCTCTTATCCGCGAAGTCGGAAGTCTCGTGATCAAAATCTTGCTTCCCGAGTTGATCGAGAACTGGAAAAATTGAACCAAACATTTGGTCAATATCTTCAAAGAAGATGTTGTTCTTCCGATGAATAACTTCATTATAGTAATAAAAGTCATCCGATGATAAGCGCGGCCCAATAGAGGCTAGCAGGGTTGCTGTGGACTCCGAGAAATATTCATGGACATCATTGGAAGTGTGATGGATTTTTAATTGATCTCTTTCATTGGATTGCAGCATAACCATGCTCTGCAATCCCAATTCAGCTAATGCCTCGCCTAAAATATCAATCATGCGATCAAGGTTATTTACCGCTTCAACCCGTGTAGCAGCTTTGCTTAAAGCAGTGATGATTGAAATTGCCCGGGCAAGTTCCTCAGTTCTTTCTTTCTCAGATTCAAACAGTTTTGCTTTATAAATCGCCAGGGCGATAATTCTGGCGACTTGCTCACTCAACGATATCTCTTCTTCCAAAAATTGGTGAGCATCATCATAAGAGATAATCACCGCCCCCAATTTTTTACCGTCAGCAATCAAAGGTAAAGCCAGTGTTGATTTTGCCGTACAATCTTCGGATTTTCCAGCGTGCTCATCAATTGGAAAATCATCATAATCCAGGACCATGGACTGGCCTTTTTCGAGCACCATCGATGTGATCGTTTTCTTGTTTGGCAGAACTTCGATTTCAGTATACCGATCCCTCAAAGGTCCAAACGCTGCACCAGGCGTGACTTTATTGAGTTTGTCGTCCCATAAAGTAATAAAGGCACTATCAGAGGAAAGCAGCTCTCCAAGCCGATCTGCGAGTACTTGGATCATGCCTTCAACGTCTGGTGCCATGATAGTTGTCTGGGTGATTGCATTAATTAATGTTGTCTGTCTCGCATGTTCAAGAATTTCTCCATACATACGAGCGTTTTCGATAGCCAATCCAGCTTGATCGGCAAATGCCTGAAGCCACTCAGATTTCGCATCGGTGAAGAACCCCACGCTTGCGCTATTAAGATTTAAAAATCCAATAATTTTATCTTTGACCCTGATCGGTGCACCGGCATAGGAACGCATCCATTCAGAATGAGGCAATTTCACCCATAAATCACTATCACTGGTATTGGGGATAGCAAGTGGTTTCCCGGTTTTGTTCATTTGACTCAAAGTGGGAATATCCTCAACTAAGAACCTGCTCGACTTGCGAACCTCCTCTTCCCAATCTGAGATATATCCTTTACTTCGAGCAATTCTTGCCGCACCTTTATCAACCAACATGATATTCGCAGCATCATGCGGCACAACGTGGTCTAAATTAACCAAAATACGGTCTAGCACTTCTTCAAATTCCAGGGTACCTGAAAGAGCAGCAGCTGAATCACGCAAAGCTTCTGCAAGCATTCGCTGCTCTTTTTCAGCTTCTTCCATTAACTTGCGTTCAGTGATATCCTCCAAACTGCCTTCATAACAGACGATCTCGCCAGCATCATTTACAATTGCGCGCACATTATCCCGGACCCATATAATTTCTCCATCCCGCCGGTATAATCTTAATTCGTAATCACGAACTAGGCCCTCTTCCAGCAGTAGATTTTCTTCATTCTTCCGATCTATAGGATCAACATATATTTCATCATCAATCGTCACAAATGATAATGTCGCAAAATCCGGGTATCCCAACATCTCCACCAGCGCGGAGCTTGCTTCTAAGATTTTCCCATCCGGCGTGGTTCTATACAGCCCAATGGGAATGCGGTAAACCAAATTCCGGTATCCGTCCCGGCTGTTAATTAGACGGTTTTCTTCAGATTTTTGGGTGATGACCTGGTTGTAAAGTTTTCGTACAGAACCTTTTTGTTCGCTGATCAAAGCAGCGACAATTACCAGCACAGATATGTAGACGATATTTGTAAATCCGATCATTTCGGTAATTTGATTTCCATAATGCACATACATAGCAAGTGCTAAAACAAGAAAGGAACTCAAATTAGCGACGATATACCCCCAAAAACCGAAGAGGAAGATAAAACCAATAATTGGCAGAATAGCAATGGTAAGTGCAATCCTGCCCAGGTATCCAGTCAGCAACCAAGCAATACAACCGTAAATAAATACAATTAATACCCCCAGCAGAAATTTATTCCGGTTTGATAACTTTGTTCCTACCAGATAATTGAGATATTTCTGGTCAGTCTCTGCTTGTTCAAGCGTCATGATTATTGATTAAATTCCGCCTATCTCTTCCAAGTCACCCAATTTATCGCAAACCATATTTCAATATTCTTCGAATTATTCACTAATTGCGCAATAAATATTTACATAGAAATTTTACCCAAACATATAGTGATTTTTATTGTCATTTCTGAAAGGGAGGAAAAATAGAATGCTTAAATCAATTGTGATTATTTCTTGCAAAGAATTTGAAATTGTGGGATAATAATTTCACCCAACCTGCCTGGTTGTCCCCCCCAACTAGGCAGGTTGGGCTTTTTTTACACCCCAAATAGGAAAACAAACAGGGCGGGTCCCACCCAACTAGCCCCCGCCCCTGGAATATCAGAATTGAGATTCAATAATAGATAACGTCCGACTCCGCAGATTGTTACAGATTGGTAGAATTATTCCTAAGCTGGGATCTCGATTCCGGAAGACCCAAACCGATCCTGCCTCTCCCAATAACAATTCCCGGCGCCAACATGCACCGGGAATATTTATAAAGTAAAGAAAACGCTTCCCATGCTAAACCTATCAAATGGAATAACCTGCCTGCAAACCTCCTTGCGTTTCCGGTTTAGATTATGCATGCAAAGCGGGTATTAAATCCCGGTTGGACCGAAGGAGGTCTTGATCAACACCGGTTTATGGTCGGATAGCGGGCAACTCTGTTCTTCAATATGACGTGCCTCATCCACTCTCCATGAAAAATATCCTTTGCGTAGAAAAAGATAATCCAATCTGGCACGCCGTAGCACCGTCCCCCAGGGCCACCGCAGCTCATGGGAATAACCATTATCATGGGGATTGAGAGTTCGGTATGAATCATGCCATTCTGATTTGGCTGATTGAATTTGCTTTGATCGTTCCTGGGTATTAAAATCACCACCAATAACCGCAGGCGTATCCCCTGATTCTTTTTCAACCCAATTTCTTAATCTCGATAACTGTTTTTCATTCTGTTTATTTAGAATCCCAAGATGTACTGAAAATACAAAAAAATCTTTCCCTGTTGTTTCAATCCGGGTTCCAAGTGCCATCCTGCGAGAAAATGGGTTGTTTTGATCGCTCAACTGTGCGAGTCGATGATCCCTGATCGGGAAACGACTATAGATCGCTAAACCTTCTTCGAAACCAATTCCCTGGGCGTTTCCATTTGATCTGGCGTATATGTATGCCATGCCTAATTTTTCGCTGAGCCATTTATCTGCTTCGAATCGATCCGTTCGTATTAATTCTTGAAGCAGGAGAATATCAACCCCTTCTTCCTTGATTAATTCTGCAAAACATTCCAGTCGATCTCTTAATCTGCGGGTTCGAGGCCAATCATGCCAGAGGTTCGCGGACATAATGGTTATTTGCTGGGGTTCGCATCCGACCAACTCAACGGTCGGATGCGCAATTACGGAAACATTGCCAGACGGCCTTACAACGGAAACAACACTCTTGATGATCGATCTGAGACGTTTGAACTTAACAGATCTAAGTATTTGTTCCCCTAATTTCTTTATTCGCTTATAAGCAACGAGTGATCGTGAATTTGGATAGGATACTTTTAAAAATATTTGAGATTGTAAAGACAATGAATACACCTCTAATGCACTCCCCCACCCGGTATTAATTAGTTAGGCAAAGGAAAATTATAAATTTGGGTTCGGATTATATCACCTGTCATTATCTAGATTTCGATAATTAATCAAAAACTCACGCATCCCATCAATGAATCCGGGTACGATTACTTTGGGAAACTGAGGCCAGGTGATGATTACCGCAATGACGATCCATGCTAATATCCACACCCCCATATTTGGTAATTCAATAAGTGAAATTAAAATGAAATAAGCATAAATTGGTGCCTGGCTCAGCATTCCAAGCACCCTGACATTTCTCCAGCGCCAGAAGATAAAAGTCCACAAAATTATGTAGAAACTTGCAAACCATATGTTGAGATAACCGGCTGTAACCAGATAAACCAGGAGACCACATGAAACTGCCATGTCAATCTCCAGGTCATGGGTCCCGATCCAGGATTGATAATTTTTCCTACTTCGACGAGCTATTTTTCCATCAATTGCATCCCCCGTCCAGGCCACGATCATAATGATTACAGCTGTTTGGAGGCCTTCACCTCCTTCTGTTATTCCCAACCAAACAAGTCCAAAACCCAGCATTCCCCGGAATAAGGTCACAAAATCGGCGATCAGCTTTGCATTAAACATTGTAGACCTCGCATACTTTGGAGGTACAAATGCACCTGAATCAAATTCAGCCCATGTCTCTCTTCATTATATAATAGAAATAACAATAATCAATCAGATCAACAGCTCGAAGATAAAAGAGGTACAAGATTATGGCAGATCAGCGATTAGAAAAACTGGCTGAAATATTAATTCATTATTCACTAGAAATTAAACCTGGTGATCAATTAGAAATAAGATCAAATCCCCTTGCCCAGGAATTGGCTTTACTTGCATACAAGGAAGCAGTTCAATCCGGGGCTCATGTCCTGAATACCATGAGTCTCCAGGATGGTGAAGAATTATTTTATAAATATGCGACTAATGACCAGTTAGATTATGTTTCACCAGTGAGAAAAATGATCACCGAAACGTTTGATGCCATCCTGGTGATTGGTGCTGAATACAACACCAGGTCTCTCTCTGCAATTGATCCACAGAGGATCTCACGCCACCGGAAGGCGTATTCAGAATTGACGAAGACTTATTTAACACGCTCGGCAAATCTTGAATTACGTTGGTGCTACACCGAATTCCCAACCTATGCAAGCGCTCAAGAAGCTGATATGAGCCTGAGCGATTACCAGGAGTTTGTTTATCAAGCAGGATACCTTAATGAGCCGGACCCCGTATCTCTCTGGCGGAAAGAAGGCGAAAGACAAAAAGAATTAATTGGTTGGCTGATGGGGAAGGAGATTGTCGAACTCAAGGGGAAAAATGTGGACATGAGTTTTTCAATTAAGGATCGCAAATTCAAGGAAGCTGACGGAAAATACAATTTCCCAGACGGAGAAATCTTCACGGGACCTGTTGAAAATTCTGCAAATGGCTGGATCCGGTTCAGTTACCCGGCAATTTTCCAGGGACAGGAAGTTATTGATGTTGAATTGTGGTTTGAAAATGGTCAGGTGGTTAAGGAAAGTGCTTCAAAAGGCCAAGAGCTATTAACTTCCTCGTTAAATACTGATCCGGGAGCCCGTTTCATTGGTGAATGGGGAATAGGTACCAATTATGGGATAAAAAACTTCACGAAAAATATTTTATTTGATGAAAAAATTGGCGGTACGATCCACCTGGCTTTAGGGAGCGGATACCCTGAAACTGGGAGTAAAAATGAATCTGCAATCCATTGGGATATGCTATGTGATATGGCAGACAGCGAAATAAATATTGATGGCAAGAATTTCTATAAGGATGGGAAATTTTCCGTTTAACAGTTTGTTTCTCATTGCGCGCATGAAATTTCGCTGATGAATAGAGTAGTGAGGTAAAATTCAACAAAGCCTTCTGTTCGGCTGGTTGAAAGATAACGACAAGATTCTTCCCGGCGCTGAAATCCTTTTGGATTTTGTATGCATATTAATTCTCACTCTTCCTTGAAGATCAGTCTTAACAAGATTATTAGCAAGGCTGCGATCGCCTTCTTGATGGTAATTTTGATCCTGAATAATGGATATCCTTCCAGTTACCATTTGGTTAATGCGGAAGGACCTTGTGGCGACACTTATATAGTTATTTCAGGCGATACAATAGAATCAATTGCTGACCTCTGCAGTACAGATGTAGAAAGTATTCTTGAGATCAATCCCGAGATCTCCGACCCGAATGATTTATATGCCGGACAGATCATTCGCATACCAGATGTGGATTCTGAATTGACGACCACGATCGCCATTTCACCCACCTGTGGTTTGCCAGGTCAAACTTTGTTAATTGTTGGGAGTGGTTTTCCGGTTAATACAAATGTCGGGTTAAAACTAATTCAGCAGGGGACCAATTCTTATATTGTCGGGAATACAACCAGTGATCAATTTGGAAGAATCGATACTTCCATGATTTTACCCTCCTCAGCAGAGCCTGGAACTACATGGATAATTTCCGGAGAAGCTCAGGTCAGTTCAGCAAAATTTGCAGGTATCTCAAATAAATTCAATGTTATCCCAGATGTTCCAAACCCGAATGACCGCACCACTTATGTTGCCCAGGAAGGGGATAATTTACGGAATATCGCGGTTAAATTCAATCGCGAATTGGATGCATTATTTGAAGCCAACCCTCAAATCAGGGTAACCGGTCAGTTAAGCGCTGGCGACAACATTACCATCCCAGCTCAAGAAACAAGCGGCGCGGCAATCCAAATAAATCCTATTTGCGGATCAGCAGAGACTAATTTACGGGTAATCGGTTCAAGATTTCCTCCTCTGACGACGGTCACCTTGAGTATGGGACCTTACCTTGTCGCCTACGAACCAGTCGGGCAAACCACCACAAGTCCGAACCGGACCTTTCAAACCCAACTCACCATTCCTGTAACTGCACAAAACGGTGAAAATTGGGTGGTTATCGGCAACACCAGTGATTTTTCCCAAGTCCAATCAACATCAAACATTTTCATTGTTACTCCTCCCCCAGACCCAAAAGAACCTTCACTCTATATTGTGAAACCAGGCGATACACTGAATCAGATTGCCGCACAATATCAACGTACAGTTGCCGCGATTTTATCAGTAAATCCACAAATCAATAATCCCAATCAACTTGAAATCGACGAGAAGATTATCATCCCTGGCCAAATTGAAACGATCTTAATTTCTCCAGTCAGTGGGCCAGTCCAAACCTCAATTGAAGCTGCTGGATTAGGTTTTCCTCCATTTTCATCGGTTACCCTGGGGCTAATGCGGGAAGGGAATTTGTACAGTATCGAGGGGGCCATTGCTACAGATGTAAATGGATTCTTTACGACAGAGTATTTAATCCCGACAACTGCCCAACCAGGTGAAGTTTGGAATACAGTTGCCATCAGATCAGGTTCATCCGGAAGTGAGATCATTGCCAGGTCAAATGATTTCACTGTTACGAATGTCCAACCTCCTCTTAAACCAAGCTTGACTATCTGGCCTCTGGATGGTCCACCGCATACCGAGATTTCCGTGGTTGGCAGCAATTATCCAGCCCTCAGTGAACTTCGATATTCATTCGGCCGCGAAGGTGAAATTCCCTTTGTTACCTCCACGGTTTGGTCTGAAATCAACGGTACTTTTGCCGTGGATATAATGATTCCAGCATCCGCCGAACCTGGTGTCGATTGGCTGGTAACTGCAGAATCAGTCGAAAATCAAACCGTTATTGCAACTTCTCCTCCTTTCACAGTGACGAGCCCCTAAATATTCTTTTTCAATAGCAGGTCAAACACAGAAATATTTATCCTTACGTGGGGAAAAATGAATTTCTGGATCCATCTGACTTCCCAAGAAGATATTGCCTTCCATATCTTTTCTTCATAATATCTTTAAATTATTTTGATAAACTTTTCTGGTGATAACCTTCCTCATCGACAGAGCAAAAAGACATTGGCAGGTTTTATCAACGGTGTTACTCGGAGTCGTAGTTTCCACTGCATTTCTTGCAAGTGGTCCGATTGTAGTTAACACTGTAATCAATTTCGCTTTGCTCTCTAAACTTCGTGCATCACTTGGAGAAAACGGGACCCTTTTCCTGAGCACCTATAATAGTCAGGGGGAAATTGGGTATGATGAGATTAATAAAGAAATCTATGAAATCATCGAGCCAAATATAGGAAAATTACCCCTATTCGTAAGCTCGACTGCTTCACCTTGGGTATACCCATGGCAAGATGGGGTGATTGTCGCTGATGAACGCATCAATTTTAGAAGTTATTCTGGCGTCGATGAACGGATAACCTTTAAATCTGGTGGTTGGCCCGAAGACAGAAATAATGACCCAGAGACAATTCGGGCGATCGTTTCAGAACAAATGGCAGCTGCATATTCGCTTGTCGTTGGCGATCAGCTACCGATAAGCGAGAAAATTAATGAGACTCAACCTTCCTACTGGGTTGAAATAACTGGGGTTTACCAAATGATTGAAGCGAGCGATCCATATTGGTTAATCCAAGCCAACCCCCTCGCTCCAACCAACAATCGTTACCTCGCAGAGTTTGGAGTAATTCTTCCCACGGAAGATTATTTTCTAAATACTATTGCTCTGTTTCCAAGATCGAATTTCCAACAAACCTGGTTAGCAATCATTAATCCAGCAGCAATTCATTCAGATAACATCACTGCAATGATCGCAGGAATAGAGTCTATTCGGTCATCCCTGACCGAATTAGAGCCAAAAGTCGCATTTGATACGAATCTTGATAAATTCCTTGAAGATTTTAATCTCCATGCATCTGAGATTATTCCACCGCTGTACCTGATCATTGGAGAAGTATTATTCCTTGGCTTATATTATGTAACAATGGTGGCTGCATTGTCGGTCAGACAGGTCGAAGGTGAACTATCAATAATTGTTAGTCGGGGGGCAGATTTTAGCCAATTGTTGAGAATTCAACTGTTTGATGTATTATTAATTTGTGCAACTGCCTTTCTCCTTGGTCCAATCCTGGCATATGGATTAATCTTCAGTCTGGCCAGGATTGGTCCTTTAGCCGATTTGAGTCAAGTGGATTGGATCGTTCGCTTACCTGCTGCTTCGTGGAAGGCAGCCGGGATCAGTGTGCTAGCTTGTTTTACTGCATTGATTGTCCCCGTAATACCAATTCTTCGTGGAAGTATTGTCCACTACCATCAGAAAATTACAAGACGAAATACATCACCCTGGTGGCATCGGTATTATGTAGATATACTACTTCTTCTCATCGGTTTGATTGCAATCTGGCGATTCAGCTTATACCAATCCATTTCCGGTATTAACGCTGACAAATTTGATTGGTTGTTGTTGCTGGCTCCTCTTGTACTCCTGATCGGATCTGCTGCTTTTTTACTCAGAATATTTCCAGTCGTCTACAAATTCCTGGCATACCTTGGCGCACAAGGCCGTGGATTAACTGCTGTACTTGCTCTTTGGCATACAGCCCGTGATCCAATCCATGCGACAAAATTGATCCTGTTGTTCACACTAGCAATTGCATTGGGTGTTCTTTCGACAGGTCTAAATGCTACCTTGAGCTCCAGTGAAACAGAAAGGGCACGTTATTCGACAGGCGGAGAGGCCCGCCTGTCTTTCGAGAGTTTCATCTCTCCGTCGACAATCGATTCCATGCCACAATTCAGTACCAAAAGTTTGGTCTGGCGAGGCAATGGTAGAGCAAATGTCCGCTCTTATCGAAATATTCCCGAATTTTCCATACTGGCAATCGAACCGCTCTCCTTTGCATCTGTTGCTCAATTCAGAACGGATTTTTCAGAGGATTATATTGGCTACGTATTAGGCCAATTGATTGTCGATCCTGAAAATTTACCAGTTTCCAAGATACCATTACCTGGCGAACCGACAAATCTTGGTGTTTGGATTGTTGATCCATACCCCGAGCGTTCAGAATTGGACATTCTTGAATATGTCTATTTACGCGCGAAGATCCAATCCGCCGAAGGTCAAATCAGTATCGTAGATTTTGAACTTATTCCAGAAGTACCTGGAACTGAGCAAAATCCTGAAACTATTTCTAAACCTGTGGCTGATGGAATTCGTTGGTATCAAAACTTTCCCTTCATTTCAAATGAAAATATTGATGATCTGGAAGAATTTACGAAGGAACCTCCTCAGCATCCAACCTGGCGCTACTTCGAAGCTCCCCTCCCCCAATATTCAGAGCAAGCTTATCCCTTATCGCTGCATTCCCTATGGATAAAAATTCGTGGAGTTCCTTCGGAATCTGGAAATAATACGCCATCTCAGGGACCCCTCATAATGGATGATCTAAGCATTAAGGACTCTTCGGACAACCAGCAAGTATTCGAGGGTTTCGAAGAGCTAAAAACGATTTGGCAAACAGAAAGTACCCTCTCATTAGCAAGCTTTTCAAGACATGAATTAACCCATTCAGGAGAAGCTTCCATGAGGTTGTATCTCGGCTCTTCAAGCCCGTCTAATTGGATGGTACTCAGTCCTGCTCAATCGACGCGATTAAACTTTATCCCAGTACTTGTCAGTCCATATTTTCTTGAAATGACAGAGCTGAATGTCGGGGATAAATTTTCTGCATTTATTAATGGCACGAGTTTGATTCTCGAAATAAAAAATACAGTTAATTACTTTCCAACAATGTATGAATCCGGAGATGAAGGGTTTGTGATCATGAGCAGAGATGCCTTGCTCGTTGAATTAAACCGGGCATCCCGCATCCCTGTTAACATCAACGAAATATGGCTGCGAGTAGACGAGAGTCAAGAAACTCCTATCCTATCAAATCTCTTTCCCCAAGCAAGGCAAACCTGGGAAGTCACTGCGGAAAAGCTGCGTTTTAAAACCGATCCCCTGACCCTGGGATTGAGGAGCGTGATCTATTTGGGGTATTCGATTACTTTCTTCCTGGGCCTGGTTGGTTTTAGTACACATTTCTTCTTAAGCACCAAGAAACGCAGCTCAATGTATGGTATTCTGCGATCTTTAGGGTTATCAACAAACCAATTATATAGGTCGTTGGTTCTCGAACAATTATTGATCATCCTCTCCGGTCTTGGTCTTGGGATTGTTCTCGGAAATTTTTTAAACCGCTTAATCCTGCCAGGAATACCTATCTCGTTCGCAGATGTTCCAGCAATACCTCCTTTTTTCCCACACGCCGATTGGAAATCAATCCTTAATTTAATCCTGCTACTGCTCTTTGGTTTCTTGATTACTCTGGTGATCGGTACATATTTTCTCTGGCGACAAAAACTTCACCAGGTATTAAGAGTCGAGGAAGAATGAAGTGTTATTCCTGAAATCAACATCTCAGCACATGGTAAGGCATCTTGGGATGAACCTTGCCGTATTATTCTGCCTCTCGATAGGTGCAGGGTTAATAGGTAGTCTGCCCTCATTTGCAGCCTCAGCCGCGGAAAGATCACTCAAGGCATCCCTGGAAAATGCCCATCCTTCCGTCCGAAATATTAAGGTCACCGCGCCTGCTTCAAATTTGAATTCCGCTCTAAGCGGGTATATCAATGAAACAATCGGGGATTTGTTGGATGGAAGGGTTCAAGTCAGCAATATCCAACGAGATGCTCATCCATCTGGTTTAATCGAAACCTGGAATGAAAATAATGATGTCAATATAGACAAGATTTGGGTCTGGTCGTTTGATAAGCTCACTCAGCTTTCCACACTGTTAACAGGCAAATGGCCGACTGTAACCTACCCGAAGACACAGGCAGAAGCGTTCCAACCTCCGACAATAGAAGCTGCCATCAGTGGGGACATCGCATCAAGATTGCATATCCATACCGGTGATATTTTAAAGGATAGTAATGAGATCAGTTATCTTGTGACGGGTATTGTCCAATTCAATGATCCAGCTGAAGATGTATGGTGGCAGGATAATTCACCTATCTCAATAACCACTGACCCAGGTTTAAATGAAGACACAATCATTGTGCCAATATTTATTCATCAGCAATCATTAAGGAACAATTTTAGGGGATTTGCTACGGAATGGCGGTACATACTGAAACCGGAAAAGATTAATCGAGTCAATGCTGAAATAATTGAAACCAACTTATTGAACCTCAAAAATCGGTTATCTGCGAATAATGTTAATCTTTCCAGTGGTCTTCCGGACCTGGTTCAAGAATTTCGGCAATCTCTATCAACTTCACGGATCATATTCTATTTACTCAGTATTCAAGCATTCCTATTCGTCGTATTTACTTTGCTCCTTATGGCAAACTTGCTCGTTTCAAGCTCACAGAGCGAGCTCGCGACGATGATTAGCAGGGGTGCGAGTCGATTTCAAATCACATTATCCTATGCAATTCAAGCTCTATTTTTAGCCCTCATCGCTGGGCTTGTTCTTGGTCCTCTAATTGCTTGGATTGGATTAAATATCTGGGGCATGATTTCAGGCGAGAAACAAGGAATCAATCTCACCGTAGAAACCTGGTACATGTCCCTTCTCGCATCTGGCATTGGATGGCTCGCACTCGTTGTTGCGGTTCTTCTTGGTAATAAATCTAACGTGGTTGACCAGCAGCAATCTCTCAGCCGTCCTGATAAAACTACGACGTGGCAGAGGAAGTATTTTGATATTTTCTTATTCTTGCTCGGGCTGTTATTTTTCTGGCAATTGAACAACTCTGGCTCATTTGTTATGAAACGTATCCGCGGATCAGTCATCGCAGATCCTTTGTTGTTGATCGGTCCCTCAATACTTCTAATTGCGATTGCTATGCTCTTCATTCGTTTATTTCCAGTCATATTAACTTGGCTGACAGCACTAATAAAATCTGGACGAGGTACTGTCCTACCGGTTGGCCTGGCTCGATTAGCTAGAAATCCCCGCCAAATCAGCTGGATTGTCTTGCTGATCAGCATGGCTTCTGGTTTGATATTGTTTGCATATGTATATTCAAATTCGCTATCCTCTGCACAAGAACAGATTGCGGTTTATCAAGCTGGCTCGAACTTGAGATTGAATGGCAATAAAGTTCCTCAAGCTTATATTGACGAAATTGCTGAGTTACTCCCAACGAGCCATGTTGCCCGCGGTCGTTTGCAAGAGAAAACTGGAAAAGGCATCACTCTTTTGGCGGTTCAACCCGACACATTTGCCGAAGTTACAAAATATCCTGAAGGTATGACAAACTTGACAATGGATATCATTATGGATGCCCTGCGACAACCACTTGAAGATCCCTCATCGGAAGTTAACCCACAATCCGTGGTCAGTATTGAGGACAACTCAAATATATCTCCAACGATACCCGCGATATTTTCATATGCATCACTTCCTGCGGGTGGAAATATTGGTGATCTGGTCGAACTCAGCATGGCCAGCCAGCCAATAATATTTGAAATTCGGGGAATTATTGCTGATTTCCCCACGGTTTCGAACAATTTCGTGATTGTAAATATCGCCACCTTCTATGATTCGGTTGAGGATTCGATTTCTAGACAATTGCGGAACAATGAGTATTGGATCAGTGTTGATGAGCAGACACACAACCAGCTGGTATCTTTCCCTACGATCAAGAATGCGATTCTTGGAGATTCAATAAGTATATTAAATGTCATTAGAAATCATATTATGACCCTCGGAACGGTCAGGGCTTTTAGTTTGAATGCTTTGATTTTAGCTATCATCAGCATGTTGGGTCTATTAATAGCTAATTATTTTTCATACTATCAAAGAGAGTATGAATTCGGAATTCTACGCGCATTTGGTTTATCCGGTGGTCAGTCGAATAGTCTCCTCGTGGGAGAAGGAGTTCTTGTTCTCTCTTTGGGTTTGATTTCAGGAGTCATCTTAGGTTATTTGTTGACCAGGTTTATGCGTCCATATATTTCCCTGGCAGTTTCAAGGACATTACCTGGTCTCACCGTCCACCAGATTGATATAAACTGGTTGAATATCGCCGCCATTGTATGTATGTTACTGTGTATGTATCTCTTCGTACTGGCATTGATCATGTTCGCATTACGGAGATCAAATATCAACCAGGTATTGAGAACAGGTGATGAATGAATAATAAGGTAGAGATTTTTGTTAATTGCGATAATCTGGTCAAGATTTATAAAGTTGCAGATCTCGAAGTGGTAGCCCTGCAAGGATTGGATTTAACTATTTCGAAAGGCGATATCTTGGCCCTGGTAGGACCTTCAGGGGCAGGCAAATCTACCCTGTTAAATGTGATTGGGGGATTAGATACCCCTAGTGCCGGAAAGGTACATGTAGCTGATTATGATTTGCTCGCCATGAAGGACAAGGATAGAGTGAAGTATAAACGCGAGCTGGTGGGATTCGTATGGCAGCAGCCTTCAAGAAATCTCCTACCTTATCTCTCAGCAAAGGAGAATATTGAGCTACCGATGATGTTGAACAATGTAAAAAGTTCAATCAGATCGGGCAGAGCACTTGAGTTGTTGGATTTGGTCGGTTTAACCAATAGAGCGGATTTTCGGCCTAGCCAGCTTTCCGGTGGCCAGCAGCAGCGCGCGGCGATTGCTGTCGCACTAGCAAATAATCCACCTTTATTATTAGGTGATGAAATGACCGGCCAAATTGATTCCCAATCAGCTACCGAGGTATTCGAAACATTACACAAAGTCCATGATACTTTTAACACGACCATAATATTGGTCACCCATGATCCATTGGTGTCCAGTCTTGTCAACCGGGTGGTTGCAATCCGTGATGGGCGCACCAGTACTGAAATTCGCCGCCACCGCGATAAAATCAGTGGCGATTTTAGAGAAGAAGAATGGGTCATCCTTGATCAAGCTGGTCGACTTCAATTACCAAAAGTATATGTTGATTCACTTTCCCTCAAAGAGAGGGTTAAGGTCAGACTCGAGGAGGATCACGTTACGGTGTGGCCTCAACACAAAGTTGAGGAGTTCATCGAGCTCGGTGCACCTGAAATCGCTCATTTTCTGCCAGCATATAGGGATTCGAGCAACGGGAGTGGAACAACACTTAAAGTTGAAGATATCACCCGGGAATTTATACGGGGAGATGAGATTATTACTGCTCTTGGCAATGTAACTTTTGAAGTCAAAGCAGGAAAACTGGCGTTGATCCGAGGTCGATCCGGATGTGGGAAAACAACTTTACTCAACTTAATCGCTGCGTTAGACCAACCCACAAGCGGCGAGATAAAAGTTCGCTCACGGTCGATATGCGATATGAATGAGGGGGAGATAATCCAATACCGCAGAAAACAAATAGGTTTTATTTTTCAAAATTTTGGCTTACTGCCTTTCTTAACGGTTGAAGAAAACGTAGAGATTCCACTTCGCCTGGTCAGAACTCCCCGCAAGGAAAGGCAGGAGAGAGTAAGTGAAGTTCTCAAGTTAGTCTCATTGGATCATCGGGCTAAGCACCGAACTTATGAGCTCTCTGGTGGAGAACAACAAAGAGTCGCAATTTCGCGAGCTCTCGTCAACCGCCCTTCTCTTCTCCTTGCAGACGAACCGACAGGACAATTAGATAGTAATACAGGTGCAGCTATCATCCGATTACTCCATGAAATCGCAGTACGCTTTGGAGTCACGGTAATTGTTGCCAGCCATGATCCAAATATCATCCCCTTTGCCGATACAATTATCGAGTTAAAAGATGGCCAAATTACCGACCAATATGATCAAGCTTTGTAATGTATCTAGAATATATGGAAATTAATTACTTGGAAATCAAAAATTATAATATCTGGGTTGCCAAGGGAGATTGACAGAAATAATCATGTTGAAATTCATCATTCAGAGGTTACTAATAATACCCGCCCTTCTCCTATTAGTAAATTTCCTGGGTTTTGCATATGCCCACTATGCTCGCCCAATTCGGGCATCAACGACGCCTTATGTCCAGGCTGAAGAGGCAGGACCATTGATCCCAGAATATGTACACTATTTAGAAACTTTAGCAAATCTAGATTTTGGATTAGAAATTGCGACTCCAGATACATCCAGGTCTACTACCCCGGTAACCCTTGGTGAGACTCTGGCAAAGGCAACCATCGCAAGCTTAGGTCTTCTTGCAATCTCGTTGACGATTAGTATCATACTGGGTCTTTACCTGGGGTTTAAAGCCACAAAGAATGAACCAGCAGGCGTATCGAGGTGGTTGACAATATTATCGACTGTTGGATTGGCGATGCCGAGTTTTTATATTGGCAGCTTATTGATCATTGGTTTGATTT
Organism: Anaerolineales bacterium; assembly: GCA_046260155.1. Taxonomy (GTDB): domain Bacteria; phylum Chloroflexota; class Anaerolineae; order Anaerolineales; family UBA4823; genus PFL25. Next base: position 82,777 of record JBJYXV010000023.1, read on the forward strand.
TCTACATTTTATGGAGAGGCCCAGAAACCAATATACCCCTGCCTCTCAGTGGGTTTGGGTGGGATGCGCACCTGGTACTCCCGGTATTGGCTTTAATGGCAAGACCAACTTTCCAGCTGGCGCAGGTTACCGCAGGAGTGCTATCCGCAGAGTTAGGCAAGCAGTATGTAATTGCAGGACGCAGTATGGGTCGAACCTGGCGATCTATCCGGCTCCATTTTGCATTAAGAAATGTGTTGGCACCTGTAATATTGACTGTCGCTGGATTACAAAGGTTCCTGGTCGGTGAATTAATAATGATTGAATGGTTGTTTCGTTGGCCAGGCTTGGGTCGTCTCTTAGGGTGGACCTTAGTCCCTGCTGAGTTTACTTCTTCCCAGGGTTCTCCACTTTTTCTTAATCCGCCAGTGATGGCAACAGTTTTGACATTAATTGCAGCTTTATTCCTATTTACTGACTTTGTGGCAGCAGTTGCAGTGCGATATATAGATCCTCGCCTGAGAAGTGCTGCTTCTATCGGCTAGTATTAAGCTTTTAATATGACCGGAGTGATAGTTTGAACAACGCAGAGAATCGAAACGAAACTGTACCCCGAAAAACCCGGAATTGGCCGCTTGCTGCTGGAATTTTACTTGTAGCGATTATCGCGATCCTTGCGGTCATCGGACCGACCATCGCCCCAAAAGATCCTGCTGAGGAAATAAATATCACCATGATCAATGGCACCTGGTACATCCCACCATTTGACATCGGCACACCGGGATATCCACTTGGTTCTGACAGTTTCGGAAGGGACCTTTATTCCAGGCTTCTGTGGGGTATTCGGCCAACGATGGTCATGGTCTTTGTAGTCGCAATAGTACGGTTGATATTAGGGGTGGCAATTGGTTTATCTGCAGGATGGTTCACCGGGAAAACAAATCGATTGCTTAATGGATTAATTCAAATCGCTCTAGCTTTACCTGTGCTGTTGGTTGCCCTGGGAGCGATTGCAATCGTTGGTGTTGAACTCGGTATCTGGGCATTCATTATTGGTTTATCGCTGACAGGTTGGGTTGATACAGCCTTACAGGTAAGAGAACAAACCCGTATCGTTAAGGGTCAAATTTACGTGGAGGCAGCAAGTGCAATTGGAGCTTCTAACAAGCAGATTCTTTCCAACCACATCCTGAAGCAGATCGGGCCTATGCTGCTGATGCTATTTGCGTTCGAAATCAGCAGTACCCTCATGCTCACAGCAGGCCTGGGTTTTCTTGGTTATTACATTGGCGGAGATGTTTGGGTCGAAACGAGTGATTTTGTTGCCCGGCGGATCAGTGGAGCACCAGAGCTCGGTCAAATGCTTGCTACCTCATGGGTCACTCTCACCAAACCATGGGCAATGGTAGCTGTTGGGACAACCATATTCATTACTGTCTTAGGGTTTAACTTGATTGGTGAAGGATTACGCCAGAATATGGGCTTGTCGAAAGTCTCTCGAAAGAGTTTATTCACTGAGTCTCGAATAAAGTTTGGGATGTGGATCGATAATTATATCTGGCACCCAGCAGTACAATTCTTTCGAATTAAACCCCTGCAAATTGGCCTAACAATGATTGGAGTCTTTTTCATCCTGAGTATGGGAGCCTTAATCCTGTTAGATTATGCAGACCAATCCAATCTATCAAATATATTAGTTAATTCAGATCAGGAAAGTCAATCCGGAGTGAGTAGGACAATTATCGAATCCGAAGTGCCACCCACGGATAATTCGTTGATTGAAGAAACAAGTATTTCGATATCATATGATCCATCCGTCGTGTGGGAATTTGATGATGAAAGTGGATTTGCAGGTGGTCCTGTGCATGCATCAGATTCAGAAAATCTTTTCATCGCATCCCAGGGAGGGACAGTATATTCAATCGGGCTCAATGGAGATCTTATTTGGCAATCGGAATTAGCCTCAGGTGCGGTAGGATCACCCGCTGTTGATCCGAATAATAATATTTATGTCGCGGACTCAGCAGGTGGACTCAATAAACTTTCCCCTGAAGGGGAGCTGATTTGGCATTTCCAAACTGAAGCTGGGGATCGAGCCCACTCTGGACCATCTATCGGACCGAATGGAAATATCTTCTATACAGTTGGTACAGTATCCAAAGGCTTCGTTCAAGCGGTCAACCCGGACGGCGAAGGGATATGGGCAACCGAAGCAAATACACGTATTTTCTTTGAAAACCCTGTCCCGAGTCTGGATGGTAATTATGTCTATCTCAAGGATGATGTTTTCTCATCCACAACTGGCGAGTTGCTTGAGCTCGATTACGATCTCGATGTAAATCGATTTTTTTCAGGTGATAATGGAAATAACTACTTGGTGTCTGGACACAAGATTATCCAATGGACACAAGTTGAAAATTCAATTGAAACCATTGATATTTACGATTGGGATTCATCTGGGTTCAGTGAATTTGTATCTCCAGCGGAGGTTGGAGTAGACCAGAATGGCAATTCCTGGCTAATGTTCACAACTCCAGGTGGAAACACACGTGTAATTTGGGTTTCAAATCAAGATCAATTCCTTGGTACGAGTTCCATCAAATCCAGCAACAGTACGCTGGTTGATTATCAAGATGATCTTTCATCTCTTGTATGTGGTGGAGGGTCATTCAATTCAACTATAACAGATTGCGCGGAAATTAATCCTAGTGAAGAAGAACCACTCTGGGATTTTCACATCGGAAACTATGGACCAGTTCTGGGGGGTTTTAATCTCAATGATCGCCATTTTATCGCGACTGAAGAAGGATACCTTTTTGAGATCACAGATAATAAACAGGAAGTTTCAACATCGATCAGTCCTGAGACCCAGTCTCCTGGATCGAGCATGCCCTCTGGATATGGACTTCAATGGATCTACAATACAAATGTTTCCGAAGGAGGCATTCTCAATCTACATAAAGATGTTCAAGGACAATTGTATGTAGCAACCGGTGACGATCGGTTTCATATTCTTAATCCTGACGGTGAATTACAAAATATTATTAAATTGCCTGCACCTCCCTTCCATGAAATAAGTCCCACCGGACGAAGTGCTTCCCTGGATATCTATCCGGAAGTATTATCTGACGGGACGATCGTCTATGTGTCTGAAGACCTTATACTATATGTTTTTAATTCAAGTGGTGACATACTTACAGAACAAACCTTGCAAGCTGCTCCAGGACAGCCACCACTGGTTGATGATAATAGCATGTTATTTTTGTTAGATACTGATGGGGGGTTGAATGCAATCAATCGAAATGGAGTTGCATGGCGTTTTCAATCCGATGCTGCAACGATCCCTGCAAATGGATTCGTGTTAGGACCTGAAGGCAATATTTACTATGTGGTCACCAATTACAGCCAAGCCTATATCCAGGCTGTTTCAAGTGAAGGTGAAAATCTTTGGATATCTATGGTCGAGACGCGAGATTTTTATGATGATTTACGGCTCAGTCACGATGGAAAATTCATATCACTCGCCGGTGATCTCTTCCAAACTTCCAATGGCGAAATCATCGATTTTAACTCCTCCAATAAGATCGACGAGTATTTTTTCTCAGATAACGGCCAAAATTTCTTCAGATCCTTGCACTCCGTTAGCGAGTGGGAGATGGGACAATCTGGTATCCAGATATTAAGCGAGGGAACTGTCAGTGAAGAGAACACAACTTTAAGACCACCGCTCGGAGCCGACGTAGATTCAAGCGGCATAATCTGGTTATACTATCCATCTAGTTATTCAGGGCGAGGGGTCAACCTTGTGTGGATGGATGCGAGTGGAAATTTGCTGGGAACACACCTGCTTGATTGGGATCCCCAGTCTATAATCTCCACAGACTTAGAAAAATCTTCACTTACTGATTGCACCGGTTTTCAAGATACTCGAACAGTGGATTGTAAGCTATACTTTTCGAATTCCAGCGAACCAGTCAGCGAAGTGTTGTTAACAGATATTCCAGAATACCATTCAGGGATCATTCTAGAAGATTTTCTCTATTTATTTTCTAACGATTATTCCATCTACAGCTTTTATATTGGAGAACCAGCAGCACAATAATTTGACTAACAACCCTCAAATCATCTTGAAATTTTTACATAAGTGCGGGGTATAATTTTTCTGGCGTAATAAACCAATACGACCTTCGTAAGAAAAAACCAGATTTCATAAATGGTATCCAAAAATCTACCACTTGATCAAATTCTTCAAGGTGATTGTATTGATATTCTGAAATCATTCCCGGATGAATCAATCGATCTGATTTTTGCTGATCCTCCATATAATCTGCAGTTGAACCAAAAGCTGTGGAGACCAAACCAAACCTTGGTGGATGGTGTGGATGATGCGTGGGATCAATTCCCCGATTATGCAGCTTACGACAAATTCTCATCGGATTGGTTGTCAGAATGCAGGCGAGTCTTGAAGGAGCAGGGGGCAATTTGGGTGATCGGGTCATATCACAATATATACAGGCTGGGTGGTTTGATGCAGGATTTGGGATATTGGTTCTTGAATGATGTGCTCTGGGTAAAAACCAACCCTATGCCGAATTTTCGGGGTGTCAGGTTCACAAATGCCCACGAAACTTTAATATGGGCATGTAAGCAAAAGAATTCAAAATATACCTTCAATTATCATGCCATGAAAAACCTCAATGATGGTCTCCAGATGCGCAGCGATTGGGTAATACCGTTATGCACTGGACCCGAAAGAATCAAAAAAGACAACAAGAAAGCCCATTCTACTCAAAAACCAGAAGCCTTGCTTTTCAGGATCATCGTCTCAACATCTAACCCGGGCGATATTATCCTCGATCCTTTTTTTGGCACTGGAACCACCGGGGCTGTTGCAAAGAAACTTGAACGCCATTGGATTGGTATTGAGCAGCAAGCAGAATATGTAAAATTAGCCCAAGATCGGCTCGATTCAATTCAGCCACAGGCGAATGACCCAGAGATATTCAAGGTTATGGATATAAAACGCAACCAGAAACGAGTCCCGTTCGGGAGATTAATCGAAGCCGGATTGTTAGCCCCTGGTCAACCACTTTTCTTCGAACGTGATAAAAAAAGAGTTGCAATCATTAGAGCAGATAGCTCCCTGAAGTTTAATGATTTTATCGGATCGATACATCAAACTGCAAAGCACATTGCCGGCAATAAACCAGCAAATGGTTGGCAGCGCTGGTATTTTCTTGATCAGAAAGGTGATCTGAAGTCTATTGATGAGCTTCGATCAATCTACCTGGATCGGTATCTCACAGATGAAGAAAAATAGGCAATCTACTTGTTGTATGATAATTTTTTTGTAAATTTCACCCCCATCCGAGGACATTGGTCCAATTCATGAGTAAGTAAAAATTATGCAAATTGTTGATAATCAGGTTTCAGACATTGTTGAATCATATGTTTGGGTTCAAACCGCCGAAAATGAACTGCTAAGCAAATGGAGAAAACCCTTATTAGATATCTATGCGCAACAGCGCGCGAGATATGAACAAGATGCTGAAAGTTTCGTTACAAGAAAATCCGATTTTTCAAGGAAATTACGCGTTGGCATTTGGATGTCATCAATCCTGGTCCTACTTGGTATCCTTGTATTGCCTGGTTTGCTCCTGATCAATGAAATTGGTGATTTCCGTGGTCCTCTCTTTTGTTTTTCTCCTTTGCTTATCCTGGGTGGTCTCACAGGATGGGCAATCATTATTATCTTATGGATCTGGCAAAGAGAGCACGTTAAACCACCTCCACCCCAAAACCCCCTTAAATTAGGTTTAGTTAACCCGCTATTGCCAATTTGGAAGCAGAGCCTGATTGGCACGTTACCCGACAAGAAACCCCATCCAAATGCCTCAGGTGAGTATCATTTTATTTCCCGTTTGCTTTCTTTAGAAGACGATGCGTACATTTTGTACGGTTTGCAATTTGGGCCAGGAACGAACACAGACATCATCGTTGTTGGGTCTAAAGGAATTTGGGTTTTCGAGGTAATATTTCTGAAAGGGTTGATCCGATGGGAGGATGGTAAGTGGTCGCAGATTCAAACCAATCGAAAATTTATTACGAGTAAACAACATGAAGTTCAGGCATTAGAGGTTGTTTTTGAAGACCAGTGGCAGAAATCTGCAGACCTGGTTTCGGAGACGATCAATACACTACCCCAAGATTTACTCAATCGTTCCCCAAGTATCACTCAAGTCCGGGGAGGATTAGTATTCTCCTATCCAAAAGGGAGGTATGACATTCCCCCTGGGTGTCCATTTAATTGGGGCGTGGTGCCTTTCTGGTTGGAAAAATTCGAATCCCTCCCCCAGTTAGACGATATGGATGATTACACAATATTCAGCGTAGTAGAAATCTTACTCAAACGCTATCAGAGAGTCCTTCAAATAGAGCAACCGCGTTCGATGTTGAAGCAATCAGAAACGATTGTGCATGCTGCCGAGGAACATATCCAGTCATGGATCAATGCCAACACGTTAAAGAGAGCAAGCAATACTTGAGAATGTAAGCTCGTTTCCAGCTGAAAATCGGAAAAACAGCAGGTGCCTGGATTCAATACCTGCGGAAAACGCCAAAAATTAGAAGTAATACGACAGCGCCGATTAATGCCTCTACAATGTTGCCAATTAGGCCACTGAGCAGTTGAATTCCGAATGCATCAAACGCCCAACCACTGATCATCGCGCCTACAATCCCAATTAAAATTGCCCCACCTGTGCCTATGCGCATGCCACCCATCAACGTATCTAGAATAATTCCAGCTATTGCTCCAACCAGAACCCAAATAATCAAAGTTTCAAATGACATCTGTGCTCCTCTATGATTATTTACCGAGGAATCAAAAATTTTGATTATTATATATCAGAATTGAATCAGGTACCCCCCCCGATCGAAAATACTTAGGGGAATTTTTTTGTCTTGCAGCACATAACAGATAAATCCGTACTGAAACCCGCGATGAAAGATTTTCCTATCCTGAATGCGTATCCTCTATGATATTGAACCTAAAGGTTTCGTTTTCTCCCGGTAATGGTTAAACGATTTTCCCACCTTTCCTGGTCGAAAACCATTCCCATTCCTTGGGTCAGGATTATTGATCTAAGGAAATATGTCCCGGAATACATTTCCATTAGTCCCCTGAAATCAATAAATTTATCTGGTAGGATATAGCGTCAAAATTAATGGCGTCAAATCCTTCGAAAAATTAACGATTTGCCTGCGCACCAACGAACGATTCTATATTTCTCATAGGATCTATTGAAATTACTATGCATACCAATGTACTGATCGCTTTATTAATCATCACGGGGCTGGCTGCGATCATCCCCGTTCTCTCCAATCGTCTGGGCAAGCTGGGTATCCCTATTGTCGTGTATGAAATTCTAGCTGGAATCATCATCGGCGGCAGTGGATTCAACCTGATTGAGCCTTCTCCGATCCTTACCTTCCTTGCCGAGTTCGGGTTTGCATATTTGATGTTCTTATCCGGTTTGGAACTGGATTTAGATCTCCTCAATCCAACCCGCCTCACAAAATCCAATCAGAATAAATTGATTCAGGCGCTCCCGATCGGAATTTTTATTTTCCTGGGGACACTATTGATATCGTTTGGTACAACAACACTCCTCATTCCCACAGGCCTCACAAAGAATCCGCTGCTCCTCGGGTTGATCCTGAGCACCACCTCCCTGGGAGTGGTTGTCCCGGTATTGAAAGAGCGGGAACTGATCAATAAATCCTATGGACAATACCTCCTGGTCGCTTCTTCCATCGCCGATTTCGCTTCTCTGATTTTGCTGACCATCTTCATCGCGGTCTTGAGCAGTGGCTTGACGCTGGACCTGCTCCTGATCCCAGCGCTATTGCTGATATTCATTCTGGTCGCTCGTTTATCGCTGCGTGCGTCACGGGGCAGTCGCCTCCAGCAGGTTCTGGACAACCTATCCAGTGCGACCTCCCAAATTAGGATCAGGGGAGCATTTGCCCTGATGGTGGCGTGGGTAGTCCTTGCAGAAGCATTTGGGGTCGAGGTGATCCTAGGAGCCTTCCTGGCAGGTGCAATTGCCAGCCTGATCTCCGGGAAGCAAGATGAAACCTCAAAGGATAAATTGGATGCGATCGGCTACGGTTTTTTTATCCCTATTTTCTTCATCATGGTGGGAGTCCGCTTTAATTTACAGGCTGTTTTCGCATCGACAGCAGGACTGATCCTGCTTTTCTGGCTGATCGTGATCGCCTTTATTGTAAAAATCGTCCCTGCCTTACTTTTAAGATTTCAATTTAATTGGAGACAATCCATCAGCGGCGGCATGCTTCTCTCCTCCAGGCTGTCTTTAATCATCGCCGCATCTTCAATCGCATTAGGTATGGGCTTGATCAGTGAGACGGTGAATTCAGATATCATCCTTCTGGCGATCATCACCTGCACCGTAGCTCCATTTCTATTTAACCGCATCTATCCCAGAGATGAGCAGAACACACGAAAAGGAATCATCATCGCTGGGCAGGACCAGCTGACAGAATATCTTATCGAAAAGCTCAAACCTGGTAATGAGCCCATCTATGTAATCTGCCAGGATCACAGCCGGGTTGGGGCATTACGTAACCTCGGAGCCGGGATTGTCGATCGTTGTGATGATTTTGATCATGCCCTTGAAGAAGCCGGCGCGGGGCAAGCACGGGTGTTGATTGACCTGACCGCAAATTCAGATGAAACCAGAGAAATCTGCCAGCTCGGGAAGCAGAAGTATGATATTCCATTAATCGTGTCCCGGATTTCGGATGTGGATTTAATCCCTGACCTGAAGAAGCTCGGCATTATGGTCGTGCAGCCAGAATTAGCAACCGCCATGGCCTTGGAAGGCGCCATCCGTTATCCGACCGCATTTGACGTGCTCATCCACCAGGCAGAGGATATTGATGTCACAGAGATCAGGGTGAGCAATCCCCAGTTCACCGGCAGACGCCTTGGTGAAATTCGCTTGCCCGGCGATGTGCTGATCCTCAGCCTGAAGCGGGAAAACACAGTCATGATCCCCCACGGTGAGACCGTGCTGCAGCCAAATGATCGCCTGGGCTTGATTGGAAGTCCGCATGCGATCGAGGAGGCCAGTGCAAGATTGGCGGGGTAAAAAGCACGGTGTAGCAAATGTATGTGTGATAATGGATTACTGGTCAGGGGATCACCACTGTCTCCCAACCATCGTATTCTCCCCCATAGATCGAAATCAAATCCTCGAAGGTCGATTTCAAATCAGACAATTTTTGAATAGATGGGACGAAGCTCAGGGAAGCCAAGCAGAGCCATTCTCCCTGAACGGCTCCTTCACGCACTTCGACTTGAAAACCTTGAGCTGTTAACGCATCACAGATTTGCCGGGCACCCGATTCTTTATCATGATAGAGGTAAAAATCAAAGGGGTGGACTTTGGTCAGATCGGAACCCGCATCGCGCAAGGAATCCAGGGCTGCCTGGTCGGAGTTGGAGGTGCTGATCAGACCACAATTGGAAAGGATCATCACACCAATAACGACCAGCAAATAGATTCTTCTCTGTGCCTGCATCACCTCAACTCCCTGTATGAATCAAGCATTGCAAATGGTTAATTATCAAAGAAAACTGTTTGAGCTACTTCCCACATGGATTAATCCAGATTTCATCTTTCCTAATGAAAAAGCCTTCCAATGAAGGGAAGGCAGTTTCAAATGGTGGCGAAGGTGGGACTTGAACCCACGACACAAGGCTTATGAGTCCTCTGCTCTGCCAACTGAGCTACTTCGCCAAGGTAGCGAGCGGCAAAATGTTACTATGCCTGATCAATTTTGTCAATTATAACCCCGCAACCTGCTGGCTGGTGCATTCGCATCACGAAAACCCTTACTCACGCGCGGATAAACTTCATATATTGCGGGACAGCAAAAAGAATGAACACGGACAATTGACTGATCAACAGAAACCTTAAGAAATGTAACAAATAGTACAAGTGCTCGTTTATTAGAGTAGGAAAAAAGTACTAGTATTTCGAGGTCGATTCATCTATAATTATCAATGGGACAAGCAAGGTAAAACGTTCGTAAATCTCGACCAACGGAAAAACTAGAATAATAACGACTGGAGGGTGCAATAAGGTTATTTTAGTCATCCAACATACTCACTATTGGATCAGATGATGGAGGCATTGATCCTTGGGGTAAAAATGGTCGCTTTTTGTCAATTTTCGTCATGACACCCTGGGGTTAGCCAGTAGCGAAACCGGCCATCACGCCGGTTATTTTTTTATCTTGATCCAGTGGATTCTCAGGAAAGGTTGAAAGGGCAGATCAAATTATCAGACAGGCATTTTGATTTCAATTTATTGATGAAAAATACTGGTTCAAATCTTATTGGTAAAAATACATTTACCGGTGGGTGGGAAAGATACATTGCTTGCAGGTGAGCAATTTCGTATCTTCTGTTTGTGTTTAAAGTGGTCTACTTATTGGTGGGTTTAGCGTCTTCTATTTTTATTGTTATCTAAAACCAGGGCTTATTTGAAGAAATTCTGACATTACCTCTGCGTGTCGGAAGGGCGGAGCGCGAGAGTTTATAGATTCTGGTCGCATCAAGAATGATATATAAAAACAAACCGCAAAGCGCTGCTGCATGGAGTTGCGCAGCGTGTGTTATAGATCATGGAAGGAGCCTGAGATGAATCGCACAAGATGGTTGCTGTTAGCCGGCCTGG
>JBJYXV010000024.1:0-34715 GCA_046260155.1 Anaerolineales bacterium
AATTTCAAGTATTTGTCCTAAATTCTCATTTTTAACCATTGGTTAAAGCCCCTTCAGGTATAATTTCTCACAAATCCACCGCCTCCTCTCATACGGGCCGGCCTTGTTCATGATTCCACTGGTAAGAATTCGCATTCCAACCCGGATTACACTTAACAGCTTGATGCTTGCTGCTGCCCTGCTGGCATCTGGTGCGGTATTCAGCCCTGCAGACCATAATTTGAATGGCGGTCAGGTAAACTCTTCCCTGGCACAGGAAGTATCTAGTGCAGACCAGGAATATAACATTGACCTGCGCTTCGAGCACATAGGCATCCTGGATGGCCTTTCGATGAGCTCCGTCCAGAGCATCACCCAGGACCAGGCTGGTTTCTTGTGGATCGGCACTCAGGCCGGGCTCAACAAGTATGATGGCTACGAGATCAGCATTCGCGAGGTCAATCCGGGTGATCCAATTGCACTGGCCGGAGAAAACATCTCCAGCTTGCTCGCTGATAGCCAGGGCAACCTGTGGATCGGCACCGACCTCGGCCTGGAGCGTCTACAATTGGCCAGCGGGGAGATCACGCAGTTCCGCAATATCCCCAATGACAGGCAATCCCTGACCGCTGGCCAGGTCAACGCCATCCTTGAAGACACGGCAGGAAATATCTGGATTGGAACTTACTATGGTCTCAACCGCTTCGAACCCCAATCCGAGACCTTCACCCGCTTCCTGCCAGAAAACCTGATCTCTGATCTTTATGAAGATCCATCTGGCACCATCTGGATCGCATCAAACCTCGGCTTAATCAGCTGGCATCCTGACCGTGAAAGGTTTTCGATCTACCTGCACGACCCGGATGACCCCAGCAGCCTCACCTATAGCGGGATCACATCCATCGATAAGGATGGGCAGGGAAATCTATGGGTTGGTACCGCGCATGGTTTGAACTTATTCGATCTCTCCACAGGAGAATCCAAACCTTACCTGCGTGACCCGGATATTTCCTTTAGTCTGGGGGATAATTCCATTACTGATGTCCTGCATGACAGCCGCGGCCGTACCTGGATAAGTACAATCAACGGCCTGGATCTGTATGATCCAGGCCTGGATGGTTTCCACCATTTCCGGGACGATCCCGCAATTGCCAGCAGCCTGAGTGACAACTTTATCTTGGGATTATACGAAGATCGCTCCGGTGTCATTTGGATCGGTACTTACAGCGGTGGTCTGAACAAGCTCAGTGATGATCACAACCGCTTCAAGCTCTTCCCCCCCATTGGCTCCCAATCCTCCCTGAGCGCAGACCTGCAACAAGATGGCCTCCGTGAAAGTCTGCATACCTCGGTGATCAATGACCTGCTGCAGGACCGCTACGGTGAACTCTGGTTCGGGACCATCTTAAATGGTTTATACCGGATCGACGATCAAACCGGTCTCATCAAGCAATTCAATTTTGAAGCAGATCAGCCTGACAGCCTGAGTGGTGATGTGATTAATGATATCTTCGAAGATCGTTCCGGTGAGCTCTGGCTGGGTACTAATTATGGCCTGGATCGCTTCGATCGCCAAACCGGGACCTTCGAAAGTTTCCCCGCCTTTAACGCGAAAGGGATCAATTCGATCGCCCAGGACTCTGCTGGTGATCTTTGGATCGCTTCGTACCAAGACCTGTTTCGATTATTTAACCAAAATGGTGAGCTGCTGGTTGAAAAAAAGATCTTCGCCGTTGAAGAACCACGCATTTATCAACTGTTCTTTGATTCCCGGGGAGCCTTCTGGATCGCAACAATTAATGGCATCTATGTCCAATTTCCAGGCGATCAAGATTTTACCCACTATTCTCCAGAAGCTGGAAATCCAGATAGCTTGAAGGGCCACCTGGTGTACTCGATCTTTGAAGATCATCGAGGTGTGATCTGGATCGGCACTATCCTGGGCGGATTGAACCGATTCCAACCTGACACTGGCAATTTTATCTCCTTCACTAACCAGGAAGGCTTGCCTGGAAATTGGGTAGCCTGCATCCTAGAAGATAACCAGGGAGCTCTCTGGTTGGGAACCAACCGGGGTTTATCAAGATTTGACCCCGCGTCTGAAACCTTCCAAAACTACGACAGCCAGGATGGGGTCGCAGGAGGTGAATTCATCAGCTGCGCTAAAACCGTTCAGGGTGAACTGTTCTTTGGTGGATTTCAAGGTATCAACGCGTTCTACCCGGGTGATATCACACCTAACGATGATCCTCCCCCGGTGGTGATCACGCGCTTCAACTTGTTCAACCAGCTGCACAGTTCTGACCTGCAGCCGGACCAGCAGCTGGCATTAAATTACCAGGAAAATTTCATCTCCTTCGATTATGCTGCCCTGGATTTCAATGCCCCGCAAGATAACCAATACGCTTACATGCTGGAAGGTCTGGACCAGGATTGGAACCAGGTCGGCTCCCGCCGGCATGCTGAATACCCGGACCTGGCACCTGGCGAATATACCTTCCGGGTCAAAGCCGCCAATAATGATGGCGTGTGGAATGAAACTGGTGCTTCAGTACATATCTCCATCCAGCCGCCTTTCTGGGGTACGAACTGGTTCCAGGGGTTCGCACTGTTGGTTCTCGCCGGCGCAGGCTATGGTGGCTACCGTCTGCGGGTGCGGGGTTTGCAGATCCGCAGCCGGGAGCTGGAAGCAGAAGTCGCTGCTCGCACCGAGGCGCTCAACGAACGCACTCGGGAAGCAGAGCAGCGCCAGGCCGAGATCGAAGCCCTTTACCGGGCGGACGAGGAGCTTTACCGCTACCTGCAGCTAGAGCATGTGCTGAATGCCTTGATGGGTACCGCGCTCGAAATACTGGACGCCGATAAGGCCTTGCTGGTGGTTTGGGATCAGGATCACAATTACCTGCGGGTCAACACTTCCATTGGTTACCAGCTGGGATCCATCCGGGATCTGGTGATCAATCCTGGAGAAGGTTATTTCGGTACGGTGGCACTCAGCGGCGAGACTACCATTGTAGAGCACGCAGCTGAAGATCCTGGTTTCCCCCGGCAGCTGGTTGAGGATGAGCAGATCCACACCTCGGTCTTGGTACCCATCAAGATCGATTCTGAGATTTTTGGGGTCTTCAGCGTGGATTTTATAAACCCCCATCCAGTTTCCCACCAGGAACACCGCCTTATGGAAGCCCTGGCCCAACGTACCGCGGTTGCGATCGAGAATGCGCGATTATATGAACAGGCACAGGCACTGGCCGCCATGGAGGAGCGCAACCGCCTGGCCCGCGACCTGCACGACTCCGTGACCCAATCCCTTTTCGGAGCCAGCATGTTCGCAGATACAGCTGAACACCAGCTCGCTGTTGGCGCGGTCGAGCAGGCTGCTGATACAATCAGCAAGCTGCAGGAAACCACCAGGATCGCCCTGCGAGAAATGCGCTTGATGATCTACGAGCTGCGCCCACCGGTGCTGGAGGAGGAAGGCCTGGCAGCTGCCCTGGTCTCCCGCCTGGAAACCGTCGAGCAGCGTGCAGGCTTACAGACAGAATTAAACATCGATGAAATCGATGGGCTGACCCCCAACCAGGAACAGCAAATTTACTCCATTGCCATTGAAGCTTTCAACAACATCCTTAAACATGCCCAGGCTGAAAAAATTTCAGTCTCTCTGACCCAAGATGCAGGTATGATTCAGATGCAAATAGTGGATGATGGCAGCGGATTCGATCTAGATTCTGCGCGCGAGGGTGGCGGGCTGGGTTTGATTGGAATGCAAGAACGCGCTGCCCAGCTGGGTGCCCAGCTCAAGATAGAAACCAACCCGGGTGAAGGAACCTGCCTGCAGCTCACTATGGAGATTTCACCATGATGCAAGGAGAACCCCAACCTCCTATCCAGGTGCTGATCGTCGATGATCACGCCATCGTCCGAGATGGAATCGGCTCGCTGCTTTCCACGATCGCAGATATTGAAGTCGCTGGTGAAGCCGCCGATGGTGTGCAGGCAGTCTCTCTGTTCAAGCACCTGCACCCTGATATCGTCCTGATGGACCTGGTCATGCCGGAGATGGATGGCATCCAGGCCATCCAGGAGATCATCACGCATGATCCAGAAGCCCGTATCCTGGTCTTGACCAGCTTTGCCACAGACGAGATGGTCTTTCCTGCACTAAAAGCCGGTGCCTGTGGGTACTTACTCAAAGATTCGGATTCCACGCAGCTCATTCGCTCGATCCGTGAAACCCAGCGCGGTGAATCATCCATCGATCCCAAGATCGCCCGCAAGCTGCTGCGCGAGATCAGTGCTCCCCCGCCACAATCCCCTCCTCCAGAGGTCGATCCGCTCACCGATCGTGAAATCGAGGTCTTAAAGCAGGTCGCCAAAGGCAAAAGCAACCAGGAGATCGCCCAGGAACTCGTCATCAGTGAAGGCACTGTGCGTGCGCATGTCAGCAACATCCTTGGCAAGCTGCAGCTGGCCAGCCGCACGCAAGCTACCTTATATGCACTGCGCAAAGGATATACCTCATTGGATGAAAGTGAAAGTGGTTAAGGCGAAAAGACCAGCTCGAGAATCGCATATAGCAACCCCCTAGAGCTATACATGGATTTCCATATCTAAACATTTTGTCAATTTCTGCTCTGCAATCATGATAAAGCCCGTCAACTAAGATGGGCTTTTTGTATACCCAAAAATCAGCCTTCATCCGATGAAATTCAAGACCCATTTACCTACACTGGGTCTATGAAAAACATCTCTAAACGGCAAGGCGAACAGATCGTTACCGGTCTGCAAAGCGTAAAGCCGAAAATCCCAAAATTAGCCTGTGCTTTTTTCTTTGCAATTTTCTTCCTGCAGCTGGCCTACATGGAGGCAGTTTCTACTTCTCCCCAATCAACCCCACCGGGTGTCGAAATATCTGCAGCTTCTGGAGAGACGATCGAATTCCGTACGCAAAACGGGAAAGAGCTCTCCGGTACACCTTCCCAATCCTACCAGATACCTTACCTGGTCTTGCTGCGTAACGGGTCACTGACTCCATCCCGCCAACGAACTCTGTTGATTGAATTCAATAATCTCCAGCTGCCTACTTCAGGCGCAGCTGTTCACCTGGAAGTGCGCACCCAGCACACAATCCAGGAAAGGGGCCAGCCAAGCCAGGAAAATATTCTTGCCTGGCAGGAAACCCGCTGGATCTCAGGCAAATCGGCAAGCAGGTCTGGCAGGCATCAAGTCAGGTTTCGCAAGACATTTGAACACCAGGTTGAAACTGATAACAAGCATTTGAACACTCCCACTGATTACTTCCAGGTGGATATCTATATTACTGACCGCGAGCATCCAACCACCAATCCGCTCTACGAAATCCACCAGGATTTTGCCTTCCTGGTGGAAAATCAGTGGGTGGTTGACCTGCCGAGGGTGAATGAATCTGCGCCTGGAGCAGCGCCATCCGGACTGGTGCTCTACTATTACGACATGCTCCCTATCCATCGTGAAATAAATCGATCAGGTTCTTTGATAACCAGGGAGAAATTCGGTGATTACCTGATCACAGAGCTAATCCCTGAGATGCAGGCAGCATTCCATACTGAGAGTGTTGATTGGGGATTTCTCTGGCACCCAGAATGGCGTGGCTATCGTGCCGGTGAATCCGCCCGGCAGATCAATGTCACCCTCACGGATGGTTCAACCTGGTATCACGGCCAGGCGCATCCCAGGGGATCTGGCGGCATATCCTTGCGGGTTGACAGCCCTGAAAATGCCAGGTATCAAAATTTAACCGATAGCTTGATCAGCACCTTCTACCATGAATTATTTCACAACCTGCAGCGCGGTCTCAACCTGCATCTGGGCGGCGACGGGGATGTGGATGGGATAGAGGATGTCTGGGCGTTCTTCTCAGAAGGGACCGCCGTAGTCGCTTCTTCTGTCGGTCAGCCTGGGATCCAGTTTTCATGTGCCGCAGGATTGCCGGACTATTTCATCCAGGCGAATGGATTCCTGGCTGGTGGCGGCCAGATAAATCGTGATCTCAACCGCAGCTACCAGGAGATGGCCCCCTATCATGCTGCAATTTACTGGCGCTACCTGTTCGAGCAGTGTGGAGGCATGTCCCTGGGAAATGAAAACCCCCAACGAGGAATGCAGATTATCCGCAATGCCCTTTCCGTGCTGTACTCAAAAACAATCGTTGATAGCCAATCCTCGTTGGAATTAGTTAAATACCTGCCAGCAATCATGGATGCAGCCATTCAGGAGACGCCCACCTGCCCATTCAGGAATTTCCAGGAAAGCCTGCTGTCTTTCAGCGCCGCAATTTACTCCCTTAATTTCGACCATGGACGCTGTGTTGAACCTGGATACCCTGCAGGCTGCGCAATGTACGATCCTGCCCATGGATATCTGCAACTCCCCATACCGGAGTTTACTTATGAAGGAGAGCCATTAAGGATCGACAGCAGCAAACAGCAATTCCCAGCGGGCATCCAAAGCAGTTACGGGATGGATTTCATCCAGATTAATCTGGCTGGTGTAATTGAGGGGCAACCTCTGACCATCGAACTGCTCGCGGATGCTGAAGGGCAATCTGAATTCAATTTACAGGTTTTCGAGATTGACCGCCGACAAAATCGACGCGAGCTATTACCAATGGTCGAGCAGGATTATAGGAGCGAAACAAAGCTGCCAAACAAGGTGGGAAAACAATCCAGCTACACCCTCTCCGAAAAAACCAACCTGTTGGGATTGGTCATTACCCGTGTGGATAGCCAGGAAAAAAAGGATTGCGTAGGTGATTACACCATCCAGCTGTATCAATAATAGATGCGAATCATGCTCCGAGTTATGCGATCCCACCCCCATCTACGACCAGGGCTGCGCCCGTGATATAGCTGGCAGCCTCACTGGCAAGGAAAAGAACCGCCTGGGCTACTTCAATCGGTTCCCCATAGCGCCCCAAAGGGCGTTCTGCTGCTTCAGACAGAAACCTCATCTCATCCTGGCCGAGCTGCAGCGCTTCTCCTCTCAGCATGGCTGTATCCGTATCCCCAGGGCAGACACAGTTCACGCGAATATTTTGGGACCCATGATCGATTGCCATGGCACGCGTCATATTTACCACCGCAGCTTTCGAGGCGCAGTAAGAAACCGCTTTCGCTCCGCCTTTGAGCCCCCATCCGGATCCCGAGTTGATGATCACGCCCCCACCTGCTGCAGCCATCACGGGAATCGCATACTTGCTCATCAGGAATACGGACTTGGCATTGACTGCCATCACTCGATCCCAATCCCCCTCACTAGTCCCCACGATATCGCTGCGGCGAATTACTCCCGCGTTGTTAAATAAGATATCCAACCGGCCGAAAAACTCTCCCGCTGATTGGATCGTCCTTTGACAATCCCCAGCTTCAGTGACATCACAGTGGATAAATTTCGCTTTGCCTTCATTGGCGCACAGCTCTTCAGCCAAATTTTGCCCATCAGTCGTATTGATATCTGCAATGACCACTGCTGCACCCTGCTCTGCGAACAGCCTTGCGGTGGCGCGGCCGATCCCGGAAGCGCCTCCGGTGATAATAGCGCATTGATCCTCTAGCTGCCTCATAGTCACTCCTCAATTTCCAATTCGATAAATTGCCTCTTCGCGGTATCCGGTGGTGATGGAAATATGACCGGAAAGTTGGGCATCCAGGTCGCTGTCTCCTGTGTCCACCAGCAGCGGATTGCCAGCGAAGGAATGCAGCTTTCCCGGAGTACAAATCACACGGATATTCTCGCGACCCACTTTTCTGATCACCGCCGGGCTGATCGGTTGGTTCCCGCGCCCGAAGAGGAATCCCTGTCCACCAACTGGTGTGACCACGATCCGTGCTGATGTAGTTTCCACCAGGTCCAGCAGTTGCTGTTCATTGACATCCACTGCCACCAGTTTCTCCCTTGTGACCACATCCACGCCTGCCAAGGTCTTCGCGAATCCCAGGCAGTCTGCCAGGGTGCGGGTGGTGGTTCCCGGACCTAAAATATATGCACAACCCGGCTGCATGTTTTCCACCAGGTCAAAGGCGATGGCTTCCATTTGTGCCTTTTCCGAAGCCGGGGTGGGAGTTTTGCTGTTTTGAACCCAGCGCCGGTGAAATGGAACGGTTAAGTATCCATACAGTCGGGTTGAGATAACTCCCCGGCGGTATGCCTCTTCATCCAGATCGATCACTTCTGCTTGTTCAAGCCTGAACCCGGTCTCGATGATGAAAGCAGCGATCAATTCCCCTGCTGTACGGGGCCGAGTGGCGAATACTGCAGAATGGATCTTCACCCCTGCAGGTATCCCGACCACGGGTTGATTTTCACCTGCGCCAATATATATATCCCTGGCAGTCCCATCCCCGCCTGCGAAAACCAGCAGATCAACCTGGTTTTCAACCATCTCCTGCGTCACCCGGATGGTATCTGCTGCGGTTGTTTGCCCGGCTTTAATTTCCCCAAGGATATGTGGCTTATAACCTGCCTCTCGCAGGAGTGCTGCACCCATTTCACCAGGTGGGCTGAGAATTTCCATCTCCAGTGTCTTTTCAGAAAGGACCTGGATTGCTTCCTTTGTACGGGTGCTCGCCATTGGGATGGCACCCAACTCGAGCGCCTGTCTTTGGATCTCAAATCCATCACTGCCCTTCAAACCTACCCTGCCCCCAATCCCAGCCACAGGATTGATGATCAAACCGATCCGCTTCACTCTTCCTGGTTCTCCCCGATCTTACGCTGGTAGGCCCGCCAGGTAACGGCCCAAGTCTGCGGATCATCAAGCACTTTGTGATCTGTCTGGTGTACTGTGCTGTTGTGCGGGGCACTTTTAACCACTTCAGGGTTGGTGTAAGCCTCTTCGGCAACATGCTGCAGGATGGCAGCGTACTCATCAAGGTCTGCTTTCGAGTAAGACTCGGTTGGTTCGAGCGTCATCGGCTCCGCGACTACATAAGGATGGTGGCTGGTCCAATAATGCGTTCCAAAATCTGCCACCCTGATTCCAATCTCTTCAGAATGAATCCCGCTCTGTTCCGCCAGCTCTTCCCAGCTGTAGCGCACCTGCTCGATGCGCCTCTTTCCCTCTGCGTAAGGCGCATCCAAGCCCTGGATCTCGAGCACCTTGCTCATCAGGTAATTATTGTTGAGCACCGCCACCTCAGCTACCTCGCGCAATCCCTCAGCGCCCAAGCTCATGATCCAGGCATAAGCGCGCAGCATGTTTTGAGATACGCCATAGAATGGACCTACCTTGCCAATCGAATCCGGCCGGTCATAATCCAGGAAATAACTGTTCCCATCATACTCAATGGTTGGGGAGGGCAGGAATCTAGCCAACTCTTTGGTCACACCGCTGGCACCCGCGCCTGGACCGCCACACCCGTGCGGAGTTGAGAAAGTCTTGTGCAGGTTGAAATGGCATAAATCAAATCCCGCTTCCCTGGCACGTGTGATCCCCAGGATGCCGTTGGCATTCGCCTGATCGTAAGAGCACAACCCACCGGCATCATGCACTGCTTTTACAAATTCCTCGATACGCGGGTTGAATATGCCAGTATCTTCCGGGTTCGTAACCAGCAAAGCTGCAGTCCGCTCCGAAACAGCGGCTTTTAGCGCTCCCAAGTCTGGATAACCATCCTGATCCGGATAGAGCGTGATCACTTTATATCCTGCGGTTTTTGCACAGGCTGCATTCGAGGGGTGGGAAAAAATAGTGGTGATCACCTCGTCCCGCTGTTCAGCCTGGTTGTTCATCGCATGGAAGGCACGCATCATAGATACATTGGCATAGATCGCCGCAGACCCTGCCCTCGGCTGGAGTGTGAAGCGATCCAATCCGGAAATTTCTTTTAAGAAACTTTCCAACCGGTACATCACTTCGAGCATGCCCTGTACTGAACTCTCTGGCTGTAGCGGGTGGAGATCCTGCATCTTCCCAGAGTTAGCCAACCTGTCATTCACCTTAGGACTGTATTTCATCGTACAGGTACCCTGGCCGATATCAATGTTGAGATCAACTCCCAGATTCTCCTGCGAAAGGCGTGCGAAATGGCGCAGCACGTGCGGTTGGGACATCTCAGGCAGTTGGGGGGCGATTACCCTGCGTATCCCCTCCGGCAGTGCTCCCACGACTTCACCAACTTCTGCCACGATTTCATCCTCGATTTCTGGTACCAGCATGCCTCTCTGTCCAGGTTGGCTGAGCTCGAAGATGATCGGCTCATCCCAGCGAGCCTGGTGGAATCTACGTACAACAGGTTTTTCTCCAATCCTCATCTTCATGCGATCACCTCCACAAGGCTATCTACCAGGTGATCGATATCCGCCCGGCTGTGCACTTCAGTCACACAATACAATGCACTCTGCCCAAGATCCGGGAATTCAAGGCTGAGATCCTTACCGCCAAAGATATTGCGCGCCAGTAAGTCCCGGTTAACCTGGACAACCTCCTTACCCACGCCATCGAAATTGACCACGAATTCCCTAAAATGGTGAGAATTTTGAAAGAGGACCTTAAGCCCGTTAATCTGATCGATCTTCTGCATGGCATACCGTGTCCGCATCATGATCGCTTCGCCTAGATCGGACATTCCTCGTGGTCCCATCAAAGACAGGTAAACTCCTGCCGTAATCCCCCACAGGGCAGCTGCAGTGCCGACCCATTCTTTTCCACCTTCTCTTTTTGCGAATGAAGTCCGCTCGTATGCCACATCTCCGAAACCATATTCTCCCGCGACGACTGTCGGTGCGATCCCAAATAACCGCGAGGGGTATTCCATCACGTACTCAACTTCATCTCTAGTGGCGATGAAACCCGCCTGTCCGCCACCGAAGGACATATGCATCCCTAGGGATTGAATATCCCCGCAGGCAATATCCGCGCCATAATCAGCCGGTGGTTTGAGCACACCTAATGAGACCGGGTCGACGCTTACCACATACAACGCGCCCTTTTGATGTGCCAGATCAGCGATTTGCCCGGCTCTCGTTTCTATACCACCGAAACAGGATGGAGATTCGATGTAAACTGCTGCGGTGTCCTCGGAAACCATTTCTTTAAGGTTGCCAACCTTTGCCAACCCCGTCTCAGCTTCAAAGTCATACAGATCGAGATCGATCTCTGGTTTGAGGTAATCCACGATCTTGGAAAACTTGTCCGCATTGATCCCCTTTGGAAGCAGCACCCGATCTCGCCCGGTGATGCGAGCTGCCATACGCAGCGAAGTGGCAGAAGCTTGGAAGCCATCATAGGTTGGTACATTGACCACATCCATATTGAGCAGCTCACCCATTAAACTCTGGTATTCAAACAAGGCTTGGAAGCGGCCGTGGTCATCATATGGTTCCCCGGCATAGGCGGTCAGGAATTCACCCCTGGAATTAATCTCGTCACACACAGCTGGCACATGGTGCTGGTAGCAGCCCGCCCCCAAAAAATTGAGATATTCTCTGGAGGTTTGATTATTGGCTAATATTTGCTCGATGTGCTTTACTAACTCAAATTCAGATCGCAGCGCTGGCGGTAGATTCAACTCCCCCCGAAATCGTAACCTCTCAGGGATATCAGCGTAAAATTCTTCTATGCTGGCAGCACCCACAGATTCAAGCATTTCCTTTTTTATTGCAAATTCTGAATTTGGTATGTATGGATAGCTTCTGGATCTCTTTTTTCTCATTCAATCTACCTCCTGTAAATTCCGTTCCGATCGGAAAAGATCTTTCACCAGGTATATCCAGCGGAACATCGGAGAACTGCCGCCACCGAAATCCGCATCCATGGTAATCTGATAATACCTGACCTAATTTTACTTGCTAGCAGGAAAATCGAAGCAGATTATTTCTTCATCCCCCAATCTGGCTTGAATGATATTCGGGTTTATCTCGTTTGATGGGTTACTGTTTTAATGTTTGAATATTCTCGGATTTAAATTTTTTCTCAAAGAATTCCGCACTCAATACGGCCGAGGAGGCATCCAATTTCAGTGTCTCCCTGAAATAATACTCTGCTGTCTCATAGTCCCCTTGCTCTGATGCTCTTTGCCCTGCTTTCTCCAGGTAATCAATGGCTTTTGCTGTGTCATCTGCCTTTCGCCAGTGATCCGCCAGGAGAGCATAATATTCAGGCAGGGAATCCGCATTTCTCTCTTCGATCCACTCTGCTAGCTGCCGGTGAAGCTGGCGTCTTTGAGAGAACAGCATTGAGCTGTACACAGCCCGGTATGTATTCTCATCTTGGAAAGAGAATGAGTGATCGTTTGCGGAAGCGGAGACCAGATCCAGATTGGCGAAGGTCTCCAAATGATTAATAATATACGGCTTATCTGAATTTAGCGGATAAAGTTCCATTAAAAGATCGAGTGTGAAGTCTTTACCGATCACACTGGCAATTTTCAGAGTCATCTGTTCGGATGGAGAGAGTCGATCCAGGCGGCTCTTGATCAATCCCTCTGGAGTTGTCGGAAATACAATTGAATTAAGGTCTACATGGGGGAGCACCTGGCATTCACCCCCCTCGATTCTAATATAACCATCATCCCTCAAAATATAAACCATTTCTTCAATAAATTGGGGATTCCCATCTGCTTTCTCAAGTATTTCAACCAGCTCAGCGGGTAAGCTGACCACTCCAAGGTGCTCGCACGCAAATAAGTATGCCTCTTCTGGGAGCAAACCCTTTATACCCAGTTTGGTTAAATTTGGTGCGCGCATCAGCTGGTTATAAGCTGGCGCAAGAGGTTCGGTGAGTGGGCGTAAGGCAAGCACAATTAATAGGTTGCCGATCTCGAGACTTGTAGTCTGGATCAATTCCCATGAAGCATGATCGAGCAATTGCGCGTTATCGAAAATCAGTACTGCGGGGGATTTATCGAACCCAATCTTGAGTAAGTTTGAAAGAGTGCCGGAAATTTGGCTGGCATAATCAAATTGATGATCAGATTTCTGGTGGTGATGGTTCGTTTGCGATGGGGATAGGATGATCTCAATGACCGACTTTTGAACCTCAGGATCGAGTGTGCCATCGATAACCGATGCCAGTTTAACCTCTCTCTCCGGCTCAGATTTTAGAGAATCCAGGTGAAATAGCTGCCAAAAGATATCCCGCCATGGTAAATATTCCTGGCCACCATCACCGTTTTCGGGAATTGAACGGAAATATTGGATTCCCAAATCATCTGCATAATTTTCAATTTTCTCAACCAGCCTTGTCTTGCCAGTACCAGCCTCACCCTCGATCATCAGTACCTTGCTGGGACCGTACTTAATTTCTTGCAAATGATTCCCAAGAATAATCCGTTCTCTTGAACGGCCAATTAACGGCACCCGCTTCCTCGACAACCGAATCTTCTCACCGGTTGGTCGGTACATTTCGACTGGTTCCTGCACACCTTTTACTGTGACAGGTTCCAATGCTTCGAACCCGAGCCGCGCCTGGGTAGCAAGGTAGATCGATTGATCACAGAGTATCCCCTGATCTGCAGTTTGCATCAAGCGAGCCGCTAGGTTTACTACATCCCCTTGTGCGCCATAGGTTCGCCGCGTGGTGCTGCCATAGGATCCTGTTCGCATCTCTCCATGTGTAACTCCAATTTTTATCCCCGAAATCCAATCGAACTCAGCCGGGATTTCTTGCAAGGAAAGTGCGGCATAAACAGCTCGAATCGCATCATCATTATGGGAGATCGGTGCCCCAAAGGTAGCGTACAGATAGCTCCCTTTATCCCCCATGGTAAGTTGGATTAATGAGCCATCGTACTGGGCGATCACGGACTGGACCCAGCGTGTGAAGCTATCTAATTTATCTCCAGCTTGTGGATCAGCATCATAATCGATACCGGTGAAATTCAGGAACAGAGCTGCTGCTTGACGAAATTCAGCCAGGTAAGCCTTTGCCCCACTCCTGGCTTGTTCATATACGGCTGGAAGCAGCCAGGGTCGACATTGCTCCTCGGTCAGGACATCTTTACGGAGCTCAATCCAGGGTTGGGCTGCCACTGGTTCGAGTAAGGCTGAAAGTACAAAAAAAGTTTCGCCAGTTCCCTGGTCTTTGCGTTGATCATTGGTCTCAATTGAAGTATTAAACTGATTAACAATCGCCTCGTGGACCAGGATCTCACCCCGCTCAGCAAGATGTTCACCTATCGCTAACAAATCAAGTGTCCGGCCGGCTAAAACCTCGATATTCTGAATTTGCGGATCTCCCACCAGGAACCGGCGTACGGGGCCGGCAACGATGGCAATTTTTACGCCTAATGAGAAGGAATCGCTTGTTGGCGAGCTAATCGAGGAGAATTGGTTCATTGCCTCCTGCATTGCAACAGAACAGGCAACTGCATTTAATCCAGAGTCATCTTCCAAGAAGCAGGTGATCGCATCACCACTAAAACCTACCACAGCACCGTGGAAGCGATGCACTTCTTCGATCAGAGCGTTGTAGACCTGGTTCAAGATACGAGTCAGTTCCTCTGCCCCACGCTTTCGCCCTAATTGCTCTGCCAGTGTTTCACTTAACGGTGTGAATCCGGAAATATCCACAAAAATGGCAGTACCTTGATTGGATTCAGGGAGTTCTACTCCGTGGACCATCGCTTGCCTGCGGTCCATAGGGATATAAACATGCAGGGGTTCTGACATAGATTTCTTCATGTCCTCGACATCTATGCGCAGCTGCTCCAGCTGTTGCTTAAGCCGTTGTTCTCGCAGGTGTATCTCATTTGCCATGCTTTGAAACACACGGGCCAATTTTCCGAGCGCATCCTCCCGGTTTGCGACTGAAATTAAACTGTCTGGATCGTATGTCGAATCCTCAACCGATTCGGCGGCTTCAACCACCCGCCCCACCTGTTCCAGGTATTCCAATTCAAGATCTCGCAGTCTTTTCTCTGCCAGGGATGCGTTCAACCGCGCGGCTAACAGGGCTGGATTGTATGGCTTATGCAAATAATCCGTTGCACCCATCTCAATACAACGAATAACACTATCCATTTCATCCAGGGCAGATATCATGATGACCGGGATGTGGCGCAGCTCCTCCTTCTCTTTTATCTTTTCCAACACCTGGTAGCCATCCAGATCTGGCATTAAAATATCCAGCAGGACGACATCGATTGTCTCGGCAATCGTGGAGTACAAGATTTCCAGCGCATCTGTACCATTCATAGCATTGGTCACCTGGTAACCCTGTGAACTCAAGGCCCGCGTCAACATCATCAAATTGATCTTGTTATCATCAACGACGAGGATGTGACCGCTCGACCCTTCTACTCTAGCCATTATTCTGGATTCTCTCCAAAGCAATTTTTACTTCCGAGTACTCTGCCTCAGCGTCTTCCAGGTGTGTACCTGCTTGGTCCAGTGAACCTGATTTTCCAAAATCCTCTAAAACCTTCGCCTGTTTAGAAAGCCTTATTGCCCCAAAATTCGCACTGTTCGACTTCAAACTGTGAGCAGCCCGGCGAAATTCTTCGGCGTTATTCTTAGATATCGCGTTGTGCATCGTTGTAAATTGCTGTGGTGTATCAGAAAAATATGTATCCAATAATTCAGCAAGAAATTCACCATCCCCACCTACCGATTCCAACAAGGTGTTAAATACTTCCTGGTCGATCACATCCTGGTTTCCCATCCGCATTCGCTCCTTAATTCAATATTGATACCTGGTTCAGGGCATTAATTAATTCACCTACCCGGACCGGCTTGCTGACATAATCATCCATCCCGGCTTCCAAACAACGCTCGCGATCACCCTGCATCGCATTGGCAGTCATTGCAATAATCCGGGGGCGTTTGCCGCGCGGCCAGCGTGAACAGATCTGCCGCGAGGCTTCCAAACCATCCATTTCTGGCATTTGGACATCCATGAGCACTACGTCATACTTTTGCCGTTCAATGGCTTCTATCGCTTCCAGGCCATTACCAGCCACATCAGCGCGGTAACCCATCTGGGATAAGAGCTTCAAAGCCAGCTTCTGATTGACCGCATTATCTTCTGCAAGCAGGATGCGCAGTGGGTGAATCTCCGCCATCCTTGGATTAATGGTTGGTTTTCCCGGTTTCTCTTGAGGTGATGCAACACCATGACCAGCAAATATCTCCATCAATACATCAAATAATGCAGAAGGTTTCAAAGGTTTCTGGAGCTGGGCTGCGAATTTAACATCACCCGTTTCTACCTCTCGGCTACCAAGGGAAGAAAACAACACCAATGGCAGTGAATCCGGGCCTCTTAATTCTCCGATTTGTTTCGCCAATTCGACACCATCCATCTCCGGCATGTTCATATCCAGGATTGCCAGGTCAAATGGATCCCCTTGCCTTATCCAATTCAGCGCTTCTTCCGGACTACCAGAGGAGCGCACATGCATTCCCCAGGATTTCCCCTGAATGTTAAGAATACGGCGATTGGTTTCATTGTCATCCACAACAAGAACCCGTTTTCCGGTCAATTCGGCCTGCTTCCCATTAAGGTGTGCACGTTTTTTCACCTCAGGTGCCTTCTGAACCTGAATTGTGAAATAAAAAGTCGTGCCATCACCGACTTGGCTCTCCACCCACATCTCACCGCCCATCAGCTCAACCAATCTTTTACTGATTGCCAGGCCCAATCCGGTACCCCCATATTTCCTGGAAGTGGAAGCATCAACCTGGCTGAAGGCTTGAAATAAACGATCCATCCTCTCTTGTGGGATACCGATCCCTGTATCACGAACGGAAAAAAGTAGCTTGTGAAGTTTTTTGGATTTAGGTTTGCTTTCCTCATTGATAGAAACAACCACCTCACCCTGCTCAGTAAATTTGAGTGCGTTGTTGATCAGGTTAATCATGATCTGCCTCAAACGGGTTACATCGCCTAGGATAGCTCCAGGCACACCCGCATCCATCAGATACGCTAATTCGATCTCTTTCTCAGCGGCTTTTATTTTCATCAGGTCAAGGGCGGATTCAACACAATCACGTAAATCAAAAGGCTGCTCCTCCAATTCCATCTTGCCTGCTTCGATTTTTGAGAAATCGAGGATGTCATTGATGATCGTCAACAGGGCATCACCACTATCTCGAATCGTTTCAGTATAGTCAATTTGCTCATTATCCAGCTCAGTCCCCAGCAGCAATCCGGTCATCCCGATAATAGCATTCATTGGAGTGCGTATCTCGTGGCTCATTGTGGCCAAGAATGCACTCTTGGCCTCATTCGCTGCATCAGCCTCTCGTTGAGCTTCCTGGGCTTTCTTGAACAGATTGGCATTTTCAATCGCGATCACGGCTTGCCGTGCAAGACCTTCCAGAAAGCTCATATCGTCCTGATCGAAATCGCGCCCTCTGCCATTGCGCCACACAGTCAGCAATCCCCGCAGATCATCCTTCGCCAACAATGGCGCAACAATCATGTGCTCATCGGGAGTGATTTCTGTCCCTGGAACTTGTGTCACACGGGGATCGTTGTTGGCATCATTGACCACTTCCCCTGTTTTACGCTCGATGATATCCCCCAAAATACCTTCTCCAGAGACGATTTCAATTTCGCGGATTTCATCTGCGTATTTTCCCAACACAACGTAGGTTTTATAATTTTCTCCTCCATCTTCGGGCATAAAGACCGCGCTGATGTCGCCTTCCAGCAGTTCTTTTGCATTGCTGGCGATGCGCTCCATCACCGTTTCTAGTTCCAGGGTTGCTGAGATATCCTGACCTACTTCTGCCAGGGCTGTCATTTCACTCGCCCTTTGTTCCGCTTCGGTGAACAGGCGAGCATTCTCGATCGCGATCGCCGCCTGGCCCGCGAGACCAACTGCAAAATTCAGGTCAAGTCCCCTAAAAGGACCAGCGACTGTGATATCTCGCCAAAAACCCATCACGCCGATTACCCGTTCCCGGACCTTCATCGGTGCAAAGATGATGGTGTCATTTTCTTCCTCATCTGTTCCAGCAACATGTGTGGCTCGCGAATCTTCTTTCGCATTAGTAATCACTTCAGCTTCACCGGTTTGGGCGACATTACCAGTAATCCCTTCTCCAACCCTCAAAATGCTCTTCTGAAAATTATCTGCGTGCTCACCAAGAGCGATCACCGATGGTAGGGTCCCATCGGGTTGTACCAGGCGGATCACGACATCCTTGGCATTCAGAATTTCTTTTGCCCGGCGGGCGATCTGTTCGAGCACCTTGTTCTGATCGAGGGTAGCTGATATTTCACGCCCGATCTCGTTTAGTGCTGAGGTTTCATCAGCCCGGCGGTTGGTTTCCTGGAACAGGCGCGCGTTCTCGAGTGCGACGCCAGTGTTGGCTGCCAGCGTAGTCAGCAAGCTGACGTTATTTTCATCAAAGGCTTCCCTGCGGTAGCTCTGTACATCCACCACCCCGATTACATGCTCTCCTACGATGATCGGCACACCCATATATGATTCAACCTGCTCCTCATCTCCAGCTGCATTAGGGTGGAACATGGCTCCCGATTCAACCGCTTCTTCATAACTGCCGATCACCAACGGTTTTCTTGCTTCTATCACGAGCGAGGTCAATCCTTCTCCCATGGGTAGCTCTATGTCATTATGCACGTATCCACGATCATAGCTGTATACATCCCGGACTGCTCTGGTTTCAGCATTGATCAGGCGAATATTCGTCACCTCAGATTCAAAAATATCGCGCACTTTATCACCCACAATGCGGGAAATGGTCTCCACATCCAGCTGTTTAGCCATCGCTTCGCCCACGCTGTTAATGATCGCCAGCTCAGCTGCTCTCTGGTTGGTTTCGTCAAAGAGGCGCGCGTTTTCCAGGGCTACGCTCATGCTGCTTGCCAGTGTGGTCAACAAGCGCAGATCATCATCTGAGAATGCATTCTCTTCCTCGTGACTGAATACACTCAATTGGCCTCTGACTATTTCTCCCACCATCAAGGGAACCCACATCCCCGATTTCTCAGCGATAGTTCCCTCAACTGTTCTGGCGCCAATATCCCAGTACTCCTCGGTCTTATTGAAAATCATCGGTTTGCGGTTGTTTATGAAATACTGAGCAGCTTCACTCAACCCCTCTGGTTCTGGATAATAACGATCGCCGCGTTCGAATA
This sequence comes from Anaerolineales bacterium, assembly GCA_046260155.1. Lineage (GTDB taxonomy): Bacteria > Chloroflexota > Anaerolineae > Anaerolineales > UBA4823 > PFL25. The sequence goes on from JBJYXV010000024.1 coordinate 19,067, forward strand.
GATAGGGGATAAACTCAAGCCTTTTTTCATGGTCGAAAATTGAAATAGCTATCCCCTGATCAACAAAAACTTCCCGCAGAGTTTCACCAACTAGCTCGTAAATCGCCTGCATGTCTAATTCGGCTGCTAACCCTTCCTGCACACTGTTGATCACTGCCAGTTCTGCTGCCCGCTGGTTGGTTTCATCGAATAACCTGGCATTTTCCAGGGCTACGCTCATGCTGTTCGCCAGGGTGGTTAGCAGGTCCACGTCGGATTTCTTGAATGCATACTCCCGGTCTATATTCTGTATTGAAATTACGCCTTTCACTTCTTCACTGACTACCAAAGGCACAAATACAGCAGATCGTACGGGGTTTGTCCCTTCTACAAGTTCTGCACCAAAACGATCGAAATCATCAGAAGTTTCTACTAGAACTGGTTTACATGCATCGATGATATTCTGCATCAAAACGGAAATAGGTCCGGGTTCGGGATAAAATCGTTCCCCATTTTCAATCACATAATTCGCGTGAAACCGCTTTTCTGCTTGGTTTAGGCTGCCGATCATGACAACCTGTGCATCGAAAAGTTCCTGTATCTGGTCACCCACCAGGTCATAGATAGCCTGCATCTCCAGCTCAGCCACCAACCCCTCTTGCACGCTGTTAATCACAGCCAATTCGGCCGCCCTTTGATTTGTTTCTTCGAACAAGCGTACATTGGATAAGGCGATCCCCAGGCTGGCGGCCAGGGACTCGATCAGGCGAACGTTGGCAGGATCGAATGCATTCTCCTTCTCCATGTTAGATACACCGATCAGACCGATCACCTCCCCTTCTGATTTAATCGGTACATATGCCATTGATTTCGGCCTGTCGACGTCTGCCAGCAGGTATGAACCGTGCTCCTTCATGGCGGTTTCCATGGCTTCATTCACCACCAGTGTATTTCCAGTCCTGATGATATATCCAGAAAATCCACCTGGTGACACTGGATCAACAGGCACTTTTACCCCCTGCCAACAGGTGTAGCTCCAATGGCATAAATTCGTCTCAGCATCGTAGAGCATAATCGAGAGGTCTTGACCCGCAAAAATCGTGACCAGCTTGTCACCGACCAGATCAATAATCTCTTGGAAATCGAGCTTTGCTGCTAATCCTTGCTGGACTTCGTTGATCACCGCCAGGTCTGCATTCTGCTGTTCAAGGAGTACATTGGCGACTTCGATCTCAGCAGTCCGTTCCTCTACCTTTTTCTCCAGCGTACGCGTCCAGTTTGCACTCTCCAATGCAGACGCAGCTTGATTCGCCAACACGTTGAGCAGATCAATATCATTCTGGTCGAACTTACCGAAAATCTGCCTCAAATCTGCATAGATCACGCCCAGTGTCTGCGACTTGGAGACAAGCGGTACCACCAGCACGGATCTCAGGTGCAGCTCCGGGATTTCACCTGCTGGTACTTTACCAACATCTTCAGTCAACACGCTGTACCGGGTGTCCACTGCTCGATCGATCTGCAAGCTTTGCTCTTCAATAATTTGGTTCGCTTGATCAAGCGATAAACCGCTCCAACTGACTATTTCCAGATTCCCGTCCTTAGAACTTGTTGCCAGGAATACGCGTTCAGCCCCATTTAATTCCACCACCTCTTTCATAATGAAATCAGGCAGTTTTTCGGGATTACGCTGAGCGCTCAAACGGGTTCCGATCTCGGAAAGCCGTTTAAACTGCTCCTGCAGGTTTCCCGCATTAACATCTGGATGGATAAACTGTCTGAATTCCGGGCGTTTATGGAATGCTTTCGCCCATTCCTCGGTGATCCTGCGGTTCACCGGAACCTTGGTGAGATAATTGCGCCGCAGACCAATGTCGCTGATGCTGGAAATACTCTCCATCATGGTAACCCGGGCTTTATCAAGTATTAACCAGGCTTTCTCATCTTCCCCAACGTAATTGTCTTTTGAAGCTGAACGCGGATGGGCTTTTAATACCTGGTAACGGGACCACCAGACTTCCTGATCCAGCAAATCGGTGTTCGGATTTGTGGCCACTAATTGTGCAATTGCCTGAGAAGTTGCCAGTTCTGCTTGTTCGTGGTCACCGGACTTGAGATAAGCTGCTCCCAGCCAGGCTTGAAGGACTGCTGTTTCCGGGACATCACCTTTCCCCTGCAATAATTCTATCGATTCTCTGAAGAAATCGATTGCCGATTGGTATTTTTCCCGCTCATAAGCAATCCGGGCTAACCCTACGAGGCATGCCGCGATATCAAAGGCATCTGCAAATTCTCTCGATAAACTTAACCCTTCCTGGAATGTCGCTTCTGCCTGGTCCAGGTCTCCAAGTTCAAACAAACTTCGTCCTACTCCGTCGAGCGCAATTGCTAGAGCTTTCTTATTACCCAGGGCTCGGGCACCCTCAGCAGCTTTGGAGGCATAATAATTCGCCTGTCCATAAAGACCTAATCTCCAGAACAGGAGGCTGAGATTGTTGGCGATCGTTTTTTGCCCATTAACATCCCCAATCGTGGAGAAAATCTCCAGCGCTTGCTTGTAATTATCCCTGCCTCGTGAGACATCATTGCTGATGATGCCCAGCACATTCAAGGATGAGGCTTCTGAGCGATGGTCACCGGCCTGGCGCGCTAAATCAAGCGCCTGATGCGCATATTGCTCAACATTTTTCATCTGTCCTGACCGGATACCATTAAAAGCCAGATTCCGCAAACAACGCGATTGGCCGGATAAATCCCCAGCCTCTTTATAGAGTTCAAAGGCCTGTTCAGTATTGCGTCTTGCCTTTTCTGACTCTCCTTCCTGAAATTGAATCAGTGAGAACAGCATCAAGCTCTTGGCTTCTTCTTTTTGATCTCCCAGATCCGAGGACAATTTTCTAGCAAGGGATAAGATTTTTTTCCCTCCATCGATATCACCCAATCCGATCAAGGTTTCAGCATGGCGATTAATGGTATTAATCTCCCGGGTCCTGTCCCCCAACTTTTGGGCCAATCCTGCCATGACCTCCAATTCAACCAATTCCTGGTTGGATAGTGCCATCCAGTTGTAGCATTCTGCACGTCCATCATGAATCGCGTATTGGTGCTCAAGCAAAACTTTGTAACCCGAACCATTGTTTCTAGCTTGCTTCTCGAGTGCAGACTGAGCTTGATCGAATAATTCAAGAGCACTGGCGAAATCGTACCCGGCTTTCGCTTTATCAGCCCGTTCAATCAAGCTAGCTGTTTCTTTTAAGTTTATTTTCTTTGTGGATTTTCTTTTTGTTCTTACCTTATCGACCATCCATGACTCCTCACCGGGTAGTTTTCTATTCCAGGATTTCCAGGGGCTTTGCTTTGTTTAATGCTGCCACCAGTTCATTCACGCGGATCGGTTTGCTGACGTAATCGTCCATGCCTGCCTCTAAACAGCGCTCACGATCGCCCTGCATGGCGTTTGCCGTCATGGCAATAATATACGGCCGTTCACCCCGCGCCCAACGTGCACAGATCCGGCGTGAGGCTTCCAAACCATCCATTTCAGGCATCTGGACATCCATGAAGACCACATCATATTTCTGTCTGCCGATAGCCTGCAAAGCTTCTAGGCCATTACCCGCCAAATCTGCCCGGTAACCCATCTGTTCCAATAAACGCAGAGCCAATTTTTGATTCACCGCATTGTCTTCGACTAAAAGAATTCGCAGTGGCAGGTTCTTAGCAATTTGATCATCAAGTTTTACCTTTTGCGAGTCACTCTCCGGTTCGATCTGGCGAGCTTGATCTGCGAACAGGTTCATCAAGGTATCCAGCAAAACCGATGGCTTGAGCGGTTTCATCAGGTAGGCTGCAAACTGCCCTTTTTCCAAAGCTATCTCTCGAGCGCTGATGGATGAAAAAAGGACCTGGGGAACCTCGGTTACCTTGCGTATTTCCCCGGAAAGTTCGATGCCATCCATTCCAGGCATATGGTAATCCAGAATAATCAGGTCAAAAGGATCACCCCGCTTGACCCATTTCAACGCTTCCTTGGGATCACTTGTGTCGCGGGGATGCATTCCCCATGCTCGTGTTTGGAGCGTTAATATCCGGCGGTTCGTCAAGTTGTCATCGACGATCAGCAACCTCTTTCCTTGCAGCTGTGGGTGCTCTCCCTTCAAGTCATCCCGGTCCTTGATTTCCGGGCCAGAGGGGGTTGCTATCGTGAAGTGGAAAGTGGTTCCCTCACCTTCAACTGATTCGACCCACATCTCCCCCCCCATCAGTTCGCTCAAACGCTTGCTGATCGCTAAACCCAAGCCAGTCCCACCATATTTCCTCGAGGTGGAAGCATCCACCTGGCTGAAAGCCTGGAATAGTCGATTAAGCCGGTCAGGGGGGATGCCGATGCCGGTATCACAAATAGAAAAATGAAGTGTGAATGGACCATCCGGTTGGATTGGTACTGCTTCTGTGCTGACAGATAAAACAACTTCGCCTTGTTCAGTAAACTTCAGACCATTGTTGAGCAGGTTGATCAGCACCTGCCGTAAACGAGTGATATCACCCACGATCACCGCAGGTACATCTGGATTCATCTGGTATGCCAGCTCGACACCTTTCTCAGAGGCGTTGAGCTTCAATAAATCAAGTGAAGATTCAAGGCAGTCGCGCAGGTCAAAGGGCTGCTCCTCCAGTTCCATTTTGCCCGCCTCGATCTTGGAGAAATCCAATATATCGTTGATTACGGTTAATAAAGCTTCTCCGCTGTTGCGGATCGTCTCTGTGAAATCCAATTGTTCAGGATCCAGCTCGGTTTCCAGCAGCAGGCTGGTCATGCCGATCACACCGTTCATTGGCGTCCTGATTTCATGGCTCATCGTTGCCAGGAAAGCGCTCTTCGCCTCATTTGCCGCTTCTGCTTCGTGCCTGGCTTTTAATAACTCAGTGATATCGTGATAAATAGCAATCAACCCCACTTGTTTTCCTTCCATCACCACGGGTAGCGCCAGCAACTCCACATCAACTGGACTTCCATCCTTGCGATATCGTTTGGTAACAGTGTTTACCCGGCCTCCACCACGGATTGAATTGAAATTATCAGCAATTTCTTCATCTGCTTTTTCATTGGAAATCAGATCATAGACATATAAACCGATTGCTTCCTCTGCTGAATAACCAAATAAATTTTCCGCAGCTGGATTCCAAGAGACTATCCTATTATCTAAGTCACTGGTCATGATCGCCACCGGACTATTTTGTAAGAGAGCTTCGGAATACAACTTCTCCCGCTGCACCTCCTCGAAGAGGCGAGCGTTTTCGATCGCATTTGCTGCCTGCCGGGCAAGGTTATTCAGGAAATTCAGGTCAGCCTGTGTAAAGGGTCCCGCAACCAGCCTGTCCCTCCATAAACCCATCACACCAATCACTCTCTCCCCAATCGTCAATGGGGCAAATATGATCGCTTCGAATTCTTCTTCTTCATCCGGCGTACCCGGAATATGCACAATCCGTTCATCCTGGTAGGGGTCATTGATGATTTCCGCCTTTCCAGTTTTTGCCACATTTCCCGTTATTCCTTCGCCCATCTTGATCGTCGTGCCGCGGTGCTTCTCTGCGTATTTTCCAAGCGCGACGACGGTAGGTAAACTGCCATCTTCTTCCAACAAACGGATTGTGGCAGTTCTCGCGTTCAGAACCTCCTGGGCACGCGTTGCAATCCGTTCCAGCACATTTTCCAAATCCAGTGTGGCAGATATCTCACGACCGATTTCAGTTAAAGCTGCCATTTCATCTGCTCGCTGTTCTGTTTCCTGGTAAAGCTGAGCATTACGGATTGCTGCGCCAACATTGGCTGCAATGGTGCTCAACAAGCGCACATCATCTTGATCAAAATGCTGGATCCGATCCATACTCTGCACACTGATCACACCGATTGCCTGCTTCCCCACCAAAATCGGCACCCCAAGGTATGACTGAACGTCTACTCCGGTATGTGTGGCTCCGATCTCATCCACTCGCTGGTTGACATCTTCATTGATTAATAAAGCCTCTGCAGATTCGAGGATCTTACTGGTTAAGCCCTCACCATAAGGCATGGACTCGAGGTCCTCTCCCACGGCGTAAGGAAATTCAATCATATTGGATTGCCGGTCATACAGGGCAACATAGGTAATATCCGCTGAAAAAATCTGCCTTACCTGCTCGCCGATCAACTCGATCAGTGCATCCATTTCCAACTCGGAGGTTAATGCCTGTCCAACGGTATTGACAGTTGCCAGCTCAGCAGCTCGCTGCTGGGTTTCACCGAGTAAACGATTTGTCTCGTCGAACAGGCGTGCATTTTCCAACGCCACACTCATGCTGCCGGCTAAGGTCATCAGTAAGTTAAGATCCGATTCGCTAAACGCGTGCTCGTTCTCGTAATCCTCAACAATAATGACGCCAATTGAACCTTCCCGGATGGAGAAGGGCACCGCAAGCAATGATTTTGCAGTTTCTGTACCTGGTAGAGTAAAGGATCCGATTTCAGCAATTTTTTCCGCTAAGTTTTCATTAATAACTAATGGTTTTAAACTCTCAGCCAGGTATTTTGAAATGCCGGAGATCGGCGCTGGGGGAAACTCAAATCGTTTCCCCCGCTCGTACATATATGGATACCGGACGAGATTGGAAACCGTATCAATCAACCTGATTTCAATATTCTCGGTGTCCAAAACATCCTGCAGCTTGTCCCCCACAAAATCAATCACGCTTTGAAATTCCAATTTGGATGCCAGGGCTTCCTGGACACTGTTGATGATCGCCAGCTCAGCACTGCGACGCTGGGTTTCTTCTAATAAATTGTTGGTTCGATCGAAGAGACGCGCGTTCTCCAAAGCCACACTCATGCTGTTCGCAAGCGTTGTCAATAAGCCCAGGTCTGATTCATTGAAAGCGTTTTTCTGGTGGTCAAATAAACCAATCGTGCCAATTGCTTCATCTCCCATCATGATTGGCACAGAGATCAGTGATTCTGCCATCGGAGAGTCTTCATCACCCATGGACTGCGTCGAGCCCAAATCCAGGGAAACTTGTTCCAGGTTCTCGAACACTAAAAGTGGTTGCCTCGTCCTCAAGACATGGGCCGTAACACCGCTGTTCTCTTGATACGGGAATGGATCTACCGGGTACCGTTTCCCATTTTCAACAAAAAATGGTATCCTGATCTGATTTTTTTCCCGATCGAGAATTGAGATGCCCATATTTTCAATTGCAAATATCTCCTGGATTTTCTCACCGACCAGGTCGATGATCTCCTGGAAATCGAGTTTTGATGCCAATCCCGCCTGGACACTGTTGATGATCCCAAATTCAGCATTGCGCTGTTCCAGGGCTTTGTTTGAGGTGCTTAATTCCGCCGTTCTTTCGATCACCCGCTGCTCTAAATCTTGATAGAGTTGGGCATTTTCGATGGCAGCAGACACCTGGTTTGCAAAAGACGCCAGCAGGTCGACATCAGCCTGCGTGAATTCTCCGAAGATTACGTGGTTATCAGCATAAATAATTCCACTTGGTTTTCCGCGTGATATCAGGGGCACACACAAGATTGAAAGTGTATGCAATGGATCTGGAGGGGTACTCAATTTTCCTTTTTGGTTTGCATCTTCTCGGAGCACTGGCACGCTGGAATTTTCAACCTCATCGAAGATACTTGATGCCTGCGTTAAAAATTCGTTTCGCCCTTCTTCTGAAAAACCATAGCTGGCAGCAATCTGCCTTTCATCAGATTCATTTACCAGCACTAACAGGGCTCTTTCAGCACCACTCAGCTCAATTAACACATCCATAATGAAATCAGTCAGTGCCTGGATTTCTCGGCGTTCGTTCATACGCGTACCAATTGCCAGCTGCCGTTGCAGTTGTGCTTGAACATTTCCAGGCGGTGTATCACCTAAACCGATATCCTGCTCGCGCAAGGTAGCCTGGTAAACCCATTCACTGATGATCTCCCTGTTGTTAATGACCTTGTTCAAGTAATTTCGTCTTAGACCTTCATCGCTGAGTGTAGCAATACCTTCCAATGTGATCTCACGCGCCCGCTGTAATGCTGCCCAGGCGCTGTCAGGAATTTCCGATTTTCCTTCACCCTTACCAGCCGAAATTTCCTCTGTACGAAGGTCATAGGTCAAAGCCTGGTAATGCCACCACCAGATCTCTTGCGGCGGATATTCTGATCCTCCAATGCCTATCGATTCCAATTCTGTGATCGCATCCGCGGTAAACCTTCTCGCGGTTTGCGGATCATCTAGAGCCAGGTAGGCGGCCCCCAGCCAGGCTAAGATCGAAGGAATATCGGATCCAATATTTGTCTCTCGAAAATTTTCCAGGGCTGCTTGGAACGCTATCAGGGCTTCCTCAGCCCGTCCGGACATCAATGCCACCCTTCCTAAACCGAAAAGATCGAAACCTTCGATTGCTCTGCTCCCGATCTCTCGTGAAATTTCTTGCCCTTCCTTGAAAATAATTTCAGCTTCGGAGAAATGCCCCAAATTCATCTCTGCGCGTGCCAAGCTGTCCAGGTATAATGCCAAACCATATCGAGCCCCCATTGGCCGTACCATCTCAACCGCTCTGCGTGCATAATCTCTGGCGGTGTTGTATAAACCCAGATGCCCATAAAGTAAACTCAAATTGTTATACATCTGGCACTGCCCCCAGCGGTCACCGATGGCTTTAAATATTTCCAGAGCTTCTTCCCCAGCATCTCTTTTCAACGCATAATCGCTGACCGTCAATCCCCAGGCATTGAGCGAACTGGCTTCCTTCTTCCGATTACCAAGGGAGCGCCAGATCGTCAAGGCATCCTTTGAGTATTTCCCCGCTAAAGTCTGGTGACCGCTGTCCAGGATCACCGAACCCAATGCCGCTAGTGTATTTCCTTCCCCCTGCCTGTCACCCACCGCTCGGTACATGCGCAAAGCCCGTTCGAAGTATTCCTGGGCCGTTTTCTTCTCTTCCTGGAACCAATATTTGTATCCTACTGACAAATTCACCGCAGCGCTAATGGATAAATGCTCTGAATTTTCTCCTGCTGCCCTGGTCGCTTCAGCAATCTCGTTTACTTTTGTACTCTTCCCCATGCGTGCAGCAGTGAATAACCGGCGGTAAACGATATCCATCTGTTTCTGAAGATCGCCTAAAACCTGAGCTTTTACAACCATTTGATCCAGATCATCCAGCTCTTCTGAAAATTGTCCCATCCTCTCGTAGCACTCTGACCGCTGGTCAAGAATCTCGAATGCCATTTCAGGCGGAATTTTTTCGCCCGAAAGAGCCGCAGAATACAACTCGATTGCTCTGGGATAATCAAAAATCGATTGAGCCTGTAATCCTTCTTTCAATAGATCAGCAGGGCTCAAATTCTTCGAAATCGAGTATGAAACCCCAGTTTGGGAGACAATCTTCTTTTTATCCATCCACTCACATCCTTGACCACCAAATTAATTACAGAGCCACTTTGATCGGAACCTGGGAGCTACCCCGCGATGATTCCTATTCACTCCGGCTGTAAACCAGGATTTGCCAAAAGCCGGCCCTCTTGTAAAATATCCGCGAAAATCCTTGTTCCCTGATAATTTGATCAACTCGCCGGGTGCTGTGAAGGAAAATCCGGAAAGGTGTTCCCCGTAAGCTGAGAATAGCATTCACCAGTGGCAAAAAAATACGGAAGATCCACAAATCGCGGGGGAAAACCAGGCCATATTTTTTGCGAGCCTTTTCTGCTGATCGTTGAACCAGAGGCTCCATTTCATCGTAACAGCAAACCACCCGGTCCAGTGTAACCAGGTCGACTTCCGGGATATCCTTTGCCAGATCGATGTAATCTCCCTGCAGAATCGTGATCCTATCTTCCAGTTTCCGGGATTTCGCTTCTTTTCTCGCTGCCTGCACATATGCTGATGAGGCATCCACATGGGTCGCTTTGGAAACTCCTTTTTCCAATAAGGCGTGTTGAATGGTACCCACGCCTCCTCCTATATCAAGCAAAGTCATCCCCTCCACACCCCCACCCGAGATGGCTGAAACCAGCTGGCGTGATGTCCCCGTGGCTCCATCTTTTCGGTAGCGCACCAACTCCTTGCTGACATACTTCTCATTGAACTCCTGTTCAATACCCAGACATTGGTTTCAAGTCATTCAGTTTTCCCGATTCACTTAACTGGAGTTTTCCAGTCTAAATTATAAACTTTTATCCACCCCAGTCAATCCTTTTTCACCAAAATATATAAAATTAATCCTTTAAATCACCCAAACTAATTACCAGTATAATAATCAGGTTAATACGATCCTCTGATCGTGCATTCACTCATCGCTCATCTATCCATCACTGGTCCATTGAACGAACCGACTCTTTATGCCTGATAATCGTCGAAACCTAGCCATCCTTTTCTTTACCATGGTCGTGGTGATGATGGGGTTTGGGATGGTGATTCCCATCCTGCCTTTTTACATCATCCAATTTGGGGCAGGTGGCAGCGCAATGGGTTTGCTCATGGCCACTTATGCCGTGATGCAGTTTATCTTTTCCCCGATCTGGGGTGGGATCTCTGATCGCATAGGACGCAAACCGGTCTTGATGATCGGAGTATTGGGAAACGCCATCGCTCAAATTTTGTTTGGCTTTTCAACAGAATTATGGATGCTGATCGCGGCCAGGGTTATTGCTGGAGTTTTATCTTCCGCAACTCTGCCCACCGCCATGGCTTATATCGGTGACAGCACTGCCGAGAAAGATCGCGGTGGTGGGATGGGTATCATCGGCGCGGCGATGGGGGTCGGCATGGTCCTGGGACCTGGTATTGCTGGTTGGATGGCAACCTACTCGCTCTCGGCTCCATTTTTCCTGGCTGCTGGGTTATCCTTGTTAGCCTTGGTTTTCATATTATTAACTTTGCCTGAATCCCTGCCGCTAGATAAACGTACTCTCAGTGGAACCAGGATCAGTGGCCCTCAATTACGAGAACTATGGCAGGCTTTATTCAGCCCCATTGGTTTCCTGCTTATCCTGGCTTTCCTGGTTAGCTTCGGATTAACCAATTTCGAGAGCGTTTTCGGTTTATATGCCAATGCCCAATATGATTATGGTCCCCAGCAGGTGGGATGGTTGTTGACATTCATTGGATTAATCTCAGCCATCGTGCAGGGTGGTCTTACGGGTCCGTTCACCAGGCGTTGGGGTGAAGCGACAGTAATAAAAATCTCGTTGTTCGGCAGTGCGGTTGGCTTTGCCCTGATGACCCTGGCAGACTCTATTTTCACCGTGCTGCTCACCACTGGATTCTTCGTGATCAGCAATGCCATGCTGCGCCCCGCAGTATCAGCTTTGATATCTAAACGTGCCACCATCGGCCAGGGGGTTGCCATGGGTCTTAATAATGCATCCATGAGTTTGGGTCGTAGTGTGGGTCCCTTATGGGCAGGGTTTATTTATGATCTCAATCTTGTTTACCCTTATTGGTCTGGTGCAGTGATCATGCTGGTTGGTTTTGTGTTCAGCCTGTTCAAGTTAAAATCTGAACCTGCAGTCCAGATTGAAGGTTCTCAAAGCCAAGTTGCTGATTGATGCATGTATCTTATTTAATATGGGAAAGTAATTAACCGATAAAAAAATCTACAGCAGTACCCAGACGGAATTCTTTAATATTTGGATGAAAGTCGAGAGAGATACTTTCCAGCCATAATCAAAATCATGAAATTACTACAAAATGTGCTCGAACCAGATAAGTATCACGGATTTGATCGTAAGCCGCCCTTTTTCGAGGGCTGGTACTATAAATTAATCAGCAAGGACGAAAAGCACCGCTTTGCAATAATTCCAGGCATAATCCTGGGGGAAAAAGACCATGCATTCATCCAGCTGCTGAATGGTTCGACGAGAGAATCAGACTACCGGGTTTTTCCAACTGATTCTTTCTCGGCTTCCCAGGAGATTTTCAAGGTAAATATCGCTGGCAATGTGTTCACCAGGGATCAGGTCATCCTGAATCTGGATGATCAGCATGGCCTTGTCCAGGGTGAATTAACTTTCGAACAAATCACTCCCTGGCCGGTTACCTTCCGCTCTCCAGGGATTATGGGATGGTATGCCTGGGTCCCAAAAATGGAAACCTACCATGGTGTGGTCAGCCTCAACCATAAGATTAATGGGAGTCTCTCCATCAATCAACGAGAAGTGGATTTCAGCGGGGGCCTTGGATACATAGAGAAAGATTGGGGAGCAGCTTTTCCTGCTGCATACGTCTGGTATCAAAGCAATCACTTCAATTCTGCGAATACCAGCCTGACTGCTTCAGTGGCCATTATCCCCTGGATGCGTAGCGCCTTTCGTGGATTTATTTGCGGGCTCTGGCACAAGGGGAATCTCTATCGTTTTGCGACTTATACCGGCGCGGAAATAGAGAAATTACAGGTTTTTGATGACCGCATCGATTGGGTGCTTCGCGATAGACAATATCGTCTCGAGATGATAGCCCTGCGTCCCGAGGGAGGTTCCCTTCTGGCACCCGATCGGGTAGAAATGGGAAAACGGATTGTTGAAACCATGTCATCAACAATTGAGTTATGCTTAAGTACGGTCAATGGTAAAGAGATATACTCAGATACAGGCCGGAACACAGCGTTGGAAGCCAGCGGTGATCTTGATCGTTTATTAAATTTGAAGTAGCTAAAATGAATCATGATGCGGATTTTGAATAGATCGAATATTAAAATCATCGCCGTGCTCGCTCTCTTGTTGATCATTCTGTTATCTATCCACGATCCATTACCAGAATTTGCCTCATTTTCCACCCGGAAACTGAATTTGAACAAAGCCGTGCCTTATGATTGCGTCGCTGAACACTTGCCCGAGGGAGATGCGGTTACTTTCTTCGGAAATCCATATGATGCAGATGCGAATCCCAACCTTATTGCCTTGTATTACCGAGCACAGTTCTTCCTGGCACCTCGAATCCTTCATTTAATTAACCTGGAACAGGATGCGGAGATGGACTATACAGGATGGCTTATTGGGAGCAATCTGGATGAGCAACAAATAGCGCGCATTAGCCAGGAATACCAGCTTGAATTCATCGAGGCTTGTGGTAACCTGACCTTGTTCCATCAGGATTGAGCCAATAGCATGGTGATTTTGATCCTCTTTCTTGGCCTGGCTATACCAATCCTGATTGGTTTCTTTCTGCTTAAGATTTGCTTTCCCCACAAACGGCATCGCTGGCTGTGGATTACCTGGAAGCTCTTCCTTGCCCCAGCAGTCGGTTTTGCCCTCGTATCTTTAACATATTACATCTGGAGTGTACTGTTCTCGCCTGGCGCTCCAATAAGATATCTTATCTTCATTGAATCAAGCACGATAATTGGATTAATTTACCTCGGTTTTAAAAATCAATCTCTCCCAATCGAGAATAATTTTGTTTTGCCCCGGCAGTCCGCGAACAAACCCCTGGCAATTGCCGCAACACTGCTATTACTTCTACTCCTGGCGAATTACTTCGATCATTGGCTGCGCGCATCCTTGTCGACCCCATTCGGTGACTGGGACGCCTGGGCGATTTGGAACCTGCGAGCGAGCTTCATCGCTTCCGGAGATCGCTGGCTTGCCGGTTTTTCCGAGGTCCTCTCGTGGAGCCATCCGGATTACCCCCTTTTGCTGCCGTTGAATATCGCCCGGATCTGGGTATTGCTCGCCGATCGCTCGGTTTGGGTACCAATTTTGATCAGCCTGGTTTACCAGGTCTCCCTGGTAGGAGCTCTGGTCACGACAATCCAGCTCGAGCGCGGCTATCTGCAGGGGATAATAGCCGGCATTTTCGGCCTCCTGGTCTTATTCGCCTCCCTTTCATTTAAGCTTTATGCGGATGTCCCCATTGCCGTTTATATTTTGTGTGCCAATATCCTGATCTTCTTTTTTGAAACAGAGTCAAAACCCAACAAACTCTTAGCCCTCTTTTCTGGTTTTCTGGTCGGTGCAGCAGTTTGGACAAAGAACGAAGGTTGGGCTTTTCTTGCCGCGACAATCTTGGTTAAGCTGGTAGTAGACTTCTTCAACCGCAAATCCCGGCCTCTGGATGGAAGTTGGTGGCGTTACTTTCTACTGGGCCTCGCACCACCCCTGATCGCGACACTTCATTTTAAGCTGGCTTTGGCTCCCCCCAGCGACCTGGTTGAAAATTTGGACCTCAGCTCCATGATCAGCGATCTGCTCTCCGGTGAGCGCTATAGGATCATTCTCGGGTTTGCAAAGCAGCAATTCCTTGGATATGGTGGCCTCATCCTGCCCATGATCCCCCTCATGTTAGTTTACGCGGTCGTTACGGGGGTATCGATTCCGGGAAATCAGAAGGTCGCTGTCATCGCGCTTGGTCTGCGGATCACTCTGCTCCTGGTAATCTATTTCTTCGTCTACCTGTTGACACCAAAAGACCTGGCATGGCATGTCAGCACATCCATGGAACGCCTGGTCACTCAGGTATTTCCCAGTTTCATACTCCTGTTTTTCCTGGCAGTTGCTCCACTATACCGCGTTAAAATAACCCAGACTTGAAGGGGGATCGACCAGGATCTCCGGGCAACCGGGGAATTAGTGATAGACTTTCATTCTGAAACCAGTTTGAAATAATTTGACCAGGGAAGGAACCCCTTTCTTCAAGGGCAGGCAGGTTGTCCATGACGGATCAAGAAATTATCAAGGTGCTGGTTGTCGACGATCACGATATGGTGCGCCGTGGGTTGTCCACCTACTTTCACACCTACCCGGAAATCTTACTGGTTGGGGAAGCTGCGGACGGGGTGGAAGCAATCGAACTCTGCGGGCAGCTATGCCCCGATGTGGTATTAATGGACCTGGTCATGCCTAGGATGGGAGGGGTTGACGCAATCCGCCACATCCGTGAATCAAACCCTGAAGTTCAAATCATCGCCCTGACCAGCTTCCAAGATAAGAGCATGGTGCAGGAAGCCATTCGGGCGGGTGCGATCGGCTACCTGCTTAAAAATGTAAAAGGTGATAACCTGGCAGCGGCGATCCGGTCTGCGAATGCCGGGCGGGGCACGCTTTCTCCTGAAATTACCCAGGAATTAATCACTGCCAGCAAAAAAAACCGGGTTGGTCATGATCTCACCTCTCGAGAATTAGAGGTGTTGACGCTGATGGTCGAAGGGTTAACCAACCCCGAGATCGCCGGGCGGTTAACCATCAGCCGGGCGACTGCCTCTTCGCATGTCAGCCACATCCTCCAGAAACTGGGTGTATCCAATCGTTCTGAAGCCATCGTTCTCGCGGTACGCAGCAAGCTTGTCGAATAAACCGCATTAATCATCCATCTGAATGATAGGAAAACCCTCCTGGGGAGGGATGCGCTAGGGGGAATTTTCCTTTATCCTATACCTGTGGGTGACCAAGAATCATCCTCCCCAATTTGTATATCTCCCCCTTTATGAGAGCCGGTGGTTCTGGGGTTCCACTGGCTCTTGTAATTTAATCGGAGGATTAAATCCCTAGAATCGCAGGGTATTGTACGGAAACCCAAAATGGATTATGGATGCATTATTTTCTTTCTAAAACAGTAGGCCAGGATGTTTAAATCATGCACCCCAGTTTAAATCGAATTGAATCCCCAGACAGGGACGCACAACCTCTACTGATTCGAAG
>JBJYXV010000025.1:0-47092 GCA_046260155.1 Anaerolineales bacterium
TAAATATGGAGCGCTTCCAAACGTGTTGCCAAGATCGATGTGTCTGATTTGGCTGTAATATCCGAATTTTTCAGCGCCGAGAAAGAATACATGGGATCATGGAGCTGATTTCTTGTTCCAACGATAAAATCTTCTGATCGATTGGTGGGATAATATTGATTTTGGACGCTATTTGATGTAATCTTATAGATATTTCCGTTTATGTTTTCAACAACCAAAATGAATATTCGGAGTTTTTTCTGTATAGAGGAAGGCGACAGATGAAGACATTAATCCGATACTATTGCGAGCCAGGTATGGTTTATCGTGGAATCCTGATTATGCTTGCCATATTGCTGTTATATTCAACGGCAGCTGCTCAAGAAGATTCTAATCCTTATCCTCCGGAACAAGTACCAGACAGCACTGCGGTGTTGGTTGAGATTAATGGTGATGAGTTTGAAGAGCGTACAGCCGAACTGGAACCTCAACCATTGATAGTCGATCCAAACCCTGGTCAATCTATCATACCTAATCCTGGACCCGCGGTTCCTGAGCAATTCGCGAACCCGGTTCCTGAGCCTTTACCCGAAACACCCGATCAGCCACAAATGCCGTCAGCCTTGGTCGATCTGATCGTGGTAGATATTTGGTCAACAACCAATCCTTTGCAAGCCGGCCAGGAAGAAAATGTCACCTTTCAAATAAAAAACCAGGGCACAGAGGCCATATCGACGACATTCTTCATCAGGTTTTCTCTGGATGGTGTCGTCAAGGCAACCTGGTCCTCGGGCGGCTTATCAGCTGGCCAGATCGCACAAGCATCGATTCCAGTCACCGTAAACAGCACCGGAAATCATGAAGTGAAGATAGAAGTTGATTTTACTGACCTAATTGCTGAGACCAATGAGAGCAATAATGTTCGGACTGAGACCTGGGTTTGGGGGACTAGCCCGGTCGATCTGATCGTGGTAGATATTTGGTCAACAACCAATCCTTTACAAGCTGGCCAGGAAGAGAATGTAACCTTTCAAATAAAAAACGAGGGCACAGAGGCCATATCGACGTCATTCTTCATCAGGTTCTCTCTGGATGGTGTCGTCAAGGCAACTTGGTCCTCGGGTGGCTTATCAGCTGGCCAGATCGCACAAGCATCGACTCTAGTCATCGTAAACAGCAGTGGAAATCATGAAGTGAAGATTGAAGTAGATTATGATGACCGAATTGTCGAGTCCAATGAGAGCAACAATATTCGGACTGAGACCTGGGTTTGGGGGACTAGCCCGGTTGATTTGATAGTCGAGGATATATGGTCATCAACCAATCCTCTGCGAGCCGGTGAGGTTGAGCAAATCATTTATAGCATTAGGAATACAGGAACGGAGGCTGTACCCGTCAATTTTAATTCCCAACTTCTGATAGATGGATCTAGCGTTGGAACTGCTTCGATTTCCGGACTCGCTGCCGGGACGTCTGTTACACGCTCAATTAATGTAACAGTAGGAACCCCAGGTGATCATGAAGTTAAAGTGATTGTCGATCACACTTTAGTTGTGCCGGAATTCAATGAAAGTAATAACAGTCGCGTGGAAAATTGGATCTGGCAAGAGCGACCTGTAGATCTTATCGTCACCGATATTTGGAGCATGACAAATCCTCTTCAAGCAGGTATGGTGGAAAATGTCACATTTGAGATCATGAATCAGGGTCCCGTGGGAACGCCTTCGACTTTCTATGCATTGTTACTTGTGGATGGATCCCCCGTGGATGATGTGGCGTTTTCAGGTATCGATGCTGGGGGTACGCTTACAGCAGATTTGGAAGTACAAGTAAACCACTCCGGATTGCACGAATTGATTGTGATCGTCGACCATACTAATTTGATTCCGGAGACAAACGAAGGCAACAATGATCGGATGGAGAGTTGGACCTGGCAACCCAGCCCCTTTGATCTCGTCATCGATGATGTTTGGTCAACCACTGAACCCTTGAAGACTGGGAGCATCGAAACGATCTACCTTCAGATCAGGAATCAGGGTACGGTGGCAATCGAGAGGGTTTTCGAAGCGCGTTTATCGGTTGGCGAGATTTTCAACGGGACAGTGCAGATAAATGGTCTACCCCCAGGGGCAGCGATCGTTAAATCGTTCGATATCCTGGTAACGAATCCTGGCGTGCACGAGGTGCACGTGATAGCCGACCATACCGACGTGGTCGTTGAAAGCGATGAAACTAACAACGATTGGGTTGAGAACTGGGAGTGGACCGGAGATAACTTGTTGGTTCTTCCATTGCTCTTTAGCGATCAATAACTGTCTCATAGTATCCAAAAAAGGTTAAGTACAATCAGCGATTACGGCATGGTGATTAACCACTAAATCATATCTGAAAATTTTTTTCTCGTAATATCTCAAGTACGATGAATCAATTTTGAGTTTCCTAAAAATTGATTTCATCACTTAAGTTGGGAAATGTCCCCGGGGGCAGGATATGCTCCAGTCGCATTTCGATACGCTCAATATGCGAACCGGGCCAGTAAACCTTGCCGCATCCTGAGCATCTCTTGAATTCGAAGAAATACTTCCTGGTGAGCGGTTCCAGGAGATGCTCGATTTCCTGCTTCTCAACCGGTTCCAGGATGTGGTTGCAGCGCGTGCAGCGTTGAAACAGCCGGATGCCAGAGAATAGATTGAAACGTACCAGGATTTCAAGCAGCTGTTCATCCGGGTACATGGAGCGCAGCAGGTAGCCGAAGCGGATGGTCTTGCGCATCAACAGCTGCCGGTCACGGGTCAGTAAAATGCGACCCTGCCTGACTGCGGTTTCCGCCAGCTCCTGGTCCTGGTAGCTGTTGCTGTAATCAGCATCGAAACCCAGCAAACGCAGATCAGAAGCCAATTTACCAAGATGGTTATCCAGGATAAAACGAGCCGGGATGGACATGTGACCATTCTGAAATAATCCAGATAGCTGATCCTGTTGGAAAGTTGCTGGATGAACATGGATGCACTCCCCGTTTGATACCAGATAGCTAAAATCAATGCATCTATCCTTGACCAACAGGGATCCAACCTCTGTGTGCGGGATGCCCAATGATTCAACAAGATGCTTGATCGTCTGGCGGCCTTTGAATTCGATGGGCTGCAGCTGGGCGCGAATCCTTGAGCGGATCAATTCCTGCAGGGGATCATGGAAATAAATGTCTGCGTGTGTCACTTGTCAGCTGGATACATCTGAATTAAGAATGATTGACTCAAACCCGTACTTGGCGCCTGTGGTATGGTGTATTATATAACCTGATTTTTTTCTTTTTCAGGATATCAGCACACAACATTTAGAAAAAGGATAATTCTTATGGATGTGGTCCTGTTGATATCAGCAAACGCTGAATGGGGTGCGGTCCGCAAGATGCTGCCAGATGTGGAGATCGAACAGACACCCTATGGCGAATGTTTTCGCCATGATTTATCTCTCAACAACCAAGTATTAAACATCCTTGTGATGCACGGCGGCTGGGGTAAGATCGCGGCCGCTGCCTCAACTCAATACGCTATCGACCGGTGGGAGCCAGAGCTACTGGTGAACCTCGGTACCTGCGGTGGCTTTGAAGGGAAGACCAAGCGCGGGGAAGTTCTGCTGGTCGAGCGGACGCTGGTTTACGATATTTATGAACAAATGGGTGATCTAGATAGCCATATTGATCATTACGCTACAAAACTCGATCTCTCCTGGTTGGGCGAGCCATACCCCTTCCAGGTCAGGCGCGGTTTGCTGGTTTCGGGGGATCGTGACCTGGCACCGGATGAGATTGGTGATCTCGAGCGTAAATATGGGGCGATTGCCGGGGATTGGGAATCTGGCTCGATTGCATTTGTCGCTAAAAGGAACCAAGTTCCACTGCTGATACTGCGGGCTGTGTCCGACCTGGTCAGCGAACAGGGGGGTGAAGCTTATGGTGATGAAGCGATGTTTGAACAATCTGCAATGCGTATTATGGAGCACTTGATCGGCAACCTACCGGAATGGCTGGCAGCGACCCGCTTCTTCAGGTGAGCAGAAATTCGAGCTCGATTTCATCCCTGATGGGGATGCCGTCCAGGCCAACCAGCGGGATTTCTGGTTTTAATTCCCGGGAGATCCGCACGGCATCCTTATAAATCGTAACCAGGCTGAAACCGCGCTTCTGGTAAAAATGCAGTGCGGGTGTATTGTCGTTCGTAGTAATTAACCAAACTCTGCGCAGATTCTTGGATATTGCAAATTTGAGAATCTCCTCGATCAAAACCGAGCCAACCCCCTGATTTGGTTCCAGGCTATCCATCGTTACGATTTCTAAATTCTCCCCTGAGATGTGATAGGTGAGTAAACCCGCGTGTTTCTTGCCATCCCAGGCAGCAAAACCCGGTAACTTGGAGACAGTGTACAGATTTCCCCGGGAAACGACCCGCTTTGAGCCCCAGCGCTCCTGGTAGAACTCTTCTATCCAACCCTGATCGCCGGGTGATAAAGGATGAATCTCAATTGCTTTTCTAGATTTCATAAGGACGAGTATACCCACTTTATATGGATCAATCCAGCCCAGCAGGGAGATCTTCTGGTAAACTTCATTTTTGGTTTCAAACGAGAAGCCAGGAGATTTGGCAGAATTAGCACAAGGACTCTTCGATTGGGTACCATTCCAATAGAGAGCTTGATGTTGTTTTTTGAAAATTCTCCGGTAGCTTGATATTACATCGAAAGGAACTCTTCCCGATTTTATGCAGCCCATATTGACCATCGATTTAACCACTTCAAAGGTCGGGGGTTATGAAATCCCCCGGCAATGGGAAAGAGATTTCGTCGGAGGGGCTTCGCTGGCGGCGAGAATACTTTACCAGCACTTGACCATAGACTTAGATCCTCTTTCTCCTGAATCACCTTTACTCTTCTTGAATGGACCTTTATCAGGGACTTCCGGCCCCGCGGTGGGTCGTTATGTGGTTTGCGGGAAATCACCGGCAACGAAACTCTGGGGAGAAGCGAACTGCGGGGGATTCTGGGGTGTGGAGCTGCGCAGGACTGGATTTGATGGGATCTTGATTACCGGGAAAGCAGCACAGCCAATTTACCTGTGGATTGATCATGGTGATGTGCAGTTCAGACAGGCAGCGCATCTTTGGGGAATGGAAACTTATCAGGTCCAGAGAACAATTCTTGCCGAACTGGATCAACCAAAGGCAAGGGTGGCTTGTATCGGACCCGCCGGTGAGAATCAAATCCCATATTCAACCATTATGAGCGATCACGGGCGGGTCGCAGGGCGGACGGGCATGGGGGCCATCATGGGTTCAAAAAACCTGAAGGCGATCGCGGTCAAAGGAAATAATCCAATCCCTCTTCATGATCGAGAGGGTTACGAGCAGCTCCGTTCACAGACCAACCGGGACCTGCGCGAGGATCCCGTGACTAAAGCCGCGCGCGAATTAGGGACAGCCAGTGTGGCGGATTATTTTGATTACCTGATGGAACTGCCGAAGCGGTATTTCACGCGTGGGATTTCGGATGGTGAATTGAATATTTCAGGAGCAAATATCAAACATACAATTCAAAAAGGGATATCTGCATGCCATGCTTGCGTGATTGCGTGTGGGCGCGTGGTAGATCTTGGTGATGGAGAAAAACGCAAAGGTGCTGAATACGAAACATTGGCCGGATTTGGTCCGAATTTATTGATCAATGATCCAATTCGGATTACCCAATTAGGAGAACTTTGTGATCGCTATGGGCTGGATACAATCAGTATGTCAAATACGATTGGTTTGGCGATCTTGTTATACGAGAAAGGGCTGGTGACCAGTGCAGACACTGGTGGTTTGGAATTAGTGTGGGGAAACATTAATGCAGTCGAGCAATTGATCCACTTAACAGCCCGAGAGGATGGGTTCGGAAGATACCTTGCCCTGGGAGCACGCGGCTTAGGCGCCCATTTTGGGGGTGAGGAATTTGCGATTCAGGTGAATGGCTTAGAAGTCGCCTACCATGATCCACGGGGTGCTTCGGGCATGGCATTAGTCCATGCCACATCACCACGGGGTGCCTGTCACAACCAATCGGACTATTACTTGGTCGAAATTGGGCAGGTCTATGCTTCTCTTGGAATGGCTTACCACACTCCCAGGGCTGGCGCAGAGAAAGCCATCAACGTTGTGCTGCACCAGAATTGGCGCACGGTATTTAATTCGTTGGTGATGTGTTTATTTGCCAATGTCCCACCTGAAGTTGTGGCTGAATTAGCCAGTTTAGCGATTGGAGAAAAATTATCTATTCAAGAACTGATGCAGATTGGAGACCGAGGGTGGAATCTCAAGCGGGTGATCAACAATCGCCTGGGATTAACCAACAAGAATGACAAATTACCAAAAGGATTATTAGAGCCTTACCAGGATGACCCGGGTGGTTTTGTACCAGATTTCCCTGCGATGCTGGAAGCATATTACAATACGAGAGATTGGGATCCGGAAACAGGATTTCCACGGGAAGAGAAATTGAACAGTCTGGACCTGGAATGGGTGATCCCGGACTTGAAGGCGATCAGGAATCAGGAGAGGTCCTAGATCAAGAGTAAATGTGCTTTGGAGGACACCGTGAAATTAGTCAGTACGACAGAAATGCAGCAGGTTGAACGAGAAGCAAATGCGAATGGTCTGTCCTACGAAATAATGATGCAAAATGCGGGAACCGGCCTTGCTGAACAAATCTTAACCCGCTTTAATTCTTTGAAGGAGAAAGAAATACTGGGTCTGGTGGGGTCAGGAAACAATGGTGGCGATACACTAGTGGCTTTGGCGAAGATGGCGGAAGCGGGATGGAGTGCATCTGCATATCTCGCCCGGTCGCGTGCGAAAGACGATCCATTAATTGAGCACCTGGTAGCGAAAGGGGGAATGATTGTGGATGCTGCAGAAGATGAGAAATTCAAACAGCTGAAATCCTTAATAAAGAATCACTCGATCATCATGGATGGCGTCTTGGGTACCGGTATCCAGCTGCCATTGAGAGGCACGGTTAAAACTGTCCTGGAGACAGTGCGAAAATTAATCGTTCAACTTGAGAGTAAACCAGTTATCGTCGCCGTGGATTGCCCTTCCGGGATTGATTGCGACAGCGGTGAGGCAGCAGCAGAGTGCCTAGCCGCAGACTTAACCGTCACCATGGCAGCGGTAAAACAAGGAATGCTCAGATTCCCGGCAAATAATTTGATTGGCGAGTTGTCTCTGGTGGGAATTGGATTACGTGATCAGGATGAAAGGTCTCCGATCTGGCAAGGGATCAAGCGCGAAATTGTCACGGCTCAGCTTGTGAACGAGCATCTTCCGGTCAGGGCGCGGGATGCACACAAGGGCACTTTTGGAACAGCGTTGATCATTGCTGGGTCATTAAATTTCACTGGTGCTGCATTGCTGGCTGGAAAAGCTGCTTACCGGGCTGGGGTTGGTCTTGTAACTACTGCAGTGCCTGCACCATTGCATTGCGCCCTGGCGGGTCAGTTTGCAGAAGGTACCTGGCTTCTGCTTCCGCACGAAATGGGTGTTATTGCTGATAGTGCAGCTGAAGTTGTCTTGGAAAATCTTGGGAACGCATCTGCGATATTAATTGGACCGGGATTTGGTCAGGAAGACACCACGCAGAACTTCCTATCCAGGCTTCTATCAGAATCTCCAGGCGCAAAACAATCCAGAATTGGATTTGTAGCAATGCAGGAACACGGAACTGCAGCCAAAAAGCGAGAATTGGCCCCCATGGTAATCGATGCCGATGGTTTGAAGCTTCTATCAAAAATCAGTGGTTGGATGGAAAAATTCAGCCATCCTGCGATCTTGACTCCCCATCCGGGTGAGATGGCTGTTCTCACTGGCCTTGGAATCGGGGAAATTCAGGAAAACAGGCTCGAAATCGCGGAGCGTTATGCAAACGAGTGGGGGCACGTGGTGGTGTTGAAAGGTGCAAACACAGTGGTGGCTGAACCCGGGGGCAGGACTGCATTGGTACCCATTGCTACTCCAGCATTGGCCAGGGCTGGATCGGGTGACGTTTTAGCTGGGGTTATCACAAGCCTGCGAGCCCAAGGGCTTGGCGCATATGAGGCTGCAATATGTGGGACCTGGATGCATGCCCAGAGCGGATTATTGGCAGCTGAATCCCTGGGTACAAACAGCTCGGTCCTGGCTGGAGATCTGGTGAATGCTTTACCAGAAGTCTTTAAATTGCTTGGCCGGTGAAATGTAGCAACACTGTTTCGTAAGATCAAACAATGTGGACGATCACTGGTAACATCATCAGCAGGGATTATAGGTCTTCTTAGGGACCGTTTTTTATGATTAACAAAAGAAGGGGCTATCCCGCAATAGGATAGCCCTTTTGGTGTTGACAAATGATAATTTATGCTTCCGAGGCTGCTTCTTCTGCAGGAGGTTGTTCACCCTTGGATGGTTTTTTACCTGCATCAACTGCAGCCTGGAGACGCTTTATCTGGGCTTCATAAGTTTCGGCGGTTTGTGAAGCGAGCTCTTCGGCTCGATCACGCAGCTCAATCCCTTTCTCGCCGATCATTGCCCTGGTTTCTTCTCCCGATTGGGGAGCAGTTAGCAATGCAACGCCGGCTCCGATCAAACCACCAATCACAAATCCTGCCAAGAACGAACCTAAATCTCCACTATTGTCTGCCATCGTGTTTACTCCTTTCAATTAGTTAATCTATTTTCTATTCGATTCAACTTTTTCTTGTTAAGCCAATTAATTCGGTCAATCTCTTAAAACCTGCCATGTACTGGTTAAGCTTGATCACAGGTTCAGTCAGGTTTTCGCTTAAGAATTCTGTGGTACCTCGCAAAGTATTCGCAGTTTCACTTGAAGATTCAACGATGGGGATGATCTCATTTTGCAGTAGATTGATCAATGTCGCAAGTTGAACGATCAAAACCAGCAGTGCGATCCCAAGGAACATAAATTCGATAGCCATGATGATGATCATGATATCGCGAATTCTTTCCGTGTTGGTATCAGGTAAGGCTAAATATACAACTACCGTCACCAACAATGCAAGCAGTAGGATAACCCCAGCGATTCCACCCGCAATAGCCATCTGGCGCCGGCGCAGCTCTTCCTCACGTACAATAGGTAAGCTTGCAAAGGCATCCTCTTGAGATTGTGGTTGGCGCGATGTATCTTCCGAATCCATGGCGTGGAGATTATACCACAATCATTATTAAATAAATTCCTGTAATTGTCAATTAAAATGGAATTGGCGACTTGGCTGGAGTGGACTGCTTTTATTGGGCAGGAAGTAATTTGCCAAACCACTCCCGCAATACGATCTGGGATGGTTTGCCGTTAATTGAAGCGGATTTATCCTGCAGTTTTGCGGGGGAATAATAACCCCTAGAAACAAATCCATCGATCCAATCGCGCTCATTTACCGCTTGCAGAAGTCCTGCGTAAGCAGCTGCTTGAGCAGGTAAATTGTTTTGAATGGCTGGATCGTCTGCATGCGGTGGTTCAAGCAGCTGGGGCTGCAAACAATCTGGTTGATCTCCATCACCATCGGTGGGAATACATCCCTGAATACTGCCAGCAGCGGACGGATAAGAAACCGCTACAGAGATCGGCATTTCGAGGCTAATATCGAGCAAGAATACCTCTTCATCCAGGTAATTTGCCGCTGTCTTGTGCAGTTCATCTTGTGTGAAATCCACGTTTTCAGATAATGGGAGCGACCAGAGCAGGTACACCTGGTCAAGGTCTTCGATAAAAGGAGGTGGAGTTATCTGCCCCTCTGTGGTAGGCAAAGCCCAGAAAAGGGTGCCATCAAAACGATTCCTGACCTCGGCAACGATCTCTCGCCAGCGCTGTTCTGCATCCAGTGGAACACCAGATGGCTCCCCATCTGGTAATTTACCACCTGGTAAGGCAGGTGTAACCCAATCACCCCCGATCACCAGCCCGCTGGCGCCATCCAGCTGGGCTTTATCTGCGAAACTGAAGATGAAATTCTGATAACGTTCGAACCAGACCTGCCACCAGGCGAAATCCAGGTTGGATGAGAGCCACCAATCTTGCATATCTTCCGGAAAATTCGCCTGCGGGTTGTATGCTACCTGCATTCCAAATGGTTTTGCTATTTCACTTGCTCGAGTCAAATCGCTCCAAGTTTGATCTGTCCCTGAAACTGCCTCAAGAACTGGAGGATTTTGGAAGGTAAAAGTCCAAGTCGGGGACAGGAAAACCCAATTGGCATGCAGAGATTCTATCTCCTTGAAGGCAACCGGTAGACGCGGGGTCAAGGATGGATGGTAATATGTCTGCAGTTCTATCCCTGCGATAAAATCCTGCGCACGGGGATTCACCTGCTGATCAAATTGCTGATCAATTGGTTCATCTTCACCAGTCCAATACCAGGCTTCAACCGTATCTTCGCTCGTGATCATCTGGCCATCATCGGTGACAGCAATCTTGCGTCCCTGGGAGATGTACCCGGGAGTGAGTTGGTCATCGGCACGCCCGCATTGGTCATTTCTGCAGTAGCGGTAGGCAAATTGCTCTTGTTCGCGGAGCGGACTGTAGAGCATATATACCCAGTGATCTTCTCCTAGCTTCCACATGGGGATGGGTTCAGTCCATCCAAAAGGCGAGAATTGAATTGAAACGTAATCAAAATCCGGGGTAGAAGGAGGAGTTGCAAGGTCAAATAGTATTGGACCAGCATTGAAATCTTCACCCCAGCTGTCAATCGTATCCTGGATCACCATATCGGTTTCGGGAACTGTCAGTTTCCTGATCCGAAAATCTCCCTGGGGTGTGTATTCAGAATTCCAGAATCCGTCTCCGAGTGTGTATTTGTATTCCAAATATGCACCCGCAGGCAGTTCGATTTCAAGCGCATAGCTGCCGTCTGGTAAAGCATGCAGGGTTGGCATCCTGGATGCAAGGGTATTCATACCCCCGGATAAATCTGCAAAGGTATTCCCCAGCTGGTAGAGGTTTCCAGCCAATCTGACCGGCACTGCAGGCAGGGTACCTTCAGGTACGGTCGCGGAGAAAATGAGCTTTACCAGCGGTGCGGGTGAAACCTGGATATCAGCAGGGGTCGTTGAATTTGCGGCTACCACAGCACCTTGCTGGTACGTTCGAAAACTTCCATCGAAAGCGTAGATCACCAGGTTGTGGAGACCCGGAGGCAGGCCTTCAATCAGAAAATCCCCGGTTGATGATGTGATAGTTTGGGATCCACCGGCAAGTACCAGGAGGTTGGGTACTGGTAATCCAACTTCCTTGTTGGTAATTCTTCCCATAATCCGCCCTGTTGATCCCGAATAGGAAGTATCGCTCCAGGAAGCAATGATATCTTTAACGATCCCGGGTCCGTCGACGCGGTAAATGCGGTAGCGAACCGGATGCTGACCGGTCGTGTGTTCTTCGGCGATGTATTCACCCTGCCTGGCATAGCGGTACTTTAAATTAGCACCCAATGGAAAGGGAAGCGTGATGGCATAGGTCGATTCACTGATCTGCTGCATTTCATGGCGGGAAATATTTAAACCCAAACCGGTTACTTCATCGAGCAGGCTGAAGAGGATTGGTTGATTGCTGGGGGTGTCCGCAGGAATTTCAACCTGAAATGTAACGGTTGCCAGCGGGTCAACTTCTATCGGTTCTGGTGTTGGTGTCGGCGAATTTGATTTGAAAAGATCCAGGGTGGGAGCATCTGACGAGCAGCTTTGAATGACCAAGCTCATTAACACCAAGACCACGATAAGAGCAATTTGTGAAGATCTGAAATGTCTATTGAGAAATTGCATAAATTCTATTGGATACCCCAGTCAACGATATTAAGCAGCAATTCTACATTGGGAATTTCGATGGTGGGTACCTTTTGAATTGAATTATCATGAAATTCTACCACCATGAAGCCTCGATCAGTGTAAAGATGTGCAACAGAAGCCCATGAATATGATCGCTTTGATATGCCGAGATAA
This sequence comes from Anaerolineales bacterium, assembly GCA_046260155.1. Lineage (GTDB taxonomy): Bacteria > Chloroflexota > Anaerolineae > Anaerolineales > UBA4823 > PFL25. The sequence continues at coordinate 11,991 of JBJYXV010000025.1, forward strand.
TTTGAGTTAACACTGATCAAACCAAAATGCAATGAGTGCCCGGAGAGAAAGGCTGACTTCAGTTGAGGCCATAGCAGGGGATAAAGTCTTGATTTGATAATCTCTATGATCTTGGGTACTCCCTGAAATTGATTCGAAAGCGTAAATGACTTGTGATACCTGGGAAATATTTTGCCCATCGCGGTTGTGCTGATTGGATTCCCGAAGAAGGTCAGTCTGGTTGCCGTGGATGATATACCTTCTAATTGATCCCACTGGTAAGTTGCTTGCTGCAGATAGGAATTTCTCCACTTTATACCACCATCGAATATTTGAATTCGTTGAAAAGCGATTGAGATCCTGAATATTAGATAGGCGGCCAGGATGACGAAGGAGATGCTTCCAAAAATAAACCAGTATTGCGAGCGAGATACTGCCATGGCAGGACCATGCTGCTGATACGCGTTTACTGCAAGGTATATGCCAATGCTGTAGCAGGTGACAATCAGCAGCATGCCGGGAAGAAAAATGAAAATCCAGGTGGAGGGCGCTATTGATCGACCACGAAAGGTAGCGATTTTTCTACCTAAATCTTGTGTCTCTGGTGGTTGGCCCAAGTTACATCGCTCCATGCTGTTTGAATACAGCCAGGAGGATTATCGATTTTATCCTTGGACAATCTCGAAGTGAGAAATATCAAGAATTGAGCCCTGCCTCTCTTCTGGCGGCTTAAATACCACTCTGGCTTTTTGTCCAATTTCCAGAGGTATCATCTCCAAGGGTTTAATGTAATGGATCAACCCTCCATCTCCAAGCTGGATGAATGCAACCTTTGCAGGTTCTTCGAGTTTGCCACCATCGATTCCGATATGCACCTCAGTAAAGGTAATGATCTCCCCGGTATCGCCCACATCCACCCATTCGTCAATTTCCTGCAGGCAGCGTTCACAGAAAATAACAGCTGGTACATAAATCCGTTCGCAGCTCCCACAACGGGTCCCAAGGATCCGCCCTTCATCCTTAATCGCCCTGAAAAAACGTTCTCCTGCCGTGCCGTAGGTATAACGACTGGTTACGGGCATATTATCCTGCCAGATCGAGACAGGGTTGTGGTCAGCATCTAATAATGTCATCGAGATTGCTCCTTGACCGGTTTAAAGTAGCGAATATCTGTAATTGCCCCTTGCCGGTCCTCCTCGGGCTTCCAAACGGCTTGAACTCTCATCCCGATTGCGACCTCTTTCGGATCAACTTCGCCGAGTTTGTGCATGATCCCGTGCAGAGGCGCGGCTCCTTCAATCTCCACCACCGCTGGGATTTCTGGTTCTTCAATTCTTTGGACATCCCAGGTTACATAGCAAAGTGAGAACGTGTTTACTATCCCGGTGTCCGAGAGAGGTACAAAATGGTCCATGGGATTAAAGCACCACTCACATACTGTCCTGGGTGGGACGACCGTTTTATGACAGTACCTGCAGTAAGAACCCAGGATGATACCCGCCTTTAAACCAGCGAGATAGCGGCCAATCGCAACACCGGTATCCCAGGCGAAATCAGCCAGCATTTGATCTTGGAGTGACAGCACATCCCCATTAAGAATTTCTTGTTCGCTTAAAGAAGTGCCTGCGTATTCTGAAATTTTGTCCGACATAATTTACTCCTCAACGACCCAGAATGATGACCGTGCCGACCTGCATTAAATCTCCCCAAGCCTGAGCAAGGCCGCGTTTGGGATTCCCGGGCACCTGTCTGTTTCCTGCTTCACCGCGCAGCTGCCAGAAAAGTTCAGCGACTTTCATCAAACCGGCAGCGGCAATGGGATTCCCTACTCCCAGCAAACCGCCTGACGGGCAAACCGGCATATCACCATCGCGGTTTGTGATCCCATCAGCAACCATCTGGGGTGCCTGGCCGCGGTCCGCCAGGAGCAAACCCTCCAGGTGGTGAAGCTCCTTATAGTCAAATGGATCGTAAGGCTCAACAATGTTGATCTGCTTACGGGGTTCTTTGATTCCAGCCATATCATATGCCATGCGAGCAGCATATTCGACATAGCGCGGGTAGGCAAGATCTCGATTCGTCCAGTATGCTGTATCTAAATTCCAGCCTACACCTTCAATCCAGACCGGTTTATCTGTAAGCCGCTTGGCGACATGTTCTGCTGCTAAAACCAGGGCAACAGCACCATCGGTGACCGGACTGACATCCAACCGGTTCACAGGCCAGGCAAGCAGCTCGGAATTGAGCACATCATCGATCGTGATCTCCGCATCACCCAGCAAGGCGCTGGGATGATCGGCAGCATTTCGCTTATTCTTCACCGCGACCCTGGCAATATCTGCTTTCGATATTCCATAAGTGTGCATATAGCGGTTCATTTCCATGGCGAAGATCCACAGCAAATTGGGTTTTAATGGACGTTCGGTAGTGTGGTCGAAGATGGTGAGGAAGGCACCCTGGGCATGGGGATAATAGCTGGACATCTTTTCTTCAGCTACCACTAGGACAAGGTCAAATAATCCGGATGCTACGTGGTACCAGCCTTGAATGGGTGCAAAAACCCCCGTTCCACCACCAACATAAGAGCGCATGTAGGGTTTTCTCCATGCTCCTGCACCATCACTCAAGTACTCTCCCTTCATATGAACACCATCAAAGGCATCTGGGGCGGTCCCCATACAAACAGCTTCGATGTCATCCATGGTAAGCTCGCAGGAATCAAGCGCCATCCTCGAGGCATGCCAGGATAGTTCCTTACCGGTTTCAAGTGCCCGGCGGACAAATTTTGTCATTCCGGCTCCAACAACTGCAACTTTACGCATAGCCATATTCAGCTCCTCTTTAGTTTCCAAGGATCGCAACAGCACCGCTGGCTGTTGGAACTCCACGCCACGACTGCGCGAGACCGATGCTGACTCCCTCTAACTGTCTTGGACCAGCAGTTTCGCGCAGCTGCAGCACTACCTCAAGAGTACGGGCCAGGCCGTTGGCATCCAGTAAATTTCCCATTCCAAGGCAGCCGCCGGAGACATTTACGGGGAACGAACCCTCCGGTTGGGTAATCCCTGCCTCTGTTGCAGGACCGGCTTCACCGGGTCTGAATATCCCTAGGGCTTCCAGGGTCTGCAGCTCCTTGTAAGCGTAGAGATCGCCCACCTCGGCAAAATCAACCGCCAGGGCAGCATCCTGGATTCCTGCCTGCCGATAAGCCATACGGGCGGAATCCTCGATGAAATTCATGCTGGACCAATCCCGATTTTCAAGACCTGGTGAATCATTCCCCCAACCGACACCTAGGATCCAGATTGGATTTGCGGAAAAGTATTCAGCCGCATCTTGATTTGCCAATACCATGACGATAGCACCGTCTGAGAGTGCAGCTGTCTCACGAGCTCCTAGCGGGGACGCCAGCTGGGGTCCGCTAAGGATGTCATCCGGGGATAAATCCGCGCCATATGGTGCTGAAGGATTGCCGATAGCATTCCGGCGATTCTTGACGACGACACAGGCACATTGTTCCCGGGTTGTGCCGGTATCGTAAAGATACCGGTTCATCTCCAATCCCGCGATGAAATGCGTGTTTAAGCCCAGAGGGCGGTTTAAGATAGGATCCTGTGCGTATGCTGAAATTCCATCATGAGTAATTGAATTGGAAGCTTTGCTGTGACCCTCCACAGCAACCACAGAAAATTGTCCGGTTTTTATCAGCATATAAGCTGTTGCCAAACCGTGTAATCCATCCCCGCTGATGGTGTGCATTGATTTTAAAACTGCCCCAAGCTGATCTGGCGTATATTCGTCAAAGATGCTGGTGCCTTCATGAAAATCTTCCGCTACCGTGATGAAGGAGTCAATATCTTTACGCGGGTTAACGCCAGCATCAGCGTAAGCTTTTTGGGCTGCAGCATACATCAATTCCTTGTAGGAATATTCAGGTGAGACTGGTCTAAAACCCGACCAGCCAACCCCGATAATTGCGACCCGATCGTTCATAAAGAACCTCCTCAGTCTAATTCTGTCAGTGAGCTATTCAATTTTTCCAGCTGCCCTTGCCCGTGCTAGGATTGATTCGGCAGCGCTTACCATCGGTGCATCAATCAATTTTCCTTCCTTGGCGAAGGCACCCCGTCCCTGTGATTGGTGCTGGTTGAATTCAAATATCAATTCTTTGGCTTGATCAATATCCGAGTCAGAAGGGGTATATGCATCCTGGACGATCTCTATCTGGTTGGGATGGATGACCTGTTTTCCTGTAAACCCCATCCTGCAACCCGCGACCGATTGGGCACGTAAATTCTCCAGATCCTGGAAGTCAGTTTCTACCATATCTATTGCTCCGAGGTTATAAGCTGCACAATGGGTGACGAGAGCGCTTCTTGCATAAAATACCTCCCAACCCGCTGTTGATCTTTGGGCACCAATATCGACAGCGTAATCTTCTGCACCAAAGATGAGTGCTTTCAGCCTGGGACCAGCCTCTGAAATCGGTTTCAAATTGAGGATGGCCTGTGCTGTTTCGATAATCGCGATCAGGATGATTGAGTCGACAGGCCAATCATTTAACTGCTCAACCTTAGCGATGTAATTGCTGGTTAATTCAATCTGGTCCGGGCGGGTGATCTTTGGGAGTACAACACCTGCCGGGTGATGGGGGAGAATTTGTTCTAAATCCTGGTTGAAGAAAGTTGAACCAACAGGGTTGACTCTGACCAGTCGTTCCGACCTTCCAAAATCCAAGTTTATTAACGCATTGGCAATCGTATCGCGTGCTTTTTGTTTGTTGTTAATGGCTACGCCATCTTCGAGATCGAGGCAAATCGAGTCTACATCCAGGGTTAAGGCTTTCTGGATTTTGTGATAGTCATCGCCTGGGACATAGAGCAAAGCGCGACGGAGGCGCATATGATCTCTCATCTTATGCAAGGAGTATCTTAGGTTGTTGGTGCAGTAGAATCAGTTTGTGATTCCTGTTCACTAATATTACGAGCCCGTGTTCGTTCCGCTAATTTAGCAAGCAAGATTCCGAAGAAATATAGGATGATCATTGGGCCCATCACGAGGGCCATGTTGACCGGATCGATTGTGGGGGTAATCATTGCTGAAAGGACAGCAATAATCACTACTGCTAATCGCCATTGTTCGGATAAGACCTTGGCTCGAACCAAACCAACTCTGGCAAGTACGTAAATCACAAGGGGAAATTGAAATGCAATACCGATCCAAAACATGATTGATGTCACGAAGCGGACGTACGAGGAGGGGCGAATCTGGCTTGTGATCCCACCAAAATTTACCAGGAATGGTATTGCCTGAGGTAGAAGAACGAAATAAGCGAATGCCATACCGCCGATGAAGAAGATGACCGCGATGGGAATGGCGTAAAGTCCAAATATTCGAGAATCTCGACCTAATCCCGGGGCAATGAATAACCAGAGTTCGAGAATTAAATATGGCAGTGTAACAGCGAAAGCGGTAAGTAAAGAAACCCGCATGAAGGTACCAATGGGTTCAGTTGGATCAATAGCAACCAAGGCATCGATACCACCTACAGGGTAGGCTAATAAGTCAATTATCCTGGTGGCAAAAGCAAATGCAAGAACAGTCGCTATTCCCATGACAATCGCTGCCCGCATGAAATGCCTGCGCAGGGCGTCAATGTGGATCAATAAGCTCTGGGGATTGTCGACGGCTTTTTGAAGCGAATCTCCGAGGGGGGTATCCTCCGGCTCTTCAGAAAGAAAGGCTTTAATTTCAGCCAGTATTGAGCGAAGCCAGCGGAAGGGGAGCAGGATAACGTTCCAAATTGACCTAAATAAAAGCCGCATCAATCGTCCTGTGTTTGGGTACCTTCGGAATCAGCGTTAATCGGACCAGGTTCTGGTTCTTGATCTATCTGGTCGGTTTCGGTTTTCGCGGGAGGTTCAGCATTCTCTCTGGGCTGGTGAATGGTTGGTGGAGTTGTCCAGCTGTTAATGTCCGCTTGCCAGTTGGAAAGATCCTTGTTTAAATCTTCGGGTATCGCCTGCTTTGTTGCATCCTGAATTTCCTTCAATTCTTCTTCCAGTCCTGCATCCCGGATTAATTTATTTGGTAAGTTGCGTAATTCAGAGGAGGTCTTCGTGACAGCATGCCAGGTTGGTGAGGTCACAATTTGGCGCAGGAATTTACCAATCGTGCGCCCTGCTTTTACCATGTCTGAAGGTCCCAACACGATCAGAGCAATGATCAAAATAAAAATTAATTCTAACGGGCCAATACCAAGGATATCCATAAAGTTTATATTGGGTTTTGTAGATGCTGAAGTGATTGCCGGATTTCGTTTTGGCGGTGAGCCAGGCTTCCCAGGACACCATTGATAAAGCGAGATGAACTATCAGATCCGAAAACCTTTGCCAATTCAACTGCTTCATTAATGGCAACTTTTATGGGGATATTTTCACTGACTGCAAATTCCCATAAAGCGATCCGTAGAATATTGCGATCGATCGTAGCGATCTGGTCGAGCGGCCATTCAGGTGCATGTTCAGCGATAAACTGGTCCAAGTCGTTCTTGATCGGCCACACGCCTGCCACGATTTGAGCAACGAATTCTGCCATGATGGGTTCAAGTTCGTTGTTTGCGAGACGATCCTGGACAACCAATGCGGGTGGGTGACCGACGATGTCGATCTCGTACAATGCCTGCAGAGCAATCGCGCGTGCCCTGGTCCGAGCTTTCATTGAATCTCAGATTCCTCAGGTTCCTTGTAGTAATCGATGTCTTCAACATGTACATTAACAAACCCCACCTGCATGCCGATCATTTCCGTTATTGCCCGGGCTACGGCGATCTGAATGTTTCGCCCCACTTCACGAATATTTACATCGGATTCGAGAACAACATAGATATCGGCATAAACTAGGTCATCCTCAACCTCGACATGCAGACCATCTTGTTCCTGGCGATAAAGCAGCATCTTTTTAAACCGCCTCGCAGGAACACTGCTCATCCTGCTGACCCCAGGCACTTCGAGAGTGGTCAGTCTGGCGATAGTTAATATAACATCGAGCGAAATAGTTGTTCTACCGGGTGTAATTGATTGGTCTGACATGTGCCTCCGCAAAATTCATTACATCATAGCCATTCCACCGTCAATTCCAAGTACCTGACCAGTGATATATGCAGCCTGATCCGAGGCCAGGAATGCCACCGCATCGGCAATTTCTTGTGTCTCTCCTTTTCTTCCAAGGGGCACCAGGGATAGAATTGCCGCGCGCGTCTCCTCGGGAACGCCTTCCCAGATATCCGTCTCAACATAACCAGCGGCGATGGCATTGACAGTAATATTGCGTGAACCGACCTCCCGGGCCAAGGCTTTTGTGAATCCGATTTGACCTGCTTTGGAAGCGGAATAATTGGTCTGACCCGGATTACCCATTTGCCCACCTACCGAGGTGATATTGATGATGCGTCCATAACGCTTGCGCATCATGAAACGCACAGCTGCTTTCGAGCAATTGAAAGTGCTCTTCAGGTTGGTTGCCTGGACGATATCCCAATCTTCTTCGGTCATCATCATGATTAATTTATCCCTGGTGATACCGGCATTGTTCACCAGAATATCCAGGGCGTCGAACGTGCTGATTGAAAATTTTATCAATTCCTGAGCAGATTGGAAATCGGATACATCTGCCTGGCAGGTTACTGCCTTCCCACCTGAAGTTTGAATTTCTTCAGACAGCTCAAGTGCAGCCTTGGAAGAATTGAGGTAGTTGACCACCACCGAAGCGCCCCGGGAGGCCAGCTCCCTGGCGATAGCACGGCCGATTCCACGTGAAGATCCGGTGACCACTGCTACTTTTCCGTCCAGGGAAAGACTCGCGGGAAGCGACATAGGCGACTCCTATCAATAAAGATTGGGTAATTATACCGTAATCAACCCCTTGATGCCGGTAGTTTGGATGATGGAGACCATATTCCACTGGTTAAAGGGTGGAAATTTTTTCAAAATCCTCGGGATTGCTGCAAGAAAATCCCTGGACGCTGCGATCAATCCGCTTCAGTAAGCCAGTTAAAACAGAATTGTTACCGACCTCGATAAATGTATTGACGCCACTAGATTGAAGAAATTGGATCGACTCTGTCCACCTGACCCGGGAGTTCAATTGGGCGCGTAAATCCGCCTCTATTTGCTCGCGATTGCGCAATGGTTCTGCATTCACATTACCGATGATCGGTATCTCTGGATCACTGATTGTTGAAGCATTCACAACAAAGGAAAATTGGTCCTGGGCATGAGCCATCAAAGGGGAATGGGCGGCTATGCTGACGGCTAGTTTTACCACGCGCCGCGCGCCAGCATCTCTTGCCAGGTTCATCGCTCTCTCAAGCGCTGGTGCGGCACCAGAGATGACTACCTGACCAGGGCAATTATCATTGGCGATCTGGACGATTTCACTCTCCCGTGTGGCGGTGATGCAAATCTCCTCGAGGCTGGTTATCTCAAGTCCCAGGATAGCTGCCATCCCCCCTGGAGATTTTTCACCAGCTTCCTTCATCAGCTCGCCACGTTTACGTACCAATCGCAGAGCTTCAGCATAATCCAACGATCCAGCAGCGACGAGGGCGCTCAATTCTCCCATGGAATGTCCCGCAACTGCTGCAGGTTGGAGGTCAGGGAACATATCCTGAAGGACTCTCAGAGCTGCAATCGAATGGACCAGTAGAGCCGGTTGGGTGTTGATAGTATCGTCGAGTGTTTCTGGAGGACCTTGCCAGGCGATCCTGGTCAGGTCGAATCCAAGAATCTGATTCGCCTCCTGGAAGGCATCTCGCGCAAGCGGGAAATCAGCTGCCAGCTGTTGGCCCATACCGACCGATTGTGATCCCTGACCAGGGAATAGGAGGGCGATAGTAGATAGATTGTGAGACATGATTGGGAGTAGAAAAGAACAACGGGCTGTGGAGTGCTCAGCCCGTTATAGTGTATCAGCTTTGCTCGACCTCAAATATTTCGCGTCCTTGGTAAAAACCGCAGTTATTGCAAACGTGGTGGGGAAGCCGCGACTCGCCACAATTGGAACATTGGACTAAATTTCTACTTTTTAGTGCATCATGCGCCCGCCGCCGGTCTCGCCGCCCGCGGGAAGTTTTCTTCTTTGGTAAGGGTGTCATTACCGAATTCTCCTATTCTTCATATTACCACAGTAATGCCTGCCCTAAGGCAGGCAGACAAGATTATACGTGTCCGGGGGAGAGATGTCAAGCCTGAGTTAGACCCACTTGACTGCGTAAATAAGCTTCTATGAAGCCATCCAAATCTCCATCTAACACGGCCTGGGTATTTCCAGTTTCGTAATCTGTACGGTGGTCTTTTACCATTTGGTATGGGTGGAGCACATAGGATCGTATTTGGCTGCCCCATTCGGCTTTCTGGTATTCTCCTCGCAACTGGGCAATTTTTTCGTCCTGTTCCTGCTGCTTTATTTCCAGTAATCTTGAGCGCAGCACTGTCATAGCGTTTTGTTTATTCTGTAATTGCGATCGTTCATTTTGGCATGAAACAACGATGCCTGTTGGGATGTGAGTAATACGAATAGCAGTGGCATTTTTCTGAACATTTTGGCCTCCTGCACCAGAGGAGCGGAAGACATCGATTCGCAGGTCATCATTGTTGATTTTAATATCCGAGTTGTCCTCCACCCGTGGAAGAACTTCAACCATTGCAAATGAAGTGTGCCTGCGGTGGGCAGAGTCGAATGGGGAAAGTCTTACCAGCCGGTGCACACCTTTCTCGGCTCGCAGGTAGCCATAAGCGTACCTTCCACCTACAGAAACAGTGGTACTTTTAATACCGGCTTCTTCACCAGGTGTTGTATCGAGGATATCGGTCTGGTAACCATTGCGCTCAGCCCAGCGTAAGTACATTCTCTGCAACATTTCAGCCCAATCCTGGGAATCTGTGCCCCCGGCACCTGCGTGGATCGCAAGCAGCGCATCACCCCGATCGTACGGTCCGGAGAGCATCGCTTCAAATTCGCGCCTGGCTACCTCCGCTTCAATGAGCTTTGTTTCACGTTCGAGTTCTTCTTGCATGCTGGTGTCCCCCAATTGTGCCAGTTCAAGCGTATCGGTAATGTTTTCCCGTAGAGTTTGCCACTCCTCAACTTCTTCTTTCAGATTCGAAATCTGCTTCATCAGTTGTTGAGCGCTGTCGGGATCATCCCACAGCGTGGGTATTTCAGCCTGTTTTTGGAGCTCTGCAAGGCGTTCTTCTCTGGTGGCTAAGTCAAAGACGCTCCAGTAATTGAAGATATGTTTCCTGCACAGCGGTTAATCGATCGATCAGTTCTTGCATGGTTATTGTGCCTCCCCGGCGAGAATGCCTTGGATAAATAAATCCGGATTGAATGGTTGCAGATCCTCTGGTGATTCACCCAATCCTGCAAATAGAATGGGTATTCCTAATTCTTTCTGAATGGCAAAAGCCATCCCTCCGCGAGCAGATGAGTCAAGTTTTGCCAGAATTATTCCGGTAACATTGACAGCTTCCTTGAAAGCATGTGCCTGCTGGAGTGCGTTTTGACCGGTGGTTGCATCCATGACGAGCCAAACATGATGAGGTGCTCCGGGGAGGGATTTCCCTGCTACCCGGTGAACTTTTCGCAGTTCTTCCATCAGGTTATAGCGGGTGTGCAGCCTGCCAGCAGTATCGATGAATGCTAAATTGGCCTTGCGGGCGATCGCGGCCTGGACGGTATCATAGGCGACTGCTCCGGGATCGCCATCACGCTGACCAGCGATCACAGGGATATCCAGGCGCTTACCCCAGATCAGTAGCTGGTCCACTGCAGCGGCGCGGTAGGTATCCGCTGCTCCAAAGACGACCTTTTTTCCCTGATCGGTGTATATCTTTCCGAGCTTGGCGATGGTAGTCGTTTTTCCTGATCCATTCACGCCAACGATTAAAATCACGGTTGGGATATTCGAAAGGTCGATTTGTGGAGGGGCATCGAGTTTATGGCGCAACTCTTCTTCAAGTATGGTGTTTAATTCGCTGGTTTTAGTAATGCCCTCTTTTTTCTCACGATCCCAGAGCACTTCGAGCAAAGATTCACTGGTTTCGATACCGAGGTCTGCTTTTATAAGCAGGGCTTCTAAATCTTCGTAGGTCTCATCCGAGATTTCCGATGTACCCAGTAACGATGAGATTTGACCAAAAGTGGCTTTGCTGGTTTTTGCTAATCCATTCTTCCAGCGGTTGAATATATTGCTCATGGCGGCGTATTATATCATGCTGCATGACTGCTGATTTATCCAGAACTGAGGGTATAAAATAATCATAAACTGGGTTGCGGAAAAGGTTTTTATAAGTAAATATGCACCAAGCGGATGATGCTATAATCATGACTCATGAGCTCTGAATTATCACATATTGATCCCACGGGGAAGGCAAGCATGGTGGATATCAGCGGGAAAGTAGACTCTGATAGGATCGCGGTAGCCAAAGGCGAGATCGTGATGCTGGGCAGCACTTTGGATTTGATCGACAAAGGGGCGGTCACGAAGGGGGACGTGCTGGGGACAGCACGGGTGGCTGGAGTGATGGCAGCTAAGCGAACCTCAGAATTAATCCCACTTTGCCATCCACTCCCATTGAACCAGGTCAGGTTGGAATTTAGATTGGATCGTGGCTTACCAGGAATCGAGATCACTGCTACAGTAAAAACCTTTGGGAAAACTGGGGTCGAGATGGAAGCGTTAACTGCAGTAACCATCGCTGCATTGACGATCTATGACATGGCAAAATCTGCTGAAAAAACGATGCGCATTCAAAACGTGCGGCTGGTTGAGAAACGGGGTGGTCGCAGTGGAACGGTGATCAACGAATGAGTGGTGACAAACAAGGATGATGAACAACAAGATTGCGGTATTATTTTTTGCAAATCTGCGCGAAATCGCGGGCACGAAGAAGATTGAACTGGAGATCGACCCAAATACCAATGTGGCAGATTTGAAAAACAAGATTATAAAGTTGTATCCAGCGCTTGAACAGCATATGGAAACGATTTTGGTTTCTGTTAACAAAGAGTATGGATTTGATGAGGAGACTATCCCAGAAGGTGCAGAGGTCGCTTTTTTCCCACCTGTTAGCGGTGGAAATGATCAACAAGGCGAGCTGCCTACCTTCTTACTAATCCAGGAAGGCATTATTGACCTGGATCAATTGGTCAACCAAATTACTACTCCCCGAACAGGAGCTGCCTGTGTTTTTACGGGGATGGTCAGGGCGATCACCGAACAGCAAGTTCCGCGCAAGACGCAATATCTGGAATACCAGGCGTACCAAGATATGGCAGAAACACAGCTGCAAAAAGTGGTGGAAGAAATCCGGTCTCGATGGCCTGCTGTGGAAGGAATTGCTATTGTCCAACGTCTCGGTCACCTGGAGGCGGGTACTCCGACGGTGGCTATTGCGTGCAGTGCAGGTCACCGGAACAGCGGTGTATTTGAGGCAGCGCGCTACGGGATAGATCGATTAAAACAAATCGTGCCCATCTGGAAGAAAGAAGTAGGACCAGATGGGGAAGAGTGGATTGAAGGGGATTACATTCCAAAACGCGATGAATGACAAGGGTAAAATTAACATCAAGTGCACCCAATGCGGTTATATTCCTGCTTCTGGATCAGTTGAATATTGCTGCCCAATCTGTGGTGGCATTTTTGATTTTGAGCAAATCTTTGAGTATCACCCCGCTTCAGAGTGGGGTGATCAGCCTGGTATTTGGCGCTTCTGGAGAAGTTTCGGTCTTACAAGGGATTTAACAGCGGTGAGTTTGGGGGAGGGAAATACACCCCTGGTTTGGGATCAAGTCAGGAAAAAAAAAGTTGCATTCAAGTTGGATTTTATAAACCCAACCGGATCGTATAAGGATCGCGGTACAACGGTATTGATCAGCCGTTTGCTCTGGTTGGGGGTTAAATATGCAATCGAAGATTCATCGGGAAATGCAGGTGCTTCCTTTGCTGCATATTGTTCCAGGGCAGGGATTCACGGTAAGGTGTATGTACCAGATTATGCTTCTGGTCCAAAGAGAGCTCAAATCGAGGCCTATGGATCTGAAATAGTGCCTGTACCTGGACCACGCTCGAATGCATCAGAAGCAGTACAAGCTGAAGCGGATGGGGGTAGTGTTTATGCGAGTCATGCTTACCAACCTTATGTACTACCAGGTTATGCCACTGCAGCTTATGAAATCTATGAGCAATTGGGTTGTCTTCCCGGTAGTGTCCTTGTACCGGTTGGCCAGGGAAGTTTTCTACTGGGAATCGGGCGCGGTTTTGAAGCACTGTTGAGAAGGAAGGTGCTTGGTGAAATGCCTCAAATGATTGGCGTTCAAAGCCAAGCCTGCGCACCATTGTGGGCTGCATTTCAAAATGATGATCCTGGAATAACTGGAGTGAAAGAAGGTGTGACCCTTGCGGAGGGAATCCGGATTGGCAAACCTCTTCGTTCAGCTCAAGTGCTTGACATGGTGAAGTCAAGCGGGGGTTGGATAACAGCTGTTCGGGAAAACAAAATTTTACCTGCTATGAAAGACCTCGCGAGTAGAGGATTTTATGTAGAGCCAACTTCTGCGGTTGTATGGCCGGCATTATTGGATGATTTTGACCAGCTGAGGGAACCGGTTGTAGTGGTTCTAACTGGTTCGGGATTGAAATTTGAAGCTGGATCGTAATATTCTTGAATTGGAAGACTTACCGGTAAATGGGAGAACATATGCCTGAGAAAATTGTGATTACTGGGATGGGAACAGTCAATCCGTTAGGTTTATCAGTCAATGAAACATGGCGTAATGCTATCAAGGGAATCAGCGGCATTGGACCTCTCACGCTTTTTGATGCTCAGGATTACCTGGTTAACCTGGCTGGAGAGGTAAAAGATTTTGATCCTACAAGGTATATGGATGAAAAAGAAGCACGCCGTAGAGACCGGCACCAGCAGTTTGCATCTGCGGCTACCTTGGAAGCAATTCAACAGGCACATCTGGAGGTTGGTGAAGACCAGTCTGGCAGAGTCGGGGTAATAGTTTCATCTGCGATTGGGGGAATCATTTCTATTTCTAATAACATTGATATATTACGGGAGCAGGGACCACGGCGGGTAAGCCCTTTTATTATTCCCCAATTAATGGCAAATGGGGCGGCTGGTTTAATTGCTATTGATTACCATTTCCAGGGACCTTGCTTTTCTGTTGCATCGGCTTGTGCTTCAGGTGCAGATGCAATTGGCATCGCGAAATTGCTGATCTCTTCTGGCTTGATTGACGCTGCGATCACCGGAGGCAGCGATGCGATTATCACTGAGATTGGTGTAGCTGCCTTTGACCGTTTGGGTGCGGTCTCCCGCCGCAATCTGGATGATGAAAGAGCGCCTCAACCTTTTGATTTAAACCGTGATGGTTTTGTCATAGGTGAAGGTGCAGCAATCCTCGTTTTAGAAAGAGAGGGGTGGGCAAAAAATAGAGGGGCAACTATCCTGGCCGAGCTGGCAGGTTATGGAAGTACAGCAGATGCTTACCATATCACCGCACCTTCAGAAAATGGCAGCGGAGGCTCTAAAGCGATCAGGATTGCCCTGGAGCAAGCTCAATTGGCTGTCGACGAAGTTGGTTATATCAATGCCCATGGAACAGCTACCCAGCTGAATGATGTCTCCGAAACAAGAGCCATCAAAGCTGCATTCGGGGAATCGGCGTATAGGATCCCAATTTCCTCGACCAAATCGATGACAGGGCATATGATGGGTGCATCCGGGGCATTAGAGTTGATCTTCTGTACCCTGGCAATCCGGAATAACATGCTTCCGCCAACTATTAATTATCGAACACCCGATCCGGATTGTGATCTGGATTACATTCCTAATGAAGCCCGTCTGGTAAAAATCAATAGTGCTGCCAGCAATGCCTTTGGGTTTGGTGGACATAATGCGGTTTTGGTGGTAAAAGAGTATGGCTAGGACGACTCATTCATAACTTAATAGGTACAAAGGAACTAATGGATCGAAAGCTACTCGACTTAAGTGGGGTGGCTGTCGTTCCCTGAGTTCCTGGGAGAAAGTTTAATTGGACCACAACCAGGAAAATCCGTGGCAGGTGAATGATCACGATTTTGCTCGCGAATTAGGGATCAAATTTAATGATCCTCTGCTGCTTACTCGTGCCCTTACACACCGCTCATTTCTGAATGAACACCCAGAGTCCCTCGAAGACAACGAGCGATTAGAGTTTCTTGGGGATGCAGTCTTGGACTTTCTGGTTGGAGCGTGGTTATACAACCGGTTTCCAGAGATGCCCGAAGGAAACCTTACTCGCTTGCGGTCAGCGCTTGTGCGCACTGAAAATCTTGCCCAATTTGCTGAAAGAATAGATCTGGGCCCAGCGATCTTGCTCGGACATGGAGAGAGCGAGGGTGGTGGGCGAGAACGTCCTGCGCTCTTGTGTGCAACCTTTGAGGCACTGATCGGGGCAATTTACTTAGATCAGGGAACCCAGATAGTACAAGAATTTATTGAGCCGATGCTAGAAGTTGCCGTCCAAGCAATTTTTCGAGGTAACAAAGATAAAGATCCAAAAAGCATCCTTCAGGAATGGGCGCAATCCCAAGGATATGGGACACCTTACTATAAAACCGTGGGAACTTCTGGACCAGACCATGCTAAGAGTTTTATCGTTGAGGTTTTGATCGAGAACATAGTCCAGGGTTCAGGAGTGGGGCACAGCAAGCAGGCTGCAGCGAAAATTGCTGCTGAACAAGCGATTAAGTCACTCAACATTGTGTATTGACGGGAATTAGGAACATGATTTCACGCTTGAAATCATTAGAATTGCAGGGTTATAAAACATTTGCTAATCGCACCGTATTCGAATTTCCCGGTGCAGTAACGGCAATTGTTGGGCCTAATGGATCCGGAAAGTCGAATATTACCGATGCATTAAGGTGGGTATTGGGAGAGCAATCTTACAGCTTGTTACGGGGAAAGAAAACCGAAGATATGATCTTCGCTGGGTCAGAACGCCGAACCAGGTCGGGTATGGCAACTGCAACAGTTATTCTGGATAACAGTGATAATTGGCTGCCCATAGATTACAGCGAAGTAGCCATCCAGCGCCGTGCCTACCGGGATGGTTCAAATGAGTATTTACTCAATGGACAGCGCGTTAGATTAAAAGATGTCTCTGAATTGTTGGCTGAATCTGGCCTGGCTGAGCGCACGTACACCATTATCGGGCAGGGTTTGGTTGATGCTGCACTTGCCTTGAGGGCTGAAGACAGGAGGCGCTTATTTGAGGAAGCCGCTGGAATTGGGTTGCATAGGACCCGCAGACAGGAAGCGCTGCGCAGATTGGATGATACCCAGCGTAATCTTGAACGGGTCGAAGATATTCTTTCCGAACTGCGTCCGAGAGTAAGGAGTTTGGAGCGCCAGGCTCGTCGAGCACAGGAATATGACCAGGCTGTTGGTGAATTACGGGAGTTGCTACGGGAGTGGTACGGATACCATTGGCATCGCGCACAGGAGGAACTATCTGCAGCAAAAGCATTAGCTAGTGAACAGAGTGATGCATTGGAAGAAATTCGCCAGCGCGAGCTAGATTTAACTGCAGAAATCGATCAATTACGAGAAAAAAGAGCTGCAATTCGCGAGAAGCTGAATGAATTTGACCGACGTTCGTCCGAGCTGCACGCTGAACGGGAGAACACCAGCCGCAATCTTGCTGTAGCAGAAGAAAGATCACGCAATTTTCAAGAACAGGAGCTCAAGCTCAAATCTGATCTGTCGCTATCCATCGAAGAACTGAGCCTGCTTGAGGAACGCAACCACTTCCTGGATGAAGAGGTGAACAGGCTGCAGACTGAATTTGAAGAAGCTAAACAGCGTTATGCATCTGTGAAAGCATCATTTGCAACCAGGCAAGAAGAACGCAGTTCGCTAGAGGCGAATTTATCAGAAAATCAGCAGTTATTGTTGCATCATTCAACCAGGAAAGTGCAATTAATTTCTCAACGCACGGAAAACCTGATCCAACTTCAAAACCTTGAAAAATCTTTAGAAAAAGCCGTGAATGCTTTGGATAAAGTAAAAGCTGGGTTGGAGAAGTCCGAGATAAGAGCGAAGGAACTTGATCGCCAACTTGAAGAAGCAACAAGCAATTTGTCGGAAATAGAGAATAGCCTCCAGAATTATTCTCAATATATCTCCCGGAAAAGCAAACAGATGCTTGATTACTCAAAGCTGCTGGCAAAAAGTGAAGCAGATGTTTCAAAAATTAACGCTCAAATTGAGGTACTCCAACAGGCAGAAAGCAGCTACTCAGGTTATTCAGAAGGGGCAAAACTGCTGCTTTCAGCTGTAAAAGAGCTTAAGATCAGTGCGAATCATGGCATTCTAGGCACCAGGATTGAAGTCGAGCAGGATTACGAACTTGCCGTGGGAGCAGCTTTGGGGGATTACGTGGATGCATTGATCCTCGACGATAGCACAGAAATCCAGAAGGCATTGAACCTATTAGAGCAAGCCGAAGAAAAAGGCGCATTATTACCGTTAAGAAAACTTCAGCCATGGAAATCAGTATTGAAGTATTCTAAAGAAAAAGGCGTGATTGGTCGGGCTGATCAATTTGTTGAGGTTCCCGAGGAGCTGAAATCTGCTGTCGAGACACTTCTGGGTAACACCCTAGTTGTAGAAGACCGGCAGACCGCAGAGAATATTTTGGAGATGTTGTCCAAAGATTCTACGAACGGGGATAAAGACTCAGTGAAAATTGTCACCAGGAGGGGGGAAGTTTTTTATGGAATTGGCCCCATAAAAACCAGCAAGAAGCAATCCCCGGTGATCTTAGGCCGCCCGCGGGAGTTAAAAAATCTCATCTCCAAGTTAGAAGGTTCACAAGCGGAGGTTAGTGAAAAACAAGATCAGATGGCAAGCCTGGAGAAAGAGCTCCAGGATTTAAAAACGCAAGAAGGAAAATTGATGGCACAGCTTAACAGCCAGATTGAAGTTAAGGAAAAAGTGGCGTCTGCGCATAGTCAAGAGTTACTCGGCTTGAGGCAAGCGGGCAACGAGGTTCGCTGGTGGGAAGCTCAGGTCAATGAATTAAAAGAAAGCATTTCCCAATTTCATGGAAAGATTGAAACCACGCGGGTCGATTTGGATCGCCTTGAAGAACAGGAAGAACAGGTTCAGAAGGATGTTGATCGGCAACAAAAAAGGCTAAACGAGCTACCAATCGAGAACCTGCAATCTGATTTAACTCATTGGTCTACCAGATTAGAAATTCTCAAGCAAGCCCGTGCCGAATCAACCCATCGTCAGACTGAGCGGATCCAATTACTCCAGGCAGCAATTTCTAAACAGGAAGCACTTAAGGATGTACTGGCAGAATTAATTACCAGCCAAACTGAATTATCAGATGAGATCCTTCAATTAAACCAAACGAATGAAGACATAGCAGCAAAACTGGAGGAAATCCAGCAATCTATTGTGCCCGCTGAATCAAATCTGGAAACTGTTGAAAGCAAGCTCTCCAATTTAACGCAGCTCGGCTTAAAAGAGCGAGCTCAGACAAGCCAATCAGAACAAAGTTTTACCCAGGCAAGGATAGAACAAATCCGAAAACAGGAAGCCCTGGATAGTTTACGGAGGCAGATTGAATCCGATTTTGGACTTGTCGACTTTGAGTACAGGGAAGATGTCTCCGGTCCAAGCCCTCTACCGCTTGATGGTTTTGTTGAAGATCTACCACTGAGGAAAGTTCTCTCCCCGGAATTGGAGGAATCCTTAAAACGGCAGAGATCGTTGCTGCGAAGAATCGGTCCTATCAATCCTGAAGCTCAGATAGAGTATCGAGATGTTTTTGAACGACAAGAGTTCTTGTCTTCACAGATGCACGATCTGCAGGAAGCCTCTGAGGATGTTAAACGCGTGATTGCCGAGCTGGATGAGATTATGCAGATCGAATTTTGCAATACATTTGAGGCGGTAGCGGAGGAGTTTCATAAGATTTTTGGACGGCTTTTCGGCGGCGGCTCAGCTCGACTGATTCTGACTGATCCAAATGACTTAACGAATACAGGTATCGATATCGAAGCTCGCCTTCCTGGAAGACGGGAACAAGGCTTGTCGCTTCTTTCTGGCGGAGAGCGCTCGTTAACTGCTGTTGCCCTGGTTTTTTCCCTGCTGCGTGTATCGCCGACACCGTTTTGTGTTTTGGATGAGGTTGACGCGATGCTCGATGAAGCGAATGTCGGGCGGTTCAGAGGATTATTACGTGAATTGAGTGAGACAACTCAATTTATCATGATCACTCATAACCGTGCAACGGTTCAGGTTGCTGACGTCATCTATGGGGTAACCATGGGTCGTGATTCCACCAGCCAGATTCTGAGTTTAAAAGTGGACGAGCTTGAAAAAGTAATCAATTAAATTCAGCAGGTATAAAAAACGGAAGCCAGTCATTGTAAATGGCTTCCGTTTTGAATTTAACTCCAGGAACAGGTTCAGTTTGTGGTTTGCTGATACCCTGCTGGTATTGAGGGTTCAGTTGGAATACGCTGCTCAAAGAAATCGGAAATTTCTGAGCCGACACGGGTACGCTCATCTTGCAGCCATTGATCGAATTCTTGCTGTTTTAACTGATCGTATTCGGCTGGTGTTAGAGGACGCATCTCGTGACCCAAGGCCTGGATAATGTGCCATCCAAAAGATGTCTCGACTGGATCGCTGATCTCGCCAATCTTGAGTGTAAATGCAGCATTTTCAAATTCAGTTACCATTGTTCCCCTCGGGAACCAGCCTAAATCACCGCCGCTGTTCTTGTTACTTTCATCCGTAGAATATTCCGCTGCAAGGGCAGAAAAATCACCACCGTTCTCCAAGAGATCAAGTACTTCGAGCGCAGTGTCCTCGTCAGCGACAAGGATGTGTCGTGCCCAGACCTGTTCTTGCTCGTCCGGGACATCTGCGGTAATCGCGCTGAAAACCTTCTCGTGATAAATACCGGATTCGATGATATGCCG
This sequence comes from Anaerolineales bacterium, assembly GCA_046260155.1. Taxonomy (GTDB): domain Bacteria; phylum Chloroflexota; class Anaerolineae; order Anaerolineales; family UBA4823; genus PFL25. Next base: position 32,029 of record JBJYXV010000025.1, read on the forward strand.
AAGAGCAGCTTCGGATATACCAGTTTCCTGTTTAAAAGAATCGATCACCTGTTGGTAATTTTCCTGGTACATTTCGAAAGTATAAGTGGTAGGTGTAGGGGTGGGACCAGTGGTTGGCGTGGGACCGCTCGGTGTAAGGGTTGGCATAGATGTTGGTTCATTCTCAGTCGCAGCTGGGAGCGTGGCTCCAGGTCCAGAAGTGGCAGTGGAAGCGTCTTCCGGCAGGATTGTCGGGGTGATTGTTGGAGTTGATGTGGGTGGGACTAGCGCCAGCTGGGTTGAAGAAAGCGTGGAAGTGGGCCGGGTAGTTGGCAGTGGGGTTGGGGTCGGGGGAGTGCCATCAGGAAAATAACCTAATTCTTGTTGGATGCGTTCCTCAACCTCATCCTCGGTGACTGTGATACCAAGTCGATCCGCTTCCTGCCGGATAAGAATGTCATCGATCATTACATTGAGTACATTGCGGCCAAGACTGGTAGGTTCGAGCTGAATTTCAATTTGGTTCAGAGTTTGTTGGAAGAAAGCCTGGGTATTCTGATCCCCCCCAAATAGCTGCATGTTCTGTAAAGTTTGCATATACTGGTTGACCAATTGGTAGCGCTCGAAGCGTACGCGCGATTGGAACTCTCGAGTAGAAATTTTCTCGTTCCCAACCTGGGCGATAGCTTGGCGTGGCTGGATGAGCTGCGCTTCAATTACCCCGTAAATTACCAAGCCAATGACAGCTGCGAAAACAACTGCCGTACCGATCAGGATATATAATCGCTGGGTGCGTTCTTTTTCCTGGCGCGCGATATGTTTTTTTGTTACAACAGTCTTCTTTGGTTCTTTAGCCATAAAATACCTGAACTTGATCCAAGTTTAATTGACAATTTACAGAGAAGGCACAAGGCGTTCACCTTATGCCCCGTTGAGCACAGGCAGTCCTGCGTTATAAAAATCAGCGTAGCACTTCGCCAGTAAAGGGTAAGAGAGCAACATGCCGGGCGCGTTTGATTGCTTTTGCTAATTGGCGCTGGTGTTTTGCACAAGTACCAGTTTGCCGGCGCGGTCTGATTTTCCCTTCTTCGGTCACAAAACGCTGAAGGAGATCGACTTGCTTATAATCGATTTTTGAATTTGGGTCGGTACAAAATTGGCAAACTCGTGGTCGAGAATAGTATCGACGTCCGGATTGCGGTCTCTCTCTATATTGATTTGTCACAATTAAATACTCCTAACGATTGTAAAAATCTGGTATCGATATTGAATGGAATTTAGAGCATAAATTCATCTTCATGATTATTTTCAGTTTCTGCATCATGCCCGTCATCCTCGGTCGGCTCACTTAGGGCGATCAATTCTTTGGCAACAATTTCGGTTGAACTGTGTTTGTTCCCATTTGCATCTTCCCAAACCCGAGTCTGCAGTCTACCTTCGACATATACTTGTTGATCTTTTGTTAAATGCTGTTTGCAGACCTCTGCCAGGCTGCCCCAGGCGATGATGTTGAACCACTCGGTCTCGGTGTGTTGTTCTCCAGTGGAGCTACTCCAGGATCTGGTAGCACCAATATTAAAAGTTGTGACTGGTCGACCAGAAGGTGTATAGCGCATTTCCGGATCGCGGCCGAGTTGGCCGATGATCATGACTTTGTTCAGCCCTCGATTCATCTTGCCTTCCTCAATTTTCTCGATTACCGTTTATTTATTTTTCATCTGCAGTGAGCAAGAAGCGCATAACTGTTTCCTGCAAACCCAGATTATGTTCTAAATCTGAACAAACCGCAGGGTCAATCTGGGCTTTTATGAGTACATAAAGTCCCTCAGTCTGTTTCTGTATGGGGTAAGCTAGCTTGCGCTTGCCCCATAGATCGACTTTATCAATTTGTCCGCCAGAATCTGTGATCCAGCCTTTTACTTTCTCGACCAGCTCGTCGAAAGCAGACTCGTCCAAGTCCGGGTGGACAATGAACATTAATTCGTATGAACGCATGGGGGGGGCCTCCTTTCCTCGGGATTGCTCCTGGATCACATCGTCGATGTGCCAGGGGCGGAAAGATAGCCACGTGCTTTCACGTGGCCATTTTTAATTTTAACACAGGTGTTTAGTTTTGAGAAGGTAGAGATCTAGAATAAACCCCAATCAGCGCCGGCACCTTCTTCCATCATAGATGGATCCCACATTTGAATACCGAGTTCGATCGTGGTGGGGAGGTCGAGGGTCTCTTCGGTTCTTTTTCTAGCCATCTCGAGTAAAGCGGGTCCATACGGGCAGAAAGGTGTGGTGAGGATCATATTGATATGAACATCATCCGCATTGATGACCAAATCTCTGATTAATCCGAGTTCGATAATATTCAATCCAATTTCCGGGTCCATTACGTCGCGCAGAGCTTCTTTGGCTTCTTCAGCAAGTTTTGGATGGCTTACCTCGGCCTGCCAAATTAATGTCTGTCTTTCGTCCGTCATGAAACTTCCTCCAGCGATGCGATTTTCGAAATATCAGGTACAACATATGTACATTGTTTATCACCATCCAGGATGCACTTCACTTTCTCGGTAGGTAGATCAAGCATGGTGGAGATCAGGGTTTGGTCTATAACGCAAACTTCCGGATGGGTTTGACCAACGTGTAAATACGGGCAGTTGATCTCGCGGATGAAGTACTGGTCCTCCTTCTTTTCCCATTCCAGGTCAAAACCTTCTTCTTGGAGTAATTCGTTTACCAGCTCCAGACGCTGTTCAATTGACAATCCATCGAGGTTAGCTGATCGTGCATATTCATCGACGAGATCTGCTGCCATCTGGGAAAATAATTGCTTGACCATTTTTGGGGGCAAGTTTTCTTTTAGTTGTTCGAGCAAGCGGATGGTTAACCGCAGATACCTCGTTGGGAATGTCTCCAAACCAGATTCAGTCAGAAAAAATACCTGGCGAGGTCGGCCGACACCATGTTTTTCTTCCTGCGAGTCAACCAGACCTTCCGCCTGCAATTTCGAAATGTGATGTCGAACCGAGATGGGATTGATCTCGACCGCATCGGCAAGTTCAACAATGGTACAGCGGTGGTTTTTTAACAGCGTGTGTAAAACTTTCTTGCGCGTGCTGGTGGCACTGTTATCTTGCATCGTTTGTTCCCTGTATTCCCAAGAGAATGACCAAATTTCTTCAACTTACTACTCATTGATCCAACTTACAATGCAGTATAACAGGGGAGATTAATAATGTCAATATTTAAGATATTTATCTAAAATATTGACATTATTTGCTGCCCCTGCTATAATGCAACTTTGGTTTGGTGCATATTAATTATGGTGAATTAACATTAATCCTGAGGAATAACAAAAATCCGCAACAGATGGAGAGATTTAATAAATGTCAGAACTAGTAATACGCAATCTACATGCAGGCATAGACGGTAAATCGATATTAAAGGGTGTAAATTTAACCGTCAAACAGGGAGAAGTACATGCATTAATGGGCCCAAATGGCACTGGAAAATCAACTTTGGCATATGTTTTGATGGGGCACCCAAAATATGAAGTCACGAGTGGCGAAGTATTTTTTGGAGGCGTAAATCTATTGGATATGGAGCCGGATCAGCGTTCGAGGGCGGGATTATTTCTGGCATTCCAGTACCCGGTAGCGATCCCAGGAGTCAGCGTTGCCAATTTCCTAAGAACTGCGGTTAACTCACGCCGAAAAGCAGGCGATCCAGATGATAAAGGTATTCCAATCCCTGAGTTTCGAAGCATGTTGAAGCAAAGAATGGATCTATTGAAAATGGATCACTCTTTCGCCGGCAGATATCTAAACGAAGGGTTTTCTGGTGGAGAAAAGAAGAGAGCTGAAATTCTGCAAATGGCAGCCCTGCAACCAGAAATTGCGATTCTTGATGAAACCGACTCAGGTCTTGATATCGATGCATTGCGGATCGTATCAGATGGAGTGAACGCATTACGTGGAGAGGATCTGGGAGTCTTGGTTATCACGCATTACCAGCGCATCCTAAATTACATAAAGCCTGATTTCGTCCACATCATGCTGGGTGGAAAAATCGTTGAATCTGGTGGGCCGGAACTGGCACTTACTCTTGAAGAGCAGGGGTACGATTGGTTGCGCGAGAAGAATGATCTGGTTTCCGCATAATTGTAAGGGAAGTTTTATTGTGAATTTACCTTGGAGGTAGTTGATGAGCACTGATGCACAAATACTCGAGGGTGTTGGGGATTACAAGTGGGGTTTTCGGGATCCTGACAACCTCGTTTTTAAAGCCAGGAAGGGGCTCAGCAGAGAAGTAGTCGAGCAGATTTCTTTCATGAAGCAAGAACCGGATTGGATGCTTGATTTCCGGTTGAAAGCTTTGCATCATTTCAACCAGCGGCCCATGCCAACCTGGGGTGGAGATCTCAGCCAGCTGAATTTGGATGAAATTTACTTTTACGCGAAACCCTCAGAGCAAGAAGGGAGAACCTGGGATGATGTCCCGGAGAATATAAAACAAACCTTTGACCGCTTGGGCATTCCTGAAGCTGAACAAAAATTTCTATCTGGCGTGGGAGCCCAATATGAATCAGAGATGGTATACCATAATATCCAAGAGCATTTGGCCAGCCAGGGTGTGATATTTGTCAGCATTGAAAATGGCTTGAAAGAATACCCCGACCTTTTCAGAGAATACTTCGGGAAAGTGATCCCGATCGAGGATAACAAATTTGCAGCGTTGAACAGTGCTGTGTGGTCGGGCGGTTCCTTTGTTTATGTTCCACCTGGGGTGAAAGTGGATCTACCCATGCAAGCCTATTTCCGGATTAATACTGCTGAGCTCGGCCAGTTTGAACGCACATTAATTATTATTGATGAAGGGGCTCAGGCGCATTATGTCGAAGGCTGTACAGCACCTATCTACTCAACAGATTCTTTCCATAGTGGTGTCATTGAGATTGTGGTTAAGAAAGGTGGTCGTATGCGTTATACGACTATCCAGAACTGGTCAACGAATATGTACAATCTTGTGACTCAGAGGGCATTAGTCCACGAGAGTGGCACCATGGAATGGGTGGATGCAAACCTGGGATCGAAACTTACCATGAAATACCCCTCCTGTTATTTATTAGGCGAGCATGCCCATGGGGAGATCCTCTCCATGGCCTTTGCAGGTACAGGACAGCACCAGGATACAGGTGGAAAAGTTCTACATTTCGCTCCTAACACAAGCAGTAAGATCACATCCAAGTCAATCAGCAAGGGTAAGGGCCGCGCCTCATACAGAGGTTTATTAAAAGTCTACAAAGGTTCCAAGAATGTCAAGTCGAACGTGGTATGTGATGCATTACTGCTCGATCATGACTCGCGTTCGGATACCTACCCTTATATTGAAATTGATGAAGATGATGTCACTATTGGGCATGAAGCTTCCGTTTCAAAGGTGGGCGAAGAACAGCTGTTTTATTTAATGAGTCGCGGATTAAACGAGGAGGAAGCCACTTCAATGGTGGTATCCGGGTTTATTGAACCGCTTGTGAAAGAGCTTCCCATGGAATATGCCGTGGAAATGAACAGGCTGATTCAGTTGCAAATGGAAGGATCCATAGGATAATAGAATAAAGGTATTAATCAGAATATGGCACAAACTGTTGTTACCAGAACAAAGAAAAAGGCGGAGAATCTCGGAGGTGAATTCCAATTCAGCAGGGATCTGATTCCAGATCATGGGATTTCCTCACAATTTTTGAAGAATTACCGGGATGAAGCCTGGTATAGCTATAAAAACATCCGCATGCCGAACACCAGCGATGAACCCTGGCGGAGAACGGACATCCGAAAGCTGGATTCAAGATCTTTTCAATTACCGGGTAATGGGAAATTGAAAAATTTGTCTGCCGTACCGGACGAATTACTCGAACCGCTCGTTGGTGATCAGCATGCTGGACAAATTGTTTTGACCGCTGCTGGTACCCAGACTGATCTTGATTCCGCTTTAGAAGACCAAGGTGTGATCTTCTGCGACCTGGTTACAGCTGAGCGCGATCATAGTGATGTCCTTCAGAAGATAATCGGCCAGGTGGTAAAGGCCGATGAGGGAAAATTTGCTGCAATGGCAGCTGCATATGCTGACCTGGGTGTATTGGTTTATGTGCCCAGGGGAGTAAAAGTTGAGCAGCCATTACACAGTATCCTTTGGGGCTCTGGAACAGGCTTGGCGTATTTTTCTCACGTGATCGTCTGGCTGGAAGAAGGCGCCGAGTTGACCTATGTCCATGAATCTGCATCTCCAGATGAATTGGGTGGACAGTCACTGCACGCTGGTTTGGTCGAAATTAAGGTTGATCCAAACGCGAAATTAAGGTTTGTCGAGCTGCAATCCTGGGGTGAGCACGTGTGGAATTTCACTCACAAACGAGCCCGGGTTGATAGAGATGCGAGCCTCGATTGGGTGTTCGTTGCCGTGGGTAGCCGGTTAACAAAAGATTTCTCGGATCTCGACCTGGTTGGAGAAGGTGCTCTTGGAAGGATGTCAGGTTTTTACTTTACGGATGGAAAGCAGCACCTGGATCACGATACCCAACAAAATCATCTGGCAGCGAATACGACCAGCGATTTACTCTTCAAAGGAGCCCTGAAAGGTAACAGCCGCTCGGTTTGGCAGGGGATGATTTATGTAGCTCCGGGAGCTCAGAAGACCGATGGCTACCAGGCCAACCGCAATCTCGTGTTAAGTGATAAAGCGCGAGCGGATTCGATCCCGGGATTAGAAATTTTAGCGGATGATGTTCGTTGTACTCATGGCGCCACTGTAGGTAAAATTGATCCGGAAGAGCTTTTCTACCTGCTCAGCAGAGGTATTCAGCATGAAGACGCAGAAAGAATCATCGTTGAGGGATTCTTTGACCCGATCATGCAGCGTATCCCATTCGACGGTGTAAAAGACCGGTTAGAACACGCTATCGCCATGAAAATGAAATAAATTATCGATCAAGTGATTTTCAAATTCTCTAAGGAGTCAGGTTTGTAATTAAGGAGGCAGAATTGTCAGATATTTTCTTCACAAGTGCTCCAAATCAGAAGGAAGCTTATCATGTTGGTGATAGGGTGGAGGTTTATTGTGATCATGAAGATAAAGAAGGGAACCGGATCAGGGATTGGTTGACAGGCACCGTTGTCCAGGTAGATTCGAAAATGCTCGCCGTGCAGTTTGAGGAAAATGTATATTTGACTGATGGGTGGATGGTCCCTGACCATGTGTTGTGGTGTCCTAAAATTTCGAGTAATATTCGGATGAGAACGGGCAAGAAGAAACGATCAAAGCCCAGGTAATAAGAATTATGGAGAGATTAAAACCGCTGGATATTTTGGATATCAGGAAAATTCAAGCAGATTTTCCAATTTTGTCACGCGAAATAAGACCAGGACTCCCGGTGGTATATCTAGATTCGGCAGCGACTGCGCAGAAGCCAATCCAAGTGATTAATTCAATGGATGAATACTATCGCAGTTCCAATGCAAATATTCATCGTGGTATACATTATCTGGCGGAGGAAGCAACTGCATTATACGAAGATGCACGACAAAAAATCGCAAAATTTATTAACGCTCCTTCTGCGAAACAAGTAATTTTCACTAGAAACACAACCGAATCCATAAATTTGGTCGCTCAAACCTGGGGGAGGAAAAATTTATTGCCAGGTGATCTAGTCATTCTCACCGAGATGGAACATCACTCGAACCTGGTTCCCTGGCAGATGCTGGCAGCAGAGTTAGACCTGAGATTAGAATTTGTACCAGTGGACGACCAGGGCCAGCTTGATTTGAGCACCTACCAGCAGCTGCTTCGGGATGGTCCGACATTGGTTGCATTCACGCATATGTCAAATGTCTTGGGTACCATTAATCCTGCCAGCGAGATGGTTAAAGCTGCTCATTCAGCAGGTGCAGTGGTTTTAATTGATGGTGCCCAATCTGTCCCGCATTTTGCAGTAGATATCCAGGAATTAGGAGCAGATTTCTTGGCTTTTTCCGGACATAAAATGTGCGGGCCAACAGGTGTGGGCGTGCTCTATGGACGCATGGACCTGCTGGAAGAGATGCCACCCTTCCTGGGGGGCGGGGATATGATCAAACAGGTTCAGCTGCGGACCTTTACAGCCAACGCGGTCCCGCATAAATTCGAAGCAGGTACACCAGCGATCGCAGAGGCAATTGGGCTCGGAGCTGCGGTAGATTACCTGCTGGATGTGGGCTTGGACCGGATCGCAGAGCAGGAACATGCTGTTGTATCTTATGCCCTTGAGCGATTGGCGGAGGTTCCGGGGGTAACGATCTATGGACCAGAGTCAGGAGATCGGGGAGGGGTTACCTCCTTCAATTTGGATGGTGTTCATGCTCATGATGTAGCCCAAATCCTGGATGGCGATGGAATTGCGGTCCGGGCAGGGCACCATTGTGCGATGCCACTGCACCAAAAACTGGGTATTCCAGCTTCGACAAGAGCCAGCTACTACATGTATAACTCAGTAGGGGATGTTGACAAATTGATCGATTCACTCTACCGGGCAAAAAAAATATTTCGAACTTAAAATTTTCATCAAGAGAAAAAACAAAGCATGGATGATTTCTACCGGGAAATAATTATTGATCGCTATCAAAACCCTCATTTTCGAGGAGAGCTAAACCCACACGATATCTCCTTCGAAGATTCGAACCCACTTTGCGGGGACGAATTACGGATTGACGTGGTATTAAATGGTGATCAGCGAGTGGCGGATGCCAGGTTTAGTGGGCGAGGGTGTGCTATCTCTCAGGCTTCAGCTGACCTGCTTCTAGAATCTATCCAGGGAAAAACCCTAGAAGAAATTAAACAGCTCACGAAACAAGATGTCCTCGATCTATTGGGGATCGAACTTGGTCCGGTGCGGTTGAAATGTGCCTTGTTATCCTTAAAGGTGCTCAAAGCAGGTGCTTATGGATTGGAGGAAGCCGGCGATGAGCTGGTAGAGTAAATTTGTACAATTATCATGAAGTCGACCAGGAAACCATCAAATATTTTCCAATTATTGATGCTTCAGAACTTTCCAACGGGGAACAGCTCTTCGTTGAGATTGAGGATATTGAGCTGGTGATTTTCAACATCGCGGGTGAGGTGTTTGCCATTGGGGATGTTTGCTCCCACGATGGCGGCCCGTTGGGTGATGGGGAAATTGAAGATTACGAGGTGATCTGCCCACGGCATGGGGCTCGTTTTGACGTGCGAACTGGCAAGGCAACCGCGCTACCAGCAGTCGTTGACATTCCTGCCTACCCGGTCAGAATCAACCAGGATCAAATTGAAGTTGGTATACCCGTTGGTGATTAGACTCTTGCTTTAGCTAGAAGGGGATTCTACCAAGCGCATAGAAGGTAGGTACATATAAAATTCGCCTGCCATCCACCCAGGCGGCATAATCAGCAGCCATCACCTGTTCCGAGATTTCCGAAATCTCGGAAATCTCTTTATTCAAGCTGTGCAAATCATGTTGAATTACGCTCCATTCAGAATTAAATTCTTGCTCTGAAGGTGAGTCTTTCCACTGGGCGCCGATCACACCGATCTGGATATCCGTCAGGCCTGCCCGGTGGAAGAGATCCTTTAACTTGCGCCCGAGATATGGGTCTGCTCCCTGGACTTGCAAGGCGCGTGTCTGCCACTGGTTAATTAATTCCAGTTCTGGTGGGAAATCGATACGCCCACCATAATCTGGCTCGGCAATAGCAAGAACAGCTGTCCCTGGCTTAGTCACCCTGCTCATCTCGAGAAGGACGCGTAACGGATCTGCAACCCACATCAAGACGTAATGGCAGAAAGAGCAATCGAATGTTTTTTGTGGAAAAGGGAGTGCCAGAGCATCCGCAGTGACAAAATCATTTTCAGGATTTTGTGAAGCCGCAAGCGCGGAAAATTTTGTATCTATATCGATCCCCACTGAGTTTTCAACATCAAGCTGCTTAATTTGCCTGGTGAGGATGCCCGTGCCACAACCAACATCGAGGACATATTTTGCACCCTGGATACCTGCGATTTGAAACAGGTAGTCGCGGGTATTTGATGTCCATTGGGATTGCAGTGAAAATCTCTGGTGCCAATCAGATGGACTGAGGGCCATTCAAGGAAGGCGTTCTTTCGCTGTTTTCCAGATCGTATTCCAGGGATCTGTAAGCATGTTTCCTAAGACTTCGTTGATTTCCTGGTCCGGGAGAACATCCCCATCGGGTTCCACATAAAGCCAGGCGTGCCCTGCGCCAGGTGGCCTCTCCCGACCTTTAAACTCTAGTGCAAAGGGGTTGTTCCTGGAATAAGGCACCGGTAAATCCCAGGTGAGTCCAATATCCAGGTTTGCAGCATATTCCTGGGCATCCAGGAGTACATCGTTTAATTCCTCCGAGGATGCACTCAAGGAGATAGAATGAACATTTAGAAGTGCTAATCGCTCGAGGTAATTATTTCGGTCAGCCTGGTTTTCTGGGGTTAATGTCAGGTGGACTGTGGTGTATATATCTGACGCAGCGGATCGTTTGATAGAGTTCCAGATAGTATCCTGTTCTGGTGTAAGCAGGATCATCATGTGATCCAGCCCGGTTTGAAGAAGGGCTTCAAAAAAGTCGGCTTCATCCAACCGGAATCCATCGGTTAATAATCCGGTCACCTGGCCGATATGCTCAGAATATTGGATTAAATGAATCAGGTCTTCCCGTAAAGTTGGCTCGCCACCTGTAAAGATGACATGTGGAATACCTGCTGCCCAGGACTTGTCCAGGATTTTTTTCCACTCTTCAGTTGAGAGATCGCGGTCTGCACGTGTGCGGGGTGCTAATTGGGGATCGATTTCCTGGGGTAGCTGGTAGGTCAAGGCGCAGTCCAACCGGAAAGGTGCGGTGAGATCTGTGCTGTACGGGCGGGTGCGCTCGAAACCCAGGTAAGCGATCGGGTCCAGGTTAGGGATAGTCACCAAGGTGTCAATTTGTTCCATGAAATCCGAATAATCCTGCAAGGCTTGTTCGTAAGAAACCCGGTAGCGGGAGGCAACCTTGTTGGCAGCTTCCGGTTCTGGGATTCCCTGGACGAGATAATAGGCGTACTCCGCAGCGGTTTGATTCAGGTGGAGTACAGTGGATGCATTGATGATCATCACTCCTTCACCATTTTTTTCAATCCGCAGGTGGAGACGAAAATTACGTGGGTCTTCCTGGGGTGCCTGGTACTGGTAGACACCAGGCTCAATGGCGGAAATAGGTGTAAATCTTTGGCGAATTGACTCACGGATGCTGGTCATAAAAAACTGCCTCCAAGGGGAATTCAATCAATTAACGTACGCAAGATCATCCATTGTAGAAAATCAATGATTATTGAATAGGGAGAATCTGCTCCTTACCCGGCGTCATTTCATTCACTGTTACGATGGTGTATGAAATGGCGATAGAATTTCCTCGAGTGGAATACTGGCACTATCATTCGCGTGGAGCGAAAGCGGGCAACCGCCTCCGCATTCAGGCAGCAAGGAACAGGGTATACATTTTTCAGGGATATACTTCCTTTCGCGCAAATATTGAGAAAGTTCGTGATTCCAAATCTCATCCCAGGGGTCATTGAGCATGTTCCCCACCGGCTGGTAATAGGATTGGCAGGGTAAAACAGCCCCATTCGGTTCGATGCACATGTTATATAAGGCGGCTGTGCATCCCTTGACACCTAATTCAAGCTGCATCGGATCAAAATTACAGTATTGAGTCGGTGTATACCAAATCAATCGCTGGCCATAAAGACCGGTTTTATCCCTTGCTAAATTAAGCAGGGGAGGGAGCTCGCGCTCATTCAAACCCGTTCCAACAGTTGCACCATGACCGGCATGGATCAATGCGTTCAGTCCAATGGTGGGAACACCCAATTCTGCCAGAAAGTCGAGCGTTTCTGCCAGGTAGGGGCTGTTTTGCTGCAGCATGGTCGTATTGGTCATCACATAGAGCGGAGTCTCCAGCGCATTTTTCAGGCCGCTGATGGTTTGTTTCCAGGCGCCTTTTGACGCTACCATTTGGTCATGGATAGGGGCTGAATGAGATTCAACTGTGATCTGGATGTGGTCCAGACCCGCTTCCACCAGTTTAGTGAGGAATTTGGTATCCTGCAGGCGCCGGGCATTAGTGTTTAAGCCGGTGATCTGTCCTTTGGATTCAGCATAGGCGATCAATTCTGGCAGATCATCGCGCAGGGTAGGTTCCCCACCGGTGAACACGATGTGAGGGATGGCATTTTCCCAAACGCGATCGATAATTTTAAACCAATCACCGGTTGGCAATTCACCGAAATCCCGTGACCTGGCATTATAGCAATGGGGGCAGGCATTGTTGCAGCGGTAAGTCAACGCCAGGTCCATGCGGTATGGAGCGGAAGGGGTACTTGAGAAAGGAGCTCGGACTTCAATATCCAGATCGCAGATCGGGCAAGCACCATCTGGGCGGATCAATTGGCTGAAATCACCGCAGAATTGCGTATAGTCACTTGTTGCCTGGGATTTAGAAACCTGATATGCTGACTGAAGTATACTGATCGCTTCACGTTCAGTGAACTGCCGGAGATAAAGATACGCCATCAATGCGGCTGTCGGGTTGAGATGGATTACCCGGTTGGCATTCACCAGCAAAATTCCGCTTCCTTTTCCCGAAGAAAGATCACCGTCGATCCGCAGGTGGATGCGGCTTCGCTCTCCTGCTTCTTGAAAATCAAATTTATACAACCCTGGTAGGGGCAAAGAGTAAGAATGATTTACACCTCTCCCGGTGGACCATCCCTCCCAAAACTGCTTCCAGGATTTCATTTTAGCGACCACCACCCGCACAAGCACAAGCACAGCCTGCACAGGCACAGGCACAGGCACATCCACCACCGCCACCGCCTCCACTCCGGCTGAAGCTGGATGCAGGTGGTTTGGGGGGTGGGTTAGTAATATTGGTGATCCCGCTGGTGAAATCACTGATACTGCCCACAACATTGCTGGAGAAGCTCTGCACCCCGGTCACAATCGATCCAGCAAATGCTGAGCCAGGCAGGGTTGGCATTGAAGGGCCACTGCGACCTGAAGGAATAGAAGGTCGGGAGGAAGTTGAGGCAGCTCTACCATAGCCAGGATCATAACGCGGCCACCAGATGGGTACAAATACTGGACCTGTTCTGAAAACATCTCGGGTGCGATCATCGTAATTTTCATCCAGCATGGTCCATTCCATGTGCTGGTTAAATTTCTCACTTTTTACTTCTGGTGTATCCGCGGCTTCGACCTGCTGCCAGGCTCGCAAGGTAATATCCTTGTAATAAGCGACGGTTTCTTTCAGGCTGAATCCCTTCATTTTGTTGCCAACCGTCTTGACCAGTTCCACCATCATTTTCTGCAGTGCTTTTGTGCGCTTGCGTTTATCCGCTTCCTGGAATGCCAGCAGAAAATCTCGCTCATAGTTGCGTAAATCCGGGAGTGGGTCTTCCAGTTTCAACTCGAGAGGCTCGCGGGAGGTAACGGTCGCGGCATTTTTCTTGAGCACACCGAAAAGGATCATGGTCATGATTTTATCCATCGGTTCTTCCATCAAGATCCCTGCTTCGACGGCAGTCAAGCCCCGTTTTATACCATGTCCCTCGATTGAAATTTTTGGTGGCAGGTATTGGAGTTTCCGCCGCCGGTCGGAGGTTACACCCCAGATGATCAACCCTGCGATACCGCCGAAGCAAATCAGCGGGACAATAAAGGGGCTGGCGCAGGCGACAAGACCAGACAAAGCTCCACCAAGGGATCCGCTTGATGTTGTGCCAGTCACAATTGACCCCTCAGGTACATATTGTTTGGGGAAAGAAGCACCGAATATATACTGTCGGGTTGCATCAGCGGATGGGCTGCGCCAGGTATAGGTCATCCGGCCATCATTATCAACACCCCCTACTGGCTCTGATGTGAATCCCGAGGGTGCGCTGTGCCAGCGCGGCTCGTCCGGTTGAACACCGGGTGGAAAGTGGTAGGTCAATATCGTTTCGGTTCCACCAGAGATCGAGCCACCTTCGAAGAAGTTCGGGGAAAATCTGGCGCTGACATAGTTTTCATCATTGTCGTCAGGGTAAAGCACATCATTTACCCGCCCGATGAAAACCCGAACTTCACCGGATTGACCGGCAGGAATCGATTGTGCCCCTAGACCTACTGCCACGCCTGGATCAACATAAGGGGATTTTTCGATATCACTCGTTTCAACCCCATCAGCATACGCGACTACGCTCCTGAGATCGTAATTATCATTTGGGACACCGATATCTACGTACTCGATTGTTGAACCGGAAGGATCGTTAAGGAAGATGTACACATAATCGATCGAGTAAGTGCCATCCTCGTTGATATATAGGTCGATGAATTGTTGGGGCAAGCTGTACGTATATATTTGTGCCAGGGCGATTGCTGGCAGTAGAGCAGCCAATAACAACACCGAGATAAAAGCGATGATCAGGAATCGGTTTTTTATATACATATTTACCTCAGAGGAATAGGAAGAAAATACCTGGGCCTTTAATAAATATGATTCACCATTTAGGATCTTCTTTGAGCTGGTATGTTGTACCGCAATACGGGCAGGATACAACTGGCGCGCCAGCGACCATGGTCACATTTTCAGGCGAGAGTACACCACCACAGGATTCGCATTTAAAAGTATCCAGATCGACATTCTCGGGCAGGTCGATGTTAAGGGTGACATTTTGTTCGACCTGTTGCGCAGGTTTAAGACGACCTGCGAACCAAATCAGCCCAAATCCGATAGCAACACTGACCAACCCGGTGATCAGCCACCCTGAATTAAATACAGTTCCAAAGGCTGCCCAAATAAAAAGAACTCCGAAGAGCAAGACGATCGCAGCAGCAATGTAGGCAATTATCCTTCCAGCGGTCATGAATGCCTCCTTTTGAAGATTAAGTTTACAGTGATTAAGGTTCGGTTACAAGTGACTTTTGACCAAACTTTGAAGCGATAATGTCAGAATATTTTGTTTTCGAAAGGAAACCAGTAAGAAATTGTGAGTA
>JBJYXV010000026.1:0-6246 GCA_046260155.1 Anaerolineales bacterium
TTTTATTCAGGAAAGTAGATCTTGTGACTATTAAGGAAAACAAGGAATTTATTCGCCGCAATATTAAGGAAATTATCAATAAGCAGGACCTCGCAAACTATTCGGAATTCATCAGCGGTAAAATATTGGACTGTGGTGCTGACCATCTTAAACAGTTCTTTACTGCCTTTCCAGACGCTCAAGCGAATATCTTAGATATATTTGGTAAAGGTGATAAGGTGGTCGCTCACCTCGATATCACTGGAACAAACACAGGTTCATTTACTGGCCAACTTCCAACGGGGAAAAAGGTCAATTTCCACTCGTTCCGCATTTACCAAATTGTGGATAATAAAATTGTCGAGTCATGGGCAATGCAAGACCGATTGGGTCTCATGGAACAACTGGGATTCGTGCAATCACCAGGTAGTAATATCAACTGGGGATCGGTGTAAGAAGAATGACAATATTATATTAAGAGGATGTGCTGTAAGAACTATTGAGATTGTATAGTATCAGAACCCGAGAGACAAAAAAGGGTGGAAAAATAAGAGAGACTTTTCGACCAAAAAGAGGTTTTAAATACCAAGGAGTTGATTGTGGTCGAGAAGAAATATCATCAGAAGCATTAGATCACAACATTATGGAAGATTCGTATGCTTTGAATTTATGAATATTCAAACATTATAAGGTCAGCCACAATCCCCCGGGTGTGCAGTTCAGTATAACGGCACATTTGAAATTGCTCGAAAGTGGTTTAAAACACAATAAATACTTGCCTAAGCTAGGGAGAAAATGGTCTATAAATAGGTTGCAGACACAACGACCCACACATTTCCAAGTATAATGAGTAGCAACCAGGACTGAATTCACCGCAGCGGCTAATAACAATTCTGGTTTCATTACAGAAGCTGAGAACATCTCTGTTTTCGGCTTTTTATTTATTATTAAACGGGAGTGGAAGAACGAAGCCATTAAAAAGAAAATAACCAAGAGATAGAACTTGTCGAGGATATTTTTACAACACCAGATGCAATCAATCCGGGACAAGATGTCCAACTCTCCGTCATTATCGAGGACGATCAAAATGGGCTTAGTCAAATATTTGATCATGAGCAAGAATACATGCCAAATGAAAAAGAACAACTTGCTAAATTAAACTTAAACTTGACAATCCCTCCTGATATGAGATCCAGGGATATACCAATAACAATAATAGGGGAAGATGAAGAAGAAAAAGCTTATTCTTTGAGAACAGATCCAATTGAGATAACTCAAATCACACCAGTGATTTATCAAATTAATTTCCACACTGGATGACCTGTACGTTATCTGTTGAAAATGGCTATAAATCAAAAGTTTTTTATCAAAGTGAGTAAAAAAGGGTAGGGAGAGGACAATGACTAGTTTAGTAATTGCACTACTCGGTACACCCGAAATTAAATTGGACGACACTCCCCTTAAACCTAATATAAGCAAGAATACTGCACTACTTGCATTTCTTGCAGTAACAAAATTGAGTTATAGCCGTGAAGCTCTCATTGCTCTGTTTTGGCCTGATCAGGACCCTCGACTAGCGCGAGCAGGACTGCGCCGTAATCTTTCAATCCTCAAAAAATCACTCAGCGGTGAATTCCTAGTTGTTGAGAGAGATTCGATCAATCTAGACCACCGAGCAAATATACAACTAGATATTGATCATTTAAAAGTTCTTATTGATACCTGGAGGGTACATGGCCATGCAATTGAGGACATCTGCCCGGAGTGCATAAAGGATCTTAAAAAAGCATGCGAACTCTATCGAGGCGACTTTATGGCAGGTTTTGGATTACCAGATTCACCTGAATTTGACGACTGGCAGTTCTTCCAAACCGAAGAGTTAAAAGTGGAACTGTCTACTACATTGGAAAGATTGGTACTCGGTCTTGAAACTCAAGGTAAATACAACGAAGCGATTGCGTATGCACGGCGCTGGTTATTTCTTGACAAGCTACACGAACCTGCTCACCGACACCTGATGGAATTGTATACCCTATCAAATAAGCGCTCCGCAGCCCTGCGCCAGTACAAAGAATGCGAACGCCTCCTGGGGGAGGAATTGCACCTGCCTCCAGAAAGCAAGACCATTGAATTGTACGAATCCATCAAAGAAAGACGCGATCTAAGTCCGGTCCCTTTTCAACCGGATTCGCGAAGAGTTAAACCAGATGTTAAACTCAAAATCGGGCCAGATGACATTGTGGATGAGCGTTACTACCTATATGAGGAGATAGGACGCGGCGGTACCGGAATCGTTTATCGTGCTCATGATGTTCTTCTTAACCGAGAGGTCGCTATTAAAGTCGTATCAGCTGGAACGCTGGGAGTTGAGGAAGGGAAACACTTATTGGAAGAAGCCCAAGCTGCTGCAAGACTCAATCACCCCAATATCATTTCCATTTATGACGCTGGGGAGGCGGGCGGCACAGCTTATATCGTCATGGAACGAGGTGAAGGATTATCGCTGGCAGAGAACAAACCGAAAATCCTAGAAGATATTATAGGAGTAATACAACAGATATGTAGTGCATTGGATTATGCGCACACACACGGAATCGTGCACCGCGACTTAAAACCAGAGAACGTGATCCTCAGAACTGATGGCTCAATAAAGCTAACCGATTTCGGACTGGCGAGACCGATCGCTTCGCGCATAACCAGCGCTGGTCAGATCACTGGAACGGTGTTCTATATCGCGCCAGAGGTAGCTCTGGGTCTGGAATTCGATGGTCGGGCTGATCTTTATGCCTTGGGAGTAATCCTCTATGAACTGGTAACTGGAGGGTTACCTTTTGATGCTGATGACCCTCTGGCAGTGATCACCCAGCACATTCATGCTCCAGTTGTCCCGCCGCGGGCTAGAGATGCCAGCATCCCGCCAGCGCTAGAATCCTTGATCTTGGAATTGCTGAATAAACAGCCCGACGATCGTCCTGGATCAGCGGCAGAAGTAAGAAGAATGCTCGACTCACCTGAGATCCTCGATCGCGATGCTGCCCCCGAGGAGGACGTATCGATGCTCAAGCGTATCGGGAGGGGACGGCTGGTTGGGCGTGCCCATGAACTGGAGGATGCCAGAGCGCTGTGGAACCAGACACTTTCTTATCGAGGCCGCACATTGTTAATTAGCGGAGAGCCAGGTATTGGCAAGACGAGACTAATTAGGGAAATCACAACCCAGATTCAGATCTCGGGCGGGACGGCACTGGTAGGAGCTTGTTACGCCGAAGGAGGAGTGCCCTACACACCTTTTATCCAAATCTTGCGTAGCTCGATTTACCTTTGGACGGATCAAGTGGCGGAAATCCCCAATGTCGTTTTGGCCGATCTGCTTTCACTCATGCCAGACCTTCAAAAACGCTTCCCGGGCATCGAACCGGGTTTGAAATTTGACGACCCGAAAGCTGAACAGCACCGCCTTTTTGAAAACCTGACCTCTTTCTTCACCATGTTGACTGAAAGTAGAGCCTTGCTACTTGTTATAGAAGATATCCATTGGGCGGACAGTGGGACTCTGCACCTGCTTATGCACCTCGCCCGGAATACACGCAGAGCTCGTTTAATGCTGGTTTCTACATTTCGGGACGTAATTCCAGTCGAAGCGCAAGTCTTCCAAAAGATGCTGTTTGACCTTCAGAGAGAAGGATTAGCTAATCATTTGAGAATACCAAGACTCGACAGGGATCAATGCGAGGAAATGCTAGGGAATATGTTTGCAGAGGAGATCACCCCCGAATTCCTAGATGGCATTTACGGCGAGACCGAGGGCAATCCATTCTACATCGAGGAAGTGTGCAAAGCGCTGGTGGAAAGCGGGGAATTGTACTACAGGGATGGCAGCTGGCACCGTCCCAGTATGGAAGAACTTGGTATCCCACAAAATGTTAGGGTAGCGATCGAAGCTCGTATTGGCGTGCTGCCCGATCATATTCAAAATATCCTACGGTTAGCTGCAGTTCTGGGGCGAAAGTTCGATCTTGAAACTCTCACTCATGCCAGTGATATGGACGCGGAATCTGTTATCGAAGGATTGGATTTGGCGGCCCAAGCACAATTGATAGACAAGAATAGAGAAAACGGAAAAATTTCATTCGCATTTGTGCATGCACTGATACCAGCTACACTGGTTGAAAACACTCGCACGTCCATCCGGAAGAAGCTGCATTTGAAGGCGGCTAATGGACTGGAAGTGTTCCATCCAGATGACTTTGAAGCCCTAGCATATCACAATCAACAAGCCGGAGAGATAAATAAAGCAGCTGATTATCACCTGAAATCTGGAGATCGGGCTCGCGGTTTATACGCCAACCAAGAAGCCATTCGAAGTTACAAACATGCATTAGAAATCCTGAAAAAGACTGGAGAACTGGAGCGTGCTGCCCGCACTCAAATGAAACTGGGATTGACCTACCATCACGCTTTCGATTTTAAATCTTCCCGCCAAGCATATCAGGAGGGTTTCATAACATGGCAGCAACTTGCTGGCGGGGAACCAATTGATCTCCCTCCTCCGCAAACGCTTCGTTTATCTCTCATTCAGCCAGGTGGATTGAGTCCAGGAACTGCAATCGACCACCCTTCGGCGATAATTCAGGATCAGCTCTTTAGCGGACTTGTTGAAGTGAGCCCAGATATGAGCATCGTCCCGGATGGAGCCAGCAGTTGGGAAGTCTTGGAGGACGGTAACAAGTACGTTTTTCATCTGAGAAATGACGTTAAATGGAGCGACGGGATTCAGGTGACTGCATATGATTATGAATATGCTTGGAAACGATCATTGGATCCCTCAAGAAGATACATCGCGGCAAAAATATTGTATGACATCAAGGGTGCACGATCTTACAATTTGGGCAATTTTAGTGATTCGGCTAAATTAGGAATCAATGCTGTAGATCAATATACCCTTGATGTGGAATTGGAAGGACCAACTAGTTATTTCCCTTACTTACTGTCTACAATCCCCATGTATCCTGTTCCCAGGCATGTAGTTGAGGCGCATGGAGATTCCTGGACAGATCCGGATAAAATTGTTACGAATGGGGCTTTCAAACTGGTGGATATGAAATACTCGAAATTTATGATTCTCGAACGCAATCCAACCTACCATGGTCGTTTTACGGGTAATATAACCAGAGTCGAATGTTCAACGCCAACCTCACAGGAAACTAGCCTGCTGGCGGATTATGATAAGGGCAAGTTAGACCTCTGCACTTACCTGCCTCCAAGTGAATGGGCTCGTGCTCAGCAGAGGTATACCGAAGAGTACCTTACTGGTCCATGGTTGTCTCTGGACTTTATCGGTTTCAATGTAAGCAAACCGCCTTTTGATAACCCGCAGGTTAGGCATGCTTTTTGCCTGTCAGTTGATAAGGAAATACTGGCGGGAGTGACCCTGCAAGGTTATGTATTTCCCGCCACAGGAGGGATGGTGCCGCCAGGAATGCCAGGTCATTCACCTGCGATAAGCCTGCCTTACGATCCAGAGCGCGCTCGCCATATGCTTTTAGAGTCTGGGTATTCTAATATTAACCGTTTTCCCCGAATAAATTGCCTTGTCCGGAATGATCCCGGTCATGATCTGATGTGGGAATATCTGGAAGCACAATGGTTGGAAGTCCTTGGGATCGAGCTCAAGTGGGAAGAAGTTTCAATCGAGAACTTTCCGGAAAAGATTGCTCGGGAAAAACCACATATGTGGCTGACAGGTTGGTGGGGGGACTATCCTGATCCGGATGACTTTTTACGTGTACAGTGGTGGACACCCAAAGAATGGCAAAATGATTTTTACTACCAACTGGTTGAAGCAGCACGGCGGGCAAAGGACCAGGATGAACGAATCAAGATGTACCAGCAAGCAGATAATTTGCTGGTTGAAGATGCACCGTTACTTCCTCTTTGCTACGGCCGGTTTAATATGCTCGTGAAACCATGGGTGAGGAGATTTCCGACCTCCCCACAAAAATGGTGGTTCTGGAAGGATGTAATAATAGAACCACATTAATTAATTTACCAATTATTCAGAACCGAATGGATTGTTTTATAGCTTGTGAGAAAATAATGGATGGAAAATTAACAGACTTTTCTGTCAAAAAGCTGTTATAAGATTAAAGGAGCTGAACATCGCGAAAAAAAATCATTGGAAGAAACTGTTCACAAAAGTTGAAAAAATATGAGTGTATATATTTTTGACTATCCAAAATTTTAAATTGTTAGCAATAATCCCCTGGG
>JBJYXV010000027.1:0-4944 GCA_046260155.1 Anaerolineales bacterium
TGGCAGTGATTGGAGGGGACCTGGTCTTCGATCAGGTGGCCGGTAAATCCACGCGAGTCTTGTTGCGGGTACCCATAGATGGAAACTAGAAGGTTCTTAGATCTAGGTTCACGATCAATCCTGTTATTATGCGTGCCCGAAAATCCAACTTATACCTCGTTACCTTTTTCCCCTTAATTTTTTTTTAACGGCCTGACTGATTTCTACATTCCAAAATGTGTTTATCCGCCCAACCTGGCAGGACGGCCCGCTGGTCTGCTGGATCGAGTATTTGAGCAGGGAGTTATCTCAATTAGCGAAGCAGAGTCCTCAAAGCAGGCGCAGGCTGCTTGGGATTCTTGCATCTGTGGAAAACGGTGCCGCGGTGTACGAAAGTGAAGCTGCTATCAATGCGGGTATCAATCGATTTGTTTTTGAACGTATAAAGCTGCTGTTTCAATCGCCCAGGATCGGTGGGAGGATCACTGGTGCGGAGGATTCATTACTGCGCAGGAATGCAACAAGGGATTGAATCTCCTGATCGGTCAAGCGGCTTCCCCAAGCAGGCATCAATGTACCCGTTACTCCACCTGCGATGATCTGGTAGATCGCAGCATCGGGAGTCTCCGACAGGAAGATTTGGTTGACAACTGCAGGCGCCATGGGTGAGCCATAACCACCTATTCCGTGACACGACTTGCAGGCGATGTTGAACAACCTTTCCCCCTGGGTGATCAATTCTGGCGATGCCGGGATTTCCATCAATTTCGGTTCAGGAAATTCAACATCCGCTTGAAGCAGCTCCGGCCAGCGGAAGATCAGATCAACTACTGAACTGATCTCATCCGGTGGGAGCATGTTCACCCAATTGGTCATCAGGGTGCCGGGGACACCATTCATTACCAAATCGACGATCTCTTCCCTGGGCCTTGTTCGAAGATCGGCGGAATCAATTGCTGGTGCAATGATCGTCCCAGCGCCATTTGTCCCGTGACAGGCGGCGCAATGATCTGCATAAACCAGCAGGCCGCTGCTCAAGGTGTCTCCCTCCGGGAGCGTGGACAGTGCTGCCAACATGCCCTCTGAGACTTCCATCTCGATCACCTGAGGTGGGGTTAAACCCAATTCATCGACGCGTGCTTCAACATATTCCCAATTTACCTGCTGAATAAAAGTGACGAAATCATCGACCTGGGAATTACTGAAAATGCCGCCCTCTTCGTCCGCCCAGGCTGCCATAAGTGAGTTACTGCGACCACGGGAGATCACCTTGAAGAGGTCTGTTGCAGATATCACATGCACTGCTTCGGTGTTGAGCGCAGGCGTATCGCCAATCCCTTCACCTGCAGCCCCGTGGCAAACTGCACAGTTGGTTGCATACAAATCCGTCGAAGCTAGCACCGCATCGGTGTAATAATTATCCAATAATTTATCTTGTCGGGAGGGCTCTGTCCAGGAATATATGGGTACAATGATAATGATTACCAGGGTTGCCAATATTCCGATCCATTTCATCAGTTGGGGCATATTGTGATCCTTAAATATTAACTACCTGATCGGAGTTGGCTTGATGGCGCTCGATGGGCGAACTGGTGTCCACCTCAATTTCCCCAGCCTCATTGATTGATAAGGGGAACAAATCAAGCGGGCGTGGTGCGGGTTCGTTCTGCACGTCCCCATCCATGGTGAACTCAGAGCCGTGGCAGGGACAAACAAATTTACCAGATGAAGGGTCGTAGGGTACCGCGCAACCCAGATGTGTGCAGCGGCGGTACATGGCCAAGAAACCACCTTCTGACAACCGGACCAGGTAGAATCGCCCGGCTTCAACCGGAGTTACACTACCTGCGGGATACTGATTAGCATCTCCTAAATTAAATAAGCCGCCAAATTCCCCTTCAGATTTGCGAGGGGAAAGAAAGCTTAATCCAGCCAGGGAAAGCTCCGTGATTGCTAGCAAGCCAGCGGCACCCCAACCTAAATTAATGATATCTTTACGTGAAATTTTATTTTCAGTCATTGGATTAACCCCAGGGTAAGATTAAAGCCATTCCCTCACCTCGCAAGAATATTCCGACGAAGGTAAGGGTGGCAAAAGATGCAAGTAACAGGGTGAAGAGGGCCTGGCGAGCTTCACAGGTCCTGCTACCAAGAACCTTGAGCAGCTCATAGTAGCCAATTAACAGGAGCAAAATTGCTGCTAAAGGCACCCATCCGTTGCTGATAGAACTTGGTAGGAATGGCAGCCAGCCGGGGAAATCCAGATAGAATTCATCCAGCCAGACAAAACCAAATACACCAACAATGCCCAGAAAGAAGCTCAATCCAGTAAGGACTCGTCCCCGGAGGGAGCGGAACCAGATTCCCGTGGTCGCCATGTCCTGATCCAGGTAAGGGAGCAAGATCATCGCCAGCAAACCCAGCCCGGGGATGATGATCGCACCAAACACCGGGTGGAAGTGCAGCAGCAATTCCTGAAATCCCATGAAATACCAAGCTGCTTTAGCCGGGTTAGGACTGTGGGCGGGATTTGCGGCTTCTTCCAGAGGGGCATTAATGAAGGATGACCAGGTGATCAATAATGCCAGCCAAACCAGGGCAAACACCAATTCGAGGCTGACCAGATGTGGAATCGTGGTCACTTTCTCTTTATCCGCTTCCTGGCTAATTTTTCGAGGCTGCGTGATTGTATCTTTTCGCACCCTCCAGATATGGAAGGATACGATAGCGAAGATCGCCAAAGGGATCACGGCAATATGCAGACCGTAAAAATTTGTCAGGGTAGCTGCACCCACTTCGGGCCCACCTAGCAGCAGGCGGGTCAGGGGTTCCCCAATTAATGGGATGTAATCTAACAAGCTGGTCCCCACAGTCACTGCCCAATAGGCAAGCTGATCCCAGGGAAGTAGGTAACCCGTGAAATTGGCTGCGATGGTCAGCAAGAGAAGGGAAATGCCCATCACCCAATTAAATTCGCGCGGTCGGGTGAATCCGGCGGTATAGAAAACCCTCAGCAGATGCAGGACTCCTACGACAACCATCAAGTTGCCAGACCAATAGTGCAGGTTGCGGATCAGGTTTCCAAAGTTGACCTCAGTCTGCAGAGCGATCATGCTCTTATACGCTGCATCTGGTGAAGGCGTGTAGACGAAGAGTAGCAGAACTCCGGTCACGGCGAGCACTGCAGTGAGCAAAATCAGTAATCCTCCCAGCCCGAAAGTGTAGGTTAATTTGAGCGCAGGTTTGGAAACCTTTGCTGGGTGGATGTGCAATACCAGGCTGTTCATCACCAGCTTCATCCGGCTGCGATCATCGATTGGTGCCACGGATTCCCTTTGGATAGAACGCTGAATGCGGGTTAGAATGGGAAGATTATCTGGGGAAAGATTTGGTTGATCTGTCATCATTGCCTCGAATTATGAATAGTGCACTGCAGGGAAGTTTCTGGTTTCCCTGCAGTGTTTTTCCATCAAGGGGTGCTGCCTGCTGATCCTCTTCCATTCTGATTTCCACGATTGCCGTTCCCATTTCCACCAGGACCTGCCCAGAGTGGGCGGCCATTGGGATCGCGTAGCATGACCTTTAATCCCGTGGCGGTCTGCGTGATATCGCCAGCCATGAATTGCTCCCCTTCGTAGAAACCGACCACGACTATTTCATCTCCAACCTGGAGGGACACATTCTGACCGGCAAAAAAGCGTGGTTGTCCGGTTTGGAAGGTAATGATCTCACCATCGGGTGTATTCATAGTCATATTACCGCCCTGAAATGACATCAATGTACCCTCGATGGTAATCCATTCATCAACCGCGGCTTGTGGCTCAGGGATGCGATCGCCATCTCCGTTGCTGCCATTCTGTCCCATTCCATTGGTGACTCCCCCACTCCACAGGGGTTGGCCTGTTTCACTGCGCACATTCAATGCTTGACCATCGGATAACAACACCTGGGAGGCGTGGATCATGCCTTGGTTGACCGAACCAGCTACAGTGGCTGTTTGACCAACCTGGAGCTCGATGCCTTGACTTTGCCAGTAGTCCGGTGGACCCAGTTCGATATATACTGTTTCCCCATCCTGGAGCTCAAATTGGATCCCGAAATCGTCGATTTCCACGATCGTACCGGACTCCAGCCAGGATTCACCCACTGAGCCCTGGGCTGCGATCATCTGTTCAACCTGCTGGCTGCCGGTCGATTCTGAGCTGTAATCTTGATCGTCAGCCAAAGGAGCTGGTGCAGCTGAAACCGGGGTGGGTTCTTTCAAGGCAAGGTTATACGCCACAGCGATCCCAACGGCTCCGATCACAGTAGCCAGTAAAATGCCAATAACAATTTTCTTAAGCATGATGTTCTCCTAATGTTTTTCCATTTATATACTTATCTGCATGGATGTAAATTTCATTCCGTAAGTTTAGCTGATAGATATGAAGGAGTTGTAAAGATAGGTTGAACGTTATGTGAATTCCAAGGGATTAAAGCGGTTGAGAAGGGCCCTCGGGGCATTGGTAAAGTGATTGAAATCCCCGAGTGGTTTGGCAGCTACTATGTTTGTGAACTGAGCGCCCCATGCAAAATACTGCTGATTCTTGTTCAGCAGCAAGCACACACCGTACTTATCCAGAACGATGAAGAAAATTGCCTGGTCAGAGTTTCGAAAAGCGCAGGTGTGCAGGGAAGGTCGTGCTATTATTATTTCTATCGAGAAATTTTATGAGCAAGTTCATAAATTGGGTAGTTTCTATTGAGCGATTTGATGGGTAATTACGAACTGCTTGTCTTATGGCTCGTGGTTGCGGCACGCTTCATTGTGCCGCTCTCCATACCTCGTTTTCCCTTGCCCGGTATTGTGACTTCTTTAGTTTTGGATGCGGCGGATCAGACGATATTCCAACAGTTTCCGGGTCTGGATCTGACCCGCTACCAGAATTATGACAAGGCGCTGGATATCTACTACCTGACTATCGC
>JBJYXV010000028.1:0-68182 GCA_046260155.1 Anaerolineales bacterium
TTATGTGCGAAGGAAGTTGTATTGGAGACTCTTCCCCCTGGTCTGGCCGACCAGGGACAGGGCTGCGCTCAGAGTGACACATGAGTTTGTCATTCTGAGCCGGAACCGAGTATAGGCGAAGAATCTCCCGTGTAGCTGAACTGGAAAAGCATGGTTATGTGCGAAGGAAGTTGTATTGGAGACTCTTCCCCCTGGTCTGGCCGACCAGGAACAGGGCTGCGCTCAGAGTGACAGAACGTCTTGTTAATCAGTCCCATCCAGATAACGGTTGTCGATCTGTGAACGGGAACCAGATAAAGTCTTGCTATAATTGCTGGACTGGATGATTAGAAGATAACAGCCGCCTTTCGGGTAGTAATCACAGGAAATCCAAACATGGAAGCAGCACCAACCAAGTTTAAGGGACCAATCACACGGGGCATGCGCACCTTCTTCGTGATCTGGTCGGGGCAGCTGGTCTCAACCATCGGCTCCGGGCTGACCGGCTTTGCCCTGGGGGTGTGGATCTACCAGGAAACGGGATCGGTGACGCTCTTCGCCATGAATATGCTGGCATTTGCCGTCCCTAACCTGTTGGTATCGCCCTTCGCAGGAGCGCTGGTGGATCGCTGGGACCGGCGCTGGGTGATGATCATGAGTGATACCGGGGCGGGTTTAGCAACCCTGTCGATCGCCCTGCTGTACATGACCGGCAACCTCGCGGTTTGGAACATCATCCTAGCAACAGCCTTCAATTCTGCTTTCAGCACCTTCCAGTGGCCAGCCTATTCAGCGGTCACGACCCTGCTGGTACCCAAGGAGCAGCTCGGGCGGGCGGGCGGCATGGTGCAAATCGGTGAGGCGATATCGCAACTGCTGGCACCTGCCGCGGCTGGCGCGCTGTTCGTGACCATCGGCCTGGGCGGGGTGATCGCCATCGACTTCGCTACCTACCTGTTCGCCGTTATAACCCTGCTGGTGGTGCGGGTGCCCAGTCCCGAACGCAGTGAAGCAGGCAGGCAAGGTCAAGGTTCGATCTGGAAAGAAGCCCTTTTTGGCTGGACCTATATTTACGCCCGGGCTGGATTGCTGGGTTTATTGTTGATCTTTGCGGCATTCAACTTCGTTACCGGTTTGATCGAACCCCTGATCATGCCCCTGATCCTGGATATGACCTCCGCAGATGTGCTGGGTATCCTTCTCTCGATTGTCGGACTGGGTATGTTGCTGGGCACGCTCGTGATGAGCGCCTGGGGAGGCCCCAAGCGCCGCATCCATGGTGTGTTAGGTTTCCTGATGCTTTCTGGATTTTTCACCTCCCTGCTGGGAATCAGCCCCTTGATCCCGGTCATGGCGGCAGCAGGTTTCGGTTTAATGTTCAGCATGCCGATCATCAACGGCTCCAGCCAGGCTATCTGGCAGAGCAAGGTCGATGCGGATGTGCAAGGGCGTGTGTTTGCTGTACGGCGCATGATCGCCTGGTCCATGATGCCCCTGGCTTATATTGTGGCAGGCCCCTTAGCCGACCGGCTTTTCAGACCACTGTTGGTGGAGGGTGGTGCCCTGGCGGACAGCGTCGGGCAGCTGATCGGGGTTGGTCCCGGGCGTGGGACGGGATTCATGTTCATCGTGGTTGGGGCGATCAGCATCATTGTAGCCGCATTGGGCTACCTCAACCCCCGCGTGCGTAATGTTGAGGATGAGCTGCCTGATGCGATCATCCCGGAGCAAGGTCAAGGCGGACTGGATGCCGATGAGCAATTGATCCCGGTGCAAGATACTTCTGTTAGCCGGGTAGATTAATCCATTTGGGTGCTTGGTCACCAGGAATTGTCAACCAAATTCTGTCCTTTCCCTTAATCCTTTTGTAAGCAAGGCTTGCTACAATCTTGTTTTCTTACTCAAGTCTGGAAGTATTAGGAGATTGCCAGGTATGTTGCGCAGGTCTTTATTGGTATGGATGTTAGTCCTGGTGGGGTGCAGTTCAGCTGGGGATCAGGAGCTAAATGAAGGCCTTGGTGAGAAGATTCCCTCTGCAAAAATCCCAACGCAGGAATACCAGGCACAGTTGACCACCCCCAAATTGACACCGGAATCACAGGAGACTTTCCAGTTGACCAGCTCAGGACCCGCACCGGAACTGACCAACGATGTGTGGATCAACAGCCCAAAACCACTGCGCCTGGCGGATTTGCACGGCAAGGTCATCCTGCTGGAAATGTGGACCTTCGGTTGAATTAACTGCCGCAATGTGATCCCCTCGTTGAGGGGCTGGCACGAGAAATATGCTGCACAGGGTTTGGTGTTGATCGCCAATCATTACCCCGAATTTGATTATGAAGCTGATCTTGAACGGCTGAAAGAGGCGGTGAGGGATCTGCAGATCACTTATCCAGTAGCACAGGATAATGAGGGGCGCGTCTGGCGTGCCTATCAAAACCGTTACTGGCCTACGCTGTACCTGATCGATAAGCGGGGGAAAATCCGCTACATGCATATCGGTGAAGGGAATTATTATCAGACCGAGGCTGCGATAGAAACCCTGCTGGCAGAGGATTATCCCTGAGATAGATCGTAAACCGAAATCTAGTGAATTAGCCACCGCGCTCTGCGGCTGGCGCTATATAACTTTGTAGCATGTTCGTTTTCGTTGTCGATGCGGTCGTTGTAAATTTCTTGTCGTGGCGCGATAATTCCGGCGAGATTTTCCAGCAGGCAATGGAGGATGCTGGTGGGTGGGGTTCCTTGATTTGGTGCTTAGACCAAGACTTGGAAAGAAGGATGATCTATTTTTCGAAGGTGTTGTATCCTATCACAAAGAAATATCTGGGTAAAACATGAGAAATGATGATCGGGGAGAGGTTTTCCAAGCATGTATCTTGGTTTAAGCCTAAATTTCCGCTGAATCTTCCGGCTGAGAAATAGCAAAAAAACATTATTCGGTGGTCCTATTTTGAAGAACCGATAAGTGGTAAGATTATCACCGTCAGAAAAATGTTCAATTTCTGCTTCATCATTTGGGAGTTCGGGATGTGGATTTGTTAAGAAGATTAGGAAAAGCAGGTACTCTGAGTAAGGCGAACAAGGATTCCAGCCTGGAAAACGATCCCGGGCGGGTGTTGCCCGCCGGTACACCTGCACCAGGCTTTTCCCTGGAAAGTTCTACCGGGAATTCGATCGCATTATCCGATTTTCTCGGTAAACCCGTGATCCTGGCCTTTTACCCTGCCGATTGGAGTCCGGTTTGTGGGGATCAGCTGAGTCTTTATAATGAAGTGCTGCCTTTATTTGAAGAGCACGCTGCCAAGTTGTTAGGTATTTCTGTCGACAGCAGGTGGAGTCACCAGGCCTACATGGAAGAACGTCAATTATCTTTTCCATTACTATCTGATTTTGAACCGAAAGGTGAGGTGGCCAGGCGGTATGGGGTTTATGATTCAAGAGCTGGTCTCAGCGAGCGAGCATTATTTGTGATCGATTCAGATGGCATCATCCACTGGAGTTATGTGTCTCCACCAGGCATTAACCCTGGAGCCAATGGTATACTTTCCGCTTTAGAATCTCTACCGACATGAAAGGGGAACCGACATGGTGGCTACAAGCACACCGAAGCTGACGCAACCTGTTGCCGAGCGAGATCATATCTTGGGTCCTGAAGATGCTTCAATCACACTGGTTGAGTACGGAGATCTAGAATGTCCCTACTGCCGGCAAGTGAGTCCAGTGATTGGCGAGCTGCGCAACCGGTTGGGCAAGCGAGTGCGATACGTCTTTCGCCACTTTCCCATCCGCACCTCTCACCCGCACGCCCAGCTGGCAGCGGAGGCAGCAGAAGCAGCTGGGGCACAGGGCAAATTCTGGGAGATGCAGGATCTCCTGCTGGAGCACCAGGATGCCCTGGAGCTTTCTCACCTGGTTGAGTATGCTTCCCAACTGGAGCTCGATCTTGAACAATTCAAGCATGACCTGGAGCAGCATGTCTATGTTGAGCGGGTGAAAGAGGATTTTCACAGTGGGGTGCGGAGCGGTGTGAACGGGACTCCAACGTTTTTTATCAATGGTACCCGCTACGATGGTGCCTGGGACCTTGAATCGCTGCTCGATGCGGTTGAGAAACCCCTGGGAGTTCAGGTACGCATGCTGGCGCAGGATTTCGCGCGCATCGAGGCATCTGGCGGGATAGTGCTTTTGATTAGTGCCATCATTGCTCTGGTGTGGGCGAATTCCTCACTGTCAGAATCATATTTTCACTTCTGGGAAACGGAGCTCGGGCTTGGATTTGGCCAGGCTGTCTTCAGCTTGCCGTTGATCGAATGGATCAATGATGGACTGATGGTCGTGTTCTTTTTTGTAGTTGGATTGGAGATCAAGCGCCAGCTGACCACCGGTGAGCTCTCGAGGCCACGGAGGGCGGTTTTACCATTGGCCGCGGCACTGGGTGGTATGCTGGTGCCTGCTGCGATTTATTTGTTGTTCAATGCTGGAGGTCCAGGAGAGTCGGGATGGGGAATACCCATGGCGACTGATATTGCCTTTACCCTGGGAGTGCTGGCACTGCTCGGCAGCCGGGCCCCGCTTTCGCTTAAGATATTTTTCACTGCATTAGCGATCGCTGATGACCTAGGGGCGATTCTGGTCCTGGCGATCTTTTACTCTTCAGATATTCATTGGACCAGCCTTTTGATTGCTGCGGTGATCCTGGTAGTACTCATTATCTTGAACCGTATCCGCATTTATTCTCCTTTGCCTTATGCAATTTTGGGGATCGGCCTGTGGCTGGCTTTCCTGGAATCCGGGATCCATCCCACCATCGCTGGTGTTCTACTGGCTGCTACTATTCCCACCTGGGGAGTACCCGATCCGAAAGCTCTACTAGCCCAGTGTGTTTCTGTACTCGATGAATTTGAACTACCCGATAGTCTCCAGCCAAACCGGGCACAGGCCGCGGCCCAAACCCTTGAGACTGTAGCAGACCGAATGCAGTCACCCGCACAGCGCCTGGAGCACAGCCTGCTGCCCTGGACCACGTACCTGATCCTGCCTGTTTTCGCCCTGGCCAATGCGGGTGTAGTGTTGGAATTTGATCAAAGTTTGTTGAGTGTGGTCAGTATCGGTATAGTTTTAGGGCTGGTGTTGGGTAAGGTAGCCGGGATCACTTTCTTCACCTGGCTTGCCGTGCGCATAGGGTTGGCTGACATGCCCCGCAACGTGTCGATCCGGCAGTTATTCAGCGCCAGCTGGCTGGCTGGAATTGGATTCACGATGTCGCTCTTCATTGCTGGGAATGCATTTCAGGGCAGCACCGATTTATTGAATCAAGCAAAGGCAGGGATCATAATTGCTTCTCTATTGGCTGGTCTAATCGGGTACGCACTTTCCTACCTGACAACCCAGACCTATGCTGAGACCACACACGTTGAACAGGCAGCTGCCGCGGATTAAGTCTGCGGGTTGATTGTTACTAGGATTTTCAACCGGATTTCTTCTCCTGTCAACGTATTTGGGTACATCAAGAGCAGGAATAAATCAGGGAATCCACTGAATGCTTCAAGAGGGGAAGCGGTTATAATTCCGAAACTATTGAAGAGAACTATACCGATCCTTACACGAGTTGAATGAGAAATAATGGCAAATTCGCTTGATTTTCAATCGATCATTATCACTCTGCAGAATTATTGGGCTGGCCTGGGATGCCTGATCTGGCAGCCCTACTATACCCAGGTGGGTGCTGGAACGATGAATCCTGCCACATTCTTACGGGTTTTGGGACCAGAACCCTGGAATGTAGCCTATGTCGAACCCAGCATCCGGCCCGATGATGGGCGCTACGGTGATAATCCTAACCGCATGCAGCAGCACTACCAATTCCAGGTGATCTTGAAACCTGACCCGGGCAATCCACAGGAGATATATCTTAATTCACTGAAAGCCCTGGGGATCGATCCATTGATGCATGATATCCGCTTCGTGGAGGACAATTGGGAGCAGCCAGCGATCGGGGCCTGGGGTTTGGGCTGGGAAGTATGGCTGGATGGGCAGGAAATAACCCAGTTCACTTACTTCCAGCAGGCAGGTGGCATCAATATCGATCCGGTATCGGTTGAGTTAACCTATGGTCTTGACCGCATCGCGATTGCCCTGCAGCGTGTGCGTGGTTTTCAAGATATCCAGTGGAATAGCGTGCCTGGTAATGCGGTCTTGACCCAAAGGAATTTGTCCGCCGGGGATGTCAATTTGCAAGCTGAAAGGGAGCACAGCCGGTATTACTTCGAAGTAGCGGATATCGTCCG
Source organism: Anaerolineales bacterium (assembly GCA_046260155.1). Classification (GTDB taxonomy): domain Bacteria; phylum Chloroflexota; class Anaerolineae; order Anaerolineales; family UBA4823; genus PFL25. The sequence goes on from JBJYXV010000028.1 coordinate 6,270, forward strand.
CTTGCGCCAAATGTACGAATTGTATGAGGCTGAGGCAAATTTAGCCCTGGAAGCGGGATTAATCCTGCCCGCCTATGATTATCTGCTGAAATGTTCGCACACTTTTAATGTGTTGGATACACGTGGTGCGATCGGGGTAACCGAACGCCAGGCTTTTTTTGGCCGCATGCGCGAGATCTCCCGAAAGATCTCATCGGCTTATGTTGATGAACGGCAGCGTCTGGAGTACCCCTGGTTGGAGGAAGAATCGGGGGTACTTGGCAGCGAGGCTGGTCAAGAAGATAGTGCGTCATCAGTGCACCTTATTTCAATGGAGGTATCAAAAGCTGGTACTTTTCTGCTCGAGATCGGAACTGAAGAGCTGCCGGCGGGAGATTTGACGCATGCCCTTGAACAGCTAGAGCCTGCCATCAGGCGTATGATGGCGGATAACCGCCTCACCCATGGTGAAGTACATGCCATGGGCACACCGCGAAGACTGGTCGTTCTGGTGGAAGACCTGGCTGCCCACCAACCTGATGAGGAACAGCTGGTCAAGGGACCCCCGGCGAATAGGGCATTCGATGATCAAGGACAGCCGACTCCTGCTGCGCAGGGATTTGCTCGCAGCAAGGGAGTCCATGTTAGTGATCTGCAGGTTCGTGAAATGGACGGTGGCAAGTATGCCGTTGCAGTAGTACAAACAAAAGGCAAGCCAACACCGCAGGTTCTTTCAGATATGCTTCCCGCCCTGGTGGCTGGACTGCGTTTTGGGAAATCGATGCGCTGGAACAGCAGCAACATAGCTTTTTCAAGGCCCATTCGCTGGATCCTGGCCCTCTTCGAACAGCAGGTAATTCCATTTTCGTACGCTGGAGTTGATGCGGGTGGAAGCACTAGGGGCTTACGTTTTCACGTACCGGAACGGATCAGTGTGAAAGATCCAGAGACTTTCTTGACATCACTCGCAGAGCAAGGGATCATCCTCGACCAGGAAAAGCGAGCGCAGCAAATTCGTGAGCAGGTTGAAGAATTGGCAGGTGAAGTTGGGAGCCAGGCGGTAATAGAGCCAGATCTTTTGGCTGAAGTCACCAATCTGGTCGAGGCACCTCTGGGGATCCGCGGTTCATTCGAGCCAAAGTACCTGCAGCTGCCGCGTGAAGTCCTGATCTCAGTCATGAAGAAGCACCAGCGCTATTTCCCTGTGGAAAAAGATGGCCAGCTGCTGCCGTATTTTATTGCAGTTACCAACCGGGGTGAATCTGATCGCTCGCAGGATTTGGAATTGATTATTGAAGGGAATGAGCATGTTATCAGGGCCAGGTTTGCCGATGCAGACTTTTTCGTGGCGGAGGACTGTAAGCAGCCATTGGAGAATTACCTTTCCCAACTCGATACTTTAATGTTCCAGGAAGATCTGGGTTCGGTTTTGGAGAAAACGCGGCGTATTCGGAACATGGTGTCTGATCTGGCATACCTGTTGGGCATGGATTCAGAGCAGGAACAAACCGGGCAGCGGGCAGCAGAATTGTGTAAAGCAGATCTGGTGACCCAGATGGTTGTTGAGATGACCTCCTTGCAGGGTATTATGGGGCGTTATTATGCCCTTAATTCAGGTGAGGCACCTGCTGTCGCCCAGGCGATTTATGAGCATTACCTGCCGCGTTTCGCAGGTGATGCAGTGCCAGAAACTTTACCAGGGTTGGCGGTTGGCCTGGCAGACCGATTGGATACGCTGGCTGGCTTGTTTGCGATCGGCCTGGCACCCAGCGGCACCAAAGACCCATTTGGACAGCGGCGGGCAGCCCTGGGGGTGGTTGGCAACCTGATGGAATGGAAGCAGGATTTCGATTTGCAGGCAGCGCTTGAAGCTGCAGCCAAGAATCTCCCCCGTGAAATGAAACTGGATGATCGCCAGGAATGTCTCGACTTTATTATTGAGCGGCAGCGCAACCTGCTGCTTGAGCGGGGAGAGCCTTATGATGTGATCGATGCGGTTCTATCAGCCCAGGGGCACAATCCCTACCGTGCTTCCCAGGCGGTAACTGCATTAACGGAATGGGTGGCACGACCAGATTGGGACCAGATTTTACCCGCTTATGCGCGCTGCGTGCGCATCACGCGTGATCTGGACCTTGTATTTCCCGTGGCAGAATCGAGATTGGAGGTAGAATTCGAGGTTGCCTTATACGAAGCCCTCAAAGCAGCTGAGAGCAAGCCGCGCGCTGCGGGTTCGGTGGATGACTTCCTGGGCGCATTTACTCCCCTGATTCCTCAGATCAACCAGTTCTTCGATCAGGTTCTGGTGATGGTGGAGGATCAGCTGCTGCGCGAAAACCGGCTTGGACTCTTGCAGCGCATCTCTGCCCTCGCTGACGGCGTGGTCGACATGTCGAAATTAGAAGGCTTCTAGCCCGCAAGCTGATTGTTAAAGGAAACCAGTATCTGCAGACCTGCCGGTTCTACCCGGCAGGTTTTTCATTAAAATCGTCCATGTAAGCTTTGATGGTAGGAATAGAGGTCAGATTCTTATAGAAGAAATTATTGACAATATTAATCACCTGTTCCCTTGCGGCTTCTGCTTCGGAGGACAGGTGATCGGTGGAGTCTTGGCGACTCAGGCTGTCACGAAGTTTTAACAGGTGACGCACGATCTCTGTTTCCTGGTCACCTTCCAGGGCGTTGATCACAGCGACAATCAGCTCGTCTGCCTGGGCAAGTACGTGGTCAATAGAAATTTCAGACCCGGGAACGAAACTATCGTCAAGCGTGCGGATCAGCGACCAAACCTGGTAGAGCATGGTTGTAGGTTCGTCGAACAGCTCCCGGAGATAAGCAGCTTCCTCGTAACGGCCGGTCAAACGAAAAACATTGTACATGCGTTTCGCCGCTTTTCCGTAATTGACATCCTTGGTAAGGTACTTATTGACTTCTTTTTCAAGTTGGGTGACATAATCGTCCAGCGCATCGGGAGAGACCTGCTTCATCAGCTTGGAAAAGATCGGCACTGATTCCGCCTCCAGGTATACCTCCTGGAAGTATCCATCCAGGTAGTGATCGAGCGGGGTGATAATGCCATCCGGCGCCTCCCAGGTGACATCCAGCATATTGCTGGCATTTGCTAATTTCCCGCGAGCCGGGTCAGCAATCACCCAATCCAGCTTGCACCAGCCGGGATCTTGGGCAATTTCATCCCACAGGATGGTTGCGCGGGTACCATCTGGTTGAAAACCCTCAATTTTACCGGCCTGGATATCTGGAACAGACCATGAGATGGGAGACCCTTTCCTGGTCAGTTTGTCATCTCTGACGATATCGACAGGGTAAGAACCAAATTTGACTTCGATCAGCTGGTAAGTTGGACCTTTTATCGTTGAGAGTGCTTTTTCTCGCATGATCCTGGCTAATATCTGGCAGGCTTCCTGGTGTGAGTCTGCAATAATGTTGACCCGTTCGAAATAATCGCAGTCACCCGGGTAGGTTTGAATTTTCGACTGGGCAGAAGATCCAGACAGAGCCAGAGCGGTTTCTACCACGCCGGGCTGATCTTGGAATTCGACCAGGCGTCCAATTTCCCGAAAACGGGCCAATTCGCTGGTGCTGAAATCCAGCATGACAACTTTATGCCCGAAGACACCGGTTTCGAGGTCCATCGAAATTTCAGCCTCTGAATCAGCAGCCATCGCTGCTAGCCACTGGAGAGCTTCTGCCTCGCTAATTTCCACTCCCAGGTCATTCGCAGATTCAATGATCTGCTTTAGTTTCATATTAGAACTCGATGATGGATGTTCACCCATGCTGGCAGCTCCTTGTTTAGTCTATCGATCTTCTGTGGGTCCTGTGAAATGCCAAGATCAGTGCTTTTTCAGAGGCGTATCGGGAACCAGTCGGATGCTGATCATTGGATCGATCAGCGCATTAGTTAAACCGTTGATTTGGCTTTCTTGTTACATTATCCGTGATTTCTTGATAGGTTGTACAAACGAGTAAATATCTGGGCCTGATCTTGAGCATCCTCAAGAGCATTGTGGCTGATTTGCCTCCCATCCAGGTAACCTTCTGCTACGTTACTCATCGCGGTTTCTTTCCAGGAGGACCCATGCAAGCCCATATAAAAGGCTTTCATGTCCAGGGCTGCATGTCCGAAAGGATTGCGACCCAGGTACCGGTGAAAGTAATCGCTGACAAACATCCAATCGAATGGTGCGTTGAACGCTACGAAGACTGGTCTCTCTCCCGGGGGAACAACCTCTTCCAGCCAGGCTGCAAACTCCGCCATGGCTTTCTCGGGAGCAGTACCTCTGGATTTCAGATCTTGAATAGAGAGATTGTGAATGGCGTGTGCTTCTGGCAGCAGCTGGTCATTTACCGGTTTCAGTTCAATATAGAAGCTGATTTTTGGTTGAGCGACTGAGCAAGCTCCAATTGCTAATAATGAATACTGGCTGGGATTTGGTCCAGCTGTCTCAATATCGACAGATATATACATTTCATCAAAGGCTGTTGCGGGCATAAAAATATTATAATTGCTTTCAATCCTGCAAGATACGCATTTTTCTCCGAGAAGAAAACAAAAAATATAGCCGCGAGGGATTTCTACAAAGACACAACTGGTATAATTTAGCCCCGCATATCATTAATGGTGCCCATCAGGTAAGTCATGCGCAACCAACGATCCCCATGGGGTGTTTATAAATTTACGCTGGATTAGAAAAAGACCAGGCTGCAAATGTCTACGATTGATGAGATTAAAAATCGGATTGATATCGTTGACCTGATTTCAGAGACCGTACAATTGCGTCATACGGGGAAGAACTACACGGGTTTCTGTCCCTTCCACAGTAATACCCGGACCCCGGCATTTGTTGTTTTCCCCGAAACAGGTACCTGGCGTTGTTTTGGTCAATGTAACGAAGGTGGGGATATTTTTGGCTTCGTAATGAAGAAAGAAGGTTGGGATTTTAGCGAAGCGTTGACCCATTTAGCGGAGCGGGCAGGAGTTGAACTGAAACCGCTTACCCCGCAGGATCAGGAGGCAATTGAAGAACACGAGCACCTGAGAAATCTGCTCGAAGATGCGGTCACCTTCTACCGTCATAATTTGATGAACTCCCCAGCAGGAAAACCCGTATTGGAATACCTGCGAACCAAACGTGGTTTGAATGATGCGACCATCGAGGCTTTCGGATTGGGATATGCACCTAATGCTTGGGATGCAGGTCTAAATCATTTCACATCGAAAGGATATGATCAGGCGGACTTGATTGCCTGTGGAATGGTGACTGCACGGGAAGAGTCGGGTGAATCTGAGCGGATCTCTATCTATGACCGTTTTCGTCACCGGATCATGTTCCCGATTCGGGATGAGCGCGGGCGGATGGCAGGATTTGGAGCACGGGTTGTAAATCCTGAAGATGTACCTAAGTTTCTGAATTCACCCCAGACCGAGTTGTTTGATAAAAGCCATATCTTATATGGGCTTGACCGGGCAAAAAAAGAAATTCGCGCCCAGGACCAATCCGTGATAGTTGAAGGCTACCTGGATGTGATCGCCCTGCACCAGGAGGGTTTCAGCAATGCCGTCTCGCCCATGGGCACTGCGCTGAGTGAGTACCAGCTGCGCATGGTGAAGCGTTTTTCTCGGCGCATCGTTTTGGCCCTGGATTCAGATGCGGCCGGGGATAAAGCCACGTTGCGTGGCTTAGAAGTTGCCCGGCAAACATTGGATCGAGAAGCAGATCCCGTTTTTGATCCGCGCGGTTTGTTGGGCAGCGAAGCTCGCTTGAAGGCAGATATCCGGGTTACAGCTCTTCCCGAGGGACTCGACCCAGACGAAGTAGTATTTCAGGACGCGAACCTGTGGCGGGAACTCGTGGCTCATGCGCAACCCATCGTGGTGCATGTTATGGAATCGCTGGCTAAGGATCAGGATCTTGAGGATGCAAAGGTAAAGTCCAGGATCGCAAGCCAGGTACTGCCTTTGATTGAGGATGTAGCGGATGCTGTAGAACGAGAGACATATCGCCAGCAGTTGGCTCGCTTGCTCAAAGTCGACGAGCGCGCCCTGATCGAGGGATCTAAACCATCTACCAGATCCCGCCGCGCGAATATTCGGACCTCTTCAAGCGCCAGTAGAGTAGATGGATCTGTTGCAGGGGATATAGCGATACATGCCACACCGGAACTACTTGAAGAGCATCTGCTGAGCGTCCTGCTGCGGCGTCCGGATCTGGTTTATCGCATGGATCGGGCTCTACAGGAAAATGGTTTGAACCGGTTTGCGGTTGATGACTTCCGGTCAGGGGATCACCAGGCACTATTGCAGCTGGTGGATGAGTCTTTGAGGCAGGATTATACAGAACCTCAACTATACGTTCAGAATAGCCTGACATTACCCCTGATGGATTTGGTTGACCGGTTGTTAGCCAAAACTGTCGAGCTGGACCCAAATGAAGATAAAGTCCTGGAAGACCTGGTGCGTACACTGCTCGTTCTTCGCCAGCGAAGGTTATACCAGGAGATTGAACATATCCAATTCCTGATGGAGGAAGCACAGCTGGTTGAAGGTCAAACTGTCGCCGAGATGCAGCAGAGAATGATGGACTATATAGCAACCCGCGGCAGGTTAGACCAGGCACTAGGATTCTACACAAGTCATATGATCCAGTAACCATTGGAGACGATTCTTGGTACAGAAGAAATCGCAAGACATGAATGAAGAAGATGCTGGTGGAATAACACCTGAGCAGCAAAAGGCACAGGGTATTCTAGGTGCTTCAATTCCGATGGATCAGGTTAAGGAGGTCCTCACTGAGTCGGGTTTGGACACGGAGGTCGAACCGGACGAGGATGCTATTTTACGTGAAGAAAAAGATTCGGTTGATTTGACGGAAGAAAAACCAACAGATCTTTTAGAGGACCCCAAAATGGTAATAGAATTGAGTGATGATCCAGTTCGCCTGTACCTGAAGGAGATCGGGGGCATTGACCTGCTGATCTCGGACCAGGAATTCTGGCTGGCTACTCAAATGGATGCCTCCCGGCGGATCGAATCACTAACTCGCCAGCACCCGTTAATTCACCCGGACGACTCTTTACCACAGGGGATTTACAAAGCTCTTTACGATGAACTGCTGACTTCGTGGCTGCGGGTAGAAGAAGATACCCAGCGGTTGAGTTTCGATTTGCCTGATCTGCTTCTGATTCTTAAAGAAGCTCAAATGCTGCGTCAAACCTGGGCTTCGGAGACACCATCCTATTTGCATGCATATTTAGACAATGGTATGTGGGGAAATGACCCTTTTTGGGACGGAGTCGCTCGAAATGCATTCACGGTTTTTGTCTGTCTCTACTTGTTGCCTGATCCACTGGCGGAATACTTGGATTCGTACCTGGAAAGCCGGGAAAAATTACCCCCGAAGAGGACCTTCTTTCGCCATCTCCCGGAGGATGAGATCTTAGAAGATGAAATCGAGGATGTGCGTTACCGGGCACAGGCAGCACACAATGCGATTATCCGGGCTAACCTGAGGTTGGTGGTCAGCGTAGCAAAAAGGTATATTGGGCGAGGGAGCACCTTTCTTGATCTGATCCAGGAAGGCAATATTGGCTTGTTAAGAGCGGTTTCAAAATTTGACCCGACCCGAGGCTATAAATTCAGTACTTATGCGACCTGGTGGATTCGCCAATCGATCAGTCGTTCGATAGCGGACCAGGCGCGTACGATCCGCATTCCCGTGCATGTATTTGAAGCGATTAACCGGTTGATGCGAGCCCAACGAAAACTGGTACAAATTCTTGGACGCGACCCGAATAGTGATGAACTGGCTTTGGAAGCTGGATTTTTGGAGCCTGCAGACGTGGAGATTATCAGGCTGGCACAGGAGGGTGGGACTCAGATACCATTGGATGTTCGCCGGCGCTGGATGCGAGCTGCGAATAAGGTCGGCCGAATCATGCGCGCTTCGGAAGAACCCATGTCATTGGAAAGTCCCGTCGGGACAGAAGACAGCAGCCAATTAGGCGATTTTATTGAAGATCAAGATGCGCTGGAGCCCATGGATGCTGCAGCCCGCGAGATGCTGCGTGAACAGGTGAAGAATGCGCTGGCAGTCCTTTCCGACCGGGAGCGTGAGGTATTAGAACTGCGCTTTGGCCTCATCGATGGCAAGGACCACACTCTGGAAGAAGTGGGGCAGTATTTCAACGTGACTCGCGAAAGAGTTCGCCAGATCGAAGCTAAAGCCTTGCGTAAGCTGCGCCATCCGACGCGCAGCCGTAATCTGCGTGAATATTTCGGATAGATGACCCAATTGATTTCTGCAGCCTGGTCCCTGTTTGCAGGGGCGATGGTGCTTTGCCTGCCAGGTTTTGCCTGGCAGGTTTTCTTTCGAGATTCCAGGCAGGACGTATTCGAACAGTTAGCTGAAGTGCTCGGATTGAGTATTTCTCTGATCGCGGTTTTTGCGCAATTTGCCTACCTCCTCGATTGGCGGATTACTCCAACCTCGCTTATTTTCATTTACATGGTGCTGGCTATCCCTGTTGTCTGGGCATCAGGCCGTTGGTGGAAAGAACGAACACGGGGCTTGCGCAGGCTCGATCAACCTGGCGAAGAAAACCTAGACCTTGGAGAAATTCCCGATCAGTTTCGCCAAGTTTCTGAGCAGATCCAGGGAAGACTCGGCTACCTGATCCTGGCCTTGATTTTTCTGGTTCTCCTGGTATGGCGCTTTTATCAAATCAGGGAGATCAGGCTGCCTTTGTGGGTTGATTCGATCCACCATGTCCAAGTTGTGCTTACGTTTCTTGAAAATGGCGGTATTCCGGAAAACCTCGAACCATCTATGCCGGTGCCTTTTTACTACCACTATGCTTTTCATGCCCTGGCTGCAGTTCTTACTTTTTTTTCACGTCTCAGTCCACCAGAAGCAGTTTTATATTTCGGCCAGGTGATCAATGCGGCTATAGCCATGGGCGTTTATCGACTTGGTAAAGCTCTGTGGGGGGATTGGCGCAGGGCGGCGCTGAGCACAATCCTGGTTGCATTCGTAACCCAGATGCCAGCATACTATGTCACCTGGGGGCGCTATACGTTGTTAACCGGGATGCTGCTATTAACCCTGTCGATGGCTTCTGCTCTGGATATCGTTAATAAAGGCGTATCGAAAAAACGCTTAATCACCTTTAGCTTATTAACCGCAGGGATCCTGCTAACCCATTATTTCGCCTCTGCCCTGCTGGCACTATTCCTGGTTGTGCTGGGAATCTACGTACTGCTGGAAAATCTTCGCAACAGGGTTCGTCCAGCTTGGGATACATGGTTGCCCATGGGTCTGGCAGCATTAACCGGGTTGCTGGTTGCGAGTCCCTGGTTGTTCCGCATGTGGGGGTTTGCCTCAGGCGGTGTAAAGCTTGTGGCCATCCAGCCGACCCTTGAAGCAATCAATGAACTGTATTTTCCTGAATATCTGACTTACTTGTGGCGGCTTTTGGGTCCAACCCGCAACCAGGCACTGCTCTTTGCTGCACTTCCCGGGTTGGTAATCTCCTTAATTCGCAAGCGCACGCGGGTCTTTGGAGTTTGGACGATCATTTTATGCATACTCTCTTTACCGGTCGGTTTTCACGTTGCACCTTTCAGGCCCGATCATACAGTTATTGTGCTGTTTCTACCCAACGCGATCCTTCTCGCTGATCTATTGGTCAGTATTATTGATTGGTCGCCAATCGAGAAACTATCATCCATAAAAGTGGCTGTGGTCCTCCTTGGATTCACACTTCTGGTGGGATGGGGCATCTTTGACACACGTTCCGTGATTAATTCCGCGACGATCCTTGCTACAGGGGATGACCTTGAGGCACTTGATTGGATCGAAGATAACACCCCGCCAGATGCCAGGTTTGGGATCAATATCGTGCACTGGCAGTATGGTAGTTACCGGGGGGTGGATGGTGGTTGGTGGGTAACTCCATTAACCGGGCGGTGGGCAATTCTGCCGAATGTGTTGTATGTCATGGGAGGTGATGAATATGCACAGCAGGTTAATTCCGTGGCAGAAAGATTTAGTCGATTAACTGGCTGTACGCCGGAATTTTGGGAGATCGTTCAGGAAGAGGAACTGACCCACCTCTATATCTCTGTGAACAAGGGCTCGCTTCAACCGGATCAGTTGCAAGATTGCCCAGGTGTAAAATTAATTTTTAACAATGAGAGTGTGTACTTATACCAGATTGAGTATATAATTAACCCCGATATAGAATGACCTGGGTAATACTTTGTGAAATTTGACACGGATTCGACCCTATGATAAGATAGGTGAGTTTTGGAGAATCCATTGTTGGGGTGAGGTGTTCCTTAAAATTATCGGCCCTTAACCACAGGGTACCAGAGAAGTTTGGGGCAATCGTTCACCCCATACTTTCTTAAATTGCTGGGGCTGTCTATGTTATTCGATTATCTGCCACTTCTAATTCTCTTTGTATTGGCCATAATTTTGGCTGGGTTTGTAGTGGTTTTGGGTCATGCTTTTGGCCCTCGTAACCCTACAGAACGTAAATCACAACCTTATGAGTCTGGAATGACACCCATCGGACCAGGAACTCGCCGCCTCCCGGTGAGGTTTTACCTGGTTGCTGTGTTATTTATCCTGTTTGATATCGAAGTGGTTTTCTTTTATCCCTGGGCGGTTACCTTCCGCCGATTGGGTTTATTTGGTTTGATTGAAATGCTCATCTTCATTTTAATCTTATTGGTTGGATATGTTTATGCTTGGAAGAAAGGAGCATTAGAATGGGAATAGAACAGAAAGCAGGAGATTTAGGTGCCGTAACGATGCGCCTTGAGCAAGCGGTAAATTGGGCGCGCACTTACGCCATGTGGCCGATGTTGTTTGGTTTGGCTTGTTGTGCTATTGAAATGATGGCAGGCCAGGCAGCCAAACATGATATGAGTCGCTTTGGCATGGAATTGATGCGCGCAACACCACGCCAGGCTGACCTGATGATCATCTCGGGAAGGGTGACTCGCAAGATGGCCCCTGTTTTGCGTTTACTTTACGATCAGATGCCGGAGCCAAAATGGGTGATTTCTATGGGAGATTGCGCTTCGTGCGGCGGGGTATTCAATAATTATGCTATCGTGCAAGGCGTGGATGAGATCATGCCGGTTGATGTTTATGTGGCAGGTTGCCCTCCGCGACCAGAAGCGCTGGTCCATGGAATTTTAACGCTGCATGAAAAAGTACGTGGTGAAACACTGAAGACCTGGGCTTAATCGCTCGTGTCTTTTAGTAGGATGCTACTATGAATGACGAACTTCAAAAAACAGTTTCCGCTTTAGAAGAGCGTTTCGGACTGCATGCTGATCAATTCCGCGGTGAAACGAATTTATTAGTCTCCAGCGCAGCACTGATTGAACTTTGCCAGTTGCTGCGGGATGAATTTGATTTCAAATTGCTCGAAGTTCTTACCGCGGTGGATTACTGGCCTGAGCAAGATCCCAGATTTCACGTGATTTACAAGTTGTACTCAATTGAAAAAAAACTACGCATTGGCCTGCGAGTCCCGGTACCTGGAATCGAACCCACACTGCCAACCTTGGTGAATTTATTTGCCAATGCAAATTGGCGCGAACGGGAGATTTGGGATATGTTCGGGATTCGGTTTGAAGGTCATCCTGACTTGCGCCGGATCCTCATGCCCCATGATTGGCAAGGTCACCCTCTACGTAAGGATTATCCACTTGGCTATGAAGAGGTGCAGTTCAGTTTTAATGCGAAAGAGATTGACCAGGATAAGCCTTATGCCAAAGAATAAAACAAAATTATGTTAGATCAAAAAGATTTTGCATTTCACGAGATGCAGCATCTGGTCTCCGAGAGGGCGTTTACAGGCGAGACGATGCTTCTCAATATGGGACCCCAGCATCCCAGCACCCATGGAGTCTTGCGTTTGCTGCTGGAGCTGGATGGCGAGGTGGTTGTCAACTGCTTCCCAGATATCGGTTTCCTGCACACTGGTATTGAGAAGAACATGGAGGCAAAAACCTACGAGAAAGCGGCTGTGATGACAGATCGCCTGGATTACCTTAATAATTTAGGTAACAACCTGGTGTACTGCATGGCGATCGAGAAGTTAGCTGAATTGGATGTCCCAGTACGGGCACAGGCCATCCGGGTTATCCTCACCGAACTTCAACGGATTTCTTCTCACCTGGTATGGCTGGGCACTCATACACTGGATTTGGCGGCTATCTCGGTCTTCTGGTATACATTCCGCGAACGGGAATTGATCCTGGACATCAACGAGATGGTCTCCGGGCAGCGGATGATGACCACCTACTTTCGTCCGGGAGGATTGTGGCGGGATGTACCGGTTGAATTCGAAGCAGCAGTCCGCGCTTTCATCGAGAGGTTTCCAGAGCAAATTGAAGAATATGCTGCCATGCTCAGTGAAAATCCGATCTTCTTAGAGCGAACAAAGGGTATCGGTATTCTGAAACCTGAGGATGCAGTCAATTGGGGGGTAACCGGTCCTCCACTGCGTTCGACCGGCGTGGCTCATGATTTGCGCAAGGCAGAGCCTTATATGGGCTACGACCAATATGACTTCGACGTCCCAACCCACACTGATGGTGACACCTACGCCCGGTATCTTGTACGCATGGAAGAAATGCGGCAGTCACTGCGGATCGTGGAGCAAGCCATGGATAAACTTCCCTATGGACCAGTGCGCAGCAATAACCGGAAATTTGTACCTCCACCTCGCTCGGAGTTGAGCACCAGCATGGAAGCTGTGATCCACCATTTCAAATTGTGGACGGAAGGTTTCGACATGCCGAAGGGTTCTGTTTATGCAGCTGCTGAATCTCCGCGCGGGGTATTGGGAGTCTATTTAGAAAGTGACGGCGGCCCGAAACCATACCGCGTTCATTGGCGAACCCCGTCATTTGATAATTTGCAGGTTCTACCATTGTTGGCAAAAGGTCATCTCGTTGCGGATCTGGTTGCTTTGATAGGGACAATCGACTTCGTATTAGGAGATATTGATCGATGATGCGAGTTTTGAGGGACTATGATAGCTGAAAAATACGCGGCAGAGGTAGAGGCGATCCTGGCCAAATACCCTTCTGATCAAAAACGTTCGGCTGTGATGCCGCTGCTTTACCTTGCACAGCGAGATGGTGGTTATATCACCAAAGATGAAATGATCGAGATTGGTGAGATATTGGAAATTACGCCAACAGAAGTAGCGTCTTTGATCGGTTTCTACACACTCTACCATGACCAAGCTGAAGGGAAGATTCGCATCCAGGTTTGTAATGACCTGTCCTGTGCATTACGCGGCGCAGATGAATTCTTGGAACAATTATGCGAAAATCTTGGAATCCAGGTTGGAGAAACAACTCCCGATGGTTTCGTGACAATCGAGGCGGTCATGTGCCTGGCAGCTTGTGATAAGGCACCCATGTTCCAGGTGCAGTCTTCCACAGGTTTGGAATATTACGAAGAACAAACTGTAAGCAGCGCGCTTGAAGTGATCGAATCGCTGCGTAAACAGGACACGCCATCATGACCGACTTAATCCTGCTCAGACACCGGCAGATCCCGGATCTGAACCACTTGGACGTTTATCGCCAGCATGGAGGTTTTGAAGCCTTCAAGAAGGCGGTGACCAGTATGAATCCCTATGATGTCACCGATCAGGTGAAGAATTCTGGTCTGCGCGGCAGGGGAGGAGCTGGATTTCCCACTGGGCTGAAATGGACTTTCATCGATTATGAAAATTTTCCTCATTATGTTGTGGCAAATGCAGATGAGTCTGAGCCAGGGACTTTTAAAGATCGGGAAATTCTAGAAGGTAACCCTTTCCAGTTTCTTGAAGGAGTCGCGCTGGCGGCTTTTGCGATAGAAGCCCATCATGCTTATGTCTACTTGCGAGGCGAGTTCTGGCAAATTGCCGAGGTCCTTGATCGACAGATTGCAGACCTCGAAGCAGCGGGCTTGCTGGGAGATAATCTTTTTGGAACAGATTACTCTCTGCGCATTTATACACATGTCGGAGCAGGTGCATACATCTGCGGCGAGGAGACCGCACTGCTGGAGTCTATGGAAGGGAAATTGGGTCAGCCCCGGCTTCGCCCGCCATTCCCACCCACCTACGGGCTGTTCGGGAAACCGACGGTGGTAAACAATGTTGAAACACTGACCAATGTGCCTTTGATCATCAGCCGGGGTGTGGATTGGTACACCTCGATCGGTACGGAAAAGAGTCCTGGTCCTAAAATCTTTAGTCTTTCTGGTCGGGTGAATAAACCTGGAAATTATGAGCTTCCTTTAGGAACAACTTTTCGTGAGCTGATATTTGAGCATGGTGGTGGAATCCCGGAGGGTGGCAAGATCAAGGCCATCATGGCGGCTGGAGCTTCCTCCTCCCTGATCGTGGCAAATGATGAAGCACTGGATACACCTATGGATTATGAGAGTGTACCCAATGTTGGCGGAGCCCTTGGTTCTGCATCGGTGATCGTGATTGATGATACCGTGAGTATCGATTGGGTGCTCCACAAGACATTGCATTTCTTCAGCCATGAATCGTGTGGAAAATGTACGCCCTGCCGTGAGGGTACTTTCTGGATGCGGCACATTATCGATCGCATCCACGATGGGAAGGCAGATTGGGATGATGTGGAATTGCTCAACGAGGTAGCGCTGCAAATTAAGGGTAAGTGCTTGTGCGCACTTGGTGAGTTTTCGATTGAAGCGGTTACTTCCGGAATTGAGCGCTTCGAAGAGGATTTCCGGACGAAAACCGGTGTTTCATCGAGCGGACCTTGAATTATTGGTATCGGTGATGAAATTCTGGATTGTTGAATCAATAACACGCTCTTACCGTTATTGGCGATTTTGATGGAGCGAAAATGGGTCAACTGATAAATTTAGTGATTGATGGAAAAGAAGTCCAGGTGCCAGCTGGTACGCTGGTTGTGGATGCTGCTAAAAAAGCAGGAGTGGTTATCCCGGTATTCTGCTACCATCCCAAGATGGAGCCGGTTGGGATGTGTCGCATGTGTTTGGTCGAAATCGGTCGACCGCAGATTAACCGCACAACGGGCGAAGTTGAGCGCAATGATGACGGCAGCCCCGTGGTGAAGTTTGGTCCAAAGTTGGAAACTGGCTGCACCGTGGTTGTTTCTGAAGGCATGGTCGTGCATGGTTTCAGCGATGAAGTCAAACGGGCACGAAGGGATATCATCGAATTTTTGCTCACTTCTCACCCATTAGATTGCCCGGTATGTGATAAGGGGGGTGAGTGCCCCTTGCAGAACCTGACCATGGAATTTGGCCCCGGGCAGAGTCGCTATCTTTACGATGAAAAGAAGCACTTCACCAAGCATTATCCCCTGGGTGAACTGATCTATCTTGACCGGGAACGCTGCATCCAGTGCGGTCGCTGTGTCCGTTTCCAGGATGAAATTGTTGACGATGCGGTTATTGGTTTCCAACAGCGCGGGCGTTCCCTGAAAATCGTCACATATTCGGATCCGGGATTCGATTCCTATTTCTCAGGTAATACGACAGATATTTGCCCGGTTGGGGCGTTAACCACCAGTGATTTTCGTTTTGGAGCGCGTCCTTGGGAGATGAAGGCTGTTGCGTCGATCTGCACACACTGTCCCGTTGGCTGTAACTTGGCACTGAACGTACGCCGCGAGAACAAAACAGGTGGTGATTTTGTCATCAAACGGGTGCTGCCACGCCAGAATGAGGCGGTAAACGAGATCTGGATTTGCGATAAAGGTCGCTTTGCCCATGATTTTGCCAGCAGCAAGGAACGTTTGACCCAACCACTTCTCAGGGTGGATGGCGAGCTGCAGCCTGTCGATTGGGACCAGGCGCTAGATTCTGCAGCGAACCAATTTCAACAAGCTGGTGCTGACCTGTTGACCCTGGTCAGCGGGCGAATCGCGAATGAGGATTTATTTAATCTACGTTCATTCAGCGATCATCTGGGGGGTAGTGCTGCTTTGTACTCTGATATGGCAGGGGGCGACCTGGTAGCAAAGGTTGGAGTAGGTCAAGGAACGAACTTCTCTGATCTGGGCGAGGGGAGCGCAATTCTTGTCGTCGCCAGCGACTTGGAAGAAGAAGCACCCATCTTCTGGCTGCGGGTTAAACAGGCTGCGGAGCGCGGCGCAAAATTGATAGTCGCCAATCCACGCTACACGAAGACAGATCGCCATGCGACCCATGTCCTGCGCTACCCGTATGGTGGGGAAGCATCGCTAGTTATGGCGATGATCAACACTCTTTCAAAGAAACGAGTTGAAGTTCCAGAAGAATATAAAGACCTTGAACGATCCGAAAAGGTCAAGGCTGCGGCCGAGGATTTCTCCGCAGCAGAAAATGCAATCATCTTGTATGGAAATGAAGGTATCGGACTGAGGTCATCGAAACAACTCGCCCAGGTTTGTTCTAATTTGCTTGTGGCGACCAACCATGTTGGTAAAAAGAACAACGGTTTGATTGCTGTCTGGCAAAGGGCGAATACCCAGGGTGCCTGGGACATGGGATTCCAACCAAGTGACAATTTAGACGAATTGATGCGCTCCAAGAAGGCATTTTACCTGGTTGCGACAGATCCTGTGGGAGATGATCCCCAGTTTCGTGGTGCTATCGAAGCAGCCGACTTCGTGGTTGTGCAGGATCTTTATCTTACAGAGACCGCCAAGCTGGCAGACATCGTCCTGCCCGCGCAATCTTTCATTGAACGCGAAGGAACTTTGACGAATGCCGAGCGTCGGGTTCAGCGCTTTTATTCTGCTGTTCCGGCCCGGCCGGGGACTCAACCAGACTTCTCGATCACCGCTCAAATCGGCCAACGTCTGGGATACGAACTCGAAGAGAAGTACACATTCCGCGTGATGGAACAGATCGCTACCCAGATCCCCGATTGCGAGGGAATTAGCTACGGAGAGATCTGCGCAGTGGAAGAGCAATGGCCGATCATTGGTCGCAGTGATGTCTATTATGGGGGCACGACTTATGATAATTCACAGGGAATGGGCCAGCAGATCCAGCCAGCCGCTCAAAAAGGCGAATCGATACTTTTAGAACCTTTGAACCCAGAGCTGCTTTCAGGAGATGTAGAAGGAGACCTCCTGGCTGTACCAATTACTCTACTTTATGACCGGGGACAGACTGTCCTGCCCACAACTCTTCTGCACCAGCGAATTCCAGAGCCATTTGTAAAGATTCATCCAGAAACGGCTGCGAATTTGGGAATCACCGATCGAGCACAGATCGCCCTGGAGATTGGGAGCAGCACAGTGGTTATCACTGCAAATCTGGATGAAACCATCCCGGCTGGAGTAGTACTGGTGCCGCGCAGTATGGGTATTCCCATCCACGAGCAGACTGCGGTGAAAATCGCGCTTGCTCAAGAAGTGGTAACTTAATAGGGTACGTGCATGGATTATTTTCTGATTTTAGAGTGGGTGATAAAAGCGGTTGTAATACTCTTGTTCTGCGTAGTGGGATTTGCCTATCTCACATTTTACGAACGAAGAGCACTGGCGCGCATCCAAATCCGTATCGGTCCGAATCGAGCTGGTCCTTCAGGATGGCTTCAGCCGATAGCTGATGGCGTGAAGCTGATCTTCAAGGAAGAAGTAATCCCTGCCCAGGCTTACAAAGTGCTCTTCATCCTGGCGCCGATGATCACGGTTTTCCCCGCGCTGGTTATCTTGGCGGTGATCCCATGGGGAACAGCGATTACCGTTTTTGGACGTTCTATCCCTCTCTACCTGACCGATATCAGCGTTGGCATCTTATATCTGGTAGCGATCGCCTCAATTTCTGTCTATGGGATCGTACTCGCCGGCTGGTCTTCAAATAATAAATACGCCATGATGGGCGGTATCCGATCTTCTGCGCAGATGATCAGCTACGAATTAGCACTGGGCCTGGCTTTAATTGGGCCGATCCTGATCGCTGGTTCGATGAGCTTGACGAAAATCGTCGAGGCTCAACAGCCAATCTGGTTCATTGTCTACCAACCGATCGGAGCGATTATTTTTTTCATTGCATCAGTAGCAGAAGTTAACCGGGCACCATTCGATATGCCCGAAGCGGAGCAGGAGCTGACTGCTGGTTACCATGCCGAATATTCTGGTATGAAGTTTGCGCTGTTCTTCATGGCAGAATATGTTAAGATGATCGCGGTCAGCGCCATTGGGGCGACCTTGTTCCTGGGTGGATTTCACGGTCCCTTTGTCAATCAGCTACCCATACTGGGGCCGTTCTATCTCTTTTTCAAAATATTGGTATTGCTTTTCTTATTGATATGGCTGCGCGCCACGCTGCCTCGCCTGCGGTATGACCGGCTGATGGCATTTGGTTGGAAATTCCTGCTTCCAGTCGCGCTGGCGAATGTGTTCCTGACTGCAGTTGTATTGGTATTGATCGGAGGTTAGGGATGAGTGCTGTTGTCGGACTTGCGCGTGGACTGTTTACCACGCTCAAGGAAATGTTTGGAAGCCCAATAACGGTCCAATATCCGGAGCACAAGTTGCCGGTTTCGCGTCGTTTCAAGGGCCGACATTTTCTTGACCGCTACGAGAATGGACTTGAAAAATGTATTGGCTGCGCCTTATGTGCTGCAGCCTGTCCGGCAGATGCGATTTTTGTGGAAGCATCTGAGAATACAGATGAGGAACGCTATTCACCAGGTGAGCGGTACGCCAGCACATATGAAATCAATATGCTGCGCTGCATCTTCTGTGGTTACTGCGAGGACGCCTGTCCGACAGAGGCGATCATACTTGGAGATAATTACGAATTATCTTTCTATGATCGTGAAAACGCTATCTATACCAAGGAAATGCTGATCGTGCCAGCGCCTGAGAGTGGAAATATAACACCTCAAAAGGTGGAACCAGGAACTTTTGATCGTTCAATTCCAATCATGCAGGATGCGATCGACTGACCTGCAAGTAAAAATGGATGACACAGTTCGGGTGAATGATGACTTCTGATTTTATATTGTTTATTGTCTTGGCCATTGTAGCAATTGCATCAGCACTGAGCATGCTGCTCAGTCGCAATGCAATTTACTCAGCTTTGTTCTTGGTGATTAACTTTGCTACGATCGCGGTCTTTTTCCTGTTGCTCGGATCCCCGTTTCTGGCAATGGCACAGATCACGGTGTATGCCGGAGCGATCATGGTCCTGTTCTTATTTGTGATCATGCTGCTGGGGGCTGAACAATTGAGTCGAGATAGTGACTTGCCCTGGCAGAGACCGGTCGCCATAATACTCGGTGTTGTCCTGCTGGTTGAAACTGGAATTATTATCTATTCGCTTGGATTCCAGGATGGTCTTCTACCAAGCTTCAGTTCTTTCGCATCTGACTACGCCAGCCCGGTGGATATTGGAATGGTTCTTTTCAATGAGTACCTGCTGCCATTTGAGGTCACATCTGTGTTGTTGTTAGTTGCCATGATCGGCGCAATTGTACTTACTAAGCGTCAAAAATCTTAGCGGTTGATCGGATATGTAGAGCCAGTAATTACTTTTTTGACGGGAGACACAAGCTATGCCAGTTACATATTACTTCGTGTTATCAGCAATCTTGTTTACTATTGGTGCTCTCGGTGTTTTGATCCGTCGAAATGCGATTGTTGTTTTCATGTCCGTTGAGTTGATGTTGAACGCTGCTAACCTGTCTTTTGTAGCATTTTCCCAACTGTACAACACTCTGAACGGGCAGGTGTTGGTATTCTTCGTGATCACTGTGGCTGCTGCGGAGGTGGCGGTTGGTCTGGCACTAATCGTTGCTATTTTTAAAACGAAGCATAGTATCAATATCGATGAATTACATGAATTGAAGCAGTAGGCAAAATTATGAGCCTGGTGATAAATAGGATTTGTTGCAATAAAAAAAAATGTGCTGACCTGGAGAGCTAATCCATGTTCCTGAGCGAAGCAACTGCATCAGGACCAACATTCTTTTACTTGGTCCCCTTAGTCGTCATCATCCCCCTGGCAGGATTGTTATTTAATATCATCTTTGGCAAGTGGATGGGGGAAAAGGCCATTGGTTGGATTGGCAGCCTCGCGGCTGGATTAGCATTCCTGGTATCCGTTCTGCTGGGAATTTCTCTGCTCAACCATCCTGAACAGGTGATTGTCCCGTTTCTGGAGTGGATCAGCATCGGGGATTTCGAGGTTGCATGGGCATTCCAGGTTGACACGCTTTCGGTAACCATGATGCTGGTTGTATCCGGCGTTGGCACTTTGATCCATGTTTATTCGATTGGATATATGCACGAGGATGTGCGTTTTCAGGGTGACCCGGGTCGCTTCCGCAGGTTTTTTGTATTTATGAATTTGTTCATCGTGACCATGATGGTCCTGGTCAGTGCGGATTCCTACCTGATGCTTTTTGTGGGTTGGGAAGGCGTCGGCCTGTGTTCATACTTGTTGATCGGATTTTGGTTTGAGAAGGGCAAAGACGGTATTGGGAACGCGCTAGCTGCGAAAAAAGCTTTTGTCACCAACCGGATAGGCGACTTTGGCCTGTTGATTGCCCTTTTCATCATGTTTTGGACTTTCGGCACCTTGAATTTTGACGCAGTCTTTGCAGAATCTGCACAGGCAGCTCAGACTGTGATCATGGCGATAACATTATTGATGCTGGTCGGGGTTGCAGGGAAATCTGCGCAGATACCACTCTACGTCTGGTTGCCAGACGCCATGGCAGGTCCTACGCCAGTCTCGGCATTGATCCATGCTGCGACCATGGTTACCGCGGGTGTCTACCTGATCACACGCTCCTACCCATTGTATGAATCTGTCCAGCAGGTCCAGGACATTGTTGCCCTAGTTGGAGGGATAACAGCACTCTTTGCGGCAACGATTGCTGTCGGTCAATTTGACATTAAAAAGATCCTGGCTTACTCAACCATCAGCCAGCTAGGTTTTATGGTCGCTGCGGTCGGGATTGGTGCCTATGCAGCCGGTATGTTTCACCTGGTGACGCATGCTTTCTTTAAAGCCCTGCTCTTTTTAGGAGCAGGCTCGGTTATCCTCGGGATCGAGCATGGTCACCATCACCTGGAACATTCAGGATCCGGAGATAAAGGTGGCGGTAAATTTGACCCTCAGGATATTCGCAACATGGGTGGCTTACGCACCCGCATGAAGACTACATTCTGGGTATATATTGTCGGCACCCTGGCACTGGTAGGTATTTTCCCGTTCGCGGGGTTCTGGTCAAAGGATGAAATCCTGGTTGAGGAGCAGATTTTATTCCCGCCTGCCTATTGGATTTTAATATTTGCCGCCTTTTTAACCGCATTCTATATGGGCAGACAGGTGTTGTTGGTCTTCTTTGGCAATCCACGTTCTAAAGCTGTTGAGCATGCCAAGGAAAGTCCAGCTCTGATCAAAGTTCCCTTGATCATCCTGGCATTTTTGTCTGCTTTTGGTGGTATTTTGAATTTGCCCCGCTTGCATTCTTTTACTATATGGTTGGAGCACACGGTTAAAGTCATTCATCCGCTCGATTTCAACATCATTGCAGCGGTGATCGCAACGCTTGTTGGGCTGTCTGGCCTCCTGGCTTCCTGGTTGATTTATAGCTGGCAATATCAAAAATTGCAAGATTTGCCCCCAGCTAAAAGGCCGGATGATCCATTACGCAAGTGGTTGGGGCCGATCTTCACTGGTTTGGAAAATAAGTGGTGGGTTGATGAACTCTATTGGGCAGTGATATTAAATCCTTATATTACTCTGTCGCGCTTCCTGGCAGAAGTGATCGATTGGAACTTCTGGCATGATTGGTTTCACAACACAGTTATCGCTCGCAGTTTTGTCAGATTGGCAAACTTCCTGGCCAACGTGTTCGATTTAGGTTTCATCGATGGTATCGCAAACGGCTTAGCAAGCATCACGGTTCGTTTTGCTGGCAGCCTGCGCAAGATCCAAACTGGATACGTACGTAATTATGCATTAACGGTATTCCTTGGTGTAGTTGTGATTATCGGGTATCTGATTTTGCGTTGAGCAACTCCTGCTTCTCTCATCAAAAGATGATGAGATAAAGAAGATCAGGAAAGGGGCTGTTACAAACTTTAGAACGAGGACAAGCTATGAACTTCTTGCTTCACCCCCTTATATTGGTCACGTTCTTCCCATTGCTAGGTGTTTTGGTGATCCTGTTCATCAACAGGGAGAACAAAACCGTCATCCGTTGGGTGGCATTGATCACCTCACTGGTAACCTTCGGGATATCGTTGTGGGTATTGGCGCTCTTCCATCCGGCTGATCCCAATTTACAAATGGTGGTCGATGTTCCCTGGATTGAAGTCGCAGGATGGAGGATCTCATTCTTGATGGGTATCGATGGTATGAGCATTTTACTGGTGCTCTTAACCACATTCCTGACCCCGATTTCAATCCTCTCAACCTGGACCGCCGTTGAAGAGCGGGTTAAGGAATTCATGATCTTCTTCCTGTTGCTGGAAGTAGGCATGGTTGGTGTTTTCCTTTCCCTTGACCTGTTCCTGTTCTACGTGTTCTGGGAATTTACACTGGTTCCGATGTATTTCTTGATCGGAATTTGGGGTGGACCAAACCGGGTTTATGCAGCGGTGAAATTCTTCCTCTATACGATGGCAGGTTCGATCCTGATGCTCCTGGCAATCCTTTGGCTGGGCATATCGCAGGGAACGTTCTCGGTACCTGAACTGATCGCCAATGCATCAATACCAGCCAATATTCAATTCTGGCTATTCCTGGCTTTTGCAGCTGCGTTTGCCATCAAAGTACCCATGTGGCCGCTGCACTCATGGTTGCCCGATGCACACGTGGAAGCCCCGACAGCTGGTTCAGTGATCCTTGCTGGTGTCTTGCTGAAAATGGGGACATATGGTTTCCTGCGTTTTAATCTCTCTTTATTCCCATCAGCCTCGATCAGGCTGGCACCATTTATTGGCGTGCTGGCGGTGATTGGTATCCTGTATGGGGCGATGGTTTCCTATGCCCAGAAGGATGTCAAGAAATTGGTTGCTTATTCCTCCGTCAGCCACCTGGGTTTTGTGATGTTGGGCTTGTTTGCAATCAATTTGCAGGGGATTGAAGGTGGGATCCTGCAGATGGTAAATCACGGTATCAGCACAGGCGCATTATTCCTCCTGGTCGGAATGATCTATGAAAGGCGCCATACCCGGGAGATGGACGCCTTTGGAGGCCTGTGGAAAGTTTTACCCGTCTACGCAACGCTGACCTTGATAGTAACGTTATCATCGATGGGTCTTCCTGGATTAAATGGCTTTGTTGGTGAATTTACTATTTTGCTGGGAGCTTTTGGGTCACAGGCGCTGAACAGTCCCTGGTTTGCAGCCCTGGCAGCGATCGGTGTGATCTTGGCTGCAGTTTACCTGCTCTATATGTTCCAAAAACTTTTCTTGGGGCCGGTGGATAAGGAGGAGAATCGCGTTCTGCTGGATCTGAACTTCAGGGAAATCGTAACCATCGTTCCCCTGCTGATCTTGATTTTCTGGATCGGATTGTATCCTTCGCCTTTCTTCAATTTGATGCAAGCGTCTGTAACCAAGCTGGTTGAAACGATGCAGGTTGCGGCCATGGCTGGACTGCCGTGATCACTGAAAGAAGGTTCAAATGACCCTGGGAGTTTTAAGCACCAACCTGATCAATATACTGCCACTAAGCATTGTTGTCCTCTGGGCTTGTGTGCTCTTGCTGGTAGATTTATTCATTCCAAAAGACAGCAAAGCATGGACCGCAGTTCTTTCAGCAGTGGGTATGCTGGTAGCGATGGGATTGTCTATCGCCCAGTTCGGAGTTGACACTCAGGCATTTGGAGGTATGCTCAGAATTGATGGGTTTTCTCAATTCCTGACTATTCTCGTGTTAGGCAGCGGCCTGGTTGCGGTGATGCTTTCCTATGATTACTTAACCCGCCTGGGGATCCAGCGCGGAGAATATTATGTGCTCCTGATGTTCTCGATCAGCGGCATAATGTTGATGTCCATGGCAGCGGACTTGATCGTCGTATTCCTGGCTTTAGAATTATTATCAATTCCGCTCTACGTGCTTGCAGGTTTTGCCAGGCCTAGGACGGACTCGGAAGAGGCTGCCATCAAGTACTTCCTGCTGGGTGCATTTGCCAGTGGCTTCCTGGTCTACGGGGTCGCGATCGTTTTTGGGGCGACAGGATATACTGGTTTGACTGAGGTGCTGCAGGCTATTGAAGGGGGTTCAGCAAACCTGACTTTACTCGCGGTCGGTGCAGCACTGATCCTGGTAGGGTTGTCATTTAAGGTTGCAGCAGTGCCTTTCCACATGTGGACCCCAGACGTTTACCAGGGAGCTCCTTCTTCAGTTACGGCATTTATGGCTATAGGTGCAAAGGTGGGTGGTTTTGCTGCTTTGATGCGTATTTTTGTTACCTCCCTGGGAGCCCTGGCAGTAGATTTCACGGCTGTTTTGTGGGGGATCGCTGCTGTGACAATGATCCTGGGAAATATAGTAGCCATCGCCCAGAAAAATATCAAACGCATGCTGGCTTACTCGAGCATCGCCCAGGCCGGGTATATCCTGATGGCGCTCGTCCCCTACGGGCAGAAGGAAATTGCACAAGATGCAATTGCTGCAGCTCTTCTGTACCTGATCGCATATGCCTTGATGAGTTTTGCAGCGTGGGCGGTTGTGATTACTCTTGAGAAGGCTGAGGGGAAGGGACTGGAGCTCAGCGACTATGCAGGTTTAGGGCGTAAATACCCGGTCTTGGCGATTATTATGACTGTCTCGATGCTGTCCTTCACCGGGATTCCGCCTACTTTAGGCTTCGTTGGGAAGTTCTATCTTTTCCGCAGCGTTGTCGATGGTGGTTTCATATGGCTGGCGATTATCGGTGTGCTTACATCGCTTGTCTCTGCATACTACTACTTGAGGGTAGTGATTTATATGTACATGCAGGAAGGCGAGCCGACAGTTCACCGGGATAATTGGGTCTACCTGATGGCAGCCGCAACCGGAATAGGGATGGTTCTATTAGGTATCTTTTCCCTCCCATTGCTCAATTGGGCGTACCAGGCAGCGATATCCGCCTTCTAACCTAAAATCGCCTTCCAGGTAACTTGTGACGGAAGGCGATTTCTATTTAATCCACTGCAATTTTTTTACGAAGTACCGTAAAGTTTTCGGTGAACGACACTCAGCTTACGCACTTGCTCAGCAGCATGGTAAGATGAACGCACAAGAGGCCCGCTCTCAACCCAGCGAAAACCAATCTCGCGACCAAACTCTCGCAGCTCTTGAAACTCATCCAGGGTGTAATAACGTTCAATTGGTAGATGCTTCTTGCTGGGTTGCAGGTATTGACCGATTGTGAGTATGTCCACACCCCAGCGGCGCTGATCGCGCATGACTTCCTTGATTTCCGCCAGGCTCTCCCCCAGACCCACCATGATGCCTGACTTGGTGAGCACCTCAGGATCGAGTTGTTTTGCATTTGATAGGGTCTCAGCAGCCCACGCGTAGCGATCTTGCGGTTGGACTTTCTTAAATAAGCGTGGCACGGTTTCCACGTTGTGATTAAGTATCTCGGGGCGGGCTTTCATCACAATCTGTAATGCTTCCAGGCTGCCTTTAAAGTCAGGGATTAAAACTTCGATCGAACAGCCGGGATGCAGCTGGCGGATCCGATTGATCACCATTGAAAAAATAGGCGCTCCGCCGTCCCTGCGATCATCACGGTTGACGCTGGTGATCACCGCATGCTTGAGATTCATTGCTTTGACAGCCTGAGCTATTCGTTCAGGCTCCAGCCAATCGAGCGGTGAAGGTTGGCCACGTTTGATGTCACAGAATCCGCAGGTGCGGGTGCAGACATCACCCAGCATGAGAAACGTGGCGGTACCAGCACCCCAGCATTCACCCAGGTTAGGGCACATGGCTTCTTCGCACACGGTATGCAGCTCTTTGCTGCGCATCAGGCCCTGCAACCATTCGAAGGTTTCTCCTGATGGGGCGCGCACCTTGATCCAGTCTGGTCGGCGCAGGGGTGAAGGGCTTTCGTTATCTGTTTTTATGCGGTCACGGGTGGGAGTATGGGACATAAGGGTTCCTGGTTCTACCGGTAAATTCCAAAAATAACTTGGATTTCAATTGATTTTACCTCAGAATAAGGAACTACCTCTTAATAGTAAATTAATTGACCTGGATTTCGATATTGGGGCGGATTGTTCACCAAGCTCGGGTGTGTGATCTTCTATAATGCATATAAAAGCTGAAGCAGGGGTTGTCATGCAGGAAGATCAAGATGATTTCCCTGCTTTGCGCACAATCACACGGTTGCCTCTGACTACTTCTACCTTGACGGTTGTTCCTTCGCTAATGGCCTCTTCTCCCTCAGCCAGTTCACCGCTCCACAGCTCGCCCCCCAATTGGATGGTCCCATAGGGTGCCAGTTTCGTGCGTGTAACCCCGGTGCGGCCAATCAAGGCTTCCTGTCCCATGCGAGCAGGAGCTCTTTGTGCCCTTAAGGCGATGGTTAATATCACAAAGAAAATCCCCGCAGTTCCTAAGGAGACACCAATTACTAGGGGAACAGATACATGGGAGAAGGATGGTGTACCTGGAGAATTGAAAAGCACCAGGGAACCGATGATTAATGAAGCCACCCCGGCTGCTGTCAGGGCGCCATGGGTGGGTGCCTTGATATCAAGCACGAAAAGAACAAAAGCGATCACCAGGAAGATCAGACCGAACCAGTTGACCGGTAGTACTCCTAAACCGTAGGCGGCTAAAGCCAGGCTGACTGCACCAATGAATCCAGCGATCCAGCCGCCCGGGCTGGATAATTCGATCAGGATCGCCTGGACGCCGATTGTCAGCAACAGGAAAACGATATTTGGATTGGTGAGAACTCCTAAAAGAGATTCTATGAAAGAGGGATCGAAGGGGATTACCTGGGAGTTTCTGGTTTCTAAAGTCAAGGTGCCATCGATGGTGGTGACCTGGAATCCTTGCAGCTGCTCGAGCAAATCGGGCACATCATCGGCAATGAAGTCAACCAGACCAATATCGAAGGCTTCACGTGCGGACACCGCCTGAGCGGATTCAATGGTTTCTTCGGCAATTTGGATTGCTTCTGCACCGCGATTTTCAGCCAACGATCGCACCAGCGCTTTGATAATATTTTTTTCTTTGGCTTCGATGGTCTCTCCCAGGTCCTGGCCTTCTGCGCCAACCGGGCTGGCAGCCCCTATGGCAGTACCAGGAGCCATCGCGGAGGCATGTCCTGCTAGGGTAATCACCGTTCCCGCGCTACCCGCAATGGCACCTTGCGGGGCGACATATACAATTACGGGTGTACTGCTGTTGCGAATCACCTGGACGAACTCGTTCATCAGATCGACGCTGCCCCCCGGTGTGTCGAGCATCAAGATTAATGCTTCCGCATTTTGCTGAGCTGCAGAGCTGAGCCCCCGCTCGAGATAGCCAAGCATGGAGGGATTAATTGGACCTTCTGCGGTCAGCAGCAGGACGATTGGCGCTCCTGCTTGTGCGGCGGCAGATTGGGAAACAACTGGCAGGAAAATCAGGATCAATATCCAGATCAGGATCAATAATCGCTTGTTCATTTGAGATTATTATAGCGTTATTTCCTGGCTGATGTTGATTCACTACCTGCACGGTTAAACGACTCAATGCTTGGAATCGTATATATAATAGGAGAGAACAAGCGGGGATAAAAATTTTCCAAACGGCCAGCATCTAAGGAGGCGAGATGTATTACCCTGAGCTGATGAACGAGGAAGAACGAAAAATCCAGGCTGAAGTGCGGCAGTTCGTGCGGGAAGAGGTTTCTTCCGATTATGTGCGCGCTTTAGACAAGGATCAAATCCAATACCCTCGCGATTACGTGGAGAAGCTGGCTGCCAAGAATCTACTGGGGCTGCGGTTCGACCCACAATGGGGAGGCCGCGGCCTGCCATGGACCTGCGAAGTGATCGTTGAGGAGGAGATCGGAGTTTTGGGCACTACCATGGGCTGCGCCTATGTAATGCCATCAATTGTTGGGGAGGCGCTGCACGTATTTGGAACCCAAGAACAGAAGGAGCACTATTTGAAACCTATTCTGCGCGGGGAATTGATTTGCGCTGAGGCTCTCACTGAACCGCGTGGTGGATCGGATTTCTTCGGTGCAACCACCCGGGCTGTGCTAGAAGGTGATCGTTTCCTGATCAATGGTCAGAAGCGGTTTGTGGTCGGGGCTACTGAAGCCGATCTGTTCCTGGTTTACTGCAAGACCAACTTCGCAGAGGATGCCTACAAGCATCAGCGTTTGAGTACACTGCTGGTTGAACGAGGACCCGGATTGAAAACGGAGTATATTTACGGGCTGCTGGGGACACGAGGTGGAGGAACCGGGCGTTTAGTCTTCAGGAATGTAGAAGTGCCAAGAGAGAACCTGATCGGCGGGTTGCACGGGGGAGCCGCGGTATTCAACCAAATGATGATCCCCGAACGGTTAACTTCTGCAGCGGCCAGCCTGGGAGTGCGGGCGGCCTTGGAAATTGCAGCCCGTTATAGCGATAAACGCCGTGCTTTTGGACAAAATATCCGCAGCTTTCAGGCAGTCAGTTTCATGATAGCAGATGGGATCACTCAATTGGATGCCGCCCGGGCTATGGTGTACATGGCCGCTCGAGCGGTCGACGCTGGAGCGCCAAATGCCCGCAGACTGGTAAGCCAGGCGAAGAAATTTGCAACCGATACCGCCTGGCAGGTAGTGAATAAGGCAATGCAGGTGATGGGAGGCATCGGTTATACTGATGTTTTCCCGATTGAACGCATGGTCCGTGATCTGCGACTGAGCCAGATCTGGACAGGGACAAATGAGATTATGAACCTGCTGATTCAGCATGAGTATTACCAGGAGATTCTGGCAGATACCCGAAATCAACGCGATGTGGAGCTGGATGCCGGCGAGGAAAATGCAGCGGCTGAGAAGGTTTTCACAGATCGGGACCAGCAGTAATAAAAACATACCTGGAAAAGTTAGGAATCTAATTTTCTGCTTCAAATCGTTTGGTTTTTAGGTCTGTAAAACCATTGAAAAACTCAATTTGACATTTAAGCAAGATGCTGGTAAGATTTGCAGGTTAGGATGCAGGCCGGTAACCAATGGATGAGTAGGACGATGACCCAAGTCGCAAGTCCTGGGTCATTTTTGTTGACTGCTCCCCTGGTCGCAAGAATGCATTCAATAAATATCAGATAGAGTCAAGGAGTAAGTAAATGTCAGATCGTATCGTCGGTACCGTCAATTGGTTCAATGGTAGCAAGGGTTATGGATTTATCTCCCAGGAAGAAGGACCGGATGTATTTGTCCACTATACTGCCATCGATGCAGAAGGCTTCCGCAACCTTTTTGAAGGCCAGAAAGTGGAATTTTCCATTGAAGAAGGTCCAAAAGGTCTGCAGGCTGCCAACGTGATGCCTCTGGACTAAGCATCTAAATAATTTTCCAACGAGTCACCCTGTACTTCTAGGTATGGGGTGATTTTTTTTAGCTAAGATAAATCTCTATATCCAAAAATGAGGAAAAAAAGATTAGAATTTGGTTTTTATTTCTGCCATAATCTGGGGGAATGAAATTCTTTTTCACGGAGTCGGTAATGAATCGCGATGCAATCTTTGAGATCATAATTCTGCTTGGAAGGCCAGCAGCGGGGAAAAGTGAAATCCTTGAATTTTTGTATCAGGTTGATGATCAAACACGGATCAATACGTATCATCTTGGTAAGCTGGATGTGATCGATGACTTTCCAATGTTGTGGGCATGGTTTGAAGAGGACCAGATTCTCAGCGAAAAATTTAGGAAACCTCGCCTGCATTCGGATGAAAATGAGTATTTTAAATATCCCTACCTCTGGAATTTGCTGATCGAACGTATAAATCTTGAATATAACAAGCGCACCCGGGATGACGACCTGTATCACCAGCATCGAACCACGCTTGTGGAATTCTCCAGGGGATCCGAACACGGCGGGTACCAGCAGGCTTTTGAGCACCTTTCGGACCAGATTTTATCCCGGGCGGTGATCTTTTATGTGCAGGTTTCTTATGCAGAATCACTGCGAAAGAATCGAAAACGCTTTAATCCTGAACGACCGGACAGCATCTTGGAGCATGCAGTTGATGAAAGGAAATTGGAAACCTTGTACCGCGATGACGATTTTCAAGATTTACGCTCACAATCTGAATCTACAGAATTTCTAACCATTCGCAACCAGGAAGTGCCGTACGTGGTGTTTGAAAATGAGGATGATATCACCACCGTGGGAGGAGCAGCTTTGGGAAGTCGGCTTGAGCACGCTTTTAACCAGCTCTGGTCGATCAAGAGACGTGTACGGCAGTCCAAGGACTGATTGTTTGTAATGATGTCCAGTGGTGTAGTAATAGAGGTGCTTCATTTCCATCTCGAATTGGAATGATTTTAGCCGCACCTGCTGCGGTTAGCTTTAATCTTGATTTTGTTAGTAGGGGGGAAATGCATACAGGCGGACCTGAGAGCACCCGAGCGTGCTACAATGGAAAAGCTCCCAATGCACAGTCCAACGGTGAACAGTTTGGCAAGTGTATTTTCGCCGTAAGGTGTACTTATCGTGAACAAATAAATAGGAAAGGAGCATGAATATGCGTGCCGGATTTGCTAAAGATACTGACCAGCTTGCTCAGAATCCAATAGCACCACCTTATCTAGGACCGTACACGATCCCAATCCTAATCGATGATATCAAGCAGCTGCAAGATTTCAATATGACCCGCGGTACCTTCTTCACGATCGATGCCAGTGGGATGGGGGATGATTGGGTGGCTATGCTAAGAGGGCAGGGGGTGCCGTTCTTGATCCTGGGTATAACCAATGTACTGCACCGTCCTGACCTGGATGACCTCTTGTTCGCTTCAGCGGGGATGATTGATCGCTTGTTTGACCAGATCGAAGCAGTCGAAGGCCTGGTAGTCGAGTCGGAGTATGTTTGGTTGCCTAATTTTCTATTCGATCCGCACATGGGGTATTTTTCTTCACAGGAGAAGCCAGATCAATTGTCCCGCGGGGCGGTCTGGCGCATTGGGTTCGGTTTGTTCCAGATGGCATTAACTTTTCGCCAGGAAGTGATTCCAACCGAGACATACCTTGAGCGCTGCCGGCAGGTGCTCCAACCCGGTCAGATCGAGATTGGATATTCCCCAGAGGAAAGCGCCGCATTCCAGGCATGGAGTGGTGAGCAATACCAGGCTGCAAAGAAAAATTTTGTGGAGCAGCGTGCTGATCCTGAACGAGGCGTACTTGATTACCTTGACCGCTACGGGAACGTGGTTACCCAGTCCGTGCCGAGGAGTAATGATGATGGGTAAATTATCGGTTACCTTGATTGATGTCGGTTGGGGCGACTCGATTCTGATCGAATCGACCAGCGCTGCGGGCCAAACTCATTATGCATTGGTGGATTGCAACGATACCAGCACGCAGCGCTCTTCCTTCCTGTTTGTCAAACGCTTCCTGGAAAGGAAGGGTTTTGATCTGACTCTTGATCAGCGCATTTTCGATTTTGTCTTGTTGACCCACGGGCATGCTGACCACGCCAACGGGATTCAGGCCATGCTCAGTTCCTTCAAGACCGATTGGTTCTGGTATCCAAAATCTGTAGATTTTGGTGGTTTTGCCAAGCTGGTTTCCTACGCCAACAAGTACCCGCAAAAAGTGAAGCGTCACCAAGCCGTCGATAACACCAAGCTGTTGCCAGATCTGGGAGATGCCAGTCTGCATGTGCTCTGGCCTCCCTATACTGCCAGTGGAGTCTACGATACCAATAACGAGAATAACAACTCGATCGTATTGGTATTAAACCTGGGACAGGTGAGCTTTCTATTAAGCGGTGATTGCGAGGCAGACAACTGGCCTCAAATTGTACCGGGAATACCAAGCATCCCCGGTCTGGCGGTATTCCAGGCACCGCATCATGGGGCGGTAAACGGTGTTTTTACTCCCAATGGTGATACTCCCTGGCTGGATGCCCTGCCAACTGGTATTCGCATTGCCATGAGCTCCCATATTCGACCTCACAACCATCCCGCTCCAGAAGTCGTTGAAGAGCTCAGCAATCGAAATATCGATCCTTTCCGCACCGATCTGCATTACCACTTGACCTTCAGTACCGATGGAACGCTGGATGGAAATGGTCTGCCGAAGGTAACTGAGCACTGGTCGCATTCTTAACTGATCCAATCAAGGATGATGAGATGTCTTTCAGAAGCTTTATTATCCGTTTAGCGGAAAGTGGTGATCTGGTCACAATCACCGCGCCAATCTCCTTGCAATGCGAGATTTCAGGTGTTTTAAAACAATTAGAACCCAATGCGGTGCTCCTGGAGCATGTCAAAGAATCGGATTTCAGGATCGCTGGAAATATCGTTCCAACCAAGCAGGCTTTTGCCAAATACTTCGGCATAGATGTTTCAATGATCATCCCCACCTTGTCGCATGCGATCGAGGAGCGCTCCACCCCACAGGAGACTTCTGAAGCAGCCTGCCAGCAGGTGGTGATTGAAAATCCTGATCTTGACCAGCTGCCGATCTTGCGGCATTTTGAAGATGATGGCGGTCGCTATATCACTTCCGGGGTGGTTATCGCTGGACATCCAGAATACGGTCAAAACCTGGATTTCCACCGCTGTATGCAGTTTTCAGGCACCGAGATGGCGGTGCGGGTGGTCAAGGGGCGCCATTTTGATGCTTTTCTTGAAGACCTGGGCCAGGTTGATGTGGCTGTTTGTATCGGCTGCGCTCCTAATGTCCTGGCAGCTGCGGCTACCTCTGTCGAGATGGGTGTCAACGAATTGGAAATCGCTAATGCACTAGAACCACTACAGGTGGTCAGGGCAATGAACAGCGATCTCCTGATCCCTGCAGATGCAGAATTTGTGCTGGAGGGCACGGTTTTTAGAGACCGGAGACACGCCGAGGGGCATTTTGTGGACCTGACAGAAACCCAGGATGTCGTCCGGCAGGAACCGGTCTTCGAAATAAAAACCATCACTCACCGCAGAGATGCGATCTGGCAGGCATTGCTGCCAGGCAGCCTGGAGCACAAGCTGCTGATGGGTATGCCGCGCGAACCGACCATATTCAAGAAAGTCAACCAGGTGGTGCGCTGCCTTGATGTGAACATTAATCCCGGAGGCGCATCCTGGCTGCATGCGATCGTGAAGATCGATAAGCAATCATCAGATGATGGGCAGAAGGCGATCAGGGCTGCATTCGAAGGGCATAGCTCCTGTAAGCATGTTTTCGTGGTGGATAAGGACATCGATATTTACAATCCACTGGAGGTCGAGTGGGCTTTAGCGACGCGCTTCCAGGGGGATGTGGATATGGTTATCAAGGAGAAGGAGCGAGGTTCCAGCCTCGACCCGAGTGCGGAATTGGGGTCTCACCTGACGACCAAGATCGGTTTTGACCTGACCAAGCCGTTGGGAGGGGCGGGGAAGTCATTTGAGAAAGTGGCTTATCCCCAGGTCGATTTAGAGAGATTCGTATAAAATTTGAAAGATAACTTGGCAATGGCAATGTATTCTCTAAGCGCAAAGGGATCGGGATTGCATCACCCCGGAAGAACACCAAGGTTCGCAATGACATGTCAGGTAGAATCACATGAAATTATCCGCTGAAGAACAGGCCATGCTGGCGGGTGAGCAGGGCAGGGCCACTCAGAAAGCGATGCAGATCTTGCTTGCACTGGGCACGATTTACGGTGCTGGGCACATGCTCCCAGTTACCTCGGTGCAGATCGCCGGAGTCAGTTACGACAATCTCGGGGATGCGGGTCTGCAGTTCCTAACCGAAATGGCTGCCGGGGGCGGCAAGTCTCAGGTCCTGACGACATTGAACCCCGCGGGTATGGACGTCGAGAACTGGCAAGCCCTCGGAATTTCACCCGAGTTTGCAGAGAAGCAAGCCCAGGTGATCGAGGCTTTTGCCCGCATGAATGTGGTCACCACCTGCACCTGTACTCCTTACCTGACAGGCAATGTGCCTCACTATGGTGAGCACCTCGCCTGGGCGGAAAGCAGCGCGGTGTGCTATGCCAACTCAGTGCTAGGCGCGCGCACGAACCGGGAAGGTGGCCCCAGCGCGCTGGCCGCGGCACTGACCGGGCGCACGCCGGCTTATGGGATGCACCTGGAGGAAAACCGAGTTCCGCAGCTCACCGTTGAGGTCCATGCTGATTTATGTGAGAACGATGATTTTGGAGCCCTTGGGAAGGTGATTGGAGCGCATCTTCAGTCGCACACAAATGCCTTCGTACCATATATCCGAGGCATAAAATCAGCAACATTGGAAAGTTTGAAATCCTTTTGCGCCAGCCTGGCTACTTACGGAGGGACAGCGCTCTTCCACATGGAAGGCATCACGCCGGAGGCCGGCCTGTTTGGACCTCCGGCTGATGCGATTAGGATATCACCAATGGAAATCGAATCGGCAAAGTCTGAATTGTCAAATGGTGATCTGGTGAGTGCTGATTTTGTCAGTCTGGGGTGCCCGCATCTCTCGATCAAGGAGATCGCGCGCATCGCTGAGCTGCTGGAAGGTAAGCAAGTGGTCAAGGAATTTTGGATCACCACTGCCAGGCCGACCAAGCAGATCGCCGATCGAATGGGTTACTCCGCCACGATCGAAGCCAGCGGGGCAAAATTTGCTGCCGATACCTGCTGCGTTGTAGCGCCGATCAAAGGTCGTTTTACCGCCCTGGTGACGGACAGTGCCAAGGCTTGTTATTATGCGGCGGGAAAGAATCACTTCCAAACCATCCTGAAACCGTTTGATGAAGTGGTGCTGGCAGCACTTGGTGAAAATCCCAGGGAGTCAACCGAATGAAGTGGCAGGGACGTAAGATTTTTGGAGGTATGGAGGTGGGGGAAGCCCTGGTCAGCAGTACAGGGATATCCTTCTTTGGTGGGGTCGATCCGGATACCGGGGTGGTGATAGAGCGTGATCACGAGCTGGAGGGACAATCAATTGCCGGGAAGGTTTTGGTTTTTCCAACGGGCAAGGGTTCTACTGTGGGGTCTTACACTCTTTATCGCCTGAAACTGGCTGGAAGGGCACCACTAGCTATCATCAACGCCGAGTGCGAGACAATCACTGCGGTGGGCTGCATCATGGCCGAGATTCCCTGCGTGGACCAGGTACCGATCGGGGAGCTGCAATCCGGCCAGCAGATCAGAGTCGATGGGGATGCTGGGACTGTAACCGTCCTTTGAGATTACAGTTAGTAAGATCGATTCAAGTTACTTCGGAAAATCCGGGAAAGATTCCCGCTCTACGACTAGGTACTGGTTTTGAGGTTTGCCTGACCCTCCGGCTATGGGTGGAAATATAGAAACTTCATCACCATCTTTCAAGTTGGTCTCCAATCCATCCGGCAGGTTGGTATAGCTGCGCCCGTTGATGAGCACTGTCACTTGATCGCTGAGCAGCTGTGCTTCTGGTTCAAATATTAATTGCACGAACTCTTGGCTTGATTGAACAGCCAACAAAGTCAATAAACCCACTAGGGTTAGAGTTTCTCCCTCCCGTAGAGTGATCGACTGCTCCCCGATGATCAGTTTGTAGGTTAAATAACCGCGCACCTTGACGGGCATATCAAATATCCTGGCGCAGTTACACACCCAGCTCGGTTCGGAATTCGTTGATGGTCTGGCGGTATGTCTCGATTTCGTCGGGTGACATTTCATCCGGATATTGCACATTGACCTGAGTCAGGGCGTTCACGAAAGCGGTTGAATAAGGCGCAATCTTTATCACACCGGGTTTGCTGCCTTTATCAATTGCGATTCTGCCCATCATCACGTCTCCGGCAAACATGCTCTCTTTGCGCAGGATCTTGGACCACTGCCGGGGTGAGGTCGCTAAAATGTAATCCGCCTCCCTCTCTGCCTCTGCTTTGGAGATAAAAGCCAGCTTTTCCAAATCGCCCTGGTTGATATAAGCTGCAAAGACGATATCCTGTTCAATGCCCAAAGCAGGATCAGCCTTTATGCGGAAAGCTACCTTCAGGATTAGCTTTTGAAAGGTCTCATGGAATTTGGGATCTTCCTGGTAGCGCTCGGCGGATTCTGCCAGCCATTCAGGTGTGCAGTACTGGTAGGTAGTCATCTGGTTGCTCCCATTTTGAAGTTTGAATTTCATCCTGGTTCATGTAGATTCTGTTCAGGTGGGATTCACTTTCATCTTGTGCAGGGCTTCATCACGCAGGGCTTTCTTAAACACCTTCTCTGTAACTGTGAGCGGCATATCCTCCCTGAACTCGATGAATTTTGGTACTGCGTACGCGGGCAGCTTTTCCCTGCAAAAGGCGATAATTTCTTGTTTTGTGAGCGCTTCAGGATATCCCTTTTTAGGTTGGATAACCGCCATCACGCGTTCGCTACCGGGTTTTTCGGAATCTGGCA
Source organism: Anaerolineales bacterium (assembly GCA_046260155.1). Taxonomy (GTDB): domain Bacteria; phylum Chloroflexota; class Anaerolineae; order Anaerolineales; family UBA4823; genus PFL25. Next base: position 42,803 of record JBJYXV010000028.1, read on the forward strand.
CCCCGAAGGCAGCTGCCATCAGCACCCCAGGATGCTGGTAAAGCACTTCGTCGACCGTGGTGGTGTAGACTTTCATGCCTGAGATGTTAACCATATCCTTGGTACGGTCAACCACCTGGAAGTATCCATCCTCATCCATGATGCCAATATCACCGGTGTGCAGCCAACCATCTGGAGTCAATCCGGAACCTGGCTCTGGCCAATAGCCCTTCATGACCTGGGGACCCCGGACGACTATCTCGCCTGGTTTTCCAAACGGCACCTCTTCACCCGTCTCAATGTCCAGCAAAAGGCATTCTGTGTCCGGTGTGGGGATACCGATCCCGTATTTTTCCTTGGACATGAAGCCGGTGATCTTGGAAAAAGAGGAGACATTGAAATGGGTTACCGGGGAAGTCTCAGTTAATCCATATGCCTGAGAGACCGGCATACCGATCTTGCGCTTGATGGCCTGTCCGACCTCGTTTGGTAAGGGTGCAGCGCCACTCCACAGCAAAGAATTCATGCGGCTCAAATTGGCCTCGGCGATGCGCATCAGTTGGGTTGGTACAGCAGGGATGAATAGAGGACGGAATTTCTCGATGTATGCAACCACTAGATCGGTGTCTCTCGGGTCCGGTAGAATTAGCAGCCGCTGGCCAAGCAGTGCCCCGGATTGGTGGGTAAAATGACCATAAGAATGAAACAAGGGGATGGCGATTAATATGGAAGACTTTCCTGCGAATCCACGCATTAATGGCTTGAGAACCCAGGGCAGACTCTGGGTCAGGCAGCTCAGGCGGTTGGCGTGGGTGATCATGACTCCTTTGGGCACACCGGTGGCCCCGCCGGTGAAGGAAAGCTCGCACAGGTCTTCCCGGGGATTGATATCTATCTGGGGGAGGGCAGGATCATTTTCATTCAACAATGTCCTGAAATCATGCGTATTTCCTGGAAGCAGGGCAGATACCGGTTCAAGATCATAGCCAGCTGTGGATGTGACGATCACATGTTCGAGACCGCACCGGTCGACGATCCCCAGCACGCGTTCTAAATAGGATTCCTGGCAGATGATTACCTTACTGGATGAGGTGCTTACTTCGTGGAGCAACCCTTGCTCAGTGCGCAGAATGCTGGTAGGGACGATCGCCGCACCACACTTCTGGATCGCCCAATCGCTGATGATGAATTCCGGGCAGTTTGGCAGGTAAACGCAAACCCGGTCCCCTTTTTGTATTCCCAGACCAATCAAAGCAGCCGCGAGCCTTGCAACCCGGTCATTCAATTGGGCATAATTGATGGTTCTACCTAAATAGTAAATCGCGGTTTGCCCGGGATATAGTTCAACTGCCTGGTCCAAGACTCGAAAAACCGGGTCGTCTGGAAAGGGTGCCAAACTTTGATCCAATTTGTAGGGTCCCAGTTTGTAGCTTTTCAACCAGGGCTTTGCAAGGTAACCCATAAGGTTTGATTTCTCGCTTGATTATGATGGCCGTTTGAAGATTTGGAGTGATTCCTGGCACAGTTATCTTCACGTGTTGATCAGGAATAGGAGATTTCAGCGATTTTTCTTTATTACCGAAATTGATCAAGATGAATTCATTATACATTTAATCTTCTTAACCACACCGGGATAATTTTCTTCCCTTCGGGTTATGAACGTTTTCGCTTCTCCGCTTGGTGGGATTGTGGTAGAATTCACATTAAATTTAGATTAGTCTATGATAAAATTTAGGTGAGTCTAAATATTTTGTCTGTACTAGACCTTCAGATGAGCTGGTTTCATTTTACTCTCAGTATGGACACAGAGCGATGATATTTAAGAATTTGTTCCGGCAAAAAGGGCGCACCATACTAACTATTTTTGGTATCAGCATTGGTGTTGCTGCGATCGTTGGGTTAGGAGCGTTAGCAGAGGGCCTGAAGACAGGCTATGATTCGATCCTATCTGGAAGTAAAGCTGACTTGATTCTCAGCCAACCTGATGCAGTGGATTTAACCACTACCTCGGTGGACGAGGGTATTGGTGGGGAATTAATTGCCATGCCCGAGGTTGCTGCTGTTAGCGGTATGCTGCAGGGATTTGTGCTGACTGAAAATGTACCTTACTTCTTTATCTATGGGTATCCAGCGGATAGTTTTATCCTCAATAGGTTTCATGTTATTGAAGGTGGAGACCTCGACTCACGGGAAGCGAAACAAGCTCACGGCAAACCCCTTTTGTTGGGTGCTTCAGCTGCAGATGTACTTGATAAGGAAGCCGGTGATACGCTTCGGATCATGAACAGCGTCTTCCGTGTAGTGGGAATCTATGAGACTGGGGCGACACTTGAAGACAATGGTGCGGTCATTTCTTTATTGGATGCCCAAGAGTTATTGGGCAAACCAAGACAGGTCAGCGTATTTTATATCCAGCTCAAAGATCCGGGGATGCGTGCACGGCTAGAGAAGCGCGCTTCCAGGTTGTGGTCAGATTTATCTATAAGTGGGACTGACGAATTTGCAGAAAAGCAATTAATGGGTGATTATATACAAGCCGCAGCATGGGGGATTGCAGGATTGGCGATCTTAATCGGTGGGGTGAGTATGATGAATGCTCAGCTGATGTCGGTGGTCGAGCGCACGCGTGAGATTGGAGTCTTAAAGGCCACTGGTTGGAGTAGCGGGCGTGTCTTATCCATGATCATGAGCGAATCGTTATTGGTTTGCTTGGCAGGTGGCTTGGTGGGTGTGTTCCTGGGTTGGTTTTTATTACTTGGACTCTCAAATGTGGTTGGCTTCTTTGGTGCATCAGCAGCAAATATCAATGCGGGAATCCTAGTCCAAGCGTTCGTTACTGTCATAATCATTGGATTGGTGAGTGGTTTTTATCCTGCCTGGAAAGCCTCCCGGCTGGAGCCAGTGGAAGCGTTACGTTATGAGGGCGGCACATCAGGGATTTCGACACACCGCTTACCACTCGGTGGCTTGAGTGTACAGAACCTCTGGCAGCGCAGAGCGCGCACCCTGCTCACCCTGGGTGTGATTGGCATCACCGTGGGCGGGATCATGGCCCTGGAAGGATTAATAGGTGGCTTAACGGATGTGATGTCTACCATGGCTGGAGATTCAGAGATTATTGTCCGCCAGGCTGGAGTTGCAGATACCGAATACAGTGCTCTGGATGAGCGAATTGGTGAGAAAATCGCGGTATTGCCAGGTGTTGCCCATGTTAGCGGTTTGGGTTTCACTGGCACAGTCTTACCTGATTCTGGAACCATATTCATCATGTTCGGATATGCGCCGCATGAATACAATCTTCAGCAGTTTAATATTGCAGAAGGAGAGATTTTAACCAACAATCGCCAAATGCTGCTGGGCAGGATGATGGCGAACTCTCTAAAGAAGTCGGTTGGTGACATGATAGAAGTGGGGGGCAGCCGGTTCAAAGTGGTGGGGATTTACGAATCTGGATCAGCATGGGAAGAGATGGGGGGCGTAATTTCCCTGCGCGATGCTCAATCTTACATGGGCAGACCGAGGAAGGTCACCATGTACTTGATTAAAGTCGAGGATCCCTCCCAGGCTCCAGATATTGTAGCCCGAATAAACACTGAATTCCCGGAGGTGCACGCCAGCCTGAGCGGGGAGTTCGTGGAACAAATGCCAGATATGCAAACTGTGGATGGGTTGTTAGCAGGGATCTCCCTCCTGGCGATCGGCGTGGGAGGGATCGGCGTGCTCAATACCATGCTCATGTCGGTCCTCGAGCGCACGCGGGAAATTGGCGTGTTGCGAGCATTGGGCTGGCAGCGTAGGCGAGTATTGGGCATGATCATGAATGAATCGCTATTGCTCGGATTGGCGGGAAGCATAGTTGGTATTCTGGTGGCTTTTGGATTAACCTTTCTCTTCAGCCTGATTCCCATGTATGGATCAATCGTTTCTCCTGATTGGAATTTGGTGATTTTTGCCCGGGCATTGATTGTTGCCCTGGTGTTAGGTATAGCCGGTGGGCTTTACCCGGCCATCAGAGCGACGCGGTTGCGGCCGGTTGAGGCGTTAAGGTATGAATGATTAAGTGGGAAAGGAAAGTGGTGTTATGAAGAAGCATGTTTGGAAATTCATCTTCATTATATTGAGTCTGGTGTTCACAGCTGCCTGCAGTGAAATTGAATCCACAGAGCCAGCAGAGCAAGATATAAGTGTACCTGAAGTGAGATTTGCGCCGATTATCAGCGCGACCGGGGTAGTTGTCCCGGTCGATTGGTCCCAGCTCAGCATGACTGCTCCCGGCATTGTTGAGCAAATACTGATTAGTGAAGATGAAGTTGTTACTCCCGGACAGGTTCTTGTTCGTTTGGAGGGGAAGGAGCAGTTAGAAGCTGCACTTTCTGCAGCTGAGTTAGAGCTGGCGGATGCTCAGCATGCATTAAACGATCTGAACGAGAATACAGCTTTGCTTGCTGCACAAGCTCTCCTGGAACTGGAGAGTTCCCGGGAGGCTTTGGAAGATTTACTCGATTCTGATATGCAGGAGGCAAGTGCTTTGCAAGCGATAGCGGAGGCTGAAAAAACAGTCGATAGTGCAGAAAGAAGGTTGCGTATTTTGGAATCCACTGCAGACCAGGCTGATATAGACGCCGCAAAAGCACAAGTCATCCTGGCTGAAAATGCACTGGATAAAGCGAATGATGATTTCGAACCCTATGCGAATAAAAGGGAAGACAATCTGATCAGGGCAAATTTATTAGCCCACCAGGCAATGGCCCAGCAGGTGTATGACGCGGCGGTCAGGAAGCTTAATGCCCTGATGGGCAGTGGGAGCGAGCTGGACGTTGCCGTGGCGAAAGCTGATCTCGCCACGGCTCAAGCTCACCTGGCGGACGCCCGGCGTACCTGGGAGCGTGTGAAGACAGGTCCTCGTCAAGGTGATATCGAATTCCTGGAAGCGAAAATTGACCTGGCTCAGGATGAATATGATATTTATCAAAATGGACCTGACCCGGATGACTTGCAGGTAGCAGAAGCTCGTCTTGCTAATGCGCAAGCCCAATGGGAGGCTGCAGAAGCTGCATTAAGCGATCTTGAGTTGCGAGCTCCATTTGAAGGCAACATTGCTGAAATATTTGTTCATTCAAGCGAGTGGGTGAATATTGGACAGCCTGTTTTACTTTTGGCAGATATCGATCATTTACAGATCGAAACCACTGACTTATCCGAAATCGATTTGACTCAATTGAGACTGGGGGATAACGCAATCGTTACTTTCGACGCGTTTCCCGACCTGGTGGTTGAGGGGACCGTCAAGCGGATCGCCCCCAAAGCAGCTGGAGGCACAGGAGTGAATTATCCAATCATTATCGAACTGAAAGAAATCCCGGACCAATTGCGATGGGGAATGACCGCTTTTGTGGATATTGAAGTTGAGGGATGAAATGGATTGGAGCGTGAAAAATGGATAAGCAGTTCGAGTACTTGGTAGAAACCAGAAACCTGACCAGAATATATGGGGACGGAGAACAAATCAGGGCACTGGACAATGTTAATTTGTGCGTTGAGACGGGTGAATTGGTAACGGTAATGGGCCCCAGTGGTAGCGGGAAAAGCACATTGCTCAACATGATCGGTGCTCTGGATAAACCTACCAGCGGGGAGGTATTGATCAATGGGGAAGATCTCACTAAGATCAAAAACAAGGATCATTTCCGGGCCAGAACGGTTGGTTTTATGTTCCAGCTGCACAATCTAATCCCCACCCTGACAGCTAGGGAAAATGTTGAAATACCAATGATGGGGCAATTAGGGCTGCGCGAACGGTGGAAGAGATCTGCGGAATTGTTGGAGCTCGTCGGGCTTGGAGATCGCATGAATCATTTACCAAACCAGTTATCCGGAGGGCAGCGTCAAAGAGTCGCGGTCGCCCGTTCCCTAGCCAATCGACCCCAGCTGGTGTTGGCGGATGAACCAACAGGCAGCCTGGATAGCTCAGCAGGGCAATCGTTAATGGGATTGCTGCGAGATTTAAATCAGAGTCAGGGAACAACCTTCATCGTAGTGACACATGACCAGGCTGTTGCACGCCAGACCAATCGGGTGCTTGTCATGGAGGACGGACGGATTGTCCGGGAGGACCTGATTGGTTCCCCGGTGGAGGAAGACCTTAAAATGTGGCGCTATTCTGGTTTAGGTCGCCGTATTACCAGTGATGATGATGAAGAAACGGAGCAGATCCTGGGTTTATCAGAGTCTGAACTGCTCACAGTCCAAAATTTACTCAAGAAGGCCGAGGCCGCAGTTGATGATAAGAACTAGGGGTGGTATTGGGTGTCGATTGAATAGGATCTGGAGGTTTGTCAACTCCACAGGTCTGTAGCCAGGTCTTGCAATCCAAGGTCAGCTAGTTTCTCGGGAGTGGGTGTACCGGTTGCAGGATCCCAACCGCGATATTGGTAGTAGGCATCCTTCATTGCCTCGAGATCATCTCGTTCGACTACCGTTCCTTCAGCAGGACCGGAGGGCAGATGGTCTTCCATGAGCCTCTCCGGCAGCATATCGGATTCGCGGTCGATACCTTCCCGGATGTTGTATGCCCGGGCCAGGTTGTAGTTGCGTTCTCCACAAGCCAGGTATTCCTGCAAGGTGAGGTCCCAACCAGTTGCACAAACGATCAAATCGACCATATCCTGCGAAGTGAGGCCCATCCCCATGAACTTGCAGCAGCCGATAGCATCCAGGGCACTGAGGGCATTCTCCATATCGACAACCACCCGGGTTTCCTCCGGATCAGCGATAAGCGGATCTTTTATCGCGCTGTCCTCGATCACCAGCAGGGGTACATCGATGAAGGTGGGGGCTTCGACGTAGCTGGTGATGTGATCGCCGCCGCGGTTGGCGGTAACATATCCCAGTCCGCAAATTTTTGCTGCCCGGGGATCGTAGGCTGGCAACTCAAGACCTTTAACCTGCATGGCGAAGTGCTCAGAACCTCTCCCTAACTTCTGGGACATCACCCGGGTGCCTTCAGCCAGCAGGTCACCGATACCTTCCCGCAGGGCAATTTTCTCCACCAGGTCAACCATCCGGTCCGCATCGCCGAATTTAATCTCCAGGCCTCCGGTATGGTCTGAATTGAGTATTCCGCGCTCAAAGCACTCCATACTGAAAGCGATCGTGGACCCGGTGCTGATTGTATCCAAGCCATATTGGTTGCAGAGATAATTTGCCATGGTGATGGCGTTAATATCGGAGATGCCACACATGGCGCCGAAGGTATTGGTGGTCTCGTATTCAGGTCCTTCGCCTGAGTGTCCCTGCCACTTGCCACCTTTAATCGCCGTCCGGCGCCCGCAAGTAACTGGGCAGGCAAAACAAGCCACACCTTCTATGAAGACCGAATCAGCAATTCCCTCTGCGTTTACTTGATCAATCCCCTCAAAAACGCTTTCCTGCCAGTTGTGAGTTGGGTAGCCGCCGCGCACATTGACCATATCGGCGATCATGTTAGTGCCGAAAGTATCGAAGACCACTTTAAGCATTGATTCATCCAGGAAACCGATCTGGCGCCGGGCAGCCTGCCTGAACCCTGTTTCATCAGTGATGAGAATCGGTTCGGATCCAAAGCAGGCGATAGCTTTCAAACGTTTAGAGCCCATCACAGCACCTAACCCACAACGACCTGCGGCACGGTGCTTGTTGTTCATGATGGCGGCATAGCGAACCAGGTTTTCACCCGCCGGTCCGATCGATGCGATGGTGTATTTGGATTTGCTTCCCTTCTGAATGGCGTCCTCGGTTTCAGGCACGGTTTTACCCCACAGGTCCTGTGCATCACACAGTTCGGGTTGACCGGCGTTGATCTTCAAATACACCGGCTGGGGGGAAATGCCCTCAAAAATCACTCCATCGTAGCCACTGCGTTTGAGGGCTGGTCCGAAGCTCCCGCCGGAATTTGCATGACCCCAGATCCCTGTTTGAGGCGATTTGGATACAACTGAGTAGCGGCTGGCGCTGGCTGAAGCAGTCCCGGTGAGCGGCCCTGTCATGAAGATCAGCTTGTTTTCAAAATCCAGCGCATCAATACCTGGTGGAACTTCATCGTAGAGGTATCTGGTTGCTAATCCTGCACCGCCCAGATATTTCCTAGCCCAGGTTTGGTTAATTTGTTCGGCAGAAATTTCGCCCGTTGAAAGGTTTACGCGCAAGATTTGTCCCATGAAGCCGAAGTTCACAGCTTGACCTCCCCATCTAATAAAGGAAATACCGCCGGTCGTAAAACGGCGGCATTAAGGAATTGCATCTTGTCCTTGTAGGGATGCTGGACCGCCGAATGGAGTTCGATGTTTGTTTCATCTCGTGATCTGATTATACTCGCCAAGTGGTCTTCGTCAATAAGCGGGCGAGGGGTCGTATTGATCCGTGGATCACTGGCTTTGTGCAGCTGCGATGTAATCATCCACCAGCTGCTCGAGGACCTCCAGCGGCAGGGTGCCATTGCCGATCACAATATTATGAAATTGCTTGATGTCAAAATTATCACCGAGTGCATCTTTGGCTCGCTGGCGCAGCTCGAGGATTTTTAACATGCCGACCTTGTATCCAGTTGCCTGGGCTGGCATGACGATGTAGCGGTAAACCTCGTAGGAGAACATTCCTGGAGAACCCAAAGTCTGGTCCATATAAGACGATGCATCCTCGCGCGTCCAGCGCATAGCATGGATACCGGTGTCGACAACCAGTCGCACTGCGCGCAGCAGCTCCATCTGGAGACGACCCAGGTTCCCATAAGGATCATTTTCATAGAGACCCATCTCGTATGCCAGCCGTTCCGCATAGAGCGCCCATCCCTCAACATAGCCGTTGATCCCTCCGCCTTTACGGAACATGGGTAAATCCAATGCCTGGGCAGTGGCGATCTGGTAGTGATGACCGGGAACTGCTTCGTGATAGGCGATGGTGGGTTCGGTGAATTTTTGCAGCTGGTTTCCGGATATACCAACGTGATAGGCTCCAGGTCGCGAGCCATCCGGGGCGCCTGGGACATAATATCCCCCCATGGGACCTGGCACGACTTCGACACCCCAGCTGGGACCGATGTCGAACACTTCTCCCATCCGCAATTCGGCATCGCTGATGATCTGCTCTACCGCGCTGATATATGCATCCTTCCCCGCTTGTGAAGAGATGTCATAAACACCTCCTTCCTGGATTGCGCGTCCCAGAGAGCGACTAAAGTCTTCATCCTGTGGGTAACCCAGCTCGGTGAAGAGGTCTTTCATTTCCGCTTTAATCCGCTCCACTTCAGCCAACCCAAGTTCGTGGATCTCTGCAGGGGTCAAATCTGTACTGGTCTCCTGGTGCAGCTTATATGCGTAATAGGCCTCTCCCTCGGGAAGCTTCCAAACGCCAGCTTTGTCATCCGCAAGCGGTTGGAGATGATCGAGGTAATCGATCAACTTCAGGTATCCAGGTACGAAAGAATTCTTAACCTGCTCCTGGGCAGCGGCCCGAAACTCCATTTTTTCTTCTGCGCTCAATCCTGGAATGGTCTCGATTGATTCGTTAAATACTGAGAGGACAGGGATATAGCTCACGTTTATCGCCTCCGGATTTCCACCGTGAAAACCGATATAGTCTGCGAGATTTGAACGCGCCATAGAGATGATGAAATTGGGAGGGATAATGCCCATCTCCTCACGGAGGGCAAGTCCTTCAAGCAGCTGGTCCACCTGGGTCTGAACCTTGGAAAGACGTAGAATGTAATCTTCGACATCCTGCCGGTTATTCAGGGGATGCAGCTCTGTTAATAATGTGGTCAGGTTGAAATCATAGCTGTTGATAAAGTTGTTCAGTGGATAATTATGATACATGAATTCATGCCCTTGGACTTTATCTTCCAGTGTCCAGCGGTAGACATCATAGGAGAGCTGTTGTTCGGGAGTCAGGCTCTGGCGATCATAGGCCAACAGCAAGGAAAGAATGCCGGATTCCAGCCGTTGGGTGTCTTTCAGGTAAGCGTCGGAGAGATTATTGAGCTGGTCATTACGCAAGCCGAACTGCGCTGAGAGGTTGAGCTCGGTGAGCAATTCCGGATTCCGCAGCAGGAGTTGGGTGTAAGATGCATCGAAGAATTGGTCGATGGGTAATCCCTCTAGATCGGCGATCAGTTCGTCGATAGTAGAAGATGGCCCAAGTACAGGTTGGGGAGTTGGAGGAACTGCTGTTGGAGTTGGCTCGATCTCTTCTATGGTCGGGTGGGCGATGGCAGTTTCAGTTTTCGCAAATTCGAATGTGATCGGTTCCCTGGTCGGGCTTCCGCTACAAGCGGCAGTGACGGCGAGCATGAGCAGAAAAGAGGCTGCAAGGCTTGACAGCATGGACCTGAGCTTCATATTGTTCCTCCGGGAATGTACGGTATTATTATTAAATACGACCCAGAATCGAGATACGTTCAATGTACTAAAGAAAGTACCAGACTAGCACAGGTAGGCAGGTCAGACCAGCCTCCAGGGAAGGGTTTGATCCAATACTGAAGAGGGAGACGGTTTTGGAGATGGGGGTAGTCTGAAAACAGTTTGAGGTAACTTGAGCAGCAGACTCCAAGATCGGCCGCGTGGATAGATAGTGGGTGGCGGCTGCGCTGGTTGGGGCGATTACCCTCCCGATCAAAGAGAAAATTTTCATCACACAGAGCTGCTTCCGATCCCGAAGCAGGTCCCAGCTATTTCCATGCTGGATCCGGAAAGTAATCGTTCGTATCGTATCAACCAAACTCCCAATTGTGCATGTACCTGCCATTCGTCTGCATTACAGGCACGGGACCTGCGTTTTCCATGGCTCACAGCTTTCCAAGAAACTTCCGCCGGGAATAGCGAAAACCCCAGCCTATTTGACCGGGGTTTTTGCTGTATATTCCATTTGAAACTACTTCTTGTCCTTCTTCTTTTTCTTCTTATCCTTCTTCTTGTCTTTCTTCTTTGCCATGACTGCCTCCATAATCTTTCAGTAGAAGTTTCTGGGAGAGAATTTATATTTGAAAGATTATAATTGAAGAATCTCGTTTAGGTCAATAACAAAGGACTTTTCCGGTCAGGATAAGCAGATGCTGGGTACGCTATTTTTATTTGAATCACGAATTTCGGGGTATTACTAACGAATGTTTGAACCTCGAAGTTAAATTGCTGTCATCGTTTCCTCAGTGATGTGGGTAATAACCCACCTGCCTGATGGCTTGCATCCGGGAGGATCATGGGACATCCAACCTGGCTGCCTGGGATGTTAGTGGGGAAAAACGAGGCACTAATCTCCCAATTTCTCGATTCGCTTTGCCATCAGGATATCCGGTTTTCCCAGACCGTTAGCATCTGGTATAACGCCAACGATCACAAAGCCTAATTTCTGGTAGAACTGGTAGGGGTGCTGCTTCAGATTTTTAATTTGGGCAAGGTGTTTAAACACATCGGGATACAGGTCGGTATTGGCGAGCGAGGTCATGCCATCCTCATCATCTGTGCCCAGGTAGATAGTAATACCGCCACGCTGTCGAATTTGTTCTTCCAGGTCCAACACCAGCATGCGACCGATGCCAATCCCCTGGTGTTCGGGGTGAACGACCAGGGGATGCAGCTGCCAGGCGTGCCCCTCGTATTCCTTGATGGCGCCGATCCAACCCAGTACCCGGCCATCCTTGTTGACTGCCACCCGGCTGATCCTGCCAACCTCGAATGAATCCTGGACTTCTTCTAGCGCAGCCTCAAAATCTGGCCAGGCATCCGGCCAGTGTTCTGCAAATCCTTTCACCAGCAGCCGGGCAGTCTGATGGATCTGGTCCTGGTCGTTGGGTGATAGGGGCGTGATCATCATGAAACAGCAGGCTCCTGTTTGTGAAATTGGATTAAGATCATTTGACCTGGAAAGTACCTGGTCGCTGATTCTACCAGGGTCCAGAGCTTTCCGGGAAGTATTTTTAAGGCGAACGTTCAATCCTTGCTTGATGTTCCGGTTTGCTTTGGAAGATTCTACATCCAGATTTTTGGCATCAGGATAAGTAATCCTGCCAGCGCCGCTGCCATCAAGAATAGAAAGACAGCGGATACCACGGCAACCAGGGTGATGATGTATTTGCGCTGCTGCAGCTTGGCTTCTTCATAAGCTTCCATTTCACGCTCCTTTGTGATGGGGATGGGTATTTCTTCTAACAGCTTCGAAGCTGATATTTTACGGGCAATTTCCGCAAGCTCCGGATCGTTCTCCAGGTAATTCTCCACGAAGGTTCGAGTTTCGGGGCTGACTTCATCAACGATATATAAGGGAAGTAAATCGATAATAATATTGCGTGATATTTCCATCAGATGCGCACCTCCTCACGTGAAATTCTATTCATGATCAGCTTCTTCCGGACGCGGTGGACTTTTACCTTGGCAGCAGACAGGGAGATATCGAGGCTGCGTGCGATTTCAGCATAGGGTAGTTCGTGTTGGACCCGCAAGATGAACGCGGTACGGTCAACTTCAGGGAGTGCTTGCAGGCACTCTCTGACAGCCTCGAGGTCCGATTGAGATTCCACCCTGCGTTCCGGACTTAACCCAGGCTCCGGATAGATATCTTCGAGGGATATCTGCTGGGGCTGATTTCGCTGATCCTCGAGATATAAATTCCGCGCAATGGTGAGCAGATAAGCTTTGAGAGTTTCGGTGCGGATTGTGTCGTTGTGCACCCAGGCTCGAATGAATGTTTCTGAAGTGATATCCTCTGCTTTGGCTCTATCTCCAGCCAACCAGAAAGCAAAACGGTAGACATCTGCTGCATAGGATGAGTAAAGTTCATGAAAGTTGACCACAATTGCACTCTACAAATAATATGCAAGATCGATAGAAAAGTTACATTATTAATTTACTGTTGGTTTGGATATCTATAATTTATGGTGCAAAGTTAGCCATTCGTCGATCGATTGAACGTATTTGAAACCCAAGAATTAGACGTACTCAAGCATGGCGGTAGACCGATATATGTTTTCCAGCCTCAGGGGTGAGAGCATCTTTGTGCCAGTTTAGCCATCGATAGCTTAGAGCTAATCCAGCCATTCTGGCCATCAGATCGAGCTCAGCAGGCCAGGCATAGCGTATTTTGAGGGGATACGTGTCGATACCTTCTGCACTCAAATGGATCAACTGCTGGGTAATTTGCTGCTGGATGGGGTCAACTTGTGAAGTTTCAAGACGGCAGCCCTTCTCTTCTATTGCCATAACTCGCACAGTTTGGTGGTTATCAAAGCGAGACATATCTGGAATAAAAGCTTCGATCAGGAATACACCCTGCGATGATAGATGGCTGGCAACATTGGAGAAGCACCGCACCTGTTCTTCCTGGGTCGTCAGCGCGAAAAAAGTGTTGAAGAGGATGTAAATCAGCTCGAACTGCCCTTCAACATCTATTTCCGCAAAATTTCCAAGGGAGACCTGGATGTCATCCCCGTGCGGCTTGGCCTTGAGCTTGGCGATCATGGCTGGCGAAGCATCTATGCCATGCACTTCGATGCCTGCCTGGGATAGAGGCAGGGCAATCCGTCCCGTCCCAACGCCTAATTCAAGCGCGCGGCCTCCCTGTGCCAGTTCAGCCAGCGTTGAAACGGATTTGGGATCGAAATCAGCGTACCAATGATCATAGACCTCTGCGATATTTTCCCCATAAGTGGATTCTGAATAATCTCTCATCACGCTCACCTCGTAAATCAATAAGACTCATTTAGATGGATGATCCAGGTTCAGGTCTTCTAATATAAAAAATCTTTGTGCGACTACCCTGTAGCTTGGGTGATAAGCCTCAACGTATTTTGTCGAGTGATGGATTGCCGGGTATCCTGATGCCGCCATTTGACGAATCATCTCTCTCAGGCGTTCAGGAGGGAAGGGTAGTTGATCACCCTGGGCTAATGCCTCGATGCTGGTCCAGTAATGTTTGAGCACATCAAAACTGCCGCGGAACCCGTTTGCCGTGCTGACAAATGCTTGAAGAAGTTTTTCGGGTTGCCCTCCAGAAGCAATATAAGGCTGTAGATGGATGCGGACGATATTATGGTCTGGGGATATAGGATCCACCAATGATTCTGGGGAGGCGCCCGGTAGATGATTTAGCTCCCGAAAAAGCCATTGGCGGGCGTATTCGATATCCTTAACTGCATGTTCGCTTCCCATTGCAGCCTGGTGGGCTAATTTATAAAGGTCCTCAATTTGCAGCTCTGGGTACCGAGAATAATGATCTAAAATGATTGATTTAAAGTCAGATGATTTCATTGCAGGGTTTCCGCTTCCATTGTAACTGATCGCTTGTGGGATCATATTTCTCCTTTTCTGGGTTTGGGCAAGTCCATCTTAATTTGGAGGCTAGAAAGTAAGAACACCCAGGGATAACATTCCCAGCATCAGGTAGTTCCGATATTTTCCGGTGCGGAAATTCCGAAAGAAAAAGGGCTGTCGAACCCCGACAGCCCAATTTTTTCCGTTAAGATGTTGGATTCGTTCACGGGCAAAGCTGCGATTCCATCACCGGCAGGTTTGCGGCATTGTTTGCAGTCACATACCTTGCATTCACCCAACCAATTCCATCCGATGAAATATCGCTCGAGATACGGATGGCATACCAACCATTATCTGCGCTGATGCCAACCGCCACGGCGACGGACCCGATTGGTGGCACCCCGTAGGAAGTGCACTGGTTATTGGGTCCGCTGCGGATATTCACCGCATCGATGGTGGTCACGGTCGCATCGCTTTCACTTGGTGGAGGCGGTTCGATTTCTGCGGGTGGGGGTGGAGCAGGCAGAACAGGCAGGTTTGCAGTTCCGGAGGAGGTCACGAAAGCGGCAGATACCCAGCCAATACCGCTCTCGATCAAGGATGTGGGTAAACTAACCGCGAACCAGGCCTGGTCTGCAGAGACTCCCACAGCTTCGGTTGTGGCACCTTGCTGGGCAACGATCAGTACAGGATAGAAGGAGGCAGGACCGCTGCGCACTTTGACATATGTGTTTGCGGTCACGCTGGGTACGCCTGGGGCAGCCGTAGGCAATACTCCCGTCGTGGGTGGAGCAGGTAATGAGGGAGGGATGAATTCTTCCTCGAGCTGCCATACCATCAGGTTGTCGTACTCAACCACAAATCCACTGTCGGTGGCAGTTTGGACGAAATACCCGAACTTACCATCCCCTGTGTAAGTATTATCCGTAACCTCGGTCAGGTAATAGCCATTTGCATAAAGGTGATAGACGCCTCCGTAAGCAGCCACGCCCAGCCGGTTGACTGCGTCTAACCCGACATTGACCACTTCACTGGGGGTTGGTTCTAAAAGCACCGTTGATCTTTCGCCGTCCCACAGGGTCAACGAATATCTACCGTCACAGCTCAAACCGAGCAGGTAGCCCCGATCGTTATCGGGAGCACGATAAAGCAGTCCAAAGCGGTCGTTGGCTTTGCAATCGTCTGGCATGAAGACCATCGTGTCGACATAGAAATTTTTAAATTCGGGCCAGGATACCTCCCAGCAGATATTTCCCTGGCCACCCTTGGCAGTCATCACATACTCTCCATCCGTGATCTCGGACTTGAAACAATCGGTATCAAAAAGTGTCCAGTTTGTCCCGGTATTAAATGTTTCAACCGCATCCGGTTCTCCAAGTATCTGAGCCGGATCGGCTGCCACCAGTTCGGGGGTGGGTGTTAAAGTGGGAGTCGCCGTCGGTGTTGGGGAGGGTGGCAGTGTTGAAGTAGGCATTTCCGTCGGCGGTGGGATTTCTGTGGGCGGCGGTGCTTCAGCAGGTGCCATGGCGGTCAGGGTTGCATTGACGCTGTTTTCTATTTCCTGCTGGTCAACTGTCGGTTCCGGTGGGCTGGTTGGACTCGAACAGGCAGCTGATACCAGGCTGACCAGCAAGAGTATTAAGAGCAGGGTTTTTCTCATCATCTTTCTCCTCCTTCTATTTTCGAATCTTTTATCCAGTCGGGTACTGGGAAGTGATCTGGATGTGTTTTTTCATAGGGCATCTCGGATAAGGTTTCTTACCGAAATAAACAGTTTTTTAGTGAAACCGAACTTAACTATAATCAATAGTGGTGATAGTGTCCATACTTAATGTCATCGGTGTCCGCGGCCAGACAGTCAAGTAGATCTGACCCGTGTATAAGGACAAAAAATTCTAAATATTAGAGGTAGTGATATTCATTGCTGTATTTCATTCATCAGGGGCACTCTCATGCACGCATATTGCAAAGGAGATAGAAAGCTTGTATAGTAATATCTACAGGCATCTGCAGTTGGCCCGAGCAGCTTTGATGGGGGTGATCATACCAATTTGAAGATCAACCTGCCAGGTAAATAAATTGGGATCAGCATCACATGCGGAGGGTAAATGGTACATAATTTTAGTAAACCAAGAATCTGGGGAAAATATATACATCGTATCATCGTTTCCTTCAGTGAAATACTGAAGTAAGAATGGTTTGCAATATTCCTGCTTGGTTGCAAAATCATTCCTGAGACCTAAGGAGAAAGTGATGTACACAAGAAAAAAACCAGGTATTTTGATAATTGCTTTCGTGGGGATATTGGTTCTTGGAGCTGTACCTACTAGTGCGCAGCTATCAAGAAGTGTGCCAGTTCCAATACTTGAGACCCAACCACCCGAAACGCCAAAGAACAGCGCTCAGAATCCCACTGTAGTGGTTTCTCCGCTTGGCGACCAGATTGGCGATAATTTCGTGATCAGAAATGACATTGGATTAGTTGAAGAGCATCCTGCAATCGCTTATTCAAGCCTTCAGCAAGAATATTTGGTCGTCTGGTATAACGACCGGTCAGGGAATGATGATATTCGTGGACAACGAGTGTCGAGGAATGGGGAATTGATCGGTGGTGCATTTTACATCTCCGCTGGCCCAGGAGCGGACCGCAGGTATCCGGCAGTTTCATACAACAGTAAGCACGATCAGTATCTTATCGTCTGGGAACATAATGACGGTCTCTGGAACTCGATCCGTGCCCGGCGCGTTTCGGGAACAGGGGCCGTACTCGACACGACGGATATCGTTCTTACCAGCGGTTCAAACATTATTACTCCCGCGAAACCCGCAGTTGAATATGCATATACATCAGATAAGTACTTGGTTGTTTGGCAGGAAACGTTTCATCCCATACCCATCCAAAGCGATATACTGGGTCAAGTAGTATCAAGTTCCGGCACACTTGAAGGAAGTCCATTTGTTATTTCAAAGGATCCCGGTAATATTCCCAGAAAAAACCCGGTCCTGGCGTATAATCGCAAACGCAATGAGTTTTTAGTTGTCTGGCAGAAGTATTACTCGTCCAGTATAGATTTTGTAATTGGTAGGCGGGTGACGGGTGGGGGATTACCATTAAATCCTGCGGAAATTGTTATTCATGCGGTTACTGTAAGCAGCACAAATCCTTCTGTGGCAGCTCTACCGGATGCTACTGCCAGCGGGCAGTACTTGGTGGTCTTTGAGCTGCTCTATCCTCCATCCAACTACAATATTTACAGCCGCTTTGTCAGCGGCGAGGGAGTTGTAGGGGCTGGACAGTATATTGCCTCGAGTTCGGAAGATGAAACTCATCCAGCAATCGCCAGTAATGAGGTGTCCAAGCGATATCTCGTGGCGTGGACACGACCAACATCACCTCCGATTGTCTACGATTACATCGCAGGAAGATCTATCTCCACTACTGGGGCTCTCATCGGAGCAGAAAAGTACATTGGCGGTTTCCCGCTCGCGGATCAAGCGGTGATCAGCAGTGGTCCATTTGGGGATTTTATGATCGCATTTAAGGACCAGCAACCGCCGTCCATCGATTCGGGGATATACGGGCAATTGTGGGGTGATCGCGTCTACCTGCCATTGACGTTACGCAACCACTGAGCGAATAATGGAATCAAGCGGAGATTAAGTGCTTAGGGGCTGTCCAGAAAAGAAATGAGGTTGCCAATGCAGTGTAGATTGTCATGCTGAGCGCAGCGAACCATCTGATTCCTATCAGGAAGACACTTTCCCTTGGGCGGACAAACCAAGATCAGGACTTCGTTCAGAGGTGCATCCACAATCAAGATGCAATTCTTGACTGGTCCCATGAATTGTGAGTGAACGTAAAGAGGCTGTCCCAATTTTTTAGGACAGCCTCTTAAGTTAATTTTGTTTTGCGGGCATCGCTTCGGGCTGGATCTATCATCCATTACCCAGCAGGTCCAACATATGCTTGCGGTAATCCTCGAAAGCAGTGCGACCTTTGTCCGTCAGAGAGAGCATGGTATGGGGGCGTTTGTCCTTGATTTCCTTTTCGACTTCGATGTAACCTACTTCTTCCAGTTTGCTCATGTGGGAGGAGAGATTGCCGTATGTCAGTCCTGTACGGCTGAGCAGGAAGACGAAATCTGCGCTCTTGACGGCCGAGAGATAAGCCAGGATTTTTAACCGGGCAGGTTCGTGTACGATGCGGTCCAGTTCCAGGTCGACGTCTGCCTGGGATGTATTTTCGGCCATCTTCACGCCTCCATCTGTGGGCGTGGGTATTTGCGCAGGAAGCGCACCAGGACCACGATTCCCGAGATCATGATTAAGCCACCGCCGAGGACGACAGAGAACGCGAAGGCGTCAAACGTGGTGATGGATTTATCAAGGATCTCACCCCCGGCGAATGAAACCAGGAGGATCAAAGCGTAGATATAGATGCGGGGAGCATTGAGCAGGTAAGCCAGCAGGGCAACCCCGGCAGCCAGAACCAATCCCAGGATGCCCAGGGAATAATCGCTGACCAGCGTGTTTCCAGCAGCCCTGCTGAGCAGGATGCCTCCAAAGACGACCAGCCCAGCCACGAATAAGAATACTGCCAGGTTTGTTAATCGTCGTTCCATCTTTGGGCTGGGTTCGATCACCCCGATGCGGGGGATGGTGATTGTTCGCTTTCCGATGTACCAGATGCCTAATCCAAGCAGGCCGATCAAGCCGATCAATCCGGTTGGTTTCATCATCAGCATCAATCCCCAGGCAGTAATCACAACACCAATGGCGATATCGACTAAGCCATCTTCGCTGTAGGATAGGTAAACCTGCCGTTCAATTTCCTTCATATCAAGTTGGTAAGACATTTTGACCTCCGTATAGTCATGGCAATATATTTGTAATGCCATTATGTTTGTATCGCAAATATAATTGTCATGATTATACACATTTCTCTATAGATTGTCAAGCTGATTTCTAGAGTTGGAGGACCTTGGTTTCAGCTGGAAAACGGAGCGGATTGGCGGAGACCTTTTTTCAAGGATAGGTGTCCGCAGCTTTCATGTTGTACACAGGCAGTCTAAGTTCCAGCGAATTTATTTGTCAAGGGAGACCAGCAGATCCCGCAGCGCATGGGCGATTTCCACCAACTTGGATGTGTCGACCAGGGCAGGGATGTCCTGTGCGGTGTGAGTGACATAGGTTGATAAATATAGAAATTTCTCTGAGGTGATCGCCAGGGCTGGACGCTGGTGCATGATGAACAGCGAGTGATCGGATTGGTACCATTGCTCCCCTTCCAGGAATCCCTTGTTTGCCGGGAAGCATTTATATACTGCGCGGGCTATTTCGCTTGGGCAGTCATAAAGGGAATATGCAGTTTTTCCATCCACGTAACCTGCACCATCCAGGTTGATCCCCATGAACACATCTTCCATCTGGTTGGGATTGGACCTTAAATAGAGCAATTCACCCGGCGCAGAGTAGTAATCTTCACCATTTAAGGCTACGATTTCGATCGTTTTTGTGAAGGAAATTTCCTGGAGCAATTCTGCCAGCAGGAGCAGGGAGATCACGCCAGTGGCATTATCCAGAGCACCAGGTGTATTGATCTTGGCATCGATATGAGCAAACAAGACGATCTTTGTATGGGGGTCTCGACCCTTGCGTGCGACTACATTACAGCCTGATGATGGCCGGCGGGTGGCTTCAAAATTCAAGACTACCTGGTTTCCCACCTGCTGTGCAATCCTGCGTCCTTCTTCCTCCGTGGTGTAGACGGAAGGGATATCAAAATCACCATCTTCGAATAGAGGGAATGGGTAGATGCCTCCAGCCAGTTCCGGATTGCGAGAAGTAGCAGAGAGGATCGCCCGGGGTGCTTTTTCCTCCACCAGGGCGATGATCTGCTGGTGAATTTCCGGATTGTAGAAGGTGAAATTCTTCGGCATCAGCTGCTCCTTGGCGATCTCGCCGTGCAGCAGGAGGATGCTCCCTGGAATGTCCTGGTTCTCCAATTCATCCAGTGTGGAGGCAGCTGACAGGGGGGCTGTGGCTTTACAGCCCAGGCTGTAGGGGCTGATAAATGCCGGGAACGGTTGGCCATTTATTGTCAGCTCAAGATCCTCATGGCTCCAATCGATGCATTCAAACTCGGGTGTTTCGGTTTCAAAACCAAAAGCAGAAATTGCCTCGGCGAAGAAATCGGTAGCCAGCTGGTTTCCTTGAGAGCCAACACAGCGGTTATTAATTTCAGCGCACAGCTTATCCAGGTAAAATTTGGTTTTATTGCCAACCGGTGTATTTGTCATTTGTACTCCTGGGGGTTTTGTCCTGGTACCAACATCTTACCTTCCGCAGGTGATCGAATTGGTTGAATCCTATCACACCAGTTTTTGTTTCAGGGATTATGGTTAATCGCTGGAAGGGAGATACAAAGATGGACTGGTGCGGTTAATCAAGTAAAATTAGCCTTAGCGACGTATTTCGAAAGGAGGATGTGAAAATGAAGCGGCCTGATGGTGTAACTGCGATCGCGGTCTGGTTTTTTGTAGATGCAATCTTCATGTTGTTTTTTGCCTGCCTGCTGGTGGCTGTCCCGGTGAGTGGGGTGATTAGAGAGATCAACGATCCAATCGGTGAATTCTGGGCTGTATTCGGCCTGACCTGTGGTGTAATCTTCATCCTGGTAGGCGGATTACTCTCAGTTTTTGCTGGATGGGGTTTACTTCGTCTGAAAGAATGGGCTCGCTGGCTGGCTATCATCCTCGGGATTTTCAGCCTGTTTGCTTTTCCAATC
The DNA here is from genome assembly GCA_046260155.1 of Anaerolineales bacterium. Classification (GTDB taxonomy): domain Bacteria; phylum Chloroflexota; class Anaerolineae; order Anaerolineales; family UBA4823; genus PFL25. The sequence continues at coordinate 63,842 of JBJYXV010000028.1, forward strand.
GGTACCGTGATTGGTGCGCTGATCATCTGGTACCTATTGAAAGCAGATGTACGCGCAGCATTTGAGCTATCAGATGCAGAAATGCTGCCTGAAGAGCCAGAAGTGGTTGATCCTCAGGAACCTGCCTGAAGAATCAAGATCCGAAAACAGGTTAGGCTTATTTTACTGTTCTTGCTGGTGCACGCGGGCAGCAGCTGATATGGTCTTTGCCTGGTTCTGGATAAGCAAGACTGCGGGAGATGGATAAATCAAGAAGAGAAGATCGCCAAGATTCATCGTCATTATCTTTTCGCTGATCCTGCTAATTGTGCTCGGGTGGTTTTTCATCCGGCCAGGGGTTTTTACTATCCAACCGCTTAGGGCACTGCCGGAAGGGGTGACATATGTCTATCACTCGCGGGGGAGCGAACTACCTTTCTTCGCGTCAGCGGATGGCTTATGCCTTGAGATGCAGGGCGGCGTGGATATCTTGTGCAGGACTGCAGCGCTGTAGCATCTTCAGATTTAGCAGAGCGGATGTTCATCCGCCTGCCGTACATTCACTGGGCGTACCTGCGTTCAACCGGTGGCATTGAATTTGACCAGTGAGATCTTAAGCCATTTGGCGGATACGTATTTCGATCCCTTTTTCATCCCGCATCAGGTCCAGCAATTTTTGAGTATCCGTATTCCCAAAGTGATATGGATAGAGAATGCGAGGCTGGAAAGATTTCGCTGCGTCGGCTACCATCTCTGGAGTCATGGTGTACGGCAGGTTCATGGGTAAGAAGGCAACATCAATCCCGGTCAGTGATTTCATTTCTGGGATGTTCTCGGTATCCGCGGCGATGTACACCTTCAAATCACCGAAAGTCAATATATAGCCATTGCCCACGCCCTTGGGATGGAAGGGCTGGCCGTTCTCACGCTTGTGCACCAGGTTGTAAGCTGGCACAGCCTCGATTGGAATGCCGCGCAGCGTGATTGCATCTCCGTTCCGCATAACATGCCCGGTTGAAACTTGCTGGGCACAGCTATCGGTTATGACCAGGTCAGTGTCCCGGGTGCGTACCTCTCCCAGTGCTGCCTGGTCGAGATGATCCTGGTGTTCGTGGGTGATCAGGATCAAATCAGCTTTCGGCAGTGTGGAGTAATCCGCGACCCGGCTGAATGGATCGACGAAAATATTGAGCTGCTTGAATTCGAACATCAAGCTGCCATGACCCAGAAAGGTGATCGTCAAATCTCCAGCGGTGGTGGGGAACACATCGGTTTCAAATTGTTTGTTTGGGGACATACTCTTCAATCCTTTTCTTTACGGATGCGATTGGTTGAACTGGATATTGAAGACTGCTTTTTTCCCTGCGCCGGCCATTTCTCGGGATCGGCTCCGGATCGCAGCGTGTCAAGTCGCCGGTAAAAATTTGCGTAATATTCAAAGGCTTCCATGCGAAAATCATCGACCTTGTTGAGCTTGCTCCTGGTGATCGGCAGGCTGTCGTCCAGCTCCAGATCGGCGAGGATTGATTTTTCGGTCCATTCCAGGAAGGATGTGTAAGTAATGTGCAGGTTGATCACACTATCGATCAGCTCGCTATCACCGATCGCATGCACGATGGTGTGCAGCTGCTCGAATTCTTCAACCTGGTCCCAACCTTCAGAGAACTGGAACAACTCTGCCTGCCGGGTTCTTTTCGTTTCCATGTCTTTGCTTGCTGCAGCAGAATGGATCATCTTGGCTATTTTAAGGATTTCTTCCATACCGAATGTGATCAAGGATTCGGCTTCATCATAACGGCGGTTGAGTATTTCAAAGCGAATCTCGCGCTGCTGGTCAGCCAGGTACCACTCGCGTTCCTCTTTGCGCTTCGCCTCCTGGTAGCGTTGCGTGAGCAAAGTAGTAAAAAAGGAGGAGATAAAACCGATCAGCCCCCCGACGATAGCTGCGATTAGGACATACCCTTCTGGTGCCATTGGTTAACTCTCAATTTACTATAACGTAGCGATGATCAAGTGTCAAGAACGCTGAGGTTTATGGCTGATTTTGTAATTCACTATCATCACTTAAGCCAATCGTACGCATGGTGATCCAATCACCTATGCGACCATAAAAAAGCTTTTTGACCAGGTTATACTGCTTGGCATCCGGACCGACAATGTAGTGAGTTTTTGGCTTTTCCGCAGTGAGGGCGTGCAGGATAGGTTGGAAAGCTTGTTCAGTTGAGATGCCTGCCTTTCCAATTCTATTGAAGTAAGCTCTTAATCTGCTGAAGTTTTCACCATAGAGGCTCAAAGCCTCGGGAGGAAAATCCTGAGTAACCTGCGTGGATTTATTCCCTGCGGTATCCCAAATAGGAGTCTTGACACTGCCGTAGATGATTAAAGATACATGCACTCCCAGGGGTCTTAACTCGAGCCGCATGGCATCCGTGAGTCCATTGAGGGCTAACTTGGATGATGAGTAGGGCCCATGAAAAGGGGCCACCACGAGAGTTGCCGATGAGCTGATATTCAAGATGCGGCCTTTTGCTCGACGAATGAGCGGAAGAAATTTCTGGGCCACAGCCAGCAGTCCGAACACATTTGCTTCATACAGCCAGCGTAAATCATCCATGGGAACGAATTCCATGGGGGAGACAAAACCTACCGCAGCGTTGTTGACCAGGCCCCACAAACCATCCTCGCTGATCTCTCGGCTTAAAATTTCATGTGCCTTATCGATACTGGAAGGATCAGTTACGTCCAGGATGAGCGGAATGAGCCTATGCGAGGCTTCTGAGGTTATTGAATTTGCGTCTTCTTCTTTGCGGATGGTAGCAAAGACATGGAAGCCGAGCTTATCAAGCTGCAGCGCGGCATATCTGCCAATGCCTGTGGAGGTGCCGGTGATCAGCACAGATCGATTCTGTAGTTCATTATCCATGATGAGCTCCCCTGATAATTTTCTGGAAGAAAACTGACCATTGTTTCTTGAGATTCAGGCCATCTTGCTGAACCGTTACCTGTTTTAAAGGTTGTCCTTTTATATGGAGGTCCAAGGATGAGTCGGTTACTCAATACGGTCCTCGATCTCCCAGGTGTGATCCAGGACATGCCAGGCTGACCGGCGGACGAAATACCGGACTGGCCAGATAACCCCTCCTCGCGGCCCTCTTTCTGGAAGCGGTTCCACGGATGCGGCCTGCAAGGCGTCCACGATCGCCTGCCTGATTCTGACAAGCTGGCCAGCAGCATCTAATCCGCTCTCCAGCTTTTGCTTGTAGGTGATGCGCTTCAGGTACGCCTGGTCTGCTTCAACGACATGCTGGACGATCTTGTCGAGGTCTCTGCCACCACCACGTGGTCCTTTGCGCAGCTCCTTACCAGCAGCAGTCTTAGTGGCACGGTCGAATGCTGCCCAGCAAGCTTGCAAGACGATTTGTGAATGCTCGAAAATATGCTGGTCGAACGGTTGTCGGTCAGCATCCGGAATGATGGCGGGGGAGCCAAAATCGGTGGTTGCGTTGCCAGCATACCGTTCCAGGATGATTAATTGGGAAGGTTCGCTGGGAGGTTGAAAATTTATACCTCCAGACTTAAGGACCTGGGCGTAGCGGGGTCCGTAATCCACCAGGACTTGCAAGGCTTGATCCTCATCGCGACCCGAGCGACTCCAGCCGGGCCAATCCACTGCCGAGGCAAAGGTTTTTTTCTTTCCCGTTTCAATATACACATTCGTGGGGATCATAAAAATCTCTGGCCAGGTTTGGTCATGCCTCGAATTCATACCAGTGAAGGATGCTGATGATGTACTTGTGATGGTCGGTCAAGTCGCGGATTGTCCGTCTTTCCAGGTGGAGGTCTTTGTATTCCCCCCATACATTCCAGACCTTTTCGAAATCATTCTTAGAGATCAGCTGGTAGTCCCACACCCTGGGCGGATCGACAGCGATCGATTCCGGGCTGCTGGTGACGATGGTTAAACATTCACCAAGGTACCCATTATATGGGTTCCAATGCCTGATTTCCGTCCCCGGTTTGAGGGCGGTGATCATTTCATTCCAGACGGATTCAAAGTCATCCATTGAATCTCCCGTATGAACCATGCATGCTATTTGTGAAGTTGTAAATAATAAGTTTATCATTATTTTATTTCTCTTTCCCAAGTCAGATTTTATCAGCGGCAGCCTTGATGATCGGTGGGGAAATACCGGAATTTCATGGTGGACTCACACGGGCTATCCATGCTTGACGAACCATATCCTTCAGGTGAGATTCCGTTGCTTGACCGGATTGCTTCAAAAGGGTAAAATCAGTGCGCACGAAGCGGGTGTGGCCAAGTGGTAAGGCATCAGCCTTCCAAGCTGACATTCACGGGTTCGA
>JBJYXV010000029.1:0-14724 GCA_046260155.1 Anaerolineales bacterium
AAACAGCCAAAAGCAAAAGGCAAGCCACAAGCATGAGTAAGATGTCTGTGTTCAGCATGACTATTCTCCGCAGGAAAATAAATGTTATGCAAACTCTAATTTACCCGGGATCTGGTAGGCTGCTTGTTTTTGATGCCACCCAATAGAGAATCACCAGACAAGGAACAACATAGGGGAAGATACCATAAAGAGTGTCGCTCACCGAATGCGAGTTCCGATCTACTGCAATAAAAACCTAGACACAAAATGCTAGTGCGGCTAAGCAAGAAAATAAACCTTGCCAAGAAGTCGGGCGATATATCCATCCCCATGGCTTGAACCAAGAGACAGGCTTCACAATCGCCATCCTATTCCAATACATTTTTACTTACTTTAATACTCACCCTTGATCACAAAAAACGAGCCGCGAATTGTTCCAGCTAGTTTGGACTTCTGTCGGGCAAACTTAAATTTTCCTTCCAACTCCTTTGGCACCTCCATACCTTCCGAAAGTTTAAAACCAACAGCCCTTTTCTTTGGGTTATCCACTGTGTACATGACGTTAACTTCAAGCCCATCTTCGTAAAAGACATAGGTCCACTTGATATTTTCTACTTGAAAACGAGATGTTTCTAATGGTTTAGCAGAAAACGTAAGATCACGTTCTTCTTTCAGAATTTTGTGCACATAATCAATTACCGCTTGGCTTTCGTCAGCTGGCACAACCACGAACTCATGCTTGTATTTGTTCATGAAGTAACGGGCTTCATTTGCACGCAAACCAGCAAGCGCTTCTGCTACAGGTGAAGACTCTAAACCGATCGTAGAAACATTTTTAAAATCAACAATAGAAAACATGTTTATCACTCCTTTATTTACTAATTTTTCAGCGTTGGGAAGTCCTGGAGTCGCAGTGCAGTTACTGCGATGATAATGAATACCTCAAGAACCCATTGAACAAGATTATTCCCGGAATGTGATCCCAGGCCAGGTTGGGATCGGATCGGTTGAGCGCACGACATGCATACCAGCGCTCGCAAACCGGGCAAAATCCAGATCGGCTTGATCTGTATAATCGATCGCCCCGGGAACGACAACGGGGGAACTGCAATCCTCTAACAGGTACACCTTACCAACCTGTGCCGGATCGGTTTGTTGAATCTGCTCAAGGAGGTCTTTGATCGTCCAGGCAACGCAGTGGCTTTTTGCCTGTCCCGTAATCACCATGGCATCAGACTTCCTTAATCTACTTAGAATCTTGCTGCTCTTCTCAGCGATTCGCTCGCCTTGGGGCCCCTCAAGAATTTCAGGCCCGAGTGCAGAGTAATACTCTGTGAAAGGAGAAGTACCCTTGATCTCAAACTCAGGCCCGCTGTAACGAGCGATGGTGTGAAAAAAGACTGCCTCTTCTATGGCTGAGACCAGCGCATGGCCTATTCCACCCAGCATGGCATGGTACGGCCAGATTGTCAGGTCAAACCTATCATTTTTTGCCAGTTGGGTTGTGTAATATACTAACATCTCCTGGCCATACGCAGCCGTGACTCCCACATCCTCAGCCAGGCTCGGGTTGAATTTCCAGTGCCCCGACCTGATATCCTCCGCGTGGATGAGAGTATAGGGAGGTGGATTTTCTCCTTTCTCGTTTACCAGGAAGATTGGGTGGAAAATCTGTGTCGCCTGATGGGTATCCAGGGTGAGCAAGATGCTGGTAATTGCACCCAGGTTGTGGTAAATAAACTGGCTCAAACGGATATTATCCTCAACCGCGCCTTTCCCTGAGCGCCCTCCTACAAACAGCTCAAAATCCGGTATGCAGAAGGTATTTTGGACATCAACCAAGACCAATGAAAGATTGAATTGGTCCTGCGCACTCGGCTGCAGCTGGTTTGTTTTTGCCCAAGCGCGAGCTTCTTCTGCCCGTGCCTGATAAGGTACCCGCCACACCTGGCTGACCTTTTCCGGAATAAAATGGGCAGGAATGGGCAGTTGCGGGTGAATTGTCGCTGGTTGCATGATTGATCTACCTCGCCTCGTTAAATTTTAAGGACAAGATCAATACGGGTCGTTCATTTGGGAGATCTTCAATCGTGATGGTGGTGCTCCGCAGATGGCACCTGGGACAATCCTGGCAGCTTATCAGCCAGCTTGGCTGGTGAATGAATCAGAACCGGCAGGTGCTGGGCACAGATCGACAGTTCTTGTCCTCGAAATTCAATGGATATGAGCGGAGTCTGGTTGCTGTCTCGATCACAATATAAACAATTTTTCATATGGGAAGACATACGAATATACCTCTAAGAAGAATGGGAGCTCAGGTCCCCCTTTTACGGTTGGTTTTCGATCTGCTTTGTTTTACCCCATGGTATGAAGGGGCAGTGATGCCGTAGATATTACACAAGCGTTTATCGAGCATTCTGCTCCGGATGCGGTCATCGATCTCGTCAAGGCTTTTAGAAGTCGTGATCACCATCGGCAATTTAGCGTTATACCTTGCGTTAAATAACTGGTAAAGACGCTCTTTAACCCAGGGTGTCATTGATTCCGTGCCCAAATCATCGAGGATCAGGAAGGCACAGGTTTGAAATTCCCTGAACTGTCGATCAAAGCGTACTTTGCTCTCCGGGTTAAACGTTGCCCGCAGATGATCCAATAATTCTATGCTTGTTACAAATATGGGGGGCTTCCCTTTTTCATTGCGGTAGTTGCCAATTGCAGCCGCGAGATGGGTCTTCCCGCACCCATATGGCCCTGTAAAAACAAGCCATCCATCAGGGTTTTCTGCGAAATCAAGCGCCGCCCGTAGGGCCTTCTCCAGGCTTTGCAAATCCTGTGGTGACAAACCTTCTCCCCTGCGATCACTGAATTCCCCGAAAGTCAAACCACCCAAGGTCTCAAGCGATGAGTGGGTAGGATGTCCGGAATCACCGAGAGGTTGGCGGTAATCAGGAGCGATGATCTCCACCCTGGTTACAAGTTCTGGATCCACCAGGCGAGAGCGAATCCGGCCCTCAATTTCTTCCAAGGCAAGATTGGTGGTCACGACCAGTGGAAGCCGGTTGATATAACGATAATTGATGATCTGGAAGAGCTTTTCCTGGGCCCAGGGGGTTGCATTTTGTGTCCCAAAATCATCCAGAATCAGCAAGGAAATCTCGCGGATTTCTTCAAAACGCTCTTCAAAGGAGGATTCCGGATCATCATACGAGAAGCGCAGGGTATCGAGCAGGTCAGGGACTGTGAGAAAAAGGGTGGGAACGCCAAGGTTGACCACAAAGTTGGCGATCGCAGCAGCTAAATGGGTTTTTCCGCTCCCGAATTCGCCCTCCAGCAAAAGCCATCCCTGCAAGGATTGGGCAAACTGGTGTGCCTGGTTGTAGGCTACCTCGATCGAATCAGCCTGATAACCGCTGAGCCCAATCCGCCCGCGTGGTTCAAAATTTTCAAAAGTCAAGCTGCTCAGTTGATCGAGGTTGCTGAGTGAGAACAGGCGCTTGTGCACCTGTTGGCTTACTTGTGCTTGCCGGCATCCGCAGCTGACAATCTTTCCGAAATCTGGATGCCCGACTGGAACGTCTACCCGCAGGTAACCCAAACCCCCGCAATGTGGGCATTCCGGATCACCGAATAAATCCGTCTGGCCTGGAGCCACTGAAGGCTCAGTGCTCGATGAAGTCGGAGAATTCTCCTTCGACGTAGCGGCGGCGATCCTTTTCAGTGTCTCGTCGATCCGTTCGCTCATCACGACCTCCTTCCTGCCAGCGTTTGAGTATCGCCTCGACGTAACTCCAGCGGCGGATATTATTTTCCACCGCGATACGAACTGCTTCTTCAATCCAGGCATAGGGATAGCTCTTTTCTGCATCTCCCAATGTATCTGCGATCATAGGAGTTAATGGCCCAATATTCTCTTCGTAAAGGCGATAGATATTCGGGGCTTCAGGAATCAACTCGACTGGAGCCTGTGGATCGCCAGTGTGGCGCCACTCACCCCTCTCCACGGCTTGTAAAGCGGCTCTCCCCTTGGGAGAATTAAGGAAATAAAACTCCTGCACCCCTTCTTCGAGTTCAATCGAAGCTTTCAACAAAGTCTTTCGTTGGACACTCCGTTCGAGTGCCTCTGTTAAGATTTTCCCGGCTTGTTCCGGATTCTCTGCCAAGCCATGCATGAAAGCCTGGTCTTGAGAAAAATTTTCTCGACGCAAATAGCGAAACGCACCTTCCATCTTGTGAAGCAGCCGAAAGGCATAAATCGTCAATTTCAATTCTCCCAGGTGATCAATTTCAGGCAGCAAACCGCTGAAAAAAAGATCCGGGATACCTGTGAAGTGCATCTTTCCCTCAGGGAATCCAGCAAATTCATTCATTGCACACTCATCAGGCTAATCGGGACAAATCCACGTCCCGGGTGGCGGCATTCTCGAATTTTGCCAAACCACTCCTGAAAATCAATTCGATAGAACCAGTTGGACCGTTGCGGTGTTTGGCGATTTTGATCTCAGCAACATTGGGACGGGTCGTGTCTTTGTTATACATATCTTGACGATGGATAAACATGACCACATCTGCGTCTTGTTCCAGGCTACCACTTTCCCGCAGGTCGGATAATTGTGGTTCCTTATCAGCACGCTGCTCTATAGCACGTGAGAGCTGGGCTGCAGCCAGCACAGGCACATTCAGCTCCCTTGCAAGGATCTTCATGTTGCGCGAGATATAAGAGACCTCCTGGACCCGGTTTTCAATCCGCATCCCACCACTCATCAACTGCAAATAGTCAACCAGGATCAGGTCCAAACGGAACTCAAGATGCAGACGGCGGCACTTTGTGCGCAGCTGCAGCGGTGTCAATCCCGGGGTGTCATCGAGAAAGATGCGTGTATCACCGAGCATCTCTATGGAATGGGCAAATAATGGCCATTCGTCTTCGGTCAGTTTCCCGGTGCGCAGGTGGTGTATATCGATACCTGTTTCCTGGGCGATCAAGCGCTGGACTAATTGTTCATTTGCCATCTCAAGTGAGAAAACTGCGACATGCTTCTTGTGAATTTGGGCAGCATTCTTTGCAGCGGATAACATGAACGCGGTCTTTCCCATTCCAGGACGCCCGGCGATCAATAGGAAATCGGAGGGCTGCATACCTCCTAAAAGCCTGTCAAGGTCGATGAAACCAGATGGCACGCCAAAGGTGTCTTCCCCCCGGCGCATGAGGTAGTCAATGCGGTCATAATACTCTCCCAGGACTTGCTGGATTGGCTGCAAATCACGGGTTAGGCGCCTTTCACTGACCCCGAAGATGGCCTTCTCAGCATTATTCATCACATCCTCGATACTGCTGTCTTCCTTGTATGCCATCTTGGCAATCTGGTTAGCGGCATCAAGCATGCGGCGGCGGACTGCTGTCTCCTCAACGACCCGCCCGTAGGCTTCAGCATGTAAAGAGGTGGGCACATTATTAATCAGCGCAGTCAGGTAAGCTGGCCCGCCAACCTCCCCGAGCTGGCCCATCTGGTCCAGATCTTCGGTAACCGTGAGGAAATCAATCGGTGTACGCTGTTCTTGGAGACGGGAAAAAGCTTCCCATATCCACCGATGGCGGTGGATATAAAAATCATCACCCGTTAGGAATTGGGCAACATCGTAATATGCTTCAGGATTGATCAGTATTGCACCAATTACCGCCTCTTCAGCTTCCCGGCTGTGAGGGACGATCTGGGGTCCTGGCGATGTGTTCACTTCTTTCGTGGATAGGTCGGTCATGGATTAATTGATTGCTGCCTTAGATAAATACAGGTAGAACCCTTTACGGATAAAAAACCGGGGTAGCTGGCTGCGAAACCGCGTACCCCGGTGATAACTCCTTCCCTCTGGTCAATCCTCATCCTCCTCGCTGTCCTCTTCATCATCCTGTTCAGCAGAAATGCTTTCGAGAAAATCCTCAAATACAGATAAACGCTCTGATCCGGCTTCCGGAGCGTCCAATACATCTTCCTCCCCTTCTTGCATATCTTCTTCCGGGATTATACCCGCCGTGTCCATAACGGATTGGGTGACCAGGATGGGAACATGTGTTCGCACAGCTAAGGCCAATGCATCCGATGGGCGTGAGTCGATATTCACCGTACGCCCATCGATCTCGGCAACAATATTGCCATAGAAAGTATCATCCCGTAAGGCGACCACTTCAACCCGCAGTACCCTGGCATCCAGTGAATTGAAGATATTTTTAACCAGATCGTGAGTTAGAGGACGAGATACTTCAACTTCCTGCAAGGCAATCGTTATTGAATCAGCTTCAGGAGTGCCTATCCAGATTGGCAGATAGCGTTCGTTATCAATTTCGCGTAAGATAACGATCCGCTGTTGGGACATCAAACTTACACGGATGCTATCAATAACAACTTCGACCATTTCTGTCATCACAAGCCCTCCAACACAATTGTTACCGCTTTATACCACAAAATAAAACGCAAAAATCATCATGCGTAGATTTTCAATCCATGGGGATACAGATCCTTCTTTGCGGTGATGTATTTTAACATGCGGTAGTCAGGTATGCAACTTCAGAAATCATTATTAATCCAGTGTTATTAATTCACCGCCTTAAGTGACCAGCTCAGCGGCAGCGATCCGGTCTCCGGCAGCCCCGATCGCGCTCAGGATTCTTCTCGCAGCACGAGGATTAACCAAGTCTGAATGACCATCATCACCAGAGCTGCCATCATTTCTCGACCACAATTTAGAGTCGAGCAAGAATCGGGTGGTTAAAGTGGTCTTAACCGCTATAATTCAGGATAATCACAACAGGATGATCTTTATATTATTACCCGAAACAGGAACACCTAATGTCATTTTCTAATTACTCCCAACTCTCCCAAGATTATGGGCAGATTGAGCTAGCAATCCGCTACCTGGAAACCCATCAATTGGAGCAGCCAGAATTAGCAGATTTAGCAGCGAACCTTCACCTGAGCGAGTACCACCTGCAGCGTTTATTTTCTCGTTGGGTGGGCATCAGTCCGAAACGGTTTATGCAGTACCTGACCAAGGAAAATGCCAAGCGGTTACTGAATCACTCCGAGGATGTCTTAGCCACCTCACACAGCGTCGGACTTTCCAGTCCAGGGCGTTTGCACGACCTGTTTATCACCTGCGAAGCCATGACACCCGGCGAATACAAAACCCGGGCATCCGGAATGAAGATCGGTTACGGTTTTCATCCCAGTCCATTCGGTGAATGCCTGGTAGCGGTCACCGGGCGGGGGATTTGCAACCTGGCATTCATCGAGAATGGGGATCAAGATGCTGCTCTATCTGAATTGAGATCGAGTTGGCCGGGTGCAGTTTTAGAAGTCGAGCATGCGAAAACATCAATCGTCGTTGAACAACTTACGGAGCTGTTTCGCCAGCCCTCATCCACGCCTATGCGGATCTTTTTAAGTGGTACAAATTTCCAGATCAAGGTTTGGGAGGCATTGATGGATATACCAGCCGGGTCAGTGGTATCTTACCAGCAGGTAGCCATCCAGATTGGTATAGCAGGTGCTTCACAGGCGGTAGGAAATGCGATCTCCACAAACCCGATCCCCGTCCTGATTCCCTGCCATAGAGTGATCCGTAAAAATGGGGATTTCGGCAAATATCGCTTTGGTTCAGCACGCAAGAAAGCCTTGTTGGGGTGGGAGATGGCCAAGGTCGATTTGATGAAAGCAGACCCTGAAATTCTTGTGACTGCCTGATGAACAACCCCGCGAAGACTTCAAGCGCCACAATATGGCCGGGTTTGATCGCCGTGTACATCTCATGGGGAGGGACGTACCTGGCGATTCGCTTCGTTATCGAAACCCTGCCGCCCTTTCTGTCAGGGGGCTTTCGATTTGTCATCGCGGGCGCTGTACTATACGCATTCCAGCGACTGCGTGGAGCTCAACCCCCCCAGAGGACTGAATGGCGATCAGCTGCCATCGTGGGCTTGTTCATGCTGGTGGGTGGCACCGGCGTGGTGATGTGGGCTGAACAACGAGTCGCATCCAGCATCGCGGCCTTGATCATTGCTTCCGTTCCGCTTTGGATGGCATTAATCGACTCTCTCCGTCCTGGAGGTCGCAGGCCAACTGGTTGGGTGATCAGTGGAGTCATAGCAGGTTTTGCCGGTATTCTAATCCTTGTCAATCCTGCACAATTACTTAGCACTGCTGTGACAATTGATCTGGTAGGTATATTGGCATTGCTTTTTGCTGCTTTTTCTTGGGCCAGCGGATCGCTTTACAATCGCGGGGCAAAATTGCCTGCCTCACCTTTATTGGGTGTCGGAATGGAAATGCTGGTCGGCGGATTTGGCCTGCTGTTCCTAGGAACTGTGCTCGGGGAATGGGCCCGGTTCGATTTATCTGCCGTTACTCTCCGCTCCTGGCTTGGATTTGCCTATCTGGTTGTGGTCGGCTCCTGGGTGGGCTATGCCACTTACATGTGGCTGCTGCGAGTTGCACCAACGATGCTGGTATCCACTTATGCCTATGTTAATCCCTTGGTCGCCATCCTGATCGGCTGGCTGTTTGCCGGAGAAGAAATGACCCCCCGGATCATTCTGGCGGCAGTCTTTATCCTGGGTTCAGTGGTGTCGATTACGCTGAAGCAGCCTAACAGGAAAAAACATGTTCGCGGGCAGAAAATCTCGCCAACGGGGAGTGATGATTGACCCATATAGAATTTATTTCCCGAGGGATCGATTCGGCCACCGGAGATGGTACCCATCAGCCCGGGAATGTGTATGCGCGTTTTAATCACACATCATTATTTAGTCTATGGATAGGACTCCTAAGTGAGCAGCTCTGGTGGTTTTGATGCAATTTCCTGTATGCGTCCCGAATCCCAGGACTTCATAAATGCTTCCACGATGAAAGGATCATACCGGCTGCCAGACCCAACGAGGATCTCCTGCTTCGCCTGTTCCAAGGAACGTGCAGCGCTGTAGGGCCGGTCGGTAGTCATTGCATCAAAGGCATCCGCTACTGAGACAATGCGCGCAACCAGGGGTATTTCTTCACCTCGCAACCCATCAGGATAACCACTTCCATCCCAGCGTTCATGATGGTAGCGTACAGCCGGAATTGCCGGCATTAGATAGGGGATATCCTTGATCATCTCCGCGCCGGTAGCAGGATGCAGCTGAATCTCAGACCACTCAACTGTTGATAGCGAATCTTGTTTACAGAGCGTTGTTTCGCGGATGTTGATCTTGCCGATATCATGCAGCATTGCTCCGAACCGCAGCTGTTCGTGATCAACCGCTGGATCAGTAACCTTCTCCGCGATAGCAAAAGAATAACTCATGACTCGTTCGACATGGCCTCTCGTATATTGGTCGCGCACTTCGATCGCATTGGCGAGTACCGCCAGGCTGGTTTCATAAGCCCGCTGCAGCTGCACAACATGCAGCTGGTGGGATCGCTCAAGGCGGGAATTCACAACTGTCACCAGGTCTTCGCGAGTCACAGGTTTCACCAGGTAATCTTCAGCCCCCATATCCTTTCCAGCCAGGACATCCTCCCGCTCCCCGCGTGCTGTGAGAAAAACAAAGGGGATCGAGACCCATTCAGAGCGTTCGCGGACCATGCGGAAAAAGGTATGCCCATCCATTACCGGCATGGCTATGTCTGAGAGGATCAAATCTGGTTTGCGATCCGCCATCTCATCCAGGGCTTGCTGTCCATTGGCGGCAGTGAATACCGCAAAGCCATCCAGCTCCAGCATTTCCTGCAATCCCTCCCGCAAGATCGGATTGTCTTCGACGATCAGGATGGTTTCCTGGCTCATGCATCCACCTCCGCGGCGCAGGGCAACCCAGCAACAGATTCAGCTGTCCGGGTTGCTCTTAATACAGCCTGGGCGAATACTTCAGCACCAAATGCACCGACAATGTTGACATCCGCTTTCTTATCCCCGGTCGCCAGAGCAAAGATAGTATCCCCATCCAGCATGGTGTGTGCTGGACGTACTGTCCTGGCTAATCCATCCTGGGCCATTTGCGCTACTTTGTTGATCTCTTCTTTGTCCAATTTTGCATTGGTAGCCACGATACCGATCGTGGTATTCTCGCGCGAGGCAAAACCCAGCATCGTGCGACCGATCAAGGATTCCATCACACACAACGTGTCAGCGAAATAAGGTCCTTTCCCAACCTTGATGGGACCCTTTTGAACCACTCGTGCACCAGCCACGATTTGCCCGGAGGTTGGATCGATCACATCCCCGAATACATTGACCGCTGCAATGGCACCGATGATGATCCCGGCTCCGATTTCCAGGCTGGCAGTGCCGATCCCGGACTTCATCGCTCCAGCCATGCCAAGGATTTTACCCACGGTAGCACCCGCCCCGGCACCGACATTACCTTCTGCTGGACGCTGCGTGGAAGCGTTCAAACAAGCCTGGTAGCCCATGTCAGCATCAGGCCGGACCTCGCTGGATCCGATTCCCAAATCGAAAAGGATGGCTGCCGGAACGATGGGCACACGCGCCACGCGTACATCAAACCCTACCCCCCGCTCTTCCAGGTAACGCACGACACCGCTGGCAGCATCCAACCCGAAAGCCGATCCCCCTGCCAGGACCACTGCATGGATTTCATTGACCAGGTGCATGGGGTGCATGGCATCCGTTTCGCGTGTGCCCGGAGCCCCACCACGCTGGTCAACTCCACCAATCGCTCCCTTCTCACAGATCACGACTGTACAGCCAGTCAATGCCTGCTGATCCTGGGCGTGCCCAACCTGGATACCTGCGATATCTGTAATCGAGTCGTTTAATTGCTTTGCCACGCTCCCTCCACCAAGATTCTAGCTGCAATTTCAAAATCAAACACTTTACCCGGCAATTTGATACCTGCCTACTGGTGGTCCGTCATCAAAAGAGGATGATGGAGAGAATCCGGTCCAGCATTCATCTTCCACCGGGCAATTTGAGAAAAGCACCGTCGAATGGTAAAGCGTTGAAAGGCCTGAGTGCTGCATCGGCAATGACAAGCCCTGCCTGTGGTTATATATCGAACTGCTTAAGTATAACAAAGCCGCGCTCGTGTGGCGAGTTGACAGGTGCTTTACATGGAGTATAATTTTCTCGCTGGTCGAGGTCAAAGGACTGATCTCAACGAATTTTATCACGGCCCCGTAGCTCAATTTGGCAGAGCAAGCGACTCTTAATCGTTAGGTTGAAGGTTCGAGTCCTTCCGGGGTCACAAGCTTCATAAGAACCGCTCTCGATGCCCGTAGAGCGGTTTTTGGCTTCTCTACGCTTCAAGCAAAGGGGAAAGTTGGATCAATTGGGGATCAAAATTGATTCATTTAATTGAAAATCTGCTAATTTCGGTACGAGTCCTGTTTCTATTTATCACGTAGGTTCAACAATCAAGTGCAACATTGGTGTCTGAAAAAGAGGTAAGCTGAGTTAGGATGAGAGCCGGCTTCTGGGAAAAGTTTATCAACATCCATATTCTCGAAAAGAGTACATACTTTTGATTAGGTGTATATAATGTTGGTGCTGTGTTCACTGAGTCTAGTTTCAACTGTTTAAATTTAAATATCAACTGTAGAGTGCGGTTATAATCGTCTATTGATAAAGGATTCTGAATATTGATTGATCGAAACGATAATCTTCATGATATTTCTCTACCATCTCCTCGGACTAGCTATTTGAGCCAGATTTCGTTCAAGTTCATGGTTCCCGTATACATAACATCGAAGAGGGCTCCGGCGAGCCAATTTTGTTTCTACACGGTAATCTCACCTATTCGAACGCTTATGATGTAATCTCAAGGATCTGGCATGTGTTAACCGGGCGGATGCTGCCCTGGATAACCTTGTAAACCGAGTTAAGGAGATTGTGCGTCATCAGAGTTCAAAAAGCTATCCTTTGAAAATTTCTATTTTTGAAAACTATGTTTGAACCGCTTATGATGCGCAATAGCTAAAATTGATGGAAAAACCAGAATCACTTGACGCCTCACCGATACTGAAAACCAAGCTGTATCCACCACCTATAACTCCAGATATGGTGCCTCGGGTTGAACTTCTCGAACGCTTGGAACGGGAGCGGCAGCGGCCGTTAACCCTTATCTCCGCACCGGCCGGGTATGGAAAAAGCATCTTCGCCAGCATGTGGCTGCAGGCCAATGGTCTGCCGGGTGGATGGGTATCCCTGGACGAGACCGATAATGATCTGCATACCTTTGTCAGTTATATGCTGGCTGCCATCCAAACAGCCGTTCCCGATAAGTTGAGCCTGACCCAAGCACTATTGAAGTCACCCTCTTTACCGGCTGGTATCATCCTGGCTCGCCACTTGATCTTGGATCTCGATCAAATCGAGACGCCCATCTGGTTGGTATTGGATGATATCCATCAAATTCACCAACCGAGCATCTTTCATTTTCTGGAAGCGCTGCTGAACCATCCCTCACAGGTACTCCATCTGGTGCTGGTTGGGCGCCAGGATCCTCCCTTACCCATCGCCTCATTGCGAGCATACCAACGTGTCACCGAGATCCGTTTGCGCGATTTGCGCTTTTCGACGGATGAGACAGCCAGGTTTTTGCAGCAGACGCTGAACCGGACCATTAGTGCTGAAACCGCGACCGAATGGACCCAAAACACGGAAGGGTGGCCGGTGGCCTTGCGTCTGGCAGCTCTGTCGTTGAGAGGACGTTCTCAGCAGGCCGACCTGAGCGTAAACATTCCCGCGGATAACCAATTTCTTCATGAATACCTACTGGCTGAGGTGTTGGCACGGCAGCCGGCATTACAACAAAGCTGTTTGCTGAAAACCGCCTTACTCGACCGTTTCTGTGCGCCGTTGTGTGAAGCCGTTTGTCAGGAGGCTGATGGTGACGGCGGGGTAGAGATGACGGGCGAGCGGTTTATTCAGTGGCTGCAAAAATCGAACCTCTTCCTGATCAATTTGGACCCACAAAATGAGTGGTTCCGCTTCCATGATCTTTTTCAGGCCGAATTGCTCTGGATGTTAAAAAGGCAATTAAGTCAGCCAGAAATCGCGGCCTTGCATCTGCGGGCCAGTCGCTGGTTGGTTGAAAATGGGTGGATCAGCGAAGCGATGGAGCATGCCCTGGCAGCTGATGATACTGCAAGCGCGGTGGAGATTTTTACCCGGCATCGTCGTCCGGTCATGAATGCCGAGAATTGGGGTCAACTGGAACGGTGGGTGCGTTTATTTCCTGAAAATGCGGTGGAAAAGGAACCCATCCTATTACTTACCAGAACCCACCTTCCGATCGCATATGGATATGATACGGGCTCACTCATCACGCAAGCTGCCTCCTTGCTGGCGGATAAGCCGCCAGATATGCCAACAACCCAAAGTCTTTGGGCGGAAGTCGCATATTTCACTGGCTTGGGGGCCATTATGGAGGGTCAGGCGGAAACTGCAATTGGCGTCGGCGTTCAAATGATAGATACACTTCCGGCGGACGCGTTTTATCTGCGCTGTCAGGCGCTTGGTGTGCAGGCGATGGGGTACCAAATGTCCGGCAACATCAACCAGGGTATCCAAATTATTCAAGCAGCACTGCGGGCTTCCGATTGGCCATTGAACGTACGGGTAAGGGGGTTGTTCAACCAAATAATGCTCTACTTTATGGAAGCCGACCTGGACTCAGCGCAAACCTTTGCCAGCGAGAGCATTCAATTAGTCTTAAGACATAATCTGGATGCGTCTGAGGTAAGGTATTTTGCGGGGATCACCCATTACTTGCGCAATGATTTGACGTTGGCAGAGGCGAACTTGCTGCCTGTGGCAGAAAATCCTGCGTTGGCAGATCCTGTAATCTTAGCCTATGCTGCGTGCATTTTGACTCGCCTTTATCACGCCCAAGGACAGCCGGAAAAAGCCAACACCATCTTCCAAGAAACCGGGTCCTACCTGGATGAAATAGAGAACCCATATTCGCTAGGAATTCTCAAGGCCTTTCAGGTAGAGCTGGCACTGGACCAGGGAGATACAGCCCGCGCTCACCAACTGAGTCTGGCCCTCGATATCGATTGGCGCCTACCCTTCTGGTTCTGGCATTATTACACCTTTCAACTGACACCGATCAAACTTTGGTTGGCCGAGGGGCAGGAATTAGACCAGGCCCTGGCTATACTGGAAGAGATGGACGAGTTCTTACGCAAGATGAACCGTAAAATCCATCGTATTGATGTGTTAGCCTTGCAAGCGCTGGCTTACCAGGCCCTGGATAACCGACCCAAAGCCATGGAAAAGATTGGCCAATCACTGGCCCTGGCCGCGCCGGGGAAATTCATCCGCAACTACCTGGACCTGGGGCCCAAGATGCGGGCGTTGTTGGTCCAATATTACAAACAAACCCAAAAACAAAAAGGTACGGATGACTTGACATACCTTGCCCAAATATTGGCTGCTTTTCCACAAGTAAAATCAGAAGATCAAAATAGCGGATCATCGGCCTCCATCCTGATCGACCCCTTAACCAAGCGGGAACTGGAAGTCCTCAAATTGCTGGCAACGGATCTTTCTACAAAAGAAATGGCTTTGGAAATGAATATCACCTGGGCCACAGTCCGGACCCACAGTAAAAACATTTACGCCAAATTGGGGGTAAACAGCCGTTACGAAGCCGTGTATCGTGCCCAAGAATTCGAATTGATCTAAACCCTCAGCATCCCCTCTATAAAAAATCATCCACGTTTCTACCCCATCTGGGGTATGACAACTACC
>JBJYXV010000029.1:14824-19938 GCA_046260155.1 Anaerolineales bacterium
GCTCGATAGCGCTGACAGGAGGCTAATAAAAAAATTTTTTCAATACTAAAAGAAATTTTGAGGTTCAACGAGAAGAAGGTTGTATTCGGGTGTCTCCAAATACCAAAATACATGCCGACTCCCAACTGTGTTGAAACAACACTATTAGATTAGAGGCAAATTCATGTACAGAAGAATAAAGCTTATTATCGTCTTATTGATCGCCCTCAGCAGCTTCACCACCATAATAGTGCTGGCGAATGAAGCCGCAAGTCCCGTGTACCTGCCTGTGGTATACAACGATTACGGTGCCAATCCGACACCAACACCGATCCCCATCCTCCAGATCATCGGTTTTCATCCTTCAAATAATCCACAAGAAGATTACGCCGTCTTGAAGAACAACTCTGGAGGACCGCTCGATTTGACTGGTTGGTACCTCAAAGCAGAAAACCAGAGCGGGCGCTATAACTTCCCCGAAAGTTTCATTCTCAACAGCGGTGCCACTGTCAACGTGAGGAGCGGCGTGGGGCCCAGCACGATCACAAACCTGTTCATCGGTCTGCCATTCTCATTGTGGACAGTTCCCAACAACTGTCTTTACGTGCGCGACGCGGACGGTACATTGCAAGACGTGGCGTGTGTCGATGATGAACCCGCTCCCCCTGAAACTCCCACCTCAAGCGTGTATATCTCGGGTTTTAACCCCTCATCCAATCCTGAGCTCGATTACGTGACGATCTACAATTCAACCAGCGAGGGTTTCAACCTGACTGGCTGGTGGATGAAAGCTGAATCAGAAAGTGGGCGCTACGACTTTCCCACAAATTTTATCCTGGGGGCTGAAAGTTCAGTCAACGTTATTAGCGGTGTGGGCACAAACACTGCCACCGAGCTGTATGTTGGGTTAACTTATTCACTATGGACAAGCCACGATAACTGCGCCTACCTGCGCTATAAGGATGGCACCCTTTTAGATAAGAAATGCGTCAACTAATCCATCCCTGTGAACCCATTAATTAATAAAAAGGAGTAAAAATTATGGCAACCATAACCGCTTTCAAGTTTGACACACCCGGTGGGGCAGAGCAGATGCTCGACCTGGTCAAGGATCTTTCCAAACAGCAGCTGATTACCTTGCAGGACGCAGCCATCGTCACCTGGCCGGAGGGTAAAAAGAAACCCAAAACCAGGCAGCTCGAAAGCCTGGCAGGCTCAGGCGCGCTTTCGGGAGCTTTCTGGGGTATGCTGTTCGGCCTGATCTTCTTCATCCCCTTCTTTGGGATGGCGGTCGGGGCCGCGATGGGCGCTCTGACCGGGAAATTTTCCGACTATGGCATAGACGATGATTTCATCAAAAGCGTCGGTCAGAAAGTCACCGAAGGGACCTCAGCCTTGTTCCTGATGACCAGCGGAGCTGTGGTAGACAAGGTCGGCGATGCGGTCAAGCAGAAAGGATGGAAGTTCGAGGTCCTGTCGACCAACCTGAGCAACGAACAGGAAAAACAGCTAAGAGAGGATTTTGGCCTCGAATAATAAATCACCCCAAAACCAAAGCGACCTGATTTTGGGAAACTACAGGACTTGAAGCTTATGAATAAGAACCTTCGTCTGACTTTCACTAAAGGAAATCGCGATGCTTAACGAAATCCTGACAACGATTGCCAGCCTGGCGTTAAACCTGTTCATCATCACCAGTATGCTGGCGATGGGGATGAGCCTCACAGTGAAACAAATCCTTGATCCGCTACGTAATGCGCGCCTGGTTGTATTGGTTTTGTTAGGTAACTTTATCCTAATACCTGCGCTGGCCTGGCTGCTGACAGCTGTTTTGCCGATGGGCCAAGCGCAAGTCACCGCACTCATCCTCCTGGGAGCCTGCGCAGGTGCACCCTTCCTGCCCAAACTGGCCCAGATGTCTAAAGGAAATTTGGCGCTGTCGGTGGGACTGATGGTGTTGCTGATGGTGGTGACCATCTTCTATGCCCCGCTGGTGCTGCCCCTGCTGCTGCCCGGTGCTCAGGTAAACGTCCTGGCGATTGCCCAATCGCTGATCGTTTTGATGCTGCTGCCTTTGGCGGTCGGTTTACTGGTGAAGTGGCGTTATGCAGATACGGCCGCCAGCTGGCAACCGCACCTTTCGCAAGCCTCTACCTACAGCTTACTGCTGCTGATCGCGGCTGCCCTGTTATTGCAATGGCGCAACATCATCGGCGCCATCGGTAGCTGGTTGATCCTGGGTACACTTTTACTAGCTGCCGGAACATTAGTCATCGGCTACCTGCTGAGCTTTGGCAGCGATTCGAACGACCGCAAGGTGGTGGCATTGGGCACGGGTCAGCGCAATCTCTCAGCCGCTTTACTGGTAGGCGCCAGTTTTGGCGACTCCGAAACGCTGGTCATGACTTTGGTGGCTTCCCTGATCTTGGCGGTGTTGTTGATCGTAATCGCCGGAGAAATTGGCAAGCGGGGGAGCACTGGACAGAAAGCAGGTACATGACGAATCATGTTGTGAAATATTGGAATTTGAGTAGAACGATAAAAATTGAAAGGAGATTCAAAATGAGTAAAGATTCATCTGCAGTGTACAACATCCTGGCCTTTAACTTCACCGGACAGGATACAGCCAAAGAGACGGTAAAGGAGATCAGGTCTTCGGGTGCTCTGGAAGGCTACAAGATCGTCGCAGAGGCAATCGTTGAGCAGGATCCGAAAGGCAAGGTGCATTTCCACGAGACCGGAAAAGGTGGTATGGGTGCAGCAGTCGGTGGAGTAGCCGGCGGCTTACTTGGCTTGATCGGCGGACCCGTTGGTTTGCTCGCCTGGGCTGTTGGCGGTGCCGTGGTCGGAGGTGCAGCTGGTAAGTACCTGGGACGCCCGATTTCAAAAGGAGATATGAAGGAAATCGGCGCGGCCATGCAGCCTGATACATCCGCTTTCCTGCTGTTGTTGGAAGATAAAGACTCTGAAAAGGTGATCAAGAGCATGAAAGGCTACAACGCCAATGTGGTTACCCTGACCGTTGGGGATGAGCTGTCCGGGCAGATTGCATCCTACACAGCTGGCGAAGTGACCGAGGATTAAAGCGGCGTGGTCTCCAGCAACGTTGTGGTTATCGGAACCTTAAGCTATATGGTTCTTCAGTGATAGGCAAGTCAAGTGGCGGATGGAGAAATTGCCGCGAAATATACACTGGGCTTCTTTTAGATGCCATCACTGGCCCAAAAGTATCTCAGCCCTTCACCAGAAGAAGGGGGAGGGCTGCGAACAAATATTTCGAAAACGTTAGCATGGAGGGTAACGATCTACCTTCAAAGCCCTCCATGTGTATATATCTTGCCAGGCAGGAAATTGCCGGATGGAGGATGATATGACAACCTATGTCGAAGTAGCTCAAGCCTTGGTATCTGCGGGGTACCTGTCAGACGCGGATCTCGAGGCCGCCGCCGAAGTATTGAAAGATGCACTCATCATTGATGCAGCCGAAGCTGTACAGGATGATGTTGCCGAGGACTATTCCACCCAAGAAGATATCGTTGCCGAAGCGGAAGTCTGGGAGAGCGAAGATGCCGCAACCGGTGACTACGACTTAATGGAAGAGGACCAGGAAGTTATCGAAGATGCGCTCGATCAGGAAGAGGTCGATAAGGAAATCATGGTCGAGGCAGAAGAAGAGATTGCCGCAGCCTACCTGGATGCCGCTGCAGCTTTGCTGGCAGCGGAACTGATCGATGAAGCGGACCAGCAAGCTGTGGCAGTACTCGTAGCAGATGTCTGGGCTTCATATGATGAGGGCGAATAATCCCAGCCCGACAGGGGTTCAGAAATCACCGGACGTCCCTGACGATGAGGACGTATCTATTCAACATATTCAAAAGGAGCTAGTAACATGTTAGAAAAACTAAGTGAAAGTTCTGGCTCGGTAGTGGGCTACAAAGTCGAGGGCAAGGTGACTCCCGAAGATTACCAGAAATTAGATCCGGAAATACAAGCCCTGGTTGACAAGCATGACAAAGTTTGCCTGCTGCTTGACATGCAAGAATTCGGCGGAGAAGAAGTCAAAGCCTGGCTGCCTGATTTTAAATTCGGCCACCGTTTCCACGACAAAATCAGCAAGATGGCCATCGTTGGCGACAAGAGGTGGGAAGAGTGGATGACAGATCTTGTCAAACCATTCTATGCCAAGGACGCCAAATTCTTCCACCCGGAAGAAGCGGAAAAGGCCTGGAGCTGGCTGCGGGAAGAGGATTAAGTTAAACAAATAAATACAAATAGGAGATATACAATGTCCGACAAGAAAACATACCCCGAGGAGTACACCGAGAAGGTCTTCAAAGGGAAGATCGAACTCGATACGCGCGACTCGAAGCCCGACTGGGGGCCTTATATGCCCCCGCAGGCGCCCAAGGACGCACCTAACGTGCTCTTCATCCTGTACGACGATACAGGGTTGGCCGCCTGGTCACCCTACGGGGGCCGGATCAACATGCCGGCGGCGCAGAAGCTGGCCGATCGGGGCCTGATCTATACCCAATGGCACACGTGCTCCCTGTGTGCCCCCACCCGCTCCACCATCCTGACCGGCCGCAACCACCACGTCAACGGCTTCGCCGAAATCGCTGAGGCTTCCAATGGTTTCCCCGGCAGTCACGCCCGCATCCCCGACCAGTGTGCCACCGCGGCCCACATCCTGCAGGATGCCGGCTGGAGCACCTTCTGGGTGGGCAAGAACCACAACGTGCCCGAGCAGGACATGGGCCCCGGCGGGTATAAAGGCCGGTGGCCCTTGCAAATGGGCTTTGACCGCTTCTACGGCTTCCTGGGCGGCGAGACCAACCAGTGGTACCCGGACCTGGTCGAAGACAACCACTATATCGACCAGCCATACTTGCCATCTGAGGGTTACCACCTATCGAGGGACCTGGCGGACCAGGCCATCCGCATGATCCGCGACAACAAGGGCAGCAACCCCTCCAAGCCGTGGTACATGTGGTACTGCCCCGGCGCCAACCACGCTCCCCACCAATGCCCCCAGGAGTACATCGACAAGTACAAGGGTAAGTTCGACGATGGGTATGCGGCCTACCGCGAGTGGGTGCTGGCGCGCATGATCGAGAAAGGCGTCTTTCCCGAGG
>JBJYXV010000030.1:0-2144 GCA_046260155.1 Anaerolineales bacterium
CCTGCTTTTGGGCATAGGGCGCTACCATCAACAGCCCGCTCAAAAATTGGCTGGAAATATCGCCGCGAATGGTGGTATTCCCGCCAGGAAGACCGGACGCATGGATGCTGACAGGAGGGCAGACGGTTTCCTGATCCAAAAGGGTTCCTTCCAGGTTTGCGCCCAGTTTTCGCAAAGCCCTGACCAGGTCCCCAATCGGTCGCTGCCGCATGCGTTCGACGCCATCAATTTTATATTCGCCATGGCCCAGGGTCAGCATGGCGGTCAAGAAACGGGCTGCGGTACCGGCATTGCCGATATATAAAGCAGCCTGCGCTGCAGGAATGTTTCCGCCAAGACCGCTCAGGGTCATTGATCTGGCATCTTCGTTCAGGATGATCTCAAATCCCAAGGAAGTCAGGGCTTGGGCAAAATATTCTGAATCATCTGAGAACAGCGCATTTTCAAGGCGCGTGGTCCCTTCTGCCAGGGCGGCAACCAATAAGGTCCGGTTGGTATGACTTTTTGACCCGGGGACGGAGATACGAGTAGCTGGTGGTGAGTCTAGAGTGCTTATTTGCATCGTTCAATCAGGTATTCTGCAAAATCAATAGGAGTGGGAGTCACAAGAAGCCTTATCTTTGGCGATCAATCAGCTTTTTGTAATTTTTATTGGCCTTTTCGAGCAAACCTGGCAGTTCATCACTGGCGTTCCTGAGAGTCCGTTCGATTTCTTCGAGCGTGATTCTATAACGAGCCAGAGCATCCAATACCTGTTGGTGATTTGTGGTGAGAATATCCACCATCATAGTGATATCACTGCCGGCAAGACGGCCTGTACTCTGAAAGCCGGGGCCGATCAACGGCGCTGCTTCTGAAGGGGTGCTGGCAGCCAATGCGGAAGAGACCAGATATGGCAGGTGGCTGGTAGCCGCAGCCCAGCGGTCGTGCGTGGGGGCGTCGATCCACAGCGCTTTGGCACTGATAATACGGATCATCTGTTCTGCCAGATTGCGCAGTTCCGGTGTGGTGTGTTCAGTTTCAGTCAGTGCGAAGGTCGCATCCCAGAAAAGTTTACCATCGGCATGCGATAACCCGGATTTTTCCTTGCCGCACATCGGGTGCCCTCCCAGCGCTTCGAATCCATGGGGTAGTTGATTCATGGATGCTACGATCATCGACTTGGTGGAACTAAGGTCAATGATTGAGATTGGATCCGGGTGAATCAGGGGAATTTTTTCGAGCAGGGCTAGATTTGCGCGGACAGGTGCGGCTAGGATCACCAGGTCAGCCTGGGCGAGCGCCTCAGTTAGGTCATCGGTCGCTAGATCGACCACATTTTTCTGACGGGCCAGGGCCAGAGTCGATGGTACAGTGTCGACGCCAATCAGGCGGGCGCAGTACCCTCGCAAAGCCAGCGCCAATGACCCGCCCATTAACCCTAAGCCAATGATGCAGATACTTTGCTCGATAAAAAATTGATCTTCGTCCGTGTCCAAATTAGCGAATTTCATTTTTTGCAGGTGCCAGGGATCGACCCACTGCCGCTGCAACCGCGGCAACTTGCTGAACCAATGCAGCGAATCGCTCGGGTTTGAGCGATTGGCCGCCGTCGGAGAGTGCCATGGTTGGATCGGGGTGTACCTCGACGATCAGCCCGTCCGCGCCAGCGGCGATGGCGGCGCGCCCCACTGCTTCCACATATTCCCAGTGACCGGTTCCGTGGCTGGGATCCAGGATCACCGGCAAGTGGGTCAGCGACTTGAGCACCGGGATGGCGTTGATATCGGTCGTGTTGCGGGTGGCAGTCTCATAGGTGCGGATGCCGCGCTCACACAGCACCACGCTGCGGTTGCCGTGGGACAGAATATATTCTGCCGCCATCAGTAACTCGTCGATGGTCGCACTCGGCCCGCGCTTGAGTAAAGCCGGGCACTGGCATTCTCCAACCGCGTGCAGCAGGTTGTAGTTTTGCATATTACGGGCACCGATCTGCAGCATATCAGCGTGTTGGGAGACCAGCTCGATTTGCTCTGGCGCCATCACTTCGGTCACTACCGCCAGGCCGGTCTCCTGGCGTGCTTCTGCCAGGATTTCCAGCCCGGCCTCACCCAATCCCTGGAAAGAATACGGCGATGTGCGCGGTTTGTAAGCGCCGCCGCGCA
>JBJYXV010000031.1:0-4403 GCA_046260155.1 Anaerolineales bacterium
AGTGCAGAAGCAATGCCGGATGATGGTGAAGGTGCCATGGACGGCGCACTCTGGACCAACTCCTGGCAGTGGATGTCGTTCACCAATCCTGCCGAACAATTTGAGATTGATATGCCCGAAAACTATGTGCTGACCTTCTACGAAGATGAGGCATTGACCATCGTGGCAGATTGCAATACCGTGTTAGGGGGTTACAGCGACGATGCCGGTGCCCTGACGATTACCATGGGGCCCTCAACGCTGGTAGCCTGCCCGCCTGAGTCGCGCAGCGACCAGTTTGTCCAGCTTTTGCAGGGTGCGGCGCGCTATTTCTTTGAAGACGGCAGCCTGTTCATCGACCTGATGGCAGACGGCGGCACGCTGGAGTTTGCTCCCGTCGATCTGGCCGGCCTGGTTGACGAGGATGCCATCGGCAGTAATATGTCTGAAGAGTTGATCGCACAGCTGGATGCCTTCCTGCAATCGCAGGTTTATTCCGATGGCGGCAATCCGACACTGGCGGCACCGGGTTTGGTTCTGCTGGTCGATACCCCCGCCGGCCGATATATCAATGCCGCGGGTGTGGCCAACCTGGAAGACGGCACCCCCATGCAAATCGACGACATCCTCCAAATCGGCAGCAACACCAAATCCATGACCATTGTCCTGCTCATGCAGTTGGTCGAAGAAGGCCTGCTCACCCTGGATGATCCTCTCAGCCAATGGCTGCCCGAGCAGGCTGCCCTCTTTGAAAACGGTGACCAGATCACCCTGCGCCAGTTAGCCCAGCACACCGCTGGCTTGTGGGATTATGGCGACGGCATCATTGGCAGCGGTGTCTCTGACCCAGATCTATTAGAAGCCAGCTATACACCGGAAGAACTCATCCAGTATGCTGCCGACAATGGCACCCCCTACTTTGCACCCGGCGCCGAAGGGAAGTGGCAATACAGCAACACCGGCTATATCTTGCTGGGCATGATCCTTGAAAAAGTCACCGAGCAACCCCTCGCCGAGTTATACCAGAGCCGCATCTTTGATCCGCTGGGAATGGAAAGCGCTGTGCTGATTGAAGGCGTCCCCCAAGAGGGGGAAATCACCACCCACGGCTACTGGTTCGAGAATGGCGAAAGCGTGGACACCACCAACTGGAACGCTTCACAGGGTTGGGCGGCTGGCGCAGTGGCCATGAGTGCCACCGATTTAGCAACCTATGCACATCAGCTTGCGATGGGCGGACTCTTCCAGAATCCTGAAACGCTGGACGAAATGCTCAGCTTCGATCCCTCCGCTCGTTTAGGAGTCGGCGCACCCTATGGACTGGGGCTATTGGATGTGGCTGGCGATGGCAGCGCCTGGGGTCATGGTGGGCAAACCCTCGGTTTTCAATCGCTGTGGTTCACGGACCCTGGGGCCGGGATTGTGGTTGTGGGTCTAACCAACTCGGCCACTTATTCCGCTGACAACTTGCTCAATGTGCGCAACATCCTGCAAGGCCAAGGCACCCAGCCGTTTGGCCCTCTCACCCTGCTTCCCGTCGGTGAATTAATTCCAACTTCATGGGCATGGACGCAATTCGTCAATCCCGCCGAAAGCGTGGCGATTGACGCCGGTGCGGGTTTAGTGATTGACCTGGCCAAAAGTCAAAGTGTCACCGTTAAAAGCGCTGAATGCGGCGAAGCGTATGGCGCCTACACCACCGACGGGGGCGGCCAGATCAGCTTTGACCTGGATGACTCATCCCTGACCTGCGAAGCCGATTCTTTGGCCGAGCAGCTTGTGCAGCATCTCCAAGATGCGGCCCTCTGGTATTTTGACAATGGCAGCCTGGTGATCGAACTGCCCGCGGATGGCGGCTCGTTGATCTTTACCTACGTAGCGCTTGAGTAAGAGGAACATAAAGCCAGGTACGGAACGCGGTTCATGCGCGCAGGTACCGCGTTCTTTAGAAAATCACGCAATTATGAAAAAAACATCCCTCTTACTCGGCCTGATCCTCGGCCTGGGGCTGCTGGTCGGTTGCGGCAAAAATGCCGCAAAAACCCCCACCGCCCCCACAGATACCCCTCCCGCCGCGGCAACCGAAGCATCGTCGCCCCTCGAGATCATCTTGCCCACCTCCACGCCGACCCCCGCTGCGGATGTAGCTGCATCTGCGTTAGCGGGTACTTATCGCTTTCATCCGGCGGTGGGTGGCGCAGATTTCGATTACCTCCTGACGCTCAGCGCGGATGGCAGCGCTGACCTGGATGAAGTGCCGATTAACGGAGAAAACACCAGCCAGCAAGATGCTACGGGCCTTTGGACCCTCGCGGAAGATGGCCGCAGCATAATCTTCCAGATCCAAACCATTCTCGGGCAGCCCACCCAAAATGAGGAGTTCATCCATTTTGTCTTCTATGATGGCCTGCCCGTGATTTCGGAAATCAAAGTAGGGGATCAATTTGTGCACCTCGAAAACGGGATGTTCACCCTGGGTTCCGGGGATACCGGCCTGTTGGTGGGCGAACTCAACCGCAAGCTGGACGCGCTGGATTATTTGGGCTTTGTCGATCCCCAAGATAACACTTACGGTGAAGCCACCCGCCGGGCGGTGATGAACTTCCAGCTTTCGCAGGGCTTGCCGGGCAGCGGGGTGCTGGACGCGCGCACCTGGGTTCTGTTGGATAACCCCCAACCCCCGCGCACCACCGAAATCCCGCCGGAACCGCTCACGGATGTCCCCAATATCGCCAATTTGCCCACCCACACCGAAGAGGGCCAGCCCATCGTCTATCTCACCTTTGATGATGGCCCTGATCCCGAGAACACGCCCAGGCTCTTAGAAGTGCTGGCCCAATACGATGCCAAAGTGACCTTTTTCAATATTGGCAAAAATGTGGCCACCTGGCCCGAACTGGTGCGCGACGTCGCGCTGCAAGGCCATTATATTGCCGACCATACCTGGGATCATGCCAACCTGGATGGCATGTCGTCTGAGCAATTTATCCAGGAGGCCAACCGCACCCGCGATGCCATTTTGGCGGCTGCGGGGGATTTGTTTACGCTGGACCGCAACGTGCGCTACTTGCGACCACCCTACGGCGCGGTTGATGACACCATCACGGTGTATGCCATCACGCAGGGATTTGCGATTGTGCTGTGGAATATTGACCCGCAGGATTGGCGCAACCCGGGTGCCGAAGTGATCGCCAACTACATCATCGAAAACGTGTACCCGGGAGTGATTGTGCTTTCTCACGATGGAGGCGGCGACCGCAGCCAGACGATCGAAGCCTACCGCATCGCATTACCCGCTTTGCAAGAAAAAGGTTATGTGTTTCACACCATCTTTATACCCTAGCGAGGATATGAAGCAATCTATACCCCTCTTTCCCCATAAATGCAAATCACCAGATCGTCTGCTAAAACGATAGATAAAGGAAAACCATGAAAAAATCCATCCAGCTCAACAAAAAAACAGCCGCGATTGTTGTGGCCTTGTACTTAGTCGGCTCCATTTTTGTCAACCTGATCGTCACCCTCTTCCGGGGTGGGGCCGGCGGTGCCGAAAACGCGCTCAATATCGAAAACTATATCGGCAACAGCCTGGTCGCCAACCTGATCATCTCCTTGATCCTGTTGTTGGTGGTCTTCGTCCTGTTCAAAGACAGCCGCAAAGACATCTTTTTCGAGAGAGCGGCCTTCCATCTCTCGAAGCTTTACTGGGCGATTCCCCTGGCAGAAGTGGGCATCGCTGTGGTGACGCTTTTTAACGTGCAGTACAGTTTAATGGCCTTCGGCTCAATCCTGCTGGTTATGATTGCCGCCCTGTCGATTGCTTTCAATGAGGAAGTCGTCACCCGCGGCATTCTGCTGGTGGGCCTGCGCAACGACAAGGTCTCCGAGTGGAAGGTCTATATCACGACCCTGCTGGTCTTCTCCCTGCTTCACTTGATCAACCTGATTGCCGGGGGCAGTTTCCTTGAAATCATCATCCAGTTTTTTGGCGGCACCATCTACTACGTTGCCCGGCGAGTCTCGAAAACGCTGATCGTGCCCATTCTGATCCACGCGCTGTATGACACCTCGGTTTTTCTGCTGAACGGCCCCTATGCGGCAGATGTCGTGCTGTCAGAACTGCCCGGCTTCGTTGGCAATATCACCTTTACGGCCTTCCTGATCGAAATGAGCGCCTTTATCTTGTTTCTCATCTTCGGCCGCAAGCTGTTGAAAAACGAAACAACTGGCTGGCAGCAAGGTTGATTAAACGCACAATTAAATATATTATCTTTCTTTATAGCTGTGACCAGGGCTTTACTTCTTGCGGCCTGTCAGGGCGGTGACGATGGCAGCAATGATCTGTTGGTCGCGGGTTGATTTTAAAAACAATCTGTTGGTGTAGCCGTTGTTTCAATAAAACGCAGAACCAGCGCAGGAATGGA
>JBJYXV010000032.1:0-10200 GCA_046260155.1 Anaerolineales bacterium
CATGCTGACCGCGGCCACGATGCCGCGCGACCTGGCTGCAGCTTACAGCCAGGAATGCACCCGCCTGGGGAGATCAGAACCGGAACCAGCTCGCCGCCAGGAGCTGCTTGACATGGCAGATAATCTGACTCGTGTTCCTTGGGAGCCGGCATCAAATTTCTGGGAAGCAGTCCAATCTCTCTGGCTGACGCACATGCTGGTGATGGCAGATGAAAATTATCCTGGACCAGGTGATTCATTTGGGCGCCTCGACCAGTACCTCTACCCATTCTGGGAAAAATCGATCCAGGATGGCGTGTCTCCCGAATTCGGTAAAGAAATCCTGAAATGCTTCTGGATCCACTGTAACACTGCGTATGATGGATTAATCCGCACGGGTGGGAACCAGGGGATCACAGCCGGTTACGGGCAGCTGTTCACCATCGCTGGTGTGGGTGCTGGTGGTAAGGACATGACCAATGAATTGACCTACATCCTGCTGGATGTGATTGATGAAATGTCACCCATCCTGGAACCCAAACCCAACGTCCGCCTGCACCGTGGCACCCCTGATGCTCTGCTCGAGCGGGTGGTCGAGATGATCGCTTCCAGCCAAGGATCGCCCTTCCTGCTCAATTTTGATGAGCGCTCGATGGCGGGCTTGCTGCTGCAGGCTCGTAAATCCGGAAAGCAGCACTTGATCAACGAAAGTAATGTCTTTGATTATGCTCCAGTAGGCTGCCTGGAGAATACGATGGTTGGTAATGATCGCTCCGGAACCGTGGATGCCAACTTGAACCTGCTGAAAGCGGTTGAATTTGCCTTGACCGGCGGGTATGACCTGATGCCATTCAAGAATGAGATGACGGGCGAGGTTGACCAGCGGGAATTGTGGGGTGCAGACACAGGTGACGCCGCCCAATTTCAGACCTGGGGAGAATTCTGGGAGGCATATGCTGTTCAAACCAGGCATATTATCCAGCGCATCGTCGAGCTGTACGAACGCACGGAAAGGGTCCGCGCAGATTACGCCCCCACACCTTACCTCTCCTGCCTGGTCAAAGGTTGTGCCGAGAACGGGCTGGATATTACACAGGGGGGCGCAGAATTGGGCTACGTTACCATCGAAGCGGTGACTTACGCCACCACGGTAGATTCTCTCCTGGCGATCAAATACCTGGTATTTGATGAAAAATTTTGCACCCTGGATGAACTGGTCCAGGCTTTGAAGGACAATTGGGTAGGTCACGAGATCCTGCAGGCTCGCGCCCTGCACAAGGCACCGAAATATGGGAGAGATGACGACAAGGCGGATGCGCTTGCCAGACAGGTGATGGAGCTGTGGACTGAGGAGACCTGGAATTACCGCACCCAATCCACGGGTCGCCAGTTTCGCCCAGGGATGCTGTCCTGGAATTACTGGGTGGCAGATTCATTTATCCTACCAGCCAGCCCGGATGGACGCCCGCGCGGCAAATTCCTTTCCAATGCCCTGTGCCCCACGAATGGAGCAGACATCAACGGTCCTACGGCGAATGCGAACTCGGTTGGCAAGGTGCTGGGCGGCAGAGCACCAGACGGGCAGGGAGATTGGGAGGATTACTTGAACCTGCTGCCGAACGGTGGCAGCCACACCATGACCTTTAATCCCTCCCTTCTGCGGGATGGGGAACATAGGATGAAGTTCAAAGCATTTTTACGAGGATATGTCGAGAACGGTGGATCAGCCCTGCAAATCAACCTGATCGATGCTGATATGCTGCGCGATGCTCAGCAGCATCCCGAGAACTACCGCCACCTGCTGGTGCGCGTCACTGGCTACAATGCATATTTCACCTCCATCGGGCGCGAACTGCAGAACGAAATTATCGCCCGGGAAAGCCACCAGATGAGATGAGCAGCGGCCAGATTCTGCACCTGCAGCGCCTTTCTACTGAAGACGGCCCGGGCATCCGCACCACGATCTTCTTTAAAGGCTGCCCGTTACACTGCAGCTGGTGCCACAACCCGGAGAGCATCTCCCGGCATATGCAAATCCAGTGGTATGCCGTACGCTGCCTGGGATGTGGAACCTGTGTCCAGGCTTGTCCCAATGGCTGCTTGATCCTGGGGGATGAAGGACTGCTGATCAACCATGAGGACTGCCAGCTGTGCGGGGCATGCGCTAAAGCCTGCCCTTCCGGGGCGATGGAGGCGATCGGCGTGAGCATTTCCGCAGACGATCTCATTCCTGAGTTGCTCAAGGACCGGGCATACTACGAGAAGTCTGGTGGTGGCGTGACCCTCTCCGGCGGGGAGCCAACCTTCCAACCAGAGTTTGCTGGTACGCTTCTACGCGGTTTAAAAAGCCAGGGCATTCAAACTGCCCTGGATACCTGCGGGTTGACTTCTGCGAGAATATTGGAGAACCTGCTCCCTTATATCGATCTGGTCCTGTTTGATCTAAAAATCATGGACAGCAGCCGGCATAAGGAGCTGACTGGTCAGCCCAATACCCGCATCCTGGAAAACCTGCTTTTCCTCCGCGATTATCGCGAACAGCAGGAAATCCCTTTTGACCTCTGGATCCGAACCCCTTTAATCCCCGGTGCAAGCGATTCTGATCAGAACTTACAGGCCATCGGTGGATTTCTGTCAAAACACCTGGACGGGATGATCTCGCGCTGGGAGCTGTGTGCCTTCAACAACCTCTGCCATGACCAGTATGCCCGCCTGGGATTAGAATGGGAATACGCCCAAACACCCCTGATGACAAGTGTGGAGCTGTCCCATTGCGAGCAGGTGGCGAAAGCTGCCAGTACCCATCCGGAGATTGTGCTGGCGACAGGCGCCACGCGCATCGCTGAACTGGTTTAGGAGTTAATCATGACCATGCAATCATTGACCTCTTTCAGCACGGAAGATATCCAGGCAACCCAATCAGCCATGAAAATTGGCCTGCTTGCCACGGTGAACCCGCAGGGTCTGCCCCACATCACCATGCTTTCCTCCTTGATGGCCTGTTCCCCGCATAAAATCTGTTTTGGACAGTTCACCGAAGGAGAATCAAAGCTAAATATCCTCACCCATCCAAAGGCATGCTTTCTGATCATGTCCCTGGACCGGAACCTATGGCGCGGCAGGGCTGACTACACGCATTCGTCGAAATCTGGCCCTGAGTTCGATTTTTACAACAATATCCCCATGTTCCGCTACAACGCTTACTTCGGCGTGCACACAGTTTATTATTTCGATCTTGTATCCCACTCAGGAAAATATCCCCTGACGATGAACCGCATCATTTTCGCCGCAATAAAGACCATGCTTGCTCGCACGCTCGGGCGCAAATTAGAGCAGAAAATCGTGCTCAATGATTGGACGCGCGCCTTCCTGAATAAGTTAGATAACCTGAAATTCCTGGCATACACCACTCAAGACGGCTACCCGGTGATCATACCCACAATTCAGGCCCAGTGCTTGGATGCACAGCATATCATCTTATCGACCTCGGCTTACAGGGAAGAAATCGAGGCGATTCCACCTGGAGTGGACCTGTGCGTGTTCGGCCTGGCTCTCAGCATGGAGGATGTCCTGCTGCGCGGTAAATACCTGGGCATCCAGCGCAAGAGTGGATTCAATACAGCTTTGGTAGAACTGGATTGGGTCTACAATCCAATGCCGCCAGTACCTGGACAGATCTACCCCCCTCAGGAGATCCAACCAGTCAAACAATTTTAATACCCCGATTTTCAGCCAGCAAGTGTTTGAAGAGCAGTGCCAACACTATCCTGGTCGTGGTAAAATTCCCCAGTAAGCAGCCCCCATAGCTCAGTGGATAGAGCGCTGCCCTCCGGAGGCAGAAGCCTGCGTTCGAATCGCAGTGGGGGTACACGAACCGCTCAGGATTGATCCGGAGCGGTTTTTGTATATGATTAGCTACGATACTAGAGAGAAGGGGAAAACTTTCAAGCCTCAAGATGCTTTTATCTGGCGGTAGATCTCGCTCAAGCCCGGTCGCTTTCCATACATCAACATATAGGTTCGAAATATCTTGATCACCAGATACAATCCAATGACGATCGACAGCACCAGGATGGTAATGCTGGCGATGATCTGCCACAACGGGACTTCGCTGATCCCCAACCGGATCATCGTCTGGATCGGTGCGGTAGTTGGGAAGAGCGTCAGCAGGACCCAGATGGGGCTATTTGGGAAGGGTATCAAAAATCCAAGGAACCACAGCGGGATAAAGGCGGTCATCATGTAGATCATCGCCAGGGCATTCCCTTCGGTAGCATTCGAGCTGATTGCCCCGACGCCAATCGAGAGCACTGCGAAGAATAGGTACCCGAGAACGAAGTAAACAACTCCCAGCAAGATGAAATTAGCGGGTATCTCGATCCCTCGCAGCAGGTCACCCAACGAAGAAGAAGCCAGATTCAGCAGCAGCGGTGCGGATATCAACCACAACACCACCTGGAGCAACCCAGCCAGTCCCAATGCCAGGACTTTGCCGACCAGCAACTGGGGGATCGAAACAGACGACAGCAACACTTCGATCAGCCGGCTTTCCTTTTCTTCTCCCAGCCCGTTGATCAGCGAGGTAACGCTTAACATGAGACTCAAGCTCAATAGCAGAGCAAAAATTCCCGGGATAATGATATTGGCTGGATTAGCTGCTTCGAGGGCGACTTCTCCCTCTTCAGTCACCCAGGTGACTTCGATATTCAACGGAGCAAGGATCAGGGCAATCGTTTCTGGTGGATTATTTTCATCCAACAGATTGACGCTCAGGAAACGCCAGATCATGTCCGTGATAAACGGCGGTGTGCTGGCTTCTTTCTCAAGCGTGTAGCGCTGGAGGCTTCCGGTAGCGATGAAATCCTCAGGGATCACAAAATATTCCGCAATCTTCCCACTGGTCAGTGCCAGGTCAGCCGTTTCCCGGGAGGCGAACGGGATGAATTTGGTAATACCCATATCATTGTGGTCATCGAAATTCCCTACCTCATCGACATAGCCGATCGTCGTAACGACCCCTTCCGGTTCTTCGAAGGCCATCTTTGCTAAGTTGAAAATCCCAATCCCAATCAAAGCAATGACTGGTACGATAAAGGTAAGAATGATAAACCCTTTACTTTTGATCTTATACGCAAACTCATGTAGAAATATCAAAAAACCTTTTTTATCCATGATCGCTTGCGACCATATTTAGGAAAATAGAGTGCAGTGAGGGGGTCGTGATCTCAAAACGCTGGATTTCCAAGCCTTGACTGCGCAGCTGGTCGAGAACACTCTGTGGAGAGCCATCCTCCGCTAGGAGGAGTTCGAAACCATCCTTCGTGGTACGTATCTCGGTCACCCCGTTTAGGTCACCCATATCACCAACCAGGCTTACCTGCACCGAGTGCTTTTTGAACCTCGATTTGATCTCCCGCAAGTTACCGTAGAGCACCTCTTCGCCATGGTCGATCATCAGCACTCGGTCGCAAAGCTCCTCGACTTGGTTCATCTGGTGCGTGCTCAGAATGATGGCTTTGCCTTCATCCCGATATTTCCCAACCATATTCTTCATCAACTCAGTATTCACTGGATCGAGACCGGAGAAAGGTTCATCCATGATGAGCAGCTCCGGGTTGTGGATGATGGTGACGATGAACTGAATCATCTGACTCATCCCCTTGCTCAGATGCTTGATCTTCTTCTTCTCGCTCTCAATCATCCCGGTACGCTCAAGCAACTGTACCGCCCTTTCTTTTGCGGTTGTCTTATCCATCCCTTTCAGCGAGGCCAGGTAGAGGATGCAGTCCAGGACTTTCAACTCCTTATACAGCCCCCTGGCTTCGGGTAGGTACCCGATGCGGTTTTTCTTCTCCTCGCTCATTGGCCCTCCGAAGATAACTATCTCTCCCGAATCAGGCTTCATAAAGTCCAGAATAATTTTGATCGTACTGCTCTTACCAGCGCCATTCGGACCGATCAAACCCAGGATCTCACCCGGATCGACGCGAAAGGATAGATTCTTAACCGCGATCTGGTCGTTGTAAGATTTGAACAGGTTCTTCACTTCTACAGCTGGCATATAGCCGTTCCTCAAATTCTTCCCCACGCACGGTGCGTGCTTTTTGGGCAGGCTGTCCACCCACTCTTTGGGCTGTCTGGATGCTCACACTGCTAAGAATGTTATTAAAATCTCATGAAACCGCTAGTGACACCAATTATAGTGGAAAATCGGGTAAAAATACTTATTTAATGTCAATCTTTACACTTTGCACTCGCGTAGAAAAGTGGATTCTGCCTCAATAATGAACATGAGAAATCTGTTCGGTTATCCAATTTTGATAAAATATGTCAGGAAATATCGGCTTGAAGGATGGAAACACCTAATCAAATTCCCAGCCGCGAATCATCTTGTGGATCCTTCATAAGAAATTCATCAAGGTGGTGAATGACCTTTGATGTTAGGAATGCAAGAGAAAAAAGCCATTCGATCTAGTGATCTATTCAAGCAGATTGTTATTACGCTGCTGGTAAAGAAATGGAAACAGGTTACAAATTATGAACCTTAGGAGATCATTATGACGAAAGGAACAGACGCCTGGCCTAAGAAGATTGAGGCAATAACTCTTTTTACACACGATTTGGAACAATCCAAATCATTCTACAGGAAGGTATTTGGACTCCCGCTCCACTTTGAAGATGCCAACTCAGCTGTGTTCAAATTTGGTGAGACATTGGTCAACTTACTGGAAATTTCAGAGGCCGATGAACTTATTGAACCTGCCAAGGTAGCAGATCGAAAATCGGGAGCCAGTTTCGTGCTGACCATTGTTGTTGAAGATTTAGATGCGATGTGCGTTGAGTTAATCAACCGAGGAGTTGAACTGCTCAATGGACCGATGGATCATCCTTGGGGAATTCGCACTGCCAGTTTCATGGATCCAGCAGGTTATATCTGGGAAATCGCCCAATAAATTATTTATCCAGGCGATTCTTCCTGTAAGGCAAGTGTTTTCACTCAGGGGCAGGTTTCAATGCACAAGATAACAAGCCGCTGCTCAGAACTATTCGAGGAGATTAGGCTGGAAAAAACACGCACGCGTTAATCAAAACATCCTAACCTTATAAGCAATGCGAATGCGAGAAACACATGTTAACCATAAATAAGGATACTGCCCGCCGTTTTATTCTCGGCAAACAAGGTCTCTGGCCTGGAAGACGGTGGCGTGGGGAAAGCGGGTTAGAACAGGCAATGCGCACAATCGAATATTTGCAGCTCGATCCTCTGCAAATTATCACCCGGAGCCAGGATATTCTGCTGCACAGCCGTGCCTTGAATTACAAACCAGAATTGTGGGAAACAGCAGCCTACGAACAGCGCAAGTTCTTTGATTGGGGCGGATGGCTGGCAACCCGCCCGATGGAGGATTTACCTTACTGGCGCACAGCCATGCATCGTGAACGTGATGGTGATCCTGATTGCGATCCACGTATCCACCAGATGGGTATAGAGCACTCCGATGCGATCCAGGAAATTCGAACAATCCTGCACGAGCGAGGCACGGTCAGCAATCGGGATTTTGATGCTGCAGCCAGAAAGAGAACCCAGAGTTACCGTGGTCGGAAAGACAGCTCTCTGGCATTATATTATCTGTGGCGATCAGGAGAAGTAATGACCCACCACCGGGAGAACTTCGAGCGTTTTTACGCACTCACCGAAGACGTTGCCCCTGCCGATTTTCTTTATGAGAAGGAAAGGGATGACGCTGACCGCTTCCTGATAAAAAAAGAGATCAGTTTTGCTGGTCTTTCAAGGTTAAATCGCACCGGTGACGCATATCAACGCTGTGTACCATTCAGCAAAAAACAGTCTTTGGTCGACAGTCTTCTGGCTGATGGTGAAATCATTGAGGTCAAGATTGAGGGCTGGCGTGCAACACACTATGCATTGGCTGACGATGCTAAAATATTAAATAACCTAGCAGCTGATCACATACCCCAGGCATGGGCGCATCTTGAAACAACCACTGATCAGGAGGTTGTATTCCTTGCTCCCCTGGATCCCGTTATTGCCCGGGGGCGCGCCAAAATAGTATTCGGCTTCGATTACGTCTGGGAAGTATACAAACCTGAACATAAACGAGCATTTGGTTACTACACCTTGCCTGTACTTTGGGGAGACCGGCTTGTTGCCCGTTTCGACAGCAAATTCAACCGCGAGACAAATACTTATATAATTCTTGGGTTTTGGCTGGAAGATGTTACCCTTCGAGAAAACGAGAGCTTTGCCGAAGCATTGATCAACGGATTCGCACGATTTGTTATGTTCCTAGGCGCAAAAAATCTGGACTACGAAGCAGTAGATTATCCACTCCTACGTCACTATATGGAAAAACAATTTTAGGCAACGCCCGCATCACCCAACGATCCCATTGCTTCAGACAAAGTTTCAGAGCAAGCATCCCTAATGACAAATTTCATCCTGATTTTAGTGAAGGGTTATATCCGAAACGGATTGCATTCGGGGTACATTGTTAGACTTGTTGGATTACCACCATTTGGTAAAAATCATTGATCGTACACATCGTTTTGAGATAATGTCATTGATGGATGGGATTCCATGGACAGTTCTTCGAATCTCTAGTCAAGAACCACCAAAAAAAGAAGGTGAAAAAGCTTTGGAAACGAGGCTGGAACCTGAATTTTCACAAAATTTGGTTGCTTCCAACCATCTTTTTATTACCCTTGTCGGCATTTATAACCATCGTCGTGATGGACTTATTCGGTATCCCTGTTGAATAGTTTCGGGTATTGCGTTGTTACCCACTTTTATTGTTATTTATCTCCTAAATGCATTACCAGAAGAATATGGCTGGCGTGGATATGCCCTTGGACCGATGTTGACCCGCTTTAATGCACTAACTGCGAGCTTGATTCTCGGTCTAATCTGGGGTTCATGGCATCTCCCGCTGCATTTCATTGAAGGTACCGTGCAGTATGGAATTCCTGTTTATCAATTTTTTCTCCAGCAAATGCTTCTTGCCATCCTCTACACCTGGCTGTTCAAAAACACCTTTGGGAATGTATTCGTTACTATCCTGTTCCATGCAATCGGGAACCTAACCGGTGCTACAATTCCGTACTGGACCACAGACCAGGGCCGGTGGATCAATTTCGGTGTCCTGTTGATTATTTCCCTGGTCATCCTTCTGATCTTTAGGGCAAAAAACCTCAGCCGCACTGCGACCCCCCAGGTTGAATAGAAACATAGGAATCTAAACTATGAACTGAGGCCTTATCGTTGGCTCTTACAATCAACGATGTGCAATTTTTGGCGCAAAGTATCAGGCAAGTATTTTCCTGGTATACCCGTCTATTATGTGCCAAGGCCTGAACCCGCAGGCCTGGTAGAGTCCGTGGGCAGCTTCATTATCACCGAAATGAGCAACCGTTGCATACTGCATCCCAGCCTCAGCCATCTTTTGCATTCCGTACAGCAGCAACGCCCGCCCAAAACCACGCCGCCTGTAATCCTCGTGGGTACCCACCGGTTCAAACAGGCCAGTGCGGTTTAAGTGGTCGAACCAGATGATACAGAAGGCTGTAAAAGTGCCATCCGGAGCCTGGATAACCAGCTCCCTTTCAGGCTGGTAACCTGGAGATTCCATGACATACCGGTACAACTCTGGTGTCCAATTTGCTCTGCTGAAAGCCGCGCTATGTACTGCAGCAAGTGCGGCGGCATCCTCAGGTCCTTTCGCTGACTGGAACGAATATCCATCGGGAAGCGCAGGCACAGGATTTTTATCTATCTTGGTGCGGTTCAAAACATAAGGTAACTCGTTGTCTGGTTCCCAGCCCAATGCCGTGAGGATTTTAGCTCTGGCGGTATCACCCCGAAATGCATCCGCAAAGACGAAGTCACTGACAATATTGTGCTGCTGCATTTTTTCCACAGTACGCTTGAACGCAAATTCCAGGATCATCGATTCAAACTCATCCCCCCGCCGATTCGGGTGTATCTGGGCATCAAAACTCTTGTGACTAGGATCGACCAGCAGCCATGCAGCTACCCCGTGATCATCCTCCCAAATTGTAATGAGATCAACAGGGTCATAATATTTGTTGCCATTATAGATATGGTGGGGGATGTCTCCAGGATGAAGATATCCACAGTGATCAGTTACCGCGATCGCTGCAGCATTGAAATCCTGGAGCAGCTTAAGATCGTATTCACCGTTA
>JBJYXV010000032.1:10300-108154 GCA_046260155.1 Anaerolineales bacterium
TGGAGAATATATCCTAATTATCAGCAGGCTGCTCATCGATTGACACTTCCGGGATGGTAATGTTTAACAACAAAGCGACCAGCATGGCAACCGCCCCGATAAGAAAAACTAGCTTTAAACCACTTTCCAAATCTGGGGCGGCGTTCTGCGCAATGCCCATTATGGCAGGTGCCACGGAAATCCCAACCATTTGAAAGAAGAACATCGCGCCAACCGACACGCCCAGCAGACTTTTGGGAACCGCAAATTGCGCGACCAAGGTATTGATCGTGGGGATGGCGCCCATCCCAAATCCGGCAACTGCGGTGACTAGGACATAAACCCATATAGGCGTATTGGCGGTAAAACGCCACATGGCAAACATGCAAAGGGTCACAATGGTATAGCCCAGATTGTACATCCACTTGTATTTTCCGGTCCTCGCTAACAGGAATCCTGCCGGAATGCCCATGAATGACACGATCACCGCAAACGGTGTCAGCATCGACCCGCTGATGGTTGGGCTGATCGCCATCACATCTTGCACAAAGATCGGTGAATACGCCAAAATCCCCAGCATACCAAAGAGAGATAGAAAATTCCCACTCGCGGCAGTAAGAAAG
This sequence comes from Anaerolineales bacterium, assembly GCA_046260155.1. GTDB lineage: Bacteria > Chloroflexota > Anaerolineae > Anaerolineales > UBA4823 > PFL25. The sequence continues at coordinate 10,903 of JBJYXV010000032.1, forward strand.
GTGCGGTTAAAGAGCACCCGGGGATCCAGGATAGGCGCAGCTACCCGCTTCTCAATCTGGATGAAGCCCGCCCAGGCAGCCGCGGACAGGATCAGCAGGAGCGATCCTGCCCCCAGTTTGCCTGGCGAACCGAGGCGGGAGAATCCGAAGATGAGCGTGGCAATCGCGAGAACTACCACGAGCGTTCCCCAGATATCCACTTTGGGGTTGGTTGTCTGTGTGTTTTTAGGAAGCGCCATCGCGACCAGGGTACCTGCGACGATCAGCAGAGGAATCGTCCCCCAATACAGCCCGCGCCAACCGAACACGCTTTCAGCGACAATACCACCCAGCACAGGACCAATCAGCGCTGCGATACCCGTGGGCAGGTTGAGCAGCCCCGTCCATTTGGCCAATTCCCTGGCGAAGAAGAGATCGCCCACCGTTGTGAAACACAGCGGGATAATGGGAAAATGCCCAATACTCATAAAGGTCGCGGTTGCAATTAGAAGAGCCATCGAGGTCACTTGGGTTGTGAGTGCCAGCCCAACCCCGAAAATCACTATCGAAGCGAGTAAAATCGTACGCCGCCCATACATATCGCCGAGCTTCCCAAAAAGCAATGTGGATGCCGATCCAGCGAGGGCGGGCAGTGCGATCAACCACGAGAAGAGTGCCATCCCGTCAAATTCAGCGATGATTTGCGGTTGGGCGATATTCCTGGCGTTGATGAACAGGTAACTGACAAACTGCGTGAGGAAGACCGCCATCACACCAAGGGCAACCTTTCGCCTAGTTTCCGCGCTGTGTGGAACTGGGGGTGCATTTACTTGTGTCACGGAGTATGCCTGTTTCTGGTGTAAATATTTTCCTAGTACTTAGTAATTAAGCATCATAGGGAATTAATCCCACGATGGGATGCGGCACATAGGGTTCTTCCAAATATGCCATGTCTTCAAAGGATAATTTTACCGTCAATGACTTGACTGCGCTCTCAAGGTGAGAAAAATCTTCGTCGCACCGATGATCGGCGCGACTATGGCTGTTTTTTGCAGCATCCAGCCCAGGGATACATGCATCCTCGGGAGGCCGTATTTCCCAGCCATTTCGGCAACACGATCAATAATCACCTGGTCAGCTTCGGCAGTGGCATCATATTTCTGTTTGGCAATGGGGTCTGTTACCGGGCGCGTGGAAGTCTCTGACGTATCCCGCGCCAGGCGTCCCGAGGCCAGTGGGCTGTAAGGTGTGACCGTTATTTTTTCTTCGATACACAGCGGCAACATTTCCCGTTCCTCTTCGCGATAGATGAGATTGCAGTGACCCTGCATCGAAACAAAGCACGTCCAGCCATTCTTTTCAGCAGCATAAAGTGCTTTCTGAAACTATCAAGCGTACATGGCGGATGCGCCAATGTAACGCACCTTGCCCGCTTCGACAACATCATGCAGGGCTTCCATCGTCTCCTCAATTGGGGTTTGGTAATCCCAGCGGTGGATGATATAGAGATCGACGTAATCCGTACCGAGGCGCTTTAAACTTTGGTCAATCTGGCTCAGAATATGTTTGCGAGAGAGCCCGCCGCCGTTGGGACCCTCATCCATTTTCCCGAACACTTTTGTGGCAATGACTACTTCATCTCGATTGGCAAAGCCGTTTAAAGCGCGTCCTAGAATTTTTTCACTGCTGCCAAAAGCATAAACATTGGCTGTATCAAAGAAATGGATGCCCAAATCCAGTGCCCTTTTGATGATCGTGCGGCTGTCTTTTTCATCCAGCGCCTAGGGATCATGCACCCAACCCTCCGCAGTGCCAAAACTCATGCAACCAAGACAAATCGGTGAGACATCCAGTCCGGTATTCCCAAGTTTTACAACTTCCATTTCAAATCTCCATATACTCAAGCTTACTTACCTAGATATTGTTCTTCGCTAACGTGCTCCGTCCACTTGGTCGCATCTTCTCCGGCTTTTTCCACAACTGCGATATGTGTCATCGCCGTCGTCGGTGCGGCACCATGCCAGTGTTTCTCGCCCGGTTCGATCCACACCACGTCACCAGGGCGGATTTCCTCGACAGGCCCTCCCAAACGCTGCACCCTGCCGAAACCAGCTATCACGATCAATGTTTGCCCCAGCGCATGAGCGTGCCATGCTGTCCGGGCGCATGGCTCAAAGGTTACGTAAGCGCCGAAGACACGCGCTGGTGCGGGCGCGTCGAACAATGGATCAACCCGCACTGTGCCGGTAAACAACTCCGCCGGTCCACTTCTGGAGGGCTGTGAGCAATTTCGTTTGATTTCCATTTTTGAATTCCTTTACTCGAGTTCCAGGTTACTTCCCTAAGACATCCTTTGCAACCAGGATGGCAGAGATGGCCCGCGGCCATCCAGTATAGAAAGCCAGGTGAATCATGACTTCAGCGAGTTCGCTTTCCGAGAGACCGTTTTTCCTGGCCAAATCCAGGTGGCTCGATAGTTGCGCCGTATTTCCATTGGCGATGAGGGCAGCAACCGTGATCAGGCTGCGGTCGCGCGGCGACAGCTCCGTACGTTGCCAGACATCGCCAAACAGCACATCGTCCGTGAGTTCCGCCAACTTGGGCGCGAAATCCCCCATGAGTTGCTGTGCGCGTGATTGCTCTTTTGGTTCGGTCATCTTATATCTCCATATGTTTGCGATGACAGGGCTTCAATCATTAAACATTCAATTTTCTTTCGCCCAGCCATTTCACCATTTGAGGATCACGATGGTCAAAGAAGCTGCTGGTTTTTGTGTCCAGCGTTGCTATCGCTGCCATGTCTTCCGCATCCAATTCAAAATCGAAGATACTGATGTTCTCAAGCATCCTTTCCTTGCGGACGGTTTTGGCCAGCGCGACAATGCCTCTTTGGACAACCCAGCGTAGAATGACCTGGGCAACGCTTTTGTGGTGCCTTGCTGCGATGGAGAGCAGGGTTTCATTTTCGAAAATATTATTCCTGCCCTCTGCGAACGGCGCCCAAGCTTCGACCACCACACCATTCGCCTCGAAAAACTTTTGTGAGTCCATTTGCTGTTGGAATGGACTTACTTCGATCTGATTGACCGCAGGCGCGATCTGGTTATGAATGATCAAATCTATTGTGCGATCGGTGTGAAAATTCGAGATGCCAATCGCCCTGATCTTGCCCTGCTGATAGAGTTCCTCCATCGCACGCCATTCGCCATGGACATCACCGCAGGGCTGATGGATGAGATACAGGTCTAAATAATCCATTTGCAGACGATTCAGGGATTTATCAAAGGCTTTGAGTGTGTCCTCATAGCCATTACTCTGGATCCAGAGTTTGGTGGTGATGAACAAATCTTCCCTGGCGATACCGCTTTGTTGGATGCCCTGACCCACCGCTTCTTCATTCTGGTAAGAAGCAGCCGTATCGATGAGGGTATACCCAGTTTCAACCGCATCGATCACGCTCTGTTCACATTCAGCAGGGTCGGTGATCTGGAACACGCCTAAGCCAAGAATCGGGATTTCTACGCCATTATTTAACTTTACTGTTTGCATGGTTCTCTCCCTAATTTTGAATCGTTAATAGTTTACGGGGTAAGCAATTTGGTAAACGAGAGCGACGCCAACTTCCAGCTACCAGCTTGCTGAACATAGACTTCTGTCACCAGAAAAGGATTAGTGACCTCGCTGCCGCCAACCAAGGCGAGCAGCGTGATCCTGCTCAAAAGGACAGCTGTGTGATCCATGATATTCACCGACACTTCGTGGATATCCGCGTGCTTGTAATGAATCCCGCCGCTCTTGATGATTTCCATTTCACGCTCGTTGCCCCAGGCTCCACCCATGTGAACAAAGACAGATTTCTCATTGAAGAGTGCCTCCAGTGCTTCTGCATTGCGCGCTCCCATTCAATCCCACTTCTCTTTAGAGAGATGGATCACTTCTTGTTCCAACTTTGTATATTGCATCATTTTTCGCCTCATGTATCTTCGTAAATTACGTGGCTATAAGGAGGGTGATTTTATTAAATAGAGTAAGGCTATTATCGTGGCACTTCTATATGTCTTTGCCAGAATTGAACAGCCAGATCCATCCATCCTTCCGCATCAATTCCAGTACCAAGTCCAAATCCGTGCCCTGCGCTCTCAAACCTGTGATACTCGACTTCCACACCCGCATTTTTTAGGTTCTCTACCCGCTTTTCCACTGTGTTGACGTTGGCTATCCAATTGTTGGCGGCCACGGTAATGAATGTCGGGGAGAAATCACTCGCTTAGCTGGATTGACCGGTATAAGCGATGACGACCTTTGCTGGCCTTGGTAGATCGCCGCCACCATAAGCAGACACCCCGTTAAAGGCAATATTGCCAGCCATCCGGGCGCCAGCTGATCCGCCCCATAGCGCATAATCGCCTGTATCCACCCCGAGCGTTTTCGCATTACGGAAGATGTAGGCGATCGCTGCAGCCAGGTCTTCGGTAGCGTTACCTTCGCTGCCGATCCGGTACCGTATTACAAAAGCGTTCAAGCCTGATTCACTGATGCGCTGGGTTAATGGAAAACCCTCATGAAGAGAGCCCCAATATGAGAAGCCACCCCCCGGGCATACGATGGCAAATGGAGCACCTGGATTACCCCGGTAGAAAAATAGCCCGGTATTCTTTTTTCCGGGATCTATGGTCTTCTGCTCGTCTGAATAAATATCGTAAAATAATTTTTTTGCCATCCTTTGCATCGTCGATCATATGGTTAATCGCATCGATCACAATATCAGGTTCAACATAGCTGTGATACGGCATAAATGAACCAACATTGCGCAGTTGGGTGTCGTAGTAACTAGAACTATCATCACGAGGTAATAACAACTCACCAAAACCTTCAAATGCAGGGTGATTTACGATATCCCGGATAGCGGTATCGATTGTCAGGTGGTTGTACATTTCACCGTTTTCTTCTGAATATTCCGAATCAATTTCAATCACATCCTTATATGTACAACCCAAAAGTATCAACATTGGAAATAATAACATCAGGCTACGGCTAAAAGGGGCGTTCGCCATATCAACTTTGTACACCCCTACAGCTCGGAATATCGTCTAGTACCGGTGGCCGACCACTGCGATATGTGACATAGCGTTTCTAATTTCACTCAGGTCCTCGTCAGTCAATTTAATATCAAGCGCACCGAGGTTCTCATCCAGGCGATGGAGCTTGCGGGTCCCTGGTATGGGCACAATCCACGGTTTTTGGGCCAGCAGCCAGGCAAGGGCGATCTGGGCTGGCGTTGCATCGTGATGCTCACCGATCCGCTCCAGCAGGTCAATCACCACCCGGTTTGCTTTGATCGCCTGCTGGGTAAAGCGGGGATTGTGGCTGCGGATATCCGAGCTATCGAAGGTCGTATTCTCATCAACCTTACCGGTCAGGTAGCCGCGTCCCAGCGGACTGTAGGGAACCAATCCGATGCCAAGTTCTTCGCAGGTAGCCAGCACGTTATTTTCTTCGATTTCCGTCCACCAGATGGAGTATTCACTCTGCAAGGCGGCTACCGGTTGTACAGCGTGCGCTCGTCGGATGAGGTCGGCAGGGGATTCGGATAACCCAAAGTGTTTGACCTTGCCCTCCTGGATCAGATCCTTGACAGTGCCGGCCACATCTTCGACGGGTACCTCCGGATCAGGCCGGTGCTGGTAAAACAGATCGATAGACTCAACCCGGAGACGTTTGAGCGATTCATCGGCCACGCGGCGGATCTGCTCGGGACGGCTGTCCAGCCCATAGCGGGGATGCGGGCCATCTTCGCCGTGTTTCCAACCGAATTTGGTGGCGATCACGACTTTACCCTTGAAGGGCTCCAGCGCCTCGCCCACCAGTTCTTCATTCGTGAAAGGGCCATACACTTCTGCCGTATCGAAGAAGGTAATGCCGCGTTCGACTGCCTTGTGCATAAGGTCAATCATCTCGCTCTTTTCGGTAGGATAATCACCAAAGCTCATCCGCATACAGCCCAAGCCCAGGGCTGAAACTTCTAACTTACTGGGTCCAAGTTTACGCTTCTGCATTTTTATAACTCCTTTTATTCCTCAACTAGAACCATTTCGTTTTCGGCTTTCAAGACGGCTTTTTCATAAAAATCGATTTTATAGTCCAGGAAATCAAGCGTCTCCTGCATTTCTCGCAACCTGGCTGCCACCTGTACTCGCTGCTCGACCAAGATTTGTTTTCTGGCTTGCATGGTATGGTCGCCCTGTTGGACTAATTTGAAATACTCGATCAGCACTTCGATGGGAAGATCAACGCTGCGCAAGCACTTGATGAATTCAACTCGCCGGATATCGAGATCGCTGTAATCCCGGATGCCGCCATCTGTTCGATTAACAGGAGGGAGCAGCCCAATCCGCTCATAATAGCGGAGCGTATCCGCTGATACATCGCATTTTTCACTTACCTCCGAGATCTTCATAGTTGCACCTCCGGAGAACAGTATAGCACCTGGAGTTAGCTCCAAGTCAAGGTTTTTTTGAAAATTATGGGAAATTCTTGGTGGATTGTTTTGGAAACTAACAAAGGGAGAAAATGCTTTACCAATCGGAGATCACCGGCATTCCTGAGATCCTTTCCTGTAAGGATTGAGCTTGTTTGGATCTCGGAAGAAAGTTTTATCCACCCTTGGTTTTTGATTGATGTTCAGAATGAATTTTGGCTGAACAATTAAATTAAATAATAATATTTCTTGACAACTGATCAAAAATCTGCCATACTATTAGTGATTTCCGGTAACGATGCCGGGAATGATACCGGAGGCTTGACATCCAAAATAATAGGCGAGGTTCACTCAAGAAATCTGGTAATCAGACGGTCACCATCCAGGATGTAGCTGAAGCCGCAGGTGTATCTGTCTCAACCGTCTCGCGGGTACTCAACGATAAGGATGATGTTGCATTTCAGACTTATGAGCGGGTGCAGCAGGTGATCAGCAAATTGGGCTATGTTTCGAGCCTCGCGGCGAGGGGGATGCGCAGCCGGTACACGGGTGTCATTGGCCTGATTATGCCTGATGTCTCCTCTTTTTATTCAGTTGCTGTGATGCAGGGAGTCAACCGGGCAATTGAAGATATTGATTATGATTTGATCGTTTATACCAACGGCGACATTCGCAAGAAAGACTCGGCTCACCAGGAGAGCCATTATGTCTCTCTCCTCAATGGCAGCATTACCGATGGGGTAATCGTAGTTACTCCTGCCGCCACAACATTTCCTACTAATGCTCCCGTAGTGGCCATCGATCCCAATTATGAAAGTCCAGACTGCCATGCAATCATTTCCACAAATTACGAAGGTGCGCAACAGGCCATGTCATACCTTTTGGAACTAGGTCACCGACGCATTGGCTTCATCACTGGTCGTCTCGAGCTGGTTAGTGCGATCCGCCGGTTGGAAGGATATAAAGACAGCCTGGCTAATGCAGGCATCCCAGTGGACGATCAACTCATTCAAATCGGTAATTTCCGCACGGAGACCGCGGTGGAATGCACCCGAGCTTTGCTAGCTTTGGATGAACCACCAACAGCAATATTCGCCTCCAACGACATGTCCGCCATCGGTGTTTACCAGGTTGCTGACGAGCTTGGCTTGCATATCCCGGATGATATCTCGGTGGTAGGTTTTGACAACCTGCGGGAAACGGAATTTCTTCAGCCACCATTGACGACCATAAGCCAATATATTCCTGATATGGGTTATACGGCGACCGAATTAGTCTTAAAATTAATCAAAGGGGAAGAATTTGAGGAGAAGGTCCACAAATTTCCAACACAGTTGGTGGTCAGGGAGTCATGCCGTAAGGTAACGTAAATTTTCTTTCGGTAAATATGCCGGATTACACCTGCAAACATAGAGAAGGTGAAAATCGACTGGAGAAGATAGAAGACGAACTTTAGCAAGCAGGTCCCCACCTCAGCTTTGACCCGACAGAATGGAGACCTGCAGAGTACTGTGTGGACGCAATTCCACACGGGAAGAGTTTAACCTATCCGGTAGTGTATATCAACGGGCAAAACACTGCAGGAACCACCACCATTTGTTCGCAGAAATTTGTTGGTGCTGAATAATATCGCGTAATCTCATTGTGGAGAATAACTATTCGATTACAAAGTTGGATGAGACTTAAAATCCCCGTAAAAATGAGTTTACTTCTATCAATCGATGTTAATCCTATACACGATATCTGATTCCTAAGGTGAAAACCAAGATGGATAGTACCGAAGCTGCAAAGAATAGTCCAGAAAAACCATCTAATTCGTGGACCAAAAAAATATCTGCAGTTCTCAAGTTTCGCGAATTAAATGTCGCGATCGCTTTTCTGATCCTGTGCCTTTTCTTCTATTGGCAGAGTCCAGATACCTTTCTAAAACCTGCGAACATGGCTATCATCATGCGTTTCGTAGCCACCTTTGGATTATTAGCTATTGGCGAGTTATTCGTTATCCTCACCGGTGGTATAGACCTGTCTGTCGGGTCGATGACAGCCCTGACAGGTGTGATGGTAGCCACGTTGATGGTCAAAGGGATAGGTTTTATCCCTGCATTAAGCATTCCTCTCTCGATCATCATCGTTTTTATCCTGGCGAGCCTGGTGGGACTGTGGCACGGCTTTAGTGTAACCAAAATGTATATCCCGCCATTCATCATCACATTAGGTACCTGGCTCATGGCACGCGGGTTAGCCACCTACATCACCAGAGGCTACCCAATCGTTTTTAACTCGGAGTTTCCTTTCCTCTTTCTGGGACAGGGAGATTTATTCCAGATTCCAATCATGTTCATTATCCTGGTGGTCGTAGCCTTAACTAGCTCCTTCATACTCAATTCAACCACATTAGGACGCCATATCTATGCTATCGGCGGAAATATCGAGGCGGCAAGAGTTTCAGGGGTTCATGTAAACCGTGTCCGTGTATATTGCTATATCACCAGCAGCTTTTTAGCCTGCCTGGTTGGAATCATCTTGGCTTCTCGTTTGGGGCAGGGAACCCCGACCGTCGGTACCGCCTACGAGTTGTGGGCTATCGCTGCAGCAGTTATCGGGGGCACCAGTCTCTTCGGGGGTGAAGGGTCTGTATTTGGAGTTATCCTGGGGGCTGCCATCATGGGTGTCATGATCAATGGGATGGTGCTGCTGAATATATCATCTTACCTGCAAAACGTGATCCTCGGTATAGTGCTGGTGATCGCGGTCACCTACGATACGCTAAGAAGACATCGCAGTAAATAAATGGGAGCTGAGCGATGACAGGAACACCAATCGTAGAGATGCGAGATATCCAGAAGAGTTTTGGAGCCGTGCAAGCTCTTCGGGATGTAAACCTGACGTTGAATCACGGCGAAGTGCTGGGACTGGTCGGGGATAATGCCGCCGGAAAATCTACCTTGATGAAGGTTCTCAGCGGCGCATTAATCCCAGATTCGGGTGGGATTTTCATTGAATCACAAAAAGTACATTTTACGAACCCGGATGATTCGCGTCGTTTGGGAATAGAGATGGTTTATCAGGACTACGCTCTGGCGGATAATCTGGATGTATCTGCGAACGTTTTCCTTGGACGCGAGATTGTGAAATGGAAGTTCGGCTCGATCGCGATGATGGACAAGAAATCAATGGAAGAACAGGCACAAAGTTTAATGCAACGCTTGAGGATCGATATTGATAGTGTTCGCTTGAAGGTGGAGAATCTATCCGGTGGCCAACGCCAGGCTGTAGCAATTGGCAGGGCGACAGCCTTCAATGCAAAAGTCATCATCATGGATGAGCCAACTGCAGCCTTGAGTGTCGCTGCGATCGGTAAAGTGTTGGACTTGATTAGAGAACTCAAGAACCTTGGCAGCTCCATCATCGTAATTAGCCACCGCCTGGAGGATATTTACGAAGTAAGTGACAGAGTAATCGTATTACGCCATGGTCACAAAGTGGCAGATAGCCCAGTAAGTGGGGATATCCGAGAGTTTCGAGAACGGATCGTGTCATATATGATCGGAGCCACGGACGATTTCTCTGGACAAATCAATGAATAATTAATTGGAGGTGATGTATAAAAAAAATCTGACTACATGTAACCAACAGATACTATCAAAGTAATTTCGGGAAACAATAGGAGAAGTCAAATGAAGACCATGAAGTTCTTTCTTTATGCGATCTTGATCGCAGTTCTGCTAGTTTCTTGTGCCCCTGCAACAGAAGCAACGGAAGAGGTGGCACCGCCCGAAGAAACAGCAGCACCTGAACCGACCACACCTTCTGAACCAGCCCCTGCAGAATTCTCGGTGGTCGTGATTGGAAAGTCAGTACACCCTTACTGGAGCAATGTAGAGAAAGGTGTCATTGCAGCTGCTGCAGATTTGGGTTTGAGCTCCGACCAGGCTGTATTCTTCGTACCTCAGCAAGAGGATGTTGCGGCCCAAATTGAGACCATGGAAACCTACATTGCCCAGGGTGTGACGGGCATCGCTATTGCACCGTCTGATCCTAATGCTCTGGAGCCGGTCATGAAGAAGGCAGCCGATGCGGGGATCATCGTAACGACCTTGGACACGCCGCCGGTCGACGATTCTGTATCATTGGTGTATATCGGCACAGATAACTACACGGCTGGAATGGCAGCAGGCGAAACGATGACGGAGTTGCTGCCCGATGGTGGTACAGTTGGAATTGGTCGTGGTTCTGACACAGCACTGAATGCACTGCAGCGCACCGATGGCTTCATTGAGGGTATTCAGGGAAGTGGCATAGAAACCTTGGAGCCTGTAAATGACCAGGAGGATGCTGCCCGGGCATTGGAATTGGCCAATTCTGTGCTCTCAGCTAACCCGGACCTGGCTGGAGCATTTGGGGTCTATGCCTACAATGGTCCCGCCTGGGCGACCGCTATCAAGGAAGCGAACCGGGTGGGGTTGACCAAGTTAGTCTGCTTTGATGCCACCACAGACATCATCAACGGCATCAAAGAAGGTGTGATCGACGCTACGGTAGCCCAACGCGAGTTTGACATGGGTTACAAATCAGTGCAGCTCATTTACCTGATCTCCACCGAGGGTGAAGATGCGGCTATGTCTGAAATGGGAGTTGTGGATGGCATCATCGACACAGGTGTGGATGTCATCACAGCTGCTTCCCTCAAAGATTACGAGGCTGGCCTGGACGCCAAGGGCATTCCTCACGAATGGAATACCGAGGGTTGGGAAGCACCATCAGCGGCCGCGGCTGAACCAGTTACGGTTGAATGGTGGCATATTACCACCCAGGATCCGGGCAAAACTCTCTGGCAAGATATGGCTGATGAATATATGGCCGCAAATCCAAATGTGACCATCAACATCACTGTGCTGGAAAACGAGGCATTTAAAACCAAGCTGACCACGGTCATGCAGAGCGGCACCCCTCCTGATATCTTCCAGAGTTGGGGTGGCGGTGTGATGAATGACCAGGCCAACGCAGGTCTGCTCCAAGATATTAATGCCTTTCTGGATGCAGATGGTGGTGCCTGGCGCGATAGCTTCGCACCTGGTGCACTGGCAGTTTATTCCTTGGATGGCATCAACTACGGCGTACCATGGGACATGGGTATGGTCGGTTGGTGGTACAACGAGGATCTATTCGCAGAGGCTGGCATTACTGAACCTCCAACTACCTGGACTGAACTTCTCGCTGATGTCGAGACTCTAAAGGCAGCTGGCATCACTCCAATCTCCTTGGGTGAAAAAGACAGCTGGACCGGTATGCACATCTGGTCCTATCTCGCTACTCGTCTCTGCGGGCAAGACGGTTTCCTTGCAGCTGCGAACCGCACGGGTGCCTTTACCGATCCATGCTTTGTCGAAGCCGGTACAAAGCTGCAGGAATTGATCGACCTAGAACCCTTCCAGGCTGGTTTCCTTGGCGCCTCGCATGATGAAATGCAGGGTACTTTTGGCAATGGCAAGGCTGCGATGGAACTCTCAGGCCAGTGGGCTCCCTCTGTCGAATCTGCTCAAGCGGCTGATGGAGTTGGCGTTGTCAATTTGGGCTTCTTCAGCTTCCCAGCTGTCGAAGGAGGCGCGGGCGCTGTGACGGATGCCATGGGCGGCGGTAATGGATTTGCAATCGGCAAAGATGCCCCACCTGCAGCGGTTGACTTTGTCGAGTACCTGACTGCTCCGGAACAGCAGTCCCGTGTAGCAGCGAGCGGCGGCGGTATCCCAGTCGTCAAAGGTGGTGAAGCTGGGCTTACTGATCCCAATATGATCTTGGTCCAGCAAACCTTTGCTGCTGCAGATTACTTCCAGCTCTACTACGACCAGTACATGCCTTCAGCGATGGGTTCCATCATCAATGACGCGGTTGCTGGTCTCTACGCTGGCACAAGTACACCTGAACAGGTTGCGCAGGCAATTGAAGACGGAGCCGTACAGGTCTTCGGCCAGTAAACCATAATTTTTCTAGGTATGGGGGTTGGGTAAAATACCCAACCCCCATCGAATTTAATGATCATGCCACAGCCATCCTTGCTTCTTCACCTACCTGAATATCATTCTTCAAGAAATGCCATTTCAAGTTGCACACATATCACTGCTATAGAGGAATTAAGCGCTAAACACATCATAAATTATTCGAAAAACTCGTTTTCCCCGGTGGTATCCTTTATTGAAGATTGGAAAGGAGAGAATGCATGAATGTCCCCCAGATCAGAAGCACGCCTTTGAAGCAACAGCAGTGGTTTAGCTCTCCTCGCCGGGTTCAAGACCTCCTGACCATTTTTTTGTTCTTATTGCCATCTTTTGTTCTCTTTCTTCTATTTATCATTTATCCCATTTTCAGAGCTTCTTATTACAGTTTATTCAATTGGAACGGATTAGGACCCGCTACTGATTTTGTCGGGTTGAATAATTACAAGCAAATCCTGACCGATCAAGTTTTCATAAAAGCGATTACCAACTGCATTCTAATCGTGGTGCTCTCCCTCACCATCCAACTACCATTGGCCTTGATGCTGGCCATCATGGTAGGACGTGATCTGCCAGGGAGAGCGTTTTTCCGGGCTATTTTCTTCCTGCCTTATGTAATTTCGGAAGTTATCACGGCTATCATCTGGATGGGCCTCTTCAGTCCGGACCCCGAGCGCGGTTTTATCAATGCGCTTCTCATCCTTATTCCTGGTGTAGAGCCTCAGGCTTTCCTGGGGGATATCAATCAGGTTATGACTTGTATTTTTATCGTTCTTACCTGGAAATTCTTTGGATTTCACATGTTGTTATTCATGGCTGGCCTGCAAAACATTCCCAAGGAGTTTGAAGAGGCAGCCATGATCGATGGGGCTAATCGCTGGCAGACGATTTGGAACGTTACTGTCCCACTGCTTGGCAGCACCATCCGTACATGCATTCTGCTGTCCGTTTTAGGCTCGCTGACCCAGTTCAACTTGATTTGGATTATGACCCGGGGTGGCCCGGTCAACGCCAGTGAGGTTATGTCTACCTATATGTATCGCTACGCTTTCATTCGCTTCCAGTTGGGGTATGGCTCCGCGGTGGCGCTCGTCATGCTGGCAATTTGCCTCGTCTTTTCGATCTTGTATTTAAGATTAGCTCGCCAGCCTGATTATCTCGGCGGCGTATAAAAGGATACCCACATGACAGCTGTGTATGCTCCCAAAAGCAACATTGTCAAGAAAAATCTGCCCAGGTTTTTCCAGTATCTCGTACTGATCATTATTACATTGATCGTTTTAGTGCCGATTGTGATCATGGTCTTTGGGGCTCTAAAGACGCGAGGTGAGATGTTTGCACATCCATATACCATCCCAATTCCTGCTCATTGGGAAAACTTTGCTCTGATCCTCAACACGCCTTCATTCTGGACCATGCTGCTCAACAGCCTGATCGTTGCATTGGGGACAACCTTGGGCGTATTGATCGTGTGCAGTCTGGCGTCTTTTGTATTTGCCCGTATGCAATTCCGGGGTAAAGACCTGGCATTCAATTTTCTTACCCTGGGCCTCATGTTCCCCATCACCATTGCCATCATGCCAGTTTACCTCGTGGTTCGGCAGATGGAGCTGATCGATTCCCTGCAGGCGGTGATCCTGGTACAGATCGCATTTGCAATATCCGCTAACATTTTAATCCTGCGCGGGTTTTTCACATCGATTCCCATGGAGTTACAGGATGCTGCATACATAGACGGTTGTACCACTTTTGGTTTTTTCTGGCGCATCATGCTCCCCCTGGCGCGACCAGCTTTGGCAGCAATTGCAGCGTTGACCCTGATAACCAGCTGGAATGATCTGCTTACTCCCCTGGTTCTCCTAAATACGGAAAGCCTCTGGACTTTACCGCTCGGTACGATGCAGTTCCAGGGACAATACAGTTCAGATCTGGCACTCACCGCAGCTTTCGTGACTTTAACCGCCTTACCGGCGATCATTTTTTACATGTTCGCAGAACGGCAGATTGTATCCGGACTCACAGCTGGTGCACTTAAAGGCTGAACTTGGGATATTCAAGGAAATGCTTACTCAATCAAGGTGAATTCGAAGGTATCTAGGAGGTAACGAACGCTTGCTTGTGAATACTGATTTTGGTGCCCGTATATGATATCTTTCAGGTTTTTACTGGCGATTGACCTGAATCATTCCTCCTCCAGGTAACAAGAACATGTCCAATTATCGGAGCCAGTATGGACGACCTTGATCTCGCAATTCGCAAAAATCGAACTGCAAATGTAACCGTTGCCCTATCTCACCAAGGATTACCTGTTGGCAATCAAGAAATCATGGTGAAACAGAAAAACCACAAATTTCTATTTGGCAGCACTTGGGGTGAAAGTACACTTGCACTGGTTAATGGTGAATTATCAGGAAGAGATAAAGAACTGGCCGAGCTGCGTAATGAATGTTTCTTGTCCTTATTCAACCAAGCCACGTTACCTTTTTATTGGGGGCAGTTCGAAACCAAACCTGGCCAACCACATACCCAGCGGATGCTCAATGCTGCTCACTGGTATGCAGATCATGGCTGCACAGTAAAAGGCCATCCATTATGCTGGCATACCTTGGCACCGGAATGGTTATTGCTCATGAACACCGAGGAAATCCTTCAAGCTCAGCTGGCTCGCATTGAGCGGGATGTCTTAGATTTTGCCGGACTGATTGATCAATGGGATGTTGTTAACGAAGCGGTGATCATGCCCATTTTTGATCGCTACGATAATGGCATTACCCGGCTGTGCAAAGATTTGGGCAGAATCAAATTGATCCGCACCATGTTTGACACGACACGGGCCATAAATCCTGAAGCAACGCTGTTATTAAATGATTTTGACGTTTCTCCTGCTTATGACATCCTAATTGAAGGTTGTCTTGCAGCAGGTATCCAGATCGATGTGATTGGAATTCAAACGCATATGCACCAGGGTTATTGGGGCACCGAACGCACCCACAAGGTGCTTAAACAGTTTGAGCGCTTCAACCTGCCCATCCATTTTACCGAGAATACGATTGTTTCCGGGCACCTTATGCCGCCTGAGATCATTGATTTAAACGACTATCAGGTGAATGAATGGCCGAGTACCGTGGAGGGGGAGCGACGCCAGGCACAGGAAGTGATTTTGCATTACAAAACTCTCTTAGCTCACCCTTCCGTGCAAGCGATTACCTGGTGGGATTTATCTGATGGAAAATGGCTGAATGCACCAGCTGGATTATTGCGCCGGGATCATTCCCGGAAACCGGCGTATGACGAGTTGTCGAAGCTGATTAAAGGTGAATGGTGGCTCTCACCAACCAGGAAATCAACAGACACCAGTGGTGAGTTTGCTTTTAATGGTTTCCCCGGAGAATACGAACTTTCACTGGATGATCAGAAATACACGTTTTTCGTGCAGGAGAAAGGCGATGTCTCAATTTCTATTATTCTCTAAACCATCTCACTGTAGAGACCATGTGCAATAAAAGTGTGAGGAGTGCATTGAATTATCATTTATTTTTCGCAATCCACAAACATAAATTGCCAGATTACATAATGATTTTAAATAAGATGAGATTACCCCTCAAGGTACATTACCTAGCATATTCCTTAGAATAAAGGAATGATTATGTCACAACCTGCTTACCTCGAACCCAAATTACCTGTTTCAGAACGCGTTCAGGATTTGCTCTCGCGCATGACCCTAAATGAAAAACTCAAGCAATTTAACCATTCCGCGGATGGCATTCCACGCTTGGGAATGGCTCCATATAACTATTGGGGCGAGGGTCTGCATGGTGTGGGTCGCAATGGTCGCGCGACAGTTTTCCCTCAAGTCATCGGGATGTCAGCCACATGGGACCTGGCATTAGTGCAGCTTATTGCATCAGCCATCGGTGATGAAGGTCGTGCAAAATACCACGAAACCCTGCGCAAAAAAGGCAAGACTGACCTGTACCAGGGTTTGACCCTTTGGTCGCCCAACATCAACATATTTCGGGATCCACGCTGGGGACGTGGACAAGAAACCTGGGGTGAAGATCCGTTGTTGACCGGAGATATGGGCATGGCCTACGTCTGCGGACTGCAGGGCAATGATCCGAAATATGTAAAAATCGCAGCCTGCGCCAAGCATTTCGCAGTATACAGCGGGCCTGAAAAGATGCGTCACAGTTTTGATGCACAGGTCAGCCGCCGCGACCTGTATGCAACCTATTTACCAGCCTTTAAAAAATTAGTGGTTGAAGCTAAAGTCGAAGCTGTCATGGGCTCCTATAATCGCGTTCTCGGCGAACCGGCATGTGCAAGCAAACTACTCCTACAAGATATCTTGCGTGATGAGTGGGGCTTTACCGGGCACGTAGTCTCCGATTGCTGGGCGCTTTCCGATATTCATGGAGGTCACCATTACACATCTGGACCCATCGAATCAGCCGCATTGGCACTTAAAAATGGCTGCGACCTCTCCTGCGGCTGCACTTTTGAACACCTCGGTGAGGCGCTTGACCAGGAGTTGATCTCAGAAGCCGATATCGACCTAGCTCTTTCACGTGTACTGACAACCCGCTTCAAGCTTGGTATGTTTGACCCGCCAGACGAGGTGCCATATGCTGCTACGCCAATGTCGGTCGTGGGTTCAAAAAAACATCGCGACCTGGCTTATCAAGCTGCACTCGAGTCGGCAGTGTTGCTCAAAAACGAGAATCACGCCCTACCCATTGGACCGCAAGTGAAAAGTATTTTTGTCACCGGTCCAGCAGCAGCCAGCTTGGATGTATTATTGGGTAATTATTACGGCATCAACGATAAAATGACCACGCTAATCGAAGGAATTGTTGGGCGTTTACCGGAGGGAATTAAGCTGGAATACCGGCCAGGCTGCCTGTGGACGCAGGAAAGTGCTATTCCATTCAACCAGGCTGAAAATGAAGCCATCAGTGCCGACCTGACTATCTTGTGTGCCGGGACTACCCCGCTCATGGAAGGCGAGGAAAACGAATCGATACTTTCAGCAGAAAATGGGGACCGCACCCAGATTGAACTACCCGCAGTGCAGCAAAAATTTATTCGCAGGTTAGCTGAGCAAGGAGCACGAATTGTCTTAGTACTAACGGGTGGTAGCCCAATAGCATTGGGTGAAATTGTCGATATGGTGGAAGCGATCTTATTTGTCTGGTACCCGGGCCAGGAAGGCGGGGATGCCGTGGCTAGCTTACTTTTTGGGGAATCGTCCCCGAGCGGCAAGCTGACCATCACCTTCCCCAAAGCGACGACTGATTTACCGCCCTTCGAAGACTACAACATGACCGGGCGCACCTATCAATTTGCCAGATACGAACCGCTTTACCCGTTCGGGTTTGGACTGAGCTACAGCAGTTTTGAATATTCCGACTTGAAATTGGACAGGGACGAAATCAAGGTTGGGGATGGCCTGGTTATCAGCGTCAACCTGCAGAATGTCGGTGACCATACTGCTGCTGAAGTGGCCCAACTTTACTTGAGCGACCTTGAGGCTTCGACTTTAATTCCATTGCATAAACTCGTCGGCTTTGAACGGGTCACCCTTGAACCAGGTGAAAGCCGTATACTGAAATTCAACCTGACGCCTGAATCAATGTCTTTCTTCAACGATGACGGAGAGCTGACACTCGAACCCGGCCAATTCCGCTTGGAAGTTGGTGGCTGCTCTCCCGGCCAACGCGGTCAGGATCTAGGCGCACCCGTTCCGGTGAAAAAGATGTTCACCGTGAAATAAAAAAATCATACCAGGAAGACGCTGCTTACGTCGAGCAGCTTCTTTCTCCCGTGAGTGCCTCGCCCTCCAGGCAAGCGCGCTGGACTCGAGAGAGCCTCTTGCATAAGGAGTAATATGTCTGACTATACCCCCAAACCCGAGCACAAATTTACATTTGGATTATGGACTGTTGGCAACCGTGGTGTTGACCCTTTCGGCTCGGCCACTCGCCCGCAGAAATCCCCCGCTGAACTGGTTTATCTGCTGGGTGAAGTCGGCGCGTACGGTGTCAATTTCCACGATAATGATCTGATCCCCATCGACGCCCCACCTGCCAAAGCCAAAGCCATTAAGCAGGATTTCCGCAAAGCACTTGCTGACACCGGCCTGGTCGTTCCAATGGCCACCACTAACCTGTTCAGTAACCCGGTTTTCAAAGACGGCGCCTTTACGAGCAACGATCCCAAAGTCCGAGCGTATGCTCTCCAAAAGACCATGAACGCGATTGATCTGGGCGTGGAATTTGGCGCTAAGATTTATGTATTCTGGGGTGGGCGTGAAGGCACTGAGACAGATTCTTCAAAAAACGCCGCCATCGCTATCAAGCGCACCCGCGAAGCCATGAACTTCCTTTGCGAATACGTAATCGACCAAGGGTATAACCTGAAGTTCGCACTCGAAGCCAAACCCAATGAGCCGCGTGGCGACATTTATAATCCCACTACCGGTCACATGCTTGCCTTCATCGGAACCCTGGATCATCCAGAGATGGTGGGCGTCAATCCAGAAGTTGCACACGAACACATGGCAGGCATTAACTTCATGCATGGGGTGACCCAGGCCTGGGAAGCGGGCAAACTTTTCCACATAGATCTAAACGATCAATACCCCGGTCGGTACGACCAGGACCTGCGTTTCGGCTCACGGGACATCAAGGCCGCATTCTACCTGGTCAAATTCCTGGAGGATGTGGGCTACGATGGCTCCCGTCACTTTGATGCCCACGCCTACCGCACCGAAGACTTCGAAGGTGTTAAAGACTTTGCACGCGGTTGCATGCGCACGTATCTGATACTAAAAGAAAAGGCCGCACAGTTTAATGCTGATCCTGAAGTGCAGGAATTGCTGCTTGAGATTAACGCTGATGATGGAGAGATGGCCTCATATTTTGGTAATTACTCGACTGAAAAAGCCGCTGCGCTCAAGGCTCGGATGTTTGACCGCTCAACGATCTCCGAACGAGGATTGAAATACGAGCGACTAGACCAGCTCACCATTGATATTTTAATGGGTGTGCGCTAATTTTCTAATACATCAGGTCAGACAGATAAGGTACGCGAACTGATTTTCAGCTGGTAATAAAGGCGACCAGGGTTCTCAATCAAAAAGCGGTTCGGGCGAGTACTTTCAACAAACTGAGATTGGAGAGTGGACGATGGACTATTTCCTCGGGATCGATGTATCCACCACCGCGACCAAGGCTCTGCTGATTGACTCGACCGGGCAGGTCGCCTCGGTTAAATCAACAACTTATACCTTTGAGACACCTCATCCGCTATGGAGTGAGCAGCACCCCGATCTTTGGTGGGATGGGACGCAGAAATCTGTACGGGGAGTAATCGAAAAATCGAACATCAGCCCATCGCAAATTAAAGGTGTGGGCCTGACAGGTCAGATGCATGGGCTTGTATTGCTGGATAAAGCTGGCAATGTCCTGCGTCCAGCTATTCTGTGGAATGACCAGCGTACCCAGGCTCAATGTGACGAAATCGACCGCCGTATAGGACGAAAGAAATTCATCCAGATAACCGGCAATGCCGCTCTGACTGGCTTCACTGCACCCAAAATCCTGTGGGTCAAGGAAAATGAACCGGACGTTTGGCAGCAGGTGCGTCACATCCTGCTGCCAAAAGATTACGTAAGGTACAAACTAACTGGCGAATACGCCTGTGATCGGGCCGGAGGCTCAGGCACAATTCTGTTTGATCTATCAAAGCGCAATTGGTCACCCGAGGTGATGGCTGCG
The DNA here is from genome assembly GCA_046260155.1 of Anaerolineales bacterium. Taxonomy (GTDB): domain Bacteria; phylum Chloroflexota; class Anaerolineae; order Anaerolineales; family UBA4823; genus PFL25. Next base: position 31,131 of record JBJYXV010000032.1, read on the forward strand.
CTCGACATCCCGTTGATGTATATGCCAAAAACCTACGAAGGCACTGAGGTAACTGGCATACTGGCATCTTCAGCAGCGGAAGAACTTCGCCTGCCAGCCGGGATACCCATCTTCGGGGGAGGAGGAGATCAGGAAACCGCAGCTGTGGGGACAGGAACTGTCCGGGCAGGTGTGGTTTCACTCAGTTTGGGTACTTCGGGGGTTGTCTTTGCGACTACAGATGGTCCATTCATCGAACCTGAAGGGCGTCTACATGCTTTCTGTCATTCAGTTGCCGAGAAATGGCACTTGATGGGCGTCATGCTTTCGGCAGGAGGCAGTCTGCGCTGGTACCGAGATACATTTGCCCCAGGCACCGACTATGACAAACTGCTCAAACCTGCAGCAGGGATTCCTCCTGGCAGCGACGGCCTGTTATTCTTACCCTACCTGACCGGTGAGCGTACGCCGCATCCCGATCCACTGGCGCGCGGCGCCTTTGTCGGCTTGACAGTGAGACATAAATTACCGCATTTGACGCGGGCTGTGCTGGAAGGCGTCGCATTCGGATTACGGGATAGTTTCGAACTGATCAAGAATGTGGGTTTGGAGAATATTTCACAGGTACGCATGACCGGCGGCGGGGCACACAGCCCGTTGTGGCGCCAGATACTCGCGGATGTTTTCGGGGCAGAAATCGTGACAGTCAACACGGAAGAAGGTGCAGCTTTTGGGGCAGCTCTTCTGGCAGCGACAGGTTCAAGCGTATTTGACACTATTGAAGAAGCATGTGATACAACGATCCGGATAATGGGGATTACTTATCCGGGGGAAAACCAAGTTACTTACGACACGTTGTACCCCCAGTATCGAGGCTTGTATCCAGCTTTGAAACCGACTTTTAACTAATCAACCAGGGTTATAAATTGGCTGACATCGTACTCCAGCCAAGTCCCCTCCCCTTTTTCAATATCCACCAGCATCAGAGTCTGGGGGAGTGTACTATTATTATTTTCCATTATGGCAGGGTTATTTCCATCCACCAGGACTAGGTGCGGGGCAGCCCACCCTATAAGATTCAGCAGACCTGCATTATCCAATACCATCACAGGATCATCCAGGTAAGGGGGATCAATCAGGAACAGCGCAGCATCTACAGGCGGCTCACCATTACCAGCATGATCCATTCGAAAGCCGAGGAAAGCGATCGAACCGTCCGGGCCGATCATCGCTTGGCGGACGAGCGGATAATCTACAAGTGCCTGCACTTCCCTGATCAATTCAGCACTGGTAAGGTCTACAATGCGCAGCAGCTCTTCCTGGATGCTGACAAGGATTCCCTGGTCGTCTGAAAAATCAGTGATACACCAGTGCTCTCCTCCACAATCGAAGTGCAGGTCAGGAGAATCGTACCCCCAGGTTTGGATCGAATACAAGTTTGTATACCTGCCGCGAGGCTCAGGCCATTGTGTACCTAAACCAACCGGTTCCTGGCTGAAATAAACTCGTTCACCATCGGATCGGATCGGTCGAATTATTCTTCCCCCAGAATCCCCCTCTGGCACGAAGTCATTCCAGATATCTACTGCGGGGCGCTGGTCAATCGGTCCACTTGTGTCAGCCCCATACATCGTCTGAAAATAACCCATTTCATCTACATCGTAGGGATTCGGTTCGGTGTATGACCAGACCAGGGTTTCGCCATCCTCGGCTACAACAAAATCGAACAGCCCGGCTTTCCCGATTGAAGTGTTTGTCCTGGTCTGCCGAAGAAAAGAGTTCTGGGGAAATCCATCCTCGAGCTGCCCCGCATTGAGGTCATATTTCCATACCATCACCCATTCGGAATCCGGATCGAAACTCATCCAGAAAAGGAAATCTCCAGCAAATTGTGGATTTCCCATCGGGGGCGGTGAGAGGTAGAAGGAACAAGAGGCATCCGATGGATCCAAGCGTAATTCTTCAACCTGGTATGGAACGTAAACAGTAGCAGGATTGGTGCTTTCGTCATAAATTGGCCCAGTCGTCGAAAATAATCCCACCGGCGAACGAAGGTCCGGGCACATTCTCCGTACGATCTTGCTCAGAATTGCCTGGGTTGGTGTTGGACTTGCTTTCTGGGTGGGAACAGGTGTTGCTGTAGGCTGCGGAGATAAGCTCGGTACGAGGGACGGTGTGAGGGTTGATAGCGGGATTTTAGCAGCTGTAGATGTGGTAGTTACTTTCAATTCTCCTGGCTGCTGAGGGTCAGAGGGTGTCACACTCGAGGTACACCGCGCGAATAGGAGGGCGGTAAAGAACATGGTGATCCCCAGGTAAGATTTATTGAAAGTCATTGCGCCTCCTTTTAATTCACCACAAACCAGTCTCTAAATTTTAACTGAATTAAGTGGTATCTGAGTCTGTTAATCCATAGGTGTGCATGGGTTTTCCTGAGAAGCAATAAATCATCTCTGGGACCAAAAATACAGACCTGGTATTGCATCTGGATACTCAGGTGCACAGCCATCGACTAAAATGGGTATCGGTTAATCCCGCTCCTTACAACCCTATTTCATCAATGCAGGCATTCCATATAATTCCGGGATTTGCAAGCCTCAACGATGTAATCAATGGGCTGGGAATCTGATTTGAGATGATTCAACCAGGGAGATTCCAGGTACAGAAAAAGCTGTTCAAGATGGTTGGCATTTTTATTCGATTTAATGTAATAATCAATAATATTAAGGTTTTTATCTTGGGGATGAGAGAGCAGGCATAATAAAGGTGAGAAAAGAAGGACTTCACGGGGGTAAGTTTGCGGTATGGTTGGCTTCCCAAAAATTACCAATTAACTTTGCGATTACAGCGCGTGTGCGTGGGGTGATAACAGAGAATCAGTTCTACCAGGCGATCGCAAATATCCGATTGAAATACCAAAACCTGGCGATGCGAGTGCAAACTGAACCAGATGGCATTCCAGAACTGATATTCGATGACAACCTGGAGTTCCCGGTGCGATTCTCTGAAAAGGATTACCCGGAGATTTGGGAACAAACCGTGATCGAGCAATTGGTTCAACTTTTTGACATGCAAACAAGGCCTCCCATCCAGTTTACCTTGCTGCGAGGTCGGGAAGTATCAGAGATTATCATCATTTGCCCTCATGCACTTGCCGATGGTTATTCAGCCATATATGTAATGCGTGATTTACTTGATTTCCTGGATAATCCAGCAGCAGGGTTTGAGCCCATGGCGACTACCCCACCTCTGACCGATCTGATCCCAAACTTTCATGGAAGATGGATGACCATCTTGTTGGCTAAAATCAAAGCAGCACTCTTCAAACTCCAGATCCGCAGTACTTCTGACCAGGATTTATCACCTGAGATCCAGGCGACTTTATCCACATCAAACTATCACTTGCTGGTTTGGGAATTGACTGCTGAACAGACGATGAGGCTGGTTAATCGCAGTCACGAAGAAAGGACTACAGTTCATGCTGCATTGTGTACTGCCTTTTTACGTGCTTTTGGTAATTTGTATGGGAATAAATGGAATCGAAAAATCCAGAGCCCGATCAACTTGCGAGAACGATTAACCCAACCTGTGGGAGAATCTTTTGGTCTTTACATAGACCTGGTTGAATTCTATGCCAATTGTGATCCAGAAATAGATTTCTGGGCGGTTGCGCGCAAGATCAAGCAGGAATTCATCCAACATGCAGGTGATCGACCAGTTTTTAGCGGCGTACTCGATCTGGTTGTGCTGATGGATGAAGTTGCCCCCATCATCACTCCAGAGATCTTGATCAACCAATGGCCCAAAGTGGAATATGATCTCTCAATTACCAATCTTGGAAAATTGGACATCCCTGTCCATTATGGTTCACTAAAGTTGGAAGCCCTTTATGGACCAACGATCACGGGAAATCCCACGGAGATTGTGCTCGGTGTGATAACTATTGGGGGAAAAATGTACTTTTCGCTGGTTTATACAGATTGGAAACTGAAGCCATCACAAGCGGAGAAGATAAAGGAAAGTGCCATGAAATGGTTGGCTGAGGCTGCGGAATGGTGACCTTAGAACCCGCATCATTTATATCCTTGAAATTCCTGACGATTAAATAACTTGGCAACAAGGAAAGAAATGGATATACCTGTGAATTTTGGGTCGGAACATTCTTACCCTTGCGAATTAATAACCGCCCTGGCAGCATGATACCCGCACATGCCATGCACTCCCCCGCCCGGGGGAGTAGATGATGAGCAGATAAACAACCCTTTAACAGGTGTCGAATAAGGCGACCAGCGGGCCACAGGCCGGGTGAAGAGCTGCCGCCAATCCTGAACGCCACCGTTGATATCTCCACCCACGTAATTGTGATTGTATGATTGCATCTGGCTGGCTGTAAACACATGCTTAGATACGATCAGGTCCCGAAAACCAGGAGCAAAACATTCAATTTGATTTGTGATGTTTTCGCTCACATCTTTTGTAGAACCGCTCGGTACATGGCAATATGCCCAGGCGGTGTGCTGGCCTGCGGGAGCCCGACTGGCATCGAATAGAGATTGTTGTGCCAGCAAGACAAGCGGCTTTTGGGGATGCTCCCCCTGCCAGACGAGTTTTTCGGAGGTGCTGATCTCCTCAAGCGTTCCACCCAGGTGAACTGTGCCTGCCTGGGCGCACTCCGCTGCTTTCCAGGGGATGGGACCGTCCAGGGCGTAATCAACTTTACAGACTCCAGGGCCATAGCGATACCCTTCCAGCTGCTTACGATACCTGGATGGGAGCAGGTCTCCGCATATTTCTACAATTTGCCGGGGAGTGATATCCAACAAGATCGTTCTTGATTCGGGCAGCACTTCCAGAGATGTTACCTCCTGCCCGGTGGCGATCTCACCACCGAGTGTTTCCAAGTAGGCTGCCATTGCCCTCGCAATAGCTTGCGACCCGCCTTTGGGGATTGGCCAGCCGACAGCATGAGCCAGCATCCCCAGCACCAGGGCAATCGATGATGTCGTGGGTTCTTCTAGAGGCAGCATGCCGTGCCCGGCCAGGCCGGCAAACAGACCACGTGCCCCTTCCCCTTGAAAATTGGATTCCGCTAGCCCACGCACCGAGCGCAAGGCGTGTAAACCAAAACGCGCCAGGCTGATGGGGTGGCGCGGTGGTATCGGCAGCGGGCCTAGGATGTCACCGAGTATTTTCTCCCATGAACGGACCAGGGGGGCCATTAATCTTCTGTAAGCACGACCGTCGTCCCCCATACTGGCAGAACTCTCATCCAGAGAACGGGTTAATAATGCCACCTGCCCATCCTCCATTGGGTGGGCAAGTGACACGGGTGGAAAAATCCATTCCAACCCGAACTCCTCTAATGGCAGCTGGCGAAAAAATGGTGATGCAAGTCCCAGGGGGTGAATCGCTGAGCAAATATCATGATGGAAACCCGGCAGGGTGAGCTCGGCTGTACGGGTGCCACCACCAACCGCATCCCTGGCTTCCAGCACCAGCACCTTCTGCCCAATTTGAGCCAGGGTAATGGCTGCCGCCAGACCGTTTGGGCCAGATCCAATGACAACAGCATCATAGGTGCTCATGGGGATAAAAGCCAGGAATGGTACATGGTGGAATCTACGGAATTTGAATTTAGTGTATCACAGTGATGGATATCCCGACCATTCGATCCAGTTACCCTCTGGAAAATACTCGCTTCACCATCGTTACCGGCATATAAAGACCGGAACGGATACCAGCATTGTTCCAGACATTTCGCCATTCTGACCACTGGATGCGCGGATCAACCAGAGAGTTAGTCTGGCTTGCCTGCGGATGGATGACCCCCAGGAATTGGGCCAGGTTCTCCAGTGTTGCAACCCAGAACCCATCTTCAGCTTTATGACCAAACCCCATGCGGAAGCTCAACTCGTACACCGGATCATTTGTCCGGACCAGGGCCTGAACCTGTGCAAATGTGCCGTTGTCTTCCTCGTACGCGCTGAAGGTGATCATCCCGGCAAACATATGACCTTCCGGGGTCATAAACGAGAAAGAGACATCATCGGCATAGATTACCATGATGCCAGTGGAAAGTTTCAACCCGCCAGGTCCACTCAGGTTGATTAGGCCTACTTCGCCAGGTTGAATCCCGGTCAGAGGCACATAAAGGTTGTTGCCCTCAGGCCAGAATTTAGGGAAGTTCAGCTTCCAAGATTCAATGACAGCCTGCGGGGTGACCTCGATCCCGCTGAGGCGGACACGGTAAGTTTTCTGCCACAGCTGGCCAAATCCGTGGGTCAGTCCACTGAGCTTGCGACCATCGACATTCAAATTTACTGCTTCATTGGGTGTACCTGCAACTTTAAGTTTGCCTACCGGTTTTGCCCAACCACTTTGACTGTTTTGTGGGTTCGAATCAGATGTTGTCATGATAATTTCCTCTAGTTAACCATACTCTTAAATTACTTTAACTAATTATGGATAGTTGATCATACTTCTCTACCCGCAACCGATCAGGTCCGATTGAAACAGACAGAAATTAGTCTTTATCTATCGGTGATTTCCTGCCAGCGCTTCTTCCTCACTCCCGTAGATATGAATCGCTTCATCCAATCGGGTTAGCGTGAAGATTTCTTGATAATGCTCACTCAAGCCGAACGCTGCCAGCTCCTGCTTTTGACGCTGGGTGCGGATCAGTTGGGTTACCAATAAACCAATACCGGAACTATTCATATATTCCAAGTCGGTGAAGTTGAGCAGGATGGTTTTCGTGACGCCGTTGCTGGCTTCCGCAAAGGCATCCATAAACGCATTCTCCACCTGTCCCGTGACTTCTCCTTCCAGATCGATCACACTGATCTCTGGTACAGGTTTGCGGATTGTTGTGCTGAGTCTTGCTTGTGTCATCTTTAATTCTCCTTGGCATACATTTCTAAAAAGGTTCTTATTGAGCAATAGAATTATTGCGTTCTCACTTCTTCTGATAAAGCACTAGATTCATCTTCGAAAATATCCATGAAATCTGCTAATCGCGTGATTTGAAAGATTTCTACATAATGATCGCTCAAGCCATAGACAATTAAATGTTTGTGGGATTTGCGCGCCTGGGCAAGCAATTCGACAATCAAGGCGATACCTGTGCTGTTGATATAATCAACCGCTGAGAAATTCAAGGCGATCGTCTCTGAATTCATCGCTTCGGCTTCACCATAGGCTTGTTTGAAGACCTGATCTGCTTGAGCGTTGATCAAGCCTGCCAGGTCAATCACAGCCATTTTGTTTTCTTCTCTCACCTGTGCAGAAAATGTACTCGTGTCCATCATTCCTCCATTTATGCTCTAATCTTGCAGGTTGACGATCAATTCGATTGTGTGGTGATGATCGTCCTGCTTTACATTCATTTCATCCACCATATTCTTGATGAGAAAGAGTCCCCAACCGCGTGGGTCCTGCAATCCAGCCAGTTTGGCATCAATATCCGGTACAGCTGGGCTGTCCTTGATCGGCTTCTTCCCATAATCGCGAATACGCACAGCCACCGAGGATTCCCTGCTCAATACTTCGATTTGAACCGGCAAGTCCGCCTGATAAATATTGCCGTGTTCCATGGCATTCATCGTGGCTTCGGCAACTGCAGTTTCCAGCCGGCGCACTTGGGGTTCGGGTAATCCAAATGGCTCCAGGGATTCCAGAACCCGTTGGCTGGCCTGGCGTTCATTTCCTGGTTGGCTTGGCAGCTCAAAAGTCGTTACCAGCGACCAATCTTGCGTGTTCCCATTGCCGTTTCCTGGTATGGAATAATGCAATGTGACTAGGGTGATATCGTCCTCCTGTTCGTGATTTTCCCCGGTAAAATCTCGCCAGGTGTTCATCACTGCCGGGATGGCATCAACTCCGTCATCAAGGGCAGCTAATTCTGCTTTGAAGCGTGGGAACCCAAACATTTCTTGCTGATCATTGTGGGCTTCGACTAAACCATCACTGGAAAGTACCATACGCTGACCTGGAACCAGGGTTGCCTCAAGCTCATCGTAAGGCATACCTGGCATTAAACCCAGCGGCATACCGGTCGCGCGCAATTCGGTAACCTCCCCATTTGAAAGCACGTATGGCAGGTTGTGACCAGCATTTGCGAGAACGATCTTGCCGCTGCCTGGTTCAATGATCATGTACAGGCAGGTGACAAACATTTTTGCAGGTATATCCGGGTAGAGCAGGTCATTCGTCCTGGCAAGCACCTTCCCTGGGTCGACCAGCTGCTCAGCCGAAGCTCGCAATATGCTGCGCGTGGTCGCCATCACCATTGCTGCCGGGACGCCTTTATCGGTCACATCGGCAATGATCACCGCATAACGGCCATCCGAAAGGTGGATGAAATCATAGAAATCACCACTGACTTCACGTGCAGGCTGCCAGAATGCGTCCAGATCCCAGCCGGCAATCACCGGGATTTCCTTTGGCAGCAGTGTGACCTGAATCACGCGTGCCACCCTTAACTCCTGTTCGATACGCTCTCGCTCGCGAGCCTCGGCTTGCTGCTGCTGGGCCAGCTGTGCCACTCTTAAGGCGGGCGCAGCCTGGGTGGCAAGGTTCTGCAGCAGGCGCTTATCGTCACTGGAATAGTCCTGTTCGCTGCGCCGCTGTCCCAGGTTGATCAGGCCGATTAACTCGCCCTGGCTTACCAGGGGCAACACCAATCGTACCCCGTCTTCGCGCATCGCAGCCACCGTAGGTGAATCCAGTTTGAGCTCTGAGATATCAATCACCCCGTTGGAAGCATGCAGGTATGCCAGGAAGGGATCACCAGGAGGAATATTCATTGGTTTAACTTCCCCTTTAAAATCCGGTGGTTTCTCCATATCTGATTCGAGCGCAGGTTCAACTGGCTTGCGTTTAATAATTCGATTCCAAGTTGCTGTAATTGTATTCATCTTGCTCCTATTCTATGCGTTGGCCGTCTGTTGAACGTTACGAAATACGTTACGAAAAAAACAATTTTTAAAATATTTCCCTTCTCGTATAAATATCTCGCAGGATCCGCATTAACTGAAGTTTCCATCTTTTCTACCTAACCACAACGAGAGACACCTGCTAGGCTTCTCGATCGCCTTTTCAATAATATTCCTCTTCGAACCATACACTAAACTCCATGTTATTAATATGGGATTCATTGCCCAGAAGATAAAGGAGAGAATTCCTGATGATTCAAAATCCAAAGTTCCGCTGACTCAGGCTTGACAGTCTCCTCTACCAGCATTAACACCTCCCCAGAGATCATTTCCAAATTCACTTCATCCCTGATGATTGCAGAAAAATTGGCCAGGGATCGTTCGGCGTCATACTTCTTCCGGTAGAAACGGCGATCGATGAAATCCTGCACCAGCATGCGTAAAGGATTAAAGAGTACAGCTATCCCCAGTGTGGAAATCACGATCACTACTGGAGATTGATCCCCCGTGACGCGCTCGACCAGGTTTTGCAGCAGTATCACGCTGCCGGAGTAGACTAACACCAATACCGCGGTCAACAAGGTATACTGCAGGGTTTTGCGGATGATCAGATCGATATCGAAAAGCTTATAGCGTAAGATGGCAATCGCCATGGCGACTGGAATCAAGTAGTCGATTATCCCGAACACAAAGATATCTTCAATCACAAACAACAAGGGGGATTTGGGAGCCTCCTCCCATCGAAAAAGGATGCTTAATAGGATGAATCCGACAAAAATACCATACCCAAGGGCGAAAGCATAAATGACCCATTTCGTTTTTTGTTTTTCCGTGTACGTAAATACCGCGCGATAACGGTACACAATGATGCCGACCAGAATTAAGATGACTCCTAGCAGAGCCAGGCCAATCACCAGACGCAAATCTTCGAGGAGAGAGGTGGTTTGCATATCCAGATCACCTCTGACCAGAATTTGCGAAATCCCGCTGTTAAGCACTGAAATTAGCATGAATATCCAAAACAATTTCCGCGTCCACCGGGGATTAAAATGATCATCAGGAAAAAGTAAGAAAAACAAGAACAAGCAGCTGATTCCGACCAACTGCGTTAGGAGGATGAGCGACAGCAGGACTGGATGGGTAAATGCGAGCGAATCAGCGATCCCTGTTTCAATCCCCACGATGAGATAAATAGAAGTGATCCAGGCTATGCGGCTGTTTGGCTTCTTGATGAAGATCAAAACACCCAGCAGTAAGCTGACCAGCCGGGCAAGAACACGAGTAACAATGGTATACCAGGCATAAGCATCCAGCGACCACAGAGAAGCTTCCGCAGGTGTCAACTGCATACGTAACTGGCATTCTGTGTCTGGTCCAGAACACGGCTGCAACAGGGTGGTAAATGACTCGGGAATACCAAAAGCCAGGACCAGCAACTCCAACATCAGTATTGCAATCCAGAGGATCAATGCCAGGGTTTGCTGGAAAGAGCGTTGTCGTCCGTCAGGATTCATCTTTCATCTCTTGGTATTGGCCCCTTCTGGTAGGAATCTTGACTTTCCATCAGCCAGATGGCGACGTGTTCTGGTTGAATGGTCTTTTCCACAACCCCGATCAGGGCGGCGGTCAGATTGGATAAATCTACTTCATCTCGTGCGGTTGACGCAAACTGATCCAGGGCCTGTTCAGCATTGTATTTTTTACGATAAAAACGCCGGTCGATGAAATCCTGGAGAGTGTGCCGGAGCGGATTAAACAATGCCGCGATCGCCAGGGTTGAGATCACGATCACGAACGGAGATTGTTCTCCGGTGATTGTTTCTACCAGATTTTGTAAAAGCAACACGCTGCCGAAATAAACCAATGCCAATAATCCCGTCAATAGTGCATACTGCAACGTCTTGCGAACGATGACATCGATGTCGAACAAACGGTAGCGGAAAATAGCTAGGGCTAGAGAAAGAGCGATGATCGGAAATCCTAAACCGGCAATACTGATCACTATTTCCCGGTACGGGGATGGCAGGATGCTCAGGGAATTCAACAAAAAGAGCGCCACTCCAAGGATCACCCCCCCGATCGCCCATCTCAATTGGGCACGGCTGATCGCATCCCGCATAGTAATGCCAGAATGGATCAGGGAGAAAACGCCCAATAAGAGCATGCCGAAAGTCAAAAGGAAACCGATCTGTGCATATTCAGGAGCAAGAATAAGTAAGACGACCGTGACTGAACCAACCAGGAAAGGAACCAGAAGCCAGAGTGGCTGGCGCCTGACCAGATTTTTCGGGTGGGGGAAAGAAAGTGAAAAACCCATGAAGGAAGGTGCCAGTAAATAAGCAAAAACAATATTGCTGAAAAAAGTTTTGGCAAACGCGGCAGGCAGGTTGAAATACAGGCCCATGTAATCGTAGATCGAATCACCGAGGGTAATTGACAGGTTGGCAATCCCAAATGCAAACAGAAATCGCGCCGCGAGATTGCCCGGCCGGTTGAAAAAAGTGAATGTACAGATTCCGAAGAACACCAGGGTAACCAGCCAGTCAAAAATTTTTTCCGAACGGCCAAAATTCGTCAACAACCATGCCCTGGGTGTCCAGTGCACGAGCTGGTTCTCAAATTGGATTTGTTTTCCATCTCGCGTGATCTGCAGCTGCACATTTTCCCCAACCTGCCAATTTGCAAATTGAACGGGGTTGGTAAGGATTTGACTGACGATCTCTTCAACGGGGATACCTTCGATACCGATCACCGCATCACCCGGTTCGAGCAGGGAACTCGCCCCAACTGCATTCTCGATCATCTGGAATGCGGTCTTGATATCACCCGTATCAGGATCGCTGGTAACCCAGCCAAAACTGGGGATCGTCAAGCGGTAAAGGATCTGGACAACGTTCAACAGGATGAACAAGGTTGCTGCCAGTAAAGTCAGCCAAGCACCAGTTGTCCACCTTCTCTCGATATTTGGGTTCTGAATTTCAGCCTGCATATTTGCCCTCTTCGAATTGCTCTATATCGATCCTCATCCGATTTATTTTTTATTGCCCCTTCTGGACCAACCACAAGCTCACGCGCTCGGGCTGCACAGTTTCATCTACCACGGATAATAATTTTCCTGTGATCCTATCCATTTCCATTTCGTCCCGCGCCACCACGGAAAATTGGGCGATCGCCTGCTCTGCGTCATATTTCTTCCGGTAGAAACGGCGATCGATGAACTCCTGGATGCGGCGGCGGAGGGGATTGAACAGGGCGGCTATCGAAAGAGTGGAAATCACGATGATGAGCGGTGATTGCTGACCTGTGAAGGCTTCAAATAAACTTTGCAGCAGCATTACGCTGCCAAAATAAACCAGCACCAATAACCCGGTTAACAGGGTATATTGCAGGGTCTTCCTGATGATGAGGTCAATGTCGTACAGGCGGTAGCGCAGGATGGCGACCGCGAGCATACTGCCCATCGCTAACATCGCTAATGAAGTTACCAGAGAGAAGAAGAAGTCGCTTAATTTCGAAGTCGGGTTGATAAGACCCAGGGTTCCTGCTAACAACGCCAGCGCGAGCATACCGACACCAATGATCAAGCCTCCCAATCCCCAGAGCAGTTGGGCCCGGCTGACGCTGTCCCGCATGGTAAACGCGTTGTGGATCAAGATCGCCACTACGAGGAATAATGAGAATACAAACCAATACCAGGCTACAGGATTGTCATTTGTGGTAAAAACGACCGTGATTAAACCAACTGCCCCTATCCCCCAGGAAAGCCATGGATACCGCATTTGGATAGGTTTGGGATGGGGAAAGACGAATGCAAATCGAATGAGAGCGAATGGCGTGATGAGTATCAGGAGATAAGTATTAACCTTTTGGTACATGAAATTAGCAAGCGGATCAACCCAGACTGAAAATCCAGTGGGAAGCAGGCCTACTATGGTTGAGGAAGCCAGCACGGCCATAAAAACGAGGAAAGGACCCGTAGCCGGATTTCCAGGCAGGCGAATGAAAATGAATCCCGCCAGTGCTACTAATATCAGCATGGATAATAATTCCGATATCACCGATATATCCAGCAATCTGACTTTCAACCACTTGCCGAACTGCCAGTTCACCAAGGTCACCGACACATGGTTTTCCTGACCATCACGCAGTACCGTGTAATCTAAATTTCTTCCTACCTGAAAAATATCTTGCAGCCTGGCTGAGGTTGTTACGGTTTGCCAGTCCCCCGGAATCCCTTCAACGGCGATCACCTGGTCACCAGACTGCAGGTTAGAATTACTTCCCATCAGGTTTTTCGAATAGTTGAATCCGGGCAGATTGGCTGCCTCGTTTACCTCCCAACCATCGGTAGGTAAGGTGAAACGATAGGCGATATCCGTGATGCTGTATAAAATTATGACAATGGCGATCGCCAGGATCAACCATGACCCTGGGTTGAATTTCTTCTCAGTTTTTGATAGGGGTTGAACTGTCATCGGATTATTCTTGGTCTCGATTAGTGGAAATTGATGAGCGGATCGCAGCTGGCCTCAACCACATGCTGACCTGATCAGGATGCATGGTGTCCGCTACCACGCCCAACACCGCAGAACTAAGCGCTTCCAGGTCAACTTCATCTCTCGCTGCAGATGCAAAATGAGCCAGGATGCGTTCGGCATCATATTTTTTACGGTAGAAGCGGCGATCGATGAAATCCTGGATGCGGGTTCGCAGTGGGTTGAATAGGGCTGCGATGACCAGAGTCGAGATCACGATCACCACGGGAGAATTCTCCCCACTCCATTGTTCCACCAGGTTCTGTAACAGCACCACGCTGCCGAAGTAGACCAGCACCAGCAGCCCGGTCAGCAGTGTATATTGCAGGGTGCGGCGGATGATAATGTCTATATCGAAGAGGTGAAAGCGCAGGATGGCGATGCTGATGGTGATAGGCAATGCCAGGTAAACCAGGGTATCAATTACATTCAACCACCAGGGCGTCACTGATACCGCCAAAAGAAAACTGATAATATTGCTTAAAAATTGATAACCAGCGACCAGGGCCACCCCAAACCCTACCCAGCGGATCTGGGCGCGCGCCACTGGATCGTTACGTTCGGTGTGTAAGGTGTGGATTACGCTGATGACAGTCAGAAGCCCGTAAACGGCTACCAACCCAAAACCAAAGTAAGGACCCAATTGAGAGAAAGGTCCACCGATGAGCAGGATGATCACCGGTAAAAGCGAATACAATATTGCTACGGTTAATCTCGGATGGGATAGAAAAGGCTGTTTTGGCTTTGGGAAGATCAGCGACAATAAAAGTAATGATGGAAATAACAAAATTCCCCAGATGTAATATCCAAGTATTGCTACAGCGATTGCCGAAATTGGATCAATCCGATCTGCAAGCGTCTCGGGAACCACGGAAATAACCGCCATCGCCAGGCGCACGGTACCCAAGAACAAGAGCACCCGGGCTGCGGAATTACCTGGTCTACGCATGAAAACGAAGATGCCAATCACAAAATAGAGTAGACCGATCAGATAGTTTGGCCAATCGTTAATCAGATTCTTGCTAAGGGAAATCACAGTCCAGTTCCCAATCGCGACGGGTAAGGTCAGGGTTTGATCTTTTCGTAAAATCTCGTACTGCACGGTACCGCCAGCGTTCCAGGATTCTGGTTTTGTTCCACGAGTGCCATCAAATGGCAGGCCATCGAGGGAGATGGGTAAATCACCTGGTTGGAGCGCAGAGGGCAATCCAAGCGTGTTTTCTGTTAATCCACGACCTTCTATATAAATCCAACCATCGGTAGGCAAACCATAGCGGTAGAGATTGAGTGCGGAGATGACCCCGAGCAAACCGATGCAGGCACCCAGTACAATCCATGAAACCCGGCTGAAGTGAGATTCATTCATGATTCAACACCCGTCAGCACACCATCTTGTTCTGTCAACTGTGAAGGTGATTGGTTTGTCGGTTTCAACCACAAGCTGATCACCTCCGGCTGCAAGGTGTTCCCTACAGCACTCAACAGGGCAGTGCTCAGCTGTTCCAAATTTACTTCATCGCGAGCAGCAGTAGTGAAATGAGCCAGGGTGTGTTCGGCATCATATTTCTTGCGGTAGAAGCGGCGATCGATGAATTCCTGGATGCGTTTTCGTAGCGGGTTGAACAAGGCCGCGATGCCCAATGTCGAGATGACAATCACGATTGGGGATTGCTCCCCCGTGAGTGCTTCAACCAGGTTCTGCAGGACCAATACGCTTCCGAAATAAACCAGCACCAATAACCCGGTGATCAGGGTATATTGCAGTGTCTTGCGGATGATGAGGTCAATATCGTACAATCGATAGCGTGTGATAGCGATGCCAATCGCCAGGTACAGCGGCAGGATAGCCAGATTTGACAGGATACCGGGCAATATGTCCGAATAATCGATCAGGACCAGGGAAGCCAATAAACAGGTAACATAAATTACGCCGCCTACAACAAACCACCGGATTTGTGCTCGGACCTGCGGCGTGGTTGATCGGTACCTCAGCAGCATGGCCAGAGCTGACAGTATTATCATGCTAACGATGGACAGGAAACCTACCGGTGCTATCAGCTGGAAGAGTGGATTGAGACTCACAGGCAGAAAACCGATTGGGTTATCAACCAGCGGTAATCCGAGCTGTAAACCATCGACATCAGAAAAGGGTATTTGCTGAGAGAATAATTCCAGGCTTAGCAGGATGAACGCTAAAATCACCCACACATGCAGAATTCGCCAGCGCGACGATGGGGGTTTTCCATCCGGAAACCAGAGCATCATCAGCATAAAACAAATGAACCGGATAATGTATGCCGTATCGCCGAACAATAAGAACGTAAACAGCAGTCTCGAGTATCCAGCGGTTGGGCTGCTGTTTGCATAATATTTCAGTCCTTGTGACAGGCTAACGAAGGCAATTGTTAATCCAACGACCAACCACAACCAGCCAATGCGGTTGCGCGGCTGCTTACCCAGGATGACCAGACCCAGAACTGGTGCTCCGCATCCAACAATCGCCCCAACCAGATATTCCCAGGCTCTGACATCCTGTCCCGCCGGGAACAAAAGGACCAGGGAAACCGAGATGACCAGGGCGACCAGCGTAACCAGCGCCACTGTCCAGGCAACCAGGCGTTCCCAGGAGTTATTCATCGCCCTCTGCCTCGAATTCTAAGATGCAGGCTGATCCGGTTCGGCTGCATCGTCTCCTCTACCACCTGCAGCATGGCAGCATTCAGTTGATCCATGTCAACTTCATCCCGGGCTGTTTCAGCGAACCGAGCCAGAGCTAGTTCGGCATCATATTTCTTGCGGTAAAAGCGGCGATCGATGAAACCCTGTATACGAAAACGCAGAGGATTGAATAGTGCAGCAATCCCTAAGGTCGAGATAACGATCACGACCGGCGATTGCTGACCGGTCAAATTCTCAAACAGGTTTTGTAGCAGTATTACGCTGCCGAGATAAACGAGGATCAGCAGCCCGGTCAGCAGGGCGTATTGTAAGGTTTTGCGGATGATAATATCGATATCGTAGAGTCGGTAGCGCAGGATAGCGATGGCGATAGCAATAGGGAAAGTGAACATCCCAATTGGGAGTAACAGGTTCAGAAAGTTTTCTCCCTGGCTGTAGGTGTTGCCAATAAAAGCTGGCATATAGAATACGAAGAAGATGGCTCCTGCATAAAACAACCATTTGATCTGTTCTCGTTCAACCCCGCGCGCCCTGTGGAAGCGTACAAATAGAGATATGACACACAGCAGAATCCAGATCGGGAAAAGGATCAGGAAAGGGGTAGAGATGGAATCAAACCATCCTGGTTCTATGAAGCCAATGGGATTTGGTACAGTCCAGGGCGTTGGATCTTCATTTGGTCCCAATTCATTGGAGAAAGTGATCAAGAAAATAAGTACTGCCACTATCCACAGGCCAAAATAGACCACCCATTTCCAGCGTGGGCTGAGCAGGTGTCCAGTTGGGAATAAGAGCATGACGAACATGATTGGTAAGATCAACAGGAGCCAGTCCCAATTACTAAACCAGAGAATGACCAGAAATAGCATGGAGGAGGTTGCTGGTGGAAGGAATTGACCGTTCGTGAAGGATGAAGTGTAGGGTGCAATAACATCTAGAAAAAATGCAAAAGAGAGACCGGGCAGCATCATCACCAGTCCGATCACGTTGCGCGGCTGGCGGGAGGTGATCAACGCACCGACCAGGGCGAAAAGCACAGGCACAAGCGGAAACAACATTTGCGAGAGGGGAACGCGTTCCCCAATAGGGCGTCCCAGATAGTAAGCTATCGCCACGAGATTCGTAGTTAGAATCACACCAAAAAATATCCAGGCGAGTATCGCATTAAGTTTGTTTTTCATGATCCTTTCCACTTTGAGCGGTTGATGGAATATAGCTGAAATGGCCCCAGTTCATCTCGGCCGCTCTTTTCGAAAGTCATCCCAATTTTCTCCGCCACCCGGATCGAAGCCCGATTGCGCTCGTCGATCAGGCAGATCAGCCTCGTCAACCCGAGATGCTCGAAGGCGTAATCCCGGATACCTCTTGCCGCTTCCGTACCCAGGCCCTGCCCCCAAAAAGGTTTGGCGATCAGGTATGCGATTTCAACTTCATCCTGGCCATCGATTATCCAGGGCAATAAGCCACAGCGCCCTATGAATTGCCCGCTTTCTTTTTCGAGTGTTGCCCACAAACCCAGGTCGGGGTGCTGTGGGTGCCCGTGGCGGTGCCACTCCAATTCTTCCCAGGACTCTTCGTGCGTCAGCGTGCCTTCAGGAAAATACTGGCGCAATTCCGGATCGCGATAAAGAGCAGCCAGCGCTTCGAGATCACCTGGTTCAAAGTGGCGCATAACCAGCCGTTCAGTTTTCAGGATCATCATTGGTTTTTGCCCACCTTCGACGCAAAAAGGCCTCCCAAAACCAGCCCGTAAAGTGCATGCCCCAATCCCCATTCCCAGGTCGGAATCTCCCCCAGCGGAGAATTCGTGATCGGTAACACTGCGATCTGGGAGAGTAAGAACAATAAACTTCCGAAGAGAAGCCCTCCAACATAGCCATAAACCCTGCGAGCTGTAAACCTGGTCAGCAGAGGCCAAACCAGCACCCCAAACAGGGCTCCGTAGATCGCGGAGACGGCCAGGTGGCTGAGCAAACCCCGGATAGGAGAAGTTAATTGGCCAGCACTGAAGCGCGCCAGCAAAGCTGCAGGATTTTCTCCTGATAGCAAAGCCAGCGCTGCCAGTACCATGTACATTGTGATTCCGCCCATCAATCCGTAGATCACACCATCCACAGCCAGATTATTCAGGCTGCTTTTATTTTCATTTATTATATCCACTTTATCCATATTTCACCATCCCTTTTCTTCTCGTGAAAGTTATTTCATAATTCAAAGATGTTAGTATCCAGGACCAAAGCCCAAGGTAATCTATTTTGGGTAAATGCGGGATTAATTTCTTAATTTGCTTCTATCATAGGTTTTCCTCGTATCGTAACCGTTACGGCAATCGTTACGAATGTATTTTTCGTAACAATTCAAGTAAAATTAGAGCTATGCCCGGCTATGAGCTCTATTTATTCGGTGCACCGCACCTGGAGCACCAGGATCAGCCAGTTTCTTTAGATACTCGCAAAGCGCTTGCACTCCTAGCCTATCTCTTACTCACCGGAGAGCCCCAGAGCCGGGATACATTGGCTACCTTTTTTTGGCCTGAATCCGGTCAGAAATCTGCGCGTGCTGCCCTGCGGCGCACACTCTCGGCTTTACGAGGTGGCGTGAGTGAGGAATTTCTCGATTTTGGGCGCGAGATCATCGCCTTCCATCCAGGAAGCGATTTTTGGTGTGATGTGATTTCTTTCCAATCCCGTTTGGATGAAATTCACGAGCATGGGCATCCACCGGAACAGGTTTGTGAGCGCTGTCTGATCCCGCTCCAGGAAGCAGCAGAACTCTATAAAGCTGACTTCATGGCTGGTTTCAGCCTGCGGGATAGCGCAGCTTTCGACGATTGGCAGTTCTTTGAAGCGGATCGCCTGCGCCGTGAATTAGCGGGTGTCCTTGAACGGCTGGTCAGTATATATCACACCAGGAAGGACTTCCAAACAGCCCTCGATACTGCCAGGCGCTGGCTGACCCTTGATTTGCTCAATGAGGCTGCTCACCGGGCCTTAATCCTGCTCTATGCACAAAGCGGGCAGCGCAATGCTGCCCTGCGTCAATACCGGGAGTGTGTTCGCATTTTAGATCAAGAGCTGGGTGTCCCTCCTCTGGAGGAGACTACCCAGCTTTATGAAGCGGTCAAGGAAAACCGTTTTAAAGGAATGGGCAGCTCGAAATATATGGCAGGTCCTGGCATGCCTTCCTACCAGGAACCAGACGGAGTAGCACCTGAAAGAGATCTTACTTTCCCCATTGCCGATGATCCGCTCATCGGCAGGCGCAAAGAGTTGGAGGCTCTCTCCAATTTATACGGACAAATCGATCAAGACGGGGTTTTTGCCGCAATTACAGGGGAAATCGGGGTTGGTAAATCTCACCTGGCAAGAAAATTCATCGCTCAAATGGAACGTCGCGGCGCCAAAACGCTCTCCGTCCGCTGCTTCGCCGGGGAGTCCAACCTGGCTTATACGCCTCTGATCGATCTCCTCCGCCAGGGGATAGCCCGGGCAGGTGATCGAAGATGGTGGCAAAGATTAAATCCACACTGGTTGGCTGAAATCTCCCTCTTGGTCCCCGAAATATCGGGGTTGGCCAGCGAGATAACAGCGCCAAAACCAACCAGCGAGCCGGGCGCACAAACCCGTTTTTTTGACGCTGTCTGCCAGGCTTTGATCACATTGGTGCAAGGCAATTCGCCTGGCATCCTATTTATCGACAACCTGGAATGGGCGGATGAATCTACTCTGGACCTGGTGGCCTATCTGGCACGCCGTTTAAGAGGCAGACCGATTATGCTGCTCACTGCATGGGGATCAGAAGCACAATTAACCACAATCGCGCTGGACCAGCTGATGATGGACACCATGCTGCAGGGAAATGGCATCCATATCGCGCTATCCCCCCTCCAACCAGACCAGGCTCGCCAATTGATCGAAAAATTTGAACCAGAGGATCGAGTTTTTTCAGATTCCTTCAAAGATCACCTTACTGATATCACAGATGGCTTACCCATGATGCTGGTTGAGTATTTGCAGGCTGCCCTGCAAGGTGAATTCAGCATTGAAATGGACGCAGAATACTGGCCTGTACCCACGGGATTGCGCGGCCTGCTCCAAACCCGCCTGGCGGGATTGCGCAGCACAGCCCATCAACTCCTTCAAGCTGCGGCGGTCATCGGGCACACTTTTGACATCGACCTGCTTCAATCGACGAGCGGGCGATCGGAAGAGGAGATCATCCAGGGCATCGAAGAACTTCTCGCTCAGAATTTGGTACAGGAAATCAGCGATCAAAATGAAAACGGTCCCACCACCTTGCGCTATGATTTTAAGCACGAGCAGGTGCGAGAAATGCTGCTTGAAGACCTCAGCCTGGGTCGATCCCGTTTGCTGCACCGCCGGGCAGCTGAAGCCCTGGAAGAATATCAGAGATTTTACAAAATTCATCCATTAAGTGGCCAAATTGCATATCATTTCCAGCATGCGGGAGCCTCGGAGGCAGCCGCAAAATATTATTTCCTAGCGGGCCAACAAGATCGCGGCATACATGCAAATGCAGATGCAATTACTCATTTTCAAGCCGCTCTCGCATTGGGTTATCCAGAGAAACCTGAAATTCTTGTTGAACTTGGGGATCTGTATACCCTCAACGGGGATTATTCCCAGGCCATCCAGCAGTTCGAAGCAGCAGCGGCATTCGACCAGCCAGCATTGCTGCCGGTCATCGAACAAAAAATTGGCCAGGTCTACCTGCGTCTCGGTCAATGGGAACAGGCTGCCTGCCATTTTGAAGCTGCTCTGTTCGATCTCGGCTCATTGGAACCTGAGCAGCGCAGGATACTTGAAGCAAGAAACCGTGCCGATTGGAGTCTTGCCTCTCATCGCGCCGGGGATTCCAGAAAAGCTGCTGCGCTGGCTCAGGAAGCCTTGGCCTTGGCTGAAGAAGAGAATGATCCATTGGCCTTATCACAGGTGCATAATTTGCTCGGTGTATTAGCGCGGGCTTCCAATCAACCCGATCTGGCATTGCAGCACCTGGAAAAAAGCCTTGCCTTCACCCACGAGGCGAATAGCCCCAGCGCACAAATTGCTGCGCTCAATAATCTGGCCCTTGTGCAAGCTGATCTCGGTGAGTATGGACGTTCCATTGAAAGCATTCAATCTGCACTCGATGAATGCAAGATCCTGGGTGATCGCCACCTGGAAGCAGCCCTCAGAAATAATTTGGCCGACCAGCTGCGCGCATCTGGAGATCAGGAAGCCGCAATCTCTCAGCTCAAAGAAGCTGTTACCATTTTCGCCGAAATCGGCCAGCGTGCTGAAGATTGGGAACCGGAAATCTGGAAATTAGTAGATTGGTAATGATGGAAGAAAAAGTTGAAGAGTCTTCCTCTGAAATTATTAAAACATAGAATTGAAATTATCGTCGGTTTTCTCGCTTGGGATGACCTCAGTTAGAATCTTGAAATTAGAGAGTCAAGGATCCTCTGTTTCTTTGCCGAATTAAACTTCGTCCCAGCGATGTAATTCTTCCATCGGAACAATACAGAAAGGAATAAATCTCGGCTCACTGGATTCAATTAAGACCCAGTGGTTTGATCATTAATGACCAAATAATTACCGTTCATCTATTGCCAGCATATGCAAGCGCTGAGGCCGTCTGGCAGCCGACAATCGCTGGTGCTTCGTGGATCAGCCCATCATTCTGCAGAGCTTCCACCATGAACAAGGCAAAATCCACCCGGCGGGTGAGGTTGCTTTCGAGGATCGGGTCGCCCACATGCCTGCTCCAGACCGGTAAACCCTGGCTTTCGCCTTCTTCGAGATCGCTGCCGCGCACCACCGTCCACAGCGTATCGCTATCAAATACGCGCTGGCAGGCATCCATCTGGTCGTTGATATCGACTACACGCAGCAGGCGCCCAATCCAACCACCAACTTTCTCGTATGCTTTAATCTGCCAGGGATAAACATCCTTACCGTCCATGGATATATGCCACCCGCAGGAGAAAATCAGGCGGGCATCCTTGCGCGCATAATCGAGCACTGCTTGAGCCGTTCCTGAGGAATACCCGTGAACCCCATAAGGGACCAGCACAGTCAGCACTCCATCACACCCGGTTACAGCCTCTTTGATCAGCTCACGATTATCCGTTGGCCCTGGAAAAATGGTCATGCGATCTTGGAACGCATCCAGCTTGCTGACGCTGCTTTCGCGGCAAACCCCAGCCACTTCGTAACCGCGATCAAGAGCTTGCTGCACCATGTACTGGCCAAGTTTCCCTGAGGCTCCCACGATACAAACTTTATTGATATTCACCATTCTTATCCTTGTGTGTACACTTTAAATTCAACCTGATACCAGGAGGAATCCAACCCTGCACCAGGTTAACAGAACCTATTATATACAGATCTGCGACACCGGAACCGATAACACCTGAAAACAAAAACCCGGGAAAACTGAATGAACCGATTTTCCAAGAACTAGGTATCTGAGATGGTTAATAGTTAATTCTCGTATTCAGGAGGCTAGTATGGAAGATAGATATTCACCTTTGTGGGCTGGTTTGACGGTCATCGCAGGATTTGTGGTTGGTATTTGTTCTTTCCTGGCTGGACTGCTGGCCATCTTTAATGAGTATAACTACATTGGAGCAGGGCTGTGCTTTCTGGCTTCTGCGATTATCTTTGGTTTAATGTCAAATTCCATTTTCCGCAAGTAATGTAACAAGAATTCTGTTGGATTTTAACCTTGCTTGTGATGCAAATATCAACGGTTGTTTTCCGTTTGCAAGAACTTCGATAGCAAGGAAGGACTTAATTTCCTCCATTTCATAAACGCCGATTATTCCAAGCTGGTTTATCTGGAGAAAATCTTACCCAGAATTAATACACTGAAACAAACCGGGGGTAATCTTGATCAATTCTTTTCTTTATCCAGGATTTTCCCTAGCTGCTAAGAGAATCGGATTGAGTTTTCTTTTAACGTTTATAATTCAATTCAAAGATGACCATTGAAACCTCACACACCTGGCATTAATTCTACCGATTAGAAACCATAGAAATCAATATGCTCGCTTCAAAAAAGCCGAAACCATACAAAACTCGAATAGCTGTAATAATATTAACCAAATACCAATAAAGGATCATTAATGACCGACAATCATCTTCCCCACTGGGACCTGAGCAATGTGTACCCGGGGCTTGATTCCCCTGAATTCGAGAGCGCTTTTCAAGACCTGAGCGAATTGATTGATGCTCTGGAGACTTTCATTGATCAAAACCAGATTAATCGCCACTCGGTTAACCTGGAAAATGATCTCTCAGTACGAGGCAGTCAAATCTCCCAGCTGATCGAGCAGCTCTCGGATGCCTATACGCAGGTCTACACGTTGAGAAATTATATTGATTCGTTCACATCCACCGATTCCTACGACACCGTCGCCACGCGCCTCTATTCCATGGTTCAATCCCAGGTCATACGTATCCAGGCGGCGGAGAAATTGTTCGCGGGTTGGCTGGGAATTCTCAGGAAACAGCTAGATGAGATCACTAAACTCAATCCAATTGCAGAAGCTCATGCCTTCTACCTCCAAGAATCTGCCCAGCAAAGCCAGTACTTGATGAGTGATCCGGAAGAAGAACTGGCAATCCAGCTCTCGCTGAGCGGGATCCGCGCCTGGGGGAAACTGCAGAAAACGGTCACTTCACAGCTGGTCATTGAATTTGAATTGGATGGCGAGCAGAAATCTTACCCACTGCCTGCTCTCCAAAATATTCGCCGTGCCGATCCCGATCCCGGGGTGCGCCGGCGAGCCTTCACCGCTGAAATAAAGGGTCTTGAGGGAGTCCGGGAATCACTGGCAGCCTGCTTGAATGGCGTCACGGGATCTAACATCGTCGTCAACGAGCGCAGGCACCGGGAAGACACACTCCACCATGCATTGGACACAGCCCGTATCGATCGTGAAACCCTCGAAGCCATGCTCGCAGCAATGCAAGCCTCCTTTCCAGCATTTCGTTCTTATCTGCACCAGAAAGCCCGCCGGCTCGGAAAAGAATCTCTCGCCTGGTGGGACCTGTTTGCTCCCGTTAGCCAGAACAATCGCCTTTATACTTGGCCAGAGGCACGCGACTTTGTGATCGAAAATTTTGAGACCTTCTCGCCCGATCTCGCTTCTTTTGCCAGGCATGCTTTTGATCACGATTGGATCGATGCAGAACCACGCGATGGAAAACGCGGCGGGGCTTTCTGTATGCGTATCCCCGGAGTCGAAGAATCCAGGGTTTTGTGCAATTTTGACGGTTCTCTTGACCAGGTTTCCACCATTGCCCATGAACTGGGTCATGCTTACCACATCGAATGCCAGCGAGGAAAAGATTTCCTGCAGTACATCACTCCCATGACACTTGCTGAAACCGCATCAATATTCTGTGAGACGATTATTCTCGAAGCCGCATTAAATTCTACAGCCAGTCCTTCTGAAGAGCTGGCTATCCTGGAGACGATATTAATTAACGACACCCAGCTGATCGTCGATATCAGCTCTCGCTTTTTATTCGAGCAAGAGGTCTATAAACGCCGCCAGGAAGCGGAGCTATCAGCAGATGAATTCTGCGAGATCCTCACCCACGCTCAGGTTGAGACTTACGGGAATGGATTAGATTCAAACCATCTCCACCCATATATGTGGGCCTGGAAGCCGCACTATTACCGGGAAGACATCGCTTTTTATAATTTTCCCTACGCATTCGGACTGCTCTTCAGCACCGGCTTGTATGCAATTTACAAACAACGCGGCCAGGATTTTGTACCCCAACTTAAGGATTTGCTTGCTAGTACTGGCTCTGCGGATGCTGCCGATCTCGCAGCGCGCTTCGAGATCGATATTCGGACTGTTGAGTTCTGGGAAGATAGTTTGGAAATTATCAGGCAGCGAATTGAACGCTACAAAGCGACCTAATTATTTATCCTGCTGATTGAATATATCCGTAAAAAAAGTTCTGGTATGATCGAGCTGGAATGGTGCAAAATCAACCTCATTTAACCCGCTGAGAAATATTATTACAAGCAATCCCTCTGTCGATAAAAATACATACGAGCGAAAATGTTAAAAAGATTTGAACAGATTGCAGATCCTAAGAATACCCGCCCTTACACCTTGGCAGAGGAGATAATTCACAGCATTACCCACGGTATCGGAACCGGTTTAAGCATTGCTGGATTGATTATTTTGGTGGTTCTGGCGGTGCTGAATGGCGATGTGTACCAGATCATTGGCTTCACCATATTTGGCGCTTCCCTGGTCCTCTTATATCTTGCCTCTACGCTTTACCACGGGTTTCAACAGCCGCGTGTAAAGCGGATTTTCAAAATATTCGACCACTCAGCGATCTATTTACTGATCGCTGGTTCTTACACACCCTTCTTACTAGTCGCCATTCGCGGTACAACTGGCTGGATCTTGCTGGTCGTGGTCTGGTTGATTGCATTAATCGGAATTACGATGAAAGTGCTTTTCATCGATCGTTTCCAGGTATTGTCCGTTTTTTCCTACCTGCTGATGGGATGGCTGTGTGTTTTCGCATTCCAGGAAATGATGGCCAACATTCCCATTGGTGGGATCATCTGGCTTGCTGCGGGTGGTATCCTTTATACAGTCGGAGTCATCTTCTACGCCCTGCAGAAAATTCCATATATGCATGCCGTGTGGCATTTCTTCGTCCTTGGCGGCAGTTTATGCCACTATTTCTCGGTATTATTTTTCCTCGCATAAACCAGAGCTGCACCACTTTTTTTCTCCCCGTCGAACAAAAAAAGATGAAAATACTCCGTAAAAATTTCATCCTCTACCCATTTCTGTTTGGTCTCTACCCGGTCCTTGCACTGATCGCACATAACGCCAGGGAGATGGAATTTTTATCAGGGTCCCGCGCAATTATTGGTTCTTTTTTATTAACCTTCTTCCTCTATGTGATCATTCTATTATTGATCCGTAATCCTGAAAAATCAGCCCTGCTTACCTCGACTATAATCCTGCTCTTCTACACATATGGACATATCAACCTCCTAGCTCGAGATTGGACCATCATTGGCTCCAGCATCGGACGCCATCGAGTCCTGCTGCCAGTGTATCTCGTCATCATCATTCTGGCCACCTGGTTAATCCTGCGCACCAGGCGGGATTTATCTGCCAGCACCCGCTTTATCAATGCCTTTGCACTGATCCTACTTTTCTTCCCTCTCTACCAGGTTGCTGCCAGCCAGATAGAGCAGTACCGCGCCGAACAAACTCAGGCAACATATTCGCAGGATAGAAATCTGGTCAAGATCAGTCAGAATTCCATACCGCCCGATGTGTACTACGTCATTTTGGATAGCTACCCGCGCGGCGATTTTATCAATCAATACCTGGATTCCAATAACGATGCATTTCTAGAGGCTTTAGAAGAAAGGGGATTCTTCGTTGCTCACTGTTCACAATCAAATTACTCTGATACACGTTTTTCCCTGGCTTCTACTTTGAACATGGAATACCTGGATGGTGGTGAAGATCTGCCTGAAGTTGTTCTTTCAGGAACCACGCTTGACAGCATGATCCGCTTAAGCGAAGTCGAACAAAATTTCGCCAATCTGGGATATACCATCCTCACTTTTGAGTCAGGATACAAGTGGCTGCGCTGGGAGCTGGCAGATCACCAGCTGAAACCTGCTCAGGACCGAGATTACCAGTTATCCAGCCTGGGATTAAATGATTTTGAACGCCTGCTGTTAGATACAACAGCAGTAAAATTTTTACTCGACCTGCCGGTATTATTAACACCAGGCCAACTGGTTGGCTTCAACCAGATCCTTGATAACCCTCGCGCAGCTCACCGGGAACGAGTCATGTTTACTTTAGAACAGCTGCCTCAAATCCCCGAAATTTTTCCATCGCCCAAATTTACCTACGCGCATCTCATTTTTCCCCACCCACCTTTTATTGTTGACGCTCAAGGGTCTCCGCTCCAAAATTCGCCCGCGAATGAACTCTCAGCTTATGCTGACCAGATTATCTACTTGAACAAGCGCCTGCTGGATATTATCGATTCCATACTTGAGAATTCAAACACCCCTCCCATCATCATCCTGCAGGGGGATCACGGGCCCACAATCGCTTACCAGGAACAGGGCATCGATCCTGCCCAACGTTTAGGAATTCTGAACGCCTATTACCTGCCCCCAAAGCAGGATCAAACCGCAGAAAAAGATACCAAGGCCGCAGAATCCCCGTACCAGGATATCTCTCCAGTGAATTCCTTCCGCCTGATCTTCGATAAATACTTCAGTGGGGATTATGGTTTGCTCGAAGACCTGAGCATTCTCGGTCGCCAGAGCCCATACACCAAATTGGAATGCTCGTATTCTGATTGAATCACCATTTCCGCAGCTCGTGATTCCAACTTAAACATTCCCCAAGCGCTTATAATATCCCGGTAGCTATGTTTACTATTGGAGGTTTCCATGCACAACGTAATTGTTTTGTTCTTCGAAATATCTGGCGGACTGTTGTTGCCTCTCGCCCGGCAGCAAGCCTACCTGGACCCGGGTTCAGGCTCCTATTTCGTTCAACTGCTTTTAGCCAGCCTGATGGGTGCTTTATTTGTACTGGGAGTCTACCGCAAAAAAGTCACTGATTTTTTCCGTAAATTATTTTCAAGAAACAAGCCGGATGACGATCTTGACGAATAACCAGATCCTCCCTGCATCCTTCCGCGATCCAGCTGGTTTCCTGTATACGCAAGGAACAAATCTATTTCGGCAGATAAATCCAGCTGGATATGAGGATTATTTCACCGGGATTAATTCCGGGCTCTACCAGGATTTAACGGACCGCGGGTGGCTGGTCTCCCATAAAGAGCTAACACAATACGATCAAGAATCCCCACCTGAAAAAATTATCATCAAACCTGAACAGATTCCGTTCATCTCCTATCCCTATGAATGGAGCTTCAGCCAGCTTAAAGCAGCTGCTCACCTGACCTTGAAAATCCAAGCAGCAGCATTGGATAAAAATCTATCATTGAAGGATAGCTCTGCATACAACATCCAGTTCCTTCATGGAAAACCGGTTTTAATTGATACCCTGTCCTTTGAACGCTACCAGGAGGGTGAACCCTGGACTGCTTATCGACAGTTTTGCCAGCATTTTCTCGCTCCACTAGCTTTGATGGCCTATACAGACGTGCGGTTAAGCCAGCTGCTGCGTATTTATATCGATGGTATCCCTCTCGATCTGGCAAGCAAACTGCTGCCCCGCAAATCAAGTCTCAATTTTGGGATCAACATGCACATCCACCTGCACGCCAGATCTCAATCCCAGTATTCAACCAAAACGGTCAGCAGACAAACGGATCCGCGAAAAATGCATAAACACCAGTTGCAGGGCCTGGTACAGAACTTAGAATCCACGCTTGAGAAATTAACCTGGAAACCCGAACAAACTGATTGGGCGGAATATGAAAATTTCCACAATTACTCTGCCGAATCTTTACAGCACAAGGAAGAATTGGTCAGCCAATACCTGGCGAAAACCAAATCTGCAGTGGTTTGGGATTTAGGAGCCAACACCGGCCATTTCAGTCGCCTGGTAAGTAATATTCCAGTTGACACCATATCATTTGATATCGATCCTGGAGCTGTGGAGCTAAATTACCAGCGCATGGTTGAAGATAGCGATAAACATCTTCTGCCACTGCTGATGGATTTATCCAACCCCAGCCCGGATTTGGGATGGATGCTCGAAGAGCGCGGTTCCTTTCTCAGACGCGGACCTGCGGATACCGTGATGGCGCTGGCACTAATCCACCACCTGGTCATTGGCAACAACGTTCCCCTGGCAAGCCTGGTCACTTTCTTTGCAGAGATATCTCATTATTTGATCATCGAATTCGTCCCAAAAAGCGATCCTCAGGTGAGTAAATTGCTCCAGGTCCGTCGAGATATATTCACGGATTACAATCTCGAAACTTTTCTATACCAATTCAATACAAAATTCGATCTGCTAGCCGAAAACCAGATCAAAAACAGCCAGCGGACTCTTTTCCTTTTCAAGATCAAAGAATAATTTCAATTCGGGTTTCAGCAGATCATCCAGTAACCATCCTGTAGAAGGTACCGAGTGATCTTCTACAGTTTTCAACACCACATTTCCAGCAGAACTAAATCACATAATTTAAGATGCAGGTATCCAGCATCTAAGAATTAATTTGGATCCTTTGGCCTGCATCTTGCATATGTATTCCATCATCAAATCGCAGACTGAATATGTGGTTTACTGGAATCGTATTTCCAATGAACAATAAATTGATCTTCCTTCCGATCCTGGTTCTGCTGGCGTGGCTTGTCGCTGCCTGCTCAGGCTCCGATCTGCTTTCCGCTGCTCCAGAGAGGAACCCAGGTTCATCGCCAGCTGGCGATAAAGAGAGTATGAACTCCGTCAGTATCCCATCCAGCAGCCTGGTCGAACTTTCAGTTCAATCCTCGCCAGAAGGTATGTATGCGTTCAAAGGCCGGGTATTTGTTGCTTCCACACATCCCGCAAATAAGCGCTGGCAGCAGGCGGGCTGGCAGGTGGCCACCAAGGCAATTGTCACAGATGGCGATACGATACCTGAAGATTGTACGCTTTACCCTCACCAGGGCGTTGATAATCAATGGATCGGCAGCTGCGTTGGAAATATACTTATCCCGCAGGATGGCGCTGATCACATCGCAGTAATGCACACCAGCGAGGACGGTACTACTTCGCTGATCCAGGTAGCACCTCCACCAGTAATGAACAGACCCTGAGGCGATCCCCTAAAACAGACCTTGCATATCTGTAACCCCTGGTGTGCGGTTTTTATCTTGACAAGTCCCTGGATTGTCTAGATAATCATAGGCGGTATTGTTGTTTCTTGGGCGGGCATGAATCTTGCACTCCTTGGTAAGACCAGATCAATTTTCCACCAATACAATACCATCCAAAGAGAAGTGATAACATGCTTCAAACACGTTTAAGTCCCTCAACCCAGCTTCGCCCACTCACAACTGCCCATCTTGCCCAAACGATGGCATTAATCGAGTTATCTGCCGTCGAACTTGAACAAAAGGTCCAGGCAGAATTAGCCAAGAATCCAGCCCTTGAGGTAAAAGATACCCGGCGCTGTCCGGTCTGTAAGAAGCAGTATTCAGAGAATGGCCCGTGTCCACGTTGTCATCCGACCCAGACTCCTCGACCCGATCAACCGATAATATTTGTCTCCCCACGCTACGATTTTTCACCCCGCGGAAATTATGAAGATCAGGATCGAGAGAGGGACCTGCAGCAAGCGCTGGACGACCTCCCCACTTATGTGCTGAAGCAAATAGCCCCTGAACTCCCAGTCGAAGATCGCAAGATTGCAGCTTACCTGCTCTCTAATCTTGATGAAGATGGGCTGCTGGAAACCCCGGTATTTGAAATTGCCCGCTACTTCCATGTACCTCCTTCCAGGGTGGAAAAAGTGATTTCTCTTATCCAGCACGCAGATCCGATCGGTGTTGGTTCAACATCACCGCAGGCAGCTCTGGTAGTGCAATTGGAAGTACTTGCTGAACGTCAGGAGGTCCCGGATGGTGCCGTGCTGGCGATAGAAGAAGGCCTTGACCTGCTCAGCCGCCACCAGTATAGTGAACTTGCTCGCAAGATCGATTTGCCTGTCCGCCAGGTGGAATCAATTTCCCAATTCATCATCGATAACCTGAACCCCTTCCCAGGACGTGCATTTTGGGGAGATATTCGTACAGGACAGAGCGAAACACCGACAGTATTCCACCAACCTGATGCAATCATCAGCCCAGTCGATGATTCGGAGGAAGCATCCCTGATGGTCGAAGTATTTTCGCCTTATGCGGGTATCCTTCGTGTAAATCCTCTATTTCGTCAGGCGATTCAACAGGTTTCAGAGAACAATACTGAGCAGTGGAAATCTGATCTCGGGCAGGCAGAGCTGCTGGTAAAATGTCTCCAGCA
Source organism: Anaerolineales bacterium (assembly GCA_046260155.1). GTDB lineage: Bacteria > Chloroflexota > Anaerolineae > Anaerolineales > UBA4823 > PFL25. Next base: position 62,273 of record JBJYXV010000032.1, read on the forward strand.
ACGAACGACCACCATTGTTCGCCTGATGCGCAAACTGGCGATCATTCAGCGTGATTTCATCTTGAAGGGAGACCAGTACCTTCACCCACAAACCCGTGCAAATTTAGCTGAAGAGCTTGAGGTTCATGAATCCACGATATCCCGGGCCGTTTCCAATAAGTCCGTTCAGCTGCCGAATGGGCACATCATCCCGCTCTCAAAATTTTTCGACCGCAGCTTGCAGGTTCGTACTGCCCTGAAACAAATTATTGACCAGGAAGAAACACCACTTAGTGATAGCACAATATCCGAAATGCTGAACGAACAGGGTTATTCCGTTGCCCGGCGCACAGTAGCCAAATACCGGGCTATCGAAGGGATTCTCCCCTCCCATATGCGCCATTCCCAATGCATGCCTGAGGCTACATGAATCGTTCCCTATCGATCCAGAAAGTTCCTTTTTTGCGAAGTCGCCAACCTTCTTTAGCAGAACTAGAAGCACTTCTAGATTTCATACCTCAAGCCAGCCTGCTGCTCGATCTGGAGAAGAAAAATATTGTTCTCGCCAACGCGATGGCAACCGAATTAACCGCCTTCACGCGCAGCGAGCTGGTCAAATCCGATCTTGATCAATTGTTGCCTTTCCTCCAAAATCACATTCAGGGCATCTATTTTTCCAGCAAACCAGAATCGTACATCGATACAATCTCCACCCGGCAGGGTGGCGGCATCGAAGTACGTGTCCAGATCGCAGCCCTGGACCAGGAAAGAACCTGGGGATTGTTGACCTGTGAACCTGCTTCACTTCGTGAACAGGCTGCTGCAGAACACAAACGCCGCTCAAACCGGTTGTCTGATCTGCAAACCCTGGTCGCCAGCTCCCAGCAGAAGGATTCAGAACGCGCCCTGCAGCTGGCTCTGGAAGCCGGGCACCAATTGACCGGTGCTGATACACTCGCAATATACCTGGTAAACCCCGAGAAACCCGGCTTGGAAAGAAGAATCACCCAGGATTCACAGGACTTAGATTTACCGCAGCAAATCGATCCAGAAGAGGTTTCTGCATTTCTAGCACCCTCAACCTGGGAGCCAGGTGAAAGAGCCACCAACTCTTTATTCCGAGCTGCCAGGGTTGCAAAAATGGGCTACCTACAGACAACCCCGCTGGGTGAAGGAGAATCGCTGATCGGAATTCTGGTCCTGGCGGCGGTTGAAGGCGGCATACCTGAGGACAATCTGGAGATATTAAATTTAATATCCACCACGATTATCGGTATCATCCAGAACCTGGCCAACATCGAGCATCTGCATCAAAATCAAACCAGGATGCGCCGACAAATCCAGCTCGGTGAAACGATCGAAGAAAATACCCAGGATGGAATTATCCTGTTGTCACCCGAACTCTTGATCCAGAGTTTAAACCCAACCGCAGAAACCCTGCTCGGGTACGCAACCCAGGAGATTCAAGGCCAACCGATCAACAATGTCCTTATTGGTCCCTCGAATCTGGTACCTGCCATGCAATCAGCACAGCAAGGGGTTTCTACACCCAATTTGGGTGAAGTCCACCTGCACCGGCGTAATGGAATAGCTTTCCTGGCTCATATCAGCACGATTCCCTTGATGGAGCAGGACCGGGTCCAAGGAGTGATTGTGCTGGTGAGAGATTTAAGCGCCCACGAAGAATCAGAAATCCGCAACCAGCAGCTTGAGCAGCGCGCCTTGCTTGGGGAAGTCACTGCAATTTTTGCACATGAGGTACGCAATCCAATCAACAATATCAGCACCGGGCTGCAACTGATGGCGATGAATCTTCCGGCGGAAGATCCGAACCAGGAAGTGATCAGCCGTCTGCAGGATGACTGTAACCGCCTCACGCACTTGATGCAATCCGTTCTGACCTTTTCCCGTCCTCCAGAAAACAAGTTCAAACCCGTTCAACTGGCAGAATTGGTCCCAACCTTGCTGGAACGTTGGAGACCTCGGCTCGCGCGCTTGAAGGTCAAGTACGAGTTCAAATCGTCTGTCGATAACACCACCATATTGGGAGATGCGCGGTCTCTAGAACAGGTCTTCAGTAACCTGATCGGAAATGCGGTTGAAGCAATGAAGGGGACAGGTGGTAATCTCTCTATTCATATCCGCCCTTCACATACGGAGGGCGGTCGCGAGTACATTGCAGTGAATGTGATCGATGATGGTCCGGGAATCCCACCAAATTTAATCGAACGAATCTTTGAACCATTCGTGACCACAAACCGCAATGGAACAGGATTAGGATTATCGATAGCAAAAAGGATCGTTTCCGCGCACAAAGGTACGATCAAAGTATCCAGCTTACCCGGCGGCACTGTGTTCCAAGTGCTATTCCCCTTAATCAAAGAAAACGAGGCATAGTTGCGAGATGAGTCTGACCGTATTGATAGTTGATGACGAAGAAAACGCGCGCCTGAATATCGCTTCATTTTTATCTGGCAGGGGGTATGAAATTCTGCATGCTGCCACATTAGCAGAAGCTCGTGAACAACTTAACAGCGGGAATGCTGATATCGTCTGCCTTGATGTCCGTCTGCCGGATGGTTACGGGCCTGTTCTCCTGGAAGAGACCCTGCATGTCCCCCACCGCCCACCGATTATCGTGATCACCGCCCATGGTGACGTGGATAACGCGGTGTATGCCATGAAAAATGGTGCGCATGATTTTCTGGAGAAACCAATTGATCTGGTTGAACTAGAGGAGTCAATCCAGCGAGCCGGAGAAGTAGTCTCAATGCGCAGGGAGCTCAGCCATTTGCGAGCCTCACAACATAAAGACTTAAATTTTGTGGTCGGGAAATCTCCCGCCATGCAAACCCTGCTGGATCACGCCCAACGAGCTGCAGAAGCATCAGTGTCGGTCATGATCACAGGCGAAACAGGTACTGGAAAGGAAGTGCTGGCGCGTGCCATTCACGGCATGGGTCCCCGCGCCAAGAAGCCATTCATCGATATCAGCTTACCAGCTGTGCAAAGCACGGTTGTCGAAGCTGAACTCTTTGGTTACGAAGCAGGTGCCTTCACAAGCGCTGAAAAAAGGAAACCTGGCTTGATGGAAATCGCCGATGAAGGGATTCTTTTTCTTGATGAAATATCTTCTGCACCAGTCGATGTCCAGGTAAAGCTGCTAAGAGCTCTGGAAGAACGCAGCTTTCGCAGGGTAGGAGGTACCAACCTGATCAGTGTGGATGTTCAGGTCATCGCAGCATCCAACCGTGATTTGCAGAAAATGATGCTGGATGGCGAATTCCGAGAAGATTTATATTACCGGCTCAAAGTTGTCGATCTGCATATCCCAGCCCTGAGAGATCACAAAGAAGATATTCCTGAGCTGGTGGGATTATTTATCCGGGTGAATAATCCAAAGATGGGACTGAATATCGAAGACGTGACACCGCGTGCCATGGAAGCCCTCATGGAGTACAGCTGGCCAGGTAATATCCGCCAGCTGCGGCATGTTATTGAGCGGGCAATGCTCTTCTGTGATGATGCAGCTATTGATTTGTCTCACCTCCCTGGGGAAATCAGCAACAAGAAGTAACAAGTGCCATCTCTCGCTTCTGGCATACTCCTTGCACGCATGGATGCAGGAGCGAGACAATGCCAACTTTCCATATACCACCCAACAACAACCGCATTGGATTTCACTACTTCCCAGATACAAACCACTACCGGGAAAGTGATTTATATACCTGGTTGCCAGAATTAAAAACCCTGGATGCCTCCTGGCTGGTTCTGGTCGCCCCAGTCGATCGAGCAATTCCAGAATACTTTATCAATGGCATGGTTGAAAATGAGATCGAACCGATCCTTCATTTCCAACTTCCCTTGGACACAATCCCTCCCCTCCAGGATCTCAATTTATTATTTCATAATTATGCCAGGTGGGGGGTAAATTATGTCATTCTCTATTCAGAACCCAACCAGCGCAGTGCATGGTCGTCCGCGACCTGGGCTCAAAATAACCTGGTCGAATGCTTTTTAGATCGCTTTATTCCACCAGCGGAAGCAGCCGCGAAAGCTGGTTTGATCCCTGTGTTTCCTCCCCTGAAACCAGGCGGTGAATATTGGGATACCGCATTTTTACGGGCCTCGCTGCAGGGAATCCAACGCCGGGGAAATTACTACCTGCTGGAGCACATGGTTATTTCAGCGAATGCACATTCTGGAAACCGTCCACTGGATTGGGGAAGCGGCGGACCGGAGCGCTGGCCTGAGGCACGCCCTTACCAAACGAAACCGGGTGCTCAAGATCAACGCGGCTTTGCAATTTCGGATTGGTACACCGCCATCGCACAAGCAGTAGTCGGGCAGCCAATTCCCATCATTTTGTTGAACCTGGGCAGCTCCCCATCAGAATCCAAATCACCGGATGCAGATCAAAAAAGCCATGTAAGGCGAACCTTGAGCATGGTGAAAGCCCTGGCAGGTCCTTCCTCAAAATCAAAAAATAACCCAACCCTGGAATCGGTAAGCCCAGTAGCTCCCGAGGTTTTGTGTGGAAATTTTTGGCTTTTGTGCGCTGAACCCGACTCCCGGTTCGCTGATCAAGCCTGGTTCCTGAAGGGAAGCAAAGGCAGTCCAAAAGCCCAGGCTTTAATCCGCTGGCATTCTTCTCCAGAAGCGCAGGTCGATCAAAAATATACACCTGTCCATCTTAACAACCAACCCATTCCGCATTACCTGATCCTGCCAGCTTTCGAATGGGGTATTGCAGATTGGCATTTGAATGCCGCTCGCCCTTTCATCCGCAAATACCGGCCGATGATTGGTTTTTCCCTGAATTATGCCTTCCTGGCAGAACGTGTCACCGTAGTTGGCGATGATGAACAATTCCCAGAATCAGCTCTCGAGCAGCTGCGCAACGCCGGCTGCCGGGTGGAGCGGATCTGCGGTGATGGCACAAGTATTGCAACACAATTAGCAGAAAAATAGGTGGAGGTAATTAATGAGCGAATTTATTGGAACCCAAGCGAGCTCAGATCGGCATCCCGTGCTTAAAGTGCTCGGGCTGGGTGGTGGTGGATGCAACGCAATAAACCGCATGATTGAGCTGGGCATCTCTGGTGTCGAATTCTTAGGAGCAAACACCGATTACCAGGCCTTACAATCTTGCCTTGCTACTCAAAAAATCCAACTGGGACCGGATGTCACGCGCGGTCTGGGTGCAGGCGGTGATCCAGGGATCGGTCGTCAGGCAGCAGAAGAAAGTGAACGCGCCTTGGCAAATGCCCTGGAAGGTGCAGACATGGTCTTCCTCACCGCGGGTATGGGTGGGGGAACAGGCACTGGGTCCATTCCAGTTGCGGCACGTATTGCCAGGTCTATGGGTGCCGTGACAATCGCCATTGTAACCTCTCCCTTTTCATTCGAGATGGGAACCCGCCAGCGCAACGCCAACCAGGGTCTCGCGAAATTAGCCCAACACACAGACACTTTAATTACTATACCTAACGACCGCCTGCTATTGGTCGCCCCACGGGATTTGCCGCTTGAAGTCGCTTTCCGCTTGGCAGATGATGTCCTCCGCCAAGCTGTACAGGGAATTACAGAGCTGATCACCGAGCCAGGTATGATCAACGTTGATTTCGCCCACGTCAGACGTTTGATGAAGATCGGTGGTGGAGCTTTCATGTCAATTGGGCATGGAAAAGGGCTCACCAAAGCCCACAATGCTGTTGAGCAAGCTTTAGACCACCCCTTGCTGGAGGAGATATCGATCGATCATGCTGCAGGCATCATCGCCAACTTTACCGGTGGGGATGATCTGACCTTGTACGAAGTCAGTGAAGTGCTGAATGAGCTTCACGCACGCGTCGGCGATCAGGCTGAGATAGTGTTCGGGGTTTCCTATGATGATCGCATGCAGGGGCGCGCTCAGGTTATTCTGGTCATAACAGGACTCGGGGCACCAACCCTCGAAGAAGTAATGCCTGGTATCGGCCAAAAAATCGAGCAAGCCGCTGCACTGAAACGCAGAACCGAATCGCAACCCACTCCAGAACCAGCTGCTGCTCCGCTTGAGGAAGTTGATCATTTCCAGGCAGTACCGGCGGGAATCCCGCAAGCTGCAATGGATAACCTGGACATTCCAGCTTTCTTAAGACGCCGCAAAGGTTGATAAAAACAGACCACCTGGTTTCTAAGCCTGAGGTAAAAAAAGGAATGGATCAGAAATACTTGAATTCGATTTCAAAGACAGTCTCCCGCAAATTTCCCGAAGTTGCGGGATGCAAGCCACAGGTTAAGCAGCAATCCACCCAGAACTCGAAATCATCCCCGGTGACCTACCTGCTTACATATCGCGGAAAGTCAACAACCCCGGATGGTAAATCGATTACTCGGATTGTACGCGTGACCGCCAGTGATAACGGCAAAATCATCAAGATGTCTACCTCGCGTTGACCACAAAACGCGAATCCTTATTCAAAATAGCAAATAGCAGTGAGAGATGGAAACGAAATGAGCATAAGACAATTTTCATCACGCATCGAGTTGAACTTCTGGCAGATTGTGATTGGCTTGATGAGTGAATCACCAAAATTTCAACGATTGGTCAGGTGGTCTTATCTAGGTTTGTTTCCCGCTGTCTCAAACTGGTTCACTAAATTCAATCGGCGCCGTGCCTTCCAATGGGCAGCCGGTGGGCTCGGGTTCGGGATCATGATCGGCTTCTTAATCGCTTTATTTTGATGATTGCAGATGCTTGGTCAATTTCCATTCATCAGGAGGAATTTCCAAGATTTTGCCTTCTACATACCAATCTTTCTGGTATTTCTGATCGCCGGAATCCTGGGTGGGAGAGCCATGGGCGTGCTTGTTCATTCAAATCATGCGGGTGAAAATCAACTCTTAATCCCGCCCCTCAACGGCAACGGGCAGCGCAACTTAGTCATACTGATCGTTGACCAGGTATCTACTCCTCACCCCATACTGGAGGGAATTTGGCTGTTGGTTACTTATCCGGGTGAACCCACCATCAATCTGATACCTATCTACCCCGAGTTCGGAACGAATGATTCAGTAGGTGTCCCTTATGCACAGGTTTTCGGTATCACACCAGATAAAAAACCTGTTCCACAATTCCTGGACCTGCTATCGGAAAATTTCTTATGGAATTACTACCTGATCACAGATCAAGATAGTACATCAGCGATGGTCACATTGATCCTGGAAACTTCGCTTAATGAACCGGGAAATGAAAACTTGGCCTCGGTTGCCGATCCCCTTGTGGCTGGAACAATGGCAATCCATTCATCAGACGCGCAATTACAGTTATGGAAAATGGTCTGTGGTTATCTCTCCCAGGCTTCAAAACTAGGGCGATATGAGCTATTCCAGGACCAGATTTTAAAAGCAATTCATACAAATTTGAATTGGAACGAATTGCCACTTTATCCTTTACGAGCAGCAGAAAATGGTGCTGCGCTGGATTGTAAATTCCCAACCCTCAAGTTGGAAATTCCCTGAGGAGGCATTATGGAAGCCTTAAATTTAGACGTATTTGATATCAAGCTCTTTATGGTCATTGGATTATTCATCTTAGGAATAATCACCTTGTTGATCGGCATCATCCTGCTCATCACTCGCTCTGCAGGTAAAGAAGTCAGGACCCTGGCCACCCAAACAGCTCAGCTGGCAAAAAAGGGGATCGCGGAAGATGTTGCCGGCTTGGTGGGAAATGCATCCACCTTGCTAAGTGCCACAAACGATCTCGTACGCACTTCTGCCGGGATCGGGGTTTTTCTTGCCGTGCTGGGTTTTTTGCTGATGGCCGTAGCTACATGGCTGGTATTAAAAATCTCGTGAAATCCAGGTCCAGGAATTTCCAAAACACTATGAATTTAACGGTGTAATCATGGCTAAACAATCATCAATTCTTGCATCATTAAAATCAATTTTTCCCGAATCTAGCTGGCCATGGGCAATCTCAGCATTAAGACACGATCCTGTTATTTGGAGATCATTGGGAGATCCTGATTTCTTCACCAAGGTTTCTGCAAGATCTGTTGATCCGAGAAACTGGTCACCGCACAAGTTGGCAATGGATCGCCTGGGAATTGAGCGGATCGACCATCTGGATGAAGAGGCCCAAACGGATGCCCAATCTGCCTTAAATCAATTCCTGGAATCTGGCTTCCCCAAGCTGGAGCAGCACGAGGAATTCAGACACGCGGCGCTAATTTCACTCGCCATATACCAGTGCTATCTTTCTAATGACTGGATTGAGATCAATGAGGCGATGAACAACTCCAAAATTGAAAATAACGGTTGGCTAACGCCCATCGCGATCATGCTTGGCTTCGCCCCCGATCAACCTGTATTCATCAAGCAGTTACTCAACAATCGTACCGGGATAAACGTGATCTCGCTTGCTATCCGCAGCACCTTGTGCCAACCAGTGCCCTCCGAAGAAACCAGGAATCTGCTAAAAGGGGTATTAACTCGACTGGCACTGCGCGATGCAGCTGATCTGTTAACTCAAACCAGTATTTACCGTCCAGAGCTGGGTATGCTGCTGGCGAATGATTGGCTGGAAACAAATCCGCTAACCATGGGTGGAAACACTTCGGTAGAGGTCGGTGATCAGTTGCAGTACTTAACTGAGAATTTGCTATCCGCCCAGATTTTAACCTTAGCCGGGCAGATCCAAAAAGCCGGGGAAAGAAAATTCCATGCTCTACAATTTCTGAACGACCTGCAGATCGGGGTATCAAACCAGATCGTTGGAGAATCTCTACGGGAAAAAAATATTGAATACACCCTTTCCCAATGGACAAGGACCTCCGCGGCTCCGAAACTGACCTCACCAGCAGGACTGGTTATCGAATTATTAAAGGCCGATCGCATTGACGACGCAATTAATTTACTACCTGATACCGATGGAAACACCCAAACACCATTACGCTGGTTGACCAATCTTTACCAGGCGCTTGAGAAAGATGACCTCCCACAAGCGAGGTTATTCGGCCACCAAGCCTTGAATTCCTTTACTGAGATCTATAAACGAGGAACTCAATCTGCCGTAAAGATATTTGGCTCCAGGAGAGATATGCTGAGTTTTCTTTCCGAGCTAATCGATCGCCTTGCAGATCTAGCCTTATTCAAGGAATCATTCGTGGCAGCCAAGTTTTTTGCCGATCTAAAACCAGATGACCCACAGGTCCTTTTGACCCTTACCAAAACTGCCCGCTCCGCTGGTGAACATGACAAAGCAATCGCTGCTGCAGAATTGGCAGCAGCATTGCAGCCAACCCACCCGGAGTTTCGACGCCAGCTCGCCAAGAGTCTTGAATCAGGCGGTGATTGGAAACGCGCCTTACCCGAACGCCAAGCAATCCTCGAGCATCGATTTTCCCAGCCAGGGACATCTACCTGGCCGTTAACTGAAGATATGCTATCTTTTGCTGATTGCGCCCTCCACGCTGGTCAGCCAGATGAAGCCTTCGAGGTTTGCCAGAAAGCCGTCGATCAAGATCCTGCGGATGGTCAGGCACACGCAATTCTAGGAGAAGCCCTCTCCGCTCTCGGAAAAGACGAGCAAGCGATGGAGCATTTCAGTCTTGCGACCCAGTTATCACCTCACAAGGCCAGCCCCTGGTTATCTCTTGCCAGTGCATACCAACGCACAGGTCAAGTCGATAAAACAATAGAAACATTACGAACAGCTTCACACGCCGTTCCAGATGATCCGTCAATTTTCTTTGCCCTTGGGAAGGTTCACCTGGCCGAAGATTCACCCTCCCAGGCACAACCTCCTCTAGAACGTGCATACCAGCTGGTATCCGAGCCTCTTAATTATCGCACCCAAAGTAAATCAAAGAAATCGGGTGCCACTCAGGCTGAATTGTTCGCCAGGAACAGGGAACAGCTTTGCAGGATAGCCCTGGCATATGGAGATGTCCTTGAGCAGCTCGGCCACCAGGTTTCAGCCAACCAGGTTTATGAAGACGCCTATCATGCTTATCCTGCCTACCCGGGTTTGGCATATATATATGCAAAATCAATCTTGGAGGATGGTGATGAACCTGCAGCGCTGGCCCCTCTGGCCATAGCAGTCTCAGCCAATCCCCCGCAACCACAACCCTATATCGATTATGCCAAGGTTCTATTGAAGGTGAAAGAAAATCCGCAGGAAGCGGTTCAATCTCTCGAGAAAGCCCTCGAACGGCTGGATAGCCAGGATTTAGAACCCGGCCAGGATACAGATCAGACACGCTACCTGGCACTGGCTTTGCTGGCTCAAGCCCAGGAAGCTGCGGGGCAGCTTTTAAAATCCCTGCAGTCTTACTCGCAGGCATTAGAATCACCCATTACGCTGGATGAGCGTTGGAAGGTGGATTTATCCATTGGAATGGGGCGCGTGGCTATCCAGCTGGATCAGCCGGAAATCGCGATTGCCGCTCTCCAGGACTCCAGTCAAAGGGAAATCCAAGACACACAGGTTGCCCAAATCCTGTGCCAGGCATATTCTGCGATCGGCCTGTCCCAGGAAGCATTGTTCGCTGCTCGATCGGCAGTCCACCTGGCACCGGATGATGTGGATATCCTGGCATGGTTTGCAGAGCGGGCTATCGAATTAGGTGTCATCGCTGAATCAGTTCCAGCTCTCACCAGCGCTGCCCAGCTGGATCCCAAGCGAACAGATTTGATTATCCAGCTTGCTACAGTCCATGCACGGATGGGTAGAGAAAAAGCCGCACGTGAAGCATTCTTAAGCGTCTTGTCCAGCCCTTATTCAACAATAGATGATCTTTACCAGGCAGCTGATGGTCTGAGCGAACTGGGTGACGACGAATCAGCGGCGAATTGTTTAGAACGGGCACTAGAACTGCAACCCCAACCGCCAATAGATCTGGTTATTGAACTAGCCAATGCCTATAAATTCACATCGAAAATCGAACTGGCAATTACAACTATTGACAAAGGAATTGACCACTATTCAGAGAACTCCTTGCTCCATGCATATAAAGCTGACCTGCTGAGAATTTCAGGGCGCCAACAAGCAGCGCGATCCTGCCTCGAGCATGCATTGATCCTTGATCCGGAAAATCCAACCATCCACCTGCAAATGGCGTACGTTCTCAGGGACCAGCATGATCTGTTGTGCGCTTACGATCATGCTTCACAAGCGCTGGAAAGGCTGACTTCACCGACTCAACAAATGGCTGCCAGGGGACTGGCTGCGGAGCTTGCACGCTCAACCATGCAGGAAGATCTATCACACCGGCTATTAGAATCTGCACCTGCGGAAAGCCCGGATCCGGCAAATTCCGAAATTTTTAATCCCCAATCACTGCTCGAATACCATTGTATTAAAGCCGAAACCGCACTTGAACTTGAAGAGCAAATCGCAGCAGCAGGTGCACTGAATGAGGCATTTAAACTCGCGCCAGACCATCCCAGGGTTCTGGCTCTTCAATCCAGGATGGCCATCAGGCAGGGTAATAGGGAATCGGCTCAGAAGATTTTCACAGATCTCATTGAACAAATTGGACTGGGAAAGCAGGCAGAACCACCTGAAGAAAGTTCACCCGATACAGATTCAGCAAATACGTTGCTCGGAATTGCGTTTGCAGGATTGGAGCTCTTCCAGTGGGAAAAAGCCCAAGACATCCTCGAAAGAGCAGAAGCTGCCTATCAGGAAGATTCGAACCTGAAGTTCCAGGTCGCCAGGATGTATGTTTTGCGGGCAGAATTCCAGCGCCTTTGCCAGGCTCTGGATATCACTCATCACGCCCCGGGTGGATCAGCTCTGTCCCCACGAACATTCCGCCAATTTGAAGAAGCCATTCAACGCACAGTGAAATCCCTTTCAAATGACTTGCAAGTCGAACAACCCCAGGTCATCAAGCGCTGGGTGACCAGGGGAAAAGTTGCCTTTTTGCCATCCAACCAAACTGAACGGGATCAGGAAAATCTTCCTGAAAAACCATCTGACCAGGCAGCTTTGATTACCGCGCTGGCCTACAGCGGGAACCCGGATATGGTTTCGCGCCTTTACCATGTTATCCAGAGCATAACAGGTAAAGAAACCCTACATCACAGCATTTATGCTGCATACGCCTTTGCTTTGTACACATCCGGAAAGGACAGCATCTCCGAAGAGCAGGCCAATGAAGCGATTCTTGCTGCCATAGATCAGAATCCAACGGATGCGATTTACTATTTGATTCAAGCAAAACTCGCAGAACAGGTCGATAATTGGCAGCTCGCACTTACTGCAATGCAGAACGCATTATCGCTTTGGTCAGATGAACCTCGCTGGCACTCGTATCTAGCAAAAATCTTGATCCTGAATGATCACTTTCCAGAAGCAGTGGCACGTTATATGAGTGCCATCGAAATGGAACCCACCAACCTCCAAAATTATCTTGATCTAAGCCAGGCATATTTGAGAAACGGAGAACCATCTCCAGCCATTGAGATCCTCCAGGATGCGATAAACAAATTCCCAGACGAGTCTGAACCTTACCTGGCTCTTGCCAATGCAAAACTCGAAAACCAGAACTACGCCGAGGCTGCCAAATTAGCTGAAAAAGCGATCCAACTCGCGCCGGATCAAACAACCCCGCTGCTGTTGAGTGCAAGGATTTCACTGAAATTAAGTGATCCCGTTGCTGCTATATCAAAAGCAGAACTGGCTTTAGGCAAAAATCCTGGTGATCCCACCGCGATGCACCTAAAGGCACAGGCTTTGGCAGCCTCAGGTGAAACGGAACTTGCCCTGCAATTGGTGGAACAAGCCATACCTCTGGCACAAGATCCACTGCCTCTGCACATCCAGCGGGCAAATTTATTGGCTATCAGTAAAGGTCCGTGGGATCTTATTGGAGAATTAGAATCGATCGCCGGCCAGTACCCGGACGAAGCGCTTGTCCTCGCACCGCTGGCTAAGGCTTACGCAGAAACCGGTCAAAAAGAAGAAGCGATCCAGGCTGCTCAGCAAGCCCTCCATGATGGCAATCAAGAGCTTCCCTTGGATGAACAAGCCCAATTACACCTCCTATTGGGCAAATTACTGCGCCAGACTGGCCAACTCGATCAGTCGATCTACCAGCTTTCTGAAGCCATTCGTATTGCCCCACAAACATTGGACTCATACCTGGAATTGGGTCTCACTCAAGAAGAACGCCGCCAACATGAACCTGCACTGGAGACATATAAGAAAGCGATCAGTATCTATCCAGCCGATCCAAGGCCTTATTACCAGGCAAGTCTACTGCTGAAGGCCAGTCGTGATTACCCGGCAGCTGAAGCGATGCTTCGCAAAGCTGCAGAGAAAGCACCAGAGGATATAAACATCCACCGTCAGCTGGCTGCCTTGGTTGCTTTAAACCTGGTGCACAGCCGCCAGCCAGTCACAACGGAGATCAATTCGGTATGAATCCTTACAGCTATCAGGTGGATCGAAATCTGACCTCCCGCAATGAGTTGTTGACACTGCTGGAAACAGCCATGCTTTCCGGTACATTCCGCTATGCACGCCAGATTTCCCTCACCTGGTTGGCATATTATCCAGGAGACCTGCCGGTTGGATTGAAATATGGGCAGCTGCTGATAAAAACTGGCCAGAATTCTCAAGCCGTGAAACATCTGTCTGAATTATGCCTTGCAGACCCCGAATACCTTGATGCATGGTACCTGCTGGGTATTGCCTTGAAAGGGAAATCCATCAGCACAGCCGCCAGTGAGAAAGCATTTCCTCTCGCCGATTGCCAATCATCGATCTTTGCTCTGGGTGGTGAGATCATACCCTCCACTCCGCTGCCTTCCTGGGCAACCGGGGTCCTGAAGAGCCGGCAGGCTTTGAAGCGTGGTGAAATCGAACTAGCTGAAGAACATTTACACCAGGTTTTAGTGGTTGATCCGCTCCCCCCTCTCGTCGCTGTGACCCACCTGCACCTCATGCGTGCATCCCAGCTGCCAAGCCTGGCAGTCCAAAACCTGGCAGAGTTTTATCACCGGCGCTTTAGGAGCACAATCGCCCCTGTCATGTTTTTGGCTGATGCATTGATGGATGGTGGGGAACCAGAGAAAGCTGTATCTTTACTCCACCAGGGTGCAACACTGGACGTAACCAGGCAGGTTGCAGACCGTGTTTGGGGAAAACAACATCCATATATTGATATTTGGCCAGAAAAACTGGAAGCACCCATTAACCTTCCCATCCCTGCTGAAGTCGCAGCCCAATTTGGTTGGAACCGGCTTCCTCAAGAAGCATCAAAGTCGGCCTACGTTTCGGCCCTGTCCCAACAAGAAGCACCTAGCCAGCATTTTGGTCGAGATCAGGTCGTCTCGAAGAAAAACACATTGACACCTCCCCCAGTAATCCAGCTTGGAGAACCAGATCAGCTGGTTTCTGCTGCAGTCAAAGCCCGCGTGCTCAAGGATGGGGAACGTGAGGCATCCGAATCCTTGCGTTCTGTGCAGAATGAGCTGGATAAAGTCGCCACAAAACTCGGGGTAAAACCATTCAGCCACAAGGATGGCCGCTTTCCATATTATGTCATATTTACCACGAAATCCGGTCTGGAGAAACAGTACGGAAAGCAGCGAACGAAGGAAATAGATCAGGAGATGAAACGCCTCGTCCACAGTGTGAATGCCAGGCCAGATTGGGGCGCCATCATGGTTTATGCAGACGATCCTGATTCGATGGCTGCCTTTGATCTCAATCCAGTCTCTCCAGATGACCCCTGGTCGTTAAAGCTGTCCTTACATGATCTAGATCGCGCATTAGCCCATAAAGGAGCCATGATCGGGGCTTTATTCATCGTTGGTGGGCCAGAAGTAGTACCCTATCATCACCTCCCTAACCCGGTAGATGATCTCGATCTCGAAGTTCCCTCCGACAACCCCTACGCCACCCGGGACGAAAATTACTTCGTACCAGAATGGCCTGTCGGCCGGTTACCAGGAGGATCTCAAAAAGATCACACCGAGCTGATCCAGAGCCTGCAAAAAATCACCGCTTACCATTCCCAGTTA
Source organism: Anaerolineales bacterium (assembly GCA_046260155.1). Taxonomy (GTDB): domain Bacteria; phylum Chloroflexota; class Anaerolineae; order Anaerolineales; family UBA4823; genus PFL25. The sequence continues at coordinate 77,279 of JBJYXV010000032.1, forward strand.
ACTCGTAGAAGGAGTTGGTTACAGCGTTTGTGGGACCGCTTCCGCATGAGCCGTTTGTTCTCTTCAAATGGGAAGAAATCCAGCTGGGGCTACACTGCAGCGATTTGGCGCAGGGCATCTCTTTCCGTGTTCCGCCCCATCGGAGCACCGCATACGCTTTTTGTCTCCCCGCCAGTCCAGGCTGATAATACGGGGATCAACATAGGAAAAACAGGTTTATCAGCTTCTATTCGTCTTGGTTATTTCAATTTACATGGATTAGAGGATTCGAGTAATTGGTATGGCCAGCGTGACCCTAGTGAACCTACCGAACTTCCAGATTATCCGATAGCCTTGCGTCCTGAAGATATTAAAAATGGGGGAAGTGCACCTGAAGTTGTTTTCAGTGAAGCATGTTATGGTGCAAACATTATAGAGAAACAAACTGACGATGCGATAGCTCTAAAATTCCTCGCTTCGGGCAGCCAATCTGTTGTTGGATCAACCTGCACATCATATGGTTCGATTACTACACCACTGATCGCCGCGGATTTATTGGGTCATGCATTTTGGAAATTCTTGCGTGATGGCCTCCCAGCAGGTGAAGCACTTCGGAGAGCAAAGATTTATCTTGCCCAGGAAATGCACCGGCGGCAGGGATATTTGGATGGTGAGGATCAGAAAACATTGATTTCTTTCTTATTGTTAGGTGATCCGCTGGCACACATCTCTTTGAATTCCGCCGATGCAAAAATGATCATGCGTTCCATTAATGCTCCTGCAAATATCAGCACTGTATGCGACCGGCATGGTAACTGCAGCAGTGAGGTCAGTATGCCTCCACACCCACTACAGGATAACCCACCGATTCCCAGTAAGACTCTTGCTCAGGTAAAAGCCATCGTTGAAGAATACCTGCCGGGAATGAAAGATGCTGATATCACTTTTTCGCGCAGCCATGCAACTTGTGCAGGAAATGGGCATACCTGCCCAACCTCGACCCGCGGTACGGCATCCAAAGCAGGACGCAGCGCCGAGCATAATGTCATCACCTTGAGCAAGCACGTTAAGAAATCACTTTCCCCTTCCGGCGAGGTTCAAACCCACCACCATTTTGTTCGCTTGAAAATTGACGATCGGGGAAAAGTGATTAAGATGTGTGTCTCGCGATAGTTCTCATTGATGAGTTGAACGCTCTTCTACCGAAGAGCTCTACCGCGAGCACCTGATGACCCCCATTATTGAAAATTTCTTCGTTGATAAACCCTGTGCAGACAAGCTCTAAGTCCAACCGGGAGGCACTGATTGGAGTGGCTTTCGTTGAATTGTCTGCAGGTAGGGTTGGCTACTACAATTCCGGCAGAAAAGTTGTCAAGTGATTGAAAGACCGCAGAAGTACTCCCACTGCTGGAAGTCTCACTCGGCATCCCAGATTAAATAATTATCCCCCACACAAATTTGGCTTTCATCTATCCCAAATAAACAGACCCGGTAGGCGATCAAACTTCCATTAGGGGCATCAATTGGGGCGAGTTTAATTGAACTTCTCCCGTACTCATCGCTCGGTTGCAAATATGCTTTCCGCTGGCTGCCATCAGGCATGGTGGCGATCAGCAGCGGCTCAAAATTTTGTAACGGTTTTCCTTCCTCAAATATCGCCACATGTATTTCCTGATAATCGCTTGAAGCCACAAAGGTTTTAGCTTCCCACACCTTGATCTCAATCGAGCCGAGCTCCTGGCTGGCATAAAAATCTCTTGCCAATTCATATTCTCGCCGCTTATACTCTGCGCCTAAAGGAAGCGGGCGTAATCGCTGATCTCCCTCTGCATTCAGGTTAAACTGCAGGCAAAGATTGGTAAAACACTGCACATACAAACCTGGTTCTGGTGAAAAAACCTCGCTGATCGGTTGCCCGGCAATCCCCATTCCACCAAATGATTCCAGGTATTCAACGAAATAAACCGGGACATTAAAACCCAACCCATTTTCGATTTCCACAAAGACATTCAGGGCAGAGGTTTGCGGAATTGTCAAATTTTGAGATTGCTTACCGACAGACTCGGTGATCGATCTCACATCCACCAGTTCGGGAGATTCAGGATCAGCAACCAAAACGAGATTTTCAAAAACGACTTCCTGTTTTCCATCTGCTGCAATGTGCAGACCGGTCAATGGCTTTCCAACAAATGGCAGTCCTATTTCAAGCGTTTTCCTTAAGAAAGAATCCGGCAGAATTGGCTGCCTGCTGGGAATAGCAGCGATCGTTTCCGGTTGGCGACAGTTTCGGTTGCATGAATAGGCACCATAAGGTAGAAGATGTATTTTTGTCTGGCCACTAAGCTGGTAGAAACCCAAATTTTCAAAATATTGTTCCAGCCGTTGTTTATCTGAATTGTAGATAGCTTCTGAGATCGGCCGACCTACGAATCGTGCTCCGCCCAGATCTTCATAAACCTCAAGAAATTCAGCACCTACAAAGTACCCATTGATGATGCGTCCAGCAGCGTTGACTCTTCCAATCTGGTTTCCTTCCTTGACACCTAAATCAACCCCAAGCGGTGCTAATTTGAATCTGGTACTCATGGATTGGGTAGGATCATACACCATCAAGCTGGATTCAGTGTATTGGCCTGTATAGCTATCAAAATACCTTGCGGGTGAAATTGCAGGACCCAATGTATCTTCACCTCCCATAGCTAGGTAAAAATCTGTAAACAGCGGGTCAACCGGGTAGGTACCTGGTGCATAATTTCCCTTGTGTTCAATTTTATCCTTTCCTTTCCAGGAAAATAAGAGCCGCGACCAGTTGTTCGTATCCTGGTTTCTGGAAAAAGTTCCAGCTTCCCTGCTGCAGCCAGCCATGACTGCTGAAAGGATTAAGATCGGGAATAGAATTATGCTTCGCTTAAAGCATTTCGGGTCCATACAATCACCTCGATTGATCACCGGGCTGACTCCAGTTACCCGTTTACTTCCCGCCCGCTTTTCCAAAACAGAACCAGTCTATCTCGAAGAAGATCATTCTTTCGAGTAGACTTTTCGGCAACCAGGCTGTCTCAGAGGTAATTCATCACACCTTCTCTCCGCAGGATTTTCGCCTTATAATCACGAGGCAAAATGCTGAGACCCTTGGTTTTGCGCCCCCGCCTCACGACGGGTTTGCCTTTATCGAAGTCCTTAACTATGTGAATTGAAGCGAGTTTTTTCCGAGCAATTCAATTCATTTTGGTTACTTTGGAAAACCATTACCGGTTCCCACCCACACCTTCTGCACCCACTATGCTACCACAACTACCGAAACTACCGCCTAACAGACATGAAAGGGCGCTGGATATAATCTCCAATTTGGTTCATTCCTTGCAGCTTAATTTCCAATCATTCCGTTTCATACTCCGCAATCCAGTCACTCTATTCTTGATGATCGTCGCAACTCAGGTCGTCGCTTGCGTTCCCCAGGAGACCAACCAGCCAGGGGATGCCTGGCATTATGCTGACCTGCGCATACTTGCTCCTTTTGATCAGATCGATCTTGAAGGTGATTTCATTGCTGGTTATACAAGGATTGCAGGATCCGATTTTCAGGTCAGGTTAGACCTTCTGGACCTATCCGGACCTCCCCTGGCAGATTATTATGTTGCCTTGGATTACAAACCTGGTGGAAGCCGGATACTTCCACTGGGTGGCGAGGCAAGTATGGCCTGGGATGTCCTGCTATATTTACCAGCTGCAGGTATACCACGGGCATTCAACCCCCCATCTATAGCAAATTCAGCCCTGGAGGCAGGAACAGGTTCGTATTGGGAAACGCGAAGAGACTTGATTCCGCGTATCATCCGCTTGCCCTGGCAGGACTTTATTCAAATTTCGATCAACAAACACGCTTTACCCGCAACGGTTAAAGACATCCAGGTCCAGGTTTTCAGTACTGAAGCGGATGCGGTTGAAATCAGAGATTCCATCGGCCCATTTAGATCGGAAGGCCTGCCACCACAAAAAGCCCCGCTGTTACTCACTTTTTGGAATTCACTGCCGGCGTACTCTCCGGCACAATCACTGCGCAAGTGGGATGGCGCCCACACTGGTCCATACGGCGAACGCCATGGTCTCTCAATCCTGCTAGGAAATGTGCGCAAGTATTCTGTACCCGTCACGCTGCTTGATTTACGTTCACCGGCAGGACTATCATCATTAGATTTTCTAAAAAAAATATCTTTGATCCAGGAATTATCCGAGGATAAACTGCTCACTCTTCCTGATGCTCTCCCTGGTTCCCCAACCTTCCCACTTTTTCCAGATGGCTTACCGGATTGGGCATCTTCCGATTATCTCGATTTTGCTAACCAGGTCAGTGAGCAGTTCAATATTCCAGGTAGTCGTTTCCTGTACAGCCCGCGCAGGTTAGCAAACACCGAGAATGATTATGTTCTCTACTTTTCTCCAGACGGTTATAATCTACAGGCTGGTCGATGGATCCCTTTACCACCTCAAATACCATTCGAACCTCAGGCAAACCCGGATGGCTTTCCGCTGGATATTCGCAAATTGCTGATCAAGAATGCCCTGCTGCGTACATCCGCGCCTAGCAGTTTTCCATTGCTAATCCTAGGAGGTGACCTGCAGGAAAGCACATTTGCTGATCCAGCGTCATCAAACGCCACGCTGAGCTATATTGCCAACCACCCCTGGATCCAACCGCTTAACCGGGATGACCTCAATGCCTTACCTGCTGGGGTTAATCCGCAATCCCTGCCCGGGGATACTTCCCCCAGCAATATTGATCAATTTTCACCCTCCGGGGTGCTGACAAATTTTCCTGAACCAGGAAATCCCCCTAGCAACCCCCTCTACCTGGCAGCACTGGAAAGTGCACTTTCCCTATACGCCACTCTACCACCGGAACCCTCGTCCCTAGCCGAGCTGAGGGCCAGCTACTCCGGACAACCCGGTATTCTGCTCGCAGCTGCAGATTGGGCTGAAAACCCTTATACGAGCGAGGATTGCATTGTCGATCTGGATTTAGATGGCATTCCAGAATGCATCTTGGCAACGGGTGAGCAATTTGCTGTGATTGACCCTCTGGGAGCCCGCCTGGTAGCATATTTCTACCACAATGAAGAGGGTGCCCACCAGATCATTACGCCAAGCTCGCAATTCCTCGTTGGATTAGCAGATCCATCGAGCTGGCACTTGGAGTATGGAGAAGGGGCTGATCCCGCAGGTATTCCGGGTGCTTTTTCAGATTCTGCTGCACCATGGCCTCTATACCAGGTTTCTCACCTTTCAAATCGCCTTATTTTTCGCGCCCCAGATCAACAGATATCCAAGGTCTATTCTTTTATTGATGATGGCCTCGAGATCGCCTACCATACCGAAGTTCCTGTATCTGGACAAATTCCAGTTGCGATCGATCCGTGGCAGATATTTACTTTAAATTGGAGCGATCTATACTCTTACCACAGCGTGGATGGTGGTTATCGGATTTCGGTTCGCGATGGCTTATCTGTTGATATCATTTCCGATCTTCCCTTAAATTCCGCTTCATTTTCTGATTCACAGGAGTATCTAAATGAACCAGAAGATCCCAATTTTGATTATCCAAATGGCCATTACCTGCTATTTCCGATGACCGCAATCGCTTATGCTGGGCAAACAGATTTTAGTTTTCAAATTAAAATCACGAATCCCGATCATCTCTCACAAATACCGGAGATTCATTAGAAATTTGTTCTCTATCTTCAATATTGACAAGGGAGAAATTGGGAGTAAAGTATGATTAATCATAGGTATATATTGCAGGATCGAAAAAAGGAGAAAATCTAATGACTACTAGCAGTCAAGCTGCCGGGAAGAGTCGAATTTTCATTCCCTGGTGGTTGGTATTAATCGAGGGGATTGCTGCAATCATCATCGGGATACTATTGCTGTTGTATCCTGGCAGTACACTTATCGTCTTGGTTCGCCTGCTTGGTTTCTACTTCCTGTTTGTGGGAATATTATCCATCGTCGGCATCTTCATCGACAGTTCGATGTGGGGTTGGAAACTGTTTTCAGGATTGCTCGGTATCCTTGCAGGTCTTGTGATTGTCGAACACCCGCTCTGGTCAACACTGGTAGTGCCTGCAACATTTGTCCTGGTGATCGCGATTTTCGCCATCATCATCGGCATCATCGACCTGATCCAGGCTTTCAGCGGTGCTGGTTGGGGAAAAGCTGTGCTGGGTTTATTGAGCATTTTATTAGGCGTGGTGCTTCTCGCCAGACCCATATTAACATTTCTCTCCCTGCCTTTGATCCTTGGGATCGTGGCGGTTGCGGGAGGTTTCCTGGCATTGATTGCTGCTTTTAGTATAAAAGGTATGCAAGCGCAAAAAACTGTCCCAGCACCTGGAGGTCCTGCCAGAGTCGAACAATCAGAACCAGCTCCTCCAGTCGCAGAACCAATCCAGGCAGCTCCGGAGAGTGTGACAGATGTAAACCCTGACCTGCAATTCCTCGGATTGAAGGATGTAGAAGATCTGGAAAAATTCAAAAATCCACTGGAATATATCGAAGGAATCGGACCAGTGTACGCAGGCAAACTCAGCAGCATCGGAATTCAAACGCCGCTCGACCTGCTGCGTCAAGGTTCAACCCCGAATGGTAGGAACGATATCGCAAAGAAAAGTGAAATCAGTGGGTTGCTCATCCTGGAATGGATCAACCACATCGATCTTTACCGCATCAAGGGTGTGGGCTCGGAATATGCTGACCTGCTTGAAGAATCAGGTGTCGATACCGTTATGGAACTTGCACACCGTAATGCAGAAAATTTATATGAGAAAATTTCCTCAGTGAACGAGGTAAAAAACCTGGTGCGCAAATTACCTGCCCAGAGTCAGGTTTCTGATTGGATTGGCCAGGCAAAAGAATTACCAAGGGTTATCCAGTACTAATTTACGGATATCTTCAATTGAGGCTCGCATCGAGATCTGGTCCATGATTAACATGGATATTTTTGGGATTCAGGTCCCTCAGCGACAAATCGAGGCCATTTTTCCACAGCAATGTATTCATCTAGATTATTGAAACTGATCCTTTTAAAAGGAGAATTTGCTGTATGCCAGCTCGACGCAGATAGCGGTCCTCCGGATTGGGTGTTTAATGGAGATTTTTATTCCATCACCAGAACCTCAGACGAAATATCTTTTATCTGCCGTCAGGATCAGCTTCCAGGATCACAACCCTGTGAACCAGGGTGGAGAATTCTTGAGATCAAAGGGCCCTTCAATTTCAATGAAATTGGTGTATTATCTTCATTGTTAGAACCTCTCGCATCTGCCGGGATCAGCATACTGGCAATTTCAACATATAACACAGATTATCTGTTGGTCAAGAAGCACCACCTCGATCAAGCAATCCTCGTCTTGCAAACAAACGGTCACGAGATCGAACAGCAGGAATAATTCATAAAGAAATTTACATCCCCAATTCGATTCCTCCAGGCATATCCACTATTGCAGAACTTTCAATTATCCTTCGCCTGGGAAAGGAAAATATCGGTATGTGCAGGTCAATTAAGAAACTTCGCCACCCTGAATTTTCCCCATCAGAAGGGGAGATCGAGGCAGCGGCTTTGCAGTACATCCGCAAAGTAAGCGGATACCGGAAACCTTCCAGGATCAACCAGGTTGCATTCGATCAGGCAGTTGCGGAGGTAGCTGAATCAACTCGTATACTGTTAGAGCAGCTCCAGCCACCTTATCCCAAAGAAAAGGTGCTTCCCTGAAAAAACTGCACCCTGGTTATTATTGACTGGATGACAGCCCTTACGAACGGTGAGATATGAAACATTTAAAGCTAGATCACATCATTCTGGTTGTTAGCGATCTCCAGGTAGCTACAAGGCAGTTCACGCAATTAGGATTTTCTGTGATACCTGGTGGTGTCCATAGTGGTGGAAAAACGCATAATGCCCTGATACCCTTTCCAGATGGCACATACATCGAGTTGCTGGCAACTACGAAATCCTCCCGCTTTTCGTTTTTGATTTTGCTCAAAAGGCTGCACCTGCTCGGTTTTTACACCGCTGATGATTCAGCCATAAATCGTAGGCTGACAATTGATTTGGCAAGCGGGATTGGGATGGCTGATTTTTGTATGCTCTCTAGTGACCTGGATCAGGAAACCAGTGTGCTCTCTGATAGAGGTGCTAAATTCTCAAAACCCATACCTGGCGGTCGTGTTCGTCCGGATGGAAAGGAAATTACTTGGCGGACCTCCGTTCCCCGCGACCTTGATTTACCTTTCCTGATCGATGATCAAACCCCTCGTGAGTTGCGTGTCCCGCCAATCCCTGAAGAAACCCACGAGAATGGAATCCTGGGCATTTTGGGCATCGTGGTCCTTTCATCAAATCTGGTTGAGAGCATGGCTCATTATCGGGCCCTGCTCAATGATGATCCAGTAAGCCAGAATCAATTTTCCCAACCTGGGGCACAGTCGAGCGAATTCCACATTGACCAGCAAACGATCACTCTTATCAGCCCATTAACGGGAAGCTCGGATTTGCGTAAAATGATCCGGCACCGGTCTTCACGCCCTGCCGGGGTATTTTTTCGTTCAGCCGAAAATGGAACCCGGGACCCGCTATGCTTGACCTATATCACTGAGAGAGGTGCCACCCTGTCCCGCTCTAAAATTTTATTTCCTTAGAAGTTGCAGCTCTGCATAAATGATAAAATGAAAGTATTCTGGTTAGCATACTTTGAGGATTAAACATAATTATTCCGTCCATTGACTCCAGGAGGATATGTGGCTTCAACAGATGAAATCTCCAAGGTGAAAGAAAATTCAAAGGGAAATTTACTGGCTATGCAGAATGTGGTCGGCGTGGGGGTCGGCTATAAGGTAAAAGATGGACAGCAAACAGATGATTATTCTATCGTCGTGATGGTCAGCAAGAAATTACCATTGGCTGCATTAACCCCGCAAGCTGTCTTGCCAAAAAATATCTCTGGTGTAAAGATCGATGTGATCGAGGTTGGTGAATTACATGCTCTGCAGGTACGCACCAACCGCTGGCGACCTGCACCTGCAGGAGTAAGTATCGGTCATTATAAAATAACCGCGGGTACATTCGGGTCGATCGTACGAGATCGCATCACCAAAGAGCGATTTATTTTGTCAAATAACCATGTCCTTGCCAACAGCAATGATGCCAAACCAGGTGATGCTATTCTTCAACCTGGTCCTATTGATGGGGGATCATCTGATAATGATACAATCGCCTACCTTGAACGTTTCTGTCCCATCGAGTTTGCATCAGAACCAGGTTCATGCGAGATTGCTGATACCTATGCCAGGGTAGGCAATACACTTGCCAGCTGGATGGGATCAAAGCACCGGATCAACACCCTGCAAACCGATCCTCAGGCTGTCAATCTTGTGGATGCTGCAGTTGCCAAACCTATTCAGGATAGCGACGTGCTGGATGAAATTCTCGAAATAGGTGAAATTCAAGGTACCGCCACCGGTCAATTGGGAATGTCAGTCCGCAAATCCGGCAGGACAACGAGTTTTACGACCGGAAAAATCTCCTTGATAAACGCCACGGTCGATATTAATTACGGAGGCAGCCGGACTGCTCGTTTTGAAAATCAGCTGGTCAGCGGACCGATGTCCCAGGGCGGTGATTCGGGATCCTTGGTAGTAGCAGGAGATTCATTATTGGCAGTGGGACTCCTGTTTGCTGGTTCCGCCCAGTCAACTATCTTCAATCCCATCCAACCAGTGCTGGATTGTTTAGAAATTGAGATATGACTTCTGGCACTGAACCTGGGCGTGATTTGAATACTGAAACGGAACGAATATTGCAGGTTCTGAAAAAGCATAAATCAGACCTGTTGGCAAAACCCAACGTTGTGGGTGTTGCAGTAGGATTCCAGCATCAAGCTGGTCTTTCAACACAAAACCTGGCCTTAGTGGTGATGGTGGAACGAAAAATTCCCTCCAATTTACTCCCACCGGAAGGACAAATCCCTGCCTCTCTGGATGGTGTCCCTGTAGACGTCCAGGAAATCGGGCAGATCGAAGCACAATAATCATACCCAAAGAAATACCTTTTTAGGACGTCATACCAATCTTGATCAACACAAAATGGTGCGCATGAGACCGCTTGATTTCCATCGAACATCGGCCTCAAATCTAATTATTATGATTAATCTTTTCCAGATCCCCATAGGAGAGCACAGATCAAAATAAGAGCTGGATGAGCTGGAAGCAAAATAACTTGCCAAGGGCTGCTTTTTCCGGTATCCTTAATGGGTCCAACAAATTTGCCCATAGGGTGTCATTGAAGGGAAATACCATCAATAAATCCAGGATTTTTCGTTCGATCATTATATTTACTGTATTCTTGCTCTCATCCTGCGTGGGAGCAGTCCAGATGCTGCCAACGGAGACCCCCACTCCGGATTTAACCATTATCCCATCAGCAACACCCTCTCCGACAAATCCCCCCACCGCCACACCAACCCTGGCACCCACCCTGGAACCCACACCAGAAACATTGGTCCCGGCAGATCCAATAGCCACTGCAAAAATCCCCTTCAGACTTGGAAGGGAAAAATTGATGCCGCAAGCTGGTTTTTCTTTCAGTACCCCGATAGGCTTCGTTATCGATTATCGCCCCAACCAGGTAACCATGACTAGTGATGATCAGGATACCGTTTTTACTTTCCTGGGAGGCAGGGTTGAACGAGAGCAAGATTTAGAGAGTGATTTCAAGCAGTTCATTGAACTCATTAAAATCACTCCGAACCTTGAACAATTCCAGGCCGATGAGTTTTACCAAGTCGAAGTCAGTGGAAAGCCTGGATTAGCAGCCGAAGTAACCGGGGCGTATGGCGAGAATCCCGTCAGAGGTCGTATTATGATCGTCGCAGTCGGGGAAGAGCAGCTATTTTATGCTCTGGCAATTTCACCTGCTTCATCCTCTGGAGACGGGTGGGAACCAGAAGGCAGGCAGGAATTCGAGGCGCTCATACATTCAGTGAGTTTTTCCCAACCTGTTCTACCAGACGAATAGGATAAATTACTCCAATCGGATTCAGTTTGAGGTTATAATGAACCGTAATTCACGAACTGAATGCATGCATTGAATCTTGAATACATCTCAGACCAAGATCACGCCAGAACCTCATAACAAGAATCTAAACCAGTCTTCTAGATTTTTCACCCTCGCAACTCAAACATTCGCAGCACTTCAATATCACAACTACCGCCTGTGGTTTGGAGGTCAAACAGTTTCCATGTTTGGTACCTGGATGCAGCGTACCGCACAGGGATATTTAATTTTTGATCTCACCAAATCTCCTCTCTATCTCGGTTATGTGGGTTTCGCATACGGGGTTCCATCCTGGTTGTTCATGATTTATGGGGGCGCGATCGCAGATCGCTTCTCGCGTCGTACCATCCTGCTGATCGCTCAAACCGCGATGATGGTCTTAGCCTTCATACTGGCAGCTTTGACTTTTACAAATCTTGTCCAACCATGGCAAATTATCGTGCTGGCATTTTTATTAGGGATTGCGAATGCATTTGACGCGCCTGCCCGCCAGGCATTCGTCACAGAACTGGTGGATCGTAAAGATCTGACAAATGCAATCGCGTTGAACTCCTCTTTGATCAACGCAGCGACTGTTGTTGGACCTGCTGTTGCTGGTATCACCTATGCGTTATTCGGTCCAGCCTGGTGCTTCGCAATCAACGGCATCACTTTTCTAGCTGTGATTTTTGCCCTGTTGGTAATGAAACTGGCACCATTCAAACCTGTGAAGCGTGCAATCTCGATATTTTCTGAGATAAGAGAAGGATTGGGGTATGCTGTACACAAACCCACCATCCGCATTTTGATCATTAACCTGGGAATAATCAGTCTGGCAGGCTTTGGATTTGTTACCTTGCTTCCCGTTTGGGCTGTCGATGTGCTTGGGGGTAATGCGACAACCAACGGGTTCTTACACACCGCGCGTGGTTTAGGAGCCCTATCAGGTGCGCTATTAATCGCTGCCATTGGTCAATCTTACCCAAGGGGTAAATTGTTTACCATTGGCACATTCGTGATGCCATTATTCCTTTTCATTTTCTCATTCACTAAAATTCTCCCTACATCGTTTCTGGCCCTGTTGGGGACCGGGTGGGGTTTCATGGTGATGGTCAATTTAAGCAACACGCTGGTCCAGATTAACGTGACAGATGAGTTGCGTGGACGCGTGATGGGCATCTTTACATTCACCTTTTTCGGATTCATGCCGCTGGGCTCCTTGATCAATGGTGCCTTGGCGGACAAGATTGGTGCGCCCACCACGATCCAAATTAATGCATCGATTTTGCTCGCAGCCGCTGTTATCCTCTTTGCGATATTCCCATTTATTCGAAAAAACAATTAATAAGAGCGTCCTCCGATTTTTGTGACTCGATCTCCACAAAATTACTTATTTTCTTCTCACTTTATTCGAGAGTAATCTTCTAATTTCGGTCAGATTGATAGCAAATTAAGTGTATAATCTAGGTTAAATTTACTTAGTTCTGTTTCGGACATACGAACTGACCGGTCAGTCTTAAGTAAGCTGGCTGGTCTGTTTTATTCTCTGTAGTCTGGTTATGCCCAGCCAATAAAATTAACCCTGGAGGGTACCAATAGTAATGAGTAGCAAACAGGTTGTTTCTAAGGACATGATTGTCAGCCTTGATTACGTGCTGACATTAGACAATGGCGAGGAGATCGATCGTTCCGATGAAAATGCTCCTCTTGAGTATTTGCACGGTCATGGCAATATAATCCCAGGATTGGAAAACGAGCTGCAGGGACTCACAACGGGGGATGAAAAAAAAGTTGTCGTGCAGCCAGAGCATGGTTATGGAGAACGAAATCCGGAGAGCATTGCAGAATATCCCCGCAATGCTTTTCCTGAAACGGTGAAGTTGGAGGTTGGTGAACCAATTGGAATGCGGGACAGCGAAAGCGGAGAGGCATACCAGGCTTACGTCTCGGAAGTTCGTCCCGAAACAGTTGTGCTAGATTTTAATCACCCATTAGCAGGTGAAATATTGTTTTTCAAAATTAAAATCGCCGGTTTGCGGAAACCGACGGGCGAAGAATTATCTCATGGGCATGTGCACCATCCAGGCCATGAACATTGAGAGAAATTTTCAGATCAATTTCGTGGAGTGTGATTAATGAACATCTATTGTGGAAACCTGAGCTGGAATACCACCGAAGATGGCCTGCGGGCAGCATTTGAAGCTTTTGGTGAGGTGAGTTCCGTCACAATTATAAAAGACCGCGATACTGGACAATCACGCGGATTCGGTTTCATTGAGATGCCGAATGACAGCGAGGGTCAAGCAGCCATTTCAGGGATGAATGGAAATGAACTAGATGGTCGACAGCTCAAGGTTGACCAAGCCCGTCCGCGTGCTAGTCAATATTGAAATATTCCATCATTTCCGATAAAAATCAAAACAAGGACTTTATTCTGCGATTCTGAGAAAATCGCTAAATTAATGTACCTGCTACAGTTCATTAGAAAACAGCCAGATTGCCTCATTCCGGTAAATCTGGCTGTTTTTCATCTCATTTCAGGCTGAAAACTTCCCAAGATTAGTGTAACAATCACTATCTGAATTCGTTCTTAATTAAAATGATTCCTAACGTTTCTGCAAGATTCGCACGCCTGCATCTTTTTTTCTGTAATATTTGGGGGGAGATGTCTCGCCAATTACCTGGCGTTGAGCCAGAAGGCGCTACTTCAGAAGATCGCTTTCAATTAAAGATGGAATTCTTGGGATTGCAAATATTGTGATCAAGATCAAGTTTGTTTTATTCTCTCTCTTGTTGTTTCTAGCTGCTTGCAGTGCAACACCAGAAAACCCGCAGATTGACCAACTCATCACGAGTAATAATCCTGATTTGCAAAATTTAAATCAAGATGCAGTTGCAGATCAATTCAACAATATCCAAGAATTTCCAATGGGAGACTCAATTGCAGATCAACTTCAAAACCCCCTGTTTGATCCAGATCAGGTGAAAATTATAAAAAGCGATATCGTTGAATGGCCAGATTCCTGCCTGGGAATTGAACAACCCGGTGTGGAATGCATCGCACAAACCATACCGGGGTATGAGGTTTTGCTTGAAGCCAAAGGACTCCAGTTTGCTTACCATGCTGATGGAGACGGGAGCCAATTTCAACCCGCAACCCAGGGTCTCATGTGGTCCAGGCAGGATGAAGAAAGTGGAGTTTGCGATCATTTGATCATCTACTTACCAGATACTGCATATGCGTGCTGGTGCACTCCCGGAAAGATGCAAACCACCGCAGTGAATTTACAGGATATTCTTTCTGAAGAAGAATACGAAATGTTAATTAACTCATTAAAGACTTTTAATGAAAATACTGTTTACAACACCTCAAACGAGCGGGGTGGAACTGCATTGGTTTCTCTCAATTTCCACGGGCAGGGAAAAACTTCCCCCAATCCAGATCAACAAAATTCTCTGGCGAAAATGGCAGAGCTTATTTTCTCACGCATAGTCCCCTGATTGCAGTCAGGTCTAATCTTGCTTCTCCTGCAGGATTTTCCCCTGATATTCCAATAAAGCTACCCCTTTTTATTCTCCCCACCAAATTCGTAATACCCATTTTCGATGATCAATTGGTATACCCGCTCAGGAAGAAAGTAGCGGAAGGGCTGCGCGTGGAGGATTCTTTTACGGATCAGCTTGCCTGAAATCTCCAATAAAGGTGCATCGATCCAACACAATTTGGCCTTTAGACCGGGTATTTTTTGTTCTAAATTCTTAAGATCGAGCATGGTTCCTGGTCTTCTCATCACTCCGAGACTGCTGCAGGCATCCAACAACAAATCAGGACGCTCCCAATGCGGCAGGTCTCGCAGTGAATCCTCACCCATCAAATAGAACAATTTGTCGTTTTCGTACATCCTGCGTAAGATATGCATACTTTCAAATGCATAATGAGGGCCAGTTCGGTCGATATCCACCCGGGTTAACTCAAATGCCGGGTTACCATCGATCGCTGCGTTCAGCAGCTCTAAGCGCTGCTGCCAGGGAGAAATTGAATGATCATTTTTAAGCGGAGAGACTGGCGTTAAAAGCCATAATATCCGGCCAAGGTTTAATTGGAAGCTTGCTTCTCCGGCCAGGATCAAATGAGCAATATGGGGAGGATCAAACGTTCCTCCATATATACCTATACGCATAGATGCCTTTTTCTTTATCTCCAAGATAATTTAGTAAGACCAATTTTCCGGATATTTGTGATTAATCTGACCACTCCAGCTCGAATTCACCGATCAGCACGGAATCACCTTCCTGAATCCCCATTTGACGCAGTTCTTCTTCTATTCCTAGAGACTGCAGGATGCGTTGAAAACGCCTCACAGATTGATCATATTCCCAGTATGTCATCGCGGCTGCACGCTCAATCGCAGCACCGTTCACACGCCAACCTTGATTCTCCTTGACGATGGTAAATTCTTGTGGATTTGATTCCATCCTGTAAACTGGTAGTTCAACCTCCGCTTCCCGCTCTGGGGTTTCCGACAGGATTTGGGCAGCCTTATACAGTAATTTCCTGACGTTTGTCTTTGCCAATGCGGAAATGGGAACTGGCTTAATCTTTCCACCTGCGCCTTTTTTCAGGAGCTGTTTTTCTATTTCTGGCCATCTTTCATGTGCTTCCGGCATATCCATTTTATTAAATGCTACTATTTGAGGTTTGTCTCTTAATTGGGGGTCAAACAGGGCCAGCTCGCTGTTAATTTGGGCAAAATCGAGCAGTGGGTCTTCTGCCAACCCATCCAGCAGGTGAATCAATACCCGCGTCCTTTGAATATGGCGCAAGAATTCATGCCCCAATCCGATTCCCAGGTGTGCACCCTCAATCAAACCGGGAATATCAGCCAGTACAAGGGTCTGTTCATCACCCAAATCAGCTACCCCCAGGTTGGGTTGCAGCGTCGTGAAGGGATAAGCAGCAATTTTGGGTCTGGCGTTCGTGACCACAGAGAGAAGTGTCGATTTTCCTGCATTGGGTACCCCAACGATGCCAATATCTGCGATTAAACGCAGTTCAAGACGGATGAGACGCTCTTCGGAAGGTTCGCCTTTTTCAGCAATCCGGGGTGCCTGGTTCCTGGAATTCGCGAATCGAGCGTTCCCTCTGCCTCCCTTTCCGCCTTTTGCGATGACTACACGCTCACCTGCATTTACCAGGTCTCCCACAACATCACCGCTTTCGCCATCATAGATCACTGTACCGGGTGGGACATAGATAACCAGATCCTCGGCAGAACGACCCGTCTTATTACTCCCGCCACCATTCCTGCCAGATTCAGCCTGGAAGTGCTGTTTGTGCTGAAAGGATGCCAATGTATTCATCGTAGGCTGGACTTCCAGGATGACATCACCCCCACGGCCCCCATCTCCACCATCCGGTCCACCCAGGGGGATATACTTTTCTCTCCGGAAATGGACGATACCATTTCCTCCTTTCCCAGAGACGACCTGAATTTGAGCCTGATCAATAAATTTCATCAATATCTTCTTGTCTGAGACTGATTTTTGCGCCGAGTTGATTATACCCCGCCAAGTTGAAATCTCGCTGGAGAAAAATGGTCAGCTTGGTCTATTTGTATCCAACTTGTACCTTATTTGTGTAAAATTTGTGATATCATTGTGTTAGTTTGCACAAAGAAAGAAACCACATAATTTTGTTAAATCTAAGGAGTAATCATGGCTGAAAAAGGTATCCCAGATATAGTGGTGGGGCGATTACCCATTTACCTGAGGGCATTACAGCGTATGCGTGCAGAGAACCGCCACATCACCTCATCCCAGGAGTTAGGTGAACGCCTGGGAATATCTGCTGCCCAGATCCGTAAAGATTTATCCCAATTCGGTGAATTTGGTAAGCAAGGTACCGGATATTCCATTGATTTTCTTGCTGAGCAGATCCGCCAGATATTGAAAGTCGACCGGGTTTGGGATATAGCGGTCGTTGGTGCCGGGGATATCGGATCAGCTGTCGCACGCTACCAGGGTTTTGCAAACCGTGGAATGCGGGTCGCCATGATCTTTGACAATGATCCTGGTAAGATTGGCCAAAAGGTTGGATCTTTCACTGTCCAGGATATTGAACAGATTGAATCTGCTGTTCGCGCAGCAGGCATCCAGGTCGCCATGATTGCAACGCCTGGTGCGCAAGCTCAAGCGGTGGCTGATTTGCTCATCTCAGCAGGTGTGAAAGCGATCCTGAATTATGCGCCTATTAGTTTATCTGTGCCGGAGAATGTTCACGTTCAGTATATCGATCCTGTGATCCATTTACAACGAATGACTTATTACCTCTAAACCTATACTTTAGATTATTGCTCACAGGTTTACTCAAACTCTAAATAACGTATCTGTGCATTTTGTTGGGGGAAAGACACGAAATTTTACATATATACAGAATATTATGCGTTTAAATGGGAGGTAAATTGCGCTGAATCTTTGGAAAAATATTCGCATCCAGGGCGAGTGCTGCACCTTCAGCAATACAGGTCATTGGATTGTCAACCAGATAAGCGGGAACACCCAGCTCCTTGGTCATTAGGCGGTCTATTCCCGGCAGTAATGCACCGCCACCACAAATTGCTACACCCCGATCAATGATATCTGACACGAGTTCGGGTGGGGTTTTCTCCAGTACCTTGCGCGCTGTTTCGACAAATGAATTTAACGGTTCGCTAATTGCATCCATCACATCATCATTTGTCAAATTCAAGGGTTTCGGAAGCCCACTGACCTGATCCTGCGCCTGTATTTCAACGCTGCGTTCCTGCTCCTGGCGAACAGCAGTACCCAGTTCAAGTTTAACCTTCTCCGCGGTTCCCGTCCCAATGATCAAACCATACTTCTTCCGCACATATGAAACGATGGCTTCGTCCAGCTGCATACCCCCTGCTCTCAGGGATTCAGCAGCAACGATACCGTACATCGCAAGGACAGCTGCCTGGGTTGTACCGGCACCTAACAGCAGTACCATGTTCCCGGAAGGTGTACCAATCGGTAAATCCATCCCCAGAGCTGCTGCCAGTGGCTGCTGGATCAGGTAAGCTTCCCGTGTTCCTGCCTGCAAAATCGCCTCGTGAACCGCGCGGCTTTCAACACTTGTTACCCCATGCGGTACAGTGATCATCACCTTCGGCCGGAAAAACCGGTTTGATCCGCTGACCTTACGGATGAAATATTCAAGCAATTTCTCGGTAATTTCGTAATCTGCAATGACCCCATTTTGCATGGGGCGCGCTACCTCGATTGATTCTGGAACTTTACCAAGCATGGTCTGGGCTTCTTCCCCCACGGAGACGATCTTCTGCTCATCTACTGCGATCGCAACAACCGTTGGTTCCTCAAGGACCAGCTTATCACCGGCTACAATGCGGGTGCACATCGTCCCCAGGTCTACCCCCAGGTCTCTAGAAAATACAGCCATCAGCTAATCAGCCTCGGTTTGGCCCATCGAAGGCATACGGCTTCGTTCACCACGCCGGAAACGGCGTACAGCATCCAAGCGTAAATTGGACCGCCGGAGAGCTGCTTCCATCCTGAGGTATGCATCAGGATCTTTTGGTGCTCCCTCTTTAAGCATCTCTTGGGCACGCTTGCGGGCTTGTTCTGCCCGGGCGACATCAATTTCATCCACGTTTTCTGCGCTATCGGCTAATATCGTGATCAAATTTGGCTGCACTTCGAGCACCCCTCCGCCAATCGCAAAAATTTCCTCGGTCCCTTTCACTTTGACCTTCAGAAATCCAAACTTAATCGTGGACAACAGCGGTGCATGATTAGGTAATATTCCCATCTCACCTGCCGAACCGGGTACAACAACCATATCAGCATCACCTTCCCAAACCATGCGGTCCTGTGAGACAATTTCACATCGGATTGGCATTGATCCCTCTTATCCTGCTAAACGAGCAGCTTTTTCCACCGCTTCATCGATCTGCCCAACCATCATGAAGGATTGTTCAGGTAAATCGTCGTGCTTTCCATCCAAGATTTCCCTGAATCCACGCACAGTCTCTTTCAAGGTGACATAACGTCCTTCTAATCCGGTAAACTGTTGGGCGACGAACATCGGCTGTGAGAAAAATCGTTCGATCTTTCTTGCCCGGGACACGATTAATTTATCATCTTCGCTGAGCTCATCAACGCCCAGGATAGCGATAATATCCTGCAAATCTTTATAGCGCTGGAGAACCTGCTGGACTTCACGAGCAGTCGTGTAGTGATCCTCACCGACAACAATTGGATCGAGAATACGCGACGTTGATGAAAGTGGGTCAACGGCAGGATAAATACCCTTCTCAACAATTGATCGCTCAAGAGCGATGGTCGCATCCAGGTGGGTAAAGGTCGCCACTGGGGCTGGATCCGAGTAATCGTCAGCAGGCACATAAACAGCCTGCATGGATGTGATCGAGCCATGCCGGGTGGAGGTAATTCTTTCCTGGAGCTCACCCATCTCTGTCGCCAATGTCGGTTGGTATCCCACTGCTGATGGCATTCGCCCAAGCAATGCTGAAACCTCAGATCCAGACATGCTGAAGCGGAAAATATTGTCAATGAACAGAAGTACATCCCGGCCTTGATCCCGGAAATACTCCGACATGGATAACGCAGATAAAGCAACCCTGAGGCGGACCCCGGATGGCTCATTCATCTGGCCATATACCATCACCGTGTCCTTCATCACTCCAGATTCCAGCATTTCACGCAGCAGCTGGGTGCCTTCCCGCGTACGTTCACCAACCCCGGCGAACACCGAATTCCCCTGGTGCACAGTGGCAATTGAGCGGATCAATTCCTGGATAATGATCGTTTTTCCTACTCCTGCACCACCAAAAATCCCTGTTTTGCCGCCTTTCGTAAAAGGGGCGATCAGATCGATAACCTTCAAACCAGTCTCAAATACTTCTACCCGTGTAGATTGTTCAGCAAAATCAGGCGCAGGGCGGTGAATGGGATAATAGAGTTCCGATACAACCGGACCTTTTTCATCTATCGGTTGCCCCAAAACATTGAACACGCGGCCCAGGGTGGATGGTCCAACAGGCACTTTGATCGGTGCTCCAGTAGCAAATGCAGATAATCCACGCTGCAAGCCATCGGTTGAATCCATGGCAACGCACCGCACCCAATTATGTCCCAGATGTTTCTCGACCTCTAACACAAGAGGCTCATCCCCCTCACGCGGGACCTCTACTGCATCATAAATTTCAGGTAAATTCTCAGCTGGGAATTCAACATCCACCACGCCACCTAGCACCTGCACAACCCTGCCTGCTACTTCTGCCATATCAACTCTCCATCAATTAATTTACAAGAAAGATTACCTGCTTAGAGCGTACTAACCGAGCGCTTCTGCACCACCGGTGATATCCAGCATTTCATTAGTAATACCCTGCTGGCGAGCTTTGTTATATTCCAATTGCAAACCTGCAGCCAGATCCGTTGCACTATCAGTGGCATTTTTCATAGCAACCATGCGGGCTGCATGCTCACTGGCAAGTGATTCCAGGATTGCATGATATACCTGGAGGGCAGTGAAACGAGGGATGATTACATCCAGGATTTCAGTTCCACCAGGTTCATATATATACGAGGAAGTGGTTCCATACTCAACTTGAGTAAAATCCTGCACCCGGTCTGCTTCCAATCCAATTTCAAGAGGCAGGAGTTTTTTTACGGTTGGAACCTGGTGGACCATATTGATAAAATCAGTATAAACAAGGTATACCTCATCGGTATGACCCTCCAGAAATTCTGTAACCGCCATGCGGCCAATCGCGGAAACATCTGAAAAAGACGGGGCTGGAGGTAGATTGCTGAATTCTGCCATCACAGTCTCCCCACGCCGCAGCATGAGATCGCGCCCTTTCCTGCCAACTGCTATGAAGCGTACCGGTACTGGATAATTTCCGAATTTCTGCAGTGTAAATCTCACGATATTGGTCGTATACGCACCAGCCAGTCCGCGATCGCCTGTTACAAGCACCACCACCACATCATTGATGTTCCCGCGCCGGGTTAATAGTGGGTGCAGTGATTCCCTGCCAGGCTGACCGGCAATATGGGTCAGGACTTGCCAAGCTTTAGTCGCATAAGGTCGCGTATTGGTTACCGCCTGCATGGCTTTGCGCACTTTGCTCGCGCTGACCGCTTGGAGGGCACGCGTTACCTGGGCTATATTTTTTACACTTCGTATCCGGTCTCGAACTTCTCTTGCAGTAGTCATTTGTTTTTACTGCCAGGTCGAATTGAAAGCTTTGATAGCTTCGTGAAGTGCTGTTTGGGTCTCCTCACTGAGCTTCTTCTGCTCAGCAATATCCTTAATCAGATCAACATGGGAGCTGCCAATAAAGCGCAGTAAATTGGTTTTCCAATCTTGCATCTCTTCAATGGGCACATTATCCGCATAACCATTCGTGCCTGCAAAGAGCATCACGACCTGGTTGGCTAATGAAAGCGGTTCATATTGTGCCTGCTTCAATATTTCCTGCAGGTGCTGGCCTCGATTGAGTTGTGCCTGGGTGGCTTTATCCAGGTCTGAACCAAATTGGGCAAACGCAGCCAGTTCACGGAATGCAGCCATATCCAGGCGTAATCGCCCGGCGACCTGTCCCATGGCTTTCGTCTGCGCATCACCACCTACCCTCGACACCGAAAGTCCTACATTAATCGCAGGCCGGATACCAGCGTAGAAAAGATTACTTTCAAGGTAAATCTGGCCATCAGTGATCGAAATAACATTGGTTGGAATATAAGCCGAGACATCTCCCAGGAGCGTCTCGATGATCGGCAAGGCAGTCAACGAGCCGCCTGTACCCTGGACCTTAACTACCTTGTGGTTATCAGCATCATCCAGCTCACCCAGGGCAGTTTCTGCATCATGTTTCGCCAGCGGGCCGCTGTAGATTGCTTTGTCGCCTACCTCCGCTTGTGGAAGCTCCTCGGAGGAAATATCCTTGGGAACAACCACATACTTGTTGGCGAGTTTCGCTGCCCTTTCCAATAATCGCGAGTGCAGGTAGAAAACATCACCCGGATAAGCTTCACGACCAGGTGGACGTCGCAACAACAAGGAAACCTGACGGTAAGCCCAGGCATGCTTGGATAGATCGTCATAGACGACCAGAGCATCCCGGCCATTTTCCATAAATTCCTCACCGATTGCACACCCTGCATATGGAGCGATGTACTGCAGGGCTGCAGCTTCATCAGCGGCGGCTACCACAACTGTCGTATACTCCATCGCGCCAAAGCGGGTCAGTACGTCCACCGTGCGGGCTATTCCGGCTTTCTTCTGGCCAATTGCCACATAAATGCACAGCAGGTCTTTGCCTTTTTGATTGATGATGGTATCAATCGTGATGGCGGTTTTTCCAGTTTGCCGGTCACCGATAATCAGCTCTCTCTGTCCTCGACCAATGGGAGTCATGGCATCGATAGCGATTAAACCCGTTTGAACGGGGGTGTCAACGTCTTTGCGATCGACAACACCCGGTGCAATTCGTTCGATCGGTCTGAATTTTTCGGTTTTTATCGGCCCCTTGCCATCAATCGGTTGCCCCAATGCATTGACTACCCGCCCAACCATTGCATTGCCTACTGGTACTGAGGCGATTCTGCCGGTCGAACGTACGATCATGCCTTCATCGATCTCAGAATACTCACCCATGATGATCACGCCGACGCTCTCATTTTCCAGGTTAAAGGCAATCCCCAACACGCCGTTGGAAAATTGGACCAGCTCCTGGGCACGCACGGCAGAGAGCCCCCCGACACGGGCAATCCCATCGCCCGCTTCCAGCACTGTGCCGACATCGCTTACTTCGACACCGGGTTTGTAATCCTCAATTTGCTTTTGCAGGTCTGAGGTTATATTGTTAATCAGATCTGTCATTATGCCTCCACAAAAATAATTAAGCCGTAAAGCCCGCTACAGTTTCTGCATCTAACCTGTTAATCAGTTCTACAAGTAATTTGACTGCGTGATCATAATCATCACGGTGGATGATCGAGCTATCAGAATGGATATGCCTGGCAGCAACCCCGATCACGATCGTTGGTACTCCGGTGTTGTGAAGATGGATTGCAGCACCATCCGTTGCGCCAGCTTCTACATAAGAAACCTGGAGGGGAATTTCAAGCTGGCCAGCAGTGTCCATCAGGAAATCCCGCAACTTGAGATTCGGGATCATGCGTGCATCGTAGATCAACACCGTTGGTCCCTGACCTAATTTTACAGAAGATTCTTCCGGCTTGATGCCAGGCACATCGCCGGCAATGTCGGATTCCAGCACAATTGCGATGTCAGGATCCACTGCGCGCACACTGGTTGTAGCACCCCGAACGCCGACTTCTTCCTGGACAGTGGCAACACCGTATACAGTGTTGGGATGCTCACCTGCTTTCAATTGCTCCAAGCTGCTGATCACCAAGCCTACTCCTACCCGGTCATCAAAAGCCTTGGAAAGGTAGGTTTTCCCATTCGCCATTGGGACAAAATCTGCACGCGGGATGACCGGATCACCAGGACGCACGCCGGCATCTTTAACTTCATCCTGGCTCAAAGCACCGATATCGATATACATATCCTGCTTCTTGACAACTTTGCTGCGTTCATCCGCGGGCAGCAGATGGGGAGGTTTTGCCCCAATCACACCTACCACCTCGCCTTGTTTCGTTTTGATCACCACGCGCTGTCCCAGCAGCACCTGGTCAAACCAGCCTCCCAGAGGTAGAAATTTCAAGAACCCCTCTTCGGTAATGTGCTTGACCATTAAACCGATTTCATCCATATGCCCCGCTAACATCACGCGCGGTTTCTCCTGACTGCCCGGAACTTTACAAATCACGCTACCGATCTTATCCTGGGATAATTCGCCCAGTGGTTCGAGATGCTGGCGGACGATCTTTCTGACTTCCTCTTCATAACCAGGTATCCCATTTACCTCGGTTAGTTCTTTGAGTAGTTCCAGCGTGGAATCAGCCATAATTAACTAAGTATCCTTTCATTTGGGTGGGGTTTTTCATCAATCCGGTCTGAATTAATGCAATCTCCCTTACGCGTCAAGCAGAAGGGATTAGGATCCCTCTGCAAATTCTTGCTTGACCAGATTCCTTCCTGATTTTGTACTTACTGACGAGCTTCGGCACTTGCCTCGGTTGTGCACTTTCCAAACGGAAATGATACCTGAAAGCGTCCATGTTGTCCAGTTCTTCACAATTCCGCCTACTCTTCATCTTGCTGGCTCAGTTTTTCTGGCCAATGCGCGCGGGCATCCTTGCCAAGCTCACGTGAACGTTCGTACGCGGCCCAAACTGCTCTTGATATCGCGGTCCGAAACCCCGCTTTTTCCAGGTAATACAAAGCTGCAGCGGATGTACCTCCAGGGGACGTGACCTGGTTTCGAAGCCGTGCCAGGTGAATCGGATCTGTGTCCCGGGTGTAGTAATCGACTGAACCACGCACGGTCTGGGCCACCAGCTGTTCTGCGACTCGTCTGGGAAAGCCGAGATGGACCCCAGCATCTACCATGGCTTCCATGAACAGGAAAACATAAGCTGGCCCGGTTCCTGAGAGCGCGGTTGCCATGTTGAGATACGATTCTTCCTCCATAAAAATCTCTTGACCCAGTGCTGCTAGGATTTGTTGCCCCATGTCACGCTGGATCTCAGAGACAGATTCTGAGGCTGTCCACACGGTAATCCCTTCTCCAATCTGCGCAGGGGTATTTGGCATGGCGCGGATTACCGCCTTGTGTTCCAAAATCCCACCAATCCTGGCGATTGACGCACCAGCAACGATTGATAGGATCAATGCCTGCGGTTTAATCGATCCATGCAGACCTTCCAACACGGGATCCAGCCGCTGGGGTTTCACTGACAGGACAACTACATCTCCTTGTTTTGCCGCAGCCGCGTTATCCGTCAGGGCTTTAATGCCATACTTGTCTGCCAGGCTCTCTCCGCGCTCTGCGCGAGGACCGGAAGCCAGCAGCATACCAGGCTTAGCTACGCCCTGGCGTATCAAACCAGCAATCATGGCTTCAGCCATCACTCCTGGACCGATAAACACAATCTTTTTGTTCTCAAACAATTCCAACCTCCACAATCTCATGAGAAATAAACGAGCGCTATTCTCAACCTGCTTTCCACGTCCTCTGGTGCATCCCGTGGGATCGATTGCAGCGCGGCTTGAGCTTCCACCACACTGTAACCCAGAGCAATTAATGCACTCATAACTTCAGTATCAGCCTCGCTCATCGCTGCAAGAGGTTCGTATCCCTCCTCTTTGGATATCTTATCCTGTAAATTGAAGGCGATCTTCTGGGCTGTTTTGATGCCCACGCCGGGCACCCGGCTGAATATCTCCGGTTGTTCGCTGAATACCGCCCTGCGTATGGCTTCTGGTTTAAGCGTGGACAGGATCGTTACCGCCAGGCGCGGGCCGATCCCACTGACCCCCAACAGCAACTTGAAATAATCCCGCCCCTCCTGGGTATCAAAACCATATAAGGCGAGCGCATCTTCGCGCACAACAAGGTAAGTATGCAGGAAGATCGATTGACCCGTGTTTGCACGGTCACTAAGCGGGTCGGGAACATAAACCAGGATTCCAACACCACCCAGCTCAACGACCAGACTGCCTTGTTCAATCTGGGTTACCTTTCCGCTCAACGTGGCGATCATGGTTGCCCTTCCCACCATCTCAGCACCCTCAGTGCGCGCAGCGTATTCCACCGTCCCGCTTTACCCGCTGGCTCCATGTCAAAGTAAATTCTCCCGGAGGGTCCCCGGTACGTGTTCCAATACCCATTCTTTTTTTGTTTGCTCTTTAACAGCTCAATGGCATCCAGAAACCGCTCGTCATGCTTATGTTTACGGTCCAAGGTTTCACTCTCCTGATCAGGATGTTGATATTCTCGATTCATACGCCATTTGAAATAAGCCTGGAAATAGTCCAACGCTTTCAAAAAATCATAAAACCAGCGCGGAGGATAAGGCATGCGCGTCATGCGCGCGCTTACCACTTCCCCCGTACGGTGAGATTTGTAAAGCCGATGCTGTAGAAGGAATTCGTGGGCCCTCAGCCTGGCGATTTCGATTTTCACTCTCACCTTGCTTCTTGATTTTTGGTACTCAAGCAGCCCTTCAAGGACAGATAGTGTGGTGTGGAAGGAGGAGTGAGTGGCACCCCGGTAATCCTCGCAGTTCCATCCCCCATCCGGCATCTGGCGCCCGAGCAAATGATCTGGGATACCATCAATATATGGATCTGGGTAGCGGAAATGAGCCAGGATTGACAGCACCATGCCGGTGACGCAGGCTTCGCTTAATGATTGCGAAGCAAAGAAGTTTATCCCACCATCGGAATAGCGCCCTCGCTCCAGGAGTTGCCAGCATCCTTTGTGCGCACGCTCATTCTCCGCTGGAAGACCGATCCTGCGTAGGGTCAGCATGGTATAGGTGGTGGAGATCCACTTCGGGCTGTAAATACCCCCGCCCCACATGCCACTCTCATCCTGGTAAGACAGGTAATCTTTCCCCCAACCAATTTTAGCGACCTTTTCCTGTTCTGCTCGAAAAAGGTCTGCATCGTAATCCAAAAGATCGCGCATCACCTGCCAGCGTACTGCTGGGTCGCTTCCCATGAGCCAATCCAGGGTCTCCTGCGTTTTCCAGAGGTTGGGTTTCTCCTGGTCAACTTTATTTGCCATTGTAAAATCCCGGAAATCTTTCCTGTTGCATTCTTTCACTCCACCCTATCTTCCAGCGAGCGCATGCGGGCGCTGTGCAGGTGGCAGATCGCCACCGCCAGTGCATCAGCAGCATCATCCGGCTGCGGAACCTGATCAAGGTCAAGCAGGGCTTTAACCATCATCTGCACCTGAACTTTTTCTGCCCCACCGTAGCCGGCGACTGCCTGTTTAATTTCATTGGGGCTGTATTCGGCGATGGTTACACCGGATTCAGCCAAGGCTAGTAAGGCGATACCGCGCGCCTGCCCTACGCTCAAAGCAGTTCGCACGTTGCGTGCAAAAAACAATTTCTCCACTGCACCGCTTTGCGGTCGGTGGAGATCAATGATTTCCTTCAAGCTTTGGTAGAGTTTGACTAACCGGTCGGGCATGGCTTGCTCTGCTGAGGTCTGGATCACCCCGAACTCGACCACATTTAACGATCCGTCCTCACCTTCCTTCACCAATCCATACCCGGTGATCGCAGTTCCAGGGTCAATTCCAATCGCCAGCATCGAGCAGCTAGGCCGCCTCTAATTCAACCAGCGCCTCATCCGAAATGAAAAGGTTGGAGTACACATTCTGCACATCTTCTAATTCTTCCAGCGCTTCCACCAATCGCAGCACCTGGGCTGTATCAGAAGGCGATAACTCCAACTCATTCGTAGGGAACATACGCAGACCAGCTTCATCTGCTACGATTTTTGCTGCTTCCAGCCCATCATTGATTGCCTTGAAATATTCCACGTCACCAATTATTTCAGCTACTCCATCATCAAAACTGACATCATCTGCGCCAGATTCTACAGCCAGCTCAAATATCTCGTCTTCATCATGTCCTTCAAGAGAAAAAGAAAAATAAGCCATGCGGTTGAACTGCCAGCCGACTGAACCGGTTTCTCCCATGCTACCACCGTAGCGGGTCAGAGTGTGCCTGATTTCAGCTACTGCCCGGTTGCGATTATCAGTGACGCACTCGATCAGCATCGCCACACCATGCGGGCCGTAGCCTTCGTACATGATCTCTTCGATCTGGACAGTTCCGTCTTTGTCCTCTCCGGTGCCCTTAGCAATCGCCCGTTCAATATTATCCTTGGGCATATTGTTCGCCCTGGCGCGTTCTACAGCTAATCGCAAACGAAAATTTGTGTCGGGATCACCACCCCCTTGCCGGGCTGCAATGGAGATCTCGCGTGCCAGGCGGGTGAAAAGCTGCCCCCTTTTTGCATCTGCAGCTCCTTTTTTACGCTTTATTGTCGACCATTTTGAATGACCAGACATTGTTTATTCTCCTGAATTAATCAATATTATCAATGCTAATAACACCTTTTAATCAGAAGCGATTATACCATGGGCAGCCCTGGAAGCCCCTTGTGCAGACAGCCTGAAAACTCCATGAATGTCGATTCGGGCTGGTTCGTTGACAGGAAAGAATCTGGCAGGAATGGGATCGCTTAGTCACTGCATCTAACATAACACAGCCAGGGCAAAATTGCTTTCTTCCATAGTCATTCCCGCTACTAACCTACCACTTTCCTCGCAATGACATTAAGTTAACGAATCTCCCCTCAACGCGACAGCCTGTGCAAGCAAATTTTTCTCAGGCGTCCCATCCGGTATCTCGCATCCCGCAGCACTGAAATAACGACTGCCGCCTTTACCTTGAGAGTCAAGCACTGACCGAAATACATCACCAGGCGTGCCCTGAAGCATCACTGCTACCGGATCGAAATTACCGCACAATGCAGCTCTACCATCGAATATCTGCGCAGCCTGGTTGATATCCACCATCCAGTCGATGTCAATAATATCAGCCCCGCTGTCTGTCATCGCTGCTAGGATATGGCTTGTATTTCCGCAAATATGCAGGCGGGCAACACCACCCAGCTGGTGAACGGTTTCAAAAATGCGCTGCTCATAGGGCAGAGCAAACCTGCGGTACATTATTTCCGAGACCTGGGAAGCTACCGCATCTCCCAACCCAATGATATCTGCGCCAGCTTTGATTTGCTGGCGCGCAAACTCAATCTGTACTTCGACAACCTGGTCGAGCAGGCTCCCCACCCATTCAGGCCTCTGCTTCAGATCCTTCATCAAGTTCATAACACCGCGTAAATCGGCTGCCTCGGCAAGGGCACCTTCCACCCAACCCATGATCGGCACCTGGCTGCCCTTGCGCTCCCGCAGGTATTGGATGGCTTCCAGCCGGTCGCACATCCGTCGCCCCGCACCTGGATCAGGTGACACCAGCTTGAACAAATCACGCGGATCTTTCAATAATGGTTCAACTGCCACTGGCAGATCGTCTTCGGGAAAATGGACCAGGAGTCCGAAATCCGCAGCCTCGCGGTAGGGATCGGAGATCACCTGCAAAATATCCAGGTCAAAAGCCTCCTGGACGACCAGGTTTGCTTCTGAGAGCACGCGGAAATCCTGGTAATAACGCGCTAAAGGGACCCCAATATGATGCGCCGCAAAGGTCATCATGATGTCAAAATTCGGTGTCCGGTCTACCGGCTCACCGCCTAGGCGGCGCAGTGTCCGTTGGTATGAAGTTAGTTCCAGCACAGGAAAGTTATTCTTCTCCGAGGATAAAAGCCTCTGTCATCTCTCGAGCGATATCATCCCTAAATTGCTTGGGAGGTGTCTTCATCAAGTAAGATGATGGCCCAATCAGCGGTCCGGCAATACCCCGGTCAAGGGCGATCTTTGCACAGCGAACAGCATCAATCATCACGCCAGCTGAATTCGGTGAATCCCAGACTTCCAGTTTAGTTTCCAGGTTGAGGGGCACGTTGCCGAAAGTAGTGCCTTCCATGCGAATATGGCACCATTTTCTGTCCGTCAACCAGGGTACATAATCACTGGGACCGACGTGTACGCTTTCCTTGGGCAGCTGGTAGGGAAGCATGCTGGTCACCGCACCTGTCTTGGAGATCTTCTTCGATTCCAGTCTTTCACGCTCCAGCATGTTGAGAAAATCCGTATTTCCACCAAAGTTCAACTGGTAGGTATGATCCAGCTGGACACCCCGGTCGACGAACAGGCTGGTCAGGACACGGTGCGTAATCGTCGCCCCAACCTGGCTCTTGACATCGTCACCGATGATCGGCAGCCCTACTTCTTCAAAACGGCGCGACCAGTATTCCGAGCTGGAGATGAAGACTGGGATGGCATTGACGAAGGCACAGCCAGCTTCCAGGACCTGCTCCACGTACCACTTGGTCGCCATTTCCGATCCCACCGGCAGGAAATTGATCACCACGTCGGTCTTGGTATCCTTGAGGATGCCGATCAGGTCGGCTGTCGGACCCGGTGATTTCTTTACAATTTCCAGCAGGTATTTGCCCAAACCATCATGGGTCATGCCGCGCGAAACCGGCACACCCATATTTGGGACATCTGCAAACCGGATCGTATTATTTGGAAAAGCATAAATCGCTTCTGATAGATCCTTACCGACTTTCGTATCCACGACTTCAAAAGCTGCCGTGAATTCGATGTCCCGGATACGGTAACCACCCAGTACACTATGCATTAAGCCGGGTACAAACTCGTCCTCCTTGGCATCCTTATAAAATTCGACCCCCTGCACCAATGCCGAGGCACAGTTGCCCACACCAATGATCGCCACCCGCACCTTTCCGTTGTCTGCCATTTGTCTCTCCTGATAGTTTAGTAAACTCGGGGTTCAAGTTAATCCTTGCACCCGAAACTGGTGATTATACATGTGAAAACCGAAACAATTATACATGCATTCCGGAATAACTCCAGTAAAACCCCACTGCATGCACGATTGTTCAACCACCTATCTCCAGCATCCAATACCCGATACCTAATACCTAATATCCAATGTCCATTCCAACTCTTCCTGACAAAAATCTTTACCAGCCTGGAAGATCAATTCGGGAATTCCCCCCTTCCTTGCCAAGCGAGTATGGGTGGATTATAATCTCAACGTTCGGGGCGTAGCTCAGTCCGGCTAGAGTGCACGGTTCGGGTCCGTGAGGTCGCCGGTTCAAATCCGGCCGCCCCGAC
>JBJYXV010000033.1:0-3068 GCA_046260155.1 Anaerolineales bacterium
CTGCGCATGCCCTGTACAGCGAGGTGTTCGCCAAGTCGCTGCGCCTAAACACGGTACTCGCTATCCTGAAAGCCATGCTGCCGGGATCCAATTCAGAGTGAACCCAATCCCCATTCAATTTAATCTCCTGTCAAATTGGCTCTCTTGTTTGTTTGGGTGCAGCAGTAAAACTATCCCTTTCAGAGCGATTCCTTCAATTCCTCACCCAGCCCTGTTCACTGGTCCGGTTAAAAGCCGTGCTCGGCAACTCTTCCAAAAAGTAAGGTTTCCCGGGAAGATAAACTGGTAAAATTGCACCTTAGCCGGTAATTAAGGTTCGAAAAGTATGAAATACAACAAAATTCTCCCCATGATACTGCCCCTGCTCTTTTTGTTCGCTTGCACGAATCATCCTCAACCAGAACCCACCCAGCTCCCCAACCAGCTTGCCGCGCCTCCAGAACCCAATGCCACGCCTGTAACGGCAGTGAATACCGTCGAATCTGGAAGTACGGCTGCTTCGCCCTCACCAACCGCAACCCTGGTGAATAACACGGATGACTCGCCAGGAGACCAGGTATCCACTGATCAGCCTCTCCAGGAAGACATCCCCGCTGAGGAATTCGGCGTGATCGCTACCTTCCACTGGCTGGGTTTGACCACCCCGACTGACATCACATACAACTACGAAGGCTGGTTCAATGTGCAACCGGATGACAGGCTTCAAATGGTCGCTGAACCCAACGGGTACGCTGCCGGAGATCTCGGCGTGAACTTTGACGATGAGTGCGTCGAAGCAGTGCCGGTTGATATCCTATACAACTTCACCATAACCGGTAAACGTCTGCAGGTGCCCATCGCTGAGGTTAATCCTGAAGTC
This sequence comes from Anaerolineales bacterium, assembly GCA_046260155.1. Lineage (GTDB taxonomy): Bacteria > Chloroflexota > Anaerolineae > Anaerolineales > UBA4823 > PFL25. The sequence continues at coordinate 860 of JBJYXV010000033.1, forward strand.
CTGATCATGCATCCGGACCTGGTGTCAGGTGAAGATTTCCAGATGTTTGACCTGAAATTTGAATCCCCTGAGATTACAAGCACTGATATCCCGCCTTTCACGAATTGTATGCCGGATGCCGACCAGGAGTTCCTCAACAACCTGGGGACCTACTGGATCAACGTGATCCCCCTGCTCTCTCTCGAAGACCGGCTGGTCCCGGCAGCGGCAGGAGAGTTCTGCCCGGGTGTCCTGTCCTTCAACGAAGAAGGTTTGGGCTCCCTGGAAATTTGTTACAACATCTTCCTGCCACACGGCTGAAACTTGCCTTATAACGAGCATCAATCTATGCAAACGGGAAAAAACAGATGACCCCTTCAGAATTCAGCACTTGGATTGAAAACAACCAGTTTTACACCATTCTTGCCATGCTCCTCTTGAGTCTGGCGGCATTGCTCCTGGCGCGTTTAATCATCGGTCGTGGTTTAACCTATCTGGCCAGCCGCACTCAAACCACCTATGACGATATCCTGGTACACGGGCTGCATCCTTTTCGCGTGGCCTGGCTGGCACCACTGATTTTGCTCTACGTCAGCGCCCCCCTGCTGCCTGATTACCAGGTATATATTGAGAATGGTGCATTATTCTGCATTCTATGGGTCAGCGCGGTTACCTTAAACAGTATGCTGGACGCAGTCAACCAGGTTTACGAGGCAATGCCCCAATTCTCAGGCGTCAGCATTCAGGGTTATCTCGATATTGTTAAAATCGTGGTCATCCTGCTCAGTATCATACTCAGTATCTCAATCTTCACCGGGAAATCCCCCCTGGTACTGCTGGCTGGCATGGGTGCCCTGATGGCGGTTTTGCTGCTAATCTTCCGCGACACGATCCTGGCCCTGGTAGCCAGCGTACAGATCACTTCCAACGACTTGATCAAGGAAGGGGACTGGCTCGAAGTCCCCGGGTTCGATGCAGATGGGGATGTGATCAACATTAACCTGCATGCGATCAAAATAAAAAATTTCGACAATACAATCACTGTGATCCCCACCTATAAGATTGTAGAAGAAGCATATAAGAACTGGCGTGGTATGAAGGAGGCCGGAGGCAGGCGGATTAAACGCTCGCTGCAGATCGACTTGCAGAGCATCGCCTTCTGTGACCAGCAAACCCTCCAGCGCCTGGGCAGGATTGACCTGGTTCACGATTATGTCCAGGAGAAGATTAAATCGATCGAACAGTTCCAGGCCGAGAAAGGCTCTCAGATCGATTCCCCGCTGGATGGACCCCAGGTAACCAACCTGAGCGTTTTTCGCCACTATATCGAGGCCTACTTGAAAAGCCACTCCGAAATCCACCGGGAAGGCATGGATTTGCTGGTCCGCGAATTAACCCCCAACCAGACTGGCCTGCCGGTCGAAATTTATGGCTTTACCCGCACGACCGACTGGCTTGAATACGAATCGATCCAGTCTGATATCATCGATCACCTGCTGGCCGCAGCTCCCTATTTTGACCTGCGGGTTTTTCAAGACCCTACCGGCAGGGATTTTTCAACTCTGGTAGGCACAGCGGTTCTCCGGGAATCATACTATCCCCCATCTGAAAATTAATCGAAAACTTTTAGTATTGGATTGGGATTGATCCCCAAATCTGGACCGCTGAATTTCCGTGATCAATTCGCCCGGCGTTCACGGGGGATTTTCAGCTTGGCATCGATGAACTGCTTGTGGGACAGCTTCAGCACGGTAGCGATGGTGCGGATCTCCTCGATCTCTTCGTAGGAAACGCGTCCATCCGCATCAGCCACGGCAAAGAGCGCATCCATGAAACGTACTCGCTCTTCCTCTGTGGTGCTCTCGAAAAAACGCCTCGAAAGCCGATAATAATCTAATCCCCGGGTAATCGTCGAGACAGCTGTCTCAGCCACGAGGGCAGCTTCGATGTCTGTGAGCTGCCAGCTTCCCTTGATCGCCTTTACCATCGAATCGAACTCGCCTTCTTGAACTTCTTGATCGACATAAGCCACGCGGGCCATCAAGCCTCCTGCCAGGCTCAAACGGCGCAGCTCCTTATCAGGGATACCGATCGCGGTTTCTTCCAGTTCTAATCTCCGGCTGATGCTGTAATAGACTTTATTCTTAACGTAATCATCTAGGTATAGCTCCCGGTTGGGGGCTGCTGAAACCGCTTTCGAACGCCGGTTTACAGATCGACCCAGAAAGTT
>JBJYXV010000034.1:0-35868 GCA_046260155.1 Anaerolineales bacterium
GCCCCGGTAGCGGGGTGGGAGAGTAGGTCATTGCCAAGAGACTTTTTCTTTTAACTGCTTGATCAGTGGTAGAACCTGGGCACCCTGGCTGACAATCCACAGACCACTTCGTAATTGATCGTCCCCCATCTATCAGCAACCTGCTCAGCCGTGATCCGGGATTCACCTTGAGATCCGATGATCACCACCTCGTCACCCGCTTGCGCATTTGGTACTTGGTCTAATTGGACGCTCACCTGATCCATGCATACCCGGCCGACAATCGGCACCAAAACTCCTCCAACCAGGACCTGGTTCTTCCCTGATGCACGCCGTAATCCATCCGCATAGCCTACTGGCACGGTCCCAATTCTCTCATAATCCCTAGTTATATACTCGTGCCCGTAGCTAACTCCACTTGCAGGTGGCAGGATCCTCACTTGGCTGAGCACGGCTTTCCATTCCAGTGCTGCTTGGAAATCACCCGGCAGGTGACGCTCAGCGGAGGGATGCAAGCCATAAATAGCAATTCCCGTACGGACCAGTGAGAACCGCGAGTTGGGTTGAAACAGTGCAGCCGCGGAGTTCGCCGCATGTACAAATTCCGGCCTGATCCCTGTCCTTGCCAGGTCACCGAGAACCTGAATGAAGATAGATTCTTGCTCAAGTGCTGACACCTGGTCCAATTCATCCGCACGGGCATAATGGGTGAATATACCTTCAAATTTTACGTCCCGAGTATTAACAATTTCTTGAGCGAAAGATAAGGCATTCGCTGGCTCGATACCTAAACGGCTCATGCCTGTATCAATTTTCAAGTGAATCTTCGCCTTCGCATGGGCATCCTGTGCAGCTCTGGCAACCGACAGGAGCTGCTTGCTACCCCAGATCGTGATGGATACGCCCTCCAAAATTGCTTCAAGAAATCTCTCTGGAGGTGTATAACCCAACACGAGGATCGGACTGGTGATTTGATCTGCTCGCAGTTCCAATGCTTCCTCAAGCCGGGCAACTCCCAACCATTGTGCACCTGCCCGGAGCGCTGCCCTAGCAACAGGGACTGTTCCATGACCATAACCATTGGCTTTGATCACAGCCATCACCGGAGTGCCGGTCAGGTATCGCAGCCTGGTCACATTATGCTCGATGGCAGTAAGATCGATATTAATCCAGGTGGAGTATTTTGTGATGGGCATAAACTTTGCATCCAGATGCGCAATAGGAAAGGTAAGAAAGTCCAGCAAATGAAAACATACCTATACGCATTAATTGAGCCTTGGCACCCTGCTCTGAACTCTGCAGGGTACTGGAGAAATTATATACCACCTTGCAGCTCATTAATAGAAGTTGATTACATTGACCGAGGGATCAATCTGGAGTAAACTTCCCCGATACGAGTAAACCGATCGGTGGAGGAACCAAGATCCACACTGGGGTTATGAAGAAGATTCACAGGAGATCTTAAATAGATGAGCATCAGTCAGCTGGCCAGGTCGATTGCTGATTCACCTACCTTGAGGCTAAATGAGCAAGCCCGTTTGCTTCGTGACCGCGGGTTGCCGATTATCCACCTCGGGATTGGAGAACCGAAAAATAAAACACCTATTACAGCCATCTTAGCAGCAGCAAATAAATTAAATTCAGGTGATGTCAAGTATACGCCAACAGATGGCACACCGGGACTTAAGAAAGCTATCATTAAATACACGGAAGAAAATTACGATCGGGTTGTCGATCCAGAAAACATTATTGTTACCAATGGTGCCAAACAATCTTTGTTTAATGTCCTCTTCAGTTTAGTTGATCCCCAGGACGAAGTGATTATCCCCGCTCCATATTGGGTTAGCTATCCGGAAATGGTCAAAATGGCCTACGGCATCCCTATCATTGTCACACCTAAAAATGGTGGCTTTTATCCAAGGATGGAAGACATTCTGGAAGCAGTCACATCGTATACCAAAGCGATCATTATCAACAGCCCGAACAATCCCTCCGGTATGATTTATCCACCAGATTTTATCCAGGAAATCGTGGAATATTGTGAATCCAAGGGTATTTACCTGATCTTGGATGATATTTATCACCGTCTGGTATTTGATGGTTTAAATGCCGTTCCAGGCTACCAGTTCACTGATCACGATATCGAATCTACGAAAGTCATTGTTACAAACGGGGTCTCAAAGGTTTACGGTATGACTGGGTTCCGGATCGGTTGGGTGATCGCAAACCGGCGGCTGGTAGAAGTCATGACGAACGTACAGGCACAAATGACATCCAGTCCAGCAACAATCCTGCAATCTGCTGCTGAAGGCGCTCTAAATGGGATACAAAGTTATGTGGAGAGCCTAAGGCTTACCATCGAAAATAATCGCAATGTAGTAATGCAAGAGTTACGATCGTTTAATGGAATCAGGATCAATAAACCACAAGGGACATTTTACTGTCTGCCCGACTTCCGAGCCTACCAGGAAGATTCTGTCAAACTGGCAGACTACCTGCTCAAAAAAGCTCTTGTGGTTACCGTCCCCGGAGTTGAATTTGGAATCGAGGGTCACTTAAGGATCAGCTACTCAGGTACTGTAAAGGAAATCACTGAGGGATTTGCCAGGATGAAGTGGGCTCTGGACCCTGAATCCCCACGAGAGATTTATATTGGTGACCGCAAGATGATTAGGGATTGGTTATGAATAATCTCCTCAACATTGAAACACCTGCTGAAAAACAAGCGCAAGAGCTGAAGAGTGATTTTGATCTCAAGAATCACGGAATTACAAACCTCAGGAAAGCTTATTGGAACCTCCCCACCGAAGCCTTATACGAAGAAGCAATTTTCCGCAATGAAGGTAAGCTCACCCATCTGGGACCAATTGTAGTGAATACAGGGAAGCATACCGCTCGGGCAGCGAATGATAAATTCATTGTTTTCGAGGCAGGTACTGAAGAACATGTATGGTGGGGAGAATACAATCGCCCGATAGAAACCGAGATATTTGATACATTATTTGCTCGCCTGCAGGGATTCTTGCAAGGCAGGGATCTTTTTATCCAGGATTGCATTGCTGGCTCTGACCTGAACTACAAGCTCCCAATCCGCATCATCACTGAGCACGCATGGCACAGTATATTTGCACGCAATATGTTCATCCTGCCGGAAACGAACGAAGCATACCGCCGCCATGTACCCCAATTCACTGTTATCGCTGTTCCCTCCTTTCAGGCTTACCCATCAATCGATGGATCCCCTTCAAAGACTTTAATTGCCCTGAGCTTCGAAAAAGGATTATGCATCATTGGGAATACGGGCTACGGTGGTGAGATCAAGAAATCAATATTCTCCGTGCTTAATTACTTGCTGCCTTTACAAAATGTGATGACCATGCATTGCTCAGCGAATGTGGGTGACCGGGGAGATGTTGCCTTATTCTTTGGGCTCTCTGGAACTGGGAAAACTACTTTGTCTGCTGATCCTGAAAGAAAATTAATAGGCGACGACGAACATGGGTGGAGCGATGATGGTGTGTTTAATTTCGAAGCCGGCAGTTACGCAAAAGTAATCCAGCTCTCCTCCAGCGCTGAACCTCAAATATATGCGTGCACCAGGAAATTTGGAACTATTTTAGAGAACGTTGTTTTTGATCCGCTGACCCGCCTGATCGACCTGGATGATGAATCGATTACCGAGAACACACGCGCCTCTTACCCTCTCGAATTCATCGAGAATTCTGTTGCAGAGAAAAAAGCCGGTCATCCCTCCAATATCATCCTGCTCACTTGCGATGCATCTGGGGTCATGCCACCCATTGCTCGGTTGAATATCAACCAGGCTCTTTATCACTTCATTTCCGGATATACCTCAAAAGTAGCAGGAACCGAGATTGGACTGGGACAAGAGCCCGAGATCACCTTCAGTGCCTGTTTTGGGGCACCTTTCATGGTCCTGCATCCACACGATTACGCAGACCTATTGAGAAAGAAGATAGAGCGCTACAAGGTTACCTGCTGGTTACTTAATACCGGTTGGGTCGGCGGGCCATACGGCATTGGCAAGCGAATCAGCATAAAATACACCCGTGCAATGCTGAAATCTGCCCTTTCTGGTGCGTTAAACGAGGTTAGCTATACCAAGGATAAGGTATTTGGTTTCGAGGTCCCTGATCATTGTCCTGATGTCCCTGACGATGTGTTAAATCCCTCCCTTGCCTGGCCAAGCAAAAATGAATACAACACCAGGTACCATGATCTGGCTGCACGTTTCATTGATAATTTTCGAAAGTTTGAGGATCAATCTGACCCTGAAATCAAAGCTTCAGGCCCGAAAATATAATCATAAAGCCCAGGCCAGTAGAATCCCCAGAATGGCGATTATTACCCCGAGATGAAGCAGGACGTTTGCTTCCACAAACCATCCCTGCCCCGGGTAAAATTGCAGTATTGCATTTAAAAGGACAAGGATAACACCCGTCATAGGCAGCAATCCCTTACGGTGAGCAAGAAATTCAGCTGATGCATCCAGGAAGCGATTGAATAACCGTAGCATAATCCGAACCTATAGTTTCAACGGATATAAGGGGAAAAACGAGCTACCAGGCGGTTCGGCAGCAAGCCCTTGATTTTTATACCTTCTTCTCCATGTTCGACCATCTCCACTTTACCCTGTTCGTGGAAAAGTGAAATCAACCCCCCTTCCTTATAAGGAAGCCAGAGGGAAACCTGAACATAATTCTCAAATAGTAATTCGTTGATCGATTTCAACAAGTCATTAACACCCTCACCTGTCAGTGCAGAAATTGCCACCGCGTTGGGGAAATCTTCCAGGGCTCTCCTGGCGCCATCAGAATCTTCGAGCAAATCAATTTTATTCAATGCGCTGATCACTGGGATATGATCGGCTTGAATTTCCTCCAAAGTATGGAATACAGCTCTTGATTGGGCATGAGCATTGTGGTGGGTGACATCCACGACATGCAGTAACAGATCAGCATCCGTAATTTCTTCCAAGGTCGCTCGAAAAGCAGCGATCAGGGTTGTGGGGAGTTTTTGGATGAATCCTACCGTGTCCGTGAACAATGCGAATTGGCCGCCCGGGAATTCTACACGCCTCGTTGTGGGGTCCAGGGTGGCGAATAATTGATCGGCAACGTAAACATCTGCGCCGGATAAGTAATTCAGCAGTGTGGATTTTCCCGCATTTGTATATCCAACCAGTGCAACAATCGGGATTTTCGATCGCTTCCGGCGTGAACGGTACTGCAGCCTGTGGGTGCGCACCTTCTCGATTTGGGAATTCAATGTGCTGATTCGCTGCCGGATAATTCTCCGGTCAACCTCCAACTGGGTTTCACCTGGACCTCTTAATCCCACACCCCCCGTTGCGCCGGATCTACCGCCTCCGCCACCTGCCTGCCGCGCCAGGTGGGTCCAGGCGCGAGTTAAACGTGTCAATCGATATTCATATTGAGCTAACTCTACCTGGAGAGCACCCTCCCTGGTTTCCGCATGCTGGGCAAAGATATCCAGGATCAGGGCTGTTCGGTCCAAAATCCGGATCCGGTCTCCAAAGATCTTCTCCAGTTCCCTCAAGTGGCGTCCAGATAATTCTTCATCGAAAATGACAACATCCGCCTGAACCTCTTCCACGAATGCCATCACTTCTTCTACCTTCCCAGTACCGATAAAGGTTTTAGGATTCGGAGCATCCAATCTTTGAGTAATAGTCCCTGCAACTTCTAAACCAGCGGTTTCTGCAAGAAGCCCAAGCTCGACCAGTGAATCATCAACAGTCAAGAAATCTTCATCATTACGCAGATCAACGCCAACCAGAAATGCACGCTCAGCAGGTTTGATCGTGCTTTGTAGATTTTTCATGAATTTAATTTTGTTTTACCTGTTTCCGGGCAAACAAAGGTTTGAATAAAATCTCCGCCTCCTGATTTGGCGGTTCATTTAATATCGGCAACAGAATGTGAAAGGTTGACCCAGGGCACTTCAATTCATCACGTCCAGCAGATTCGGCCCAAATTCTGCCTCCGTGTGCCTCAACGATCCCTTTTGCAATTGGCAGTCCAAGTCCAGGACCACCACCTTTGAACTTTGTTTTTCCGCTTGAATGGACCGTGACGTCCTCAATTGGATGTAATTTGTTGAAGATCTTCACTTGATTCTCTGGATCGATTCCAATACCACTATCAATCACCATGATTTCACAAAAACCATCTACTTTTCGACCATCAATCCTGATGTGCCCTTCATCTGGAGTGTATTTTATCGCATTTGAGACGACATTCGCGATGGCTTGGTATATCCTCTCTGCATCGAAATAATTTGCTAAATCATCGCCGTCAAACCGGTTTACATCTAACGACAATCTCCGGGTGAGCACCACTGGTTGGTAATGCAGCTTTATTTTCGCCAAAATTTTAAACAACCAGGTCGGTTGAAAGTTGAGGGACAGTAATTCATTATCGATCAATGAAACATCAATCATGTCATTAATGATTTCACGTAACCGGCGAGAACCACTGTTCATCCCATCCAGCAATTGGAAGACATGCTCGTCAAAAATCTTCTTTTGTTCGAGAATCTCCCTGAGCATCGAGGAATACCCTTCCAAGAGAGTCAGCGGTGTCTTCAATTCGTGTGCGGCAATAGAGATAAAATCCGATCTACTCTTGTCCAATTTCTCCAGGGAAAATTGCTCCACACTTGCTTGTTGAAGTGTATTTTCCAAAATATAATTGTGGATATGCTGATTAATCAGGACAAAGATTGGAATTAATTCTGTAATTAATTGATTCGATCGTTCAATAGACAATTTTTCCTGGGAGCAGCTGCTGATACAGATAAATATATTATTCACCTCTTCGATGAGACCTTCATTCTGAAGCTGATTTGTATGTTGCAACCAGCGATCGAGACTTTGTATTAATCCTGCCGGTTCATTTTCGTGGAGTGATTCTTGAAGTCGGGTCAGGAATGTATCCACTCCCTCTACGGGCAGCCTTTGATGAGTATTGTTCTGCTGGGTTACCAGTGAATATGCAGAAAGAACAAATCCATGAATCTCACCAAGAATATCACCTGTTCTCATGCATATAGTGTAAACCAGGATAGGTAAAAACGATAATTCCAGCCCTTTCAATTCAGATAGTTTTACCCCTCAAGATCACTGATTCAAGCCATATTTATCGAGCAGCCAGGCCAGAATTATCTCCCCCACAACTTTCAAACTTTGTGGTGATACATTGTCAGTGGTATCTGCCGTTGTATGCCAGTATGGATAATCGAAGTCAATGATATCTACTGCGGGAATTCCTGCCTGCATGAAAGGTAAATGGTCATCAATAAGCCTGTGATTAGGCAGATTGATAAATTCTTCTGCATATCCAAGTGACTCTGCCTTTTCCCAAATTTCTTTCGCTAATTCTATATCTGAATTTTTCTCGATGTAAACATTCAGGTCTTTATCACCTACCATATCTACAATTACCACAGCATCAGGATATTCCTCTAATGAATCAACAAATGCCCGGGAGCCCAGGATCCAATCACTTCCCGGCAAGCTGCCATTATCCTCTGCATCAAATAAAACGAACCAGATATTTGCGTTTAAATCTTCGGGTAGTATCCGCGCTAACTCGAGTAAAACAGCTACACCGGAGGCGCCATCATTTGCTCCTGGCACAGGTGTTGCCCGAAAGTCGAAATTAGGATCATGGTCAGAAACAACTCTCGAATCATAGTGGGCACCCAATATTATCCAGGGAAATTCATTATTCGGTTCCCTTTTCGCGATGATGTTGAATACTTCTTGACCTGCATAATCCAAAGCCTGCTCTTGAACATCCCAGCCAATATCGGTTAAAGATTTTATGATCCAGTGCCTGAATTGTTGATGCGCCTCGCTCCCCACAACCCTTGGTCCCAAGTTTACCTGGTAGACGAGATCGTCAAATGCCCTTTCTTGATCAAAACTACTTGTGAGTACAGTAGGAGTTTGATCTGTGCAAGAAGTAGTTCCAAACATTAATGCTGTGATTAGGATAAATTGAAGAATTGTAGGTAATTTTTTCAGGTATTGCATCTCGAAGATAATGGCTATGCGCATTTTAGATTATTTCTCTGCACCAGATAGAAATGATTCCAGCTTTTGTAATGACCGTTCTGAATACATTGCTGCTCTTTGTCTTTTATTCATCCTTTGTTTCGATTCCAATGGCGGCATTATCCCAAAATTTGCTTTCATCGGTTGGAAATCTTGCGCTGCAGCATGGGTAACATAATGGCACAAGGCTCCAATCATCGTTTCCTTTGGAAATTCTTGTAGTTGCTGCCGGTTCTTCCGGAATACAGCATTTCTGCCGGCGACCAATCCGGAGGCAATATTTCCCGCATAACCTTCTATACCTGTGATCTGACCAGCAAAAAACAAATCAGGGTTTTGCTTCGATTGCATTGTTGGTTCGATCAAATCCGGTGAAAACAAGAATGTATTCCGGTGCATCTGTCCATAACGAAAGAAATCTGCTGTCTCGAGCCCGGGTATCATTCGAAAAACCCGCCTCTGCTCAGAAAACTTCAAGTTTGTTTGGAAACCCACCAGGTTGAACATTGTACCTGCTAGATTGTCCTGCCGTAATTGGACAACCGCGTACGGGCGACTGCCGGTGCGGGGATCGATCAACCCAACAGGTCTCATCGGGCCATATGCCAGTGCTCTTTTATCCCTTTTTGCCAGTACCTCTACTGGCAGACAGCCTTCGAAATACTTGTGTGCGCCTGCCACGACCCCCCCCGCATCCTGATCTAGCTGATCAAATTCGTTCAAATCAATTCGTTCTGCCGCAGTAAGCGCCGCTACAAATGCATTGTACTCTGCCTCGTTCATCGGACAATTAATGTAATCCCCCCCTTCCCGGGTTCCCCTGCCATACCTGGAGCTCCGGAAGGCAATCCCCATATCCACAGATTCTATCGCTACAATCGGGGCGATCGCGTCAAAGAAATAGAGATTTTCATTGCCAGTGAAATTGAGCAGTGCGCCTGATAATGCTTTGGAGGTTAAAGGTCCCGAGGCGATGATCGCCAGGTCATCGGGGATTTCTTGAAATTCTTCACGGACCAGCTCGATATTCGGATGGGAAACAATTTTCTCTGTTACCAAATCAGAAAACTTCTCCCGGTCAACTGCCAGAGCTCCTCCTGCGGGTACTGCAGTCTGATCAGCACATTGGATCAGCAGTGAACCGAGAATTCGAAGTTCTTGCTTGAGAAGTCCAGAAGCGCGATCTACAATATCTGAGCCCAAGGAATTAGAGCAGACAAGTTCTGCCAAGCCGGAAGTGGTGTGAGCGCCAGTTGAGACACCAGGTCTCATTTCAAAAAGCTCGACTGAGAGACCATTGTTTGCCGCTTGCCAAGCTGCTTCGCTTCCAGCAAGACCTCCACCAATGATTTTTATGATTGGAGACATTCTACTTCTTATCTGAGAGACCAGGTTTTACCACGAATTAAATTGACCCGGGCAAAGAATGGATTTTACCATGCGGGTTATCCCTCAAACACTATTTTCATAATTATGCTTTATAATATTGACGCACACAATGAAAATAACTTTTAAGTGTAGTTGTGCGACTTAGAAACTAGGAGAACTATTATGCTCGGTGGAATTGGAATTCCTGAACTTCTTATCGTTCTGGTCATTGTGCTGGTCCTCTTCGGTGTCGGTCGAATCAGCAAAATTGCAGGGGAAATGGGCAGTGGCATCCGCGCCTTCAAAGATGGTTTGCAGGGTTCTGATACTGAGAATGAAACCAAGGATGAGGATAAATCAGTCGAAAACACTGAAGGAACAACTGAAGATAAATCTTAGAAAATAAAATTTGGAATTACAGAGTCAACTTAATTCACAATTGATAGGGCTTATTAGATAATAGCGCCTTGTGGGGAAAACCACCATCGAATTCCTTCAACATCAGTAAACTCCATTATCCTGAATGGCAGAACTTCATCTTGAACCCGGATTAAAAATCTTTTACCAAGAATTCAATCCAACAGGTTCTCCTGATATTCTGCTGCTGCACGGGCTGGGAGCAAACGGGGATTCCTGGCAGCTTCAGGTACCCACGTTGTGTGCCCGCGGATACCGGTTAATCATACCGGATATGCGCGGCTTTGGAAGAAGCTCCTTCCCTGGGGGACCGAACAACCCTTCGATCATGGCACTAGATATGATGAACCTGATGGAGCGATTGTCGACCGGTCGCTACCATTTAGATGGCATTTCCCTGGGTGGCACTGTAGCTCTGCAAATGGTGATCCACGACCCGCAGATGATAAAATCGCTTACCATCACGAACAGCTTTGCAAAGTTACGACCAGGGAATCTTTCTCAATGGTTTTTCTACGGATTTCGCCTGGTACTTGCACATTTGATTGGCATCAAAACCCAGGCAAAATACGTGGCAAACAGGTTATTTCCACGACCAGATCAGGAGTTATTTAGAACTGCATTTATTGAACAGGTGAGCCAGTCAAACCCAATGGCGTACCGGGCAACTATGCGTTCTTTGGCCTTCTTCGATGTCACTGCGCAGATCCAGGAAATAAATACTCCAACACTGGTGATCACGGGAGAAAATGATACAGTCGTCCCTCCAGTAATTCAAGCGGAATTAACTTCAATGATTCCCGGTGCCAGGCATTTAACAATACAACATGCTGGTCACGCTGTGACAATAGAATCTGCGGAGCAGTATAATCAAGCATTCCTTGATTTTATTCAAAATTTGGATCATGTTGGATGATTAATTAACCCGCTGGTGCCGTGATGCATGAATTATCTATCACTGAAAGTCTTCTGGAAATAGCGATCAGGCATGGAAAGAATGCAAATGCCGATCAGATCACCGATCTTTATCTTGTGATTGGTGAACTTTCTTCTATTGTAGACGATTCAGTACAATTCTATTGGGATATCATTGCCAAGGACACGCTTGCAGAAGGGGCAAAACTCCATTTTGAAAGGAAATCTACCGAAATTCAATGCAATGATTGTGGACATCGCTACCATCCTGAAAATAATGTTATGGCATGTCCAAATTGTGAAAGTATCAATATTAAAATCCTTTCCGGAGATCAATTCTACCTGGAAGCGATCAACATCAAGAACTGAAGCTTTCACCATCTATTCTTCGATATCCAGGTTCTTTTGATTGATCTTGGCCCTGGAAAGATAAGCGACAAAAATTGCCCCAACCAAACCGACCAGGGTAATGACCACTTCCATAATCCCGAAAAATGACATCGCAACGTCCTGATCCACTCCCTGATTTACCGTCCGCCCAAGCAGGATCAAGATCGGAAGAGGCACCATTAGGAACAATCCTGCGAGCCTGGCCCTCCATCCAACAAGGCTCAGATTCCAGGGCAGCCGTACCCGCCCAAATACGAATGCATAAACTCCAAAGATAAAAATCAGCATTTCAAACATGATATTGCTGACTCCGAATTAAATAATCATTTGGTGATTTATTTTAAAATATATCATGGTTGGGTGACTTGTTGACAGCAATCACATTATCACATTCGCATTTCTTGGTGTAAAATTGTACAAAATTTCTCCGGAATAGACATCCCAAATGAATCGTCGACTTACCTTCATAATAGCCTCATTAATTTTCGATTCTATTATCATCTTATCATCCGTATTAGTTCATCCTGCAGTAGCCCAATACAACCCAGAACACGGCGATCAGAACCTGGAAACATCGGAATTGGATTTCCAGGTAAATCTACCGATCATATTTCGCCCTCCAGACCCACCACCAGCCGTGCCCATTGAAGGAATAAATAAAACTCTATACTGCAGTAATCCTGGTCATCCAATTCCAGATAATGCCCCATCTGGATATTCAAGTACTCTCCGGATCGAGGATCCCCGATACATCGCGGATCTCGATATCCGCCTGGATATCGATCACACCTGGGTAGGAGATTTAATAGTGACGCTCCACCACGAGGAAAGCGGTAAGGTCATTGAGTTGATCAACCGTCCAGGTGTTCCCCCAGGGACTACCGAGGAGGGATGCAAATTTAATAATATCAAGGGAATCCTGGATGATGATGTTTCCCTGCCGGTTGAAAATGAATGCTCATCGTTCCCCGCTGCTATTGGGGTCAATAATTTTATTGAGGCTGCTGTTGCTGGGGCTTACTTACCTGAACAGAGCCTAGGATTATTCGATGCAGGAACCATCTCTGGTCAATGGACCCTGACTGTTGCTGATTTATCACCCCATGATACCGGCAGGATCAACCAGTGGTGTATGGCAGTGAAATTAATCGACACCCCGGATGTGCCTCCTCCACAGCCACCGCCCAGTGGTTTGCCGAAACAGGCATACATTGCAGGCGTTATCGGCCAGGGACAGGCCCTGCCTCTGGATTGTGAATCCCGATCGGCAGTCGATTGGGCCAGATATTTTGGCGTGGGAATTAATGAGTACGATTTCTTTTATGGATTACCCGGGTCGGATAATCCTGACCTTGGGTTCGTGGGCAATGTCTATGGAACCTGGGGTCAAATTCCACCTTCTGCATACGGTGTACACGCAGAACCAATAGCCAAACGATTGCGCCAATATGGATTGCCAGCCAATGCCGAGAGCAACCTTTCCTGGAACCACCTCAAATCAGAAATATCCTCAGGACGTCCTGTTATCGTGTGGATCCTGGGTTCAACCGCTTCAGGATTTCCGCTTGATTATGTGGTAAATGGTATCCCGGTTTATTATCAATCGAATGATGGATTCATATCAACGGTCGCACGGTACGAGCACACCGTGATTCTGACCGGCTATAACCAGGACAGCGTATCATATCTCAATGGAGGAACCATTTATCAAAAAAGTCTCAAGCAATTTCTTGAATCCTGGTCTGCCCTCGGTAATATGGCTGTTCTATACCAGCCATGAAATATAAATTATTGTGGATCAAAAAAGCCCTGTGAAAGGGCTTTTTATTTCGAAAAGAGGGGTTTGAGATACTTGATTTCTGGAACTGATCAAAAATCGTCTTCGTCTAACCAGAGCTCATCCTCGTCTTCCTCCAGATCGATATCATCCCAATCTTCAATTTCCTTATCCGGATCTTCCCAGTCTTCCTCCTCCAGGTCAGTAGCACGGGAAAATGTCATACAACCAACATCGGGATCGAACTCTACAGACGCGGCGCTGCAATACCCATCATCGATAAAAACACAATCAATATAATGGCAACGAATTCGTGGCATAGGAACCTCCTAATCGTTGTTGTAGAAAATGCCTATTTTGTTTCCAGGCATTCCGGCCAAACCAAACATCAAAGGAAAAATAGATCGAAAATTATAGCCGATAAATCCAGATTCGTTCTGACAATTTTGTAGACATGAATGGCAATTAGGATCGAGAAATATTCCGGTTAAGTGATTAATTCACTTCTGCATCCAATAAGAAATTGACCAGTGGCTTATCACTCTAACAACCAGGTATCAACCTCCATCCCTGCCGCCAGCGATTTTACACCAGACGGGATTACAAGTAAAGCATTTGCATGGACAAGAGAGAGCATATTTCCTGAACCTTGATGGCCAGTTAACCGAGCGGACCATTCACTATTTTCAAAAGTTACGATCCCACGCAGATAGCTTTCCCGACCATCAGATTCAATTTCTTCAACCAATCTGGCCTTTAATTTATGCCGCGGAACGCGTGGTATTCCAGAGAGTTTTAATATGGCAGGACGGACAAAAACTTCATATCCCACAAATGCTGATACTGGATTTCCAGGAAGGCCGATGAAACGCACACCATGAAAATTTCCAAATGCGATTGGTTTTCCGGGACGCATATTCACACGCCAGAAATCCAACTCCCCCTCTCTTTGGACAACTTTGCGGACATAATCAAATACCCCAACACTGACTCCAGCTGAGGAAAGGATTAAATCTGCCTTGATGTCAACAGCAGATTTCAGAATTTCGGTGACTGATTCCTCATTATCAGGAACAATACCCAGATATTGAGCATCAGCATAATCGCGTTTAATCAATGCGAAAAGAGTATAAGCATTGGAATCATGGATTTGACCGGATTTCAACGTTTTCCCCAGGGGTACTAATTCGTCCCCCGTGGATACAATCGCGATTTTCGGACGTCTATAAACCGAGACCTCTGCTTTCCCAAGCATAGCTAGAATTCCCAATTCCTGAGGTTTCAGTGGTGCGTTTGCCTCCAAGATCAGATCGCCTTCGTGCACATCCTCCCCGCGATGGCGGACGAAATTGCCAGGCTTAGCAGACTGATAAATCCACACCTCCCCAGTTTTCCCTGAGGATGTTTGGGTTTTGGGATCAAACTGGTCTGTATTTTCGACTGGAATCACCGCATCTGCACCTTCCGGCAGCGGTGCTCCGGTCATTATCCTGGAAGCCTGGTTTTTTCCTAGGCCAATTGTAGGAGTTTTCCCTGCAGGTATATCCTCAACAATAGAGAGCTGGACGGGATTATCCTTACTGGCTTTGTGAACATCTTGTGAACGGATTGCGAAACCATCCATGCTCGAATTTGTAAATAATGGTAAATCGAGATCTGAGCGTATACCTTCATACAGAACTCGACCAGCTGCATCTGCAAGGGAAACCATTTCACTCTGCAGTGGATGGAATGAAGATAGCAGTCTTTGGAGTGCTTCACTAACGCTGATCAATTGGGTTCTCCTGTTGTAAATCATTACCCCGGGCGTACTCTTTGCGCTTCCAGGACATTAGCAAGATTTTCAAGACGATCCAGCACTTTACTCAATTGTGCTAGATCTCGAATTTCTAAAACCATATCAAATATTGCGAGGTTGTTGTTAATTTCCACGCTTACTTTCCCCATATTTATCCCTTCCTCAGCGATCAATGTGGAGACATCCCGCATCAATCCATCCCGGTCATAAGCCTTCATTCTAATCGGAACTGGATAAGTATTTTTTGCTTCCCCCCAGGATACCTTCACCAACCGTTCCCGATCTTTAATGCGCATAATATTCGGACAGTCCTGGCGGTGGATCGTTGCCCCACGGCCGCGGGTAATATATCCAACAATATCATCCCCAGGCGCTGGATTACAGCATTTTGCGAAATTAGTCAACAAACCTCGTAAACCTAAAATTACGACTGAATCAGGTGCTGGTGTACTTGCCTCAGGTGACGGGTGTGCAATTAATTTAAATTCTTCAGTCTCCACTTCAGGAACAGTAAGATGATTCACGATGCGCCCGATGGAGATGTCACCATTACCTATCGCCTCGTATAAATCTTCTACGGAGCGGAATTCGAATTGCCTGGCAAGATGATCAAGATTGGTCTTGATCAAGCCCAAGCGCCTCAATTCCTTTTCGAGCAAGGTCTTTCCCTGGTTGATACTCTTTTCTCGAGCTTGGACTTTGAACCAGCGACGGATTTTTGAACGTGCACGCTGTGTCCTGACCAATCCAAGGTTTGGGTTCAACCAATCAAGACTTGGACCCCCGCGCTTGGCAGTGAGGATTTCAACCTTTTCGCCTGTCTTTAGTTGGTAATCCAATGAGACCAGTTTTCCATTCACCTTAGCGCCGCGGCAGCGGTGTCCAACATCGGTATGCACGTGATAGGCAAAATCGATGGGAGTAGATCCTGCGGGTAAATCCAGGATGTCCCCTCTTGGGGTAAACAGATAGACCCGATCTTCGAAGACATCGGATTTCAAACCATCAATAAATTCTCCAGCGTCGACCACATCTTGCCGCCATTCCATCAGCGAGCGGATCCAAACGATGCGGCGTTCAAAATCCTCATCCCGTGCAATTCCTTCCTTGTAACGCCAATGAGAAGCGATCCCATATTCAGCACCTTGGTTCATCTCCGGGGTGCGGATTTGGATTTCCAGCGTTTTTGCATCATCAAAAATCACCGCGGTATGCAATGATTGATAGAAATTATCTTTTGGCGCAGCGATATAATCATCAAACTCATCTGGTATGGGTCTCCAATGCGTGTGGATCACTCCCAGAGTGGAATAGCAGGCAGGTATATTTGGTACGATAATCCGCACCCCACGCACATCAAATACCATATCGAAGGGAACACCTTTGCGATGCATTTTTTTATAAATTGAGTAAATGTGCTTGGGTCTGCCAGTAATCTCTGCCTTAATTCCATCTTTTGATAATACTTTTTGCAGGCTTTGCGTGACCAAATTCATCTCTTGCTCGCGATCAGCCCTGCGTGCAGCCAGGTTTTCTGCGATTTCCTTGTAGGTTTCTGGCTGTAAATAGCGAAAAGCCAGATCTTCTAGCTCCCACTTAATCTGCCAGATACCGAGCCGGTTAGCAAGTGGAGCGAATATATCCATTGTTTGTTGGGCAATGCGTTTGCGCTTATTCTCAGGGAGATGGCCGAGGGTGCGCATGTTATGCAGCCTATCGGCAAGCTTGATCAGCACCACGCGGATATCTTCACCCATGGCAAGGAAGGTCTTGCGCAGTGTCTCAGAGGCAGAGTCATAACCCCTGCTCCTGGTTAATTGCTCCGCTTCCAATTCAGGATCAGGCAGACCTCTTCTTTCCGCTAATTCCCGTATCTTATCTTCTTGATCTAGTTCGCTCGACTGCTGATCGCCCCGTGATACCCTTGGAAGCTGTGTAAGCTTTGTGACACCATCAACAAGTAAGGCAATCTCATCTCCAAAATCCCTCTGAATATCATCTAATGTTACTCCGGTGTCTTCCACCGTGTCATGCAGTAATCCTGCTGCCACCACCACCGGAGGCACACATAATTCCGCAAGGATAGAAGCGACTGCAAGACAGTGACTGATGTAGGGCTCACCAGAAGCGCGCGTTTGACCGTGGTGAGCTAGTTCAGCCGTGCGGTAAGCTCGCTGAACCAGCTCCAGATCCGCAGAAGAATAGGATTCGGGGAGAGACTCAATGAGTGATTCGATCCGCATAATTTATTCCAGATTGTTTCAGTATAACAGCCATTCTGCAGTGAAAGATCACCCAATAAATTCAATTCTCATCGTATAATCCAGATGTCAAATCTATTAATACAAAATGAAATGAGAACTTTCTTCGCTGCTTCGTTACCGGAAAAGTATAACCGACTATCAGATTTTGCCAAGACCTTTTGGCCTGATCTTGAGGGGATGCCAGAGCAAAGACGCCTGGTAGGCACGGGAGATGTACTCACCTTCCTCTATACATTACCTCTGGCTATTCTTGGTTTAATCTGGTTAATATTTTCCACAGATTTTGGTGTTATCAAAAATAATTTCATCTTTCTTATCTTTAATTTCGGTCTTTTTTATCTCTTCAGCAAGTTGAGTTTCTTCACAATTGTTGAAATCCGTTCTGACCGGTATGGCAGTACCGAAGATTCCTTTGCTTCCATGATTCAATGGTCAGCTGTTTTTCTACTCGGACCAAGTACATTATGGCTGGGGGTAATTTACTATATTGCAGAATTTATGATTCGATGGCGTTCAAGGACACACGAAGCACAACGCTGGTCATTACTTCGCACCGTCGCATCGACCGTTGCAGTCAGCACGTTTGCATATCTTGTTTCAATTGCAGTATTCGAATATATTGGTGGGACGTTCCCTATCCGCTGGCTATCAATACTCACAATTTTCTACGGGTTTATTGCCCTGGGAACTGAGTTCCTCCTCGTATTGTTAATTTCTTCGGGTTACTTAATTTACCATATTGGTGTGCAGCTCATCCTTGCGGAAAGCGAAACGATAAGGCTCATCGTGCGCTTTTTCGTGATCGGAATTGGTTTACCATTTCTTGCGCACCCATTCTCGATTTTACTTGCTGGACTGCTGGTCGAAAATGGAATCGCAATTTATACATTCCTTCTGCTGGGGTTGATCCTGGTTGCTTATCTTGCCCGTCGATTAAGCCTTGCTGCTGAAACCAGCCGGCAGCAATCCAGGCAGCTCGAAAAGTTGGAAAAACTTGGGCGTGATTTATTGGAGGTTATTCCGGACGCAGATGCATTACCAGAAGTATTGGAAAAAAATGTTCCTGGGATGTTCCCCTCTGGAAAAATATCGATCTGGATTTCACCAGATATCTACCTGCTGAAATTCCCGTTGGAATCGATTGGATTACCAGAAAGCGCCTGGCAGATGGTTATGAACCAGCCCACATGTAACTCATATACAACCAAAGAAGACCTGCCCTGGGATAAGGAAAACAAGGAGCATCCAGCAACGATTACTGCTCCGATCATCAGGAGCGATACTGGGAAGGCAATTGGAGGTATTGCTCTCGAACTGAGAGCACTTGCCCAAACTTGGGATAAGAAATCTCTGAGTACACTGTTCCCTGCTGTTCAAGCCCTTTCAGATCAGGTTGCATCTACGATCCAGCAGACACAGATTTACGAAAAATCCCTTGATCTTCAGCATATAAGCCAGGAACTGCGTTTGGCGGGCCAAATTCAAGCCAGTTTCTTGCCTAACAGCTTTCCTTCACTACCCGGTTGGCAATTCGCAGTGACCCTTCTTCCAGCGAGAGAAACTTCGGGTGACTTTTTTGACGTGATCGAATTAGAAGATGGTCGCCTGGGAATTTTGGTAGCAGACGTGGCGGACAAAGGTGTTGGCTCTGCCCTCTATATGGCTTTGAGTAGAACTCTTATCCGCACATATGCTGAAGAATACGGAGCAGAGCCAGAGGTTGTATTCTTTGCTGCAAACAATCGATTGCTCAAAGATGCACGGGCAAATCTATTTGTCACCGTTTTCTACGGAATCCTGGATGTAAAAGAAGGAGTACTGACATACTGTAATGCAGGCCATAACCCACCCTACTTGATTGTGAATTCCGATAATGAAGAGGTAATTTCATTAGAGAGAACCGGAATCGCGATGGGGATTGAGGAAAATTCAACCTGGACAACCAAAACGATATCAATCGATCCCGGCGATATTCTCATTCTGTACACAGACGGCATACCTGACGCTCAGGATGAGGATGGAGACTTCTTTAACGATGAAGCCATAATTGAAATCACTCGCCAAAACGCGGGCAGGTACGCTCATGAAATTCAAAAAGCGATTATTGACCAGGTACAGAATTTTGTTGGAGAAGCCCCCCAATCAGATGACATTACTTTGATGGTATTGATGAGAAACACAAGCTCAACTGCGGATGATTAATCATTCCTGAGCTTTACCATCCTTAACTGGTTCCCATTTTTCTTGGAAAACTTGAAATCCACATCATCCATCATATTTCGGATGAGAAATAAACCTGCCCCACGAGGTTTCAATTGTCCCATCTCAACAGAAAAATCAGGAGTAGCCACAATGGATGGATCAAATGCATCGCCGTAATCCTTGAGAATAATTTCTAATCCGTTGTTGAGATTGTTACATGTGCAGGTTATCTCTCCTTTTCCTTCTCCCCCATACGCATGTTCAATTATATTCGAACAAGCCTCATCGACCGCCAATTCAACCGCGTAAATTTCTTTATCACTAAAACCAGCTGCGGAAGCAGCATCGTAGACAAATTTTCTAATGCCCGCCAAACTCTTAAAGTGGCCGGGAAACTTTGCCGTTGGCATACTGACTGGTAAACCCAAGATTTATAATTAAAAGTGTGCTACACCACTAACGACATCATCAAAAATAGTAAAATAACTGCTCATACCAACCAGGTTCAATGAATCACGTATTCTCTCTTGAACTCCCGTCAATACGAGTTCCCCTCGATTATACCGTTTGCATTTCTTTTGAGTTTCAATTAACACCCACCAACCTTTACTGGACATGAAATCGACACCCTCGATATCCAACACAATTTTATATTTCCCGTTATTGGTCATGGAATTGAGTTTTTCTTCAAGTTCAGGGGCAGTATAGCTGTCAATCCTACCAACAGTTTTCACAACATCACAACGTTTGTACTCAGTACTAGTGATTTCCATACATAAACTCCCTCGGCTGTCTATGCCTCCATTAGGGTAAAAATTACCGAAACGAGTATATCATAAAACCATACGAAAACTATCTACCTTGACGCTATATGGTGCGTATGGTAAACTTTCCAGCGCCTGGTCCCGTGGTGTAGTGGCCTAACATGCGGCCCTGTCAAGGCCGAGATCGCGGGTTCAAATCCCGTCGGGACCGCTGCGAGAAACAACTTGGTTGAGCATTCCAAGTTGTTTTATATTTATCAATTAACGCGATGGCAGCGTGGTAAAGTTCAAGTGAAAGCTGGCATAATGGACGAGTCATTGATAGCCTGTGTGAGGGAAAATTGGATTTCCCATGCTGTTCACCGAATATCTCTAACCCAGATCCCAACACCCCATCGTCATTTGCGGAGATCTATGTTTTGATGGTACTCAGCAGGAAGGCTTCAGTAAAAATATCTGGAAACAGGATTTAGGACCGCGCAAAAAAAGCGCTCACCGCACAATCACTGGCGAGCGCTTTAATCTTAGAGGTTTCCGAAACATACTGAGAGTTATATCGATTTCACGACCAACATCATTCCAGAAATAAATAGAAACAGCCCGAAGAATTTAGTGTAATTCTCATTATTTAGTTCAACATAAACTAACCTCTCAGTAAGAATAAATACACCTATCCCAACCAACAAATAAATCCCAACTCCTAAGAATTGAATATTAAGATCGTAACCAGAGATCAGCAAGGTCAGGATTTGGAAAACTGCGAAAGTCGCATAAGAGATTGCGATTGTAACCCTCGTAATTTGTTTCTTGTAATCCTTGTTGTGAACAATCGCAGTGAGAAGTGAGCCTCCAAGATTTGTCATTCCATGAATGATCCCCATAACCCCCAGATAGATTTTTTCATGCTTTAGTGTGGATTGGATAAATGTGTTCACTTTTTTTGAATAATCTTTCAAGGCCACTGTTACCAAGAAGATTCCCACAAGAAAGCTAATATTGATTCTTACCTGCGTTACGAGAAACAAAAATAATACGACCAGAGGGATTGTGTATAGCAGGATTTTCTTGTATAAATCGAAATCAACATTCCGATAATCCTTGGCAATCTGGATCAGATTAATAATGATAGAAATCGGCAGCAGGATGATAATAGCATCAATAAAATCGTAACCCACCAGGAGCAATAGTGGTGTACCAAATAGGAGTACACCCACACCAAAAAGGGATTGAATAAAAGATGTCACTGCAATGATAAGTAATACATCGATAGCCATTTTTATTTATACCGTTCTGTTTCAGGAATTACTTGCTTACCAGAGGTAAAACAACCTTGATTTGGGGTGGTTTGATTGTTCCGGTTGAAATACATTCTGTGCTGCCAGAATCTGTGAATGCCATCCCATCAACTGGAATGAATTCCCAATCATAGCTGGTGGAATTGAGGGTGAGCTTTAATACGCCATAAGTCGCATCATTGCTGACCTCGCTGTTCGGTGCAGTTATCCCTGGTATTAAGTGAAGGTCCGCGCCCCCGGTACCTACCTCAAATTGCCGGATGCCGCGTTCGGGATCAAAATTCCCATGTGGATCCTGTGGCGCAAAACGCTCATAATTATGCGCATGCCCATTGAGTACAACATCGACTCCTGCCTGGTATAAAAGATCCCAGAAATACTGCGCAGCATCAGATGGGTTGGATGAGCTGTACAGGCCGTAATGAAAGTAAGCCAGTGTGCAAAAATGTTGATTGGCAGACAAATCCTCCTGCAGCCATTTTCCTTGGGGAGAATTCTCCCCACATCCCCCTACTTCGGAACATTGTGTGTTTAGCGCGATGATATGCCAATCGCCAATATTGTAGCTGTAATAACCTTTTCCCGGATCTCCGGCAGCAGATCCAAAATATGCATAATAGGCAGCTGCATCTGGTGTTCCATAATCATGGTTCCCAGGGGTAGGGCGCGTACGAGATTTGTGACGTCCCCAGGTAGGATCATAATAAGTTTGAAACTCCTCGGATGTCCCGTTGGGATATACACTATCACCGGTAGTAAAGATAGTACCCGGAATCTCTTCTAGCAGCTTGGCTGTGGTCTCATGATTGCTTCCAGCATCAGCGATATCCCCTGCCCCGACAAGTATCGGGGCATCTTCAAAAATCGTGATGGTGATTGTACCCGAGCCGGAAAATCCTCCACTATCTGTGACACTTGCTGTGATAGTGTGTACACCTGCAGACAAATCAGATCTGGAAAACGAAGCCCCGAAACCGATAGGTCCGTCGATGTTCGATGACCAAACCAGGTTACTGGATAAATCGCCATCCTCAATATCCTCTGCACTGCCTGTAAAGTAGACTGAATTTCCCAGATTGTATGTTGAACCACTCATCAAATCGATTGTAACGCTGGGATTGATGTTTTCTAATACAATTTGATTCCTTCTCGGTTCTACCATTAATTCAAATTTATGAGCCGGGAGACCAGGGTTCCTGGGCGGTCCTCCGACCGCACCATTAGAGTTTGCAGCTGCCTTAACCTTAGTAGAAGCCGCACTTGCAAGTATGAGAAATGTTCCAATGGTGAGAAGGATCAGATATACATTCTGGATGGGGATTAACGCTTGTCCAATACTTGTATGAATTATGCGATGAGAGGGCAAATTTCTCCTCCAATAGAGTGATTTTCTTTGCAAGGGGTATCAAAAAACTTCCGACTTGACTAGATCTATAACATATGAACGATGAAATCCCATCGTTTAGAAAAATTTTTAGCCCGATATGCTTTCCTGTGACTCACTGAGATTCGTGATGCTGGTCCTACTATCAGGTTTCATCTCTAAATTTTTCTGCTTGAGAGTTGCTTGATTCTTATATTTTGACCAGACCTTATTGAACATGATCCTCATTCTTCCAGGCAGGTATTTATTAAACACAATCCCTGAAATATTGGCACCAGCGATCTCTAAATTCTGGATCGATTTCGACAGCTGGTCCTTCTTTGTACGTTTGGATGCTGCGATGAGCAGGACACCATCCATTTGAGTTGATAAAAACATCGCATCAGCATTATCTAAAACTGAGGAGCTATCAAATAAAATCACATCTGCCTGCTTTTTCAAGGAGGAAATGATTGGACGAACTTTATGCTCCATCAATAATCCGGAGGGGTTAAGTTCCGTCTTCCCAATGCTTAGTATTCTTAAATTTTCGACTTGGGTGTCCCGCAAATAATCCTCAATACTAAACTTCTCCTGAGAGATAATGTCAATTAAACCTTTCTTATTTTCAACATGAAAGAGCTCATGAACTGCTGGTCGACGCAAATTAGCATCCACAATGATTGTGGAGAGACCCGATTGAGCGAGGACTGTGCCCAGGCTGGCAGTGATCAGGCTTTTGCCCTCCGATTGATTGGGGCTGGTGACGATGAACGTCTTTTGGTTACCGACCTTGTTATATAACTGGAGATTTCCACCGATCAATCTAAATACTTCGGATGTGGATGATAGGTAATCTTGAATCACAGCTAACTTGCTCTCATTATCTACCCCACTGATCCTGGGCACAGTGCCCAAGGATTGTGAATTGAATCCATGCTGAATTTCATTGGAGGATTTAATACTATCGTCAAAATATTCGAACAGGAAAATCAAACTAATCGCCAGGAATATCCCCACGCCGCTCCCGATTAAGACATACAGTCGAATGTTAGGTCGAATTTGATTTGTAGAAGCCTGAGCAGGTTCAATGATGGTCAAATTATTTGGTGATTGTCGATTACCTAAGAAAATCAGTAATTGAGTATAGTTATTTTCCCATTCTGTAAGTAGGCTGTCCAGGATATCAATCTCCCCCTGAATCGCGTTTAATCTCTCTGTTGTCCTTGTATTGGCAAGCTGCTGATCCAATAAAGCACGGCGGTTTTCACCCGATTCCAGCCGTGCCTGAAGATTTTCAAGCTGCTGCTGTACAAATGCCTGGGTATTATCGGTACCCTGCATTTGATTTTGAGAGGGGCTGAAAGAAATCAGCTGGGTGGCTATTTCGTCTGCAATGAGTTGGGCTTTCGATGGAGTTGAAGATTCGACATTTATTTGGATCAGCTGCGTTCCTTCGATAAGATTAACTCTCACCTGGCTTTTCAGCTGGCGCCAATCTTGATCCAATCCTAATGATCCGACAACGCCCTCCATGACGGGTTGCCGTCGAACCATCTCTGCATAAGTTGTTGCGACTAACTCGCTGGTTAAGATATCCGTCCTATTTAGATCGGTCGATTCTAAAATCTCACCAACCAATATGGTTGTTGTTGCCTCATATACCGGGGTTTGTTTTTGGCTCATCAGGTAACCCCCAAACCCACCAATAATTGCCAAGCCGATCACGAGCCAAAGAAACCTGACCAGGACGGCAACAATGTTTTTCACTTGGATATAATCACTCATAATATTTCCTTATACCGGCAATAATTATATTTTTGGACAGATCGCATCGGTATCCAAAAATTTGAAATTTATTCTTAATTCGCCAGCATTTGCTCCTTTCGAAGATAATTTTATTAAATCCATATCATTCAAAAACAACTCGATCAGAATCGATGTTTCCAAATCAAAAGTTTCCCTGTTCCATAGAAAGCCAAGACAATATTAATAAGCTCCCTTTCGGAGAAGAATTACCGAAGCAGTCCGAGCCATGATGTAAATATCCATCCAAATAGACCAATTTCTTACATAATATTCATCAAGGCTTACCCTGCCTTCGTAACTCGTATCACTGCGTCCTGAAACCTGCCAAAGGCCTGTGATGCCTGGCATGACGAATGAATAAAGATCATAACGGTCACCGTAGTATCCGATCTCATCATCAATAATGGGTCGTGGTCCTACCAGGCTCATTTCTCCTATCAGGACATTCCATAATTGAGGCAGTTCATCCAAACTGAGTTTCCGCAGTACCTTTCCCAGGCGGGTCACTCTGGGATCATTTTGTAATTTAAATGTCGTTTGCCATTCATG
Source organism: Anaerolineales bacterium (assembly GCA_046260155.1). GTDB lineage: Bacteria > Chloroflexota > Anaerolineae > Anaerolineales > UBA4823 > PFL25. Next base: position 24,992 of record JBJYXV010000034.1, read on the forward strand.
CAGCAAATCTGGATTTTTTTGAAGGTATTCATTCAGGACTTGATTTGCATTTGGGACCATAGTCCGGAACTTCCAGGTTTTAAATTTTTTCCCCTCCATACCCACCCTTGTATGGCCATAAAACACTGGTCCTGTGGAGTCTAATTTAACCAATATTGAGATCAATAAGATCAGTGGGGAAACCAGCAGCCCCCCAATCAAAACCAGGGAAATATCAGTAATTCTTTTCAAGAGCTTCTCCCAGGTATTGAATAAATTACGTTTGACCTCCAGCCCAAAATACATGCCCAGGTCAAATTTCTTTATGCCCAAACCACCTATTTGTTCTCGATCGGGGATCAAAATCAGGTACTTGAAAGCTCCACGACAGATCTTCTCTGCTGCCTCCAGAACTTCCTGCGGTAATTCTGATGCAAGTATGATGGCGGTATCAATGCGTAGCTGCTTGGATAACATTCTGATCTCTGCAGGATCGTCAATATGAATGATTGGCACCCCACCAATCAATCTGCCCTCGGTATGATCAATGCTGTCAACAACCATGACCGGGCGCAACCCCATGGCTCGATTCTCTAGTAGATAGGTAACCGTTTCTTTTCCACGCTCTCCATATCCGATAACTACGATAGGTTCACCAAAAAATTCGAACCTCCCAGATAATTCCCGCATCAATGCTCGACCCAGAGGTACCATCGGCAGTGCAAACACCCATGTCAGGGCAAGGTTAATCCTGGAGTAATCCTCCGCATTCCGAAACCAAAAGGTCATCGCTGCAAGTAGAAGGAAAATTGCTGTTGTCGAACCCGTCAATCTTCTCAGTTCATTAACAGGACTGATCCCGATTGCTGGGTAGAGACCGCGTAATGCGAATACACCTTGCGACAGCAAGATAAAGGGCAGGATCTCAACAAAGAGTCGTTGGCTGATTTGGTAATTAAACATTAAGAGAATCCCACCTACCACAAGCCAGGCCAGAAATAAACTTAGAAAATCAGTGAAAATAAGCATCAGGCTCATTAATATTCGTGGTGAACGCAGGATGATAGGAACCTGTAACTGGATACTTTCATAATCAGGTCTTTGATTGGCAGTTAAAAATTGTTCAACATTGGTAGTCATTAAAACCCTCCTGCAAATTTATCTCATTTTTTCGGTGGAGATTGTTATCAATTTTCCCCCAGATCGTTTTCGTGGTTGCGATTTAGTTCAAATTATCGCAATAAAATGTTCTTGGAATCTGAGAGCATTAATCACTAAAGGATTAGATGTATCTCAATTCCCAAGCTGGCACTCTAATAATTTTAGATTGATGGAGCCACAGCGACTTGATTTTTGTGCGCCAAGTGGTGCATATAAATATCGCAGATTTGTTCTGCAATAATGGATAGGTCAAAACGTTCTACTGCACATTGTCGAGAAGCTTTAGCAAATTGATTTCTCAATTCAGGCTGAGCGATCAGTTTGGCGATCAAATCACTCAGCATTTCTGGCTCCTCTGCAGGAACAAAAAATCCGTTCACACCAGGTTGCACGACATCGTTACACCCAGGTGAATCTGTCGTGATAATCGGTAGACCCATAGAAGCAGCTTCGAGCAGTACTCTGGGAATACCTTCCATATGTGTTGAGGGGTAGGCAAAAAGGTCTGAAATTGCGAGCACCATGGGAATATCACGCCTGGGACCAGGCCAAATTACACTTCGTTCCAATTCGGAAATTTCATCTGGATTCAAACTGTTCATCGTATCAGTATCGTTCGGGCCAACTAAAAGGAACCTGACTTTAGGAAAATGCTCCTTCATTATTTTCGCTGCTTCCATGAATTCAATTACACCCTTGGTTCGAATTACACGTGTAACCAGAGTCACAACGAATTCATCAGGTTTGATGCCCAGTTCAGATCTCAAATTCTGTTTATCTTTCGGGGAGATTGCGGCCGGATTAAACTTATCGACCGGTACACCAGAACCCGGAATCACTACTGATTTTTCTTTGGATACGATCCCGATCCCGGTGTAATGATTCCAATCATCATGATTTTGAAAGATTGTCAATTCAGATAAATAACAGGCCACTTTTTGGAGCGGCTCATAAATACTACGCACCAATCGCACCGAAAATGTTTCACTCGCATATAAAGAACTTAATCCAGTCAGAGTCCCGATCACCACTGGCACCCTCGCAAGTCGAGCAGCCTGGCGTGCTAATGCACATGGTTTTGCACTGAAGGTATGCACAATATCGGGTTTCTCCTTGCGAAATAAAGACACCAGCTGGCTCATAGAATATAGATCCATCGCCGGGTTCACCCTGCGGTTGAGACTGTAGATGTGGTATTTAAAACCAGCAGCACGAAATCTATCCGCTAAGTCGGGATTAGAGCCAGCTGCGGAAATATCGAAATCACACTCCAGCCTTTTCATTAAATCCAAGCGCAGGTCAACATCTACTGTACCAACGAATAAGACCTTTGGCTTTGATCGGGATGCCATCCCAGCGAGCGGAGTCTTTTCCCAGGCAACATTATCTACATTCTTATAAGTTTGCGTAACCACATAACACCTCAATTCGGGTCAATCTGGATCGGGTTTTCATCCACGAAGTTGTGATGAAAGCCTATCCACGAGACTGACCCTTTCCACCTCAACCGATTCAACGAAAATATTTACCGAAAACCTATTCTTCCCCCGGGCGAACTAACTCATTCTACTTATTGTCTGCCTGAAATGGGGTGAAACAGCTTGGGATTGATTACAAAGAAGACCAAATCACTTGCTTGACCTCTGCTGTTGTTTCTTCCAGAGTATGGTCCGTGTCGATATCAACAATCCTGCGCGTGCCCGGGATATACCAGGCAGCTGCCTGTTGGTGGCGATTTTGCAGGTAAATCTCATCATCAACAATTTCGCGGGCTGCATTTCTCTTGAGTGCTGTTTCGAGGGATACTTTTAGCTGGAGAACAATATCTGGAGGGGTTATTTGACGGTAGATTTTTGCTTCCAGCTTCGCCAGCTTGTTGTAGATGAATTTAGCAAAGTTCTTTTGCATGGTGTCATCGATCAATCGAGGGCTATCCATCATGCCAGGAGTAAACGATGGATAGCGATCACAGACAATAATCTCTCCGTTTACAGCAGCCCGTCTAGCTTTTAATAACAATGTTCGCCGGTCCCAGGCGAGGCAAACCGCCCTGATCGCGTAGATCAAGGATTCCCTATTTTTTTCTTCTTCATGACTGGGCATTAATTTTCTTGATCGCCTTTTTCCCCATTTTTGGACAATTCTCAGATTATTTTTGATCCCTCGATTCACTTTTAGCAGAAGATTAATGGGAAAAGTGATCCAAGTTGAAGGAGGTTTTCCGGTGTGTATCGTATTGACAATGAAATTCTCGCGCAGCCATAAGCTGGTCGCTTTAATCAGGGTCGATTTCCCGGTAGCATCAGCACCGACAATGGCAATTACTGATCCACCATTCAATAATATCTTGCTGCCTTTTTGATTTTTGGACTTTTTAAGGAAGGCAGCTCCGAGGAATCCTGCATAGCCAAACCACCTGCCAAAATCCCGGTGGATTCGATATCCACGCAGCCGCCATCTAATTTTCTGGGCTAAGAGCCATTTGCGAGGATACCAATCACCATTTGCGATCGCATTTGCACATTCCAGGAATAATTTGCCATCCAACACGGGGCAATAATTTGACAAATAATCCAAAACTTTATGGTAGTCGCTGTTGGCTATTAGATTACGCAGTTCTTGCTTGTTTTTTTCATCATTCCGGATCTCCCGCATAAAGTCCAGCAATGAACCATATCGTATGAATGTTTTAAGAATAAACAATACATACTCAGCTTCTTTCGAAGTGACCACCAATCTTCCTATTGAGCGGGTATCTTTAAGCATCATTTCTTCAAACGGAAAAAGATGGCTCTTCACCAGACTCTCCCCTGAAATCACCCTGGTGAACATGTGCAAATGAACATATTTGCCCTGGTTCACATCATATCCGTAATAATGATACACACCTGGATAATTTTTACCCCACCTTGGCGCAGCTGCCTTGAACTCGAGCTGCATTAACACAACCGCGGCTCGATTCAGAGAATCATTCGAAACAAGGAAATCCACATCCAGCTCGCCTTCCAGCGGCTTACTTTTCCAATGACAATAAGCCACTCCTTGTTGTTCGAATCCGGTAAGCAAGCGATCTAATAAGGATGGATAGGATTTTCCCGCCAGGTTTGGTGAATCCTTCTGCTGGACGAGAAATTGATCCGTATTGTTCAGTGTATCAACCTTCATCAGCTAACCAATCCTGCAACCTGCTGGAAATTAATGCTGCCTGAAGATATATATTCATTGGTGATGATCTTTTCACCCTCGATGACAACCAGTCGTTCTTGAATTTTCGGTATGTTGATCAATTCATCAAAAACGGCAACCGCTTGTTCTATAAAATGCACCATTTTTTCCGGAGAACTTCCCGAAATACGTGCATGTCCGCGTTTCAGTGTCCTGGAGACCAGGACTTCCTCATCCTGTTGAAGATAGATCACAAGATCTGGCAATGGGATCAGGTCCACATACCTTGCAACTTTCATTACATCAGCCTCACTACCAGTATGAACAAACAGGTTGTGCAGGCCTTGTAATAATCCCTCATTATCTGCGAGGATAACATTCTGTGTATCAGATCGCTGTGAAACAAACTCGAAAATCCCAATTTTTCTGATCACATTACGAATCCGATTAGCCCTGTAATACCAGGTGCCGGGAGATGATTTACCTTCCCTGGCCACAAACCGAATAAAATCCTTATAGGTGGTGAGATTGTTGAGACAAATCCAGATCGCAGCGAACTCTACTAACCGCCGGCGTAAAAATTCATTCCCCACCCAATCCAAATGAAGCTCTTCCAGCATAAAATCGTCACTCATCTCGATATTTACTCCGCTTTGCTTCCCAGCAGCAACCATTTTCTTTGCTAAAGTAGTTTTACCGGCGCTTGTTGAACCGATGATTTCTATGTGCATTTAAATTACCCTGAATTAAACATGCATTTTGAGGAAGGTTGATTTTTCAAACAGCATCACGCCCAGAAGATCATTGATAAAACAATGCGCTTCCATTTCTTAACTCATCAAGCAAAACTTCCTGGACAAGGTTTCTCATGAACCAATCCGGCAGCTGTTGGCCAGCACCTAGAGTCTCACGTACCTGGGTCCCTGAGATCATCTTGAGCTTTTGACCATGCTCTACTTCATACGTTCCAGTTTCGCTGTTGTATCCTACTGTTTCGAAGAAAATAGGTTTAATCCCGATATCCCCGAGGGAGTCAAACAGCTTCCGGTTTGCATCGTGTGAATAGAAATTTCCCACTCCGGTGTGATCACGCCCGATGATAAAATGACTGCAGCCCATATTCTTTCGACAAAGCGCTGTAAATACAGCCTCACGTGGACCCGCATATCGGGAATAGGTGAAGAAACTGCCAAGGACAACCTTGCCACGCGGGTAACGCCCAAACTCCAGCATGGTCTGGTAACTAAGCATGATCGGCTCAGCAAGAAAATCACCCCTTTTTTTAGGTCCGATGACAGGATTAATATAGATGCCATCCGCGCCACTGCGTTCCAGTGCCTGTAATTGAATGTACTCATGCCCCCGGTGGGCTGGATTCCGACTGTGAAAACCAACTACTTGTGACCATCCTAAACGTGTAAATATGAAACGAGTTTGGGCTGGAGATAGCAGATAATGCCGAATATCTGATTTTAGCGGTTGAACCAGGGTCACCTCACCACCCAAAAAATTGTTTTCACGTTTCATCAAATTGGCAACCCCCGGATGATTACGATCATTTGTGCCAAACATGCGGGCAGCCAGCTTTTCGAAATTGTATTGATAAATTTCGGAAACATCGAGCAGGGCATGTACGATTCCTGCTTCATCGGTAAGCGCAACGCGGTCACCTTCAGCAAATTTCCCGAGCTGCTCGGAATTGATTTGCAATAAAATCGGTAAGGTCCATACCTCTCCGCTTGGAAGCCGGTAGCTGCCCAAAACAGACTCGAGCGTATCGCGAGTCATAAACCCTTTGAGTGGCGAATAGGTCCCATAACCAAACTGCTCGCAATCCATGAGCTCCTTTTCCGGGACGGTGATCTGTGGGATCCGGTCGAGATCAGCTAATTCTCCAGGTGTGGCTTCGCGGTGTACCAAACGACCACCATGAGGTTCAATTAGCTGAGAGATTGCATCAATCGGGTAATATGAACCACCGTTAAAACCGTTATGCTTAAAGCCATGGATAATTTTGCTGACCATGGAAACGCATTGGATAGGGAATTTTCCAATAGCTGTTTCAGCAGCAAGAACCAATCCGTCGGTACCATCAGCCAGGGTATTGTAGATATCATTGACTTCAGCCCTAGTGGGGGCAGGTGTTGAAACCATTGATTCTAGAAGATTGGTAGCTACATAAACCCTGCAACCGACTGCTTTCGCCCGGTAAATGATGCTTTTTTGTGTCTGGGGAAGCAATTCTATCGGGACTTGTCTAGATAGGTCTCCCCGGTCAATCAGCAGTGCGTCTGAAAGAGAAGCGATTTCTTCGAGATTTTCAAGCCCACTCCGAGATTCAATTTTTGAGATGACGAATGCACTTTCACCAACAAAGTTGCGGATGAATTGAACATCTTCTCCTCGACTGGCGAAAGACAATGCAAAATATTTCAGACCCATTTCACAGCCCAGTTTCAGAGCAGCCTGGTCCTTTTCCGTAAGAGGGGGCATCGGTATCTCCCGTTCGACAGTAACTGCTTTATTCTGTCCGACGAGACCACCCTGGAGGACGCGCATTGAAACACCTTCATTGTCTACTTTAATCACCTGCACCAGAACTGAATTGAAATCGATAGACACAAAATCGCCGGGTTTTAATGATCTGGCAATTTCGAGAGGATATAAATTAAAGTTCTTGTCATCCGCGGGTACCCGTCGATAGTGAACCCGCACGGTGGTGTTCTCACGTAAAGTAATACTACCCTCGACAAACTCGCCTGTGCGTATCTGGGCACCTTCGGTATCCAAACAAATTGGGACCTGTGTTGCCTCGCGGATCGTGTTAACGATTCGCGGTAGGTCTGCAACTTTGGTGTGGGAAAGGTTGATCCGAAATAATGTTGCCCCACTTTGTTCGAGACGCTGGATTGTACGCTGGTCCATTGATGCTGGTCCAAGTGTACACAGGATTTCAGGTGTCATCTCGCCAAATTTCAATTTTTCTACCTGCACTTCCAAGCCAGACTGATATTGATTAGTATCCATTGGTTACCTCTAAATTGGGTTAGTGTCCTGAACTATCACGCTAATGAGATCGAATTCAAATTTCAATTTCCCCTGGGTTCAAAAGCTACAGATTGTCGTTCATTTCTTGAAGGAAGCAGTCCACTACTTTGCTGTGATATCTCAGATTGAGTGATTTCAGTTGGAATGCGATAGCCATGCAGCTTCATCTCATCACGAATTTCAGGCAGAATTTTCGCCAGGGTCTGAGGGTCAAATCGCTGCCATTTCTGTTTTCGATCAGATTTGACCATCTCCGTTGTTGCTCTTGCCATGTCAGCGCTCATTTCCAATCCACAGTGAGCACAAATCTGATCAAGATTGGATAGTGGGTTATCAACGAAATCCTCATATTTCAATCTCAAGATTTGTCCCTCAGCAAAACCCGCCATATCCTTCTCTGCCTTTTTTGATGGTATCGCCCACTGCCTGGCGATGATGGTCAGCTGATCGGATTCCTGTAAATCCTCCTGGATTCCCTTATAACGTGGTCCCCAAATCGACAAATACTTCCTGCGTAAAATTCTTTTGTTAAACTGCTGGTCGACATACCTTCTCACCCAATAAGGGAGTGTGTTCACTGGAGTATCTTTCAGCCTTCTTATGATCCCCCGGCCTGTGACTGGACGTTGCCACTTATATTCTACCGAGCTGATAAACGAGAAGGGATTGCGTACGATGAATAGAAAAGTCGCTTCAGGGAATATCTCGTGAACGTAAGGGATCCTGAGGATATTCTGGGGAGTTTTTTCCATGACCTGGCGGTTCCCGCTCTGTTTTTGATATCTAAGAAACCGGCTCCTGATAAACCGCTTGGCTTTGTCTGTCGCATCTATAGTCTCAAATTCATCATGGATCCTCCCGGGATCAGGGTACAACCAGAGTGCATTAGGTTCATACCAGCCAACAACATCTGGATGGGTTGCGATTACCTTCTGGACGATCGTGGTGCCTGAACGAGTATTCCCAAAAAGAAATATCGGGGGACGGAGCTTGTCTGGCATTGATTTACCTTTATGGTTCCATGCGCGATAACAAATATTTTGAACATCAATATTCGTTTTCGAACATCAATGAATTGTGGATTTCGATTGATTTATAGGTTGGATTGGATGGTTTAGGGGTTTACACAAACGCCGCTACCAAAATCGACGAATGTTTGGCCTGCAATGGGAACGAATTCCCAATCATAACTGGTTTGGTGCAGAGATAATTTCAACACTCCATAGGTATCGGAATTGAAAACCTCACTGTTTGGTGCTTTATTATAGGAATTGGCATGGCTTCTGCCTCCGGTGCCTACTATAAACTCTCGGATACCGCGTCCTGGATCCGCAACACCATTTGGATTTTGCAAACCAAAGCGTTCATAATTATGGACGTGACCATTTAAGACGATATCTGCACCGGCCTGATAAAGTATCTCCCAGAAACTCTGGCCTCTTGTGCTCGATGAATTTGAGCTAAAGAGTGGGTGATGGAAAATCGCAAGGGTGCACACGCTTGGATTCGCAGCTAAATCCGCTTGAAGCCATTGGCCTTGGGGGCTGTTTGTATCACAACTTACATCACTACAATTGCTGTTAAGCACAACGATATGCCAGCTACCGAGATCGAAACTATAATATCCTTCGCTTGGATCACCCGCAGCTGCCCCAAAATACTCGAAATAGCCAGCAGCCCCAGGTGTCTGGTATTCGTGATTTCCAACAGATGGATAGGTCCGGTTTTTAAAACGTCCCCAGGTTTCATCGTAATAAGTGTTGTATTCATCAATCGTTCCGTCCGGATACACATTATCACCCAGGGTGAACACTGTTCCAGGGATACTTTCAATTAATTGAGCAGTTTCTTCATCATGATCATTACTACTTCCAGCGATATCACCTGCTCCAACGAAGACCTCGGTATTAGCAGATGGTGTGCTTGTTGGTGTGGGTGTGTTGGTAGGTGTAGCAGTATTGGTTGGAGTTGGCGATGGACCAGGAGTCGGTGTCGACGTAGCGGTTGGCGTGTTGGTGGGTGTAGCAGTGTTGGTGGGAGTAGGTGAAGGACCAGAAGTCGGTGTAGAGGTCGGGGTTTGAGTTGGAACCTGGGTACCCGATGGTAAGGCAATCCCATGAATATCATCAGCATCCAATCCCCAGGTACTACCATCGAAGTAAATTTGAGGGGAGAAGTCGCATGCCGTTGTATCCCCAAGGGATAAGGGATTACAGACAAAGACGTCCTCATCCGCACCCGAGATTCCACCCACACTAAAATCCCCGAGAGTTGATAGATAAATCGCACCGTTTGAATCGACATCGAGTGCATTAATATCCCCATCGTTGGAAGCTCCCAACCCAACATCTGAACCGTCAAAATACAATGCCCAGCTGCCGCTGGTTGTGTCGCCCAATGAGCTCGGTGTGAAGGCAAGGATATCCTCATCAGCCACACCAGTGAGTCCAGGGATTGAGGCGCTACCTCTGGGTGACATCAGCAACCTGCCATCTGGTAGGACATCCAGGGCGTCCAGATAGTCTGCAGTAGTATCAAGTCCCACATCGATACCGTTGAAATACATACTAAAGGTCCCAGCGGTTGTGGATCCCAATTCAGTAGCATCAAATAAAGCGATATCGGTAGGCTCGAAGGATATGCCATCGAGTACCATAGGATTATTAAATGCCATCAGTATCGAGTCTTGATCTAAAATGTAGAATGCATAAATATCTGCCCCTCCGACACCTACATCCGAACCATCGAAGAACATGCTCCAAGTTGAGCCATCAAAACTCAGGATATCTTCGTCTCGATAAGCAACACCGCCCACGACATACGTGGATGAAAATGAAACATAGAGTGGGTTGTTGGAAGCCTGAGGGATCGGTGTAGAGGTGGCAGTTGGAGTGGGTGATGGACCAGGAGTGTTCGTAGCGGTTGGCGTAGGAGAAGGACCCGGTGTATTGGTAGCTGTCGGTAATGTATTGTCAACTGCAATCAGCAGCTGGGGGGATTCAGAGCCTTCTTTCGAGAAATAATCTGCACCATTCGTTGCAGTGGTGGATATTCGCAAACTGTAGGTACCATCTCCCGTGATGAAAGAAGTGAGGTCTACTTCATACCAGTTGGTTGTACTCACAGAACCCAGTGAAGCCAACGCGGGTGTTCCTGCAGGCGGGGCATTGTCCCAATTGATCGTCTCTTCTTGCCAGGAATTATCACTTACCGGGTAGAAATCCCCACCTTGGGTGGATGGATCGATGTTGTATAGCCGTAAAATGGCACTCGTTACCGGGCGTTTATTGACTCCTGAGACATAAAATTTGATTAGGAAATGGGTTATAGGACTGTTGTCGACTGACAAAGATGTCTCTGAACCGTAATTTACGAGTGGAGAACCACTCGCAATGGTCGCATCGTCAACGGGAATAAATGCAAGATTCGAAATCGGTGCAGGAGTATTTGTAGCCGATATTGTGGATGTCGGTGTGCTGGTCGCAGTATTAGTGGGGGTAATCGTTGCTGTATTGGTCGGTGTG
>JBJYXV010000035.1:0-5218 GCA_046260155.1 Anaerolineales bacterium
TACTCTGAGGGCGGCAGCCAGGGTTCCGAAAGATATTTACCCACGGGCTCATCGAGCGAGAGCAACCCCTGGTCGACCAGGCGCAGGGCGGTGTAAGCTGTAACCACCTTGCTGATCGAGGCGACTTCGAATACCGTGTCCGCTGTGACCGGTTCACCCGTGAAGAGATTGGCTACGCCAAAACCTTCCGCCCAGGCCACCTCGCCATCGCGAATCAAAGCAACAGCCACACCAGGGATGCCTTCCTCTTCCATTTGGGCGGGAATAAAATCCTCCAGGTCACCGACAAGTTCGTCTACAGGTTCCGAGGTCCTCAGAGGTGGCTCTTGAGCAGGTAAACTGATCCCAAACACGCTGACCAGATTAGATGCCTCCGCCCCGAGGATCAAGATCGGTACAAATACCAGTAGTAAGATTCTGAATTTCAGCAAAGATTTACACTCCTAAATATGCTCGATGCCGAAAGTATCTTTCTGCTCCTTGAGCAGTTATCCCGAATAATTGGCCTTCCTGCTAAATGCAAGGATCAGCACAACAGCAGGGAGATGATGGCTTCAAAGAAAGGAGGAATTCCCCAGAGAGGGACTATCACATTGTATCCCCGGAGAACATCTTAAGGATTGTATATTCTCCAATGGATTGTTTTTCCATACTAACCGCCTGTGTTCAGGAAGTTATCCCACCAGGCGGAGTTAGAATTGGCAGCACACCAGGCAGCACGCTCGCCGATAGGGGCGTCGGATCCCAGACTTCACCATCGACCTGCACGGTCTGGGGAGAATCGCACTCGATGGTGATCTCCCGTCCCTGCCAGTGTTCGACAGCGCTGGATTTTGGTTCTAAACCACCGATTTGTTTTCCAACGTCGACCAGGGATCCAACACTCGCATCTCGCACCACGATCACATCCAGCAAGCCATCGCTGATACTGATCATATCCGCTAGCGTTGGAATCTGCACGCCCATATTGCCGGCGTTATCAATCAGGCAGGTTTTTGCTTCAGTTTCAAACACTTCTTCATCGATAGTGATGCGATAATTGGCTACGGGGGCGGTTTTGAGCGCTTTCAAACCGGCGATGGAATAAGCCAGGATCCCCCATTTATCTTTCAATTCCCGGTCGGCGATCTTGACCTTTTCACCAGCAAAACCGATCCCGACCCGCAATATAAACGGTTGTGCTCCAACCTTGCCCATATCGATATGGCGCACCACGCTCTCGGGATCGATCATGATCTGGGCTGCTTTGGGCAGCTCTTTGGGTATGCCTAACTCTACCGACATCAGGTTCGCAGTACCACCTGGAAGAATCGCCATGGGAATGTCACCCCCCTGGACAGCTTGGGCGACCTCCATCACGGTGCCATCACCGCCATAAGCGCCGATCGCTTCGGCACCTTCGGCAATCGCCTGGTGGGCAAAGCGTGTTGCATCGCCACTTTTTAAGGTGATGGAAACACTCCATTCAACACCCGCGGGATAAAAAATATCATTGATCTGGTTCAGGATCGCCTGCGGTTGGCCAGCTGCAGGGTTGATGATCAGGTGCACTTTTCTGGGCATCTTTTTTTCTAAATAATCAAATTCGACGGTCAATTCTCGTTTTATCTTCGTTGTGTAGGAATGAACCTCTTTATAATTTTTATACCATCAAAGCACGGGCAGGTAAATACGCAACCATCAGCTACCATTGTCCGCTGGCCTTATGTCTTGCATCTCATCCGCCAGCCATTGCTTGGCATCCGCAAGTGCCTCCCGGGAAGAATCACCGAGAATTGAAGTGGCGAGATAAACATTATCGCGTCCTAAATCATCGAGTATGCCTGTCTTCTCAAGTTGGTGATAGACGGGCTCGCTTACCCCAACCAGCACCATTTTGCTGCGGTTTGTTTTGAGACTGGCTGCATAACGACCAATCACGCGCATGAAGGTGCTCCCGATTTCGTCCCTGCCTCGCAAACGCACGATCACCACCGTTCTCTCAGCATCTTCAACAGCTGGCAGGTCTTCTTCGAACTCGGCTGCTCCAGCGAAGAATAAGCTCCCTTCGGGTGACAACAGGATCACCTGGTTGCTTGGTAATTGTTTCGGTGCAGGACGTTCCTCATATCGCCCTTCTCCCAGGGGTACGATCTCGAGGATATCAACTTTCTCTGCTGAACGGTAAATTTGCAGGACAAAACTCAGTACTACCCCTAAAAAAACCGCGTATTGAATGGGCAATACCAGGGTAGCAACAAAGGTAAAGACCATCATGGTACTCGAAGCTGCGCTGGTTCGCCATACGGTTTGAATGCGGGGGATTTTAATACTTTGCACCCCTGCGACAACCAGGATCGCAGCCAGCCCGGCCATGGGTAAACGCTCTATCAGCGGTGCAAAGAGAACCACCGCCATGATCGCAAAAAGTCCGGTGAAAATATTTGCCAGCCGGGATTTTGCTCCAGCGCTGACCACCAGGGCTGTCGAAGAGAGTGAGCCTCCCACGGGCAGACCTTGAAAGAAACTGACTGCGAGATTGGCGATCCCTTGACCAACAAAATCCCGCGAGACGTCCGGATATTTGCCATCAGGGTTGGGGTATCCAAGGCTGATACCTGCACCCTGCACCAGTCCGATGATGGCGACAGCAATTCCAACCGTGATCAGGTCCAGGTCAAAGATTGGTGTGGGGATGGCTGGTTTTGGGAGTCCGGGAGGGATGCTGGCAGTATCACCCACCAGCAGCACCGAATTCCATCCGAAGATGATCGGTAGTAAGGCAACGGCCAGCAAGGCGATCAGCATTGAAAATTTTCTCAGGCGAGTGCGGTCAAGAATTACAATCAGGGCGATAGCAGTTAACCCAACGATCGTGGTCGGCAGGTCTACCTGTCCGAGGTGCAACAGCGTATCGAAGGATGCTACAACCTTGCTGGCGAAATCACTGCTGTAGCCGGTCAGGTCTCCCAGCTGGCTGAGCACGATCAGCACACCTAATCCGCTCAGGAAGCCCGTCATGACTGCGTTTGAAACGTAGCGTACTAAAAATCCCAAGCGCAGCAAGCCTGCCAGAAGCTGCACAACGCCGATCACGATGGCAATGGTGATCAAGGCTGAGATCTGGTTCTGGCCCTGGTAGCCTCCCAGGGTAGTGCCAATGGTGATCGCCATGGCACTGGTCGTTACAACGCTCATGAAGGCAGACCCGGTAAACAGGGCAGCGACCGGGGTACCGATCATGAGACCATAAAGCCCATAAATGGGGCTTACACCTGCCAATACGCCAGAAGCCATAGCATCCGGGACGGATGGGATGCTGGCGGTTAATCCGGCGACCAGGTCTGTGCTGATTGAGGCTTTATTGTTTGGAGATTTTGCCATGCTTGTACCCTGCTACCGAGGAGGCATGCTCAATCTGTTGATCAAGTCAATTAAATCACTCAAATGATATTTGACAGACAGGTTTTTTCTGCATTCCCAATTTTACTGGTATCAGGTTAGCATCATTCTTCATTCGCCAACCTCTTCCGTGCCTTGATCTGATTTAAATGTGCCTCTCAATTTTCCCCATACACCTTTGATATTTTTTGCCGCCTCCTGCCGTTCTTCTTTTTTCTCCTCGCCGGTGTAGCGCATCAGTATTGCCAGGGGGCGAGTTCCTTCGAAGTTTTCCATGATGATCAACAACAGCAAGGTCAGCGGCACCGCCAAAATGGCACCAATTCCACCCAGCAGGTATCCCCAAACAAACAATCCAATAAAAACAACCACGGGGGAGATCTTCAACCGATTCCCCATTACTTTGGGCTGGTAGAAATTCTGTACACCCCCGTTGATCAGGATGTAGCCAACCAGGACGACCAACGCGGTTTGCGCCCCATGTTGGGCATATGCCATGAGCACAGGCGGGACAAGGGCGATCATGAAGCCAATCGAGGGAATATACCCCATGAACCAGGCCAGCATGCCCCACAGCAGGGCGTAATCCACCCCCATGAATACCAGGAAGACTGCATCTCCCATGCCTACCAGGAAGTTTACCCCGGTCAGGACGGTCATATATTTGCGCACATCTTCGGTGAGTGTCGAAATACGTCCAATGGTAGGAGTATTTGGATCCAAACCCAGGCGGGAGGGTGCCGGCAATGAAAGGGCAGCGCTGATCATAAAAAAGAAGATTACCAGGGCTAATCCGAATTGCACCAAGAGGTTCGCCACACTTGCCAGCAGGCCTTGGGCGACAGGACCGATGGAGGTGGTCAGATTCTCAATCTGTATACTCGTTTGAGAATCCTGGGTTGCAGATAGATCCGAGTTTGCCTGCTGTGTTGCACTCGCCATGTAAGTTGGGAGTTCGGTGGTCAGCTTGGTGATCGAGAAGAAAACCGTGCCGATCACCAACCCGAGCAGCAGGACAACCACCAGAATACTTACCACCAGCGCCAACCAACCTGGCATACCACGCGCTGTCAGGCGGCTGGGAACAGGTAGAACCGTGATGGTGATCACCACAGCTAACAAGATCGGGTTTATGATCGAAGCTGAGCCGCGAATCCCAAACAAGATCACGAAGATACTGGCCAATCCAACCAGATAAACCACGAGTCGTCCGGATAGATTATTCATGCTGAGTTCTCCTTAGATTATCTTTAAGGAGCATACAGATCATTGAATTCGTTGTCGACAGCGCACTCCATAGAATTGCAGTGATCATGATCTGCTCCTGAGGAAATGTTTCTAAAAGCTGGCGCCTTGCAGCTGGTTCATTTTATTGGTGGCATCCATACCACCTGACACCTTCATTCATTTATTGATCATAACAATCAACACAATGGGTCTTAATTTAAATTAGGTTAACTATTCAAAAAGCCACACACCATTTATGAAATGGTCATGACGGTCATGCTTCGGAAATTGAACCGCGGTCTCGCAATGAAACATTCGGAAATCGTCAATATCCCGTTGAATTGTAGAAATGGAATTATGCTTTCTTTTGCTAACCATCACGCAGAGGTGATCTTCCATTGATCTTGTGCTGCCTGGATGGAAAGATCTGTAAATAAATTCCAGAGAACCGGTCTCGGTTCTCGTAGGCTTGACATTTTTGAGTTGGGAGAGTATCGATCATCTTTGAAGTAGATGGTTTTGTGCTCAGATATCATCCAGAACAATTGAACAATTGGGATATTATAAACCGTTCACCCAACAGTAGAAGGAGTAGAACTGCGCCAGCTTA
>JBJYXV010000036.1:0-48925 GCA_046260155.1 Anaerolineales bacterium
ATTTCCTGGATGCTGAGCAGGGCTGGGCAGCGGCAAGGCGGGTGGATGAAAATGGCGCGATCTACTTCTCTATTCAGCACACAAACAATGGCGGTTCCGAGTGGTCGGAATCGACGATCAACGAATTCACAGCTTCCGAAGCCATGGAAATAGAATCTGCCTGGTTCGAATTCCTGGATGATCAGGTGGGCTGGTTGGCGCTGCAGCTTTCATCGGGCAGCAATTTCAGTTTCGGGCGCCTCCTGGCAACCGAAGATGGTGGGCGCACCTGGCAGGAGCGCGAACTACCCCTCGGGGAGCCGGTTGAATTCAAAGATGCGCAGCACGGCTGGACGATCGGGGGACCACTGGACCAGGTGTACACCACAGCAGATGGGGGAAGGACTTGGCAGCTCTCAGAAAACCTGCCCAGCGTCGAGAGCACAGGTTTACTATCCTTCCAGGAACAGTTCTCGGCGAGCGAGCTGCCCCAGGGGACGATTCAACTTGAGCTCATTGAAGACCAAACAGGATGGGCGCTGGTCCAGGATGGGAACTGCAGCGGGTATAAGCCACGTGCAGGTGAGAGCCTTCCAGCGGGTGAAACACCCCTGCAGTGCGTTTCATCTTCCCGTTTATTGGCGACCGGGAATGGCGGGGTTAGCTGGCAGGACATCACACCAAGGGGTGATTAGCGCGTTCAATAACCCGTTAATGAGGTAAAGCAACCCCGGGTTCAAACAGCGCGTCTGGCAGTAAAGCGAGGGTTTGTTCCAGGGTCGAATGCTCGCCTTTCTCTTGGGCAACAGATAACAGGTGCGCGGCAAGTTCACCTTCCAAGCGGGCGAGGCTCTCTATGGCCATCGTGCGGTATAAGGAGGGTGTGGTAGGATCGGCGATCACGAAGGAGAGGATTTCAACGCCGCGTTCAACCTGTCCCTCACCGGCAAGCAGCTTACCCAAACCGACCAGGGAGTAGAGCACCAGCGTTCCCATCTGGCTTTTCTGGGAAAGATGCAGCGCTTCAGTGAAATGAGCCCAGGCTGCCTGTTTTTCACCCAATTTGATTTCAGCAAACCCGATACGGCAGAGGGAGGCGGGTATACCCCACCTGTGGTTCATCTCTTTGAAGCTCGCGTAGCTTTCCTGCCCAACCCGTTTTGCTTCCCGGTAATCCCCAATGCCCATCAGGCTGAGTGTAAGGCGGCTGGTGGCATATCCAATACCCACCTGGTCGTCGAAGTACTTAAAATTCTCGCGCGCTTCCAGCTGAGCGCGGATCGCATTTTCGTAATCCCCGGTTTCTTCTCCTAATAATGCTATTTTACTCTGCACAAAAGCCAGCATTAGCCGGTTATTGGTCTCTATGGCAATTGCCCGGGCATCTTCCCACTCCCGGAGGGCGGCAGCATGGTCCCCATACTCATAGTAAACCCATCCCAACCAAATCCTGCTGCCAGTAATACCGACAGAATCTTGGATTTGCATTCCAATCTGGATGGCTTCTTTGAGGTAGGTCACTCCTTGCTCATACTCCCCCCGGTAGGCACAGTTAATACCCAAGCTCATCAGGCAAAACTGGATTTCTTGATCACTACCCAACTTCCGTAATCCAGGAAGTATTTGCCTCCCGATTTGTTCTGAGCTCTCGATTGATCCCAACATGCTGAGGAAAAATATCTGAAATGCCAGGGCTGTCAAATACATCGAACTGCCAGGTTTGGAGGCATCTAACCCGGGCTGATAATGCTCGCTAATAAACATGGCGAGATTCTTGTAGGTTTCCACACCTTCAAAATAGCCCTGCATGAGATAAAAATCCATCAGGTTTTCCAACGCAGAATGGACGCGTACCTCGTCAGCAGAAGTAATCCCCCAACGGATAGCGGCGCGAATATTCTCAAGATCGGTGCGAATCGTGTCTCTGGCATCCAGCTGGCCCGCCCCGGTGATGCGCGTTTTTTGATGCTCCAGGAAATCGAAATAGAAATCGCTGTGCCGCTGGCTGATCTCTTCAAATTCACTTGCATCTTCGCGCAGTTTACCCTGTCCATACTGCCTGAGCAGCTCATGGATCTCGTAGCGGTACTCTTCATTGCAGCGAACGAAAGATCTGTCCACCAGGACGGATAAATCCAGCAAGCCTGCTGCGGCAACTTCTGCCGCAGCCTGGCGGTCGAAACCTCCCCGGAAGATAGAGAGCTTCCGGAATGCATGGCGCTGTCCCTCAGTAAGCAACTGCCAACTGTAATCAAAAGCTGCCCGCATGCTGTGGTGTTTTTCAGGAAGATCTTGCCTGGAAGTCGATAAGAAATCGAGATTCTTACCGATCTCGAGGGCGATCTCGTGGGGAGATAGGACAGAGACCCAGGCTGATGCCAGCTCAATACCGAGCGGAATGCCTGCCACCAACTGGCAGATGTGGATCACATGCGGAAGCTGCTCTTGATCAACTGAAAACCTGGTATCCGCCAACCTGGCACGTTCGATGAAAAGCTCCACCGCGCTGCTGCCATCTTCTTCACCCGGGCTGCCGTTCTCTGGGAAGGTCAAACCAGGGACATTGAAAATCCACTCTCCCTGAACATTGAGCCGCTGGCGCGTGGTGACGATCAGCTTGACTGCTGGAGCGTGTTTCAACAGATCGATGATCAGCCCTGTTGACACGACCAGGTGTTCATAGTTGTCTAGCACAAGCAGCATATTTCGTTTTTCTAAATAGTCGAGCAGCTGCTGCTGAGAGTCCACACTGCCGTGAGTATGGAGGGAGAAACCCAGCGCCTCGGCAATGGCGGGCAGGATGAAATCTGGTGCAGAAACAGGAGCCAGGCAAATAAACACGACCCCATCCTGGAAGGTTTCCTTGAGCTGAGAGGCAGCTTCGATCGCCAGGCGCGTTTTCCCAATCCCGCCCGGTCCAACCAGGCTCAACAAGCGGCAGGAGTCTTCCCTGATCAGCTGACTGATCTCGGTAATTTCCTGCGACCTGCCGACGAAGGAGGTCAGCTGCAGCGGTAGATTATGCTTGATTTCCTGTCCTGTGCGGTTAGATATCATCCCGGAAGCGAACTCGCCTGCGTCGTGCAGATATGCTCGCAGAGCACTCTCCACCTGTGATGCACTTTCAGGACGATCATGCGGGGACTTACTCATCAACCGCAGGATCAAGTCGTCTAACCCCTGCGGGAGGTCAGGGACCAGCTGGCTGGGAGGTTTCACCGGGGCATTGATATGCTGGGAAATAATGCTCAAGGGATGATCACCGGTAAAAGGCAGAGAGCCAGTGCACATTTCGTAAAGCATTACGCCGAGTGCATACAGGTCGGTTTGCGGGCTGGTACTCTGGCCTAATGCCTGCTCTGGTGCCATATAAGATACTGTACCTGCGATCTCCCCCTGAACTGTTTTTTCTGCCAGATCGCTGTGCGCGATGCCAAAATCAACGATTTTTACCTGCAGGTGCTGACCGGAGGGGTTCTTTTGTTGATCTTGCGACAGAAACACATTTTCTGGTTTCAGATCGCGGTGAATCACGCCATGCTGATGGGCATGGGATAAACCGGAACAGATTTGTAAAGCGATTGAAATGATCTCCTGCAATTCCTGGGGATGGTAGGTGGATAGATTGGCCCCCTCGACGAGCTGCATGACAAGAAATGGACTGCCATCTACTTCACCGTAATCAAAAAGGGTGACGATATTTGGGTGTTCCAGGCCGGCGATTACCCGGGCCTCTTTGAGCAGACGATCAGCACTACCACCGCTCAAGGTTTCCTGGTGCAGAATTTTTATGGCAACTTTGCGCTGCAACAGGCTGTCCCAGCTCTGGAAAACAACACCCATACCACCCTGACCAATTTCTTGATCCAAACGATAGCGATTATTTAAGACCCGTTCAGCGGACAGCATCTTTTCTTTCACGCCCCCGAGACTCTAAAATTTTTAATCCTGAAGTGCGAATGATGGTCACTTTTCAATTACCAGGCTCAATCTTGAGGGCTGGCAAACAGGATGCAGATGATCCTGCGACATTCCTTTCAAGCACAGTATAGCATTTAATAGATGCAGTTTCAACCGGTACGGACCCCAAGCGGTTCCGAAATTACCATGCAGTGATCTCCAGACCGCATTTCCAGAGTACGAAGCGAACCAAATCTTCCCCGGGAATAATATGGTAATATGGTGTGTTTAGAAGGATCATTCATTTAAATCTGGAAGGGATGGTCTTAAGCAGGAAAGGGACTTGATCATGAGCGATGAGGATATTTCCACTGAAGGACGAGAACCAATCGAGGTGATCACAAATACCAGGCCGCAAAACAAGCCGCGGGTCGGAACTTTCCGCATGTTGATGCGCATGGCATTGGGCGGCGTGGTAATCGGACGGGAAGAACTTATCAATCGCTTTCAAGAAAGGCAGAGTGAAAGCCATATTTCTGCGATGGAATTAAACCGAGTTGCTCCAATCGAGTCGGAAGGCGACAGGGTGCGGTATGCGGTTGTTGGAGCAATCTCAGATTCCAGCACCGCGTTGAGAAAAAACATTTCAAAACTTAGCCAGGCTTCGGATCGATCTTATGGTCGAATGTCGCGGGCGATCCAGCCCGTGACCAACAGCCGGTTGTTGAAACCTTTTCGCCACCGGTACCAGCGCTTCCTGGATCGCGGAGATGAAGTGGTTTCTGCCTGGATTGCCGCGGGCCGCAAAGAGGAATACCTCGGGCGGGAGCTTGCCCAGCAATCCGCTATTGAAACCATTGAAGAGACCCTTGATTACCTGGCAATCAGCCCAGAAATGGACGAACTGATGACCACGCAATCGATCGACCTCGTGGATGACATCCTGATCGATAATATTCGAGAGGGTGCATCCAATTCTACGCTGATCTTAACCGAGTGGTTTAACACCAGGATCTTGAGAAGGAAACGCAAAATCGAAGTAGAACCAACGGGATCCTCTTCCGGGGAGAACACCCAAGGAGATTAGAGACAGCAATATTTTCAATCACTAAAAAGGACTCCTGTTGATGAGGCAAGGCGATCAATTTACAATCTCAGCGCGGCAAATCGAATATCTCGATACCTGGATGAACAAGGTTTCACGAACTTTCGCGGTTGTCGTCCCTGCAGTCGAGCCACCGCTGCAGTATTACCTGGCTATTGCATACCTGATCTGCCGGGTGGTTGATAATATTGAGGACTGCTCCCAACCCCATGCCTGGAAAATTCAACGCTTCAGCGAGCTGGAGCTGCTGCTCGACGAACCTCAACAAGCAAGCGAAATCCTGCATACCTGGGAAAATGAAGCCTGGCCCGGGTTGAGCGACGATGAGGAAAAAATTATGGGGTTCGCGGATGGTTCTCCGCTGTGGGAAATTTACAGCACGATACCATCTGAATCCCGGGCGATCATCCAGCGCTGGGCAAAAACCATGGCTTCCGGGATGAGCCAGCTGGATGACCCCCAGGTACAACCCCACTTCATTACTATCTCTGATAAACAGGTGCTGCAGGACAAGCAGGATTATGACGATTACTGCTATATCGTCGCCGGTACGGTTGGTCACATGGCAACTGAACTTGTCAGCCACCATTATGGTTTATCCCAACCCATCACTGATCAATTAATTCGAAACGCAGAAGCCTGCGGGCGAGGGCTGCAGAAGACGAACATTATAAAGGATTTCGCCAAGGATCTTCAACGCGGTATCAGTTATCTAAATGCGGATTGGATGCAGGAGGCAGATAATAAGCCTTTATCCTTAGGCGGGGCACCACAGCACTGGATCCAAATCATCCTGGATGATGTGCTTGCTGATCTTGATAAGGCAACCGAATACCTGCTTACTTTACCAGCAGATGCTGTTGGCTATCGAAAAGCCAGCCTTTTATGCCTGCTACCTGCTTACCAGACCCTCATCCTCGCCTCCGAGGAGAAGTCGAAGTTGTTCACCCCACAACACGAATTGAAAATCTCGCATGAAAAAATGGCACAATGCCTGCAGGACACAGAAAGATTAGTGCTGAATAACGACGGCATCCTGGATTACAGCCGTTCGGCCAAGTTGGAAATCGATCAAAACCTGAATCTTGATAGCGCTATTGAAATTGAAGAAAAATCCCCTTTGCGAAGTTCTTTCGCCGGTCGAGGTGCTTGAGGGACGCTCGAAGTAACGATTAACACTATTCTTTCTGATAGAGCTTACCTGGATTGAAGGTGCTGGACAGCAAATCCCTGGAAAAACATGCCCCAAATCCTTGAAAATTCAGCCATCCAACTGGAAATAAATGCTCAAATTGCTCGCTGGAGTGCTCGCTCGCGCACCCCAAACGGACCCATCCTCAACAATCTACAATTGAATCTTGGATACCGCCGAGGTCATAAGTATAAGGACCTTCTTGATCGCTGGCCGAATTATTCGATCGGCGAAGCAGAAGTTCCACTTGCATCACATGGGCAAGGAAAAGCGAGACAAATTTTGATCGATTCACATGCAGATCAAATTAAATGCACAATCAGCTTTGCGCTGCCGGCGGACTACCCCTTGCTGCTGTGGAAAATTTCTGTCGAAAATCAAGGGCACAAAGCGATTCATATCGAGCAGATTGAGCTTCTCTCTGCCGGATACATCCACCGGGGCCGCTATGGGCCCGATGGAGAGATCCTGTTTCCGAAATCTATCGACCAGCGAGCGGTGGATGCAAAGGTCAGTTCACATCCATTCAACCTGGCATTTTTCTCAAACGGCTGGCAATCCTGGTCCCGCACCGGCAGCTACCGGTCTTCAGATCAGTACCTGCAAACCCGCCTGGGTTTTCTGCGGGCGCCGCTGGTTAAAAACCCCCAAACTCCGAATCCGCGCAGGAGCGGAATGTTTGTCAGCGATATGTTTGCTGTTTTGGGGAATCACACTACCCGGAAGGGCATATTATGTGGATTTCTCTCACAAAAAAAACACTTCGGCTCCCTTGAATGCTGGTTGGGAGGCAACAGCCCCACTTTAAAAATGCGGGCAAGTGGAGATGGTGCTCGACTGGACCCTGGTAAGCAGATGGAAACCGATTGGGCCTGCCTCCAATTTCTGCACCTTGATCATCCCGATCCATTGGCTCCCTACCTGGAAGCCGTAATGCGTGAACATAACCTGACAGCGGAGTTACAGTCTGAAGGCAAGCCGCCTACTGGCTGGTGCTCATGGTACCAATTTTCCAGTGAGGATTATATTGGCCGCTTATCAGCCGGGGATATCCAGGCAAATATCCAATCGATCAGAGAGGTAAGCCAGCAAATCCCCCTGGAAATTATTCAAATTGACGATGGATTTGAAAGCCAGGTGGGAGATTGGTTTACTTTCAACCAGGGATTCGAAGCTGGTGTGAAACCTCTGGCCCAAGGTATCCGGGATGCTGAATTTGTGCCCGGAATCTGGCTGGCACCTTTCATCATGCATCCGAAATCAAGCCTTGCGAACGAGCATCCAGAATGGATCCTGCGCAACCGTCTTGGCCGGCCAGTCAATGCCGGTTTCCTGTGGAATTCCTTTGCACGGGCACTTGATTTAACACATCCAGATGCCCAGCAATATGTTAAAGAAGTAATCCGCTCAGCAACCGAGTCATGGGGGTTTTCGTATCTGAAACTGGATTTCCTCTACGCGGCAGCGCTGCCTGGCTGCTTTTTCGACGACACACAAACCAGGGCTGAGGTACTGCGATCGGGATTGGAAATAATCCGATCTCAAGCAGGTGATCACACTTTCGTGCTGGGTTGTGGGTGCCCGCTCGGACCAGCCATCGGTCTGGTAGATGGAATGCGCATCAGTGCAGATACTGCCAGGCGCTGGAATCCCTATTTCAAAGGGATCGAGCTACTGCTTAAGAAAGAAGCCTCATTTCCATCTGCCTTCAATGCAGTCCACAACGCCTTGACCCGTTCTGACCTGCACCAACGCTGGTGGATCAACGATCCTGATTGTTTGCTGCTGCGCCCTGAAACCGAACTCACCAAAACAGAAGTTGAAACAATCGCCAGCGTGATCGCCTTAACGGGTGGATCATTGATGATCTCGGATCATGTCCCGGCTTTACCCCAGGAAAGATTGGATATGCTGAGAACCCTGCTGCCCATCATTGGAAAACGACCCTACATCCTGGACTGGTTCGACAGCTCTACTCCTGAGCGAGTCCAGCTGGATCTGGAGGGAGCGACAGGGTCCTGGCACCTGATCGGGCTGTTTAATTGGGAGGAGTCTGCCCAGGATAAAATTCTCAATCTGAGTGATTTCTACCTGGAAACCAGAGGGGAAATAGCCGCCAGAGATTTTTGGAGCGGGAAAACGTATTTTTGGGATTATGATCATCAAGCTGAGCACAGCCATGTCTTTCCCCAGGTTCCAGCGCACGGGGTGGTCTTACTGGCATTACGAACCTGCCGGTCTCACCGACCTCAATATCTTGGCAGCAACCTGCATATCTCACAAGGTCTTGAGGTAACGGAGTGGCGGGTACTCGAGAAGGGTCTGGAATTGACCATCGAACGCCCGGGGAAAACGATCGGCAGGATTGATATCTACCTTCCCGGTAAAATCCACCAGGCGGCTGCAGATACCGGGAGTCTTACCTGGAAAGCGGGGTCAAACGGATCCTATTCCTTTGATCTTGAATGTGAAGATAAAACAAGGCTTGATATAGAATATCGATGAAAAGCGATCCTTCTTTAAAACCATTTTTTTCTCCCCAGGGCGTTGCTATCATTGGTGCATCACTTGAGCCGACGAAGCTGGGTTTCGGGCTGGTGCGTAATCTCGTACAAAGCGGATACCAGGGAGCCATTCACCTGGTCAATGTCCGGGGCCAGCAATTGATGGGTTTACCTGTCTACCACCAGATCCATGAAATCCCCGACCCGGTTGATTTGGGCGTTTTGCTGATCCCGGCTCAGGCTGTACCGCAAGCGATCGAGCACTGCTCCCAACGCGGCATAAAGGCGTTGATCATAGGATCGGGAGGCTTTCGCGAGACAGGCGAGGCAGGCGCGCAGTTAGAACAAAAATGCCTGGAGATCGCACAAGAGAATGGGGTCAGGTTGTTGGGCCCTAACAGCATCGGGATCATAGATACGCATTCTCCAATCGATACAACCTTTCTATCCCCTCCCGGGCCGACTCCTGGAGATATTGCCTTTATTTCTCACTCTGGCGCAATCTGCTCGGCAGTGATCGACTGGGCGCGCGGCCAGGGCTTCGGACTTTCGCGCCTGGTTGGAATGGGCAACCAATGTGATGTGACCGAATCAGATTTACTGGGACCAGTTGCTGACGATCCTTACACACGGGTGATCGCCCTCTATTTAGAGGGAGTCAGCAACGGCCGAAAATTCCTGCAGCAGGCCCAATCAGTATCCAGAGTAAAGCCAATCGTGGCCTTGAAAGTGGGCCGCTATGAGCGCAGTAAGGCAGCTGTGGCATCGCACACGGGTGCGCTGGCAGGCTTGGAGAGCGCTTACAATGCTGCTTTTCGCCGAGCAGGCGTGATCCGGGCTGAGACCACGGAGCAGCTCTTCGATTGGGCGCGAGCGCTTGCATGGTGCCCACTCCCCAAGGGATGCTCTGTGGCCGTGTTAACCAACGCAGGAGGTCCGGGGGTCACTGCGGTGGATGCATTGGAGTCAAAAGATCTCCAGCTGGCTGTCTTAAGCCCTGACACCCAGGCTGAATTAGGCGAACTGCTGAATCCGGCTGCGAGTCTCAATAATCCAGTTGATATGCTCGCAGCTGCCACACCTCACCAATATGCCAGGTGCTTGCAGGTGCTGATATCCGATGCAAATGTTGACAGCGTTATGGTGATTCTGCCGCCCCCACCGATGCATACCGCAGGTGGGATTGCAAAAGCGATCATCCCCGTGATTTACACCTCCGACAAACCAGTGGTGGTTGCCTTGATGGGCGAACGGCTGATCCAGGAGGCAGTGGAACATTTTCGTGCTGCCCGAATCCCGGATTACCGTTTTCCCGAACGTGCCGCGGAAGCGCTGGATGTACTTTCCCAGCGATTTGAATACCTGTCTGCGCTGGACCTTCACCGGGATGAAGTCCCAGGTAATTTCACCGACATCCAAAAAAAACGAGCTGACACGATCCTCACCAAATATCAATCCACAGAATTTCTCAGCGATGAAGATGGATTTGACCTGTTAACTGCTTACGGCATCCCATCGATGAAACCCCGGCTTGCTCAAAGCGAACACCAAGCAGTCGAGGTTGCCCAGGAATTGGGTTATCCGCTTGCGATGAAAATCGCTTCCCCCCAGATCACACACAAATCAGATGTTGGGGGAGTGCTCCTGAATCTGCAGAATTCCGATGAGGTGCTGGAGAGCTACAATAAGATTATTGAAAATGCCAGATCAGCCAAACCGGATGCAAAAATCAAGGGTGTGTACCTGCAGAGAATGCTCTCAAGCGGGCAGGATGTGATCATTGGCGCGGTCCAAGACAGCCAGTTTGGAGCTTTATTAATGTTTGGTTCAGGGGGAATTGAGGTTGAAAAAATGAGAGACGTGCGTTTTGAGCTGGCTCCAATTGCAAAAACGGGCGCTGAAAAAATGCTGGCAGCTACCTGGGCAGGGAAGAAAATGGAGGGCTACCGCAACATCCCACCTGCGGACCGGGCGGCGCTGATCGATGCATTACTCAGGCTGTCAAAGCTCGCCATTGACTACCCCCAGCTGGCAGAGATTGAAATTAATCCATTTACTGTGCTGCGCAGCGGCGAGGGCGCGTTCGCAATCGATGTACGGGTGAGAATGGGTTAAGAAGAACGATCTAATCCTTCAACCACCAGGCACAACTGCTCAAAGCCCATGCTGAGCGGGGGAATATTAATGTATTCACCGAGCGTATGCGCTCCACCTCCCGTGGTTAAACCC
The DNA here is from genome assembly GCA_046260155.1 of Anaerolineales bacterium. Lineage (GTDB taxonomy): Bacteria > Chloroflexota > Anaerolineae > Anaerolineales > UBA4823 > PFL25. Next base: position 10,910 of record JBJYXV010000036.1, read on the forward strand.
AGGCAAATCGCTGGATAACCAAAACTAAGAGGTATATTTGCATCCGTTGAGCCAATATTTAACCGCGGTTCAATGCCAACCTGTTCCAAACAGCTGCTGGCAAGGATCACCAGAGGATGATCCTGCGGTATCTCTCCTGCGGGGCGTTTACCAATCATTTCGACATTCACAACCACACCTGGTTTTCGGTAATTTTGAATAACGGCGTTGACGGTATGATCCAATTGTCTCAAAACTGCCAGGTCTTCCGAGCGTAAATCCAGTTCGATATTTGCCTCAGCAGCGATGGTGTTGATCGTTGTACCTCCTGAAATCACCCCTACATTCAGGGTGGACCTGGGTGAATCGCTGACCTGGATTTCGAGCAACTTAGAAACGATGGCCGTTAATTCATGAACAGCAGAGGGTTTGCCATAATCAACCCATGAATGCCCACCTGCTGTGGAGACACTGATTCGATAGCGACTGACTCCCAGACCACGATGATAAACCTGACCCAACGCCATGCCTTCCAAAATGACGTACGCTCGAACGCTACCAGCAAAGCGTTTAACAATTTCCTGCATCCCGCGCAGGTTCCCCAATCCCTCCTCGCCCACATTTGCCACCAACCATAAATCAGAATCCAGCTTCACTTGGCGTTCGTCGAGCGCCCAAATCAACCCTAACAAACCCGCCACACCGATTGAATTATCACCGATTCCAGGACCCCTGAGCTGATCGGGCAATTGCTGGAGGTTCAATTCCGTACCACCGGGGAACACGGTATCAAGGTGGGCCGAGAGGATCATTGGTGCTCCTGACTTTCTGCCTGGTAAGCGGCCGAGTACATTCCCGACTGCATCAACCGTGATATCGACCAGATGCGCCTGATTGAAGCACTCACGCACAAATTCTGCCCTTTGTCCTTCTCTGGAGGTCGGGGCAGGTATTTGCTGCACCTGGATTGCCAGGTCGATGGTTCGCTGAATGACTTGAAGGCCTATCATGTGCTACACTTCCCGAACCGCAGGCAGGAGGGCATCGAAGCGTGCCTGCGCCAACCCAGGCAGGGAATCCAGGGCATAAAAGGGACCATGCCCTTCGATGGCCAGTGAAGCAGAGATATTGCCGTACACTGCAGCCTGGACCGGATCAAAAGTTCGCCGGAACCCTGCCAGAAAACCCCCACAAAATGCATCACCCGCACCAGTGGGATCGATCATTTCCACTGGGTAAGCCGGGATCTCCCAACGCTTTCGAGTTCTGGAATCATACAGCAGCTGGCCTTTTTCCCCGCGCTTGATCACGATGATCTCGCAACCATATGAAGAAAATGCCTCTGCTACCTCCCATAAATCTGCAGTCTTCTCATGATATAACGCCCGGACTTCCTCTTCAGACGGCAGGAATGCATTCAGTCCAGTGACAATCGAGGCGATGTCATCCCGGTATGCGGGGACCATATACCCCGGAGAAGGGTCAAGTGAGATGTAAGTGAAACCTGCCTGGCGTAAAACTGCGGGCAGCAAGCTGTGGGTCAGGTAGTCAATCGGACAAATGTGTGCCCCTGTCGCTTCCATGTAATCAGGGATAAAATCGATATGCCTGAGTGAGGTTGGGGATAAGCGGGTCCGGCTGTCTGGTTTACTATCCCACACCTGGTAGCCATACAAGGCTTTTGGGAATGGCTGCCCAAGCGAAGAAAAATAAGCCATCGGGTCTTCATCTATCCTATGGGTTGGATCTGGATATGCATAAAAAGAACGCAGATCCACGTCATGGTCAAGCACCTTAATACCACGTACATCAAACCCGTGCTGTGAAAATTCAGCCAGCCACTCCGGGGGGAAATCTTTCCCAACTCTTGACACTAAACCCGGGCGAGGATCTGCTTCCCATACGGCTAAACCTGCAGCAGCAAACAGCAGGTTACCACCGGGTACATCCAGCCTGAGTTCACCATCCGGCAGCACAACAAAATCTCGCCTTAACTTCCCGGCGAGAATGTTGCGTGGGGATTGTTTTTCTGGATTTGCTTCCACAGATAAATTATACGCCAGGAAAAGCGTTAATGGAAATGTAAGCTTGGGCGTTATTGATTTCACAAATACCATGTATAATTTCAGCCATGGTCCTGACAACTCTGCGTGCTCTACTGAAATCCATGCGCCCCAAGCAATGGATAAAAAATTTACTGATCTTCACCGCCATCGTTTTTGACGAAAAACTGCTTGATCCCCAGGCTTTCCTGGTAACCTGCGCAGGATTCTTGCTGTTCAGCTTAATATCCAGCTCAGTGTACCTGCTGAATGATATTTCAGATATGGAGTTTGATCGCCAGCACCCGAAGAAAAGAAACCGGCCGATCGCGTCCGGAGAATTGGGGATTTCAACCGCTCGATGGGCAGTATTGGTTATCTTGTTATTTTCTATTCCCTCAGCATATCTGCTCTCCCAGAGTTTCTGTTTGATCCTGCTTCTTTATCTCGTGCTCAACCTCAGTTATTCGCGTTGGTTCAAACACGTGGTTATTATCGATGTCTTCGTACTGGCGAGTTTTTATGTGATCAGGGTTGTTGCTGGTTTGACACTGATCGAGGTAACTCGATTTTCACCATGGTTGTATGTGGTTACCACGCTGCTGGCTTTATACATCGGCCTGGGTAAGCGCCGGGCTGAATTAACCCTTTTATCGGAGAACGCACAAACACACCGCAAGGTCCTGGATGGTTACAGCCTGCCACTTCTCGACCAGTACATTACGATTGTTTCGGCAACTACTGTGGTTGCATACAGCCTGTATACATTTTCAGCGCCGAATTTGCCCCCCAATCACACGATGATGCTTACGATTCCATTTGCAATTTACGGGATCTTGAGATATCTGTACCTGGTACAGACCAAGCAGGGAGGTGGCGCTCCCGAGGAAGAACTGCTTTCGGACCGGCCACTGCAAATCGCGATCGTGATATGGGGGCTGGCTGTGGTGCTGATCCTCTACTTATCCTAAATTGATATGCCAGCTATCACTGCAACAGCTCCCGGGAAGATCATCTTATGCGGTGAACACGCTGTGGTCTACGGCCAACCAGCTATCGCTGTTCCCGTGAGTCAGGTCAAGGCAAGGGCAATTATCTCTGCCCAGCCCAATCAGACCCGGGGTCGAATCAATATCCAGGCGCCTGATATCGGCTTGATGACCAACCTGGAAGACCTGCCTATTAACCACCCGCTCGCTGTCGCAGTTAAGCTCGTTCTCGGCGCGACTGAAATCGATAAACCGCCGGCACTGACGCTAAGGGTTACTTCCACCATACCGATTGCATCCGGGCTGGGCTCCGGTGCAGCAGTTTCCGTAGCAACCATGCGCGCCCTCTCAGAATTTTTAGGAAAACCACTGGCAGATGAAACAGTAAGTGCGCTGACTTTTGAGGTTGAAAAACTATATCACGGCACACCGTCCGGGATCGATAATTCTGTGATCACCTACGAGAAACCAATTTACTTTGTAAAGGACAGCGCAGAAGCCAGAGGGGAACTGCAGACCATTCGGGTATGCATGCCTTTCAGGTTTGTGATCGGTGATACCGGTATTGCAAGCCCAACTGCTGCTGCAGTGGGGGATGTTCGGAAATCCTGGCAAGCAGACCGCAGTCTCTTCCAGGGATATTTCGAAAGCACAGGAGAAATCGTTGATCGAGCCCGGCAGGTTTTAGAAGCGGGTGAACCAGCGGCGCTGGGTGAATTGATGGACGAAAACCAAGAGATCTTAGAGAAAATAGGTGTATCATGCCCCGAACTGGAGCAGCTGATCCATGCAGCTCGCCTGGCAGGCGCTTACGGTGCAAAGCTTTCGGGTGGTGGGCGGGGCGGAAATATGATCGCACTGGTGAGCAAAGAAACAGAATCCCAGGTTGCCAGTGCGTTGAAAGAGGCTGGCGCGACGCAGATCTTATATTCCACTGTCGCGAATCTAAACTAACGAGTCAAGGCAGACAAATGCAAGGTTTTCCAAATCCGTCGGGTGAGTTCATTTTACTGAAATTAGGGGGATCGCTGATCACAGATAAAAATCAACCGCGCACCCTTCGCAAGGAAACCCTGGCACGACTTGCAGGGGAAATTGCAACTGCTGTCCAACAACGACCGTCAATCAAGCTGGTCATTGGACATGGCGCGGGTTCATTTGCACATATATCTGCCAAGCAGCACGGCACCCGGCGGGGAGTCAGGGGTAAAGAGCAGTGGCAGGGATTTGCAGAAGTATGGTGGGATGCTGCAGTTCTCAATCGATTGGTTGTCAATGCCTTGCGCGAGGCTGGTTTACCTGCTATTGCACTACCGCCATCCGCCGCTGTTGTAGCGAAAGATGGCCAGGTTGAGCGCTGGGATTTGGGCCCGCTACAGGCAGCCTTAGAAGCTGACCTAATCCCTGTCATCCATGGAGATGTAATCTTTGATACTTTCCGTGGGGGTACGATCCTGTCCACAGAAGATCTGTTCTCCCATCTGGCTGTGCAACTGCATCCTGGCAGGATGCTGCTGGCAGGGATAGAACCAGGTGTTTGGCAAGATTTTCCCAACAAAACGACCATCATTCCGAAAATAACCCCGCAAAAATTTCAGGAATTAATGCCGGTTATTGGTGGGTCGGCTGCCACCGACGTCACCGGCGGAATGCTGGACAAGGTCAAGCAATGTGTCGCTTTGAGCCAGGAACTACCAGGCATGGAGATATTAATTTTTTCTGCTGATGCAGCGGGGATTCTGCTAAAGGTGCTGCTCGGTACAAGCCAAGGGACCATGATCTCTGATTCAGAGAATTAGCGCATACCTGACCGGCAGTCCCTGCAGTTTGTGGAAACAAGTGGTTAAGTTATAATGACCTGGAGATATTTCATCAGTTAGTGCTGTTTTGACTATCTGATTTACCAGATCCACTTTGGAAATGAGATGATATGTACTTGACTCGCCAACAATTAGAAGCCAATGAGCAGCACAACCTTGCCCCATATGGCTTGCACAGTGCTGATTCAAGAGGGCGTTTTTACCCAGAAGGTGAACCCCAATACCGGACTGCGTTCCAGCGAGATCGGGATAGAATTCTTCACACCACTGCATTTCGGCGCCTGGAATATAAAACTCAGGTCTTCATCATCCATGAAGGTGATTACTATCGAACGCGCCTGACTCATACATTGGAAGTAGCCCAAATTGGGCGCACTATTGCGCGCACCCTAGGCGCGAATGAGGATTTAGAGGAAGCAATTTGTCTCGCGCATGACCTGGGGCATTCTCCCTTCGGACATTCAGGTGAAGTAGCCCTATCACGCTTGATGAAGGAGCATGGTGGGTTTGACCATAACAAACAATCTCTGCGGATTGTCACAAAACTTGAGGAACGCTATCCAGATTTTCCGGGATTAAACCTCACCTGGGAAGTTCGTGAAGGTATCGTCAAACACGAATCCGAGTACGATATTGCTGACGCATCGGATTACAATCCTGACCTGCGCGGGCATCTCGAAGCACAAATCGCAAATGCAGCTGATGAGCTGGCCTATACTGCTCACGACCTAGATGATGGGTTACGCTCAGGCATGATCACGCCAGAAATGCTGGAGGGGATTACGTTGTGGGAAATCCTTGTGAAAAGTGTCGGTTGGCGCGGTGGCCAACTGGATGATTTGTCCCGCCACAGGTTGATCCGCCGGCTGATCGGATTGGAAGTCACCGATTTAGTGACCACGACAGACCAATGTTTGCGTGAAAACAACATTCATTCAGTTGAGGATTTACAAAAACTCACCTTCAATGTGATCGGTTTCAGCGAGGGTATGCATCGTCGAAACCGCCAAATGAAAGACTTCCTTTATGCCAACATGTACCGCCACCACCGGGTTGTACGCATGGCAGTAAAAGCCGAACGTATTATCTCTGATTTGTTTCATGCATACCAATCCGAGCCTTCCATACTGCCCCAGCATGTTCAAGACTTCATTGAGCAACGCAGTTTGGAGCGCACCATTTGTGACTATATCGCCGGTATGACAGATCGTTTTGCCCTGCGTGAGCACAACAAGCTCTTCGATCCATCCTCATTGCCATAATCATTTCAGAATCCGATCTATTTTCCTGCATTGTGGTCAGGGGTGCCATTTTGCAGTATAATACGCCACTTGGAGCGAACTTATGGGTGACGAACAATATTTAACTTATGAAGGTGAACAAAATTTACGTGCAGAACTCGAGAGGTTGAAGGGTCCAGAGCGGGAAGAGCTTGCCAAGCGTTTGCGATCTGCCATCCAGATGGGTGATCTCTCAGAAAATGCGGATTACCATGCTGCAAAGGAATACCAAGCTTTCTTAGAAGGTAAGATCCAGGAATTGGAATTCGTGCTCAAGAATGCGGTGATCATCGAGGAGATGGAGAATGACCGGGGGATTGTAACCGTTGGCACCAAGGTAACCATCCAGGAAGCAGATTATCCTGCGGAGACATACTATATCGTGGGTGCAAAAGAAGCTGATCCAAAAAATGGGCGAATTTCCAATGTATCCCCCTTTGGATCTGCGTTAATCGGGGCGAAAGAAGGCGAAGTAGTGACCGCTGAAACACCTGCAGGCCAAGTGCGCTTGAAAATCATTAAGATCGATTAGACCAAATACCCATTGGTTAAAATCAAAAAGGGTTGCCCGCACTTTTGGGCAACCCTATATTTTTAACTAAATCTGGATCAGGCTTTTGGCCAGGCAACCAGCTCGAGGGTCAGACGATCAAAGAAGCTCTCTGGGGGCAGACCAGCGGAGCCATAAGACATGTCAACCACGCGGGCTTCAAGCCGCAAAGTTGCAGTTTCAAGCAGGACTTCCCGGCTTGGTTCAGCCTGGACAGGTTCACCTTTTGCCGATAAACGCTGCCGGGTAGCATCGTCTTCGAAGGCATTTTTGCTCATCAAGACGGTGGTTACAGTTTGAATATCATTCTTATCAAATAACCATACTTCAAAAGCAGTGACTTTCTTCGGCTCACCCACGCCAACCGTTTCCGAGATACCCACCCCGCATTCCCCAAGGAATTCACCTGCTGGGGAGTCGATGCTGAAAGAATCATCGAAAAGATCATTGCCGATCTGGTAGGTTGTCATGAACTGGGCTAAGGGGAGCTCATCCTTTGTGGCGGCATAGTCAGAATACTCCTCTTGAGCTGGTGCTTCTTTGCGGGTTGAGGGCAGACCAAATCCTGAGGAGCGATTGCGGAACAGGAACACAAGTACGAGAGCCCCGGCGAGTAAAAGGGTAATCACGCATAACCAGGGAAGCCAGCGCCTTGCAAAACTGGGTTCCTCCGTGGGTGCGGGAGTTGCTTCAACTTCTCCGGTCGCTTCCACGGGTTCAGTTCCGGAGAAGAGCATGAAGGCCTGAATGGAATCAGTATTTTGAGTGCCGGGATTGGCAGAGATATCAGCAATTACTTCTGCCGAATTCTCCCCGACTTCAGCAATACGCTGTTGGGCAAGTGCTGCGTCCTGGTTGAGAGTGTATGAATCGATCGCCATTCGCAGGTAAGTTTCCTGGTATTCGATACGCAAATCACTCGGTCCAGCATCTGTCCATTGCACAGGCCACAACCACCAGCCCAGCACAACCAAACCAATTAACAAGCCCACAACAAAGCTGATGATCCCGACCCAAAGCGGTCTATTGAGTTGTTCGCGGATGTCATCCATTTTCCACTCTCCGATGATTTCTGAAAATTTCAATACAAATCAAATTTTAGCACAAAAGTGCGAAATTTCTTCATTGCGTATGATGCAAGACTCGTGCCGAAACATCTAGCCCGGTTGAAGCTCTTCTTTGGAAATCTCATCCAGGGAATATTGTTCTTCACATTGGGTGCATTGGGCATGGTTTTTGTTGGACATGACAAGCAAACCCGCACAATTGGGGCAAGGCAAAGGTAAAGGCTTTTTCCAAGATGTGAAATCACATTCTGGATAATTCGAACAACCATAGAAGGTCCGCCCTTTGCGGGTTTTCCTTTCAACCACATCTCCACCATCCTGTGGGCAGGTGACACCGATCTTTTCCAACCAGGGCTCGGTGTGGCGGCATTCCGGGAAATTGCTGCAGCTGATGAATTTTCCAAAACGCCCCCAGCGAATCACCAGATCGTGCCCACATTTCGGGCAAGCGCGCCCAATCGGTTCGGGTTCGACTTTCATCTCAGGGATTTTTTCTTCGGCGGCTTTGACATCCGCTTCAAATGGTGTGTAGAAACTTTCAATGACTTTCACCCATTCTTCATCCCCGGAGGCAATCCTATCAAGATCTGCTTCCATCCGGGCGGTGAAGCCAACCTCGATTACGTCGGGGAAATGTTCAACCAGCAGATCGTTCACCAGAATGCCGGTATCGGTTGGAAATAAGCGCCGGTCCTCCCGATATACATATCCGCGCTGCTGGATGGTCCCAAGAATGGGGGCGTATGTAGAGGGACGACCGATGCCATTTTCCTCCAGGGTACGCACCAGGGATGCTTCGGAATAGCGGGGCGGGGGCTGGGTAAAATGCTGCTCAGGGATCAGCTGTAAGAGCTTCTGCGGCTGGTTTTCTTCGATGCTGGCAGGGATGTTGACAAATTCTCCAGCAACAGCTTCCTTTTCCTCATCTCGCTTTTCATCATACACGATCATGAATCCTTCAAAGCGGATCGTTTGCCCTGTCGCCCGTAAGAAGTATTCGTGATCCTCGCTCCTGCCTGTCACATCAACCGCCAAGGTATCATAAACCGCCGATGCCATCTGCGAAGCCACAAAGCGCTGCCAGATCAAGCGATACAATTTGAGCTGGTCACGGCTAAGATATGACTTAATCTTCTTCGGTTCCCGCATCACAGAGGTGGGTCGAACTGCCTCGTGTGCTTCCTGGGCGCCTTTCGCTTTCTTGCTGTAAACAGGTGTTTTCTTGGGGAGAAATTTTTCTCCATACTCGCTGGCGATGAATTTCCTGGCTTCCTTCTGAGCGATGGGTGATACATTGGTTGAATCACTGCGCATATAGGTGATCAGACCCACCAGACCCCCATTACCAACATCGATACCCTCGTAAAGCTGCTGGGCCAATGCCATCGTACGGCGAGCACTGAATCCTAAACGGCGAGAGGCTTCTTGCTGCAGTGTGCTGGTGATAAAGGGCGGTCGAGGTTTGCGTTTACGTTCCCCGCGCTTGATCTTTGTGATCAGATACCCAGCAGTTTCCATATCTGCGAGGATTGGTTGGACTTCATCCTGGTTACCAAGTTCCAGGTCCTGCTGATCGATGCGGGTTAATTTTGCAATGAAGGAATCCTGGGTGCCCTCGGGTTGAAATTCAGCTTTAATCGACCAGTACTCTTCGGGAATAAAATCTTCAATTTCTCGCTCCCTCTCAACGATCAACCGCAAGGCGACCGATTGAACCCGACCAGCAGAGAGGCGACTGCGTACCTTACGCCACAATAACGGGCTGAGGTTGTAACCCACAAGCCTGTCCAGGATACGGCGAGCCTGTTGGGCATCCACCAGATCCATGTTAATTTCACGCGGGTGGTCGAATGCTTCAGCGATGGCTGGTTCGGTAATTTCATGGAAAACCACCCGCTGGCTGATCTCCGGTTTCAACTCAATAGATTCACAAAGGTGCCAGGCAATTGCCTCCCCTTCGCGATCCGGGTCTGTTGCCAGGTACACTTCGGCAGCATCCTTGACCAGCTTCTTGAGCTCCTTTACAACAGGACGTTTATCGTTCGGCACCCGGTATTTAGGTAAAAAACCGTGTTCAACATCAACCGATAACTGGGATCTCAGTAAATCGCGCACGTGGCCAACGGATGCCTTGACGGTATACCCTTTTCCAAGAAAATTGCCGACAGTACGTGCCTTGGCTGGAGATTCAACAATCACCAATTTGCCGTTTCTTTTCTTCCTGCGAGCCCGCTTAACTTTCTCGGGTTTTGGGATTCCTTCATGGGCAGGTGTACTTCCCATACGAAACAGGGTTGTTCCACAAACCGGGCATACCCCACGCGTACCAGGGCTCCCGTTGGCTGTATATTCTGGTTTCGGGTCTGACATTTCCCTTTTCGTTTTACACTTCACACAATAAGCTTTCAAAATAAATACCTCGCTTTACACATATTGCTTACCAATTTCGTGCAGCTGCTCGACAATCTGGCGGACCTTCTGAGCAGAATCTTTCTTACAAACCAGGAGCACATCACCAGTATCCACTATCACCAAATCCTCCACACCAATGGTGACGATCAGGCGCTGGTCCTGATCCTGGTAAATCAGGGAGCCGCGGGTATCTTCACCAATGTACTGGCCAGCGAGCAGGATATTGCCATCCTGGTTGATCTCGAATACATCAAAGAGGGAATCCCAGCTTCCCACATCATTCCAGCGCAGACCTTCGGCAGGGATGACGGCGACATCCCTGGCTCCTTCCATGATCCCATAATCGATGGTCTGTGCTTTTATGGCTGTCCATTGCTGATTGAGTACCTCTGCGTGGTCTGGTGTCTTCCTGGCGGATGAAATCCTTTCCAACCTGGTTGAAAGTTCCGGCATCTGGAGGGCGATTTCCGCCATGATGCGTTCAACCTGCCAGACAAACATGCCTGAGTTCCAGGCATGATCACCGGAAGCCAGCATTGCCTCCGCCTGAGATAGCTCTGGTTTTTCCTTGAATTTGAGAGCCCGGTAGACCTGTAATTGATCATACTTTCCGATAGGTTCACCCTGTTGAATGTAGCCATAGCCAGTTGCAGGCAGCGTCGGCTCGATGCCCAAGGTAACGAGATACCCATCCTGGGCAACCTTGTACGCAGCATTGAGCAGCCGTAAAAATTTTTCCACGTTGCCGATGAAGTGGTCAGCAGTCAGGACAGCCATCACTGCTTCTGGAGCGCGCTCCTGAAGGACAATACCCGCCAACCCGATCACCGAAGCAGTGCCACGCGGCATGGGTTCGATAATAAAATTATCGAGCGGTATCTCAGGAGCCTGCTTTCGCAGAATATCAACCTGGTCTGCGATCGTTACGACCAGAATACGCTGCGCAGGGAACTCGCCTGCTAATCTCTCGACAGCGATCTGGAACAAACTGCGCTCTCCGATCAACTGAAGCATTTGCTTGGGTTGTGCGGCTCGCGATAAAGGCCAGAGACGTGTGCCACCCCCGCCCGCCATGATCACTGCGTAATAATTATCGTGCATGGGATCTCCATCTACCTGATTTAGCTTTCATTAAATTCGTCATATGCACCACGCAACTCCCGAAATGCAATGTACTGCATCCCTCCAACCTGGCGAACCATTCCTTTGAGCTCCATCATTGCCAGTGCAGCAGTCACTTTCTCAACGGGAATCTCAGTCCGGTTCGTGATTTCATCGATATGCAGGGGCTCTTCCCCAAGGGTCTCTAAAAGCTGAGCCTCGATTGCATCCCCTGGCAGAACTAACCGGGCAGTTTGGTGTTCGGAGACCTTCTTCAGCTCCAGGGTTTCCAAAACCTGATCAACACTCAATAACGGATATGCCCCGTCGAGGATTAAGCGATTGGTGCCCATACTCGCCGGAGAGTTGATATTGCCCGGGACTGCGAAAACCTCACGACCCTGATCCGCTGCAAATGAGGCCGTGATCAGGGCACCACTGGATTGCCCGGCTTCGATGACGATCACAGCCATCGATAATCCCGAAATTAGCCGGTTGCGCTGCGGAAAATTCGATGCTTCAGGAGCAGTCCCTGGATAATATTCACTGATCAATGCTCCATGTGCAACGATTTTTTCTGCCAGCTGCCGGTTCTCCGGTGGATAGATGCGATCGATACCACTTCCCAGAACCGCAACCGTCCTGCCGCCAGCATTGAGGGCCGCCTGGTGGGCGATCGAGTCCACACCTCTGGCCAAGCCACTGATGATCGTGAGTCCATTTCTCGCTAATCCACCAGCAATCTCTTCAGCCACCTGCCGGCCATAAGCTGTCACCCTTCTGGTTCCAACGATGGCAATTGCCCAGACATCATCTTCAACAAGATCACCCTGCAAGTATAGAACCGGCGGTGGCTGGTCCAACTCTTTCAGGTGCTTTGGATAGCCCTCATCTGAATGGATCAAGATCGAAATGCCTTTTGATTCGATCTGATCCCAGATGCGATCCAGATCAAGCGAAGAACGCAGGTTAACGAGATTCTCAATTACTTTCTCGCTAAGCCCAATCTCACGCAGGACCCCGGCTGGAGCTCCCCAGGCAACTTGGGGATCTCCAAAGTAATCCAATAATGCCTGAAAACGAACTGCGCCAATCCCTTTTACGAGGGAAAATGCCACCCAATATTGGCGGGGATCACGCATCCGAATACTCCTGGTGGGATCGCTTCTTTCATTTACCAGCGAAACATGGCGCACAGAATACCACAGGACTTTCCTGGATGTCAAGCAGAGGAGATTTGCTACCTTTCTGGAAGCAGCCCGGGAAGCAAATGAACCTTGATTTGTTTTCCCCCTAAATCGATATCCAGGATCACCGATTCGATATCCGGGATCAATACCTCTGACCCTTCTTTATCCTTGACCACGAAAACGTCGTTTGCACCAGTTTCCAGTATGGCAGATATCCAGCCCAGTTCCAAACCATTATCATCGATCACTTTCAACCCAAGTAATTGATGCTGGTAATATTCCCCGTTCGGTAGAGCAGGTCGATCGGTGCTTGGGACCTGAACAAGCAAATTGCGCAGGGCAGCGACAGCTTCCCTGGACTGGTACCCATCGAAGGATAAGATCAAACCGCGAGAGTGAGTCCGGCGATTGACAATCTGGATGGGTTTAAACTGCGGACCAATGTATACTACCACACCCGGCTTAAGGCGCTCAGGAAAATCTGTATAAACATCCATCACAATTTCACCATGGATGCCATGCGGCTTTCCAAGTTTACCAACAACCAAGAATTCAGGCTCGCCAGGGGGTGACGAGCCTGAAAGTTGATCATCCTGCATTCCAAGAGACCGGGGCGTCATCTTGGTTCCATGATATCCAATGTAGCCCGTTTGCCCTCGCGCGCAGCGGCGACGCGCAGCAGGTTGCGCATTGAATTCGCCACACGGCCGTGCTTGCCAATCACGCGGCCCATATCTTCCTTGGCAACCTGCAACCGGATTTCGACATTATGACCGCGCTGGGACTGGTTTACGCGCACCTGGAGTGGATCATTGACCAAAGATAGTGCGATGTATTCGATTAAATCTTGCATTAATTTTTCTCCGGTTTCACGTTCAGACATCTCAGAAACAAATTCCAGCCGGGAATTTATTGCCCGGTTTTAGGTTCCTCTTTGGTCTCTTGCTCAGGTTCTTCTTCAGACTTAACTTCAGCTTTAGCTTCTGGCTCTGCTTGAACTTCGGCTTCAGCCTCTTCCACGGTTTCTTCTTCTGGCTGCGGGTCTTTCTCAGCCTCAGCTTCCAACTCCGGGGCAGCCTCTACTTCAGCTTCCGCCTCTAGTTCCGCCTCGGTTTCAGGTTCCTGAGCGACCTCATCTTCTACTTCTGGTTCAGGCTCAGCTTCAGGCTCTTCCATGGTTTCTTCTTCTGGCTGCGAGTCTTTCTCAGCCTCAGCTTCCATCTCCGGGGCAGCCTCTACTTCAGCTTCTGCCTCTGATTTCGCCTCGGCTTCAGGTTCCTGAGCGACCTCATCTTCTACTTCTGGTCCAGGCTCAGCTTCAGGTTCTTCCACGGTTTCTTCAGCCTTAATCTCTGGTGCTGTCTTTGATTCAGCAGCTACTTTTGGTTCAGCTGCTTCTACTGGAGCAGGTTTGGATTTCTTTGCAGGCGTAGCACCGGTGGTTTTTGGGCTACCGCTGCGTTCCTGCTCAGCAGCTTCAGCCTCTTCCAACAATATCTCGATGGATTCGCCTTCTTTGAAGCGTGCATAGCGCTCCAGCAATCCTGCAGAACGGAAAAGCTGTTTCACCGAATCACTTGGTTGAGCTCCATGGTTCATCCAATCGTAAATTCGTTCTTCATCCATTGTCAGGGTTGCAGGTTGCGTGCGAGGGTTGTAGTAACCCAGGTTCTCCAGGAAACGACCATCGCGGGGACTTTCTTTGTCAGCGGCAACAATCCGGTAGCTGGGTTGTTTTTTACCGCCAACACGGCGTAAACGAATGCGTACCATAAACTTCAATCTCCTATGATTTTCATTACAATTTTCTGCCGGGCGAACGACCGGGGCAGAGGGGAGCGTGGAAGGGCACGCAAGTCCTCCGGTGCAGCTCAGCGGGCAATCAACTACAGCAAAATACTGCAGGTGCCTTACAACAGGTTATTCTAACCGAAAATACGCGGTAAACCGCGCGTTCCGGATTTATTCAAAGTCTTAAACATCCTCTGGGCTTGCTTGAATTGCTTGAGTAAACGGTTGACATCTTGAACTTCAGTTCCTGATCCGCTGGCAATCCGGCGGCGGCGGCTGGCATTTAAAACCTTCGGATTTCTACGTTCACCACGGGTCATTGAACTGATGATTGCCTCGGTTTTCTTCAATTGCTGTTCGGCATCCTGTGGATCAACCTGATTTGCAATCTGACCCATTCCACCAGGCAGCATTCCCAGTATCTGGCTAATCGGTCCCATTTTGCGAACTTGGCGAAGCTGCTCTGCAAAATCCTCAAGGGTAAACTCGCCACTCATCAGGCGTTCCGCCTGTGTGCGGGCGGTCTGCTCGTCGAAAGTTGCTTCTGCACGTTCGATCAAACCCAGCATATCGCCCATTCCCAAAATCCGGGAAGAAAGCCGTTCTGGATCGAACACTTCGATTGCATCCAGTCCTTCGCCGGTGCCCAAGAACTTAATCGGCACCCCGGTGACTGCACGAATCGAAATTGCCGCACCCCCGCGCGCATCACCATCAATTTTGGTGAGCACCAGACCGGTCAATTGGACAGAGCTTCGGAAGCCAGTGGCGATATTTACTGCTTCCTGACCGATCATCGAATCTACCACCAGGAGCACTTCCACAGGATTTGTACGACTCGCGATAGCTCGCAGCTCATCCATTAATTCTTCGTCTAATTGAGAGCGACCGGCAGTATCCAGGATCAGGACTGTATAACCACCAAGATCACCTTTCTGGTAAGCATGAGAAGCCAGCGCTGGTGGAGAGACCCCGGGCTCGGAATACACAGGTACGTTTAGACTTTCACCGAGAGTCTGTAATTGTGTCACTGCAGCGGGACGGTAAGGGTCTGCGGCAACTAACATTACACGCTCACCTTGAGAGCGCAGTAAGCGGGCCAGCTTTCCGGCGGCGGTGGTCTTACCTGAACCCTGGAGACCAACCAACATAATCACCCGGGGTTTTGACCCGCTCAAGTCCAGGCGTTCTGGTTCACCCAGCGTAGCAATCAGCTCTTCATTTACGATCTTAATCACCTGCTGGGCGGGGTTCAGCGCTTTAGAAACTTCGTGGCCAACTGCCCGTTCACGGACGCGGCTAACAAACTCCTTAACTACACTGTAATGAACATCGGCTTCCAGCAAAGCGAGGCGAACTTCACGCATCGCTTTGTCAACGTCATTTTCCGACAGCTTGCCGCGACGGCTGAGCTGCTTGAAAACACCGTTTAATCTTTCTGTGAGGTTTTCAAACACTGCCTGTAAATCTTGATCCTTTCCAATTTTGTAGCATTGCATTGTACTGTGGGAGGGGTGAATGGTCAAGGGGCAGGCATTTGAGGCGAATTACCTGATAGATCTTCACAATCTTGAACTCCTTTTCGAGCCGCTTGTGGGACCAAGCTGCAGAGGGCAGCCAACAGTTTCGATTCGAGCAACTTATCACCTTGGTTGGGGTTATGTATTTTACGGAATGATCTCATAATTTTTTATACTGAATAGGCATTAAAGGAGATTTATCATATGTCGAAAGTAGCCGTTGTAACTGACAGCACCGCCACGATCCCGAAAGATCTCATGGCGCAGTACCCATTATGGGAAGCACCCCAGGTGCTCATTTTTGGCGAAGAGGTGTTGGAAGATCGGGTGGATATCGAACCCAGTGAATTTTACGAACGGTTGGAAACTGATCCAATTCACCCCACCACATCTCAGGTGACGCCAGCCTCATTCCAGAAACTGTTTGGCAAGCTGATTGAGGAGGGGTATGATATTATGGCCGTTTTGGTATCCCCGAAGCTATCCGGAACGGTTGAATCTGCCAACCAGGTTAAAGCGATGTACCCGGATGCAGCCATCGAGGTGTTTAACTCGGAGTCCGTTGCGATGGGCCTGGGATGGCAAGCATTAATGGCTGCCAGGGCAGCGAAAGATGGCGCCTCCCTGGCTGAGTGTAAAGAAATTGTTGAAAAGGCAAAGCCAATGACCGGGGTGGTTTTTGCGGTTGATACATTGGAGTATCTCCACCGTGGAGGCCGCATCGGGGGAGGCGCAAAATTCCTTGGTACAGCTCTGAATTTTAAGCCTATTCTCGAAATCAGGGACGGCGGTGTTGAATCCGTGGAGCGTGTCCGGACCCGTAAAAAATCGTTGGCGCGCGTGATCCGCCTGGCTGAAGAGCGCATCGATGGGCGTAAACCCCTGCACCTGGCTGCACTGCATGCCAAGGCAGAAGAAGACGCCTACTGGCTGCTAGATGTTGGTTGTGCCCACCTCAAACCGGATGAAAAATTAATCGCGGAAGTCAGCCCCGTGGTAGGTACTCATGGTGGACCTGGGGTGGTCGGGTTGGCATACCTGGCCGGCATGTAGAACTCTAGACGAGACCTTCAAATCCCTCCCGGTAATTGTGGGAGGGATTTTTTTTTAAACCCTATGCATGAATCGCCGCAGGCATTATTATTACTAAATCAGTCCAAATATTATTTGGACAATTTACCGCCCGGAATGATAAATCGATCGGGTGGGATGCGTATCGAGTGACAATATCCTGGGAAGAGCGGACGATGCTCTCCGATAGACTTACCCGGGCAAGCCTGCCCGGAGGAAACCGGGCAGGTGGTTGACTTTCTCGCGGGTGAAAAGTGACCCAATTTAAAGGAAAAGCAAATAGGATATCTTGCCGACAAGCTTGTGAACAATTCACTACCAGCCCTAC
Source organism: Anaerolineales bacterium (assembly GCA_046260155.1). Taxonomy (GTDB): domain Bacteria; phylum Chloroflexota; class Anaerolineae; order Anaerolineales; family UBA4823; genus PFL25. The sequence continues at coordinate 28,050 of JBJYXV010000036.1, forward strand.
CTCATCTTGAACTGCTGCCCATTCGTGATTTGCTGGAACATGAACGCCACGACAACCTGCGCACCGATTCACTTATCACCCGCATGGTGGAGAGCGGGGTGCTGCGGAATCCTCCGATAGTCACACCCCTCCAGGATAACAGCCAGCGTTTCATGATTTTAGATGGTGCTAATCGTGTCGCTGTCCTGCAGAAACTTGAATTCCCACACGCGGTTGTTCAAATCGTAAATGCGGACGATCCCGGTTTGAAGCTATACAATTGGAACCACGTTGTGTGGGGTTTCAACCCGGCTGAGCTGCTGGCAAGCATTAATCAGCTGTCAGAAGCTTCAATCGTCACGGGTGATCGCATGACTACGGACAGCTCAATCGAACAGAGCCTGGCAAAATTTGAGACTGCCCAGGGCGAGCAATATACAATATGTTCTGCTGCCCGGGATTTAGCCAGCAGGGTCAGGCTACTGAATGCGATCGTGGATATCTACCGGCTGCGCGCGAGCCTGGATCGCACCAGCGAGTGGAGCGTGGTCCGTTTGATATCCACCTATGCCAATCTGTGTGGGTTAGTGATCTTCCCCAAATTCGAGCTCCAGCAGGTTTTGTCGCTGGCAGGTCAGGGTTGTTTGCTGCCGACCGGTATCACCCGCTTCACAGTGTCACCCCGTGTACTGCATCTCAACTATCCACTAGCAGCCCTGCAAGGACCAGAATCAATAGAATCCAAACAACAAGATTTACAAAATTTCCTTCAGCAGCGCATCTCCCAAAAAGGTGTCCGCTTTTATGCTGAGGCGACTTACATGTTCGATGAATAACCGTGCAGGAAAAAGCAGAAGCAGATCTTAAGTAAATATTTTTCTGGCGGGACACAGGTTAAAGGGAGGGACATCAAACCTAATAATCATCAGGCCCAGCAGTTTTCTCACTTGAAGTGATACCTTTCCAGGAATCCCGTCTTCGATCCGGATCACAATCCCAATTTCTCGATCAAATCGATGACGGATGCCTCTGAGAAGCGGATGTCAACCTGGTCGTAAATATGCCAGGTTTCGAGATGTGAAAGGGATTCACCGGGTTCGAGTCTTGTGCGGGGTCCTAAGGTCTCTAATTCCAGGAAAAATGGATTGCAGTAACATTCACTGGAGCTGCGAAAATCGTAATACGATCGATCGGGTAAAAAGGCTGCTTTTTTAATAAAGAGGGTCTTTTCCTGCAAATAACCGATCCAACCTGAGGGATTGGGATATCCAATTTTCAATGCCCCTGCTTCCATCCTTGATTGGATGAAGATGAACCTGTCACCCCAGATAAGGTACTGTGAACCTGCATCAGTGTAGGGCCAGAGGGCGATCTGGCGGTTGGGAAGTAAACCATGTTCATCTACAGGATCCTGGACCTGGGGCAAAACAGCAACTCCGCCGGGTTTGAGCTGTGTGATCGCCCAGGCGGCGAGCTCGACCGTTTGCGACCCACAGTTCTTGAGATGGTGTTCTACCATGACTTGCGCTTGCTGGTCGGGCAAATTTATCACGATCGATTTTTCCACACCTGTCTGGGGTTCCACAGGTTGGGTGAATTTGATGCTCCCTGCTGATTCAGCCACCTGAAGCGGATCATCATCCGGGAGATATGTCCGCCCGGGTTCTTCCGGTGCATGCCACAGGCGATGACCGCCCCGCAGCTGGTATTCTCCAACCCCCGGGCACTCGATGGTTGCATCCGGCAGCTCCGCGAATAAATTGTTCCCAGCGGTCAGCTGCAAGCCAATGATGCGCGGCCCAACCGTAGTGGTAACCCACAAAGCAAGTGTATCGTTCTCGATCTTTGTGCATTCGAAACCCGCATAGGTGGATGCTTTAGAAACCTGCATATGAACACCTCCATTACTGATTCAACTCACCAACCCGATACAACCAGGGCACACCTGCCGTGTCCATGACAGAGAATTCGACACTAGATCTACATGATTTTACAGCGGTTCCATCTTTTTACCCGGAGGCAGCTTCTCCCAGATTAATGCATATCTGGAGCGCAGCCCAATTACCCAGCTTGAGCCGAACCGTGATAGTCCTTCAATAAAAGAGATTTGAAAACTGCGATGCCAGACGATGTGCACATTGTAATGCCATTATGACTTTAAAAATAACCAGGTATTCTAAACGTGGATATTCGATAAGTGCAGGCGAACCACCAGTGTGATTGCCTCGGGGATTATTTTAGCATTTAAGCGTAGATTTTTTGGCAATTAACCAGAAAAATGATTGCTTTCCACAAACCAGTGCTGCTTTTGGCCTTTGTTTACTCGCCCACGGCGATCGAACAATGTCTTATTTCATCGTGGGCAGCAGCGCAATCACGAGGATATGCCTCGAAATCAAGCAAAGGTCACCGGGAATCCAGGAATTCAAATTTCAAAACTCTAATAAAAGTAATACGCCTGAAAGGTGGAAAGCGTGCTACACTAAAGTGCTTGATTAGCAGAAGTTCTAATAAATTGAAATTAACCTTTTGATTTGGAACCCATGTTCTAACCAGCATTATTCTATGAAAGGAGTTCCAAATCATGTCTGAAAAACAGCAAGGTACTGTGAAGTGGTTCAATGGCAGCAAAGGCTACGGATTCATTGAACGTGAAGATGGAGAAGATTTATTCGTCCATTACAATGCCATCATTGGCGATGGATACCGCAGCCTGGAAGAAGGACAACGCGTCGAGTTTACTGTTGTCGAAGGCCAAAAAGGGCTGCAAGCCCAGGATGTCGTAGTTATCTAAGATATCACTCTCGAGATAAGAAGAGGCTGTCCCAATCTTTCAGGACAGCCTCTTTTTGGTCATTTACATTTCAGGGGATCAGTAAGAACCTGCATCCCGATTGTGGAATTCACTCTGAACGATGTCCGGTCCCTGGTCGGGCCGACCAAGGGGAGGAGTCTTTCTGTATTGGACTCAGATGCTTCGCTGTGCTCAGCATGACAATCTACAACCATTGGCAACCCCCTCTTTTATATCAATACCATTCTGCAGGTTTGCGATCAAGGATTCAGGATATGGCTGATCCGGTTGGAATGATCAGAGTCTGTGGGGCTGCTCATTGCCCAATTGATCGGAGACCAGATATAGTAGAAGTTGCTTCATAAACAGAAGTGGGTTTTTATGTCACGGACTTGTATGCGGATTTCAAGCCAATTGGGAGAAGGATGGTGGTTTTCTGGTTACAGTCATCAAAAGCACCTTAAAATTTTGCGGTGACATGCAAAAGATAATGCAGCTCGCAAAGTTCATTTGCGCGATCTCTATTTTGATCGGCACATTCGAGAGTGAATATCCTGGAAAGAAAAAACTCGATTCGCCCTAAGAAATCACCTGGTACCAGCGATCTGCTCTCCAAGCCTGAAGGCCATTGCCATCAGTTCTGGCTGCTTTTCTACATCACCCTGTTTATCTGCTGTCCCGTAAACCATGCCGGCGATCTCGATCCCAATATACCTGGAGAGTGATTCAAAAGTATGAATGGCATTTATGCCCCCCGAGGTATATAAATCCGAATCTCCATAAACAAAAACTAAAGCCAGCTGCTTGTCACTCAGCAAGTAACCCTGCTGATCCTCCAGGGCATACCAGCGGTCGATGAACAATTTCATCTGGGCATTAATAGTGAAAAAATAGATCGGGAAAGCGAGGACAATCACATCTGCCTGGATGAGTTTTGGGTAGAGAGACTGCATATCATCTTCGACAATGCATCCCGCATAGCTTTCCTTGCACACATCACAGGCGTCACAGGGGCGAATGTCCATTTCCGCGATGTTGATCGATTCAACTGCGGCACCAGCCTGCTCGGCCCCCGCATGAACCTGGTCAGCCAGGACGGCACTGTTGCCATTTATCCTGGGGCTTCCCTTGATGATTAGAACTGACTTTGCCATAGAACTCCTTCGCAACCTGCTGGTGAATGATGAAATTTATCTCTAATTGATGCCTCGTACCATCGAAATGACGAGCATTTGCACTTCATTGGCAGCATTAATTTTCCCGAAAAGAAAACCCAGGGTTCATTATTCATAAGCCAGCACTTCGTTAATCGTCAGGCGGGCTGCATTGCGGGCAGGCATGACGCTTGCTATGATGGAAAGCACGATCACTGCTGCCAACCAGAGAACAATCCCATATGGAGTAATGATCAAGGCGAAAGTCGATCCTGCCATTGCCTGGCCAATGATCTTAAGCAGCACTACGCTGATTGGGTATGAAAGTCCAATCGCGAACAGCCAAGTGATGAGACCAATTACCAGACCTTCGATGATCACGGACTGCATCACCACGAGATCAACCGCACCGATGGTGCGCATCACCCCAATCTCGCGGGTCCTTTCCAGGACATTGAGACTCATCGTACCCATTAATCCGATGCTGCCCACAAGGGCAGTCAGCAGGGCCATGATCAGCAAGAAAGTTACCAGGATGTTGACACCTGTGCCAGCATTTTCCCGAAGCGTATTTCCATCAAGAATCATCCCGACTGCATAGCCACGATCCTCAAGATGCTGATCGATGCGTTGAATAATGCCTCCCAGGGAGTCTGCCTGAGAATCATCCACTATCACCCGGAAAGAGCTTGTCTGGTTTGGTAAATTCACTTTGCTCGCCACATAATCAAGGTTTGCATAAGCCAGCGGATCCCCAAGCATCTTTACAAAGCGATAGATCCCCACCACTTCCCATGGCTCTTCCTGCTCACCGTTAATTGCGACGAGTAAATTATCACCAGGCTGCAGATGCGGGTAAAAATTGTAGATTGTATCGGATATCACCAAAGCCTTTTTCTCAGAGGGCAGAAGCCAACGGCCTGCCACAATATCGGGGTCGAGAAGTTTTGTACCTGCAGGCGGTGCGAGGATGCGGAGATTAGTAACCAGGTGCCCCTGCTCGTCCAGGATTTCTCCATTGGCGCCACCCCACCCTTCGACGCCCGTTACACCGGGTACGGCCAGCAGGTCGTGTTGAACTTTGTCCGTGTTGTAGGGCTGGCTGAAGCTTACCGTCACATCTCCCAGGAAGTGCTGCATCAATTGCTCCATAACGTTATCCATAGAGCTACGCACATTAAAGACGGCGATGAAGACAGCGCCACCAATGGTGAGTGTAAATATGGTTAAAATCAAGCGGCTTTGCTTACGGAAAGTGTTGCGGATAGACAACAGGATCGGGCGGGAAATCCAGCTTACCCAGCGACCACTGAGGTTGATTAAACTCCGGCTGGCAGATTGGAAGCTAGGCTGGTAGTTGCTGATTGCCCGGCGAACGCTTGTTTTTGCGCCCCGGTTCACCGGAAAATAACCTGCCCCCAGGGGGATTGAGAATGCAATGACTACCTGAACAGCAATTGCAATGGGGATAATGCGAGTTCCTTCTAATCCAGCGCCCATCATGTTTGAGACGTAGTGGGCTAATTCATTGCCCGCAATGGTTCCAAGCGGTACCGCCACAACCAGCGCGATGACACTGTAGATCAGGATCAAGCTTAAGTACATAGTGATAATCTGTATGCTACGTGCTCCCACCAGCTTCATCACCCCGATCTGGCGCAGCTGTTGGGTCATAAGGGCATTGAGCGTGTTGACGATCAGCGAAGCGCTCAGGAGGGTGATCATGATTCCCAAGGCACTTAAAATCCCCATCAAGGCGATGAGCATGGCTGTCATTGGATGTTCATTAGAAAGGTTTTTCTGATCTCCATAGACAGTCAGGTGGTGACTTTCCAGCTTGTCCTTGACCGCAACAGCAACCGAGTCGATGAAGGATTCATCACTTCCATCACCTTCGACGGTGATATAAAGCCGGTTGAAGAAATTTCCCAAACCTAAAGATCTGAGGGTGTCTTGGGAAGTAAAGGCGTTAACCGTTATATTGGCATCATATTTTGCAGTCGTCTGGTCGTAGACCAGACCTACAACTGCGAGGTGATGGGTTGAGCCATCTGGCAGTTCAATTTCAATCTCGTCTCCAACCTGGAATCCTGTATCGTTGAGGACATCCTTGCTAATGATCACCTCGTTTTTTCCCGGGAATTGGGTGCCATCTATCGTTTCAAGTTGGTTTATCTTCAGTTCGTCGAAATTCTTGATGCCAACCAGTGACAGCGCCTGCCAATTTTCAACGCCTTTCCTGGCCCTGATTGGGATTAACTGGCGTCCCTCGACGTCATCCACGCCAGGCAGCTTATCAATCACACGGACTAAATCTTCATAGAATGGGCTGGTCGAATACTCAATATTGACCGGGTTGGCAGCGGCATAATTTGAGTTGATATCTTCACTCAAGACCACAAAAGCGGTGACGATCATGCCAACTGCAAACACTCCAACTGCAATCGATGCAACCACCAGGATGGTGCGCGTTTTATCTCCCCAAAAGTCAGAAAGCACTTTGTTCCAGCGAGGTTTTAAGAGATCGGGTTTCGCGGCACCGGTCATGGTTCTGAGCTCCTTCGATCGTGCTCAGATTTCCGCATTGAGGCTACCTCCTGGATGTTTTTACGGGTCAGGGGGGATTTATCGATCAATTCAAAGAACTTGTCTTTCGGTAACAGCGCCACTCTAGCGCCACCTTTTGCGGCCCGCACGCTGGCGATGGACTGGCCTCCCTGGGTCAATTCCACCTCGCCGAAAAACTGGCCAGAACCCAGGCTGGCCAGGCTTATCTCATTTGCTCCTTCCTTTTTGACGATAATATCCACCGAGCCGGACTCGATCATGAAGAAATAGTCAACCGAGTCGCCCTGGCTGAGGATCACTTCCAGGGGATCAAACACCTGCTTCTTCGCTTCATGGGTGACGAGCAACATTTGGGGGTGGGTTAAGTACGGCAAAGCCATCGCAACCACTCGATCGATGATCTCGCCATCAGAAAGGATAATGGTTTGGTCTGTCCTGCGGGTGATGGAAGGGTCATGCGTGACGATCAGGATGGTCTTCCCCTGGTCAGCTAATTGCTCAAAAATATTCAGAATATTTTCAGCAGAGCGCGAGTCCAAATTTCCAGTGGGCTCATCCGCTAAAATGATGGCTGGATCGGTAGCCAAAGCCCTGGCGATTGCCGCACTTTGCTGCTGCCCGCTGGAGACCGCGGCAGGCAGCTTGTATGCCTGATCTTCCAGGCCAACCATTTTTAACAATTTCATCGCCCGCTCTGCACGCTCATTGAACGGATAAACCTTGCAATAATCCATGGGCAAAATCGTATTTTCCAATAGTGTCAGGGTAGGCAACAGCTGGAAGAATTGAAACACCACACCCATATTTTTCCCCCGCCACAAGGCTCGCTCACTCTTGCCCATATCATAAATATGCTCATCCCCAACAATGACTTCCCCGTCAGTGGGGTGATCGATCCCCGTGATCATGTTCAACAGGGTTGATTTGCCACAGCCCGATTTTCCCACGATAGATATAAATTGACCGTAGTTCAACTGCATATTAATGGATTTCAAGGCTACAAATTCGCCCGCAGCATTGGCATATACCTTGTGTACATTGTGCAGCACTATCGCCGGGTGGTTTTGCTGTGGAACCCTGCGCTCTTTTGGGGGTTGATCAGAAGCAGAAATTCCATTCAATTCAGCTGCTCCAGAATCAACAAAGACTGGTTCTGGCGGTGCCTGGTCATTTGCCAGAGAGGCCTGGATTTGTGCCTGGTCCAGATGGTGGAAGGTACTCTCAGGAGGAGGTCCAACCACGCCATCGACAATGTGCAACCGGCGGGAGAATCGGGGGGCTAAACTAGCATCATGGGTCACCATGACGATGGTGATTCCCTGGTCTACCAGCTTCTCAAATATTTTAAAGATGGTGTCCGCGGTAACACTGTCCAAGTTTCCGGTGGGTTCATCGGCGATGATCAGCGCCGGATCATTTACCATCGCCCTGGCGATAGCAACCCGCTGTTTCTGACCACCCGATATGTGAGCTGGAATCTTGTAGGCATGCTCAACAATTTCAACCAGCTCAAGAAGTTCGAGTGCCCTCTCTTTACTGATGATGGGACGGTAGCTGCCCAAAAAGTCGGGCGGCAGCATGACATTTTCGACCAGGTTCAGAGTTGGCATCAATTCGAAAGATTGGTAGATGATGCCCACATTTTCCCCGCGCCAGTGCGCGAGCTGGTCTTCATTCATTTTGTGGATGGGAATCAGCGGACCTTGAGACCCGCGGTGCGGTGCGTGAAAGAGGACCTCCCCGGAAGTTAAATTACTTACGCCAGAGATCATATTGAGCAGCGTGGTTTTTCCCGCCCCGGATTTTCCTGTGATGCCCAAAAATTCTCCCTTCTGGATCTCAAAATTGACATCCTTGAGGGCGAGGAAAGGTCCCCCACCGGTGGTGTAGGCTTTCACTACATCCCGTAATTGAATAATTGGGTACTGGTTATCTGCGGCCATATTTTGCACTGGCATCGATCGATCTCGTAAAGATCACCACGGAATTTTATTCGATTTCAATATCTACAGAGGCTGTCATTCCCCAGCGTAATGCAGCAGGTATTTCATCCAGTTCAATGACCACCGGGTAATCCATTTCAGAGGTCCCGGTCGGCTTGGGAGCAATTCGCGAGACAGCACCCTGGAGGATTACGCCAGGCAGCGCGTCAAAGGTGATCAGCGCTGGATCGCCAACCATGATTTGTGCAACTTCGTACTCGCCAAGATCAGTTGTCTCGACATGCAGCTGATCTAAATTACCCAGCAGCAAGACGGGAGAACCCGGTGCGACCCATTCACCTTTGGATACATGCACTGCTGAGACCACGCCATCAAAGGGGGCTGAGAGCTGGCGATCTGCAATTGCTGCCCGGGCTGCCGCCAGCTGAGCTTCTGCAGAGGCGAGCCGTACTTCAGCCAAAGCAACATCTTCAGGATCGGGCCCGTGGCGATAGGTCTCATAATCCTGGTGTCCATTTTGAATCTGGGCTTCCAGCAGCGCCACCTCGCCAGCCTGAGGTCCGGCGAGGACATCTTCCAATTCACTTTCCGCCTGGTTAAGCACCGCTTGAGCTGCAGCCAGGTTCGCTTCAGCAACCTGTACATCGTGGGGATCGGGAGGTTCGAGGAGCTCGTTGAACCTGGTTTGTGAATGATCAAGTGCGAGCTGCTCTTGAGAGCGTTTGATCTCGAGTCCTTTTAGAGCCCGTCTCAGCCTCGTCAGGATTTTACCCCTGATTTCTGGCGGTAAATTTTTATTCGCTGAGTACTGTTTATACTGTCTTTCAATGTCTTCGAGCTGGTCGAGCGTGTCGCCGAACTTTTTCTCGGCCAGCAATATGTTCCCCTGTGCTTGATCGATCACGTTCTGGGAAGGGGGATTGGTCAGGATGGCCAGGTTCCGATCGGCATCGGCGAGGGCTTTTTGGGCGTCAGCAACAGCCTGTGATGCCTGTGCTTTCCGCAGCTCAGGATCGTTCAGATCTTCCAGGGCACGTTCAGCATCTTCAGCAGATTTCAGGGCCTGGGCAGCCAATAAATCGGTATCCCGGGTGAGTGCATCGAGGGCTAATTGAGCACTCAGCAGCTCTACTTCTGCCGAAGCAACTGCCGCCAGCTGCTCTTCGCTGCCTGCCAATTTCACCAGGACCTGACCGGAATCAACCTGGTCCCCTTGTTCAACGAGCACCTCATCGACGATCCCGCCGACGGTCACACTCAATAAGGATTCCTTTTGGGGAACAACCAGACCACTGGCATTTACCAAGGCCGGCGAGTCAACGGGAATCAGATCAGGAGCCTGCGTTCCATCTGTCTCCGGGCTGCAAGCGGCAAGGAAAAGGATCGCCAGGCAAAGGATCCGTGCGAAGTGTTTACTGCGGGACATCGATATCCACAAAAGCGGTCATGCCCCAGCGCAATTCGTCCGGAATCTCGCTCAGCTCTATAATGACGGGGAAATTCACGCCAGAACCCTCGTCTGCTTTCGGGGCTATACTGATCACGGTTCCTTCAAGCACCAGATCCGGGAGAGCATCGAAGGTGACCACCACCTGGTCATCAATTGAAATTCGGGAAACATCGATTTCATTCAGATCCGTGGTCCTGACCTGGAGATGATCCAGGTCTCCCACCAGCAGAACCGGACTGCCAGGTGCCACCCACTCACTGGAGTTCACATGCACCTCGGAGATCACGCCGTCGAATGGTGCTTTCAGCTCCAGGTCAGATAGCAAACCCTGCGCAGCTGCCAGCTGGGCTTCTGCATTGGCGAGGCGGGATTCGGCGAGGGCGACATCATCCAGATCGGGTCCAGCGCGGTAGATTTCATAGTCACGGTGCCCTTTGTCGATCTGAGCTTCCAGCAGGGCCACTTCACCCGCATCGGGGCCATCCATTACCCGTTCCAGGTCACGCTCAGCTTCCAGCAAAGCTGCCTGGGCGGTGGTGTATTCAGCCTGTGCCACGTTGATGTCCACTTCACTGCTGGTGCCCTGCAGAGCATTGAGCTGTCTGACAGCGCTGTCATAGGCTTGCTGAGCTGCAGCCTGCCTGGCAAGGAAATGGGCGCGGGTGAGATTATCCTCGGATTTGTTCGCATAGGGTTCAAAATCTTGATTGGCTTTGTCGAGCGCATCTCTGGCGATCACCACCAGGGCTTTCTGGGCATCGATATCCGCCTGGCTGGCGGTGGACTGTGCATAACGGGCATTGCGCTCTGTTGTATCTACTGCCTTTTGCGCTTCAGCAACTGCCTTCTGCGCCAGTGCCAGTTGAAGCTCTTGATTGTTCAAATCCTCCAAGGCTTTTTCGGCTGTCTCTGCGGAACGCAGTGCCTGGGCGGCGAGCAAATCTGTGTCCTCATAAAGCTTGTCCAGTGCATATTGGGCATTGGCCAGCTCGAGTTCGGCAGCGGCAACGGCGGCTACTTGTTGTTCAGTGCCCTCCAGCCGTACAAGCACCTCACCTGTGCGGACCTGATCCCCTTTTTCTACAAGCACATTTTCGACCACCCCACCGGCTGAAACACTTAAAAGGGCTTCTTGTTCAGGTACGACAACCCCAGTCGCGCTGACCAGTGAATTTACCGGCAGCGTGACCGGTTGTGTGTCAGGTGTTTCTTCTACAGCTGGGCTGCAAGCAGACATCACTAAGACCAATCCAAAAGTTATTAGACCTAATCTGTTCATTCTTTTCCTTTCTAAAGAAAATTCATCTCGAAGGGCTGCCAGCCATCCAGTACCGGATTTTGTTAAGCGACCAATCAATTTATACATCAATTTCATTAAATTGTTATTGGACATGGCGATCCCTCGGGTGGTAATTAAACCAGCAGACTGCCTGCAGCCCGCTTATTGGAACTGCCTCGCGTTGCCATCCTTCTTGCTGTTGAGGAAATTCACGAACGGAGCGGGAAAAAATTGCCCACCATGGCCTTCATCAGGCTGCCATATTGAAGAACATTGGGCTGAAGTACGGAATTAACCACACCAGCCAAACGAACAGGCTGAATTTATGGAAGTTCCGGATCGCTTCTTCGTCCTTCCTGAGCAGTACAATTAACGCCCACAGGGCGTGGATGAACATGAGGATGATGGCGATCAGACCGCTGATCCCGTGAATATCAAAGCTCATACCACCCACAAATTCAAACATCATGCTTGTTCCCCAGGTATCGCATATCAACCCGAGGATGAAGAAGAGAAAATGCCACCACTTGAGGCGTCCCTGAATGCGTTCCCCCCATACACCTATGGAATAAAAAATTAATGCTGCCCCCATGATGATACTTGCTGAAGGATCCATATCATGCTCCTGGTATTGATGAGTCGAGGTGATGCTGAGCAATAGAAGCGTTTCAATTTACTGCAGCCAGAATTTTATCAGCCTTGTTTGACACAACCACGATCCCCTGATCAACAGACCGCTGCAAGAATTGATCTTGATTGGGCGCGAAATCCCTGCACCGGCACCGTCCAATTGATCGGCGAAGCCTTTCGTTGGCGCTGGGAATTTCATCCGGGGTTGGGAAAGTGGTACAACAAATTTCTAACGTCAGAATTAATTCACTTTTCCCACCGGAGCCATGTAGATCACAAACTCATCTTCCCCATCGACTCCCAGCACCTGGTTCATCCTAGTCTGGTCAAAGGCGCCCACTGCGCAGGTTCCGGCTCCAATTGCACCGGCAGCGATATAAAGATTCTGGCAGATGTGTCCTGCGTCCAAAGCGATCAATTTTGCCGCCGCCCTGTGGTAACGCCACTCTGACCGGTAGGGGATTGCGGTCCAGATGAAGACCACTGCCGCCTCCTTGATGAAGTAGTAGGGCCTCTCGAACGAACCACTGTCCTGATTAAGACTGCCCTGGTTGACCTGCTCAGGCAGCGTGCTGTCGATCTTTTCCTCGACCAGCTTGTGATCGATAGGCAGATACCGGTACAGCCCGGGTGGTACTCCATCTACCCGCTGGACGCTGAGGTATGTTTCCACAGGATGGCGGTTACCGCCTGAGGGAACGTTGCGCATGACATAGGTGATCCCATCCTCGGTGATTGTTTCGCGCACACCCTGGGTCGCCCAGAGCAGGAAGGAAAGCTGCTCGAGACTCAGAGGTTCTGGTGTAAAGCTGCGGTGGCTGATCCGCTCACGGATCACGTCGATCACGGCTGCACCGCCGAGGGTGAACTGGCCAGGGGGAATCAGGGGGATCAATTTTGCGCCGGGAGGTGCGGGCTTTTGCACTTCAGGTCTGGGCAACCCTTTTTGCTGATCACTGGCGATGCCCCCAGCTCGCGTCCATTGATGAGCTTTCAGAAATTCACGTCTCGATATTGGCATGGAGTTTCCTGCTGGTTTAACTTTCAATAGATTTGAATAGGATTCTAATTCAGCGGGTGATTAATTTTATCAGCAAAGAGGAATGAGTAGTTTTTTTCATCCCCGGGCATAACTCCCTTCCACCCATAGTTTTCCGTTCACGGAGGGGATAGTTACTGCGGGAATACCAGGTTAGGGGAGTATAATCAAACCAGTCCTTTACAAAGAAATGTCCAAATCATGAAGATCAAGGAACAGAACCCGGTACTCATCGATCGCCATTTGAATGGAAGCCGGGCGAATTTAATGCCTCCCGGAAACAAGGTTCCAAAAATGGAAAACATGATCGAGGCATCGTTCAGTTGAGAATTAACCTCCACATGCAGGGTGATCTGCGTCACCCTGGATGAGAATTTCCGCCTGAGAGATCAGGATTCTTTTATCACAGAAGGAATGATCATGGACCAAGATAAGCATTCAAGCCAGAATGAAGAGCAAGAGCAAAAAATGGCGGATTACAACCAGCGCGAACACGAGCAGGATGAGCAACGAAAACTGCACCAAGAAGAGCAACATCTCATTGAACAACAGCAAGAAGAGCAGCGAAAACAAAGACAGAGAGAGCAGCGCCAGTTAGAGCAGCTCCAGGAGGAGCAACGCAGACTTCGTCCCGCAGATCAAATTCAATTAGAGAAGGAACAGGAACAGGCACGCAAGGCAAGGCAAAAAGAACAAAGAGAAATGGAAATGCAGTTCGAACGCGAGCGGAAGGCAAGGCAGAAGGAGCAAGAAGAACTGGAGAAGCAGCGCGAAAAGGAGCGCAGGAAGTAGCACCAGCGCAAATTCCACCATATCAACCCAGGGCCGGCCCGGCGAGGGATGCCTGCCGCCCAGGTGTATTCTTCTGCCAGCGATCAGATGATCGGGTTTCAATCCAGGTTCCCCTGCCCGTGTGATGGAGTGATTGATGAAAATCCACCTTGTTGACGGCACCTACGAACTTTTTCGCGCTTTTTACGGGCCACCCCCCCGGAAAGCACCCGATGGACGCGAGGTCGGTGCCACGATTGGTTTATTGAACAGCCTGCTTGCGCTTCTCTCCAATCCAGGAGTCACTCACGTTGCCTGTGCCTTCGACCACGTGGTTGAATCATTCCGCAATGATTTATTTGCTGGATACAAGACCGGAGCGGGAATCGACCCAGATCTGTTCGCCCAATTTCCCCTTGCCGAGCAGGCTGTGCGAGCCTTGGGACTGGTTGCCTGGCCGATGGTCGAATTCGAAGCCGATGATGCCATCGCGACTGCCGCAGTGCGCTTCAAGCACCAGCCGGGAGTGGAGCAGGTCGTGATCTGCTCTCCCGACAAGGACCTGGCACAATTGGTGGAGGGCGAGCGGGTTGTGTGCTGGGACCGCCGGCGGGAGATCGTTTACGATGAATCCGCCGTATTTGAGAAGTACGGCGTTCCCCCTGCCTCGATCCCGGACTACCTTGCGCTGGTCGGGGACTCGGCGGACGGCATCCCCGGCATCCCAGGCTGGGGAGCCAAGTCAGCCGCCGCACTGCTCTCCCAGTTCGGGAGGATCGAGAACATTCCGGAAGATATTTCTGGTTGGGAAATATCTTCCGGCCGGGCTCGCAAACTTGCTGAAAACTTATTCTCACGCGGCGATGAGGCTGCGCTCTACCGCCAGCTGACCACCCTGCGCACCGACGTCCCCATCACCGAAAGCCTGGCAGACCTGGAGTGGCGTGGTGCTCATCCCGAATTGCGAATATTCTGTTCAGACCTGGGGACGGATGGCATTCCTGAACGGATAACGCGCTGGAACCAGGCAGGATAATAAACGGCTTAAAGGAAAAACTTAGAAGCGCGCGAATAAATTCTCAACACTGGTTGCATTCGATCCACTTCATTTCTAATTTTGGACAAAGAAATTAGGGGAGCTCAACCCGAAGGATGATCATCCTTCGTCTACACTCGCAGCCAGGAATCGCAAGACAACCGTACTTCCTTCCCAGCCATTGGTATGTCCAACTGTTTTGAACTCAAATTGATCGTCACCCAGAAACAGGGTGAGTGATATAAATCCGCTCTGCGCGTTAATCTGGCTGCGGGAGAGCACAGCAAGGAGATCCAGATTGGCGTGCTAAATCAACCGCACTGCTCTCCCAGTACAGGCCAATGACTTCATCACCGGAGGCCTGGCTGATCTGGAGCGGTGCGGCGTGCGAACTGAACTGCGACTTTTGTGTATTGATTAGGGGGAATGCTTCATCGAGACACACTGTCAGATCTCAGGCTACGGTCTTACCCGAGATCGAAAATCAATCTGCAGCTGCGGTGCTGGAAACGGGTTCGGTGAGCGGAGATTTTTCCTGCTCGACGCCCGTCAGGCGAGCCCACATCCCCGGCCAGAGGAAGAGCACAACCAGGACCAGGCTGACGATGGGTGCGATGGCGAACAAGGAGAAGCGTCCGAGACTCACGGCAGTTGCGTAAGCCAGCGGAATACCCACAACCAGCTCCAGGCTGCCGGAGATCAACCCGACGACGCGCATCCATTCGCGCGGTTTTAGGATGATACCCACGGTGACAACTCCCCAACCGATCATTGCCACCCAGTGCAGGTTCTGGACGAGCACGAAGATGGGCGCCCCGATGGTGATGATGCGGCTAGTGCTGGAAACCCCGTTCATGAAGCAGGTGATGTAAGCCAGGCCGGTGAATAAAGCCAGCAGGCTGATGCTCCAGGAAATTTTTCTTACTCCCCTCAAGAAGAGGAAATACAAGATCAGATACGGCCAGAAGAGAGTGAAGTAAACCGGTGGCAGGCCGGCTGCCATGTAGGGTACATTGATGAACCAGCTGCCCAGCAGCGCCAGAGTGATGGCGACGATGGACAAGAAGAATGCCCATTTTGAGCGCGTGAAAAAGCCATAAGCGCTGATGGCGAAGATCACCCCGGCCAAAATGCCCACATCAGCCAGAGCGGGATGGATGTATTTCAGCAGGATTTCACAGCCCGGCTCGGCAGAATCGGTCGTCATTCCGATGCGGTACCAGTTCATGAAGAGCACATAATGACCAATAATACCGATCAGAGCAGCAATACTTGCCAAAATCCCACCCAAGCGTGCGTTTGTTTTCATCGTACCTCCTTATGCCAGGTTGCTGATTGAAGCTCGACGGTCTGAAGTGAAATTTCAGAAACCTTTTTTTGAAAGCGAGTACCTGGAATGGTACAGGCTCATTGATCCAATGGTTCGCGGTGGCACGAACAACCCTGGTAATAAGGTTGATCCTGATGAGCGGCGACATAAACGACTGTGCCAGGCGCGATGCTCAGGTCGCAATTTTCGAGAAAGTTCGGATTTTCTTCCCAGGCGTAAATTTCGATCTGACAGGGGACATAAACCGTCCCGCTCCAGCTGCCACTGCACAACTTTCCCCGAACGACCTGGTTGACCAACATCTCCTGCCCGTTGATCTCTACCAGCTGATCAGCAGGCTGCGGGTTTTCCTGGGGATTGGATGCCGGGTTCGCCCCTAATTTGGGAAGGTAGGTGATGCTGCCTGGCGGGCAGGCTGGCGGTGCAGGCTGGCATGCTGCTGCGAGACAGAAGATCAGCAGTAAACCCAGCTTGAGTTTTTTTGGTTCTGCCATGCAAACGCTCCGCAAGTCCAGCTTGTGAAAACCTATCATGTGAAAGTTAGCACAATTGGAGTGCGCAGTCTTTGCTTTAAGGTAAATTTTCCCAATGCACTCAGTGTTAGGTATTATTCCTGCTGAATGGAGATAAGTTTCGTTGAAATTTCCAGTAAATAGAGATGGGTTACCTGCAATTTAAAGGCATAATAGGCTTATAAAATCACCGGGAGAGCAAACGTGACTTCACTTGAAGAATTCCTGGCCTCCAACGCCTTGTTCGCCAGTCTCGATCAAACTGACTTGGATGACCTGGCAAAGCGCGCCATCCAGAAAACTTTCATGGATCAGGAGATTATTGTTTACCAGGAAGATGTTTGGCCTTATCTGTTCCTGGTCGCAGAAGGGAAAATCGATGCGATGAAGGAATCACTGGAAGGCAGGTCATTTATCGCCACATCATTGAAAGCGGGAGATATCTTCTGGGGATTAGCATTCTTTATCGAGGCGGCTCCCATGCCGGTCCTGCTGCAGGCCAAGGAAAGAACCCGGGTTTATCTCTGGGAGAGGGAAACCCTGGTGCCGGTGATCCAGGAGCATGGAAAAATGTCCTGGAACTTGTGCCAGGTGATGATCGACCGCATGCAGCTGGCGAGTACGATAGTGGAAGACCTGGCATTCCAGCCCGTGATGAGCCGCCTGGCGGGCTTGATATTGAGCGAATTTGGCGATGCGGAAGATCAATTCAAGTCCCGGGAATTAACGCTTGAAGAAATGGCCTCCCGCATCGGGACCACGCGTGAAATGGTCTGCCGTCATTTGTACCGCTTTGCCGAGCAGGGGGTGATCCAGATCAACCGCACAGAGCTGCGCATCACAAACCGCGGCATGCTGGAGAAGCAGGCAAGGAAGTAGCCGGAAATCCAATCAGTCCTTATTCTATTCGTACGAGGCGGGACAGGTGCTGGATCGTGTTTTCGATGTGAGGACTTTGATCAAAATGCAGCTCGATAGCCTCATTGGGGCATACATCGATGCACTGCCCGCAGCCGCGGCAGTCGCTGCCGATGCAGGCGCGATCATCCAGCATGTGGATGGCATCCACGAAACAAATACCCTGCGTGCATTCGCCACAACCCAGACAATTATCATTCACCAGCACATTCACACCTGGCAAACGATTAATCTTTGCGCTGATCTGGGGCGTGATATCCGGTAAGACCCGGTACAGACAGCAGCACGGGCAGCAGCTGCAGATGGTCATTAAACTCTGCACGGGACCTGCGCCTAACCAGAAGGCATCCAGCTTGTTGCGACCGACCATGTGCATTAAACCCGCCTCCCGGCAGCGCTGGACATGCTGGTGGGCTTCCTCCCTGGAGACCACCCGCCCTAGTTTCGGGTTGATCTGGTGGACAGCTTCCCCCAGAAAGAGGCATCCTAACTGGTGCGGGTAATCCCTGCAGTGGTTGCTTTCCCGGCAGAGGCAGGAATCCATCACCCAATGATGGTTGGCGGTATCGATAAAATGATCGACGATTTGAGAAGGCAGGACATAATCCCCGGGATTGGAGATGGCTTCATTTACCGCAATGGAGCGATCGGTAGGTAAATAATACAGATCATCACCATTGAAAAACCCCCAATCGACCACCTTCCCCACCAGCGGCAGATTGGTCAATTTGGCAATTCTATAGCGCTGGGGGAATGCCATTTTGATCAGATCAACGAACCAAAGCGGACGAGCCAACTTCGCCTCCCGGAAGAGATTTCATTCATTTTACACCAGAGCCCCAGAAGGGTGAGATCTAATCTTGATTCAGCACTCTGCCACACCAAGGGGGATTGTTGCAGCGGGTATTTCCTTACCCCAGGCTGCCAGGGACTCTTTCAAATCTGTTATGAAGATGCCCCTGGGCGATATTCGCCGATATAATTCCCTGAGGGGTGATTTTCGGGCCCTGATGTGCACCTGATAAAGAATTTCCTATGCGGACATTGAATTCCTGCAAAAGAATCCGGCTCCTGCTCAATGATTTTGATTACCAGCGATGACTGAGACGCTCATTTCAAACGCATTTTGGGCGCGTTTACCCACGAAACAGGAAGCACTGCTGGTGTGCTCTGCCTGCATCTTCCCGATCCACATCTGGACGACGATCGTCTTTTTATACAATTTTCCCAGCCTGATCTTGAAAGCCAACCTGTGGCAAATATTGGGCGTGCTGGCTTATGCGCTGGTATTCGCCCTCTTCGAAAGCCTGCTTTTATTCGGTTTTCTGGTCTTATTGGCTGCGATGCTTCCCCGGAAAGCCTTCCTGCAGCGATTTGTTCCCATGGGAACTCTACTGGCATTGGTCATCACGGGACTTGCCCTGCTGGTGAACACTCAATTCATGCGTGAAAATCCCTGGGGCTGGCTGCCAGTACTGGCAGGGATAGTTTTTGGGCTGTTGGCCAGCCTGCACCAGCCAGCCGATGGTTCCTTCCTGTCCAGACTGGCTGAACGTTTTACACTGATCGCCTCCCTATACATACTGCTCGACCTGTCGGCTTTGCTCTTCCTGGCTGCAAGCAGCCTGCTGTTATGAATCAAGATCAACCGCTATCGCGCCGGGAGTTCGTCAAGCTGTTGGGAGCTGTTTCCCTGTCTTATATCGCAGCTGCCAATCACCTGAAAACCGGAAGGGGAGGAAATCCCAGGCAATCAAGCGAGAAACCCAACGTGCTGATGCTGGTCTTTGATACGCTCAGCGCCAGGCACATGTCCCTGCACGGATACCCGCGCGCCACGACCCCCAACCTGGCGCGATTTGCCGAACGGGCGTTTGTCTATCACAACCACTACGCAGCAGGCAATTTCACCAGCCCGGGTACAGCCTCGCTGCTGACCGGTGTCTACCCCTGGCAGCACCGGGCGGTCAACCTGAATGGGATCGTCTCCCAAACTTATATCGACCAGAATATCTTCAGCCTGGTGAATGCGAGCTACCACACCGCGGCGTACACTCACAACCCGCTGGCAGCTCTATTCCTGAACCAGTTTGCAGAGCACATCGACCAGTACCACGCGATGCGCGAGCTCAGCCTGGCTGGAGAGGTGTACTCCGACCGGGTTGGAAAATCGCAGTTCCCGGTAGCTTTCTGGAGCGAGACGATGCTGAGGGGGACCGATCATTTCCTGCCAGCTTCATTACTGGTCTCCACCCTGGAGAAAGGAATCCAGAATCTACGCGTGCGGGGGATCGAATCCAGCCTGCGGGCAAAATATCCCAGGGGGATTCCCTACAATTACAAGGGTATGCACCTTTTACTGGAAGACGCCATGGATTGGATCCGTGAGCAGGTGCTTGCTTATCCCCAGCCTTACCTGGCTTACTACCACCTGTGGCCGCCCCACGACCCGTACCTGCCAAGCGCGGATTACATCGACATTTTCAATGACGGTATGAAATGGCCAGAGAAAGCGGAGAATTTCTTCTCGCTGCATGAACCAGGTGCAACAATTAATCAATCCCGCCAGCAGTATGATGAGTACCTGGCTTACGTGGATTTCGAATTCGGCAGGCTGGTGGGGATGCTCGAGCGGGGGGGTGCCCTGGACAACACCATGCTGGTGGTGACCTCCGACCACGGCGAGCTGTTCGAACGCGGCCTGCTGGGGCACCTGAATTCGACCCTGTACCAGGACCTGCTGCGGGTGCCGCTGCTGATCTCGCTCCCCAAGCAAGCGGGAAGGCAGGATATCTACACCCCGACGAGCTGTATTGACCTGCTGCCAACCATCCTGCAGATCACCGGAGAAGTGGTGCCCGATTATATCCAGGGTGAAGTACTGCCGGGATTTGGAATAGCGACCAGGGCAGCGGAACCCGGTGTTTACGCCATGGAAGCCAAGCTGAGCAGCAAGCAAGATGCAACCCGCACCTGCACGCTGGTGATGATCAAGGACCGCTATAAGCTGATCCGGTATTCGGGATACGAAAGCGAATTGGAAGACGAGCTGTACGATATAGAGAACGATCCGGAGGAAATGGAGAACCTTGCGAACATAAAACGAAGCCTGAGCGCAGAAATGGCCGCAGAACTCGAGGCCAGACTGGAACATGATCTGGGAGGCTGAAGAGGGGGACAGGCTTACCAGGTGAGAGCGGTTGCAGAACATACCCGGGCATGATAAAATCCGTGTGCCAGTAAATCTTGATGCATCCAGGGCGCGTAGCTCAGCCGGTTAGAGCGCACGGTTCACATCCGTGAGGTCGTGGGTTCGAGTCCCTCCGCGCCCACTTTTTATTTAAGGGGTAAAAAAGCTAAAGAATTCCTACTTTTCAAAATCCGTGAGGTCGAGGTCCCGCAAGTACAGGCGGGATGTAGTTTTAGTCCCTCCGCGCCCACTTTTTATTTAAGGGGTAAAAAAGCTAAAGAAT